>DATISF010000019.1:0-26163 GCA_035468985.1 Thermoanaerobaculia bacterium
CTGGCGGGGCAACTTCGCGCATTCTTGTGGATGTCCATCTGGGTCCCTCCGTGCGATCTGTTCGTTTCACAGGCTTTCAGATTCGCCGAAGTCGCCCGGATGGACAACTCCTCTCACGGAACAACGTCCTGAGACATCACACCTAAGGCCTCAGGCCCTGGTCTGCAGGTAGCATTACCAGGATGCCCAAGCTGATTCGCGACCCAAAGCTCGAGGAGCTCGTCCGCGAGTTGAATCTTGGAGCTCCGGCTTCAGCCGGGCCTCCCGCCATTGTCCCCGAAGGGAACATCCTCGAGACGCTCCTCATGGAGATGGCCCAGCGCGGGGCGAGCGATCTGCTGATCATCGCCGGCGCGCCGGCCGTCTTTCGAGTCAACGGAGCTCTGGTGAAGGCGGAGGGCGCGGCGTTCTCCGGCGATGAAGTGCAGTCGATGCTCGCGCCGGTCGTCAGCGGGCGTCTTTCGGAGCGTCTGGGCAGCGCGGGAGCGGTCGACTTCTCGCTCCGCCTTTCGCGCTCCGCCTCCGATGACGACCGCCGCGCGTGGCGCTTCCGCGTCAACGTGCACCACCAGCGCGGCACGACGGCGGCGGCGATCCGCGCGCTGCCGACGGAAATCCCGACGCTTGCGCAGCTCAACCTTCCGGCCTCGCTCGCCGAGCTTGTGAAGCCGACGCGCGGACTCGTGCTCGTGTGCGGACCGACGGGATCGGGAAAGACGACGACGCTGGCGGCGCTGGTCGGCGAGATCAACCGGACTACCGCAAGGCACGTCGTCACGATCGAGGATCCGATCGAGTTCGAGCATCGCAACGGCCGTTCGGTCATCGAACACGTCGAGATCGGCCGCGATGCTCCGTCGTTCGCCTCTGCGCTTCGCGCGGCACTCCGCCAGGACCCTGACGTCATCCTCGTCGGCGAGATGCGCGATCTCGAGACCGTTGCCACCGCGGTCACGGCCGCGGAGACCGGACACCTCATCCTGTCCACGCTGCACACGAGCGACGTGGCGCAGGCGATCCATCGCGTCGTCGACGTCTTTCCTCCCGCGCAGCAGACGCAGATCCGGCAGCAGCTCGCGCTGGCGCTGAAAGCGATCGTCGTTCAGCATCTGATCCCGCGCTCGTCTGGATCGGGACGCGCGGTCGCGGTCGAGGTTCTCCTCGCCAACAACGCCATCCGCAATCACATCCGCAACGAGAGACTCCAGAATCTCTCCACCGAAATCACCCTCGGCAAACGGCAGGGAATGATCTCGCTCGAGGACTCGCTGGCGCGGCTGGTCCAGCAGGGACTGATCACGATCGAGGATGCACGCGTCCGCGCCTCAAGGCAGGACGAACTGGAGTCGCTGCTGCGCGGAAGAACATAATGGTGGCGAATGCGGAGGGAGCGCGCGGGCGCAGCGCTGGTCTTCCTGATCGTGCTGGCAACGCACGTGACGTACGAGTCTCTCAGCCAGGGTGACTTCTACTACCCCGACTCGTTCACCTACCTGACTCCTGCGCTGGGACTGCTGCACGGCGACGGCTTCTCGACCGAGGGGATGCCGGAGACGCTGCGCACGCCGGGATATCCGCTGTTTCTTCTGCCGTTCCTGGCGATCAAGGCTCCGGCCGGAGCGATCGTCGCGGCGCAGCACCTGCTCGATGCGCTGCTCGCGGCAGCGATCTACATTCTGGCGCGGCGATCGGGAGCGCGGGCATGGATCGCATTCGCTGCGGCGCTGATCCTGGCCTTCGATACGATCACGATTCATTACGCGAACAAGATCCTGACCGAGACGCTCAGCGCAGTCATCGTGTTCGCGATTTTCGTGATCGCCGTGCACCGCCGGTCGTCGATCTCGTGGCTCGTCGCGGCAGGGCTTCTTTGCGGCGCGCTCGTCCTCGTGCGTCCCGTGGCCATCGCCTACTTCTGCGTGGTCATGCTGTGGCTGATCTACGTTCGCGTCCGAACGATGACGGTCATCGCGTTCGTCGCGGCGGCGATGCTGCTCCCTCTGGCATGGGCAACGCGCAACGCTGCGAAGACGGGCGTCTTCACGATCTCGCCGATCGGCTCGAACAACCTGTTGATGCATCGAGCCGCCGGCGCGCTGGCGATGGAGGACGGCGGCGACTTCAAGTCGCGCCTCCATGCGCGACAGCAGCAGATGCAGCGCATCGTCGAGGCGATGATCGAGGAGGGTGAAGGAGCGCCGGCCGAGGAGCTGACCAGCGCAGACGTTGCGAAGTACTACAGCGCTCTTGCCCGGAAGGTCCTGCTCCAACATCCGCGCGGCGCGATGCTCGTCACCGTGCGCGGTTTCCTGGTCAATATGTTCGACACCGACTGGGATGCGCTCGCGGAAGTCGTCGATGACGAGCTGATTCCCGAGCGCGCCACCGAGATCGGCGTCCACGTCTGGACGTGGATCGTCTGGATTGCGGCGTTCACGGGACTGGCCATGCTATGGCGCCGCGACCGGGCCCAGGCACTGCTCGTCGCCGCGACGGTCTTCTACTTCGTGTTCATGGCCGCCGGCGGCGAGGCCGAGGCGAGGTTCCGCGCGCCGGTAATACCGCTGATGGCCTACGCGGCGGCATTCATGTGGGAACCGGTCTCTCATCCGGACAGGCTCCCGTCCAACACATAGCGTGCCGCGCAATCACGTTCTGGCGTTCACGGCGCCGTGCATGGTGGCGGCGCACGCCGCTGTCGTCATCCTGAGTCGGCGAAGCGCGACGAAGGATCTCAGGATGCGAAAACGCCTGCCATCACGTAGGGCCGACTCTCAGTCGGCCCCGGGCCCGCCTGCGATTTCGAGATCCTTCGCCGTCTTCGCGGCTCAGGATGACGTGAACAACGACCTGCGCAGACGCGCAGAAGCGCCTACCAGCCGATCCCGTAATCCTCGCCGTTGTTCGACGATCCGCCCCAGAACGTGCCGTGCTTCTGGTCGAAGTAGATCGCGTTCAGCGGGCCCGACGTGCGCTCGCCGAATCGCATCTGGTAACCCATCTTCGCCAGCTCATCGCGCACGTTCTGCGGCGTGGAGTTGCCGAGCAGAATCCCGCCCGCCTGCGGCCGGAAACCGGCCAGCGACGCGCGCATCTGTGAGCTGTTGAAGTTCGGCGCCTCCGCCGCCTGCTGCACGGTCATTCCAAACTCGACGATGTTGAGGAACATCTGCAGGAGGTTCTGGTCCTGCGTGTCCCCGCCCTGCACCGAGAAGCAGAGGAACGGCTTGCCGTCCTTGAACGCGAGCGTCGGCGTCAGCGTCACGCGCGGCTGCTTGTGCGGCTCCATCACGTTGAACGGGTTCTCGGCGCGGTTGAAGACAAAGCTCTGCATGCGCTGCGAGAGACCGACGCCGGTGTGTCCGGCGATCACCGCCGGCGTCCAGCCGCCGCTTGGCGTCACCGACACGACCCACCCCTCTTCGTCAGCCGCTTCCACCGACGTCGTGCCGGCGAGGAACGCGCGCTGGAATTGCTCGAGCTCCGATGTCGTCGCCGGCGTCTTCAGCGTTGAAGCCCAGTCCTTCAGCAGATCGAGGAACGGGTTCTTCGTCCGCTGCCACGGATACGGATCGCCGGGGCCGATATCGGCATTGTTGCGGTCAGGAAGAATCAGCTTCGCGCGGTCCTTCGCGTAATCCTTCGAGAGAAGACCGAGGACCGGTTCAACCGGATCGACCGCGGGATCGCCGTAGTAGAAGTCCCGATCGGCGAACGCGAGGCTCATCGCCTGGTACACCGTGTTGATGTACCGCGGCGAGTTGTAGCCCATCGATTTGAGATCGAAGTTCTCGAGGATGTTCAGCGCCTGCAGCATGGCCGGGCCCTGCGTCCAGACGGTCAGCTTGTAGACGTCGATGCCCTTGTAGTTCGTGCTCACCGGCTCTTCGAAGTGCGGCTTCCACGCGGCGAGGTCCTGCGTCGTAATCAGGCCGCCCTGCTCCTGGGTGGAGCGGGCGATCTCCTGCGCGATGTCGCCCTTGTAGAAACGGTCGAATGCCGCGTAGATCGCGGCCTTGCGATCCTTCCCCGCCGCGAGCGCCTGCTGCTCCGCCTCGACGAGCTTGCGCAGCGTTGCCGCCAGATCCGGTTGGCGGAAGATCTCGCCCGGCTCCGGACCTTCGCGCGGCCCGGTGATCGGGGTTTGCACGGGCTGATCAGGGTTCGACCCTTGTGGAGCGGCGGGCGTCTCGCCCGCCGACTCGGCGCGGAGATGAGGCAACAGGGCCGCCTTCGAGTACGGCCACTGCTTCAGCCACTTCTTCTGGCGCTCGATCGTGTTCGCCAGCTCCGCCTCGACCGCGTAGCCGTCGGCCATCTGGATGGCCGGTCCGAGGACGTCCTTGAGCGACAGGCTGCCGTACTCGGCGAGCATGACCATGATTCCGCCGGGAGTGCCGGGCGTGACCGCGGCGAGCGGGCCATATTCGGGCGGGCGATTCATGATGCCCTTCGAGCGGTAGTAATCGACAGTCGCTCCGGTGGGCGCCCATCCAAGAGCGTTGAGTCCGACGATTTTCTTGGTGTGCGGGTTGTAGATGAGGGCCTGCGTCTCGCCGCCCCAGCTCAACGTGTCCCACATCGTCGAACACGCCGCGATCATCGCCGCGGCGGCGTCGACGGCGTTTCCGCCTTTCTGAAACATCATCGAGCCCGCCGTGGCGGCCAGCGGCTTGCCGGTGATCGCCATCCAGTGGCGTCCGTGCAACGGCGGTTTCTGCGTTCGTTGTGCGCGCTGCGCGGACAGCGGCAGCGAGAAAAGACATGCGGCAGCGGTGATCAAAAGCATTCGGCGCATGTATTACTCATAGCACGAAAGCTGCAGAAGCTGCTCGCCCGAACGCGCGGATTCTGATGCAGAATGGCGGCGAGGCATGATACGAGAGCGTGCTGCAACGGAGCCCAGGCTTCAGCCGGGGATTGCACCGGCTGAGGCCGGGGCTCCATCTCTCGTCTTGTTCTTCGCGTTTCTCGTCTGTTCCTGCTTCGCCGCCGAACAGCCGCCGGTCGTCGCGCAGAAGAACGATCCGCTCCTTCAGCATCACGAGGTTCGTGCGGACAAGCTGCCGGCGCCGTTCGAGACGCAGAGCGCGGGCAATCCTCCGATGGTGCGGTCACGGCCGAAGGACGCGGCGCTGCACGTTCCCGCCGGCTTTCACGTCGATCTGTGGGCTGACGGCTTCGACGATCCGCGCAACATGGTCAACGCACCAAACGGCGACATCTTCGTCGCCGAGCCGGGCGGCGGAAAGATCACCATTCTTCGCGGCGCCCGCCCCGATCAGCGGGTGACGTTCGCGTCGGGCCTCCGCGAGCCCTTCGGTCTCGCCTTCCACGGCGACTGGCTGTACGTGGGGCTCGTCGACGAGCTGGTTCGTTATCCGTATCGCAGCGGCCAGACCACTGCGTCCGGACGCCCGCAGCACATCGCCGACCTGCCGGACGGCGGACATTCGACGCGCAACGTGATCATCAGTCCCGATGGAAAGAAGCTTTACCTCGCCGTCGGATCCGCATCGAACGTCAACGACGAGACCAGGACGCCGATGCGCGCGGCGATCACGGAGATGAATCCTGATGGCAGCGGCTCGCGGACCTTCGCCTCGGGCATGCGCAATCCGGTGGGGCTGGCCTGGAACCCAGCAACCGGCGGGCTCTGGACCGCGGTCAACGAGCGCGACGGCCTCGGCGACGATCTCGTCCCCGATTATGTGACCGAGGTGCGCAGCGGCGCGTTCTACGGATGGCCGTTCTCGTACATCGGAAAAAACATCGATCCGCGGCGCGCCGGCGAGCGGCCCGATCTCGTGGCCAAGGCAATTCCTCCCTCCGTGCTGCTGCAGGCGCATTCGGCTGCGCTCGGCATCGCGTTCTACAACGGCAAAATGTTCCCCGCGCAATATCGCGGCGGACTTTTTGTCGCCATGCACGGATCGTGGAACCGCACGCAACGAACCGGATACAAAGTGGCGTTCGTTCCGTTCCACGACGGCAAGCCCGCAACGGGATACGACGATTTCGTGGCGGGATGGTCCCCCGATCCTTCCTCGCGATTCGTCTGGGGCCGCCCTGTGGGACTGCTGGTGATGCAGGACGGGTCGCTGCTCGTTTCCGATGACGGCGCGGGCGTGATCTGGCGCGTCAGCTATCGCTGATCACTGCTCGAATCTTGCAAGGCCTCATTCGTGACTTTGCCTCAGAAAGGACAACTTGCAATGCCACGAACAGAAGAATCTGGCGAAGGAACTCCGTACCCAAGACGCGGACCGCTGCAGCGAGCGGCTTCTTCCGTAGCGCGATTGTTCGGGCGAACGGATGAGCGGCCGCGCGCAGCGATGCCGGATGAACGGACTCTACGGATCACGCCGGCTCCGCATCCCCATCATCAACGCCGCGAGCCCGATATCCCATTCGATCGCATCGAGCAGGCGTACACGCCGAATCAGACCAGTCTGAAGGCGCCGTTCCGCGCATCGGGCGCGGACCATCAGCGCGATCAGGAATTTGCGACAGGAGTCGCCGACGATCGCTGGAACGACGAGGACCGCTTCACGAACAAGTCGGGCGATCCCCGCATCGGAACTCACGGCCGGACGTACGAGCCGGACGAAGACAAATAAGGAGAAAGACGATGGCTGAACAACCTCGAACGGATATCGGAAAAACCGGCTTCGGCAGCGCGAACACCGGCCCAGGCACAACGAACGCGAGCGAGGTCTGCCCGCATTGCGGCCAATCGATGAATCACAACCGTGGCCTCGAGGAGTTCCTCGGACGCATCGGCATCAGCGACGACATGATCAAGAACCTCAAGACGCAGATGCAGAACGTCGACGTCGAGGAGTACCTCAACGTGGCCCGCGACTACCTGAAGACCGCGACCGACAAGATGAAACCGGCCGCGGACAGAGCGCAGCGATTCGCGAAGGACAATCCGGGAAAGATCGCCGCCGGCGTGGCCGTGCTGGCGGTCGGGGCGGGGCTACTGATCAATTCCATGCGCGAACGAGACTGACGCGAAGACAAGATTCCGAGGAACCTGACAGGACGATCACCGGACCGTAGCACCGAAAGGGTACGGTTCGGATCATGTCTATCGACCGAAGAGAATTTCTCCTCGCCGCCGGCAGCGTCGTCGTTGCCGGCGGATTCCCGCTGCCAGCGAGCGCGACACCTTCACGATTCAAGGCCGTTGCCTTCGATGCCTTCCCGATCTTCGATCCTCGTCCGATCGCAGAGCTCACCGAATCGCTGTTTCCGGAAAAGGGTCGGGCGATCGTGGATGCCTGGCGCACGAGGCAGTTCGAGTACCAGTGGTTGCGCGCTCTGTCCGGAAAGTACGCCGACTTCCTGCAAACCACCGAGGAGAGTCTGCGGTTTGCGGCGAAGCAGCTGCAGGTGGCGATGCCGCCCGAAACGCAGCAGAAACTGATGGCGGCGTACGCGGACCTCAAAGTATGGCCCGACGCGCCGCGTGCGATTCACACACTTCGCGATGCCGGGCTCCGCCTGGTGTTCCTGTCCAACATGACACGTGCGATGCTGGAGCGCGGCCTCACGTCATCGAATCTGGACAAGACGTTCGACGGCATCCTGAGCACCGACGCAATCCGATCCTACAAACCGGACCCGAAGGCGTACCGAATGGCCGTCGATGCGCTGAGACTGAAGCGCGAAGAGATTTTGTTTGTTGCGTTCGCGGGTTGGGATGTCGCAGGTGCGAAGTGGTTCGGTTACCCGACCTTCTGGGTGAACCGTGCCGGGAGCCCGCTGGAAGAGTTGGGGGCCGTCCCGGATGGATCGGGGCGCGACCTCAATGCCCTGGTGGAGTTCGTTCTTCCGGGCTCTACTGCCCTTTCTTCTCCATCGCGCGCTTGAACGCCAGCGCCATGGCGCTCTCGCCTTCGCTCGATTCGCGCTCGTCCATGATCTTGGCGTACTCCTCGCGATCGGCGGCGGCCTTCGCCGCGTCGGCGCTGAGAGAGATGCGCTTGCGACTCGCGTCGACGCTCATCACCCGGACGGTGACTTTCTCGCCGGCCGTGAACGCCTTCGACGGATCGGTACCCGGCGCGACGGTGATCTCCGAATTAGGGATGAGGCCGGTCAAACCCGGCTCGAGCTGCACGAACACTCCGGGAGCCGCGGCGTGATCGACGACGCCTTCAACGTTGCGTCCGATCGCGTACTTCTGCGGCACGGTCTCCCACGGATCAGCCACGGCCACCTCGCGGAGCGACAATGACAGCCGCTTCTTCGCGGGATCGACTTCCCGCACCCAGCCCGTGACCGACGAACCGATGGCCACGGACGAATCGCCCGGCTTGACGCCGAGGGGAAGCTGCGAGACGTGGACGAGACCATCGAGTCCCGGCTCGACTTCGACGAAATAGCCGAAATCGGTCGAGCGGACGATCTTGCCGGTGAACTGCGATCCCGCCGGATATCGCTCCGAGACATCGGCCCACGGATCGGGCTCCTGATCTTTCATCGACAGTGAGATGCGCTTGCCGTCCTGGTCGACCTTGATGACCTTGACGCGCACTTCCTGGCCGACGGAGACGACCTCCTTCGGATCGTTGACGCGGCGGCGGCTCATCTCGGAGACGTGCAGCAGGCCGTCGACGCCGCCGAGGTCGACGAACGCGCCGAACGGGGTGATGGTCTTGACGCGGCCGGTGAGGTCGGCGCCCGTAACGATCTTCGCGCGGGTCTCCTGGGCGCGCGCGGCAGCCTCTTCCTTCAACAGCGCGGCGCGCGACACGACGACGCGCCGTCCGTCATCCGACATCTCCGTCACACGGAAGTCGTAGGTCTGATTCAGGAACGCATCGGGATTCTCGATCTTGCCGAGGGCGATCTGCGACAGCGGGCAAAACGCGCGCGCGCCGCCGACGTTGATGTCGAAGCCGCCCTTGTTGCGGCCGGTGACCTTCCCCTGAACGGGAAGGCGGTTCTCGTACATGTTGCGAAGCTGATCGAGAGAAGCTTTGCCTTTCATCAGCTTCCGCGAGATGCGCATCTCGGAGCCGGTCTTGATGACCGTGCCTTCCACCGTGTCGCCGACTTCGAGACCTTCGAGCTCGGCTGTCGCCATCACTGCTTCGGATGGGCCGCCGTAGGAGACATACGCGTCATCGCCGGAGATCGACACGATCTGTCCTTTGAGGATTTCACCCTGCTCCGGGGTCTTGAAATTCAGGCTGGCTTCGAACGCCTCGGCAAAACTCTTCGCCTCGGCGTTGTCTCTCGTTTGAGTCATGGGAGTGTGTACTACCTTTCGTGGATTTCTTCTCGGTCCGTGAGGACGGATGGGTTGCGTATCTTACTCGATCTCGCTCATCTCGTGCTACGCAACGACCGTTCCGAAGCGGGCGAGCACGACCAATAAAAATTCCCGCCGGCATCTTGACGAATCGCGATCGCGAACCGAGATTGGCCGGGCGGTTCGGATGCCTTCTGGTGGATGTGAACGAACCGAGACGGGCCCCGCGGGACCAGAGACCGCGGGGCTTTTCCATTTCGCGATAATCTCTCGCCGTGACAACGCGCGTGTTTCTCGTCCGCCACGGGGCGACCGAGCTCACAGCCGAGGACCGCTTCGCAGGCGCGATCGACGTGCATCTGTCGGAGACAGGCCGCAATCAGGCGCGGCTGCTGGGCCGGCGGCTCGAAGGCGAGCAGATCCGCGCCGTTTACGCGAGCCCCATGACGCGGACGGTCACCACGGCCCAGCTGATCGCCGAGCCGCACCGTCTGCCGGTCACGCCCATCGATGCGCTGCGCGAGATCGCCCACGGCCGATGGGAGGGAAAGACACGCGCCGAGGTCGAGCACGACTACGGCGACGAGTACATGCATTGGGAGCATGACCCCTACACGTTCGCCCCGGTCGGCGGCGAGAGCGGGCTCGACGTCACCGCACGCGCGCTGCCGGCGCTCTTGAAGCTTGTGGAGAAACACGCCGGCACTCCGTTCGTCGTCGTCTCGCACAAGGCGACGATCCGGCTGATGCTCTCCTCCCTTCTCGGATTCGATCCCCGCAAGTATCGCGACCGCCTCGACCAGAGTCCCGCGGCGCTGAACATTCTCGATTTCAAGGATGTGACACAGGCGCGGCTGACGCTTTTCAACGACGTCTCCCATTACGAGAAGGAAATCCCCGACGTACCGCACGGGCGGCTGTCGCCGGTCTGGGGGAAAGGGTAACTACTGCACGTTGAAGACAGCGGTCGCCAGCACTGGATCGCCTCGTGAGTACGTCTTCAGGTTGTGCCCCTGATCGAGCACCTGGATCCAGGTGACGCGCCATGTGCCCTTCGCGGCAAGCCTGGGAACGGTGATGCGGCCGGTCCACGTCTGCGGATCGGCGGGCGTGAACGGGAAGAAGATGCTCGGCGAGCCGCTCGGAGTCGCCGGACCCGTCGCCTGCCCGCTGATGCTCATGACTCCGCACATGTCATCGCTGGCGCTCGCGGTGACGGTGACGACGGAGATCTCGATGTTCGAGACGGCGTTGCGATCGAGCACGAGCGTTTGAATCGCCGGCGGCGTGGAGTCACAGCGATCGCCGGTGATGCTGAGCCGGATGCCGGCGACGGCCGGATTATCGGCGCGCACGGTCGTCATGTTGTTCGCCTTGTCCTGAAGCTGCACCTGGTCGAGCGTCCACTCGCCGCAATCGAGGCACTCGGGTGTCGCGAGATCGCATTGCCACACTCCGCTCCCCGGCCGGCAGACGAATCCGATTCGCGCCAGTTTCGCGGGACTGATGAACACGCCGCTGACGAGGTTGACGCCCGACTTGTCATCGTCCGCGTCGATGAAGATCGTGTCCTTCTCCCCCGCTCGGATCGCGGGCTTCTCCATCCAGATCGACTTCAGCGTCGGGCCCTGAGAGTCGGGACGTGAGGACACGACCTTGAAGCTCGCGGTCGGCGGCATCGCGCCTTGTGCGCCGGAGAGCGTCGAGGCGTTGCTGGCGTTGTCGATCAGGCTCAGGTAATTGACGCGCCACACGCCCTCCGCCGCATCTTTGGGAACCATGATGCGCGCGGTGTAGCGGTCGCTATCGAGCTCGCGCTGGCAGGCAAATCCCTGCACGGCACCGCTCGGAGCGGCGATCGTTCCAGAGATGCTTCGGATACCGGAGAGGTCGTCGGCCGCCTGCACGGCCAGCACGGTTTCCTCGCCGTCATGAACCTGGGGCGGGTTGAACGAGATCGCGATCAGTTGCGGCGCCTGGGCATCGGACGACTTGTCCTGCGACCCCGAAGTCCCAGTCGTGTCGGTCGAGCCCGAGCTGCCCGAGCGCCCGTTGGACGACTGCTCCTGCGAATGGCCGGCCGTCGACGTTGCGCCCGAGGTCTGCGGCTTGGGCGTCGAGCTTCCGCTGATGGCGTTGACGATCGGAGTCACGATTCTCGACAGCAACGACGGTTTCGGCGGAGGCGGGGCCTGCGTCGCGGTCCTGGCGGCCGGTCGTGTGGTTGTCGTCGGCGGCGGCACGAGATCAGTCAGCGGCTGGCGGCGGCGTGCGCTTCGGCGCTCACCGCTGACTTCCGGGGTCGCCGGCGCGGATGCATCGGGAATCGTCGTCACGACCACGCCGGGCATTCCGGGGCCCGAGCCGCCGGTCTGCACCACGCCAGTCGACATCTCCAGCGGCGCTCTCCTCGCCTCTTGGCGGTACGAGCGGATGCGCAGAAACAGCGCGATCGAGAACCCGGCGATGAGGACCGTGAAAAACGCCGGCAGAAATCCGATTTTGGGACGGACCATTGTTCGCAGTGTAGCCTTCTCCCGCACCCGGGAGAGGGTGGCGCGACGCGCCGGGTGAGGCCTCTCATCCGGCCCGCGGCCACCATCTCCCCGCTCGCGGGGAGAAGGAATCAATCAATCATCACTCGCCGCGAATCCTGGCGAAGAATGCATCGCTCGAAACAGGACGGCCCAGGAATTGTTCGACCAGCGACCGAGCGGGTTCCTCGCTGCCGCGGCTGAGGATCATCTGTCGCAGCCGCTTGCCGACGGACTGATTCATCACGTCAGTCCCGAACGCCGAGACGAGATCGAGAGCGATCACCTTCGCCCACATGTATCCGTAGTAGCCGGCTGCGTATCCGCTGGCGATGTGCTCGAAGGTGCCGGGAAACTGCGTCCCCTCGACGTAGCCCATCGGCGTCGCGCCCTCCATCCCTTTCCACACCTCGAGCGACCGGCCGGGCGAATCGCTGGAAAGCGCCATGTCGAACGACGCGTAGAGCAGCTGGCGGCCGTAATCGATGCCGCTGCCGAACTTCGCGGCGGCGGTGAGGCGCGCGACGAGCGACTCGTCGATCTGCGGCGCGTCGGGACAATGGTCGTGCAGGAGCGAGAGGCTCTCGATCCTGCTGGCCCACTCCTCGTACATCTGCGAGGGCGCCTCGACGAAGTCGCGCTCGACGCTCGTTCCGGAGTGCTGGTTGTATTCGGTATGCGAGAGGATCCCATGCAGCACGTGCCCGAACTCGTGCAGCAGCGTCTCGAGCTCGTCGTGGGTGAGCCCCTGGCGATTGAAGTTCGTGACCAGCGCGCTGATCGGCTTGCGCTGCCACTTGCGCGCGACGCCGCGCACCGGCCACGCCGCGGCATGCTTGTACTTCCCCTCACGCGGATAGAGATCGAGATAGATGCCGCCGATCGGTTCGCCGCTGGCGGCATCGAACACGTCGAGATACATCACATCCGCATGCCAAACCGGCACCTCGGCCCATTCGAATCGGAGGCCGTAGAGGCGCCGGCTGATGTCGAGCATCCACTCCACCGCGGGCGGTGTCGGGAAGTACTTGCGCAGCGCTTCCTGGTCGACGGCGTAGCGTTTCTCGCGCAGACGCTCGCGGTAGAAGGACATGTCCCAGCGGTTGATGTTGGCCTTCTCCGCAGGAGTGCCGGTCATCTCCGATTTGACAACTGCCAGCTCGCCGAGGTCGCGGATCTCGGCTTCGGTGACGACGTTGCGGACTTCGTCGAGAAAGCGCAGCACGGTCTCGGGGTTCTCGACCATCCGGCGCTTCGTCACGTAATGGGCGAAGCTCGGCACGTCGTAGAGATCGGCGACCTCTTTCCGCAGCGCGACGATCTCGTCGAGGATGTCGAGGTTCTGCGGCGTGCCGCGATTCGTGTACGCGACGTAGTACCGCTTCCGCGCCTCCTCGTTCCGCGAATTCGTCAGGAACGGGACGTAGTCGGGATAGTCGAAGCCGACGACGACGTTCCCCTGCTCGTCGCGGGAGACGCGGTCGAGCCACGATTGCGGCATCCCTTCGCATTCGGCGGGCGTGAAGTGGAGCTTCGTCGTGTTCTCGCGGATGTTCTTCGCGAACTCCTGGGCGAGCTCCGTGAGACGGTCGGAGATCTCCTTGAACCGCTTGCGCCGCTCGAGCGGAAGCGCGACCCCGCTGTCCTCGAACGCCTCGATGAGATCTTTCTGCAGCTGCTGCTCGGCGATCGAATGCGGGTTCACGCGGCGCACACGCTCGAACAGCGCCTCGTTCTGGAAGAGATCCGTGATGAAGCTCGACTCCTCGAGCAATGCATCGTCGGCGGCGTTGCGCACGGCCTGATCGGGATGAACGCTGTTGAGCAGCGAGATCGGGCCGAATGCGTCTTCGAGAACCATCGATGCGCGATCCCACGGATCGAGAACGCTCCGCGCATCCGCCTCATCGAGCGGCAACCCGGCGATGGCGTCGAATTGCTTCTTCGCCGAGGCGATCGCCGTGGTGGCGGCGGAACGCACTTCATCGGCGGTGAGGATGGGAATCAGCGTCCGGTTCAGTTCAGGCTTGGTCAGCAGGTCCGTCATACGAGGCGGCAGATTGTACGCAAGTTGACACAGCAACCTGCATACTCGCGACTAATCTTTCAGACGCATGAGGCTTCTCCGTGGTCTTGCCATCCTGTCGCTCGTGTGCACGAATCTTCAGGCAGCCACTCCCGAGCAACTGTTCGCCGCGGGGAAGCAGGCGTTGATCCAGAACGATGCCGAAAAGGCAGTCGACCTGCTCGAGCAGGCGGTGGATCTGAGGCCGAACAACTCCGAATACCACTTCTGGCTTGGACGGGCGTACGGAACCCTCGCTCAAAACGCGAGCATCTTCCGGCAGCCGTTTCTGGCCGGGAAAACGAAGACGCAGTTCGAGCGGGCCGTGGAGCTCGATCCGAACAACAATGACGCACGCTTCGGCTTGATCAGCTTCTACCTCATCGCGCCCTCAATCGCGGGCGGGAGCGAGGAGAAGGCCATCCGGCAGGCGACCGAGATCCGAAAACGCGACGCCCTCGATGGCCACCGCGCCTTCGCCCGTATTTACTCGAGCCAGAAGAAGCCGGATCTGGCGCGCAAGGAGTACCTCGACGCCGTGCGCGAACAGCCGGCCTCACCGAATGCCCACTGCCTCATGGCCACCGTCTGGATGAGCGAGAAGAAGTGGAAGGAAGCGTTGGACGAGTTGGACACCAGTTTGAAGCTGGACGCCGCGTACATGCCGGCGTTCTTCCGGATCGGACAGCTGGCGGTGCTCGCATCCGACGGCTACACGCGCGGAGAGGAATCGCTCAGAAAGTACCTCGGCTGGAGACCGGGCGAACAAGACCCGCCGCTGTATCGGGCCTGGTACTGGCTCGGCCAGATCTACGAGAAGCAAGGCCGCAAGGCGGATGCGAAACAGTGCTATGCGGCTTCGCTGAAGCTGAATCCGTCGCAGAAGGACGTCAGCGAAGCGTTGAAGCGGTTCCCGTAGTCGCGCCTTCGGTCAGCAGCGGATACGGATCGATCGGCTCGCCCTTCCACCACTCCTTCGCCGGCGGAAGGATCGAGATCGCGAAGTGCAGATGCGGCGTGTTCGCGGGCGCGTTTCCGGTCGTACCGACGTAGCCGATGACATCACCCTGAGCCACGGTCATCCCTTCGACAAGAAAGTCGGCGTAGCGGTCGAGGTGCGCGTAGTAGTAAACCCGATCCTGATTTTCATCGAATTCATAGATCGTGATCCCGCCCGCGCGGCTGACGAAGAGCTTCCGGATCGTGCCGGCGACCGCCGCCCGAACGGGTGTGCCGCGCGGCGCAAGGATGTCGATGGCCTGGTGAACGCGGAATCCGCCACGGCTGTCGTTGAAGTCCGATTTCAGATGGTCGGCGGTGACACCGTCCACCGGAATGATCAGCCCTCCTCGGTTCTCGTTCCTGGGTCCTCGGTTGACCACCGGATCCGAGGACCGAGGTCCGAGGACCGAGGACATTTTCGGACGTGCGCCCACCACGAGCACTCCGACCACGGAGAGAACCAGGAACCAGACGTAAGGCCGCATCTAGAGACGATAATCGCCAGAAGCATGCCGGAACTTCCCGATGTGTCCGTCTATCTCGAAGCGCTTGACCGGCGCATCGGCGGAGACGAGCTCGTCCGCATTCGCCTGGCGAGCCCGTTTGTCCTGCGGACCGTGACACCTGCGCCGGCCGAGCTCGCCGGAAAACACGTGGCCGGCTTGCGGCGGATCGGGAAGCGGATCGTCATCGAGCTCGAGGACGAGCTCTTCATCGTCATTCACCTCATGATCGCCGGCCGGTTCAAATGGTTGCCGTCGGGAGCGAAGGTCCCGGGCAAGCTCGGACTTGCCGCATTCGATTTCAGCCGCGGCACATTGCTTCTCACCGAAGCGGGATCCAAGCGGCGGGCGTCGCTGCATCTGGTACGGGGTGAGGAAAATCTCCGTCAGTTCGATCCCGGCGGCATGGAGATTTTCGACGCGACGCCCGAGCAATTCGCCACCGCGCTGCGCCGCGAGCGCCACACGCTGAAGCGCTCGCTCACCGATCCGCGGCTCTTCAGCGGAATCGGCAACGCGTACTCCGACGAGATCCTGCATCGCGCGCGGCTCTCCCCCGTCCAGATGACGACCAATCTCTCCGACGACGAGATCGCCACGCTGTTCGAGGCCACGAAAACGACGCTCGCCGAATGGACCGAGCGGCTGCGCAAGGAGGCCGGCGACAAGTTCCCCGAGAAGGTCACCGCGTTCCGTCCCGAGATGGCCGTGCACGGTAAGTACAACCAGCCGTGCCCGCTCTGCGGCGCACCGGTGCAACGGATCGTCCACGCCGAAAACGAGACGAACTATTGCGCCCGCTGCCAGACCGGCGGAAAGCTTCTCGCCGACCGCGCGCTCTCGAGACTGCTGCATGGGGATTGGCCGAAGTCGATTGATGAATTGTGATGTTTGGATACGAGGGCACGAGGACACGGCGGGGACTCCAAGTGCCGCACTGCGAGCACCCCGGTCTCCGAGTCCGCGAGTCCCTTCTCTCCTCTAACCTTCGGCACCTGCTAACGTCTACCCATCCAGACCGATGCAGGAAGCGACGCTGCACGGCGGCTTCTCTGCGATCCGTGGCCACGTGACCAGAGAAGACATCGCCGAACCGAACGACGACCGCCGAATCGCCACTGCCTGCGCGGCAGGAGATTCTGCGGTCTTTGAAGAGATGTATCGCCAGCATGGCAGGCGGATGAAGAGCATCGCCTTCAACCACCTCGGCAGCGCGGCGGATGCGGAGGACGCGGTCCAGGAGACCTTCCTCAAGATCCACCGCGCGGCCGGGACGTTCACGGGCGAGGCGTCGTTCGCGACGTGGGTGTACCGGATCCTGATCAACACCTGCTACGACATGCTGCGGAAGCGGAGGCGGCGCGGCGACGAATCGCCGATCGACGAGATGCCGGAAACGATCGAGCGCAGGGCGGCATCGGTCGACGACGCCAAACGGCTCACGCTGCGCAAGCTTCTCGACCAGTTGCCGGAGCAGCGGCGCACAGTCTTCACCCTGTTCGAGATCGAAGGCCTCTCGCATGCGGAGATCGCGTCGATCCTCGACATCAGCGAAGGGAACTCGAAGTGGATTCTCTTCGCAACGAAAAAACAGCTCCAGGAACAGTGGAAACGCAAATGACGACCCAGTGCGAACAAATCGACAAGCTCCTTCTCGAGGGGAATCTCGAGGAGGCCGCGCGGCACGCAGCGGGATGTGAAGCGTGCCGCGAGACGCTCGCCGTGTGGAACGACATCGGCGAAACGGCCCGCGGCCTGCGCGCGGATTGGCAGAGCGACATGCTCTTGCCGCGGATCAAGCGCGAGCTTGCCGACGAGAAGCGAGCCCACCTCACGTCCACCCTGTGGAGAGTCGCGGCGGTCCTCGTGCTCACCGCCGGCATCGGCGGCGGCAGCTGGTACGGCGTCCACGCGCACCAGCGCGCGGAATTCGACCGCACCATCCTGCGCGTGAGCGCGCTCGATCAGGTCGAGCGTGCCGAGCGTGCCCACGTCGACGCCATCGAGCAGCTCGAGAAAGTCGCCGAGCCGAAGCTCGAATCGACCGGCTCTCCGCTGATGGTCAGCTACAAGGAAAAACTGATGGTGCTCGACGACGCGATCGCCGAGTGCCAGACCAACATCGATCGAAATCGACAAAACGCGCATCTCCGCAAGCAGTTGCTCGCCATCTACAACGAGAAGCAGAAGACGCTGCAGGATGTGCTGCGGGAGGGAGACCATGTTTCCAACGAGTAAGTTCTGGAGAGCGGCGCTGCTCGCCGCCCTTTGCTCCACCGTGCTGTACGGCGAGGACCGTTTCGAGAAATCGTTTTCGAGAACACTCACGTACCGAGGCGGCAAGGTTTCGGTGGAGCATTCGTTCGGCGGAGTCACGATCGACACGCAGTCAGGATCGGAGGTGTCGGTCCGCGCGACGATTCGTTCGTCCGATCCGGAGTTCGGCAAACAGATTCAGATCATCGCCGTGCAGGAGGGCAGCGACATCAGAGTGCGCACCGAGTATCCGGAGCGCTCCATGCATGGCGGCAACTTCTCCTACTCGGTCGACTACAAGATCACCGTGCCGGCGAATGCGCCCCTGCTCGTGAGGAACCGCTTCGGCAGCATCGACGCCCGCGGCATCCGCGCGTCGTCTGAGTTCATCAACTCGATGGGATCGATCGATCTCTCCGATGCGAAGGGGGCACAGCGGCTCCAGAACTCCTTCGGATCGGTCGAGATCACTGACTCCGCGGGTGACATGAGCGTCAAGAACCAGAACGGTTCGATCCGGGCGCACGAGATTTCCGGACGGCTCGACGCGTCGAATCGATTCGGCTCGGTCGATGTCGAGAAGGCACGCCAGGTGTCGGTCGAAAACACGAACGGCAGCGTCAACGTGCGTGAAGTCGACGGCCCGCTCCGGATCGTCAGCGCCTTCGGGTCGGTCGTCGCCTCGAACGTCAAAGGCTCGGCCGATATCACGAACGCCAACGGCCGCGTCGAGGCGCGCAACATCGGCGGGAACACGGAGCTCAAGACTTCGTTCGGTTCGATCGCCGCGTCCGACATCCGCGGCAACCTCACCGTCACGGGACAGAACTCACGCGTCGAAACGCACGACGTCACCGGCCAGGCCACGATCAGCACGACGTTCGGCAGCGTCGAGGTTCACAACGCCGGAAGTGTCTCGGTCGAGAACGCGAACGGCGGCGTGCAGATTTTCGACATCACCCACGATGCCCGCGTGCGCACGACCTTCGGCTCGGCATTCGCGCGGGGCGTCGGTGGAGCGGTCGACATTCAGAATCAGAACGGCGCGATCGCGGTCTCCGGCCTTTCCTCGGCGGGTTGCCGGCCGGTCACGCTGCGGACGAGCTTCTCGTCGATCAAGGTTTCCGTGCCGGCCAATGCCAGTTACGCGGTGAACGCCAGGACGTCGTTCGGCCGGATCAACAGCGACCTGCCGATCATGACGCGATCGGCCGGCGACGAGACGCTCGTCGGCACCATTGGCGGAGGCGCCTGCCGCATGGACCTCTCGAACGCGAACGGCAGCATCACGATCGAGAAGGAGTGACGATCAGTACGTCCGCTTGTACGTGAAGATGAACGTCTTCGGCACGCAGTCGCGATAGGGCGGAATGAATTTGGCCGCGCGGATCTCCCGCTCGGCCATTTTTCCGAGCGCATCTTCGCCGGTCGTGTTCGTGATCACCCTGGTGCTCAGCACGTCCCCGCTCGTGTTCACGGTCGCGTCGACGACCACGAGGCCGTGCGGACCGCCCTCGGAGAACGCCGCCAGCGGCGCCTTGACGAATCCGAATTCGGAATCGGGCGGACAGCCTTTGCGCGGACGCGGCTTGCCGCTCGACAGGTACTGCGAGAAGACCCATCCGACCTCGCCCGACGCCAGCTTCACCCGCGACCAGCCGCCGTCGGTGGCCAGAAGCGAAAGCTGATCGCCGCGCTTGACCTGCTTGAGCACCGTGGCGTTCGACTTCGGCTCCTGACGGACGTTCAGCGTCGAAGCATTCACGCGAACCGTTCCAACGACTTTCTCTTCGGTCGGCGGCGCGGGCGCTGTCTCGGGCGCCGGCTGCGGCGCGGGGGGCGTGGCGCACGCGGCGAGAACGAGAAGCCCGATGATGCCTGCTCTACGCATTGAGAATCCTCCGCACCACCGCCCCCGCCCTCCCTGCCGCCCCCTCCCGCCCACCCTCGGCGATGGCGCGGACGATGGCGCTGCCGACGACCACGGCATCGCAGTGATCGCGCAGCGCCTCGTAATGCTCGGGCTGTGACACGCCGAACCCGACTGCAACCGGCTTCTTGATGCGCGAGCGGATCTCGTCGAGCCGCGACAGAAGCGCCGGATCGAGATCACGCCGCACGCCGGTGACACCGGTTGTCGACACGTAATAAACGAAACCGTCGCTGGCACGATCGATGAGCTTGATCCGGACGTCGCTCGACGTCGGGGCAAGCAGAAAAATCAATCCCAGTCCGCGAAAGTGAAGCGCGTCGCGGATCATGTCGGCGGATTCCGGAGGCAGGTCGGTGATCAAAGCCGCATCGAATCCGGACGCGGCTGCCTCCTCCGCGAACCGATCGACTCCGTATCGCATGATCGGATTCAGGTACGAGAACGCGATCAGCGGAACCTTGTCCCGAACCGCGCCCGCGATGGCCAGGACATCCTGGATCGTCGTCCCGGCGGTGAGCGCACGCTGCGCGGCCGCCTGAATCACGGGGCCGTCGGCGATGGGATCGGAGAACGGCACGCCGAGCTCGATGGCATCCGCGCCGGCCGCCGCAAGCTCCTCGACCACGCGGATCGTCGTCTCCCGATCGGGGTCGCCGCAGGTGACGTATGCGATGAGACCGCAACGCTTCTCGCGCCGCAGGCGTTTAAAGAGGGCGCTGATTCGATTCTTCAATCTGTGCCACCTGCGGAACGTCCTTGTCGCCACGTCCGGAGAGATTCACGATGACATTGCCGCGAACGGAATGGCCGTTCCGGAGGAGCCATCCGAGCGCGTGCGAGGACTCGAGCGCGGGGATGATGCCCTCGCTCTCACTGAGTTTGTGGAACGCCTCCAGCGCGAGATCGTCGCTGCAGTCGTAGTACTCGACGCGGCCAATCTCCTTCAGATACGCGTGCTCCGGTCCGACCGACGGATAGTCGAGCCCCGCCGAAATCGAATGCGTGTCGGCGATCTGCCCGAACTCGTCCTGCAGAATCATCGAGCGCGTTCCGTGCAGGACCCCCAGGGCGCCGCCGCTGAACCGCGCCGCGTGTTGCCCCAGCTTCGGTCCGCGCCCGCCCGCTTCGACACCAATGAACCGTACCGTCTTGTGTTTCAACATTTCGTAAAACAATCCGATGGCGTTCGATCCGCCGCCGACGCACGCCACGGCCACGTCGGGAACGCCGCCGACGCGCTTCTTGAACTGCACCAGCGCCTCGCGGCCGATCACCGACTGGAAATCGCGCACGACCATCGGATACGGATGCGGTCCGAGGACCGAGCCGATGATGTAGTGCGTGGTGCGGACGTTCGTGACCCAGTCGCGGATGGCCTCGTTGATCGCATCCTTCAACGTGCGGCTTCCGCTCGACACCGGAACGACCTCCGCGCCGAGAAGGCGCATGCGGAAGACGTTCAGCTCCTGGCGAGCCATGTCGACCTCGCCCATGTAGACCACGCAGCGCAATCCGAGGAGCGCGCATGCCGTGGCCGTGGCCACGCCATGCTGTCCGGCGCCGGTCTCGGCGATGATCCGTTCTTTCCCCATCTGTTTCGCGATTAGCGCCTGGCCGAGGGCGTTGTTGATCTTGTGCGCGCCGGTGTGGTTGAGGTCCTCGCGTTTGAGGAACAGACGGAAGTCGCCGCACAGCGACGCGAATTTCGCCGCCTCGGTCAACGGCGTCGGCCGCCCCACGAAGTCGGCGAGGATGCCATCGAGCTCCTTGCGGAACTCACGGTCGCGCCGCAGTTTCTTGTACGCCGCCTCGAACTCGTCGAGTGCGGCCATGAGCGTTTCCGGGACATACCGGCCACCGAACTGGCCGAAGTAGCCGGAACGATCGGGTAGGGCTTGCGCCATCACGGTCTCCTCACGCGTTGAATGAGACTCTCGACCTTCGCGTGGTCTTTCACGCCCGGCTCGCCTTCCTCGACGCCGCTGGAGACGTCGATGGCATCCGGCCTGACGAGGCTGATCGCCGCGGCAACGTTGTCCGGCGCGAGTCCGCCGGAGAGGAAGAACGGCTTGGTCCGCGGATACGTCGCCATCAGCGACCAGTCGAATCGCCGTCCTGTTCCGCCGGAGCGCCGCTCCTCGAACGTGTCGAAGAGAAACCACTCCGCCGAGGGGTGTGCCGTCGTGTCGGGGAGGGCGTCGCCGACGCGGAAGGTCTTGATCACCGGCAGGCCGACCGCCTGGATGTCCTCGTCCGTCTCCGCGCCGTGCAGCTGCAGGAGGTCGAGTCCGGCCAGCGCGGCGATCTCCCTCATGTATTCGGCCGAGGCATCGCGGAAGACGCCGACGAGCTTCGGCCGGCTCTCGCGTGCGCGGAGCGCGGCGGTGATCGAAGCAGCACGCTCCGGCTCGATGAAGCGCGGGGTGGACGGCACGAAGATGAACCCGAGGAAGTCGGCGCCCTGGTCGGCGCAGAACAGCACATCGTGCTCGCGGGTGAGCCCGCAGATCTTGATCCTGGTCATGGCCTCTCTCTCGACCTCATGCTGAGCGGAGCGAAGCATCTCGGCCGACGAGATTCCTTCGCTTCGCTCAGGATGACGGTACTCCGCGCAGCTTGCGGACGGCTCCGGCGCGGTCATTCTGCCGCAACAGAGACTCCCCGACCAGAAATGCGTCGAAACCAAATGCTCGCAGGCGGCGGATGTCGTCGTGCGTGCCGATCCCGCTCTCCGCAACTTTCACGATACCGGACGGAATCCGCGGCGCGAGCCGCTCCGAGGTGGCCAGATCGACCTTGAACGTGCGGAGGTCGCGATTGTTGACGCCGATCACACGAGCACCTGCAGCAAGGGCGACCTCCAACTCGGCATCGTCGTGAACCTCGACCAGCGCGTCGCATTCCAACTCGTCGAGCAACCCGATGAACATCGAGAGTTGCTTCGAATCGAGCAGCGATGCCAGCAGGAGCACGGCATCCGCGCCCACCGCCACGCCTCGGAAAATCTGCGACGGCTGCACGACGAAGTCCTTCATGATCACCGGCAGTCCCGACGCTCGCGACGCGCGTCCGATCCATTCCGGTGAGCCATGAAAGAACTCGGGCTCGGCGACGATGGAGATCGCGGCGGCGCCTCCTCGCTTGTACTCACCCGCAATCTGCTCCACATCGGGATTCTCGACGATTGCACCCGCCGACGGCGAGGCCGCCTTGATCTCCGAGATGACGTTGATGCCGTCGCCCTTCAGAGCGGCTGAGAACGCGTGCGGTTTGCGATAGAGCGACGTTGCATTGGCAAGCCGGCGGATCTGCTCGACATCGCTCTGCTCGGCGGCGAGACGCTCGCGCGTCCGCCGCACGATCGCTTCGAGGACACCGCTCACTACGCCGCGCTCCGCGACGCATCGATCATCTCTTCCAGCTTTGCCAACGCCCGCCCGTTCTCGATGGCCTGCCGGGCCATGGCCGCGCCTTCGCGAATCGAAGCGGCCGCGCCGCCGACATAGAGGGCCGCGCCGGCGTTGAGGGCCACGACATCCTGCGCCGCGCCCTTCTTTCCCTCCAGCACCGATCGGGCGATCGAGGCATTCCGCTTCGGATCGCCGCCGGCAATCTCCTCGAGCTTGTGCGACGCGACTCCGGCCTCGTTCGGCGTGATCTCGTACGAGCGAACCTGGCGATCGCGCACTTCGCAGACGTGAGTCGGCGCGGAGACGGAAATCTCGTCGAGCCCGTCACGGCTGTGAACGACGAGAGCATGTTCGGCGCCGAGCGCCAGCAGCACGTTTGCGACCGTCTCCACGAGATGGTCCGCGTAGACGCCGAGAACCTGCCGCCGCGCGAACGCCGGGTTGGTCAGGGGGCCGAGGACGTTGAAGATCGTTCGCACGCCGAGCTCGCGCCGTACGGCGGCGACCGCGCTCATCGCCGGATGCAGCTTCGGCGCGAACAGGAAGGCGATGCCGGTGCGATTCAGCACACTCGACATGCGCGGCGCGTCGAGATCGATGTTCACGCCGAGCTCGGCGAGCAGATCGGCGCTCCCGCACGACGACGACACGGCACGATTGCCGTGTTTGGCCACATGCGCTCCCGCCGCCGCGGCCACGATCGCCGCCACGGTCGAAATGTTGAACGTCCCGCGGCCGTCACCGCCGGTGCCGCAGGTGTCGACCAGATTGTCGCGATCGACCTGCAGCGGCGTCACACGCTCGCGCATGGCCATGGCCGCGCCGGTGATCTCTTCCGACGTCTCCCCTTTCATGCGAAGCGCAACGAGAAACGCGCTCTTCTGCACATCCGTGGTCTTCCCGTCCATCACGGTGCAGAAGACTTCGTACATCGCTTCACGGTCGAGATGCGCGCCGGAGACCGTTTGCCGGATTGCGTCGCCGATCATCGTGTCACCTCCAGGAAATTGCGGACAAGCTGGTCGCCGCAGCCGGTTCCGAACGACTCCGGATGAAACTGAATCCCGAACACAGGGCGCTCCCGGTGGGAGATGGCCATGATCACTCCGTCCTCGGTTTGTGCATCGATGGTAAACGCATCGGAGAGCGAGCCGGGCTCGACGACGAGCGAGTGGTAACGCGCGCTCTCCATCGGATTGGGACAGCGGGCGAAGAGGCGCTCGCCGCCATGCCGCACCGCCGTGATCTTCCCGTGCACCGGAACGCCTCCCAGGACGACGCGAGCGCCGAACGCCTCGCCGATGGCTTGGTGGCCGAGACAGACGCCCAGAACGGGGATGAGGCCGGCGACGCGGATCAGCTCGACGATCCGCCCCGCGCGCGACGGCACGCCGGGGCCAGGCGAGATCACCAGCGCCCGTGGGCGGCGCGCGAGGAGCTCGGCGGGATCGAAGGCATCGTTGCGGATGACGACCACAGGGCGGCCGTCGAGCCGTTCGATCTGCTGGACCAGGTTGTAGGTGAAGGAGTCGTAGTTGTCTACGACGATGAGCGGCCTATCGGCCGAGCCAAAGACGCGAGTCGCTTGCGGCGGACGACTCGTTCTCCAAGAGTTGGGTTGTCATGGCGGAAGGGAGGATAACACAAATCGTCGTAGCGCAGCATCAGCGCTCGATTGGGACGACGGTGCCTTCATCCTCCGACTGCATGGTCAGGCGCAGCCTGCTCGACTGCAGCGGCGTCGCCTCGATCTGTTCGAGGTTCGCGAGCTCCTTGCCGCTGCCGGCCATGCGCTGCATCTCCTCCCCTTTCGGCCAGAGGCGCGAGTCGATCGAGCGGATCGCTTCGTTGTACTTGCCGACCGTCGACTCGAGCGCACGGCCGATCGCGGCGATCTTCTCCATCGCCGTCACGAAGCGATTGAAGAGCTCGACACCGGCGTCGTGCATCTTCTTGGCGTTCTCTTCGGTCCGCTCCGCTTTCCACCCCGCTTCGACGGCGCGCAGCAGCGGGATGAGGATCGCCGGCGAGGCGATGAAGATTTTCTTCTGGGCGGCGGACTCGAACAGCTCGCCGTCATGGGGAAGGAACTGCTCCCCCGGAACGAACAGGACCACGAAGTCGAGACTGTCATCGAGCGCGTTCTGGTACTCCTTGCGGCTCAGCGCCTCGACGTGACGCCGCAACAGGGCCTTTCGCTGCTCTTCGTCCGTCTCCATGGTGACCGGCGCCTTGGAGTCGACGGCGATGACGCGACCATTCGGAAGACGAATGAGCATGTCCGGACGCAGGCGCCGCCGCTCCTCGCCTTCGATCGTTTCCTGGACGAAGAAATCGCAATACTCGGTCATGCCGGCGAGCTCCACGCAACGGCGCAACGTGATCTCGCCCCAGTTGCCGCGCGTGGTCGGCGACTGGAGGACATTCGCCAGCCGCGTCGCTTCGCGCTGGGCCGATTCCTGAATCGTGAGAAGTGAGCGGATCTGCTCCTGCAGGCCGCCGTACGAAGCGTTGCGAGCGTGCTCCGACTTCACCAGCTCGCCGCGGTAGTTCTCGACCATGTCGCGCAACGGCTTGAGAAGACCGTCGATCTCGGCCCTCTTCGTTTCCAGCGAGCCGTCGACCTGGGTCTTGTTCATCTGCACGAGCGTCTCGCTCACATTCCTGAACGCCCGCTGCGCCTCGGCCACGAAGAGGTTCTTCACGTCTTCGCGCGATGCTTCGAGCTGACTGGCCCGCGCCTGCGCGATCTCCCGCTCCGCGGTGATCCTGGCGACGCGAACATTCATCAGCGCCCACACCAACAACCCACCCGCTACAAACGCCACGATGATGGTCAGCATGAAGTGATGATACGCGGTTCGGGGTTCGGGGTTCGGGGTTCACGGTCGGGTTCGGGGTTCGGGGTTCAAGGTTGGGTTCCGGGGTTCACGGTTCGGGTTCCTCCTTCCTGGGCGAATGGCGGTGGTGGCGTGCTTGCCGATCGGCGGGCGCGGGACGGTCCGGGGGACAGGAATCCAGATACAACACCAGCCCCGTCGCCGCACCGTGCGCGCGTTTTGCCAGACGCATCAGGCCTTGGTACTCGAGCTCCGAGATGTACCGATGTCTGAGCGCGTGGCGCAGGTGGGTCATTGCCTCTCCCAGCGAGCCGATCGCAATGCGCACGAACCGCGCATTCTCGCGCGGCCTGAA
>DATISF010000020.1:0-52490 GCA_035468985.1 Thermoanaerobaculia bacterium
GAGTTCCAGCTGCGCTTGCCGCAGCTTCGTCACGATTTGCTCCGGCGTGTTCTTCTTCCGTTTCACTCAGAGTCCTCCTGCCTCCTTCGAGGCCCTTAGACTCTCATATCTCCTGGATCAGTTCTTGGGGAGCACGCCACCCTGAATGAACCAAGGACTTATCGTGAAGGTGAACGGCTCCGGTAGTTGAGGCGGCGGACACGCGATGATGATCGGCTCGCTGAGTGCCAGCTTCATCTTCAGGATGATGCTTTCATCGCGCGCAACCGTAATCTTCCTGCTCGCTCGCCTAAAGCCTTCAAGTTCAGAGCGAATCTGGATTCGATCGTTTGGAGCGCTTCGGAATCGAACAGTACCTTCGACATCGCTGATGAGGGCTATTTCTGCACCGTCTCGAAGGAGTGTGACTGTTACGCCGGGCAGTGAATCGCCCTGCTCATCAGTGATTGTGACGGTGACGTTGAATGATTGCCGTGTTGATTGCGCAGGCTCGGCTGCCTGCGCGAAGAGCATCGATGTGGTGAGAAAAAGCGTCGTAACCATATGAATATTCTACGTCGTTGGTCCGTCCAACGTTCAGAGATGAGCGGCTTCGGCCCGCTCGTAGGTTTTGCGCGGTTGCCTACCAAAGCCGCGGGCCGAAGCTCCGCTCCAGCGCCGGAGTTAGCCGCCGACCGCGAGCAAGAATCTAGCGGAGCTTGGCGTCGAGGTAATGCAGAATCGTTCGTGCTGCATTGATCACCAACATCGCCTCTGGTTCATCGAGCAATATCAGGTTGGGGTGAACCACTGTCGCCTGGTTTCGTACAGGATCCAGAACACCCACGATCGACGCGATCGCGCGAACGATTTGCTGAATATCTGCGGCTCTCGCGCCCGTTGCCTGGAATTTAGGGTGATGCTCGCGTATAGCTTTGAATAGCTGTGTAAGCGAGGCGTCCGTCGAAGTCGTAATTTTTGCAGCATCGCAGATGACACGAAGGTAGCCGTGAAGAGCAGTGTGAATCCGATCTACCGCACTGGTCGCCCCCTGCGCTCGGATGAGAGTCTCAGCATCGCTGATCGCGCGATCGACAACAGCCGTCGACAGAGTTGGCTGCGGCGTTGCCACTGTCGTAGTGAAACCGCGCTGCTTCCGCGAATTCTGGCTCGGATCGACACGATCGAGAATTGTCTCTGCGATCTTGCGCCACTTTCGAAGATGTTCGAAGTCTTCCTTGTCTACGTACTCGCCGTGATCGCGCCACCACGTAGGTGGTTCGTTTCTCATGCGATCAAAGATTCGAAAGGCGGGTTCATCACGATGAAGCTGCTCAAGCCGGGTCGAGAACGAGTGCACTGCCGTCTGCAGCTCGCGCACTCGTAGTTCTGATGACTTGCAACTTGGCTCGAGGTGCTCGATTTCGTCCAAGATGTCATCCACGAGCGCGATTGCATTCTGAGGCATGTTCGGTCGGGCTAACGGCCTAGGGTTCAGTCGCGTGGCCCGCGATGCGATGGTAGCTCAACTTCGAGTGCAGCGAGGCAGCGGGCCACGTCGGCTGCACCGCAGAGTTGGACGATGACGTTCTGGACAGACCTATTCATCGTCTTCGTTTCCACGCCACTTGAGTGGTAGAAGAGTGTTTTCATCGGTGATCGCTTCCCTTAACTGATCCGGCGTGAGGCCGGTGAGAGTCCGAAGATCAACGCCTCGAAGGATCGTGCCTTTCAAGTTGGCCTTCGTGAAACGTGCGTTTGTAAGTACTGCAGGCGGAAGAGGCGGGGCTCCGTGCTCATCGTATCGGCGACCGAAATCCGAGGATGTAAGGTCGCAACCGGAGAAGTCTGCGTTTTCAAGGTTGGCATTCAAGAACCAACCATGGGAAAATGTCGCATTCACAAAGTGTGCGTTTTGAGCGCTCGTATGGGTGAAGGCGGCGCCCCTAGCCTTGCAGAAGGAGAGGTCAGCCCCGTCGAGTAGGGCTCCACCGAAGTGCGCGTTATCAAGTCGGCCATAGTCGAACATCGCGCCTCGAAAGTCGCCAGCCGCAAAGTCGGCGTCGTTCAACCCGGCGCAATAGAAGTCTAGTCGGCGGCGCTCAGTTTCTACGCCGGGTCGTCGTGCCACCACGAGGAGAGCAGCTTGGACGTCTGCGCCGATCTTCTCATCACTCGGTGTCCGATGCCCTTTCTTCGTGTGCTCGCGGATGTACGTAGAAAGAACGTCGATAACGGTTTCACGATCATCTTGCGAATCGCGAGCGATCCGCTCCAGCGCGTAGATTCCGCCAATGCGCACGTCAGCATTGGTGGTGCCGATTTGCTCAATCGCCTTCGCATAGCGATCGGTGATATGACCCTCACGGGTCAAGCTGAAGCCGCGCGCCGTGAAGTAGAGACCCGTCACAAGAATGCCCCCACCGAGTAGCTGTATGAGCGACGATCGGAGATCCGCCTCCGCTTCCACCCTTTCTTTCGGCGTGAGGTTCAGACCGCGATAATTCACGATCATCTGAGGTGCAATTACGACTACCGTGGCTAAAGCGGTGGCTACGAACACTGACAGTGTAAGCGGCGCATGACGCCGAAATCGTGGCTTCAAGCTGTGTGGTTCCGGACGCTTTCGAACAATCGGCATAGGCGGTAGCAATCATGAACCGGGAGATCAAGGATCTCGTCGTCCAACGTCGCTGCGTTTCAGCGGCGAGGTGCCTCCACGCGCCGAAGGCAGGACGCCTGAAGGATATCTGAACTTGCCAGCGAACGGCAGCGAGTCCGCTGCAAACGCGATTTGGGCGTCAGTGGCCACGAGCGTTTTGACCGAAGATCGACGCACGACCTTCGCACGTTACCGTTGCATGATCGTCGAAGCACACGAAATAGGTTTGACCTGAAATGTCGTAGAACCAGCATTCGTGTGAGTTTCTGCACGAACTTGTCGTGCTTGGGCTTCCGAACTCTTTAAGCACGGCCGCCGACGGCGTTCCCGGGCCAAGCTTTTCAAATCGCGCCTGCGTTGCTTGTTCTTCTCTGATACGGGCGAGCAGACGTTGTCTTGCTCTTTCGTGCAGCTGGTGACGAAAAGTTGGCTGTTGGCATCCAACGATTGAAACAAGACCCGCGCAGAATGCGATCAAAGCGGTGACAGCTCTTGCGCTCATCGTGACGCCCGACTCTTCATTGAGCAGCTTCCATCTCGGCCACCAACGCCCAAAGCTGCGTAATGTCCTAAACGATACTACTCCCGCGCGTGTGGGAACCGTTTGCGCAAGCTGCACATAGCGTGCGACAGCAGTGCGAGGACGCGTTATCCAACCGCCGTTGTCGCCGAATGTTCTGAACCCCGAATCCCGAACCCCGAATCCCGAATCCCGAACCCCGAATTCCGAATCCCGAATCACGGCATCACGTACTTCTTCATGAACTCCACGTTCCGCCGGCCCACGTCGATGCGGTTCTGGGGCTTGCGCGGCGTGTGCATCGGCTCGTGCGGGTACACGACCATCGTCACGTTCACGCCGAGCTCGTCGAGCATGCGATAAAGCATCGTTCCCTGCGACAGCGGCACGCGCTCGTCGCCGTCATCGTGCTGGATGAGCACGGCCGCATGGGTCGGCTTCAGATGCCAGAGCGGACTGTGGGCGCGCAGAAGATCGAGCGACAGCGGCGCGTGGCGCAGCTCCTCGAGCTGCTGCGGCTCGGCCGGCGGCGCCGGGCCGAAGTAGAACGGAATGAAATCGCGGATGTCGGTGGTGCCGTGGAAACTGAGCAGATCGACCACCGGCGCGCCGATGCTGATCGCTTTCAATCGGTCGCTGTGCCCCTCCGCCCACGCGGACATGAATCCGCCGTAGCTCCATCCCATGAATCCGAGGCGCGCGGGATCAGCGATGCCGTCGGCGATGAGCTTGTCGATGCCGGCGTTGATGTCGAGCCAGTCCATGCCGCCCCAGTCGTTGCGATTCGCCGAGTAGAACGCCTGTCCGTAACCGCCGGTGCCGCGCGGATTGGGCCGCAGCACCGCAAACCCCTCCGCCGCGAACACGTGCACGGGATAGATGTACGAGAGGTAGCCGAGAAATCCCTGGTCGAAGCGCGAGCCGGGACCGCCGTGGGCAAACGTCAGCAGCGGATAGCGCTTGCCGGTCACGTAGCCGATCGGCAGCGTGAGCAGCCCCTCGATCTCGAGGCCGTCCTTCGGATTCTTCCAGCGGATGAGTCGCGTCTCGCCGAGGGCGCGGTTGCGGTAATCGGCATGGATGTTCGTCAGCCGCCGCGGAGCAAACGTGGTGAGCGATGAAACGTACAGCTCCGGCGGTTCGGTGAGGCTTTCGTACACGAACGCCGCCATCTGCTTTTTCGCGTCGAACGACGTCGAACCGATCACACCGTCGAGTTTCGAGACGTTCGCGAAGCCGTGGCCGTCCGCGTCGAGATGAAAGATCTGGTCGGTCGTGTTCCACGGCCCCTCGAGCCAGAGCGAGCGGGAGTCGGACGACCACGAAAAACCGGACGGCGCGCGGCCGTAGGCGGCACTGACGAGGTGCGTCGTCCGATCGGCGACGGACACGACATGCAGCGCGATCTGACGGAGCCAGTCGTGCACGCCGCCGGCGCTGATGAAGGCCACCGACTTTCCGTCAGGCGAGAACAACGGCGTGCGGTCGATGCCGGCGCGGCGCACGAGCGCTTTCGCTTCGCCGCCGGTGATCGGAACCAGGTAGAGATCGGTGCGGTACAGATCGTCGAGACCGTTTCCGAGCGAGCGATCGAACACGATCGACTTGCCGTCCGGCGCAATCGAGAACGAGAACACCGTCCCCGGACCCTCGGTCAGCCGCCGCACCGCGCGCGTCTCGACATCGATCGTGTACAGCCGCACATATCGTTTGTTCTGACCGACGACGATCACCTCGTCCCGCGGACCCGCTTCATCCTGGCGCGTGAAGGCGATGGTGCGGTTGTCGGGCGACCAGTCGAAGTCGCGGATCGGCGTAGGCTCGTCGGTGAGAACCGAAGACTCGCCGCCGGCAAGGTCGATGAGATAAATCGCGGTCCTGCCGCCGCGGTCGGAGAGAAAGGCGATCCGTTTGCCGTCCGGCGACCAGCGCGGATGCGTGCTCGACCCGCTGTCGCGAGTCAGCAGCATGTCGCTGGTGCCGTCGGTGTTGATGACGTGGATCTCGCCTTCGTACATCGAGCGCTCGAAGTTCGCACGCGTGACGACGTAGGCGATGCGGTTGCCGTCCGGAGAGAAACGGACGCCGCCGATCTCCGGCATCGTCGCGTAATCCTCGACGTGGAGCGGCGCGCGTCCCCGCCCGTCGGGCTGTCCGACGCCCGGGACGGCAGTCGCTCCACAGAGGACGAGGGCAATCAGGTAACGAATCATTCATTTCCTTCCAGGAGTTGTTTCGTGGCTGCGTGAGTGGGATTCGTGAGCACCTGCCGCGCGTCGCCTTCCTCGACCGCCTCGCCCTCGGCGAGGATGACCACGCGATCGGCGAACTCGCGCGCGAAGTCGTCGTCGTGCGTCGTGATCACGAGCGTCCGGCCGCCGCGCGCGAGGCCGCGCAGCGTGTCGCCGAGGTCGGAGCGGCGCGCCGGATCGAGCGATGCGGTCGGTTCGTCCATCAGCAGAAGCGGCGGCTCCATGGCCATGGCCCGGGCGATCGCGACGCGTTGCGCCTCGCCGCCCGATAGCTCGCGCGGGTAGGCGTTGCGGCGATGGGCGACGCCGAGCGATTCGAGCAGCTGCACCGCACGCTCCTCGGCGGAGTGACGGCTCGCGTGCGCGACATGAATCGGAGCGAGCGTGACGTTCTCCAGCGCCGTCAGATGCTCGAACAGGTAGTGAAACTGAAAGACGATCCCGACGTGGCGGCGAAGATCGGCGAGTGCTTCGCCCGCCGGCAGAGGCCCGGGACGAAGCACGACACCGCCGACGTCGATCGATCCGGCATCGAACGGCTCGAGCGCCGTGATCGCGCGGAGGACGGTCGTCTTCCCGCCGCCGGAAAGTCCCATCAACGCGACGACTTCGGCCTGCCGCGCTTCGAGGCTCACGCCGCGCAGCACCTGCCTCGCACCGCGGGCCATGCGCAGATCGTCGACTCGGAGAACCGTGCTCACTCCGAGGGCATCCTCCAGCGGCGTTCGAGCGCGCGTGCAGCACGCGCCAGCGGCAGCGAGAGCGCGAGGTAGAGCGCCGCGCAGATCGCTCCCGGCACGACCCAGCTCCCGATGTTCGCCGCGAAGATCGAAGTCTGCTTGGTCAGCTCCACGACCGTGATCACCGAGACGAGCGAGGAGTCCTTGAGCAGCGCCACGAAGTCGTTCGTCATCGGCGCGAGCGCCAGCCGGAACGCTTGCGGCCCGCGCACGAGACGGAACACCTGCGCTTCCGACAATCCGAGCGTGCGCGCCGCTTCGAGCTGCCCGCGCGGCACCGCCTCCATCGCGCCGCGATAGATCTCGCTCTCGTACGCCGCGTAGTTGAGGCCGAGGCCGATGAGCGCGGCGACGAACGCCGGCAGCCGGATGACCGAGGAGAGCCCGTAATAGATCACGAACAGTTGCAGCAGCACCGGCGTGCCGCGCGTGATCTCGACATACAGCGTGAAGATCCCGCGCAGGAGGAATCCGCCATAGATTCTCGACGTCGCGGCGATCACCCCGACGAGGACGGCGAGCGCCATCGACGCGCAGGAGAGGACGATCGTGATGAGAGTGGCGCGGAGGAGCGCGGGAAGGTATGCCAGGACGCGGTTCGGGGCTCGGGGTTCGGGACTCGGCATTCGGGGTTCGGGATTCGGGATTCGGGATTCGGGACTTCGCTTGAAGAACGCCTCTTGCCCCTCGTCCCAGATGTTCCACTTCCGATAAATCCTCTCCAGCGTGCCGTCTCGCATCTTTGCTTTGAGGATTTCGTCGATCTTGTCGCGGAGCGCGGTGTTTCCCTTCGCCAGCACGATGATGTAGTGGCCGGTGGCGACGGCGTTTGGATTCGTGTACAGGCCGCTCGTTCTTCGCATCGAGCGCGCGGCGATGATGTGGTCGAGCAGCACGCCGTCGAGGCGGCCGTTGCGCAGGTCCTCGTACGGATGCACATCATCGTCGTAGGAGATCGGCTCGAAGCCGTCCCTCTTCGCATGGTCGAGAAGGATGTCGTACGCGATCGTGCCGCCGAGGGTGCCGATGCGGCGGCCTTTGAAGTCGGCGAGTGCGCGGAAGCGGTTGCGATCCTCGTCGCGCACCGTGATCACTTCCCGGAATTCGAAATACGGCATCGTCGCGGCGAGGGCGGCGCGGCGAGCGGGCGTGTCCTCGACACCGCTCATGCCCATGTCGAAGTCGCCGCGAGCGACAGACTGGTCGATTGACGAGAACGCCACCTGAACGAACTGGGGCCGGCGTCCGAGGGCCGCGGCGATCTGCTCGGCGACCTCGACGTCGAAGCCGCGGAGCTTCGACGGGTCGTTCGGATCGGCCTCCACGTACGGCGCGCCGCCTTCGGCGTCGCCGCCCCAGCGGAGGACAGGCATCGCGTTGGTCAACGTGAGCAGGAGGACCAATCCGAACATCGCGCGGCGCACATGCTAACCTGCCGGCGCTTGAACGCGGACCTCTCCCTCGCGCTTTCGCTCGCCGATGCCGCCGACGAGATCACCATGCGCTACTTCCAGTCCGAGACACTCTCGGTCCGGACGAAGGGCGATCGCACGCCGGTCTCCGAGGCCGACGAGGCCGTCGAGCGGATGATTCGCGAGCGCCTCGGCAGGGAGCGGCCGGGCGACGGGATTGTCGGAGAGGAATTCGGCACGAGCGGTTCGGGAAAACGCCGCTGGATCGTCGATCCGATCGACGGAACGAAAAACTATGTCCGCGGCGTGCCGGTGTTCGGGACGTTGATCGCGCTGGACGGCATCGCTGGGGTGATCTCCGCCCCGGCCATGAATCGCCGATGGTGGGCGCTCCGCGGCGAAGGGGCATTCTGCAACGGGAAGCGCATCGCCGTATCGCCAGTGGCATCGATCGGCGAAGCCTCGATCGGATACGACAGCATCACCGACTTCGACGCGAACGGGCTCACGAGCCAGTTCCTCGAGCTGGTGAGGCAATGCTCTCGCTCGCGCGGATTCGGCGACTTCTGGTCGCACGTGCTCGTCGCCGAGGGCGCGCTGGACATTGCCATCGAGCCCGCGGTCTCGCACTGGGACATGGCGGCGGTGCAAGTCATCGTCGAGGAGGCCGGCGGGAGATTCACGAATCTGCGCGGCGAAGCGCGCGCGGACGCGGGCAGCGGCGTGTCGACGAACGGCCTTCTTCACGATGAAGTCCTGAGGTACATGCGATGACCGAGCAGGTCATGGTCGTCGCGCGCTCCGACCTGGCGCGCTTCATCGGCAAGCGCACGTACGACCTGATCCGTCACGATCTCGACGAGATCCTCGACGTCATCGTCGACAAGCACTTCTTCATCGACCGTCCCACGGCGGAGCAGTCGCCGCAATACAAGCAGATCATTCCGTACGTCGTGATCCGCCATGGCCACTCGTACTTTCTGCTGCAGCGGACGATCAGGCAGACCGAGTCACGCCTCCACCACAAGCTCTCCCTCGGGATCGGCGGACACATCAACCCCGACGCGCCAACGATCGTCGAAGGCCTGCAGAAGGAGCTCGAAGAGGAAGTCGGCGTGGAGGGCGATTACGAGGTGACGTTCGTCGGCATCCTCAACGACGACACCACCGACGTCGGCCGCGTCCACCTCGGCGCGGTGTATGTGCTCGACGCGGCGAAGCCCGAGGTCACGATTCGCGAGACCGAGAAGATGACGGGCTCGTGGGTCGCGCGCGCCGATCTCGCCGCGATGCGCGAGCGGATGGAGACCTGGTCGCAGATCGTGTACGACGGCTTCATCGCGCCCACGTCATCCTGAGCCGCGAAGACGGCGAAGGATCTCAGACTACGAGGGCCAAGGATCTCAGACTACGGGGCCAAGGATCTCAGACTACGACGGCCAAGGATCTCAGACTACGGATGGTAGAGATTCTTCGGCCTCGCTGCGCTCGGCCTCAGAATGACGTGGGGTGCGAATACCGCGTACCGGATCGATGTGGCGATCGGATGGACGACGAAAGCAATGCTCCGTCTACATCATGTCCAACAATTCGATGACGTTGTACACGGGCGTGACGAACGAATTGAGACGACGAGTGGCTGCGCATTTGGTTGGTGCCGGATCACAATTCACGAGCCGCTACCATTTCGATCGCCTCGTCTACTTCGAGATGTTCGACTACGTCGCAGACGCGATCACACGGGAAAAACAGATCAAAGGCCTGACCCGCGCGAAAAAGATCGCGCTCGTCAAGACAAAGAATCCGACCTGGCGCGATCTGTCGCGCGAGCTCTGAGCCACGTCATCCTGAGCGAAGCGAAGGATCTCGAGTTTCGCATCTCGAGATCCTTCGCCGTCTTCGCGGCTCAGGATGACGTGGGCATGAGGGCGCCAAGAGTCGAATCGAAGTGGCGAGGCGACGGACGCAGAAAGTAATTCTCCGTCTACATCATGATCAAAGGCCTTAATCATGATCAAAGGCCTGCATCATGATCAAAGGCATGACACGCGCGAAGAAGATCGCGCTCGTCAAGACAACGAATCCGACCTGGCGCGATCTGTCGCGCGAGCTCTGAGCCACGTCATCCTGAGCGAAGCGAAGGATCTCGAGCTTCGCATCTCGAAATCCTTCGCCACCTTCTCGGCTCAGGATGACGGGGGCTTCCGCGTGACTCCCCGATTCCCCGCCGTCTTCCCGGAATCACGATCTTCGATGTGAAAGCCCACTTCCGGCGTGCCGCCGCCGGTCGTTCCGAACACGCCGCCCTCGCCCTCGGGAACGCCGTAGCGATTCGGGCCGCTGTGCGCCGCCTCGTCGTAGCCGGCGTTGGTCCGGTCGTCCTTTTCGTGCGGAGGAGTCTCGCCTTCTGCCCGGTCATCGATGTCGTCGTTAGCCATGCCTCATGAACTAGCGCAAAGCGTGCCCGCGGCGGCGCCAGGCGGCGGCATCGACATCGTCGTGAAGCTGCGCGAACGTCTCGGCGGCCATCTCGTAGCTCGACGGATCGGGATTCGCACGGACGAGCCGCTCCATGGTCTCGTTCGCTTCGCGCCTGCGGCCGGTGAGCAGATAAACAGCCGTCAGGTTCGCGTACGCCTGGCGGTCGTGAGGATAAACGCGGATCTCTTCGTTGAATGCCGCGACCGCCTCATCGATGCGATTCCGGCGGGCGAGAATGTCGCCGCGGACGAAGTTGAGCAACGGCGGCACGCGATCGTTGCGCGCGCGGGCATCGGCCAGCGCCTGATCGAGCGCGGCGGACGCCTCATCGAGCCGTTTTTGCCTGACCAGGATCTGCGCCTCGAGAATCGACGCCGGCGCGCGATAGCTGTACGACTTCATCGCCTCCTCGGCCTGTGCAGTCGCTGTGGTGAGATCGCCTTTCGCCAACGCCGCGCGGCCGAGGATCACGTGCGCGCTGCCGGGATTCGTGGCCAGGCCGAGCTGCGCGTGCGCGGCCGCCTGGTCCGGCTGATTGACGGAAAGGTACAGATCCCCGAGGGCGAGTGAGAATTCGCCGGCGAGCGACGGAGCGACTGCAATCGCGCGCTTGTACGTCTCGATGGCCTGCTTCGTGTTGCCACTCTCCTGCAGGAGACGCGCGAGCTGCGACCAGGCGTCGGTGAGACGCGGATTGCGATCGATCACTTCACGATACTTGGCGATCGCTTCAGCGAGGTGGCCCCCGGTCTCCAGCGACGCCGCGTCCTTGAGCAGATTCAGTTCGGCGATGTTGTCCTTCGGATCGGGAAGCGGCCCGCTCGTTCCCGCCGCCGCGGATCCGAGGTAACCGAGCGCGGTGAGCTTCTTCGCCTCTTCGGGATCGATGTTGCCGATCGCCGGCATCTCGCGGTTGAACGGCTCGAGATCCTTGCGCATGCTCGCGTACACGCGCCGGTTGTCGGCGGCGACGTTGTTCCGCTCGGCGGCATCGGGGATCGCGTACAGCTCGGGCCGCGGCGCGTCGATGTAGTGGAACTGATCGTCGACGAGCGAGCGGAGGTCGCTCCAGCCGAGGTGGATGCGCGGATAGAGAGTCTCGCTGTAGATGCGGCGGACCGGGCCGTTCTCGAGCAGCGAACGCCCTTTCGTCTTCGCTCCGCCGACGATGGTCGGGAGAATGTCGATGAGCGCGACCGGCGCATCGACCGTGCTGTTCGCACGATCCGATTTCGGCAGCTTGACCATCAGCGGCACGTGAAGGTCTTCGCGGTAGAGGAAGATCCCGTGCTCGTCCTCGCCGTGCTCGCCGAGTCCTTCGCCGTGATCGGAGAGAAGGATGAGCATCGACTGGTCGTAGACGCCGCTGCGCTTGAGGAAGTCGATGAACTTCCCGACGATCGCGTCCGCCGCGGCGATCTCGCCGTCGTACCGGTTCGCGTATCGCGACCGGAACGGCTCGGGCGGGTCGTAGGGCGTGTGCGGCTCGAAGAGGTGGAGCAAGAAGAAGAACGGCTGCCGCGCCCGCGGACCGATCCACTGCTCCGCAACCGCCTCGGTCTCCATCCCCGGGCGCTGCAGACGTCCGACGGCCTCGGCCTCGCGCACGTCGATGCGATCGTCGTAGAAGTCGAACGCGGATCCGAGGCCGGTGTTGGCGCGGAGAACGTACGCGGACACGGCCGCGCCGGTCGCATACCCTCGCTGTTTGAGCAGCGACGGGATCGTGGCGTGCTTCGAAGCGTCGAACGGAAATCCGATGTTGTTGCGCACGCCGTTGTCGGGTGGCAGCTCGCCCGTCAGGATGGAGACGTGCGAAGGAAGCGTCAGAGGTACGTGAGAATAAGCATTACGAAATAAGATTGCATCTTTTCGTAGTGCATTGATATTAGGAGTATCGACCGCGCCATAGCCGTACGCGGGGAGATGATCGGCGCGCAATGTGTCGATGGAGATGAGAATGACGGGCGCATTCGCCGGAACGCTGACCCGCGTCTCGCGCGCGCGGCACGCAGCGAGCAGAATGATGAGGAGAAGGACGCGAATCCCGAATCCCGAATCCCGAATCCCGCTCATGCAACCGTTACCCGTCGATTCACACATCGCTGAAATCGTGCGCCTGGTCCGATCCGAGCGCCGCGCCATCATCGTCGCACCGCCGGGTTCGGGCAAGACCACCCGCGTCCCGCCGGCGCTGTCACAACTCGGCAAAACCATTCTTCTGCAGCCGCGGCGCGTGGCCGCGCGCGCGCTCGCCCGCCGGATCGCATCGGAGCGCAACTGGACCATCGGCAACGAGATCGGATGGCAGATCCGCTTCGAGCGGCGCTTCTCGGCGCGCACGCGGCTGCTCGTGGCGACGGAGGGGATCCTGACGGCGCGGATGCAATCGGATCCGCTGCTCACCGACTTCAACGTCGTCATCCTCGACGAGTTCCACGAGCGCAGCGTGCATGCCGATCTGGCGCTGGCGCTGGCGAAACAGGCCACGGCATCGCGTGACGATCTCGCGCTCGTGGTCATGTCCGCGACTCTGGACACGAAACCGCTCGCCGACTTCCTCGGCGCGCGCGTGATGACGATCGACGCGCGGCAGTATCCGATCGAAGTCCGCTACGCGCAGGGTTCCGTCGCCCAGGCGGTGCGCAATGCCCTTCCGACGGCGAAAGGCCACATCCTCTGTTTTCTTCCCGGCCGGCGGGAAATCGATCGAACGATCGGCGAGCTTCGCGATGTCGGCGCGCGCGTTCTGCCGCTGCACGGATCGCTCGAGGTCGACGGGCAGGAAGCCGCACTCGCTCCATCATCCGAACCAAAGGTGATCGTGGCCACGAACGTCGCCGAGACCTCGCTGACCGTCGACGGCGTCTCCGATGTCGTCGATTCCGGGCTGCAAAAAGTACTGCGCTACGACAGCGAGACAGCGGTCGACCATCTCGTCACCGAGCAGATCACCGGCGACTCCGCCGAGCAGCGCGCAGGCCGGGCCGGCCGCCTCGGCCCCGGCCGCGTGACGCGGCTCTGGGATCCACGCGCGCTGCTGCGCCCGCATCGCGAGCCGGAGATCCGCCGCGTCGATCTGGCCTCCGCCGCGCTCGACATCATCGCCTGGGGCGGCGATCCCGCGACGTTCGAATGGTTCGAGCGCCCGCAGGAGGAACGCATCACCAGCGCGATCACGCTGCTCGAACAGATCGGCGCGATCGAGAATCGAAAGCTGACCGCGATCGGCGCGCAGATGCGCGAGCTTCCTCTTCATCCGCGCCTGGCGCGCATGCTGATCGCGGCGTGCGGCTCGGATGAGGCCATCGAGCTCGCGGCCGAAGGCGATGAGCGCGAGCTCCGCCAGATCGCGCACCGCGTCCTCGGCAAGGCGTACCGGCATCACATCGCGGATGACGATCTCCGCCGCGCGATCCTGGCGGGATTTCCCGACCGCGTGGCCATGCGGCGCGAACCGAAGTCGCCGCGCGTGCTTCTCGCCACCGGCACCGGAGCGACGCTGGCGCGCGAGATCGAGTTCACCCCCGGCGATTTCTTCGTCGCGCTGGAAGTCCGCGGCGATCTCGTGCTCCGCGCCGTACCGGTCGAGCGCGAATGGCTCTCACCGACGCGCCGCGACCGCATCGAGGAGATCGACGGCGACTTCGTCCGGGTGATCGAACGGAAGGCGTACATGAATCTGGTGCTGCACGAGCAGCAGGTGGAACGCCGCCTCGCGCCCCACCGCGCGGAACCGAGGCCCGAGGCCCGAGGACCGAGGACTCTCGAGCTGCCGAGCGGGCGGAGTGTGAAACTCGAGTATCGCGATGACGGCACGATCGTCGCGGCCGTGAAACTTCAGGAGCTCTTTGGCCTGGCCGAGACTCCGCGCATCGGACCGAAGCAGATCCCGGTCACGTTTCATCTGCTCGCGCCGAATGGAAGGCCGGTGCAGGTGACAAAAGACCTGCGAAGTTTCTGGAACGGCGCATACAAAGAGGTTCGCAAGGAGCTTCGCGCGCGGTATCCGAAGCATCCCTGGCCCGAAGATCCATGGTCGGCAAAGCCCACGCACAAGACGAAGAAGAGGCCGTAGGTGCCACGACCTACAATGCGCACATGATTTGCGCCACGATTCTCGCGGCAACCCTCATGCTGCCCGACGCCGAAAACAAACTGATCGCCAGGTACGGCGAAGCCGAGCGTCCGCGCATTCATCGCGGTCTGCAGCAGGTGACCGAGTTCTGGCGTGCCGAGGACGGCGATCAGGCCGCGTTCGACGAGTTCGCGGAGACGAACTTCGCGGGCGATGCCCAAACGCGCGACGCGCTGTTCAACCGGATGCAGTTCCTCCTCGAATCGCTCGACGGACACATGCTCGAGATCGGGCGCGACTGGAAATGGCAATCCGACCTCGACCTCGGCACCATCTATCCGTTCGATCAGATCTCCGCCGGCTACGACCCCTCGGCCCACATCAACGACGACCTGTTCGAGAACAAGCTCGCGTTCGTCGTCCTGCTGAACTTTCCGCTCACCACGCTCGAGGAGCGCCTGACGCAAGGCAACACGTGGTCGCGACGGCAGTGGGCGGAGGCGAAGCTCGCTCTCCGCTTCTCGAAGCGGATTCCCGCCGACGTCAACGCCGCAATCGCCAAAGCGAGCGGCGACGCCGACCGCTTCGTCGCCACCTACAACATCTGGATGCATCACCTCGTCGACGATCGCGGCCAGCGGCTCTTCCCGCCGAAGATGCGGCTGCTCGAGCACTGGAACCTGCGCGACGAGATCAAGGCCGAGTACAGCCTTCCGCCGAAAGAGGGATTGCCAAAGCAGCGGATGATCCAGCGCGTGATGGAGCGGATCGTCGATCAGTCGATTCCGGCCGCGGTCGTCGATAACCCGGCATTCGACTGGAATCCGTTCACGAATGAAACGAAACCGACGACCGAGAACGATGGAGCCCCCACTGAAGCCGGTGCTCCATCGCGATACGCCGTCATCCTTGACGATTTTCGCGCCATCAGGAAGGTCGACCCTTACTCGCCCACAAACCCGACGCACATCGCGCGGCGTTTCAACGAAGACCGGCAGATCCCCGAGGAGCGCGTGCGGCAGATGCTCGAGCAGGTGCTCACTTCGCCGCTCGTACCGCGCGTGGCTGCGCTCATCGAGAAGAGACTCGGCCGGCCGCTGGAGCCGTTCGACATCTGGTACAACGGCTTCCGGCCGCGCGGCACCTACTCGGAGGCGCAGCTCGACGAGATCGTCCGGAAACGCTATCCGACGGCCGAGGCGTACAAGCAGGACATGCCGAAGCTGCTGCGCGGGCTCGGGTTCTCGCCGGAGCGCGCCGCCTACCTCGCGGCCAATATCGAAGTCGATCCGGCGCGCGGATCGGGTCACGCCATGCCCGCGGGCCGTCGCGGCGACAATCCGCATCTGCGAACGCGCGTCGCCCCGGGCGGCATGGACTACAAGGGCTTCAACATCGCCGTCCACGAGATGGGCCACAACGTCGAGCAGGTCTTCTCCCTGAAGAACATCGATTTCTACACGCTGTCGAGCGTCCCGAACACCGCATTCACCGAGGCGCTGGCATTCGTCTTCCAACACAAAGACCTCGAGCTCCTCGGACTGGCGCAGCCGGGACCGGAGGCGCGGGCGATGCAGTCACTCGACGATTTCTGGGGCACGTACGAGATCTCCGGCGTCGCACTCGTCGACATCGCCATGTGGCACTGGATGTACGGCCATCCCGACGCCACGCCCGAGCAGCTTCGCGACGCTGTCGTGCAGATCGCCAGGGACACGTGGAACCGCTACTACGCGCCCGTGTTTCACAAACGCGACGTCACGCTCCTCGGCGTCTACGCGCACATGGTCAACAACTTCATGTACCTCCCCGACTACCCGATCGGACATCTGATCGCCAATCAGATCGAGCAGCAGATCGAAAAGGCGGGAACGATCGGGCCGGAGTTCGAGCGCATGTCGAAGTTCGGCAGCGTCACACCCGATCTCTGGATGATCAACGCCACGGGCGCGCCGGTCGGGGCGAAAGCGCTGCTCGATGCGACGGAGCGCGCGCTGCCGCAGGCGAAATGAAACGGCTGCACGACCTCGCCCCTGCCGATCTGCGCCGCTGCTCGGTCTGGCGGTACGAGGGCGACGTCGACGACGTTGCGGTCGTGCACGCCACGGACCGGAAGGAGCTCGCCGATCCGGCCGGCGACATCTTCATCGCCGAGACGCAGTTCGTGCTCGCCAACGGAGCGCAGCACATCGGCTTCTGCACTCCCGTCGAGGAGGGCGCGCTCGAGTCTCTGCAGCCGGTGATCGTCACCGCCGGCGGTCACGTCTACTTCTGGTTCGATGAACCGCCGTCGCGCGAGAGCCTGCAGGCGCAATGGCAACTTCTCGGCGTCGGGCGGGAGGAGATTTTCCCGGTGCACTTCCGCTGCACGGTGCCGGTGAACGGGCGCTACATCACGGGAATCATCGATGCGGACGACTTGACCGGGGCGGCGTGACGTCATCCTGAGCTGCCAAGACAGCGAAGGATCTCCCCAACGTCATCCTGCGCTGCCAAGACAGCGAAGGATCTCCCCAACGTCATCCTGAGCTGCCAAGACAGCGAAGGATCTCGCCAACGTCATCCTGAGCTGCCAAGACAGCGAAGGATCTCGCCAACGTCATCCTGAGGTGCCAAGACAGCGAAGGATCTCGCCAACGTCATCCTGAGCCGCGAAGACAGCGAAGGATCTCGCCAACGTCAGCCTGAGCTGCCAAGACAGCGAAGGATCTCGCCGAGGAGATCCTTCGCTTCGCTCAGGATGACGCGTCTTCGCGCGTCACTTCTTCTTCACCGTCTCCAGATTGATATCTACTTTCACATCATCCCCGAGGAGATAGCCGCCCTGGTCGAGGGCCTTGTTCCAGACGATGCCGTAATCCTTGCGGTTCAGCGTCGTGGCGATCTCGAAGCCGGCGCGCTCGTTGCCCCAGGGGTCCTTGGCGAATCCAAAGAACTGGACCGGGAGGGTGACGCGCTTGGTGACGCCGTGGATGGTGAGGTCACCGGTCACGTCGAAAGTGTCCTTCGTGCTCGACGGCGCGACCTTCGTGCTCTTGAACGCGATCGTCGGGAACTTCTCGACGTCGAAGAAATTGGCACTGCGGAGGTCCTTGTCGCGATCGGGCGTGGCCGTGTCGACGCTCGCCGCCTGAATCGTGAATTCGACCGACGAGTTGGCCGGGTTGGCTTTGTCGACGTTCACGACTCCCGCGAAGTCCGTGAACTTTCCGCCGACGTTGGACATCATGTGGCGGATCTTGAACTCCGCCGCCGAATGCGCCTTGTCGACGTTGAAGGCGTCGCCTGCAAACAGTGGCAGGGTCGCCAGGAATAGTGTGGAAACGAGAACATTGCGGAACTGCTTCATTCAATCCTCCTGCGGTTGTTGATCTGAGTCTCCGAGCGCACGGCGATGACGCCGGCGCTCAAACTTTTTCTTGCCTTGTCGAGAAGTCGCATGAGCTGGGCATGCTCGTGCGCGCTCAGAGACGGCGCCCACTGCCCCGCTTCGGAGACCGGCCCGTCGAGTTTCGCGAGCAACGCCAGCCCCTCTTTGGTGATCCGGCAGAAGACCTGGCGGCGGTCCGTCGGGCAGCGTTCGCGCAGCACGAGGCGCTTTCGCTCCAGCCGGTCGATGAGACGGGTGATGCCGGGCGTCTGCTCGACCATCCGTTCGGCGACTTCGAGCGTGGGCAGACCCTTTTCGCCGGCGCCGCGCAGGATGCGCAGCACGTTGTACTGCTGCGGGGTGATGCCGTGCGGCTCGACGATGCTCGCAACCGCCCGCCGCACCAGGTCGGCCGTGCGCATCAAGGCGATGGCCGCTTCCTCGGCGGTGGTCTGGAAGGGACGGGACTGTTTGATCTCCTGCTGGATACGGCTGACCATCGGAGCGATAGGCTACGGCTCAATAGTTGACTAGTCAACCATCGTCACCGCCTTGTCACAGCGCCGCCCCCATCCCCGCCAGCCGCCCGCTCGCCCACGCCCACTGGAAGTTGTAGCCGCCGATCCTTCCGTCAACGTCGAGGATCTCGCCGCACAGGGAAAGATCGGGGTGGACGCGGCTGCGCATCGTGGCCAGCTCGATCTCCGACAGCGGAACCCCGCCGGCCGTGACTTCGGCGTAGTCGAGGCCGCGATCGGAGGTGACCGGGACCTCGAGCTCGACGAGATCGCGGGCAATCCTGCGGCGTTCGTCGCGGGCGAGCTTTGCGACCGGCGTCGCGGGCGCGAGCTGTTCGAGCACCCGCTCAGGCACGCTCCCCCGAAACGCGCTGGCGACCGTGGCGCGCGGGTTTGCCTTTCCGATGTCGACGAGACGTCGATCGACGGAGTCGAATGTCTCGCCGGGAAGAAAGTTCGCCACCAGCCTGCCGTGCGCCGCGATCCAATGCCGGCTGATGTCCAATACCACCGGCCCGCTGATGCCGAAGTGCGTCATCAGCAGCGAGCCGCGCTCGCGCCGGATCACGCGGCCCGTTGTGCTTCGCACCGACAGCTCGACCTCGGCGCTCGTCCCGCTGAGCGTGCGGATCCAGTGCTCGCCGCCGATGACGAGCGGCACGAGCGCGGGAAACGTCGGCGTGACCGTGTGCCCGAGGGATCGGGCGATGTCGTAGCCGTGACCGTCGCTGCCGGTTTTCGGAACGCTGCGGCCGCCGGTGGCCAGGATGACGCGCTTCGCGGCCAGGCCTCGGGCCTCGAGCCTCGGGCCTCGGATCTCGAACCGGGCGGGGGAACCGAGGAGCGATTCGACTCGAGAGTTCGTCCTCACCTCCACCCCCGCCTCCCGCGCCGCCCCCAGCAGCGCATCGAGGACCGTCCGCGCGCGATCGGTCATCGGAAAGAGCTTCCCCGTTTCTTCGCGCTTGAGACGCACGCCCATCGACGCAAACCATTCGATCGTCTGCTCGACCGTGAACGTGCGCAGCACTTTGGCGATGGCGTTGCGATTGCCGTTGAAGTCATCCGGCGTGACGACATCGTGGGTCACGTTGCAGCGGCCGCCGCCGGAGATGAGGATCTTCGCGCCGATCTTTTTCGCGCCGTCGAGGGCCACGACGCGCGCGCCTCCGCGCGCGGCGAAGATCGCCGCGGCCAGGCCGGCCGCCCCGGCACCCACGACAGCAACGTCATAGGAGTTCTCGGTTCTCAGTTCTCGGTTCTCAGTTCTCAGTTCTCGGTTCTCAGTTCGCGGTTCTCAGTTCTAACTCCGCGGCTGGACAGCTCGAATCTCGAATCTCGGCTCCCGAATCCCGAATCCCGAATCCCGAATCCCGAACTCCGAATCCCGAATCCCGAACTCCGAACCCCGAATCCCGAACTCCGAATCCCGAATCCCGAACCCCGAATCCCGAATCCCGAATCCCGAACCCCGAACCCCGACTCACGCTATATTCCCCCGCGATGCGAAAACTGTACTTCGTTCTGATTGCGCTTCTCCTGCTGCCCGTTGGTGCGTTCGCGCGGACTGCATCCGAGCTGCAGCTCGCGCTGAAGAAATTGACCGTGGTCGGAAGTGCGCTGTACGTCGCCGCACATCCCGACGATGAGAACACGGCCATGCTGGCATGGCTGTCGAACGATCGCCTCGTGCGCACGTCGTACATGTCGCTCACGAGAGGCGACGGCGGCCAGAATCTCATCGGCGACGAAAAGGGCGAGCTCCTCGGCGTCATCCGGACCCAGGAGCTGCTCGCCGCGCGGCGGATCGATGGCGCGGAGCAGTACTTCTCGCGCGCGATCGACTTCGGCTTCACAAAATCGCCGCAGGAGACGCTCTCGATCTGGGATCGCGACAAGGTTCTCGCCGATGTCGTGTGGGTGATCCGAAAGGTGCAACCCGATGTCATCATCACCCGCTTTCCGACCACCGGCGAGGGGGGTCACGGTCAGCACACCGCCTCCGCGATCATGGCCGAAGAGGCGTTCCGCCTCGCCGGTGATCCGACCAAGTTTCCGGAACAGCTGAAGTACGTCGGCGTCTGGCAGCCGAAGCGGATTTTCTGGAACCGCTTCGGGTGGCAGCGCCTCGATCCGAACTCTCCCGAGCTTGCCAACGACATCCGCATCGACCTCGGCGGCTACAGCCCGCTCCTCGGACGCTCGTACACGGAGATCGCCGGCGAAAGCCGCAGCCAGCACAAGAGCCAGGGGTTCGGCGCGCGAGAGAGCCGCGGGACGCAGATGAACTACTTCAAGCTGACCGGCGGAGATCCAGCGCACGATGATCTCTTCGAAGGCGTGAACCTGACGTGGTCGCGCTACGCCGGCGGCGAGAAGGTCGGCACGCTGCTCCAGCAGGCCTACGACACGTTCGATGCGCACAATCCGGCGAAGTCGATTCCGACTCTCCTGCAGGCGCTGCAGGAGCTCGATCGCCTTGGCGCGACGGAGGCATGGTCGTCGCGCGCGAATCCGTGGATCGATGTGAAGCGCCGCGAGCTCCTCGAAGCGATCCGCGGCTGCGCCGGTCTGTCGATCGACGTCAGCGCCGGCGATTCGGCGGTCACACCGGGCGGCGAGATTCCGGTCAGCGTGACGGTGGTGAATCGATCCGACGTTCCGCTCACCCTGTCGACGGTCGCATCGCCGTACGCGAGTCCCGGAAAGGCGCCGAACGTGGCGCTGAAATACAACGAGCCGGTGAAGACCGACATCGTGATCAGGGTGCCGGCCGACATGCCGTACTCGCAGCCGTACTGGCTGCGCAAGGCACCGTCGAAAGGGATGTTCAACGTCGACGATCAGACGCTCATCGGCCGCGCCGAGAATCCGCCGGCGATTCCGATCACGGTGTCGTTCAACGCCGGCTTCATGCAGACGCTCATCTTCACGGTCCCGGCGGTCTATCGCTGGGTCGATGCGGTGCGGGGCGAGCAGGTGCGCAACGTCGACATCGTTCCGGCCGTGACGGCAAATCTCGACGAGCACGTGTATCTGTTTCCGGACGCGAAGCCGAAGAACGTTGCCATCAAGCTGCGCGACTTCGCCGGTGCCACCGACGGCACGGTGTCGCTGGAGGTGCCGAAGGGTTGGCAGGTTTCGCCGGCATCGGTTCCCCTGTCGATGAAAAAGAAAAGCGATGAGGCGGACGTCAAGTTCGTGGTGACGCCGGGGGCAGCGGCCGGTCAGGAGACCGGCCTCCGCACCGTGGTCGATCTCGGATCGCGCAAGCTGTCGTATCAGCTGACCACGATCGACTACCCGCACATTCCTGCGCAGCGTGTGTTCAGCGATGCCGACTCCAGGCTCGTCCGGATCGATCTCAAGCGACGCGGCCAGCGCGTCGGCTACATCATGGGATCGGGCGACGAGATCCCCGACTTTCTGCGGCAATCGGGCTACGACGTCACCATGCTGACCGACGCCGATCTCGACGCCGCGAACTTCAGCCGCTTCGACGCCATCGTGGCCGGCGTGCGCGCGTACAACACGCGTCCGGCGATGCGCACCGCGCACGGGAAGCTGCTCGCGTGGGTCGAGAAGGGCGGCACGTATGTCGTGCAGTACAGCAGCCTCAACCCGCAGCCGCTGCTCGTCGATCCGCCCGGGCCGTATCCGTTCAAGGTGACCTCGGAACGAGTGACCGTCGAGGAAGCGCCGGTCAGGATTCTCGATCCGTCGCATCCGCTGCTGACGACGCCGAACAAGATCACAGCCGAGGATTTCAACGGTTGGGTGCAGGAGCGCGGCGTGTACTTCACGAAGGACTGGGACACCAAGTACCAGACCGTGCTGGAGTCACACGACCCCGGAGAGCCGGATCATCCCGGCGGCGAGCTGTACACGCACTACGGCAAGGGCGTGTTCATCTACACCGGTTATGCGTGGTTCCGGCAGCTTCCTGCGGGTGTGCCGGGAGCGTTCCGGTTGTTCGTGAATCTGGTGAGCGCCCGCTAAGGAAGCTCTGAACAAGTCGTTGGCCACGTCATCCTCAGCCGCGAAGACGGCGAAGGATCTCGAAATCGCAGGCGTTTTCGCATCCTGAGATCCTTCGTCGCGCTTCGCCGACTCAGGATGACGACTTGTGCAGAGGTACACCTCCAGGGAAAGCTCTGAACAAGTCGTTGGCCACGTCATCCTGAGCCGCGAAGACGGCGAAGGATCTCGAAATGGCAGGCGTCTTCGCATCCGGAGATCCTTCGTCGCGCCGACTCAGGATGACGACTTGCGCAGAGGTACACCTCCAGGGAAAGCTCTGAACAAGTCGTTGGCCACGTCATCCTGAGCCGCGAAGACGGCGAAGGATCTCGAAATGGCAGGCGTTTTCGCATCCTGAGATCCTTCGTCGCGCTTCGCCGACTCAGGATGACGACTTGTGCAGAGGTACCCTGATCTTGCTTCACACGTAGGGCCCACTCTCCAGTGGGCCCGGGGCCGACTGAGAGTCGGCCCTACGTTATGGCAGGCGTTTTCGCATCCTCAGATCCTTCGTCGCGCTTCGCCGACTCAGGATGACGACTTGCGCAGAGGTACCCTAATAATTGAGGTAGAGAACCGGTTTCTATTTCTTTTTCCAGCCGTCGAGCTCCTTGCGGATCTCCCCCGCCAGCTCGGCGTCGTTCGCGCCTGCTTTCGAGAGCGCCGTCTCGCCGGTGCGGACCGCGTCGGCGGTCTGGCCGCGTTTCTGGTAGATGCGCGCCTTCAGCCAGAGCGTCTGGATGTTCTCGGCGGACTTCAGGGCCTGATCGAGCCAGGCCTGCGCGTCGGTGAGGTTGCCGGAATCGAACGCGAACGAGGCGGCGCGGAACGGCGTGCGCCAGTCGTTCGCGGCCGCGCCGGCAACAGCGGTGCGGGCGGCGGCGAGCGTCTTCGCGGCGGTGCCGGCGTCGACGACGAACGGCACGGCGAGGTTTTCCCAGCGCATCACCACCGTCGCCTTGTCGGAGGACAGCTGCGGGACCTCGAATGCCATCCACTCGGTGAACGGAGCCTTCTCCGGCTTGGCCGTCACGCGCAGTGCATCCTTCGACTGATCGTAGGAGAACGCCCCCCAGGTGTCGGCGACCTTGTTGAAGATCACGGTCCAGGAATCGCGGCCCGGTATCGTGGCCAGGCTGTAGGTTCCCTTCGGCAGCGGCTGTCCGTTGATCGTGACGTCGTCGCTGAACGAGATCGTCGTGGCCTCGTTCGCACCGGTGCGCCAGACCTTGTCATACGGAACGAGCGCGCCCCAGATCTGGCGGCCCTTCACGCCCGGACGGCTGTAGGTGATCGTCATGTCGGTCGCACCGATCGTCTGCATGACGCTGGCTTTCTGGCTCGGCCGCGGATAGCGGACCTGCGGCTGCTGCGGTTGCTGCGTCTGCGCGAAAAGGCCGGCGGCGACGAGCAGCGCAACCATCGAGAGTAGTGACTTCCTCATCCTCGTGCTCTCCTTCAACTCCAGATCTTCCACCACGGCCGTCTGGCCGGTGGGCGGGTTACCTTATCACCGCCGCCCCCGGTGACCGAGTGCACCGAGCCCGCTTCGTCGAGAAAGTACGGGACCGCCGGGTCGAACGGAGTTCTCTCCAGCCGGCCATCGAGCGATTGATACTTCGCGGTCCGTTCGTCGACGACCGCCGAGGCCCGCGCGTAGCCGCCCATCGACACGGTCTTCACCTCGTCGACGCGGAATTGCGCTTCCTCGAGCGCCGCGCGCAGGGCGGACTCGTTCGGCGCGAAACAGTTCGTGAAGTCTCCGTTCAGCGCGTCGCCGGGATAGGCCTGCCAGATGGGCACGTTCTTCAGCACGGGATTCACCGCGTCGAGCGTCGTGGTGCTGCCGTCGGGGAGAAGAAAATACTCGTCGATCATCATCGTCCCGACGAACAGCTGCGCGCCCTCCTTCATCACCGAGCGGATGGAATCGAGCGCCGCGAGCGGCTTGCGAAGGTGGTACAGGACGCCCATGAAGAGCACGATGTCGAACGCGCCGTACTTCTCCGGCGAGAGGTTGTAGACGTTGTCCATCCGGTAGCTGACATGGCTTCCGAGAATCTTCTTCGCGGTCGCGAAGCCGGTGTAGTCCTCGGGAACGAAGTCGATGGCCACGACCTCGGCGCCGCGGCGTTCCATCTCGAAGGAGAAGTAGCCATCCGAACATCCGATGTCGAGCGCGCGGAGACCCTTCATGCTCCCAGGAAGGCCGATCGAGTCGAGGATCGGCAGCTTCATCCGGTTCGAGTCGTCGCCCGGCGTGACGATCCCCGGCCCGAGCTCGATCTCGTGCCACCAGCGGCCGTGCTCGGCGATGAGCCTGCGGATTTCCTGCGGGTCGCTGATGGTCATGACCGGGCTGTTTATCACTCCCACGTGATCCAGTAGAACTGCAGCCGCAGCTGCTCCCCTCGCCCGTCGGTCACGATGGCCTGCACATCCGTATCGACCGGCACTCCGTCGGGGCGCTTCGGCATCGACAGCACGAAGCGCGGCTTCGGCGTCCGCGGATACGGGGGGAAGCGCCGCACGAGCCTGTCGTCGGTGACGAGAATCGCCGGCACGCGCACGCGACCGTCGTGGAACAGGAATTCAATTTTGCGGATGCCGTACGGCGAGAACGCGTAGCCGGAGAAGAAGCGAGGACCGCGAACGAAACCGGGAGGCGGATCGAAGAAACCGAACGTGAAGGGGTTGTAGACGGGTTGGCCGGAAAGAAAGGCACGCAGGGCCGGCTCTCCAGCGGGCCCGGACCGGCTGAGACCCGGCCCCACGCGGAACACCCAGTCGCCACCGACGCCGCCGCGAAATCTGCGCACGAACGACATCCGGCCGCGGTCCATCTCGCGTTTCAGCCAGGCGATGGTCGTCGCGTCGTGCGGCGGGAGCGTGTCGGCGTGGACGATCACGAGATCAACGCCGGCACGCAGCAACTCGTCGCCGAATTCGTCGGGGATCGGCGTCGACTTCCACATCCCGCTGAACCGCGCGAACTGCGCGGGAACGGCACCCGATGCGCCGTTGACCATGTTCTTGTGATGGGCCATCGAGCGGAAGACGTAGACGTACTCGCTTCCGGCGTTGTCGATCGGGAGCTCGGCGATCGCGCGCACGCGCTGCGTCGCCAGCCAGCGGTAGACGTCGGGAACTTCGAGCGGCACCCGGAACCAGCGGATCGGTGCGGCGTAGAGCTCGATGAGAAACAGCAGCGGAATGACGGCCGCGAGCCATCGCGCCCGTCGCGCCACGAACGCGACCACCACGGCGATCAGCATCGAGAGTCCGACGTACGCGATCTCCGCCCATCGCGCCGGCACACGGATCCCGCGGAATCCGGGCACGGCATCGAACAGAAACGAATGAAAGAAGCCGTTGAGGCCGAGCGACCCGAGCACTCCGATCACGATCCACAAGAGTCCGATGGACACGCCGCGCGGATAGCGGCGCGCGAGGAGGAGCGCGGCGGCCGCGGCGACGAGCGATAGCACGCCTGGAAACAGTTTTCGTTCGGCGTACACGCGATCGTCCTTGAGTCCGGCGTAGATGCGGCTGTAGTCGCTGGCCACGAGCCAGTCACTCCACGTCGCCGAGTAGCTCTTCGTCTCCTCCCATCCGCGCGCCAGGCCGGGCGTTTCGGCGATCCGCCAGTACGGCGCGAGAAACGCCGCGAGCAGCGCGCCGGCGATCGCGGTGCAAACGAGCAGTTCCCGCCATCGCCGCACGCCGTTCGCCGCGAACAAGACCATCGTCGCTCCCACGGCGAACGATCCGAACAGCAGCCAGTGGATGTTCGTCAGCCCGTTCATCAGGAACACGATCGCGAAGAGCAGACCCGTGCGCCACGACGGGCGGTCGAGGTACGCGAGCAGCGCCAGGAGAAGCAGCGGCACCCAGCCGGCCACGACATGCTGCACGTGCGGCAGATGCGTGAAGCGGAACGGCACGAACGCGTGGAACAGGCCGCCGGCAATTCCGCCGATGAATGATCCGGTCAGCCGGAAGCCGAGGAGGTAGGCGGCGAAGCCGGAGAAGGCGAAGCCGGCCAGCATGGCCAGGTTGTAGACCGTGACCGGCCCCATGCCGATCGCGCGGAACGGCATGAGCAGCAAGGCCAGGCCGTAGAGATTTTCCGAGAGGGCGAGCGTGTCGTGCGCCGGGAAAAAGATGTTCGCGTCGAAGAGGTGCAGCGGCTGGTGAAAGGTCGCGTAGTGGTCCCAGTCGAGGATCCACATGTTGATGAAGGGATCGCTGGGATCGGCGGCGACGTGATCGAGCCGCGGCGCCAGCGGCCACGTCATCACGATCGCCAGGACGATGAACAACGCAGCAGCCGCCGCGTGCTGCTTCCGCATGCGCGCGGGATGATATCTTCGTTTTCCGACACGTCATGCGCATCCGGATCGTTCTGCTCGCCCTTCTCATTGCTCTTCCACTGTCCGCCGCATCGCGGCGACGCGCCGCGTCTGCCGACCGCTGCTCGGAAATCCTTTCGCCGGCCTCTGTCTCCGTTCCCGCGGCGGGCGGCCACGCGTTCGTCGCCGTGACCGTCATGGGAGGCTGCAGCTGGTCGCCCGTCGCGAACCAGTCGTGGATCACGGCGGCACCGGCGTCAGGAGGAGTCTCCATCGACGTGGGGGCGAACAGCGCAACCGCGGCGCGCAGCGGATTGATTCACATTCGCGGATCGGTTGTGGTTGTCACACAGGCCGCGAATCAGATCCCGAACCTGATCTCGAACGGCGGCTTCGACTCCGGGATCGCCGGATGGAGCGACACGTTTTCGACCGGCGCCGGCTCGGCCGCGTGGAGCAACGCCAGCGTGATCGTCGCGCCGGGACCCTCATCGGGAACGGCGCTGATCACGTCGACCGAAGTCCGCAAGGGATATCAGCTCGCGCAATGCGTGACCGTGATCGGCGGAAGAACCTATCAGACGGGGGTCAAGACGCTGGTTCCGGCCGATCAGGCAACCGGACAGACGACGCTCGCGATCTTCGAATATCACGTGCCGGGCTGCCCATCGCTCACGGCTCCCTATTTCGGACGCATCATCAATCCCGGCGCCTCGACTGTCGGCACCTGGTTCGATAACACGTTCGCCTGGAGCACGGACTTCTCGACGCAGAGCGTCCTCGTGGTCATCGGCGCTGGCTTCACGGACTCACCCCCGTTCCGCGCCTATTTCGACGACGTGTTCGTGCGCGAGAAGCAGTGATGGCCGTCATCCTGAGTCGCGGAGCGACGAGGGATCTCGTCGACGAGATCGTTCGCTTCGCTCGGGATGACGGGAGTGCAGCGTTCTTGCGGTCGATCAGGCCATGACCACGATCGTTCTCTTCGGGGGCTCGAGCGACGAACGGCACGTCTCCGTGGCCAGCGCGCAGAACATCGCGCGCAACCTCGGCAACCCGCTCTGCTGGTTCTGGGCGCCGGACGGGCCGATCCACGACCTTGCCGTCGAACAACTGCTCGCGCACGAGCGGCCGTTCGAAGTCGATTTCGATCCGATGCGGCCCGCGGTCTGGCCCGATCTGGAACAGGCGCTCGACACCCTCCCCGTCGACGATCCCGTCTTTCTCCTGGCGCTGCACGGCGGAGCGGGGGAAGACGGCACGGTGCAGCGAATGATGGAGGAGCGCCGCATCGCCTTTACCGGATCTGACTCCGCTGCCAGCGCCGCGGCATTCGACAAGGGACGCGCCAAAGAGCTCGTGAAAGGGCGCGTGAAGACCGCGGAATCGCGAATCGTTTCCGCAGGGGACGTCGACGGCCTCCGATCCGCGGTCAATGCCATGCTGCAGCGCCACGAGCGCATCGTGCTCAAACCGCTCGCCGCCGGATCGAGCCGCGGACTCTTTTTTCTCGGCCGCGATGGCGATGGCGACGAGATCGCGCGCCGCATCGCCGAGCGGAACATCCCGTACATCCTCGAGCAGTTCATCGGTGGCCGCGAGCTCACGGTTGGCATCGCCGATACCGGCAGCGGACCGGCCGCGCTCCCCGTCATCGAGATCGAGGTCGACCCCGGCCGATCGTTCGACTACCTCGGCAAATACCTCGGCAAGGGAACGCGCGAGATCTGTCCGGCGAAGATTTCGGAGACGACGGCTCGCGCCGCGCAGCAAACGGCGCTCGCGGCGCACGAAGCGCTCCGATGCCACGGCTATTCGCGCACCGACATCATGGCCGCGGACGACGGGATGTACTTCCTGGAGCTGAATACGCTCCCGGGCCTGACCACGAGCTCGCTCGTGCCGCAGGAGCTGCGGGCGGCCGGAATCGAGTTCCGGAAGTTTCTCGAGGCGCAGGTGGATCTGGCGCGCCGGCGCGCCAGGGAACCTCTGCGCAAGTCGTCATCCTGAGTCGGCGAAGCGCGACGAAGGATCTCAGGATGCGAAAACGCCTGCCATCACGTAGGGCCGACTCTCAGTCGGCCCCGGGCCCACTGGAGAGTGGGCCCTACGTGTGAAATAAGATCAGGGAACCTCTGCTCAAGTCGTCATCCTGAGTCGGCGAAGCGAAGACGCCTGCCATTTCGAGATCCTTCGCCGTCTTCGCGGCTCAGGATGACGTGAACAACGATTTGCGCAGAGATTCCTTAGTGCTCGTTCTGCGACGCGTTCAGCGCGGTGATCCGTCCATCGATCTTCGGCTGGAGCGGGAGCCTCTGCGCAGGTCGTCATCCTGAGTCGGCGATGCGAAAACGCCTGCGATTTCGAGATCCTTCGCCGTCTTCGCGGCTCAGGATGACGAGAACAACGATTTGTGCAGAGGTCCGTTAGTGCTCGTTCTGCGAGGCGTTCAGCGCGGTGATCCGTCCATCGATCTTCGGCTGGAGCGGCTGCGGGAATGTCCGCAGCACGTCCGCGAAGACGTCGTGCAGCGCCTTGTTCTGATCGAATCGGAGGCGCTCCGGCGGAATCGTGCTCGTCACCGGCAGAAAGCCGTCGCCGCCGGTCGCCAGGAAATCCGGCATCACCACCGCGTAGAGCTTGTTCGGATCGAGCGGCGTCCCGTCATCCAAGGTGACGGAGATCAGACGGTTGCGCGCTGCCGGCGGCTTGTCCGCGTCTTTCGCGGCATCGAACGTGTAGCGCAGGCCGCTGACCTGCATGATCCCGCGATCTCCCGCCGTCGTCAGCCGCAACACCTCGGCGATCTGTGCGCCGGTCATCGTCACGATCGCCGCGTAGTTGTCGAAGGGACTCACTTCGAACAGATCGCCGTACACGAGATCGCCGGCGCGAAGATTCGCGCGGATTCCCCCGGAATTCATGAAGGCCGCGTCCGTGTGGAACGCGGCGCGCAGCGCATCGGCGAGAAGGTTGCCGAGGGCTGATTCAGTCGCATAGCTGCGGCGGAACGGAGCAGCGGCACTGATGTTCAGCTTCTCGCTCCTCTTTGCCGCGACCCGTTCGAGATACGGCGCGAGCAGAGCGCTCATCGTCTTGTCGGGCTCGATCGTTCGTCCGAGGAAGGTGCGCGGGACGAGAGAGGCATCGGCAGGAATGTCGCGACCGTCGCAGCGTTCCGTTCCCGCATAGACGGCGCCGCAGATCATCGTCAGCGGATCGAGCGTCGTGCGTGACGAGTCCACGCGATGGCGGGCGCGGTCGATCCAGAGGTCGATCGCCGAGAACTCGACGCTGTACGCAAGGCCCTGCACGGCCGGGACGCCGTTCACGAATTGACGGATCTGCGCGTGCGTGTGGCCGGCGAAATACGCATCGATCGTTCCGGCCGGAAGATGCTGGAGATAGCGGATCGCCTCCTGGTGGTCATCGCAGCTTGCGACGTCGTGAACGTCACTGAGGTCGGTGCAGCGGCCGCCCATGTGCGCGATGACGATCACGGCATCGGCACCTTGTGCGCGCAGCTCGCGCGCGGCGGAGATCGTCGCCGCGACCGGATCGCCGAAGTCGAGCGATGCCACGTTCGAGCGGACGGTGACGTTCGGCGTGTCGGGAGTCGACAGACCGATGATTCCGATGCGCGCCCCGCCGCTCTCGACCATCGTGTAGCGCTTCGCCCATGGCGGCGTCTGTCCGGTCGCTTTCTCGGTCATGTTCGCGGAGAGAAACGGGAACTTCGCCGTTGAGGCGTTCTTCTTCAGGGCGCCGAACGGGTCCTCTCCGGGAACGCGCACGACCGAGTCGGAACCGACCGGACCGTAATCGAACTCGTGATTGCCGACCGCGGCGGCGGCGTATCCGAGGTGGTTGTAGGCGACGATGATCGGCTCGCCTTCGAAGAAATTCGACTCCAGGGTCCCCTGAAAGAGATCACCGGAGTCGACGAGCACGACATGGCCGGCGTTCTGCGCACGCAGCGCGTCGACGTAGCTCGCGAACAGCGCGACGCCGCCGTACTGATTCTTGTTCCAGGTATGGCCGGCGAACCAGCCGTGGACGTCCGTGGTGCCGACCAGGACTACGTGGACCGGCCGCGGCGCCGGAACCGTGGCGCAGGCCGAGAGCAGGAGAATGAAAAGAGCGAGGGAACGCTTCATGAGCGGGCGCATTATAGGGTCGTTGCATGTACCGCGCAGCCGCCGATGCCCTCGCTCTGATTCACCTCTGTTACATCATCTTCGTGGTCGCGGGCGGCCTGCTCGTCCTCCGCTGGCGATGGGTCATGGCTCTCCATCTCCCGGCGACCGTCTGGGCGGTGCTGATCGAGGTCGCGGAGTGGCCTTGCCCGCTCACGAAATGGGAGAACCTGGCGCTGGAGCGCGCGGGCGAGCCGGCGTACGGCGGCGGGTTCATCGCGCACTACCTCTTTCGGGTGATCTATCCACGCGGGCTGACGCGGCGGATGGAGATCGTGCTGGCGATCGTGGTGGTTGTGGTGAACGCGATCGTCTACTCGATCGTCATCGCCCGTAGCGGACGCCGAGCCGCACCGAGCGCGGCTGGCCGAGGGTGATGACGGGAGTGGCGCCTGCTTCGATGCGGCGGTCGATTCCACCGTTTTGCTGCGAGAGGATGACGACGCTCGACGGCGTCGGCCATGCGCGTCTCCGTCCGCGTGGAAGTGACAGTGATCGTGTCGGAGGCGGTCTGCGCGAACGCGGCGAGCAGAAAAATGATGATCGGCGGACACGCTGGCCCGCCGATCATGCATCTTTAGCGCCGGTTGAGGAGTAACGAAAGCGGAGCGATCGGCCCTGCGCTGCCAGCTCCTCCGGCGATGTAGCTCGCGTCACCGGTGGCGTTGTCGACGACCGAGGCATAGGCAACGACCGTGCCGCTGCCTTCGATGATTCTCACGATTCCTCCGGCCGTGTCGAACGGTGCCGGCGCGAGGGTCGGCGCGCCGAACTGCACGTGAGTCGTCACACCGGCGGCGACGCTGAAGACGCGCTTCCCGAGGAGCTGGCCGTCCGCGCCGTTCACGGCGACGATCACGGTCATGGGCGTGGTCGCGGACATCAACAGGCCGATGTTCGTCCGGAACGCCGCGTTCGAGATCAGGCCGGGGATGAAGAGCGTCGATCCTTCCGCGGCGACGTCCGACGACGCCGGAACGGCCTGACCGAGGGTGCCGTTCGCTGTCACGTTGTACGTACGGCTGGTCAACGCGAACGGCTTGTCGCCGCCGACGAGCAGGGCGCCGCTCGACTCGGCCTGCCCGCGATGATCCTTCAGCACGTCGCCGAGAATCACGCTGCCGCCTGCCGGTACCGTCACGGTCGATCCGATCGGAAAGATGTTGTCGAGAAGACCTTCGCCCGACTCGACGACCGACATCTCGATCGTGATCGGGGTGAACTGAATGTTCTGGATCGCGACGTCGGTCCGCCACGAGGTGCCGTTCGCACCCGATACGTGCGCGGCGACCGGGATCACGTAGAAATCATGAAGCTCCGCCGCTGATGCGCCGAGCGCGACGACGAGGGTGGAGAGAACGATGAACACTGTTTTACGCATGGCGCTCTTCCTCACAGCGATTTCAGATACTCGACGACATCGTTCTTCTCGGCATCGGTGAGGCCGAGGTGCATGAACGAGTCGTAGTGATTGACGACGTCGAGCAGAGTTGCGAAACGACCGTCGTGGTAGAAGCCGCCCTTCGCGTGCGCGAACAGGCCGTGCAGCGGCGTGGTGCGATAGCGCTTGTCGGGCGAGCGATTGGCCTGGAAGTCGTCGATGCCGACCTCCGCGGGCGTATGCATGTTCCACCCCGGCTCCGTCGTGAGCGGCTCGACGTGGCATGACGTGCAACGAGCCTTGCCACCGAAGATCTCATCGCCACGCTTGGCCGCGGCGACATCGAAGCTTCCGGCGGGCGGCGTGGGGGCGGGAAGGGCGAGCTGGTAATCGTGCAGCGCGCCGAGCTTCGGCGTGATCAGATCCTCGTCTTCGTCCCGCTGCACGTGGCCGAAGCCCGCTTTCGCGGCGACGGGGAACGTCGCGGCATCGTCGAGACGCGGATCGAAGAAGTTGCCCTTCCCGTGCATCTCGAGATTGGCGACGAACGCGTTCCAGTAGGTGACCGACCCCCAGCCTTCGAACGTGTGCAGATTGGTTCCGGCGAGACCGAACGCCGGCGGGATCAACGTTGCCGCCGTCTTCCCATCGGGCCGGAACGCTTTGCCGTCGAGGAACAGCGACGCGTCGAACTTGCCGGGACCCCAGCTGGCGAGAACGGCGCGCGTGGTTGCATCGTCGACGCCGAGGAGACTGTTGACGGCGGAGAGGTCGGGCGAGAGCGCGACGATCGCGCCGACGTTCAGGTCGCGGTTCGGCCAACCGTCGCGCCGCAATCCGATTCCGGGCGCGAACGAATCATCGACCGTCGAATGGCAGAGCGCACAGGTGATTCCAACGCTCTTCAGCGATCCGTCGGAATTGAACTGACCCTTCACACCGACGACCGCACCGAGTTGCAGGAGAGCGAGCGTGGTCTTCGGGTCGTCGAGATTGACCTGCCCCTTCTTGAGCCCTTCGATCACCTGCGGCGGAAGCGCCTCGGCATCGACCTTCAGGCCGACGGCGAGCGCGGTCTTCGGCGAGACACCGGGGCCGACGCCGCCGTTCGCCGCACCTTCGATTGCCTGATGCAGCTTCAGTGTGCCGCCCCAGAAGTCTTCGTCACCGAATGTATCGTTGCGGAAGGTGCTTCTTCCTTGCGACACTGTCGACAGTGCGTTTGCGTCGACCTGCGCGTCGAGATTCGACTGGCGCATTCGGGCGGCGAGATCGCCTTTGACGACGAGTGCGGCAAAAAGGACAGCGATGAGAGAGAGAGAGATTGCCAGGAGAGGTTCGCGGTAGCGGGAAAAACGCGAGGACATTACGACTCCTTTCAAAAGATCAGAGTCGCACATGCAAGATAGGTGACAAGTTAACAATTGCTAAATTGTGATAACGCTGAATACTGAAGAGTTGCGACGTGATTTCGCTCCCGCCTGGTTCGCACGCGGGCCGCACGCGCAGACCGTACTGGGCCGGCTGATCCGGCCGCGAACGCAGGTACGGCTCGAGCGGGAGAGGCTGGAAACGCCGGATGGAGACGAGCTGGTGCTCGATCATCTGGCGGCGCGAGGGCCCGCGTCGCTCCACGTCATCCTCCTCCACGGTCTCGAAGGCAGCTCGCACTCCGTCTACATGCAGGGAGTGTTATCGATCCTCGCGCGGCGAGGCTTCTCGGCCACCGCGATCAACTTCCGCTCCTGCGCGCGCGATCCGAAGGACATCTCGCGCATGCTGCCGAACCGGCGTCCGCGGTTCTACCACTCGGGGGAAACCGGCGACCTCGACTTCGTCGTGCGGACGCTGCGATCGCGACTGCCAGAGGCGCGCCTCGTTGCCTTCGGCGCCTCACTCGGCGGAAACGCGCTGCTGAAATGGCTCGGCGAGCATCCCGATCAGAACCTCATCTCCGCGGCGGCGACGATCTCCGTTCCGTACGACCTGGCCGTGGGGGCCGAGTATCTCGAGCGCGGTGCCGGCCCGTTTTACGTCGCGCGTTTTCTGCGCACGCTGAAGAAGAAGGTGAAAGACGTCGTGGAGCGATACCCGCAGGTGCCGGTCGATCTGCAGACCACGATGCGTTCTCGCACGTTCCGCGAATTCGACGATGCCGCCACCGCGCCACTGCACGGTTTCAAGGACGCAAGCGACTACTACGCGCGTTCCAGCTCGATCGATTACCTCGGCCTCATCCGCACGCCGACGCTCTGCATCAATGCGGAGGACGATCCGTTCCTCCCCCGCGAAGTTCTCGCCCGCGCGCGCGCCACTGCCTCGCCATCGGTCGAGCTGCTGGTGACGGAGCGCGGCGGCCACACCGGCTTCATCAGCGGCAGCGCGCCGTGGAACTGCGTCTACTGGGCCGAAGAGTTGGTCGTGGAGTGGCTGGGCGCTAACATCAGGTCGTGACCACGACCGAGACGCCCGTTCAGGCAAAGGCGGCGCTCATCGCGCGCTTCGCCGCGTTCGTTGCCGAGAAGCATCCGTTCGCTTTGCGGCCGGCGCTCGCCGCGTTCGAGCAGATCGCGGCCACCTCGGATGACATCGACGCGCTGCGCGATCCGCTTCGTCGCGCGCTCGAGCCCGCGCTGGCCGAAGCGCTCGCGCCGCAGACGGCGGTGACGAATGTGCCGGAGACCACGCCGGGCGTGACCGTGAACGAACGCCTGGGCGAAGCGATGTCCGATGTCATCGAGTCGTGCGACGGGTTTCTGCGCCGCGAAGCGATCGCGGCAGCGATCACCATGCAGGAGAAGCGCGACATCCTGCGGGGGATGATCCTCACGCGCGCCGTCGACAACCGCCTCAAGCAGTTCTTCACGTCCGGCGAGGTGCGCTGGCGCAATACGTCGTTCCAGGGGAAAGGCTTCCGCTCGCTCGGACAGGAAGCGATCTACGCCGCCGTGCTGCGCCTGCGCACAGATGACGTGATCTCTCCGATGATCCGCGATCTCGGCGCGGTGCTCGCGAAGAACAAGAGCCGCGAGACGGTCCGGATGGTCCTCAACGCTCAAATGGGTAAGGCCGGACCACCGATGAATGGGAAGGACCTGCACGTCGGAGACTGGGAGCATGGAGTTCTGCCGGCCATGGCGCCGCTGGGCGGTCCGGCGTTGACGATCGCCGGAATCGCGATGGCGTTTCATCTCGACAGATCGGAGCGCGTGGCCGTCTCCTTCGTCGGCGAAGGCGCGACTTCGCTCGGCGAATGGCACGAGTCCATCAACGCGTGCGCCGCGCGCAAGCTGCCGGCGATCTTCTGCGTGCAGAACAACCAGACCGCGCTCTCCACGCCGGTGAGCGAGCAGTCCGCCGCCCGCGTGTTCGCCGACAAAGCCGCCGGCTACGGCGTCCCGTCGGTCACCATCGACGGCACCGATCCCGACGCGATCGCCGCCGCATTCGCCTGGGCCGCGGAACGGGCGCGCGCAGGAAAAGGGCCGGCGCTCATCGAGCTGATCGCGATGCGCATCTGCGGTCACGCCCATCACGACGACATGCTCTACCTCGGCAAGGAACCGCAGACGTCATGGTCGTATCCGCAGTTGCATGAGGGCGGTTACGCGAATCGCGAGCTGTACGAGTTCTGGTGCGCACGCGACCCCATTCCGACATATGCGGAGAAGATCGGCGTTGCGGACGACGAGCTCGAGGCGATGAAGCGCGAGGCCGAGGCGCTGGTGGAAGAAGAAGCGAGCGCGGTCGTTGACGCGCCGTGGCCGGCAGCGGAGCTCGCGCGGGAAGGAGTATTCGCAGATGGAGCACCGGCTTCAGCCGATGCCGGTCCGCCACCGGTCGAAACCGGTGCTCCATTCGATCCGAAAGGAAAAACCTTCCTCGAGGCGGTGATGCTCGGGGTCGGCGACGTCCTGCGCGGCGATCCGCGAACGTTCGTCTACGGCGAGGATGTCGGCGGAAAGTACGGCAACGCCTTCCTGCTGCTCAAGCCGCTTCTGAAGGATTTCGGCGACCGGATCATCAACTCGGTTCTCTCAGAAGGATCGACGATCGGCGTGTGCGTGGGCGCGGCGCTTGCGGGGCGCCGGCCGATCGGCGAAATCCAGTTCAACGACTTCGTCGCCACCGGCTTCAACCAGCTCGTCAACAACGCCGCAAAGATCCGCTATCGCTGGGGCGGCGAGGTGCCGATGGTGCTGCGCATGCCCTGGGGCGGTCTTCGTCACGCGGGACCGTATCACTCGCAGAACACCGAAGCATGGTTCTATCGCACGCCGGGGCTGAAGATCGTGGCGCCCTCGACCCCGCAGGATGCGCGGGCATTGATGGCGAGCGCCGTTGCCGATTCCGATCCGGTTCTTTACTACGAGCACATCGCGCTCTATCGCGATCCGCGGATCAGGCAGATGCTCGGCGACGAGCCGCCGCAGCCGATTCCGATCGGCAAAGCGGCACTGCGGCGGAGCGGCGACGATCTGGCGATCATCTCCTACGGTGCGTATGTGCATGTGGGAATGCGCGTCGCGGAAAGACTCGCCGCCGACGGCATCGAAGCCAGCGTGCTCGACCTCCGGACGCTCGCTCCGCTCGATCGCGGGGCCGTGCTTGCGCTGGCGCGCCTCTGCAATCGCGTCATGATCATCGAGGAAGACACGCGCACCGGGTCGATTGGCGAGTCGGTCGCGGCGATCATTCAGGAAGAAGCGTTCGACTGGCTCGACGCGCCCGTCCGCGTCATCGGATCGCTCGATACGCCCGTCCCCTACTCGCCGCCCCTCGAAGAAGAGTTCCTGGCGAGCGAGGAGGAAATCGAAGACGCGGCGCGGCAGCTTCTCCGCTACTGATTGCTCGTGCTGCTCGAGCCGGCACGTAGTTCCTGATCGAAGTGCCGGACGAGAAACAGCAGCGCCGGAGGCGGCCCGTCGCCGACACGAGTGTCGGCGAGAATCTTCGTCGGGCGAGACATCGTAGATGCTCGAACTCGGCTGACCGACTCGAAACTCGAACAGCTTGACCGCCGGGCCTGCCTCCGGCGTGGCGGCGATCGTGATCGGCACGGCCATGAACTCCTGAGCGACAGCCCTTCAGGGAACCTCTGCACGACTCGTCATCCTGAGTCGGCGAAGCGCGACGAAGGATCGTGAGGATGCGAAAACGCCTGCCATCACGTAGGGCCGACTCTCAGTCGGCCCCGGGCCCACTGGAGAGTGGGCCCTACGTGTGAAATAAGATCAGGGAAACGTCTGCGCAACTCGTCATCCTGAATCGGCGAAGCGCGACGAAGGATCTCAGGATGCGAAAACGCGTTCCATTTCGAGATCCTTCGCCGTCTTCGCGGCTCAGGATGACGCGAACAACGACTTGCGCAAAGGTTCCTTGGGTGAGCTGATGAGATGGCGAAGGAAATGACAGTTCAAAGATTTGACGTCCCGTACTCGGAAGCGGCGGTCGAAGATCTTCGCCAGAGACTGGTGCGGACGCGGTGGCCGGATCAGATTCCAGGCTCACAGTGGGACTACGGGGTAAGTCTCGACTACATGAAAGAGATTTGCCAATACTGGAAGGATGGGTTCGATTGGAAACGTCAGATCGAGAAAATGTCCGCCTTTCACCACTATCGCTACACATCGCGAGATATGGGCATTCATTTCATCCATGAGCATGGGAAAGGGCCGTCGCCAATTCCACTGATTCTCACCCATGGCTGGCCGGGCTCCTTTCTGGAAATGCTGAAAGTGATTCCCATGTTGGCTGACCCCGCAAGTTACGGCGGAAACTCAGCGGACGCGTTTGATGTGATTGTTCCCTCTCTTCCCGGATACGGTTTCTCAGACCGCCCCACTGAACCTGGAGTCAACACCCGTCGCATCGCCGACCTATGGATGGACCTCATGAGGGAGCTGGGCTACGAGCGGCTGGCTGCACAAGGAGGAGACTGGGGAGCGGATGTGACCACACTTCTGGGGTTGCGCCATCCTGAGCGGGTCATCGGGATTCATCTCAATACCATTCCACCGTATAAGCCGCATCTGGAGGCCGGCGCAGTCCTGTCTGAGGTCGAACAAGCGTTCCTCAATGAAGCGAGTCGCTGGTATGAGAAGAGCGGGGCGTACGACCATCTTCAGAAAACCGCTCCACAAACGGTTGCTTACGGCCTGACTGATTCTCCGGCTGGACTGGCAGCGTGGATCCTCGAAAAGTTCCGTGACTGGGGGGACTGTGGCGGCGACATCGAAAGCAGATTCACCAAGGATGAGCTGTTGAGCAACATCACCCTCTACTGGATGACGCAAACCGCCCATTCCTCATGCCGGCTCTATTACGAGGACAACCTCACCCCTCTTCACTTTCAGAAAGGTGACTACGTCACAGTCCCGTGCGGGTTTGCGCGTTGTCCGAAAGAAGCCCCGCTTGCTCCCAAACGCTGGGTGGAGCGCGGATACAATATCCAACACTGGACGGAAATGCCTCGTGGGGGCCATTTCGCCGCGCTCGAAGAGCCGGAACTGTTGGTGGAGGATATCCGCCTGTTTTTCCGAGCCTTACGCTCTGATTGAGGACACTTCTTATGGTCTGGTGTGATCGGCGTTCCAGGCGGATCAATTCTTTCGCGCAGCGTTTTGAAAGTCTTCAGCGCGTCATCGCTCGGGAGCCGAATCTGCCGGTCGTCCGCGGGGCGTTCGTCGACCGGCGCTACATGCCGGACGGATCGCTCGTCAGCGGCAAGCATGCCGACGCGCTGCTGTCGATCGACGAGGCCGCGGAACAGGCGCACCGCCTGGCGACGAAACACGCGGTGATCGCGCGTGGCGGCGCGTCACTCGCGCTCGAGTTCGATACGCTATGTCTCCACGCCGGCACGCCGGGACCACCCGCCACAGCCAGGACGAAATCATGATGACCTCGTCCCGCACCGAGGCGATCCTGAACGTGCTGGCGCGCGGCCGGGAGGAGCAACTCGCGCGTGACGTCTTGAAGATCTTCGGCGCGTCATCGCTCCGGGAATGCCTGGCGGCGTACGGCGCCGTGGGAGCAGCCGAGCGCGTTTCGCTGGACGAGGCCGTGGAACGTGTCACCGCGAACGCCAGCGCCGCATTCTGGCTGAGCGTCAATTCTCCGAACTCCGAACTCCGAACTCCGAATCCCGAGTCCCGAGTCCCGAATCCCGAATCCCGACTCCCGAATCCCGACTCCGAATCCCGAATCCCGACTCCGAACTCCGAACTCCGAACTCCGAACTCCGAATCCCGAACTCCGAATGGAATCCCGATAGAGAGAATCAGGATTTTCGCGCTGGCTGCGTGGAGCGTTCACGGTCGTGGCTACGCCGAAAGCGAGGCGTTTGCGTCTCGAGTGACGGCACGGTTTGCAGCGGGCTGATTGATGAATGCCGCGGCTCCTCGACGAGTTGGTGCTCGCGCAGGTAGAAGTCGAGATCGTCGTTGGCGAGTGCGTAGAGTCTGCGGCCATCACCACGCGCGGCGGTGCTGAGGAAGTTCCCGTGCCCGGAGAGGAGCAGCACGTCGCCGTGATATTCGAGCGGCAGTGTTGCCAGCAACCTGAGGAAGTCCGCCGCGGTCGCGGCGTGGTCGATGATCATCCGCTCCACGTCGTGCTTCGAAAACGCCCGGCTCTGGATGGTGTACCTCAGCACCGCGAAGTTGTGAACGAAGATGATGCGTGTCTGCTGCTGCTGCTGTGGGTTCGCCCAGAGCCGGTTTGGTGAGCGATCGCCGGCGAGCAGAAGCGTGATGCGGCGAGGATCGGAGCGCAAGAGGTTCCTCCTGATGAATCGGGCAGGACGTTGGTTGCCATACTAACGTAATTATCGATTTGACGCTGTGCAGTCTGGAGGGAATTCAGCCGCGCTCGGTACCGCATCTGCCGTGGCGATGCGCCAACGCCGGTCAGACGAGGCGTCTGCGGCTGAAATCAGCGGCGCACAAGCCGATCACGAATGTCGGACGCTTCTGCGTGGTCAGTGGCACCCCGGAGTCTTGGTCGCGGCTTCCACCCTTTGTTCGGCTGCGTTCTCGTCATCCCTCGTGAACGTGAAGTACACGCGGCACATCTCGTTGTCCGTTCCCGAGCCGCCGTACGGGATGTCTTTCGGCGGAAAGTAGAATTGCGCGGGGTTCGACTCGGAGTTGTCGTACGTGACCACCATGTCGATCCGCGTTCCGGCCGGAATGGCCACGGGCTCGACATACGGGTACAAGCCCTGCCACTGCCAGTCCCAGTCGTCGATCTTCAGAAGGCAGTGTTTCGATCCGTCGGGGAACGTCGCCGTGGCGTCGAACGTGCGAGCGATCCGATGCGCGTGCGCGCCGATCCCCGTGATGTGGATGGCGTGATCGGTCGACCACGTCTGCGTGACGACGTAATCCGGATTGTTCGCTGGAACGATGAACGTGTTGTTATCGACGGCGTCGTACTTCACCAGCTTCTTGACCGGCCCTTTCGCCAGGTGAATCCCGATCATCGTCTGATCAGGTGTGATGACTCCGTCGATCTCCCGAAGGTGCAGATCCATCACCAGCCTGCTTCCCGCCGGGACGAGGAAGGCAGAGCCCTCCGGCAGCATGAATGCCGGCTGTCCCGGTGTCCACGTGGCGATGAATGCCGAGGGGACGAATCCAATGTCCGCGCCGTTGAAGTAGCCCGGCTCATCGTCGAGCGCGTCCAACGCTTCTGCCTTGCCCGAGGAATCGGTCATGATCGCGACGTGGTGAACGTAGCGTGAGCCGGGGCGCACTTCGACGCCCGTGACGTACGTGTCGTGGTCGAAAAACGTCGGCATGGGGAACACACGAAACGTGTCGCCCGTCGTGATGCCGAGGTACGGTTTCGGAAGCGTGGACACGATGTCGGGTTCTCCGAGGGTCCATCCCTCGTCTTTGAAGATGAGGGGCTTCGGAAGGTCGGCTGGATTTCCCTCCGGTGAACCGTTCTGGACCCACGTGGCGATTGCCGAGATTTCGGACGGCGAAAGATGGTTGGCGTTCGCGAAGTCGCCGCAACCTTCGACGAGGCGCACAGGCGGCATCCTTCGCGCCGTGGTCATGTAGCGAATCAGCGCGGCCTTGGGAAACGCGGCGTCGTACGTCGTCAGCGAGAAAGGACCGGCGCCGCCAGGATGATGGCAGCTCTGGCAGTGGTCCTGAAAAATGCGGACGACCTCCTTGCTGAAGGTCGGATGTGAGATCGGCGCCACGGCCCGGCGGCGCTCGCCGGCGAACGCAACCGTGAATACAAGTGCGCCAAGGGCGGCGATCACCAAGCCCCTTCTGATCATGATGGTTGATTTTAAGGTACCACGAACTTTCCGTAACGATGCGCGAGCGTCGGCAGGACGAGCAGGTTCAGCGCGGTCGACGTCACCAGGCCGCCGAGGATGATCGTGGCCATGGCGCCTTCGATCTCGCGGCCGGGGGCGTTGCGGCCGATCGCCAGCGGCAACAGGCCGAGGGCCGTCACGAGCGACGTCATGAGGATCGGCACGAGCCTCTCCGACGCGCCGCGCAGAACCGTCTCCAGTCCCCACGGCGCGCCTTCTTCTGCGACCAGGTGCTCGTAATGCGAAATCATCATGATCGAGTTCCGCAGGGTGATGCCGAACAGGGTCACGAAGCCGACCATCGATCCGACCGACAGCGGCTCGTTCGTCAATAGCGCCGCGGCGACGCCGCCGACCAGCGCGAAGGGAAGATTGACGGCCAGCAGCAACAGATTGCGGGCGTTCCCCATCACGATCGCCAGAAGCAGCGCGATGCCGACGAGCGCCATCGCCGATTGCACGATCAGATCGCGCCGCGATTGCGCCTCCGCTTCGGCTGAGCCGGTGAATTCGACGTACGTCCCGGCCGGGAACGAGACCTTCGACAACACCGCGCGCTTCGCCTCCGCAACGAACGATGCCACATCGCGCCCCGTGACGGCGCACGTGACTGTCTGCACTCTCCGCGCTGCCTGGTGCAGGATCGTGTACCGGCCGGAGCCCTGGAAAATGTCGGCGACATCGCGGAGCCGCACGTAGGTTCCGGACGGGCTGCGCAGCGGAAGGTCGCCGACCGCATCCGCGGTATTTCTCTGCTCCGGCGGCAAAATCACCGAGACTTCGAATACGCGGTTGCCCTCGAACATCTCGCCGACGGAGTGGCCGCTGTAGGCGACGCGCAGCGCCTCGAGAACGTCGATGGGATCGAATCCCCAGCGAGCGACATCCCTCGGCCGCAGCCGCACGACGAGCTCCGGCGTCCCGGGCGGCGATTTCATCTGCACGTCGGCCGCGCCATTGACCCCACCGAGGACGCGCGCGACTTCCTGGCCTTTGGCGTCGAGCATGTCGAGATCGTTGCCGACGACCTGCACCACAACCGGCGCGGTGTAGCCGGAGATCGTCTCCTCGATGCGCTCCGCGAGAAACGTGTTGATGGCGAACGCAGGTCCGGGAATGTGATCGAGAACGCCTCGAATGTCATCGACCGACGATTTTGCGTCGCTCGATGTCATCGGCTTCAGATCGACTTCGATCTCGCTGCTCTGCGGCCCGTACACATCGTCCGATTCGGCGCGACCGACGCGCTGGCCGACGTAGCGCACGAACGGCAGCTTCATCAGCTCGCGCTGGACGATCATCCCGATACGCGACGATTCGGCGATCGACGTCCCCGGCGCCGCCTCCATGTGCAGGAGATAGTGATTCTCATGCAGTTCGGGAAGGAACGTCCTGCCCAGCAGCGGATACATGGCCAGTCCGGCGATCGTGACGAATGCGACAGAGCCGATGATCGCGCCGGGATGTTGCTCCACGCGCATCAGGATCGCGCGATACGCCCCTTTCATGTGCGCGAGCCATGAGCGTTCCTGACGCTCGATGACGCCGCCGCTCAGCAGGAGCAAGGCGAGCGCCGGAGTCAACGTCAACGCCACGACCAGGGACGCCAGAATCGAGAAAATGTACGCGAGCCCCATTGGCGCGAAGAGCCGGCCGGCGAGCCCGCTCATCGTGAGCATCGGCAGAAACACGAGCGCAACGGCGAACGTGGCATAGACCACCGCGCCGCGAACTTCGAGCGAGGCGCCGAACACGACGTCGAACGCAGGGCTTGGATTGGAAAGGGCAACGCTCTCGCGCAGCCTTCGCTGGATGTTTTCCACGTCGATGACGGCGTCGTCCACGACCACGCCGATGGCGATGGCCAGTCCGCCCAACGTCAGCGTGTTCAGGCTGTAGCCGAGGCGCTGCAGGATCACGATGGCCACGAGCAGCGAGAGCGGAATGGCCGTGCAGGAGATCGCCGCGGCGCGAAAGTTCGCCAGAAAGAGGAAGAGGACAATCACCACCAGAACCGCGCCGAGGAGGAGAGCGGCGTTGATGTTGTGGGTGGCCAGCTCGATGTAACTCGCCGAGCGGAAAATTGCCGGATAGACCGTGATGCCCTGGGCCTTGAGCGCCGGCGTGAGCTGCTCGAGCGCGCGCTCCACTCCCGCGGTCGTCTCGAGAGTGTTCGCTCCGTACTGCGCCCACAGATTGAGGATGACGCCGCGGCGCGCCATGATCGACGCGTCGCTGATCGCGGGACGGGCGGCGTCGACGACACGGCCGACATCGGCGAGCGTGACGTTTCCCTGCGGCTGATGGGCGACCACGATGGCACCGATCTGATCGGAGGAAAGCGACTCTCCCTCGCTGCGAATCACGATCCGCTGGTTCTTCGTGTCGATGAAGCCCGCACCGCGGACGCCGGTCGCCCGCGACGCCGCGGCGAGCACGTCTTCGATCGACAGCTCGTGCGCGATGAGCTTGGCCGGATCGATCTGCACCTGGATCTGCCGGATTTCGCCGCCGTAGACGCTCGCTTTGGCGACGCCCGCGACGGCCAGGATGCGCGGGACGATCGTCCAGTCGGCGACCGTTCGCAGTTGCATCGGTGTCAACTTCTCCGACAGAAGGCCGACGGTCAGCAGGTCGCCGGTCGACGACGTCAGCGGCGTCATCACCGGCGAGCCCACGCCGGAGGGAAGCGATCCGGCGAGCGTGGCCAGGCGCTCGGCGATGTCCTGACGATCACGATAGATGTCCGAGCGCGCGTCGAAGTTGAGAACGATCAGAGAGAGGCCCTGAACGGATTCGGATCGGATCGATTCCACTCCCGGCGCACCGTTCAGCGAATTCTCGATCGGCTGCGTGACCAGCACTTCCACCTGCTCCGGCGACAACCCCGACGCCTCGGTCTGAATGCTGATCTGCGGCGCCGCGAACTCGGGAAAGACGTCGTACTTCGCGTTCGATGCGACGTAAATCCCGTACGCGATGGCCAGGATCGCCAGCGCGATGACCACCCCCCGGAATCGCAGCGAGAAGCGGACAATCCCGGAGAGCATTACTCCTCGCCCAACTGCGCGCGCATTTCTTCCGACAGCAGCTGCTGCGCGCCGGTCGTGACCACGACGGTCCCCGCCGCGATGCCGGACGAGATCTCACGGCGCGAGAAATGCGTCGCATCGCGGCGGACGTAGACCCACGACTTCCCCTGCCACGACACGATCGCCTCCGACGGAAGATCGACTCCCTGTGCGCTGTGCGGTCCGCTGTAGAACGCCACGACGTTCATACCCGACGACAGCTTGCCGCCCGGCGCGACGTAGAAGTAGCTCGCGCCCTGCAGTCTTGGATCGACGCGCGGTGCGGCGGACAGCAAACGAGCATTGACCGATCCGCCGTCGGGCGTCGAGATCGAGACGGTCTTCGGCGCCGAGCCACGCACCGAGATCTGCACGAGCACGGAGCGCAACGCGAAAAGATCTGCCTGCAGCGCGCGATCGCCGGCCACGACCGGTCCGAAGCGCTGTGCGGATGAGGTCTCGGCGGCGCGGATTGCCGCATCGGCCGATGCGGCGGCGCTCTCATCGCTGGCCAGCGTCGCTGCCGCTTCCTGCACCGCCTTGTCGGAAACGGCGCGGTTGTCGGCGTTGAGGATGCGAAGGCGCGTCAGCTCCGCGCGATCGAATGCGAGGCGCGCGCTCGCCTGATCGCGCTGCGCTTTCGCCGTCGCGATCTGGCTTTGCGCCGCGGCCAGCTCCTGCACGTCGATGACGTTGCCGAACACCTGGATCTGTTCGCTCTGATGCGCTCCGCTGACGGACGTCGTGGCCAGACCAATCGTTTTCTGCGTTTTCTCGTCGACCGCGACTGTCGGCTCGCCGTTCTCCACCGTGACGCGCGGCTCCGCCTTCGGCTCATCGGCCGCTTCCTTCTCCGTCTTGTGAACGATTGCCAGCGTGATCAGGGCGCCGGCAACCGCAGCCAACACGGCGATCACAAGCGTTCGCCAAACAGCTCGATTCAACGCGTCTCCCTTGCCGTTGTCGCAGGCACGGCGGGAATCCGCGATCCGTTGAGCGGTTGTTCGACCGCATCTTCGAGCGCACCCAGCGCGGTCTGGGCCTGCCTCACCGCCTCGGCATGCGCGAGCGTCGCGGTTTGGAGCTCCAGCTCGGCCGTTCGGAGGGCAACGCGATCCGCTTCGCCGGCTTCAAAGAAATGTTGTGCGACCTCGAGCTGTCGCTTTTGGATCGTCACGACTGCTGCGGCTTCATCGACTTTGTGCATGGCTTCGCGGTAGGCGGCCGACGCTTCGTCGACGGCGGCGATCACGTTCGACTGCAAGGCGATGAACCGTGTCTCGCTCAGCGAGCGTCTGGCCACGGCCTCTCCGATCGCGCCGCGATTTCGCGAGAAGATCGGCAGCGTCGCGGAGAATCCGAGGTCCCAGCGGCGCGCGCCCTGGTCCCAGCCGAGGCCGGGGGCGATGTGAATGTCGGGATATTGCTTTGCGAGCTCGAGCCGCAGCGCGGATTCGGAGGCGGCGTAGTCGGCGAGCGCCATCAGCACATCGGGACGGGTGATGAGAGCGCGCTCGCGAAGATCAGGCGGTGACTGCATCAAAGGGGCGTCGAACGCGACCGCGACGTCGCCGAGTCCCGACTCCGGAATGCCGATGGACGCCGCCAGCCGCGCGCGGGCTTGCGCACGCTGCGCGATGCGGTCGAGCCGCAGCATCTCGCTCTGCCGGGCGCTGATGCGTGCCTGCGCGAGTTCGACCTGCGAGCCTTCGCCGAGCTCCAGACGTTTTTGCAGCGCTTCGACGAGATCCTGCTGCACGGCGCGCTGACGGTCGAGTGCGGCGATCGCGGCGTCGGCGGCGTTGAGCGCGACGAGCTGTGCGCGAATCGACGAGCGGACCTGCCACGCCTGCTGCGCGATGGCAAGATCGGCCGCGCGCGCGGCGTCGGTCGCTTCACGACGCCGCAATCCACGCTTGTTCGCCGTCTCGATCGGCACGTCGATGTCGATGACCGTGATCCAGGGATGCGCTTCCGCTTTGTGCTCGATCGGAATACTGATCGTCGGATTGGGACGTTCGCCTGCCGTGACGATCGCGGCGCGAGCAACCGCGGCCTGCGCGCGTGTCACGTCGAGGCCGGGATGAAAGTAGAACGCCGCGAGCGTGAGGGTGTCGAGGTCCCAACGCGCGATCGGTGGTTTCGCCGTCGAACGCGCGGCGACGAACGCCTGCATGTTCGCATCGGCAAGCGAGCGGCTCTCCAGCGCCTGCGCCGTCGCGGCCGGATCGACAGGACGGGGGGCGATGTGGATGCACGCGCCCGTCAGGAGAAGAGCCGCTGTCCACAAAAGCCGCCGCTGCACGGCGCGAGTATAGCGATTCGTGCCTGGCCGCCTTCTATCGTCCGCGCCTGCATTCAGTTGCGCCCATCGCTGACCGGGAGTAGCGTTTCGCGATCATGAAGAAAGCCGTGTTCGTCATTGCAATCGGCCTTGCTGTCCATGCCAGCGCCGCCTATCACATCGTCCGTCACATTCCGATCGGCGGCGTTGGCGGTTGGGACTATCTCAACGTCGACTCCGCCGCGCGCCGTCTGTACGTGTCGCACAGCGATCGCGTGGAAGTCATCGATATCGACGCCCACAAGGTCGTCGGCACGATCACCGGTCTCAACGGGGTGCACGGAATCGCGATCGCCGCCGACGTCAAACGGGGATTCATCAGCAACGGCCGCGCGGGGACGATGACGATCTTCGATCTCGATAAGCTCACTTCGATCAAAGAAGTGAAGACGACGGGCGACAATCCCGACGCCATCCTCTACGACCCCGCCACGAAACATGTCTGGACATTCAACGGCCGCGGGCAGAACGCCACAGCGTTCGACACGGACGGCAACGTCCTCGGCACCGTGCCGATGGGCGGTAAACCGGAGTTCGCGCAGAGCGACAACCGCGGCCACATCTACGTGAACATCGAGGACAAGAGCGAGATCGCGGTCATCGATGCGAAGGGAATGAAAGTCGACAAGCGATATCCGCTGGCGCCCTGCGAGTCGCCGAGCGGACTGGCGATCGATGCGGTACGGGAGCGGCTCTTCAGCGTCTGCGAGAACAAGACGATGGCCATCGTCGGCGAGGACAGCGGCAGGATCATCGCCACGGTCCCGATCGGCGGAGGCGTCGACGGCGCGGCCGCCGACAACAAGAGCGACCTCGCCTTCAGCTCGAACGGCGCCGATGGCACCATCACCGTCGTCAACGCCAAAGACGGCAAGGTCGTCGAGACCGTGCCGACCGCGCGCGGCGCGCGCACGATCGCGTTCGACGAGAAGACCCATCACCTGTTCGTGCCGACGGCAAAGTTCGGCGAGACACCCGCACCGACCGCGGAGCGTCCCCGTCCCCGCCCGGCGATCATCGAAGGGTCCTTCGAGGTGATCGAAGTCGAGCCCTAGACAGAACCTTTGCGCAAGTCGTCATCCCGAGTCGGCGAAGCGCGACGAAGGATCTCAGGATGCGAAAACGCCCGCGATTTCGAGATCCCTCGCCGTCGTTGCCTTTCAGGATGACGTGAACAACGACTTGCGCAGAGGTTCTCTGGCGGCTACTCGTCGTCGTTGACCATCGGCCTGCGCGAGCGGTCGATGCGCAGCTCGAAGATGTCGGGACGGGCGTAGTGGCCGCCGGTGTCGAGGTCCCATTTCAGGCCGCGGGCGGCTTCGAGATCGATGTCGGCGTAGAGAATCTCCTCCGCATGCTCGATCGGACCGGCGATGATCTTTCCTTTCGGATCGACGATGGCGCTGCCGCCGGGATTGATCCACTCGTGCGCATCGGGATAGAGACGGCGGAATTCGTAGCGGTCGGCGATCTGATCGACGCGCAAGGCGATCGAGCAGCCGATCACGAACACGCGGCCCTCGCGTGCGATGTGCCGGAGCGTCGACAGCCAGCCCTCGCCGTGATCCCACGTCGGCGCGAGATAGATCTGCGCGCCGGCCGCGTACAGTGAATACCGCGCCAGCGGCATGTAGTTCTCCCAGCAGATCAGCCCGGCGATCCGCCCGATGCTCGTCTGATGGACGCGCAGTCCCGCGGCATCGCCCTGTGCCCAGACGAGCCGCTCGCCGCCGGTCGGCACGAGCTTGCGATGGCGGCCGATGACTTCGCCGTGCTCGTCGATGAGCAGCAGCGTGTTGTACATCGTCGCCTTGCTCGCTTCGTCGTTGCGCTCGGTCACGCCGATGGCGACGATCGCACCCGCCTCACGCGCCGCTTCGCCGAGTCGGCGGGTGGCCTCGCTGGGAACGGAGATGGAGTTGGCGAGGAGCTCGGCGTAAAGCGCGCCGAGCTGCGGGCCGCGTCCCGCCGGGACGACCCACACCCAGTCGGGATAGCCGGGGACGAAACTCTCCGGAAACACCACCAGCTTCGCGCCGCGCCGTCCCGCCTCGGCGATCAGCGAGCAGGCCTTTTCGATCGTGGCATCGCGATCGAGAAATACAGGCGCCGCCTGCGCGGCGGCAATTTTGATCATCGGTTTCGCGATTCTACGCCTGAATATTTGACGGGTCTTTTGGTGTTCACTACACTCGCTAACCCTTTTGCGCAGTTCTTTTGAGGCGACGTAGCCAAGTGGTAAGGCAGAGGTCTGCAAAACCTTTATTCGCCGGTTCGATTCCGGCCGTCGCCTCCATTCTGCGCCTCCCCGCCCCACCGCATTTCTCATTCGAGCACACCGTCGAGTCGCACGGCTGGTATGTGCTTGCGCCGTTCCGGTGGGATCGAAAGAAGAGGATTCTGCGTCGACCCGAGGTCGTCGGCGGCGAGGTCGTCGATCTCGAGATCCGGTTCCGGAGAGGTGCGATTGAGGTGACAGCCCCTCACCCTGCCCTCTCCCCGCGTCGCGGGGAGAAGGTGGCCGAAGGCCGGGTGAAGGGCGCTCTGACCCGTATGTTGCAACTCGACGTCGACACGAGCGAGTTCATCGCCCTCGCCTCCGACTCCCACGCCCACCGCTGGGTGGCCGAGGTGCGCTTCGGACGGCTGCTGTGCGGGAGCACGCTGTTCGAAGACGTCGTGAAGATCATCGCCACCACGAACACCACCTGGAATCAGACGAAGCGCATGGTCTCGCTCCTGGTCGAGAAATGCGGGAGGCGCAGTCCAGGCGGATTCACGGCGTTTCCGTCGCCCGAGGATGTGGCGCGTTTCAGTGTCGAGGAGTTGAAGGAAGACTGCCGGCTCGGCTACCGCGCGAAGTCGGTGTACACGCTCGCATCGGGGATAGCGTCGGGCGCCATGGATCTGTCCGCCATCAGCGATCCGTCCCAGACCACCGAAGGATTGTTTGCGTCCTACAAGACGTTACCCGGTATCGGTCCCTACGGCGCTGCGCATCTGCTGGCCATGGACGGCCGGCATGACTTCATCGCTGTGGACACCGAGTTCCGCCGCTTCGTCCGCGAGACGTATCACGGCGGGCGGCGCATCTCCGACAAAGCGATGCTGCGCCGTTACGCGCGGTGGGGACGCTGGAAGTACCTGGCTTACTGGTCGGAATTGTGGAGATCAGTGGCTGAGCGGTTGCAACCGAAGTAAGGCCCAAGGCCTGGGGAACCTCTGCGCAAGTCGTTGTTCACGTCATCCTGAGCCGCGAAGACGGCGAAGGATCTCGAAATCGCGGGCGTTTTAGCATCCTGAGATCCTTCGTCGCGCTTCGCCGACTCAGGATGACGACTTGCGGGGAGGTTCCCCAGCTAGGGCTTAATAGTGTACTCCGCTCCGAAGCGGGCCGGAATCTTGACCGGCACCGCTGGAGGCGCGGATAGTGAGACCTGCGTGGACGACAAGATCAAACAACTGCTGAGAGAGCTTGGAAGCGCGATCAATGAATCGATCTCGTCGTCCGAGGACGTGAGCAAGCACATTCAGAAAATCCGCGACGAGGGCTACAACCTGTACGTGGTGCTCGACGCCACCATCGGTCTGAACAAGCAGGGCGAGGACGACGACGCCCAGGAGCAGCCGGCGCCGACAACCGGTGGAGAGCTGATTGTCCGCGACGACAATCGCGACGTGCAGTTCCGCATCAACGTGAACGATCTGGCCGTTCTCCGCGGGCTGGGAATCGATCCGACGCGCAAGGTGCGCACCACGCGGCGCGTCGAGCCGCTTGCGCAGAACAGTGACGAATGACGCTGGCGTCATGCTGAGCGCAGCGAAGCATCTCGGTCGACGAGATCCTTCGCTCCGCTCAGGATGACGAAGACAAACCTCTACGATCTCCCGCCGTCTGTCCTCGAACACACCCTCGGCGAGATCGTCTCTCCTCCTTTTCGCATAAGGCAGATCGAGGACTGGCTGCACCTCCGCGGCGTCGATTCGTTCGAGGCCATGACGAACGTGCCGAAGGAAGTGCGCAGCGTCCTGGCGGAACGATTTACGCTGGCCATGCCCGAAGTCGTCGATCGCACGGCTCCCGCGGCCGACGCCAGTCAAAAATACCTGCTGAAACTAAGTGATGGGAATCGCATCGAATCCGTGTACATGCCGATGCGCGATCGAACGAGCATCTGCCTCTCGTCGCAGGCTGGATGCGCGGTCGGCTGCACGTTCTGCGTGACCGGATTCTTCGGCGCCGGTCGCAATCTCACGCCGTCCGAGATGCTCGGGCAGTTCTTCATCGTGCAGCGCGAGCATCGGATTCCGATGGAGATGATGAACGTCGTCTTCATGGGAATGGGCGAGCCTCTGCTCAACCTCGAGAATCTCATTTCTACGCTGGAGATCCTCTATCGCAACATCGCGCCGAAGCGCATCACCGTCTCGACGTCGGGGATCGTTCCCGGGCTCGAAGAGCTGGCCCGGCTGGAGCGGCGTCCGAATCTGGCGATCTCGATCAACGCACCCGACCAGAAGCGCCGCGAGGAGATCATGCCGATCACGAAGAAATATCCGCTCGATGAGCTGATGGCGGCGTTGCGCCGGTTTCCGCTGGAGAAGGGGCGGGAGTTCACGATCGAGTACGTCCTTCTGGCCGGCTACAACGATTCCTCGGAGGACGCGCGAGCGCTGGCGAAACTGATCCGCGGTCTGCACGCCAAGGTCAACGCCATCCCATTCAACGAGGACGCGAATCTGCCGCCGTGGATGAAGCGTCCGACGGATCAGTCGATCGATCGCTTTGTCGACGCGCTCGTTCGCGCGGGGGCGCGCGTGACGGTGCGGCGATCGAAGGGACGCGAGATCGCGGCGGCCTGCGGTCAGCTGCGCGGAAAGACCGCAGCGAAGAGCCGCGCGACGCGCCTACGCGAGCGGGAGGCGGCGCACGGGCGTGTGGACCGCACCGGACGGGTTGAGACGGCTGGAGTAGAGCGTCACCGCATCGACCGCGAACGGCGCTGACCGGTAATCGCGCAGGCCCTTCTCGAACGTCTCGATCGATGCCGGCGGCCAGCGGTCGCGGATCCGCATCAACGTCAGGTGCGGCCGGAAATCGACTCGATCGAGCTCGATGCCGTTGTTCGTGACGACTTCTCTCACCGCGGCGGCGATGTCGTTGAACGGCTGCTCCGGTTCCAGCCCCACCCAGCCAACCCGAGCGTGCCGCGGGTTCGGGAAGAATCCGCAGCCGTGCACGACGGCCTCGAAACGCTTGAAATCGTGCAGGCGCGTCTCCAACGGAGGCGCGAGCTTGTCGATCAGCGACTCATCCTGCTCGCCGAGGAAGGCGAAGGTGAGGTGCTGGCTTTCAGGACGGACCCACGAGGCGGAGGGAAGTCTCGGCTTGACGGCCGCGACCCGCGAGTTCAGCTCGCGAGTCACCGCCTCGGGAAACGAGGTGGCGATGAAGAGGCGCATGGTCTCGGGGTTCGGAGTTCGGAGTTCGGAGTTCGGAGTTCGCGATTCGGACCGAGGACAGTTTAGCGTACGGTTTCCGCGAATTCGGAACTCCGAACCCCGAACGCCGAACGCCGAACGCCGAACCCCGAACGCCGAACGCCGAACCCCGAACTCCGAACCCCGAACCCCATACCCCGAACCCCGAATCCCGAATCCCGAACCCCGAACTCCGGATTACGCCTTCCGATCCGCCTGCCCAGCGAGAAATTCCGGCGTAAAGATCTCTCGGATTTTCTGCTCGTCGAGCAGCTTCCGCTCTCGGAGCAATT
>DATISF010000021.1:0-27622 GCA_035468985.1 Thermoanaerobaculia bacterium
CTGGCGGGGCAACTTCGCGCATTCTTGTGGATGTCCATCTGGGTCCCTCCGTGCGATCTGTTCGTTTCACAGGCTTTCAGATTCGCCGAAGTCGCCCGGATGGACAACTCCTCTCACGGAACAACGTCCTGAGACATCACAACTAGGGAACCTCTGCACAAGTCGTCATCCTGAGTCGGCGAAGCGCGACGAAGGATCTCAGGATCCGAAAAACGCCTGCCATCTCGAGATCCTTCGCCCGTCTTCGCGGCTCAGGATGACGTGAACACGACTTGCGCAGAGGTTCCCTCTCTAGACTTCTGCACAAGTGGAGTGCCCTTCGGGTTTCGGCTGACCCGTTCCGATCCCGAAAGCAGCGGCGAGGTGGGACGCTGGCTGACGACGGTCGTTGCCCGGGTCTGCCTCGACATGCTGCGCTCGCGCGAGTCGCGGCGTGGGGAGTCACTCCACGACAGCGCCTCCGACCCGTTCGTGAAGGAGGAGGGGAGTGGGCCGGAGCGTGACGCGCGCCTTGCCGGTTCGATCGGCATTGCCATGCTCGTGGTGCTCGAGGCGCTCGATCGCGATGTCGTGCTGCGCGCGGATCGTGCGGCCATGCAGTCGGGCGCGCCCGGCGAGGTTCAGGGAGCGGATGCCGTGGCGAAGATGTTCTCGGGACGCGCGCCGCGCATCCGGCACGGCTCGACGCAACCGTCGGCGCCGTGTGGGCTCCGGGCGGAGTGCCACGCGTCGCGTTCGCATTCGCCACGTCACACCGAAAAGTTGTTCGCATCGATATGGTCGCGGAGCCCGAAGCGCTTCGTCAGATGGAGGTCGAGGATCTCAACGCCGCCCCGTAGGTCTTCACATATTTCATTCCGGTGTCGCACAGGATCGTGACCACGGTCGCGTCGGGTCCGAGCCGTTCGGCCAGCCGCAACGCGGCGATGACGTTGGCGCCGGTTGAGGTTCCTGCGAAAAGACCTTCTTCCCGCGCCAACCGGAATGCCATCGCAGTCGCCTCTTCCGTCGAAACGCATTCGATGCGATTGGCGATGTCATCCCTCCACAGCGGAACGACGAAGCCCGCGCCGATTCCGTCGATATGGTGGGAGCCCGGCAGGCCGCCGGAAAGCACCGGCGATTCAGCAGGCTCGACGGCGACGATTTCGATCTTCGGGTTGTGGCGGCGCAGGCCTTCGGCAATCCCGCGAAGCGAGGCGGACACCCCAACGCTCTGGACGAACCCGTCGACCCGTCCCTCGGTCTGACCCCAGATTTCCTCGGCCATCGTGTGATAGGCCGCGAGCTGGTCCTCGTTCCTCATCTGATCGGTCCAGAACGCTCCGGTGTTCACGGTGATCACGCGGGCGGCTTCGATGATGTCGCGCGTCAGTTTCTCGGTCTGGCCTCCGCCGTCGCTGGGCAGGATGTGGAGCTTCGCGCCGAGGATCTGCATGTGATCGAGTTTTTCGCGGGCGAAGGCGTCCGAGGTCACGATGTCCAGTGGATGCCCCTTCACCGCGCAGACGAGCGACAGCGACACGCCGGTGCTGCCGGCGGTGTATTCGACGACAGAGCCGCCGGGCTTGAGGCGGCCGTCCGCCTCGGCCGCCTCGATCATGGCTAGAGCCATGCGGTCCTTCATGCTGCCGGTGGGGTTCTCACTTTCGATCTTGAGAACGACGCGCGCGGCGTTCTTCGGCACGATGTTGCGCAAGGGCAACAACGACGTGTTGCCGATGCACTGCAGGATGTCGCCGCGCATCGTCATTTCGGAAGCTTGGCCCCGAGCACGTCCAGGCGCTCGATGACGGGCGGCGTTGCGAGCAGGTTCGGAGCCTGGGCCATGAGGGCCGCGGCGATGGGGCCGTTCAGGTGATTCTGCCGTCCTTTTTCATCATTGAATGCATCGAAGATCGCGAACGTCGTCTTGCCCAGGCGCACCGCGAACCACAGCGGAGTGGTTGCCTCCTGGTTGGCGAGTTGAAGTCCCTGCTTGAGGAACGCGGCAACCTCTTCTTCTTTTCCGGGTTTCGCCTCGAGGCGGACGAACAAACCGAGAGTGACCATGGGGAATCCTCCTTGGAGCCGAAGAATAGGCGCGGAGAGAAGATTCTTCGATAGGCAAGGCCGCCATATTTAGTATCATTCTTGCCATGCGTGTCGCTGTCCTTGCTCTCGACAGAGTCTTCGATCTGGGCTTGTCCGCGGTTCTCGATGCTTTTCAGACGGCCAACGAACTGGCGGCGATGTCCGGGCTTGCCGTGCCTCGATTCGATGTTCGGGTTCTCGGCGTGCGAAAGGCGGTCAAGACTTCGCAGGGTCTGCACGTTCCGGTTCATGCGCCCGGCAAGTGGGCGCCGGACTGCGTCGTCGTTCCGGCCATCGGGTTCAAGATGCCCGGTCCGCTGGAGACGGCACTGGCCAGGCCGGACATTCGCGATGCCGCCGCCTTGCTTCGAGATTGGGCGCGCTGCGGCGCGACGATGAGCGCGGCCTGCATCGGAACATTCGTGATGGCCGAATCAGGTCTTCTCGATCACCATCGCGCCACGACGACGTGGTGGCTGGCGCCGCTGTTCCGCAAGCGCTATCCGGACGTGATGCTGGACGAATCGAACATGATCGTGAGATCCGGCGCGTTCGTGACCGCGGGAGCCGCTCTGGGTCACATGGATCTCGCGCTGTGGCTGGTGCGGAGCGTCAGCCCGCAACTCGCGTCTCTCACCGCGAAATACCTGATCGTGGATTCGAGGCCGTCGCAGTCTGCCTATGCACTGACCGATCATCTGATCCATTCCGATCCGGTCGTCCAGCGGTTCGAGACGTGGGCGCGCGCAAGGCTGGTCGACGGCTTTTCGCTCGACGACGCGGCCCGCGCCGTCGGAGCGAGCAAGAGAACACTCGCACGGCGGATGCAGAGCGTCCTGGGCAGATCGCCGCTGTCGTACTTTCAGAGTCTGCGGATCGAACGCGCGGTCCATCTGTTGAAGACCGGCAGCGCGAGCGTCGACGAAGTTGCCGCGCAGGTTGGATATGCCGACGGCGCCACGCTCCGGACTCTTCTGCGGCGCCGGCTGAATGTCGGCGTCAGGGAGATCCGCAGGGCTCCCTGACCTCGCTACGCCGGTACGAGTTCCCGACGCGCGATCTCAGAGAGACTTCCGCTCAGCTCTTCGATGATCGTGCAGATCTCGCGGCGATCGGCATCGTCATACGCGCGCTGTCCGCGGAGCAGAACGTTCGTTGCGCCGATCAGCGCGGTTCCGACGGCTTTGAGCTTCGCCTCCGTGTCCGCGGTATCGATGCGCATCGACGCGTACGCCTGAAGAACCAGCCCGAGATCGCGAAGGCTGGCGATCTGATCGGGCGCCCAGATGTGAGGCTTGGAATCGACGACGCAGAATGAGCCGAGGATCGTCTTGCCGTCGACGGTGAACGGGACCCCGGCGTAAGCGACTGCGCCGTCATCGCGAACGGCGAGATTCGTACGCAAGACGGGATGCTCGCGAGCGTCGCCGACGACGAGCTCCTCCTCACCTCCGACGACCCATTGGCAGATCGAATTCGAGAGCGGCGTCTGGCGCATCCGCACGGTCGTTGGCGACAGGTCGACCTGGCTCTTGAAGAACTGCCGGTCCGTGTCGACGATCGACAATCGGCCGAGGGGCGCGCCGAGCAGTTTGGCGGCCAGGCGTGTCACTCTGTCGAATTCTTCTTCCGGCGGTGTGTCGAGCAGCTTGCTTTCCGCGAGCGCCTGCAGCCGCTGCGGCTCGCGGAGCACTGCCGGTGGAACCTGCAGGACCTCGTCTCCCCGAGAGAGGTGACGCCGTAGCGCGCCGTCGATCGCCTGCGGGTCGCCGGGCGGCTCGACGGTTTCCTGCGCCCCGGCAGTGACGAGCTCCTCCCGCTGCGGACTGTTCGCCGGGACGATGCAGATCACCGGAATCAGCGTCGTGTACACGGATGATCGCAGCCGTTTGAGCGCGACGACTCCGCCGCCGCCGGCGAGCCGGTGATCGAGCAGCACCGCGTCGGGCTTTTGCTGCCTGGCGGCGGTCATCGCCATCGCGGCGTCCTGTGCCGCGATGACGATCCAGCCGTTCTTACGAAGCCCGGCACCGAGCGGGAACGACAGCGCCCGATCACTCTCCAGAACGAGGATCTTGCGACCTGTGCTCATTCAGGCGGTCCGGTCGATGACTTTTGCAGCCGGAGCGTTGGTCACGACCGACCTGATGCCGTTCTCCATTCCGGAGGCTGAGGAGTACATCTCACTCTTGCCGATCGTCTCGCCGTTCTTCGCGGTAACGACGAAATAGGCGCTGCCGTCCTTTGCTTTCTTCCTCTCGAACCGCGTGTCGTCCGCGGCGTTCTTCCGCACGGATTCGATGCCGCCCTTCGCGGCCGCCTTGGTGTCGTAGGTTTCACTGCTGAGAATCACCTGGTTGTTTCCGGACATGAGGTTGAAGCGGAACTTTCCGGTCTTGCCGGTCTCGATGACGAATGTTCCCGCCATAAGAAATCTCCTTGGCGGGCCAACGTAAAGCTGAACAGCTCTCGCCGCTGTGATCAGGAGCGGCGTTCGACGTGATCGACCGTCTCTATTTCCGCTGATCGGATGGCACGCGGACCTCGACCGATGCCACGGAGGGATTCCCTTCAGCGTCGTTGCAGGAGATGGTGATTGCATAGATGCGCCCGGGGCCCCTGGCGTTACGCTCCGCGCGCAGCCGCAGGCTGTGAGGCCCTGCAACTACCCAGTCGGGAGTTGTCGATCCATCGCCGATGTCATCGACGGGCTCGCTGCTGACGACGCTCAATGTGCACGCGCCCGTCTGGCAGTTGTCGGCGACGTTGTACTCGATGGCCACGTCCATGAGCTCGTGGTTCGGCGGCCACAGGATCGCCGGCCTCGCCGATGCGTTCGTGATCGATGGCGATTCCTTGTCCTGTACGGTGATGTTGAAAGTCTTTGCGATCGTATTGCCGGCCGCGTCGGTCGCGTTGATCGTGACCAATGTCGTCCCCTTCGTAAACGTCGAGCCTGATGGCGGAGTGGAAGACGTCGCCAGTCCAAGGCAGTTGTCCGTTGCGGTGAATGAGTAGCTCACGTCCGCCGAGCAACGACCGGCCGCGGTGGGTGTCACGATGTCGGCAGGCACTTCGACGCGAGGTGCCGTGGCATCGATAACCTTGATCGTCTGCGTCGCCGAGGCCGAGTTGCCGACACCGTCGGTAGCCGTGTACGTGAGCGTGGTCGTTCCGACCGGGAAAACGAAGTTCGGAGGCACGCCGCTTCGTGTGACCGGAACCTCTCCCGAACATTCGTCGCCGGCGGTCGCGACCCCCAATTCGGCGTCCGTGATCGTGACGTCGCATGACGTGGCGCTCGATGCCGTCGATCTCGTGACATTCGGCGGCGCGGAGATTCCCGGCGGGACCGTATCGTTGCGTACGATCGCGGTTTGGGTCTGCGTCGCGGTGTTCCCGGCTTCGTCCTGATACGTCCAGTGGATCGTGTACGTCCCCGCTGCGGTGTACTCCAGCGGATCGGTCGTCGCGCCGGTGATCGTTCCGGAGACGGCATCCTTCGCCGTCGGTCGCATCGTGACGGTCAGGCTGCCGCACTCTCCGACGAGGTCCGGAAGACTGGCGGCCATCGGCTCGGGAGGCGTGTGGTCGGTTTCCGGCGTAGCGGCGCGAAACGATTGCAGCTTGGCCCAGGAGTCCAGATTCATCCGCGTTACGACGTCATCGAGCCAGTAAACGAGATCTCCGTCGTAGAGACGCAGAGGCCACCAGGGCGAGCAATCCCAGACCCACGCCCAGTGCGCTACGTGACGATTGGGCGCAACGAAGCAAAGTCTCCACGACAGGGAACGGAAGAGGGTGCCTGCTCTCAGCATCTCCGACGGCGTATGACAGTCCATGATCGTGGACCATCCGAGGAATGCCTTGGCCATGATGTCGCTGGTTCTGTAATCCCACATCGAATTGACGATGGACTGAAAGAACTGTTCGTCGTTTCCCGGCGAGAGCATGTACACAGGCACGCGATTCCACGCCGCTGAGGTGAGCAGCTGCTCCGCGATCGCGCGCGTGATCTCGAAGATGTGAGCCATGGCCGGATCGTAGGACCAGTCGAGGTCGATGACCACGTCGTGATGGCCGTCGATCTGGAAGTTCCCCATCATGGTCTCGTGGCTCCCTGGAACAGAGACGAGCCACATCTTCGTGGTATCCGACTCCTTCCACGGGATGACCGGCTCAAAGGGATTCGACAGCTCGTGGGCCGCGTAGATGCCGACGAACTGACCGACCTTGGCGGGCAACCGTAGATCGTCGCCGAACTTGCCGATGGGATCGGGGCAGCCGGGCACCGGGTCAAACGCGAGGATGTTGATCCGCGAGATCCTGGAGTCGTTCGCCAGGCGGCGTGCGGTCTTCATGCAGAGGATTCCGCCGCGGCTCCAACCGAGGAGGTTCAAGGCGATCGTGTCGCCGGGATTGAGGGACACGACCTTCTCGATCGCCAGGACCGCCTCGTCCACGACCATGTTCCACTTGCGCGGTCCCAAGTCAGGCTCGGCGAGCTCCAGGACATTGAAGGCGGGAGTCCCGAAGCCGTCCGCGATGTACTTGTAGTGCGTGTACCCCGGTTCCGTGTTGACCGACTCGATGATGAGCGACCCGAATTCGAGGCGCGCCGTCGCATGCCGGACGGCGTGCGATCCGTCATTCTCGTACAGCGACGCGATGAGCTCCGGCCTGTGCCATCCGGATCTCGCGGGATCGTTCCACTCGCTCGTCGCGCCGGTTCCGCAGAAGTAAATGGTGAGCACGTGCTCGTCCGCGAAAATTGTTCCGGTCGCGAGAAAGAGAATCGCCATCGCCAACAGGAAGCGACTGTGAATCCGGCTCATGACTGACTCCATATCGGGTGTCGCGCGCCTGCAACGTAGATCGCGGTTCCTATGGGCACAGTGACTGCCGACCTCGAACGTTGTGACCCATCACGTCGGCTGGTGTGGTCCGTTACATGGTTCTGCGAGCACGGCGATTTCGCCGGCGCCCGTCTCACGCGATGCTTCGCAGTCATGCTGCCTCGCGCGTGGATCGTCGCCGTCGCCGTCGGAGTCTTCGCTGCCTGCAGCGGCAGCGGGGGGCGGGACACTCCCCGCAAGGGCGGACGAGCATTGGCCGTTCGCACCGCCATCGTGACCGCGGGGGATGTCGCGTACAGCGTGAAGGCTCTCGGAACGCTCGAGCCCGAGGAGTTGGTGCAGATCACGGCGGAAGTGAGCGGCGCCGCCAAGGAAGTCGCGTTTCAGGCCGGCGACCGTGTCACCGGCGACAAGATCCTGGTGCGGATCGATCCGGAGCGCTACCGCCTCCAGGCCGAGCAGGCCGACGCGACGCACCTCCGCGCGATCGCCGACTGGAAGCGCGCCGAATCCGATCTGGCTCGTCGCGAGTCGCTCGCCAAAGGACAGCTCGTCGCAATCGAAGAGCTCAATCGATCGCGTCAGGAGACCGAACGACTCTCCGCCGACGCGGCTGCCGCCGGCGCCGCCGCGAAGATCGCGCACCAGAACGTGGAGAGGTCATCGGTGCGCGCGCCTCGCGCAGGGCAGATCAACACGCGGACGATCGAGACAGGCCAGTTCGTGCAAGTGGGCCAGTTGCTGGCGACGCTCCTCGACCCGCAGCGGTTGCGTTTGCGCTTCAAAGTCTCCGACGCGGAGTCGATGAAGACGAAGGTGGGCCAGGTGGTCACGTTCAGGGTTGCGTCGCTCAGCGACACCGACTTCGCGGCGCGCGTCTATCACGTCAGTAACGTCGCCGACCCGGCAACGCGCCAGGTCGAAGTTCTGGCCTGGGTCGACAACCCCGGAGTGCTCAAGCCCGGTTTCTTCGCCGAGGTGGCGCTGGCCACCGGAACGAACAAGGGAGCGATTGTCGTCGCGGAAAGCGCGATCCAGGCCAGCGATCGCGGCTTCGTCGTCTATGTCGTCGACGGCGGAAAGGCGAGGCAGCGGCCGGTGAAGATCGGCCTGCGGAGCGAGGGTGGCACTGTCGAGATCGTGTCCGGACTGAGGCCGGGGGAGAGGATCGTGACCGAAGGTTCTGATCGCCTCGCCGACGGCATCGAGGTCGAAAGCGTCCAATGACCGAACCCCGCGAAGACGCGCGATCCATCGCCACCGGCATGACGCTGGCGGACATCTCCATCCGCAATCACGTCTTCGCCTGGATCCTGATGGCCGCGCTCATCGGTTTCGGCGTCCTCTGTTACACAGGTTTCGGCAACGTCTTCCACGGCCTCGGCATCAGCCAGAATCCGGACGTCGATTTCCCCATCGTGAACGTCGGCGTGTCATGGCAGGGCGCCTCGCCGGAGATCATGGAGACCGACGTCGTCGACGTGCTGGAGGACTCGCTCTCGACCGTCGAAGGCGTGCAGCAGATGTCATCGACCGCGCGGATGGGGTCGGCGAACATCACGCTGGAGTTCGACATCGGCCGCAACATCGATGCGGCGTTACAGGACGTGCAGACGAAGGTCTCGATGGCCGTGCACGATCTGCCGCGCGAGATCGATCCGCCGTCGATCTCCAAGCGCAATCCCGAGGATCAGCCGATCATCAATCTGGCGTTGTCGGGAGACCGCCCGCCGATCTTTCTCGCCGACTACGTCCGCAATGTCATTCGACCGCAGCTGCAGATGATCCAGGGCGTCGGCGAGATTCACATCTTCGGATTTCGCGACCGCAACGTTCGGGTCTGGTACGACGCACCACGACTGGAAGCGCACGGCCTCACGGTCCTCGACGTCAACCGCGCTATCGAGCGCGAACATCAGGAGGTTCCGGCGGGACGCATCGAAGGGTCCGCGCGCGAGATGAATGTTCGCGCGCAGGGCGAGGCCATCGACCTCGAAGCCTTCCGCAATCTCGTCGTCACGTACGTGAGCGGCGCACCGGTGCGGCTGAAGGACGTCGCGGTCGTCGAGGATGGCCTGGAGGACCGCCGCCGGCTGATGCGCGCACTGGGCGAATCGGCGATCGGCTTCGGCATCACCAAGCTGCGCGGCGCCAATGCCGTCCAGGTCGGTCGCCAGGTGAAGGAGAAGATGGAGGTCCTCCGGTCGCAGCTTCCGGAAGGGCTGCAGCTGAACGTCAACTGGGACACCACCACGTTCATCGAGCGCTCCATCCACGAGATCCTGTTCACGCTGCTGCTTGCGGCACTGCTCACAGGCTTCGTCTGCTGGCTGTTCCTCGGCTCGTGGTCGACGACCGTCAACATCCTGCTGGCCATCCCGACCTCGATCCTGGGGACGTTCATCGTCATCTACGCGTTCGGGTTCACGCTCAACACGTACACGGTTCTCGGACTGACGCTGGTCGTGGGCATCGTCGTCGACGATGCGATCATGGTGCTCGAGAACATCTACCGCCACCGCGAGAGCGGCGAGGGGAAGATCAAGGCGGCTTCGGCCGGTGCGCGCGAGATCACGTTCGCCGCGGCGGCGACCACGCTGGCGATCGTCTCCATCTTCCTGCCCGTCGCGTTCATGAAGGGCATCATCGGCAAGTTCTTTTTCCAGTTCGGCGTGACGATCTCCGTCGCCGTGCTGCTCTCGCTCCTGGAGGCGCTGACGCTCGCGCCGATGCGCTGCTCGCAGTTCCTGGAGGTGGAGCACCGCGGGCGCCTCGGGCGGACGATGGACTCGCTCTTCAAACGGCTTTCCGCGCTTTATCTGCGGACGCTCGAGCCCGCGCTGCGCCATCGCGGCTGGATCCTGGCGGGCTCGCTGGTTTTCTTCCTCCTCTCGCTGGGCACGATCTTCCTTCTCCGTCAGGAGTTCATTCCCAGCCAGGACATGAGCCGCTTCACAATCCGCTTTCAGACGCCCGTGGGAACGAGCCTGGACGCAACCGATCGGTACTTCCGGCAGATCGAAGCGTTCCTGGAGTCGCGGCCGGAGGTCACGTTGTTCGCCGGCAATGTCGGGGGCGGTGAAGTCAACGGCGGCCAGGCGTACGTCAACATGAAAGAGCGAGGGCAGCGGCCGGTCGACCCGAAGCTCCGGCGGCCCCTGACGCAGCTCGAGTTCATGGACGTGGTTCGGAAGTACGCGAACACGATTCCCGGCGGCCGGGTCGTGCTGCAGGACATTTCTCAAACCGGTTTCAGTCCGTCGCGCGGTGGCGGGTTCCCGGTTGAATTCAACGTTCGGGGACCCGACTGGAGCGTGCTGGCGAAGTCGGCGCGCGAGATCGCGGAGCAGATGCGGCAGTCGGGACTGGTCACGGACGTCGACACCGACTATCAGGTTGGTATGCCGGAAGTGCAGGTCGTTCCCAACCGCGACCGCGCCGCCGACCTCGGCGTGAGCATGAGCAGCATCGGCGAGACGGTGAATGTCGCCATCGGCGGCGCGCGCATTGGCAAGTTCAAGGACAAGGGACGCCGCTTCGACATCCGCGGGCGTCTGCTCGCTCCCCAACGGGAACGGCCCGAAGACATCCAGCGTCTGCTCGTCCGGACAGGCAATGGTGAGCTCGTGCGCCTCGGGGATCTCGTACGCATCGATCAGTCGCCGACGCTGCAGACCATCACCCGCCGCGATCGCGAGCGCGCCATCACGATCTTTGCGAACGTCGCTCCCGGCGTGTCTCAGGCGGTGGCGGTCGACCGCTCGCTCGCCATCGCAAGATCCATTCTGCCGGACCGGTACCGCGCGGTCGTGTCAGGCAGCACGAAGGCGTTCCGCGAGTCGTTCCAATCGCTCTGGTTCGCGTTCGGTCTCGGTCTTTTGATCGCGTACATGGTCCTGGCCTCGCAGTTCAACTCGTTCTCGCATCCGGTGATCGTCCTGCTGGCGCTGCCTTTCTCCATCAGCGGCGCGCTGTTCGCGTTGTTCCTCGGCGGGCAAAGCCTGAACGTCTACAGCATGCTCGGGCTGATTCTGCTGGTGGGCATCGCCAAGAAGAATTCGATCATGCTGGTCGACTTCACCAATCAGATACGCGCGAAGGGGAGGACGCAACGCGAGGCCCTGCTCGAAGCATGTCCGATCCGCCTCAGGCCGATCCTCATGACGTCGATGGCCACGATCGCCGGCGCGCTTCCGCCTGCGATGGCCATTGGACCGGGAGCGGAGGTGCAGCGGCCGATGGCGATGGCGCTGGTCGGCGGCATCGCGGTGTCGACGTTGCTCACGCTGTTTGTCGTACCGGCCGGCTACAGCGTTCTCGATGACGCGCTGGTGTGGCTGCGCACGCGGCGCGAGAAACCTAGGCCCGTGCCGGTGGTTTCGCCGCCGGCAGCGGCTTGCCGTCCTGCATCAGAAGGCTGAACGTCTCGGGATCGGCCGCGGCGCAGAAGTAAACGCCTTGCGCCTCCTGAACGCCACGGCGTTCCAGCAATTCGAGTTGCTCCCGCGTCTCCACGCCTTCGGCGACGACGCGCAATCCGAGCGCGCGGCTGACGTCGATGACGGCGCCGACGATCGCCGCGTCACCCGCGGCCGTGGCTCCGCCGTCGAGGGAGCGCGGATCGATCTTGACGGCGTTGATCGGGAGTACCTGGAGAGAGCCGAGCGATGAGTAGGCACTGCCGAAATCATGGATGGCGATCGAGACGCCGGTCCGGCGGAGGAGATTGAGCATCTCCACGGTGATCTGAACGTCGCGCATTGCCGCGGTCTCGCGGATCTGGAGCTCCAGGCACGCCGGATCGATCCCGCATCCGTCAATGGCCCGGCGAACGACGCGGTCGAGATCGCGCTGCTGGAACTGGCGCGCGGAGATGTTCACGGCCATACGCAGCGGCGGCAACTTGGCGTCGCGCCACTGCCGGAGCTGGCGACACGCGGTGAACAGCGCCCATTCGCCCAGCGGCACGATCAGTCGCGTCTCCTCGGCGACCGGAATGAACTCGCTCGCCTCCACGATGCCGCGCGCGGGATCGTTCCAGCGGATCATCGCTTCGGCGCCGACGAGGCGGCCGGTGCTGACCGAAACCTGAGGCTGATAGGCGAGAACGAGCTCACCATCGTCCATCGCTTTGCGCAGGCGCGACTGCATCGACAACCGCTCCATCGCCCGCGTCTTGATCTGCTCAGTGCAGAGCTGATAACCGTTTCGGCCCGCTTGCTTCGCGCGGTACATGGCGTCGTCAGCGTTCCGGAGCAAAGTGTCGAAGTCGGTGCCGTCGAATGGATAGACCGCGATGCCGATGCTGACCGAGAGCTCGATCGTCGTTCCTCCCGCGGCCACCGGCTCGATCACCGACTCGAGAATCTTCTCCGCGACTTGAGCGGCGTCCTCCGGCTGATGAAGGTCGGGCAGGATGATGGTGAACTCGTCGCCGCCGTAGCGGGCGACCGTGTCGGTCTGCCGGACGCAGCTCCGCAGGCGCTGCGCCACCTCGATCAGAAGTGCGTCCGCGACGCTGTGTCCGAGGGTGTCGTTGATGGTTTTGAATCGGTCGAGATCGATGAACAGGACTCCTACGTTTCCGCGGACGCGTTTTGCCGACAGCAGGCTCATCTCGAGGCGCTCGACGAAGAGGCGCCGGTTCGGCAGCTGCGTCAGGGCATCGTGATACGCCTGGAACTCGATCTGTTCCTCGGCGCGCTTGCGATCGCTGATGTCGACGGCGGTCAGGTGGATGAGGGCACGTTCGCCCCTGCCGAGGAGTGAGACGTTCGCAAGCGCCGAGGTTCGCACGCCGTCGCGCCGCCGCAGCTCCAGCTCGACACCGCGCACGGTCGGCGTTTCTTCGAGATGGTGCCGGATCTCCTCCATTGCCGTGGCTCGGTCCAACACATCGCGGAGGTCGCGGTTTTTCAGCTCATCCATCGTGTAGCCGACCATGTCGGCGAACGTTGCATTGCAGTCGATGATGCGGCCGGAAATCGTGGCCAGACAGACGCCGGCCGCGTTCTGCTCGAACAGCAACCGGTACCGGGTCTCCGAATCGCGCAAGGCTGCTTCCGCCGCCATTCGCGCGGTCACATCGCGGAAGCTCCACACGCGGACCGGCAAATCGTCCAGGTAACGGCCGATCGAGTATTGCTCCAGACGCCGGCCGTCCTTGAACTCCAGCACGTGGACGCTCTCGACCTCAGGATGCTCGTGGAGCGCTGCCAGGCTGCGCAGAAACTCCGCGGGATCGATCAACTGCTCGGTGAGCTGTCCGATCAGATCGTGATCCTCATCGTGTTGCTCCATCAACTCCGCCGGGATTCCCCACATATCGGCGAAGCGCTGGTTCCAGGTGAGAACCCTTCCATCCTGCCCGATGACCAGAATGCCGTCGGCAGTCGAGTCGAGCGTCAATTGCAGCAGCGTCACCGCGCGGCGTGCCTCCCATTCGTAGCGCTTCCGCTCGCGCAGATCGCGCCCGATGATCACCGCGCCGGTGACCTCTCCGTGATGCGTGACGGGCGAGTGCGAGAGCGTCAGCTCGATCGGCTGGCCCATCTTCGTCCGGAACACATATTCGCGATCGCGGACCCAGCGACCCTTCAGCGTTGCCTCGGTGTCGTCGGCCGGAACGAGAAGGTCTTCAAGTGGACGGCCGATGATGTCTTCTCGGGCGTATCCGAGAAACGCGCATGCCGCGTTGTTCGCGAACTGGATCCGGCCGTCGCGGTCGCTGACGAGCAGGAGATCCCTCATCGTGCTGATGATCTCGTTCGCGGCGAGCGATGGAGTGATGGGCACCATTCCATACTTCCTGGCCGTGTAGATCGCCACGGCCGTGAAGGCCAGCAGCGCCATCCAGCCGAACGGATACAAACGGATGCCGAACAGCGGCAGGAAATCGGCCGCGGCCAGATCACCGATGGCGAGTGCAATCGCGAAGAAAGCGATGCGCTTGCGCTCGCTCCCGTTTGAGGTCGGGTAGACGCGAACGATCTCGGCGACGGCCGCCGCCAGAAGGCCGCAGAAGAACAGCAGATAGCCCACGCGGGCGACGACGGTCCATGTTGGATAGAAGCCCCACCAGAACCGCCTCACGCCGGTGACGACATAGTTGGTCGTGATGGTCAGCAGTGCGACTTGCGCCGCTACGATCCAGCCAACACGCGAGATGATCCTGCGGCGACTGACGGCGGGAAGGATGCTCGTGACGAACTGATACACGCCTGGAGCGATGAAAGGAACGCAGGCGCAGCCGACTTTCGCCCAGATCCCAGCGGTATGCGCATCGGCGGCGAGGTACATGAATGCGAACGCCACCTGCCACGCCGCGGCGGCGACGGACATGCCGAACATGGCCACGCTCGTCCGCGAGAACCGGGTCAGCATCGTGATGCTGGCGAACAGCATCAGCACGGCTGCCGTGACAGCAGGCGGAATCGCAAACGGCGAAAACTGGTACGCCGACATGTTCGTGTGGACCGGTGACTATTTTGCCGACAAAAACAGAAAGAGCACAGATTTCTCTGTGCTCTCTCTGTCTCGATGGCGTGAGGCGGCCCTGCGGCCGGAACCTAACGCCAGATATTCAACGCGACATCGTCCAAGAGGAACCATGTGGGCGGACCTTGACTCTGAATGCCGGTAAAGGAGATGCGGATGGTCGCGCCGTGGTAGCGGCTGACATCGAAGCGGTGCTGCAGGTACGTGGCGCACGTATCGAGGTTACTGAACGTTCCCAGCGTTTCCATCAACGCGCCGGAACGGTCTCGAATCTCGATGGTCAGAATATCGTTGGCGGACGCCTTCTTGTCCTTTGATACGACCATCAGGTAGACGCTCAGTTCCGCACGGCCGGCAGTGAAGGGTATCGTCACGCCCTCGGATGTGAGGTGGAAGGTTCTGGCCGGACCGCCGATCGCGGCATGACTATTTCCGCTTCGAGACGGAAGGCTCTCGATGTACAGATCGTCCCCGCCCGGAGGGCAGCCCGTGGGATTGACGATCGTGCAGATGTCAGCCGTCCAAAATGTCGTCCCGTAATCGAAGCCTGGATCAGCGAGAAGTTGTGAATCACCCGTCGTCGTATCGAGCGAGTCGATCAGCGAGAAGAGAAGCCGATTCGGCGAGCCGACACCGAGGTCGCCCAGAATGTCGAGCGTGGCTTGCGACAGGATTGTCTGTGAGACGGTGCTTGGCGAGGCGCCCGGGAACTTTTCCAGGCAGAGCGCAGCGACGCCGGCAACGAACGGCGCGGCCGCGGAAGTGCCGCTGGTGATGGCCGCGGCGGTCGGGCTGGTGTACCAGTCCGAAAGGATGCCCGTTCCCGGTGCGAACAGATCGACGCAGGTGCCGTAGTTCGAGAACGTCGCGCGCTGGTCCGTTTCCGTCGAGGCTCCAACCGTGAGCGCACCCGATACTCTCGCCGGCGACGTGCTGCACGCGTCAACGTTGCTGTTCCCCGCGGCGACGACCGTGGTCAGGCCGGCCGCGAGTAGAGAATTGACTTCCGAATCGAGGGCAGACGATGCGTCGCCGCCCAGGCTCATGTTCACGACGGCCGGGCGAGTCGGCTGCTGGAGTACCCAATCGAGACCGGCAAGCAGCGTGGAAATGCTGCCCCCACCATTGCAGTCGAGAACGCGTACCGGGACGAGAGTCGCTGATTTCGCGACACCGTACGCGGAACCGCCGACCACACCGGCCACGTGCGTTCCGTGACCGTTGCAATCCGCCGTGCCGCCGTTATCGCCAATGGCATTGAAGCCTGTTGCCACCCGGCCGGCGAAATCGCTGTGCTCGGCGAGGATGCCGGTGTCGATCACGTAGACGGTCACGCCAGCGCCGCTCTCACCGCTCACATAGCTGCCGTTCAGAGGAAGAAAACGCTGATCGACTCGATCGAGTCCCCACGTCGTGGCCGCGGAAACGGTCGAATCCTCTTCCACGAACTGCACGCGTGAATCGCGAGCGAGCACCTGTGCGTCTGCATCGCTGATCTCCACCGCGAGGCCTTTGACCCCGCGCTGGTACGTGTGCTGAATCCGGGAACCATGCAGATTGCGCACTGTGTCCGCCACCGCCGCCGTGTCTGCGCCGGCCGCGAGTACCACGATATATCGACCCGGAATGCGTCGCGTACTGCGACGGACATTTCCTTCGCCACTGTGGGCGGCCATGGCCACCAGGGCGATACTCGCGAACAACAATGCAGTTCTTCTCATGGTGACTGCGAATTCTACGCTCCCTTGTGCGCAATACAACGTAGAAAAATGTTGTGTTTTCGTTATGCTTGTACCGCTGTAATTCTCTTTATCTATCGTTTATGTATCCGAAGATCCATAGTGACTCTATCCAATGATCAGAAGGGGTATATCGAACGGTATAGCTCTTACATTCATGACAAGATACATAATGGATATAGAAATACCCATGTGCACGCGGTTATTGGATTGGTTGTCATTAATGGTCTTTGACAGCCACAATGGACGCGACTAACATGACGAACTCGTAACAGTGCAATGAAAGTCACAATTCGCTGCGCAGTCCTTCTGTTGGCCCTTGCGGTCTGGACCGGTCGAGCGTTCGCAATTGATCCGGCGGTGTCCCTCGGGCAGAACGTCGTGCGGACATGGGGCGTCGATCAGGGGCTGCCGCAAGGCACTGTTTACGCCCTTGCACAGACAGCGGACGGTTATGTCTGGGCCGCCACCCAGGAAGGTTTCGTTCGCTTCGACGGCACCGACTTCGTCGTTTATGACAAGGCGGCGTCGCCGCAGATTCATAACAACATGACGCTCGCTCTGCTGCCGGCACGCGACGGCAGCCTCTACGCCGCGACCAATGGTGGAGGCGTGGTGCATGTGGACGGCCGGCATGTCAGCTCCTACCGTGTGGCCGAAGGGCTGCCGAGCGATGCGGCCACTTCACTCTACGAATCGGGCAATGGAACGGTGTGGATCGGCACGCAGAAGGGCCTGGCCCGTCGGCAGGGCGACGGCCGCATCGTGACCGTCGGAGGTTCCGACGGCGCATCACCATTGGTCGTCACCACGCTGACAGAGGACTGGTCCGGCCAGCTGTGGATCGGCACGATGCACGGCATCGCCACGCTGAAGGACGGACGGCTCGTTCGCCATGACGCCGACGGTTTCCCGACCGCTCAAATCCTCTCGCTCTGCATCAGTCGTGACGGCAGTGTCTGGATCGGCACGCGCGGAAGCGGATTGCTTCGCTATCGTTCCGGCCAGTTCCGCACCTACACGGCTGCGGATGGATTGCCGTCCGCGAACGTCAATGCCATTTACGAGGACAGCCACGGCACACTCTGGATCGGCACGCTGGACCACGGTGTCGGACGTTTCCACGACGAACAATTCGACTTCGCGTCCGACGTGATCGGCATCGGCAACAAGGCGGTATCGTCATTCCGCGAAGATCGTGAAGGCAACCTCTGGATCGGATCTACCAATGGCCTGACTCGCATCGCGGATGCGAGAGTCATCTCCTTCACCACCGCGCAGGGACTGCTGGGCGACAAAGTCCGAACCGTCGGCGCCGATTCCAACGGCACGCTGTGGATCGGTACCGGCCGCGGCCTGCAGACCTTGGAGGGCAGTCACCTCAGTAAGAGCAACGGCCTGTCGAGCGACATGGTGATGTCGACTTGGGGTGGGCGCGACGGCAGCTTGTGGATCGGCACCTTCGACGGCGGACTGAATCGCGTACTTGAGGGTCGGACCACCGTTTACAACACGAGCAATGGACTGCGCAGCAATTGCATCCTGGCTGTCTATGAGGATCGGGGCGGCGTCGTGTGGGTGGGAACGGCGAGCGGCCTGCAGCGCATCGTCAATGGGACAGTTTCGCCTGACACCTGGAAGCTCTCCGGAGAGGCAGTCGGAGTCATTTACGAAGACCGGAACGGGGCGCTCTGGGTGGGCACTCAGGACGGAGGTCTCAACCGGATCAGCGGCGGCACCGTCACTTCGTTCACGAAGCGCAACGGCCCGGCCAGCGATCTCATTCTCGCTCTCTATCAGGACAGCACGGGCGCGCTCTGGGTGGGAACGGCGGGTGGTGGGTTGAGCCGCTACAAAGCCGGGCGCTGGTCGACCGTGACGACCCGCGAAGGTCTTTTCGACGACAGTGTCTTCGCCATCCTGGAAGACGGCAACGGCTTCTTCTGGATGAGCTGCAACAAAGGCATCTTCCGAGTATCGCGGCAACAGCTCGATGATTACGCCGAGGGTTTGCAGCCGAAAGTCACCAGCGTGGCGTACGGGCGAATCGATGGCATGCAGAGCCGCGAGTGCAATGGCGGCACGCAGCCGGTCGCGTGGAAGACGAACGACGGGAAGCTCTGGTTCGCGACGGTGAAGGGTGTGGCCATGATCGATCCGAATCGCGCACGCGCCGCGGCCGCACCGCCGGTGATCATCCAGAACATGCTCGCCGACCGCAAGCAACTCGATCCGTCCGGCCCCCTGTCGCTCCCTGCGGGAACGAAGGCGCTGGAGTTCCACTACACCGGCATCAACCTCGCCGCACCGGAGAAGGTTCACTATCAATACCGGTTGGAGGGATTCGACCGCGAGTGGATCGATGCGGGCACGCGCCGGCAGGCGTCGTACACCAACCTTCCGCCGGGCTCCTATCGTTTCCAGGTCCGAGCGGCAAGCGACGACGGTCCCTGGAGCACCGGCACCAGCACGTTCCGGCAGCGCGCATTCTTCTACCAGACCCCCTGGTTCCTGACGAGCTCGGTGCTCCTGGTGCTCGGGTCTATTGCCGGAGCTCATCGCACCCGAGTGAAGATCGTTCGAGCGTCAGCGGAGCGATTCAAGCTTCTGTTCGACCGCAACCCGGCCGGCGAGTACCGCGCGAACGCGGCGGGAGGAATTCTCGACTGCAACGACGCTTGCGCGAGGATGTTCGGATTTTCTTCGCGCGCAGCATTGATGGCCCATGGAGTGTCGGATCTGTATTCGACCGACACGGAATGGCAGACGATGGTTGCGCGCCTGCGCGATCAGGGGTCGCTGGCCAGTTTCGAGATCGCCCTGCGTCGCATCGACGGCACGGAGATCTGGGTGCTGATGAACGCCACCATGGACAGCGATGCCAACGGTAATCCTGTGATCGAGGCCACGCTCGTCGACATCACGGACCGCAAGCGTGCCGAGGAAGACGTCCGTTACAAGGCGCACCACGACATCCTGACCGGACTGCCGAACCGAGCGCTGTTCAAAGACCGTCTCACCATCGCGCTCAGCTACGCGCATCGCCACGGGAACCAGCTGGCCGTCCTTTGCCTCGACCTCGATCGCTTCAATGTCGTCAACGAGGCCTTCGGCCGCGAGGGTGGAGACCATCTCCTGCAAGAGATCGGCGAGCGGTTGCAAGGCTGCGTCCGCGAGGAAGACTCGGTGGCTCGCGTGGGCGACGACGAGTTCACCCTGCTGATCATGAAGCCGACGAATGTCGGGGATGTCACGGGCGTGGCGAGCAAGATCCTTCAGGCCGTCGCCCGTCCGATTACCGTCGATGGTCATGAGTTCAACATCACCACCAGCATCGGCATCGCCTTCTATCCCCAGGATGGCGGCGACACTGAGACATTGCTGAAGAGTGCCGACGGCGCTCTGTATCAGGCCAAGGACGCGGGACGAAACATGTTCCAGCTCTGCTCGCCGTTCCTGGCCCGGAAGGCGGCGGAGCGGCTCTCGCTGGAGTCTTCTCTGCGTCAGGCGCTGGAGCGTCACGAATTTGTCCTTCATTACCAGCCCCAGCTCGACCTGCGAACGCAGACGGTCACGGGGATGGAGGCGCTCATCCGGTGGGACCGCGGCGGGAAAAACGTTCTGCGTCCCGCGGAGTTCATCGGCGTTGCCGAAGACACGCGGCTAATCCTTCCGATCGGCGAATGGGCGATCGAGGAAGCATGCCGTCAAGGGCAGGCGTGGCACAACTCCGGGACGGGAATGCGAATCGCGGTCAACGTCTCTGCCCGTCAGTTCCAGCAACCGAATGTCGTCTCCATGATTCGGGACGCCATCGAACGCTCAGGCTTTGACCCCCACTACCTCGAAATCGAGATCACCGAGAGCACGGCCATGCAGGATCCCGACTTGACGGCTGAGATCCTTCTCGACCTCAAGAACCTGGGAATGAGCATCGCCATCGACGATTTCGGTGTCGGGCATTCGTCGCTCAATTACCTGAAGCGGTTCCCGATCGACGCTCTGAAGATCGATCAGTCGTTCGTTCAGGACATCACCCGCGGAGGCAACGACGGAGCCATCGTTTCTGCGGTCATCGCCATGGGCAAGGCGTTGAACATCCGCGTGATCGCCGAGGGTGTGGAAACGCCCGAACAGCTCAAGTTCCTGAAGGAGCATGGTTGCTTCGAGTTCCAGGGATATCTGTTCAGCAGGCCGATGGCAGCGAACGCGCTCACCGAGATGATCCAAACCGCGTCGCCGGGCGCATACACGCACCGCTACGCACGCGCGATCCAGGCCGTCCCTTCAGCCGATCATTAAATGTGAGCCGCGCTGGAGCGGAGCGGCCGTGCAAGTCTCGCGGGGACGGTGCGGGCCCTGCGATTGCGCAAGGAAGATGGCGCTCATGGATCTCGGCCGCCATACGGGGTTGTCGGCGGCGCTCTTGTCGAAGATCGATTGATCGAACATCGATTCGCCCCTGCCGACACTTCTGCGCATCGCCATGGTGTTCGGCGTCGGCCTCGACTACTTCTTCAGCGACGAGTCGAAGCGGCCGGTGATCGCGATCGTCCGCAAGGAGCGTGTACGGTTCCCGGACGCGCTCGATGGGGGTGAATTCAACTGCATGCTCACCGGCGACCTCTCCTGACGCCCGGCCGTCAGCAACATGAACTGCACGAGGGAGAGGCGATGTATTTCGGCGCGTCAGTTCCGCACTCGTATCGGGCGGCAGGGCAAGCCGCGGTGTCGTGCGATCGTCATCACGACGAGAGAGTGAGTTCTACACGCGTTCATCGCGCATTCTCGCTGGGCGACCGAGATATCGGATACAGAGGAGAGCGAGGTCGTCGGACTGCGGCGCGCCGCCGGCGAATTCGTCGACCGCTGCCAGCGTGGCCTTCGCCACCGAGCGCGCGTCGCCCTTGGCGTTCTCCCGAAGAACGTCTTTGAGCCGCTCGACGGAAAACAGCTGCTCGTTCAGGTCGCCGGCCTCCGAGATCCCGTCGGTGTAGAGATACAGCAGTTCGCCGGGCGTGAGGGTCGTCGACTCTTCCTGGTAATGGAAGTTCGGCACATAACCGAGGACGAGACCGGGGCGGGTGGGGAGGGGTCGGACGGTTCCGTCGGCGGATACGATCAGCGGCGGGTTGTGCCCGGCATTCGCGTAGCGAACTTCTCCGGTCCCGAGATCGAGGACGCCGCAGAACGCGGTCACGAACATCGTGTCGTCCGTTTCATCGCACAGCTGCCGGTTCACTGCCGACATCATCACCACCGGCTCGCGTCCGGCGAGGATGAACGAGCGGAAGAGCGCGCGGCTCACCGCCATCATCAGCGCCGCGGGGATTCCCTTTCCCGACACGTCGCCGATACAGAAGTAGAGTCGTCCGTCGTCGGTTGCGTGGAAGTCGTAGAAGTCGCCGCCGACCTGTTTCGCGGGACGGATCGATGCGGCGATATCGAACGGCGAGTCGGCAGTCAGTGCCGGCAGATGTTGCGGCAACATGCGCATCTGAATCGCCTGTGCCAACTTCAGGGTCTCGTCGAGTTTTCCCTTCTCCAGAGCTGCCTCGCGTAGGCGCGTCGATTCGACTTTGATGGCTGCCACGCGCGCGATCTGCGCCGCGAGTTGCGCGTCATCCGCCGTAATCGTTCTGCGAGCGAGCTGGTAGTCGATGTAGAGGACGCCGAGGACGGTCTCGCCGGCGATGAGGGGAGCGCAAAGAGCGGAATAGATGTTCTGCGCAACGATCGACTTGGCCGTGGCGAGTGCCTCGTTCCCGCCGTCCTCTGTAAACGCGACAACTTTCCGGTCGCGAACGACTTCGCGGATCAGGGTGCGACTGATGGCAAGCTCGCGCGGGTCGCGATCGGCCGGCCGCATCTTCACGATCTTCACCGACTGCTCCTCGCCGCTCATCAGCGCCAACGCCACGCGCGAAGGGTGCATGACGTCGACGACGCGATCGAGGATGAAGTCGAAGAGCTCGGGCAGGGGCCGGTCCGCAATGAGCTCGAGCGCCAGACGGTGGACGATGCGATTCCTGTCCGCGGAGTCTTTGACCTCACCTTCCGCGAGAAAGAAATCGGTCACCGGCTCTTTGTCCTCAGCGGCCCCGGCGATCACGAGCTCGGCGTCACCGAGCCGAATGCGATCGCCGGGCCCGACTCTCACCGGCGCTGCGACACGAGTTCCGTTGACGAACGTCCCGTTCACGCTGCCGTTGTCGCGCAGAATCCATCCGTCGGCTTCCGACACGATCTCGGCATGCTTGCGTGAGAGGAAGCGATCGTCGATCGGAATGACGCATTCACGCGACCGGCCCATGGTGATCACATCGTGGTCCAGCAGAAGCGGCATCGGCGCGCGATGAGGTCGCAGGAGAGTCAGTTCGAGTCGCGGCAGATCGAACCTCCGAGCCGCACCAGCTTGCGGGAGGTCACCATTCTATCCGCGCTCACAATCCGGTGTGACCGTGTTTGCAGACCATGCCAAGCGCATTGGGTCATCGTATTGGCGAATTCGAAGGAGCGTCGATGACCACAAGAGCGATCTTCCTCGTCCTGGCGATGAGTCTTCTCCTGGCCATTCCGACCGCTGCACAGCAGAAGGACGCGCCCGGCTGCAAGGACTCGCCGCTGTTCCCGGTCCGGATGCCGAAATACCGGATCGAGAAGTGCGAGACCAAACCGTTCGCCTCGTACGACTTCTTCACGACCAAGGGTCCGAAACGGACGGTGGAGGGGGAGCTCACGTTCATTCAGTACACGGTGGACGAGAGTGCAGACTCCCGATCGGGCCTCGAAGTGGTCAGAAATTACGAGAACGCCCTGACGAAGATCGGCGGGAAGATCCAGGCCTCCGATCCACAGCGATGGGTCAACGGCTTCGTCATCATCGGCGGAAAGGAAGTCTGGGCGCAGGCGGAGAGGGGCAACAGCAAGATCTGGCTGCGGATCGTGAAGCGCACGGCGATGGAACAGACCATTGTTGCCGACGCCGCTTCATTCTCGAACGATCTCAAGGCGACGGGGCACGTCGCGGTCGACGGGATCTACTTCGATACCAACAGCGCGGCGCTCAAGGCGGAATCAGCGGCTGCGCTCGCGGAAATCGCGAAACTGCTCAAAGCCGATCCCAGTCTGAAGGTGTACGTGGTCGGGCATACGGACGCTGTCGGCAACGTCGATACGAACCTGAAGCTCTCGCGCGATCGCGCGGATGCGGTCATCCAGGCGCTGGTCGCTGAGCACGCGATCGCGCCGGCGCGCCTCCGATCCTTCGGCAACGGCCCGTTCGCTCCGGTTGCCTCGAACGGCACCGATGAGGGCCGGGCCAAGAACCGGCGCGTGGAGCTCGTGAAGCAGTAGGACTAGACAGAACCTCTGCACAAGTCGCCGTTCACGTCATCCTGAGCCGGCGAAGCGCGACGAAGGATCTCAGGGTGCGAAAACGCCTGCGATCACGTAGGGCCGACTCTCAGTCGGCCCCGGGCCCACTGGAGAGTGGGCCCTACATGTGAAAAAAGATCAGGGAACCTCTGCGCAAGTCGTCATCCTGAGCCGGCGAAGCGCGACGAAGGATCGTGAGGATGCGAAAACGCCTGCGATCACGTAGGGCCGACTCTCAGTCGGCCCCGGGCCCACTGGAGAGTGGGCCCTACATGTGAAAAAAATCAGGGAACCTCTGCACAAGTCGTCGCGCTTCGCCGACTCAGGATGACGACCTGTGCAGAGGTTCCCTGGGAGCTTCCAGCCAGCTAAGCGAAGAACGCTTCGTTCACGGCGATGAACTGCCGCTTGTCGGCCGGTACCTCGTCGAGAGGGAAGATCGCGTTCGAGGTGCAGACGGGAAGGCAGGCGCCGCAGTCGATGCATCCCGCCGGATCGACATACACCTGAGTCGCGGCTTGGAATGCCGGCTCGTCATTCCTTGGATGGATGCAGTCGACGGGGCAGGCTTGAACGCACAACTCATCCTTGAGGCAGTTGTCAGTGATTACGAAGGCCACGGATGTCTCCTGAGCGATAGATTTCGAGGCGATGCTAGCGGCCGATGGAACGAGGAGCGCGTTGAATGCATCACGAATCGGCGTGACGGAGAACACGTGCCGCGGGCGGCCGCGAGATCACCGGATATCGTGTCAGCGGAGACCGCCCCGGAGTCCTGCGCGTGACAGATTCAAGCGACTGCCGAAGAGTCCCTGATGTCGCCACGCCGTCCTCTGCTCCTGTTGTTCGCCGTCATCCTGGCCCACTTGTCGTCTGCCTCGCTGTGGGCGCAGTACACGCGTAATCTTTACAACCATTCTTCGCAGTCGGTCTTCTGCACCAACCCCGGCATCATCTGCACGATGACCCCGACCACCTGCGTCGCGGGAGGCAGTTGCACGGTCGCGGCTTTGGGCTTCTTCACGCTGAGCGCTACAGCAGACGTGAGGTGGGATTTCACCTTCACCGACCGACCGGCCGAGTCGGACACCGGGTCGGTGACGACCACCAGGGACATCTACTACATGTCCAGGATCGACGTGTACAACCTCTCGGCCGGTGACTCCGTCAGCCTGGCCGTGGCCCCGACTTCCATCGCGGAGAATGGTGGGGTGGCCACGATCACCGCGATCCGGAGCGCCGCGTCGGCGACGGTTACCAACGTCACGCTCGATATCAACGGGGGCACCGACAGTGGCGCGGCGACGCTCGACTCCGATTTCACGCAATCCGGCGCGGCGGCGTGGGACGGTCCGCTGCAGCGCAACGTGTACACGTTCCAGATTCCTGCCTGGAGCACGACAGGAACGCTCACGCTGACGGGCAAGGACGACAGCATCGTCGAGCCGGATGAGACGATCAACTTCCGAATCTATAAAGTCGACACGGCGACGTGGGACAGCACGCTGAAGACCGTGTTGATCGACGACGACGACCGCAAGGTCTCGCTTGCCGTCAACAACACGTCCATTCCGGAGACTGGCGGAGCGGCGACTGTGACCGTCTCGGTCTCGCCGGTGAACAGCGCCGAGCCGGTGGATGTTTCGCTCGCGTTCAGCGGAACGGCAGCCCGGCCGGCCGACTACACGACGTCTTTAACGACCATCACCATCCCCGCGGGTCAGTCGAGCGCGTCGGCCACGATCAGTGTCGCCGGCGACTCGGTGGATGAACCGGACGAAACCATCGTCATCGATGTCACGAGCGTGACGAACGCCTCGGAAAGCGGGACGCAGCAGCAGACGATCACGATCGTCGACGACGATGTCCCTCAGGTCTCTCTCGAGCTGGCGGGCAGCCCCTTCGTCGAGAACAACACGGGCCTGGCGACGGTGACAGCGAGACTCGATAAGCCGTCGTACGAGATCGTGGCCGTGGATCTCGGCTTCACCGGCACGGCCACGAATGCGACGGACTACACCCCGTCGGCCACGTCCATCAACATCCCGATCGGCGCCTTGTCTGGATCCATGACCCTCACCGGAATCCCCGACACGCTCGACGAGCTGGACGAGACCGTGATCGTCGACATCACCGCAGTGACCGGTGCGGTCGAGAGCGGGACACAACAGGTGACGGCGACGATTCCCGACGACGACGCGCCGCCGGCGGTGACACTGTCGCTCGCGGACAGCCCGTTCGCGGAGAGCGCCGGGATTGCGACGGTGACGGCGACGCTCAATACGGCCTCGTCCTTCCCCGTGACGGTGGACCTCGGGTTCGGCGGAACGGCCACGAATGCAGCCGACTACACGCGATCGGGATCGTCGATCACGATTGATCCGGAAAATCTCAGCGGGACGATCACGCTGAACGCGCTGGACGATGCGCTCGACGAGCCGGACGAGACCGTCATCGTCGACATGACCGCGGCCACGAATGCAACCGAGGCGGGGACGCAGCAGGTGACGGCGACGATCGCCGACGATGACGATCCGCCGTCGGTGACGTTGTCCCTCGCGGGCGTCCCGTGGGCGGAAAGCGGTGGGAGCGTGACCGTGACGGCGACGCTCGGCGCGGTCTCGTCGTTCCCCGTGACGGTTTTCCTCGCCTTCAGCGGAACGGCCACGAATACGGTCGACTACACGCGATCCGCGTCGTCGATCACGATTGATCCGGGAAATCTTAGCGGAACGATCACGCTGAACGCCCTGGACGACACGCTCGACGAGCTGGACGAGACGGTGATCGTCGATATCACGTCAGCGACGAACGGAATGGAGGCCGGCGTCCAGCAGGTCACGGCCAGCCTGATCGATGACGACGTTCCGACCGTGACGCTCGGTCTCACCGGCAGCCCGCTCGCTGAGGCCGGCGGCGTGGCGACGGTGACGGCAACGCTGTCGAGCGTGTCGGCGAGTGCGGTCACCGTGCATCTCGGCTTCAGCGGCACGGCGTCCGCCGCGGATTACACCGCGTCCGCGACGAGCATCGCCATCGACGTCGGAGCCACGACCGGCTCGATCACGATCAGCGGAAATGATGACGCCCTGTACGAGTTGAACGAAACCGTCGTCGTCGATGTCACGACGGTCGCCGGCGGAGCGATCGAGGACACGACGGCCGGCGAGCAGCAGGTGACGGCGACGATCACGGACGATGATGCGCCACCGGCGGTCACGCTCTCGCTCGCCGGAAGCCCGTTGGCCGAGAGTGGTGGAGCCGCGAGCGTGAACGCGACGCTGAGTGGGCCGTCGGGACTGCCGGTCACGGTGACTCTGGAGCTGAGCGGCAGTGCGACCTACGCAGCCGATTACACAACGGCACCGCTCGCGCCGATCTCGCTGGTGATTCCGGCGGGTTCGATCGGAGCGACAACGACCCTGACCGCCGTCGACGACACGATCGACGAGGCCGACGAGACGGTCGTCGTCGATATCACGGGCGTCATCAATGGGATCGAGAGCGGCACGCAGCAGGTGACGGCGACGATTGCCGACGACGATGCGCCACCAACGGTGACGCTGTCGCTCGCGGGGAGTCCAATCGCGGAGAATGCCGGAACGGCGACCGTGACGGTCACGCTCAGCGCGGCGTCAGCGAACGTCGTCACCGTGGACCTCGGGTTCGGCGGAACGGCGACGAGCGGCGTCGATTACACACGATCGGGGCCGTCGATCACGATTCCGCCGGGGAGCCTCAGCGGGACGGCGACGCTCACCGCGGTGAACGACACGACCGATGAGCCGGATGAGACGGTGATCGTCGACATCACCGGCGTGACGAACGGAACCGAGAGCGGCACGCAGCAGGTGACGGCGACGATTGCCGACGACGATGCACCGCCGGCGGTGACGCTCTCGCTCGCAGGCAGCCCATTCGCGGAGAACGCCGGGGCCGCAACGGTCAAGGCGCTGCTGAGCGGACCGTCGGGACTGCCGGTCACCGTGACTCTCGGCCTGAGCGGCAGCGCAACGTACGCGGCCGACTACACCACGACGCCGGCGGCGCCGATCGCGCTGGTGATCCCGAGCGGAGCAA
>DATISF010000022.1:0-21109 GCA_035468985.1 Thermoanaerobaculia bacterium
AAGCTCTGAACAAGTCGTCATCCTGAGTCGGCGAAGCGCGACGAAGGACCTCAGGATGCGAAAACGTCTGCCATTTCGAGATCCTTCGCCGTCTTCGCGGCTCAGGATGACGTGAACAACGACTTGTTCAGAGCTTCCCTAACGCAGCACTCCGAACGCGTACCACCAGCGCGTCACCGGCGACTTCTCGTAGAGCATCGTTCGCTGCCGGTCGCGGAACGGATAGGTCACCACACCGCTTTCCCGCGTGAGCATTTCCTTGAAGGCATTTGTCATCGCCTCATCGCCAAGCTCGGTCGGCTTCGTGAAAATGAGCCGGGGATCAGAGTGCAACGCACCGAGCGGTTCCGCGTCGATCGCGAAGAACATGTGGTCGCTGCCGAACTGCCCCATCTCCTCCCGCACGATGGCACTCAGGCGGTCGAGGTATACGGATGCGCCGAGGACGCCTGCGATCTTTCCCTGACGTCCGATCACCGGCACCGCCACGATCGCGGTATTGCGGCCGGTCGAGCGGCTGACGACGAGATCGCCGATGACCGTCGCACCGCCGAGCACTCGAGCGAAGTACGGACGGTCGGAAATATTGGCGTTGACGCGCCCCTGCCCGACCGTCCAGTACGTACCGTCGGGCAGAGCGAACCACAGCGCCGCCGGAACGTTCATCGTCGCAAGCTCGCCGAGCGGTTCACGAAGCCGGTTCCACCGCCCGGAGCGCGTCGCGTCCGTCGCTGCGAGGATGCGAAGCGAGTCCGCCAGTTTCTGCAGATGGTTGTCACTGAGCGACATGAGCGAGTGCAGCGCGATGGATCCGTCCACCGTCACCGGCTGCTCCGCCGCGATTGGAGCCACCGGAACCATGAGAAGGAGAATCAAACCGAACAACACTTTCTGTCTCATGAGGGGAATGTTGTTTCGGCGTGGAGCCGGGTTCGTGTCGCGGATCACACACGTCTGCCCGCTCGTCAGCCGCGCAGCGTCCGTGTGGCGAACGCTGCGCGGACAATCACTTACGCCAGCATGTGATTGAGCGCCTCGAGGCGCTCGGTCCACAACGCCTTCATTCGATCGGCAGCCGCTTTGTCGGGCAGCTTCATGTGCTGCACCGCTACGGAGCTGCGCGCCGCGCTCTTCGCCATGAAACCGATCAGCACCGTCGTTTTGTCGTCCCATGTGATGCGCATGGTCTTGTTCGGTTTGGCGGTGCGGACTGTGATCTTCGTCGGAAGCCATCGGGCCCGCATCCGCGCATCGGCGAACGCCTTGAACAACCGGTCAACCGGCACCGGAAACGTCATGCTCTTGTTCGCTTCATAGCGGCCGTCGCGCTTCTGGCCGATCGCGCGAAGTCCGCGGATGCGCTCGTAGCCGACGGTAACCGTCTGCGACCACCATGACGGAACGCCGAGGGAGGAGACGTATCGTGCGATTTCACGATGCGGCTTCCCGGCGGCGCCGATTGCGTCGAGAACATCGAGCCATGCGGCCCAGCCGCGGCCGGTCTTTTGTTCGACGGCGGTGTCGCTCATCCCGGCGAGTGCACCGTAATCGAGAGGCGTGTCTTTCTTCTTGAGGAGTTGCAGGCGGGCGGTCGTGTACGACTCGCCGGTCTTCTGCATTCGGGAGCGGACGATCCGCTTGAGGTCCTTCTGTTTCGGCATCACGATCTCCTTCGTTCCATGCCGCGAGCGAAGCTCCCCAGCAGCGACGTCCGCGACGGACGAAGGGTCGTCATACCGATCCGCGAGTACGCCCCCCTTTGCCTCGTCGCGGGCCCCGCTGGGGAAGGCCGTCGAGGTTCGGCGCGGATCAGCGCCGGCAGAAATAGTAGCAGGAAGTCGTGTCAGCCGAGCATGGGAGGAAGCGCACGGTGTCGATCGTCTGTTCCGGCGCACGAAAGTCGACTCGAACGCCCGGCGCGAGGCTGCCTCTCGAATCGAAAACTGTAGCGCGAATTGCCAGGCCGGTGGCGGCCGCCGGATCGTGGCGTCGGAGGGAGGAAGCACAGCTCCGAAGTGGACGGCTCGATGCGATGGCTCGCCGTGTCCGCGAAATAGAGGTTCTCGTCGGCGTCGAACGCGAGCCCTACGGCCTGTCCCTCGTGAATCACGCTGTGCAAACCCTGCCGGCCGTAGCGGGTGGCGGGGCATTGCCGGCTGGGCGATGATTAAGCGGTGACGGATCCTCGGACACTCGAAGAGGCGCGAGCGGCCTTCGATCGTGGCGCGTGGTGCGACGCCTGCGCACAGCTCACGGCCGCCGACGCGCGGACGCCACTCGATCCCGACGATCTCGATCGCCTGGCCACCGCGGCGTACCTGATCGGAGAGGATGCCGCGAGCGTTCAGGCTCGGACGCGCGCGCACGCCGGTTTTCTCGAGCGCGGCGAGACGAGGCGTGGAGCAGATCGGCTCACGATAGACCTACACGCCGTGACACCGCGGGAGTTGCGGCGATTGGGTGGAAGCCATGAACGCGACGGCATCCAGGACGGGTGACTGGTTCGCCCTTGCGATAGCATGAGCAGCGGATGAAGACCTGCGCCGAACATCGTCACGAGCATCGGCAGTTGCCGTGTCCCTGGCCCGCATGCCCGAACGGCGAAGGCGCGGCGGATACCGTCGAAGTGCCGCGCCACACCGGCGCTGGGAAAATGACTCGCGCAGAAGGGCACTTCGACACTCCACCGCCGCCGCGCGTCTTCACGCGGAAACCGTGGAACTGCGAACAATGTGGCGCCTCCGGCTGGACCTGGGTTGAAGCCGGAGCGGAGCCGCGCTCCGATCGATGCCCTCACCGCCGACGCAATACTGTGATGCCCCGCCCAAGGGCGTGACGCGGGCTCGCTCTTCACGGGCCGGCACACGCTTCGCCGGCGGCATTACTTCATGATACAAAGTAATTTGTGATCATAGGCCGAGCGATCGCGGTCCTGATGGCCGTCGGCGTCGTAGCGGTTGCGCTGCTCCTGGGCTTCGTCTGTCTGGAAAACAGGACCGAGGTGACCCTTCCGCTGCCGACGGGGCCGTTCGCCGTCGGCCGCTCGATCTTCGATTGGGTGGACGATGGCAGCAGGCGCGAGCTCCTCGCCTGGATCTGGTACCCGGCAGTCCGTTCGCCGTCGGCCGTCGTGGATGACTACATCCCCGCTCCGATGCGTGCGGCGACCGAACGCCCTCGCGGCGGCATCATCCGGCTTCTGACGCGAGACTCATCGAAGGTCCGTGCACACAGCCTTCGCAACGCTGCGATAGCGGCGCAGCGTTTCCCCGTGGTCATCATGCGGGCGGGAGCTTCCGCGCCGGTTGTCAACCACTCCTCGCTCGCCGAGGATCTGGCCAGTCACGGGTACGTCGTCGTCGGGTTCGATGCGCCTCGTCGCACGACGGTCGTCGCGTTCCCGGATGGCCGCGTGATCGCACGGACTCCGGAGAACAATCCGGAGCTCGTCACCGGGGAGGAGTTCCTCCGTCGCGGCAATCGATTGCTGACCGAGTGGACCGGCGACATGGCATTGGTGCTCGATCGCCTGGAGCGTCTGAACGCTTCCGATCCATCGGGCAGGTTCACCGGACGCCTCGACATGACGCACGTCGGCCTCGTCGGGCATTCCTTCGGAGGAGCGCAGGCCGCGCAATTCTGCTCGCAGGATTTGCGATGCAGAGCGGGGATCGACATCGACGGCGCTCCGCTGGGCGGCGTCATTCGGACCGGGATCAACCGTCCGTTCCTGTTCCTTCTGAGCGACCACGGCGATTTCTCGTCGAACGCGGAGGACCGCCGTGTCTACGCCGACATCCGCTCGATTTACAACCGGCTGCCACCGGACGGGAAGTTGCTCGTGGTGATCCACGGCGCGAACCATTTCACGTTCAGTGACGATGGAGCCCTCCTGAAAAGCGGTTTGATGCGCGGCGTGCTGCGCCTGTTCGGCAGGCTCCGGATCAGCGGCCGTCGGCAGCTCGACATCACGACGTACTGCGTGCGCACGTTCTTCGATGCGTACCTGAAGGGAACGCCCCACCGATCACCTCTCGAGATCTCATCGCCGCAATATCCGGAGATCGAGGTTCTGCATTGAACGGGACGCCGATCGCGACATTGCGGTCCGCCGCTCTGCTTCTTCTGTCGATCGCGCGGCCGATCGTCCGACCGCCGGCACGGAGACCACCGGCGAGGAAATCGTGACTCGCCACCTGAATTCGTCTCCAGGTCAATGCCGCACGGCGCGTCGCCGGCACGGCCCCGCGGCATTGGTGAACGCGACGGAAGCGGTCGCCGCCGCAGTCAGCGGCTGGGCGCGGACGCTGTAACTTCCGGTGACGCAGGTCGGTGTACACGTCACGGACGCGACGCCGTTTGCGTCAGTGATGGCGAACGCTGACGATAAGGTGCACGTGGCGCCCGACGGAGGGGCGGAGAAGTCGACGCGAACACCTTCCGCCGGCTCGCCCGCCGAGGTGAAGACGGTGGCCCGAATGTTCGAGCCTGCCGCGGCGGCTTGAATGGTTGCATTCGGCGGTGCGAGGACTGCGCCGAAGCGGATGGCGCGGATGCGCTGATTGTTGCAGTCGTTGAAAAAGAGATTTCCTTCCGCGTCCACCGCCACGGCGCCTCCCTGCAAGCTGGCCTCGATGTGGGCCTGGGATGACGGACCGCCGTCGCCGCTGAATCCGGTTCCGCTTGCAGTCAGCACGATGACGCGACCCGATCGCGAGATGCGCGAGACCCGGTCGACTCCGGCGCTGAACGCGTTCCCGAATGCCCACGCGAGCTTTGTGCAGAACGTTGAAGCGAGCGTCTCGATGACGCCTCTCTGATCGATGCGCCGGATCCGGCCGCCTTCACACACGAGGAGGTTTCCGGCGTCATCGAATGCGAGGCCGTACGGGGTGTTGAGGCATGCCGCCGTCGCCGGACCGCCATCGCCGCAGTAACTGCCGGCGTTGTAGTGCTCGAACCCGTTCACCGGTCCGCTGCCGGCGAAGGTCTCGATGACGCCGTCGGATGCGCGCACGCGTCGGACCCGATTGTTGTTCGTGTCGGCGATGAAGAGATTTCCGCCCGCATCGCGCACGGCATCCCATGCCTGACAGAGGAACGCATCGACGGCCTGGCCGCCGTCGCCGCTGAAGCCGCAGGATCCCGGTTGTCCCGCGGTGTGCCGCACGATGCCACCCGCGTCGATCCGTGAAGACCAGCCTCCTGTCATTTCGATCGTTCCGTCGCGAGCGGCGGAGATCGACGCCGCGCTGAGTGTCGCGTCGAGCGCCGCGACGTCGAACAGGGGACCCGAGACGCCGCTGCCGGCGATCCGGACCAGATTTCCGGCTCCATCGATCTTGAACAGCGCGTTCGTTCCGACGAACCACGACATCGCGAGCTCGCCGCCTGGCAGGAATGAAAGTCCCGTGACGCTGGCCGTCGCCGCGACCGCCGGTCCGCCTTCTCCGAATATCTTCGGGCCGCTACCGGCGAGCGTCGAAATCTGGTTGGTGGTCAGATCGATCTTCCGCAGACGCGCGACGTCGCTGTCGGAATAGAGGAGGTTTCCGTCTCGGTCGACGAGCAGCGCGTAGATGAGACCCATGCTGGCCTGGGGAAGCCGGGAGCCATCGGGGCTGAAGCCGCGCTTCCCGCTGGCCAGCGTCGTGATCGTTCCATCGGGTGACCGCCGGTACAGCTCGGCCGCGTTGGAGAAGTAGATCTCGTCAGTCGGGCCGACTGCCAGCCCACGAATGTTGTCGAGCGTGTGACCATTGATGGCCGGCCCGACGATCGTCTCGATCGTCCCGTTCGTTTTCGCGATGCGCCGGATCCGGTGGTTGGCGACGTCGGTCAGCAGAAGATTGCCGGCATGATCGAAGGCCAGCACGCCGTCATCGTTGCTGCGCTCGGAGAATTGCGCGCTGGTGGCCGGACCGCCGTCGCCGCTGAACCCATACGTGCCCGTTCCGGCGAACGTCGTCAGAATCCCGTTGCCATCGATTTTGCGAACGCGTGCGGTCGGCCAGTCGAGAAAGTAGATGTTGTCGTCGCGGTCCACCGCGACCCAGGTGGGCTGTCCGATCGCGGTGCCATGCGCGGGTACGCCTTCCGGCGCGGACGCGGCGATCTTTCCGGTGCCGGCGATGATCTCCGCCATTCCGTTGAGATCGATTCGCCAGAGATACCCGCCGTCATCCGGCACGATGAGGTCGCCCCGGCTGTCGAATGCGATCGAGCGAGGAAAGCTGATCGAAACGTCCACCGCCGGAGACGGCACGGCCGGTCGCGAGCCGCTCGACAGGCTGTTGCCGGCGTACGGTTCGAGGATGCCGTTGCGGCGGATGCGCAGAACCCGATTGTTGTTGGTGTCGGCAAAGTAGAGCTGTCCCGCCTGATCGATCGCCATGCCCAGTGAGAGCGGGAAGGACGCCGCAGTTGCCGGACCATACTCACCGCCGTAGGCCCCCATGCCGGCGACCGTGGTGATGAACCCGGGCGGCAGATCCTGCAGGCGAGGGGCGACGTAGAGATAGCGCGCGTACGCGGTGTTGGCACCGGCCGTCAGGCCGAGAATGGCATAGCCGTTCGCATGCGCCGGCATCTGCAGCCGGATCTCTGCATCGGACTGCGAGAGTGGTGTGATCGGAGCGCGATCGAGTTTCACGGCCGCGCCTGCGAGGTTCGCGCCGTTGATCGACACGATCGTGCCGCCGGCAATCGGTCCTTGTGAAGGCGAGAGACTGTCGATCCGCGGCTGCGCGAATGCCGCGGCGGACGTGAGAGCGACGACGAAAGCGAGACGAACGGGACGCGTGACGTGAAGGCTAACAGAGAATCAAATGAGTCGACGTGATGGCTCGGTGATACCGGCTCAGAACCGATCGGGGAGATGCACGAAGTTCTACAAAGCGGCGACCGTTCGTGGCGAGATATCGCTCAGGAACCAGGTAAGCGCCGCCGTCAAATTCTCTTCCCTTCTGCTTGGAGAGAGGCACAAGCGCTGTCTTTTCGTTACTTCATCTCCGCCCGCACGATCTCCGGCTTCGCGGCGAACGCCGCGCCGTGGAGAAGGTAACGCAACGCTTCTTTGTCGTTGCCATGTGCGCGGAGGGCGCGGGCGACCGCGACGTATGCGCGGCTCGAGGTCGGGTCGATCTCCAGGGCACGGCGGTAGGCAGCGATGGCCGCATCGCCACTGCGCACGTCGCCGAGGTGAATCCAGGCCAGGACGAAGTTCGGGCGTCCGGCGAGTGCGCGTTCGAAACAGGCGGCGGCCTCGTCGCCCTCTCCGCGGGCGGCGAGGTGAAGCCCGAGGTTGTACTGCGTCTCGACACGAACGGGATCGAGTCGCGCTGCTTTGCGTAACGACTCGATCGCCGCATCGCGATCCCCGCGACCGGCCTGCGCGAGGCCCAGCCACTCCAGAGCCAGGGGATGTTCGGGAACGCGATCGAGAATGAGCCGCGTCGTCTTCTCGACGGCGGCAGGGCGCTTCTGACGCAGCTGCGCCGCGGCGAGATCGAAGTACGGCTCAATGTCGGGCCATGCTGTAGCGGCGAGAAACTGCTCGAGCCGCCGCGCGGCATCGCTCGACCCGGCTCGGACTGATGCGACGATGCGATAGAGCTCCGCCTCAGCCGGCGCGAGGCCGGAGCCGGCGATCTCGATGTTCTCGATCGCCGGCTCACGCTCCTCCCGCGGAGCGAGGAGCTCGGGGCCGGCCGACCCGCGCGAGATCCTGTGGTCGGTCATCGTGACGTGGATGACGTCCTGTGTGCGTCGCTTCGGCATGTGGCACACGACGCAGTCTTCTGCCTGGCGATGGGCTTTCGCGTGGCAGCCGATGCAGACTGCGCGATAGTGCCCGGCGCGTTCGGTCTCGGCCACCTTCCGATGAGGATTGTGGCAACTGAGGCAGGAGAGCTGCCCTTCGCTCTCGCGAAAGCAGCGGCTCTGCTCGAGTCGATACGGATGATGATTGATTTCGAAGCGGTCGCCGCGCGCGATCCCGGCATCGGTGATGTCGACGCGGAGGAGATACGCGGACAACGGTTGGCCGGGCCGAAACGAATCGATGTCGCGGCCGAAGCGGCGAATGCCGGGTACGGCGACCGAAGGCTGCATGTGGCACTCGTAGCAGACGTCGCGACCGAGCGCCGCATCGAGCCGGGTGGGACGAATGATTGCTGCCTTCACCGCTGCCATGCTTTCGACGGCTGTCGCGCGGCGGACATGTTCCGCGCCGGGGCCGTGGCAGCGTTGACATCCAATTCCTTCCGGCAGTTGCGGCGGCACGCCTTGATTGCGCCAGTAGCTGTTGCGCGTGTTCTCCGTGAGGTCCGGGTAGGCGTTGTGGCAGAAGAGGCATTCGAGGCGCGCGCGGCGCAGCACACCTTCGTGATCGCGGCGATCGTAGCCCGGCGCCATCGCCCACTCCCTCGTTTGCGAGTACCAGGCGATCGGAAGCTGGTACAGCTCGCCGTTCGGCGTCTGGTACAGATAGGTTCGGGCGTGATGGCCGGAGCCGAGAATCCAATTGACCGTCTGCTCGAACGTGTTGATTGCCTTTCCCGATGCATCGAGCTGCCAGCGGCGGAAGACGAGGCGTCCATCGCGCCAACGCAACTCCATGACGTCGCCGGAGCGCTGATGACGGAATGGCAGCTTGTTGAAATCCTCGATGACGTCGCCGGGTCGCGGACGATAGAAAGACTTCGACATCCCGACGTGCTGATAAGTCCGGACGATGTCGGCGTGACAGGACGCGCAGGCGTCGTCGTTGACGTAACCGGGCGGCGAGGCAGCCACAGTCGCCGCGATCGCGAACAGTGCCACGCTGGCAACGGACTGCATCATGGAGCTCGGATACTCCCACGCTTGCCGCGTCATGAACAAACGCTGAGCTGAAGGCGTCGCCAAGCGGCGGTCATCGGGCGGCCAACGCAGCGCCCTCCACTTGTGCAGAGGTTTCTAGCCAAGTCAGGCTGCCGAACAGCCAAGGAAGTTGGCTGGGAATCCTGGACGAGCATCGAACCGCTGTGCTCGCGATGCGCGGCCTGACATGGCCTCGAGGAGGCATGTCTACGCTGTGGCGCTGTGTCAAACTGAGGACGTTGGAGGACGAAATGACCTGCGTCTTCTGCCAGATCGCGGCCGGGCGAGCCCCAGCGCACGTCCTTGAAGAGGACGCCCTCGCGCTGGCGCTCCTCGATATCAACCCTTTTACCGAGGGGCACTGCCTGGTCATCTCGAAACGGCACGTGCAGTGGTGGCATGACCTGAACGACGACGAGATCGCCAGCGTGTTCCAGATGGCGAAGCGCGTCGCTGTCCGGCTGGGCACGACGTTTTCGCCGGAGTTCGTTTGCATGTACGCACGCGGGCGTCGCATTCCGCACACGCATGTCTTCCTCGTGCCTACGACGAAGGGCGACCTCCTCGACGGCTTTTTCAACGCGCTGGAGCGATTTCAAGAATCGCCGCAGATCCTCGCGGCTTTGAAGACGAACGAGGCGCTCACTGCAACAGCGGCACGGATTCGCGCGTCACGTTGAGCGATCAATTCAAAGAGTCGCTGCAGGCAGGCGTGCGCGGTCTCGCGAAGGCGCTTCTTTCGACTCCGCTGGTACTCGTAGCGGCAATCGCGCTCGTCGCCTGGGTCATCTCGTGGTTCTGGGCCGAAGACGCCGTTGCCGCCTCGGCCCCTCGGCCGTGGCCGGGAGGGATGGGGACGCTGTCGGAAAGTTCGTGGTCCGCGTGCACCACTGAGTGCTCGGGATGGCCGGAATCGTCCGATTCCCGGCGGCAATTGCGCGGTTCGCTTCAGTAGGTTGCTGCCATGACAGCTCTGGTCACCGGCGGGAGCCGCGGGCTCGGACTTGCCATGGCAACTGCGCTCTCACGAATCGGGATGCGTGTAGCGATTGTCTCGCGGTCGCCGACAGCGTTCGATTCTCTCCGTTCCTATCGAGGCGACGTCACCGATCCCGACTTCATGCGCCGAACGATCGAGTCGATCGAGAAGGACCTCGGACCGCTGACGCTTGTCGTCAATAACGCCGGAATTCTTGGTCCGATCGGACCGATGGCCGATGTGCCGCACGAAGAGTGGTGGCGCGTGATGGAAGTGAATGTGCGAGGAACCGCGATCGCGATGCAGCTCGTGCTGCCGCGAATGTGCTCGCGCGGCGGCGGACGTGTGATCAACATCGTGAGCGGCGGCGCGATCCGTGTTTCGACATACTACTCGGCATATTCGGCGGCAAAGGCTGCTGTCGTGCGGCTCACTGAGGGCGCTGCGGCGGAAGTGAGGCCGTACGGTGTAAGGATTTTCGCGATGGAGCCCGGAACGGTGGCGACCGACATGAGCCGTTTCTCGTGTGATTCGGAAGAGGGGCAGCGCTGGATCCCGTGGTTCAAGCGGTATTTCGATGAGGGCCTCACATCGACGGCCGATGACGTCGCGCAACGCGCACTCGATCTGGCGTCCGGTCGCGCCGATGTCTTGAGCGGGCGCTACATCCCCCTCCGCGCGAACCTCGACGAGATGATCGCGTCCGCCGAACGCATCGACGCGGAGCAGTTGTACGCGCTCCGAATCGAGCGCCTCGCACCGCTGCCGTTCATTCCCGCGATCGCAGCCAGCGAAACGGCATCGCCGACCGTCATGCAGATGCGACGGCTGTTTGTCGCCGATCGCGTGCGGATGTTCTCGCTTTGGACCGACAGCGAGGCCGCTCGCCACTGGTTCACGCCGGCCGGCGAGCCGGAATGGATCGAGCCGCCGCGCGCGGATCGAGCCGGACTGCACTTCCACCTGCGCGTCGACGGCAACGAGTACGACCTCCGCGCCACGACGACGGAGTTCGTTCAAAATGAGCGGATCGTGTACGACTGGTCATGGCGCAGCGATTCCGATCGAATCGGAAACGGGGAGGGGACGATCGTGACGGTGATATTCAGATCGCGCGACGAAGGATGCGAGGTGGTCATCCGTCACGAACGCCTGCCGTCGACGACCGCACGGGATGCGTTCATTCGCGGCTGGGTGCGCTGTCTCGACGGTTTGGAACGACTGGCGTGAACGCGCGGCGAGTTGTCGTCATCGTCGTGCCGCCGGTCGAGGAGCTCGACCTCGTCGGGCCGCTGCAGGTTTTCAGTGCCGCGAACCGACTCTCGAAGAAGCGGCGACCGTACCAGGTCGAAGTTGTAACGACGGCGACCGATCGAATGATCGATGGTGAAGCAGGGATTGCGATCATCGCACATCGCTACTATCGCGATGCCGAGCGCGGCGCCGATTCACTCCTCCTCGTCTGCGGCACCGGCAGTCGCCACCGACTGGATGGCGCACTCTTCGCGTGGCTTCGCAAGGAGGCAGGAACGGCGCGACGCGTCGGCGGAGTCTGTGTCGCCAGCTTCCTCCTTGCGCGCGCCGGCCTGCTCGCCGGACGCCGCGCGACCGTGCATTGGAAATACGCGCACGAGCTCGCCCGCTGCTATCCCGACCTCTCGGTCGATCCGGAACCGATCTGGATCCGAGACGGCAACGTGTACACGTCGAGCGGCTTCACCGCCGGAATCGATCTTGCGCTGGCATGGGTCGAAGAAGACTGCGGATCGGCGTTGGTTCGGGAGATCTCGCGGGAGCTGGTGCTTTTCCTGCGCCGTCCCGCAGCACAGCCGCAGCTCAGCATCTCGCTCGAGGCACAGGCGTCGGATGCGAAGCCGATCCAGGAGCTGCGCGGCTGGATCGTCGATCATCTGGCGAGCGACCTCGCGACGCCGCAGCTCGCCCGGCGCGTCGCGATGAGTGAGCGCCACTTCACACGGGTGTTCAAACAGGAAGTGGGGACGACGCCGGCGCGCTATGTTCTTCATCTCCGCGTGGAGGCCGCACGGCGCCAACTCGCGAACGGCAGCCGGACCCTTCATCGCGTCGCGCGCGCTGCCGGCTTTGGCAGCGCAAACGTGATGCGTCGCGCGTTCTACCGCGTCCTCGGCAAGTCGCCACGCAATTATCGGTCTCGGCCCGCTACGGAATCGGTCCCGCCGCGACGATGAAGCCCGAACGCGCTCGGCGGCCGCTCGCTAATTGGCGGTTTGTCATTCGTTTGGAACCGTGGCTGGGAGGATTGGACGTGATTCGAACCGCCGCGCTCGGGATGAGTGATCGCAGTAGGGATGCCGAACCTGAAGGAGGCTCGGCCAACCTGCGCACCGGGCCGTGCCCGGTGGCTGGGAGGATTGGACGTGATTCGAACCGCCGCGCTCGGGATGAGTGATCGCAGCAGGGATGCTGAACCTGAAGGAGGCTCGGCCAACCTGCGCACCGGGCCGTGCCCGGTGGCTGGGAGTACTGGACGAGTATCGAACTGCCGCGCTCGCTACGGCCGCGTGACTACGACGTCGTGACGCTCACAGAAGCGTCCGGGTGCTCCGCGTAGCTCGACATAAGCATCCTCTACTGCACGCAGACTACGAAGCGCCCCGTTGTCCATAGCCGGTAAACTTCAGCACGTGACGCAATCCTCACCTGCTCAAGCGGGTGGCGCCGCTAATTTCACAGGCGTCCTATATCAGGTCCTGCAGACCTTGAGGAGCGTTGCCTACTACGTACTGTCGAACGTGCAGCGGGATGTCGTGCTGATAGCAGAGCCTCGCGGAGGCGATCTTCACGAACAGACTCTAACCTCGCGGATCGTTTCGCAGTTCAAAACGACCACCAAGGAGAGATGGTCTTTGAAGACGATCGTCGAGAAGGTGCTGCCGGACCTGTACCTTGCTGTCGATCTGGCTAAGCCCAGCCGGTATCGATTCGTGTCGAATGCGCGGATCGGCACGTGGGCACGGGCTTACGAATTCTTCGCGGCACTTCGCGATCGCGACGTGAGAGCGGGTGACGAGCTCCGCGCGCTCGACGAGAGCAGCAAGCTGAAACTCTCGCGCGAGTACGAAGCTACTGAACGGGAGTTGTTCTTCCGCATCGTTCGGAGCGTCCGTTCACACGGCGATGCGCCGAAGGAAAGCGAATCGGAGACGATCACAAAGGTCTGGCACCTGCTGTCGAACTTCGAGCTGCCGGAGCCTACGAGCCAGGAAGATGCCGATAGCGAGATCGAACGCCTCCTGCGCGAGCTCGGTGTCCCGCCGAACGATCTCGCGGAAAAGCGGGCGGCTCTGATCGGCTTTCTTACGATTCGATCGACATCGGGCAATGGGCGATTCGAGCCGCAAGAGTTGCTGGCCGAGGCGAAGCTCAGGGGCATACCTCTGTCCGCTCGCGAACGCAGCGCCCTGAGCTCGCGAACGCTGTTCGAGGATGACGTGAAGCGCGCCGAGTACACGTCCGCGGTGCGTATCGACCGCCGATTTGCCGCATCTCCAGACCGGCGGATCACGTGCTTCTCCGGGTCGGGCGGTTACGGAAAATCGTGGGCGATGGTCGCTGCGGCGGAGCGCATAGCCGGCGAGTATGACCATCTCGTCGTGTATGTCCGTGCGTCGGGCGACGCCGATCGCGATTTCGGCGAAGCGGCCGCCAAGGTGTCGCGTGAAGTTCTCGGCCGCGCCGAAACCAGTTCTCTTCGGGAGCTCGCTCTCGACGTGAAAGCGCTTCTGCCTGACAATGGCCAGCCGTGGCTGACGATCTGCGTTGACGACGTCCAGCTCATGGCTGAAGTAGAGGGATTGCTCGTCAACAATCGCGAGCTCGATCGCGTTCGAATCCTGTTCACAGCTCCCGCCGCGGTCGGGCAGGCGCTGCGAAGTCGCGAGCATGTTGCCGTCGTGGATGTCGACACTTTCACAAAGGCGGAACTCCAGCGGTATCTCGAACAACGCGGCTGGGACTGGAGCGAAGTTCCGGCCGACATTCGTCAGCTCATCCGCCAGCCGCTCCTGGCGCGACTCTTCGTTGAAGCCGCCGGCGATCCGCAGTGGAAAGGGACTACCGAATACGCGCTCTTCGGCACCTATTGGCAGCGGCTGACGAGCGGACGCCAGAGCGACTACCCGCAGGACGCTGTGGTGCTCCGCGAACTCGCCCTCGAAACGTTGAAGCAGCGCGTGATCTATCCGTGGAATGCGAAAGCGCTGCGTGACACAGGGATTGACGACGACGTACGGCGCCGGCTCGAGCGCGTCGGGTGGCTGCGGCGTGAGCCCGATGCCGGGGCGTCGATCTGGCACGACCGCCTGTTGAATTGGGCTGCCGCTGAAGCGCTGGTCGGAAACGTGCGGAGCGGAGCGGCGACTGTGGAGGAGTTCGAGACCGCCCTCATCGACTGCGTTTCGCGCTTTGGCCACTCTCGGTACGGATACGTCCCGATGGATGCGCTGTGGCTCGCGTCGGCGGAAGAGAAACCGTCGACCGAAGATCTGGTGCGCGTGCTTCGCAAGCTGGAGGGGCGGGACGCGCTCGGGTTCGATTCGCTCTACCGCGAGCTCGTGCCGACCCTGGGCATGCGCATCCTGCCGTCGCTTATCATGCGAATCGAACAAATCGATCCCAACCGTCGTCACGAGACGTCGATCTTTGCCGCGGCGCTCTTCTCAACCGTTGGCCATGAGCTTTCTAATGAGCGGGTGTCCGCCCTACTAGCGCACGACAACGCGCGCGTTCAGGACGTCGCCCTTCGTTACCTAACGAAATCACCGCGGCGCGAACTGCTCGACGACGTGTGGAAGCTGCACGTCGAACGGCAATCAGGTGGCGATCCGCAGCTGCGATACGCGGACTACGACATCACCTACGCCGCTCTGGCTGCCGGACGACGTCGCTCGCGGGAGTGGCTGAGACAGCGGATCAACGACAGCACGAATCAGAGCGCGTGCGTCTGGGATCTGGCATTCCTTGTCGCCGACCTCGGGAACGACGAGGGGGCAGCGATGTGGCGCGACACGAAGGAACATCTGTTCGCGATCGTGCCGGAGTCGCGTGCGCGATCTCTCGCTCGCTGTATTCACGCATACAAAGATCGCGATGAGATCGAGCGGCTTGTTGGATGGCTAAGCGAGGATAAAGATGCGCTCGGACCGACCGCGTTGGCAGCTCTAGTCACCCTCGATAGCGACCGTGCGATTGCGTCGCTCGAACGCATGAGCGCGATCGAGCTCGGATTCTCGCGCTCGTGGTGGATGCCCTCGCTGATGCTGAAGGTGCCGGAGGGCACGCAGGAACACCTGCGGCAGCGGCTCTTCGCAGCGCCGAATGATTTCTGGGATGCCGCGCAGTATTTCAGCAGTCTGGAAGAGCTGATCGATCCCGAGACGCTAGAAGTCCTGCTTCAGATGCTGGTCGCGCGGGTTCCAACGTACCTCGCTGACGCAACCGCTATACATCGGGAACGACCCGACGTGCTCCTTCGCGTGATCGCCAACTGTAGGCATGCCTCTCAGCTCCGCGTTCTTGAAAGTCATCGCGGTGACGAAACGGAGGAGCAGCTCACCGGGCTGTCGATCCAGTGGCTCGCGGAAGATCGCCACAGCCACGAGCTGAACTACCTCCGAATCGTCCTGCAGCGCATCGGCGGTGATCGCTACGTCGATTTAGCGCGCGAGTCGGTCCGCAGCCTCGAACCGGACGATTACAGCTCCGACCTTGACGTGGCGGAACCCTGCGTTGGCGCTGTGACATCTGAACTGCAAGCTGTCGCCGATCGGTTCCTCGATGCAGATCCTCAGTCGCAGGCGCACTCGATCGCCTTCTATGCACTTCGCCTGCTTGCAGCCGTCGGCGAGCGCGATCGGCTAATCGCCGCGGCGCTGAAGCGAACGGGAAATATCGAAATCGATGTACCGGGGCTCCTCGCAGGCCATCCGGCGACGAATGACGAATCTTTCAAAAAGTTGCTGGACCGATTCGAGAACAGCAGCGGTGAAGAACAGGAACGCTCCGCCTATGCATTGGGCCTGACCGGCCGCGCCGACGCCATCCCTCATCTCAGAAAAGCGTCGAGCTCCGCGAACGACGCCAAAACGCGCACTGCCGCGCACTATGCAATGGATGCCCTCGTCAGTGAGGGCGTTTCTGTCGAACCTTCGGCGATTAGTGCTTCGGTCGACAGAGATGCTCGCTTGAGAGCACTGTTCCGTATCGGAACGGAGGAAGCACTCGACGCTGTCGAGCTGGAACTGTTGTCAATCGACTCGCCGGACGTTCGCCTTCTCGACTTCGCGGCGGCGTTGCTGAATCCAATCCGCGGTCCGCGCGTCGGCGAATGGATGTGGCGAAATATGCAAGCTCACGACGTCCGGTTCTGGCGTCGCGGGTGGTGGAACGCCCTGCGCTACGTGCCCGGCGGGCGCGACGTTCTGAGTGAGTACACGAACGACGGTCCGCTCTCTATACGCCGCGTCGCTACTGCGACATTAGCCGCGGTCGACAGTAAAGCGACGAGTAGCGTGATCGAACGCGCAATGCGGAGCTACGAGCGCGGTCATGACGGGCTAGCGGACATTTATCTTTGCGGCGACGATCCTGCCGACGCTGCTGCGTTTCTGCGCGACCACATGGCCGTTGAAAACGACGAGTCGTGTCGCATGACGATCGGTCGCGCGCTCCGCCGCCATCCCGAGATCATCGAGAGGATGCTGCCGGAAATGTTCCGCTCGCCGCATGCAGAAACCCGTCGCTCCGGGTGCGAGATCGCCGGATGGTTGCGCGGCGCTCCGCACCGCAGCAACCTGCTGACGCTCGCGTTCGACGATCGATCATTCCATGTGCAGCAGGCAGCGATCGACGCGGTGCGACGACAGTCGGAGTTCGTCGCCGCAGAAGAACTGCGCGCGGAATTGATCGCCGCGACAGACATGCGCGCGTTCACGTACGCCGACGCGCTCGCAGAAACGGCCGATCCGATTGTGCTGTCGACGAACGATGACCCGCTCTGCATCTGGACCGCGATTGACGGGAAGCCCCACCTGCTTTCGCTTCACGTCGAGGAGAAGCTCGAGAAGTGCGCAAAGGCAGTCGCGAAGCATGCCGAAGAGAAGACTCGCGATCGCGAAAAGGCGTTCGACTAACGGCCTTGGGGCTCACCTTACGGTGCTGTGTTAGGGTCAGCGAGTCGCTGTGCCTCCTCACGTAGCGCCTTCGGAGGCTCGACATCGCCCGCCATCGACTCCAAGCCGCGTTTTGCCCAGGTCCTCGCAAGACTGTGCTCCGACCGGCCGTTCGCGATCTTGGCGAGGAGCACCTGCACTCGCGCGCGCCAAAATTCGTCGAGCTCTTTGCCTAAGGGCGCAAGCTCCGCCTCGAATTGACCGATCACCGGCGGCTGCACACGCTTCTCGGCCGACGCGAGTTGCATGACAGCGAGCAGGCCAGCGGCTGCGAAGTAGAAGTTCCATGAATGCCGGAGGAACAGCACGATCCGGCCGCGGGCGCGGTCATGGTCAGGTTCGATGTCGAGTAACATCGCTCCGGCTGCCATCCACAGATCAACTGCAGCATCGCGTTCGTCGGCAAGAAACAGCGCGATCGCAAGCTCCGCGCGAGCCGAAAACCGATCCGCGCCGGACAGAAGATCATCCGCATCGGCCGTGGTGACCGCCTGGCGAAGATACGCGACGGATGTTGGGAGCGAGAACTCTTGCTCCGCATTCGCAGCAGCGAGAAGAGACTGAAAATGCAGCGGTGTCCGGCTCGCGGGTCGCGACAGCGCTCTGGCGAGCCATTCCCGCGCCTCACCCCATCGGTTCTGCAGGTTTAACTGCTTCCCGGTCGCTGCTTCGATGACGCCGCGGCTGCGGTCGTCCGCATTCTCTTCGACGGCGGCGGTTGCAGCAGCGAGAGCGGCGTCAAGGTCGTGGAGATATTCGCCGCGAGCGACGAGAATGATCCTCATGGCGTGAGCATGGAGGAGCGGTAGATTCACGCCAAGCGCCCACGATGCAAGGCCGTTCATGATGTCAATCACCCGCATCCACTCCTGCGACTGTGCCGCTTTGCGATGTTCTGTCAGGAGAAAGTTGTTCGCGATCGACATGAACATGAGTTCCAGATCGTCGCGCCCATCGAGCAACGCTCGCCGTTCGGACGACAGGCTCTCGACGGTGACTTGCCATTCTCGGAGGTGCGCCACCGTGCTCACACTGTTACCGGCAAGCCAGATCGACTCGATCCAGAGCGATTCCGGAATCAGAACGACCGGCGCATCGGTGCGATTGGATGCGTCGTGAGAAGCCATCGCGCGCCGGAGCAACGGGAGCGCTCGCCACGATTGCTGTGGATCGGACGTGAGCAGCTTCCCCGACGTGATGAAGATCGCGCTCTGCTCGAAGGGATCCGTGGTCTCTTCAAAGATCGTGTCGACGTCGCGAAGAAGATTGTCGATGTCCTTGCCCCACTTCAAGCGCATTCCGATCTGCGTTCCGCGGACGAGGAGCTTCGTTCCGTTGGGCATTTCGGTTGCCAGTGGCCATAGGAACCAATCGGAGAGTCCAGAATCTGGAATGGGACCGAGTCGCTCGAGTTCCATGAACGCTTGCGCGAGAGCGACACCCGCATAGTGATGCGCACCGGCACTCGTAAAGTACGTCACGACCTTCAACACATCGAGCGGGGTCAGCGTCCCTCGGCGGATGCGCATCATCGCCAACCGGCCGTAGCAGAAGCGGCGGACTCGTTCATCGAGGTCGTTGGACCGAAGCAATCGAACCAGCGCCGGGACACGAATACGCTTGTCGCTCTCGATCTGCACCCACAACCCCTCTAGTTGAGAAAGCCGCTCGTTCGGCCGGTCGATTGTGGGTGGTGCATCCGCGAGTCCTCGCACTTCGCCGAGGCTCAAGTCACCAATGGCGAGCATCATTCTGTACAGCAGCTGGCGGGTCTGCTCGTCGGCGACGGAGGCCAGTAGCCGATGAAGGACTTCCCGCCGCGTCGGCGCTGCATGATGGCCGGACAACAGGGCAGCGAGTTCTTCAGCCGTCACGGCCCAATTTCGGCTGCGGAGGTAACGAGCGATCCCCGCGACCAGCCCCGCATGTGCCTCACCGAACGTGTTGACGAGACCAGTGAGGACACGCGCGTGTTCCGCGGACGCGCCGTTCGCCAGCAGGAGTTCTCGGGTCTCGTCGTCCGTGAAGCTGGGTGCGGCGAGCTCGTGAAGCCGGTCTGCAAGTGACGATTCGGCAAGCACAGGCAGCCGATGGAGACTCGTCGAGATGAGCAGCGCACCTGCAGCGTGAGCTTCTGTGGCGAGTGCGCGGAGATCCTCGAGAACGGGATCTCGACCATCCAGTCGCGGCAAATCATCGAGGACGACGGCGCGAACCGGCAGTCCCGAACGAAACACGTCGCTGAAGAGTCGTGATCGGTCGGAACTCGGACTCGTGTGCGATCGCATTTCGAATGCCCCGCGCAACGCGAGCGCTACACCAGCGGGAGGAAGGTCGCTCAGCCGAAGCCACATGACGGTCGACGGATCGCCGTCGGCCGCGAGAAGCTCGGCCAGCTGCGACTTCCCCGATCCCGACTCGCCGTAAAGCGCGACCCAGCCGCTCGTGACCTCGCTCCGGATCTCGCCGACCGTCGCCTCGCGGTTGATGCGATTGGCCGCCGGCGCAGGCGCATCTGTGGTGGGGTTTGCGATTCGAGCCAGCGTCACAGCTGGAACGTTTCCGGTCGTCAGAAGCGTCTGCATCGCCTGGACGGTGCCATCCACTGCAGCGCGATGCTCAGCGGCTCCTGATTCGATTCCGTCCACGCGCGCCTCCATCTCGTCCACGCGCGCCTCTACGTGGGAGACGCGGTCGAAGAGAGTGGCGATCCGGCCGTCGAGATCTCGATCGCGCGGCGTGGCCAGAACCGTGGCCACGTCTGGAAGAGTCAGGCGCCTCTCGCCCGTCGTCGACAGGAGGCGAATCACGAAAACGAAGAGCGTTCGGTGATGCTCAACCGCCGCGTCGTCATCGGCCGCGAACCCGAGTCGAACCAGCTCGGCGCGGATCGCCGCATGGATCAAAGGCGGCTGATTAATCGCGGTCGACCACTCGAACGACGCGAGGAAATCGAGCCACTGCTCGTCCGAGCCATCGTCGACCATGCGATGCAACGCCGCCCATGCGTCGCCGGCGATGGTGGTTGGTTCGTCGAGATCCCGATAAAAGCCCCGGAGCGCGTTCGCCGTCTCGATCTCTTCCGTTTCGCCAGCTTTACGATCCCGCAATCGCCTCCAGGCGAGGATGCCCGGCTGACCCGCTGGGAACACTGCGCCCTGTTCCAGGCCGACGGCCGCGTTGGTGGTGAATCGAAAACCCAAGCTGAGATCGGGATTGCGTTCACGATGCAGCGCGAAGTTCGCGACGCTCTCTAGTGCGACGGAAGAACGGAGCGTCAGCGACGCAGTCCGATTCTTCACCTGCTCCAGAATCCGCTCTTCCTCTTCGCCGTTCGCGACGCCTCGGGCGACGATGTCGATGTCCTCGCCGGACTCCAGTTCCAATGATTCGTTCTCGCCCAACGCGAGCCACCGCTGGATGGTCAGATCGGCCTGATAGACAAAGCCACGGATCGTAGCCGATGCATCACGGCGTGGGTCGTTGACGAATGCTGTCATGATTCTAGGTTGCGGAAGTTCACGCGACACAGGAGTGCGATCACGTACGCGACGCTCACCGCGGCCCCAATTCTGGGTGCAGCCTATCGCTCTCGACACGAAGCGATTCAAACGCTGAAGTCGTGACGCTCCGCAGTGCACGGATGACAACGAAGGTGTTTCAGCTTGAGCTGACGCTACGTGCGACTCTCCGCGCTGTGCGTCGTGATTTTGCAAGATCGAAAACCCGGTGGCTGGGAGGCAGGGACAATTATCTAACCGCTCTGCTCGCTATGGCCGCCTAGAAACGGCCGAGAATATCTCCCTCATCTTGCCTTTAGGCTTCGAGATTCGGGCAAGCGGCGGAGCCCACTACTTGCGCTCGAAGAAGAGGATTGACTCGTGGTACTCGCCCCGAGACGCTGGCCGGGCAGCGAAATCCATCTTCGGAAGTTCGATATCCACTTGACGAACGGCCTTCAGTCGGCTGCCAGTCACGCCAACTTCCGTGACTGCCGCTGCCATGTCGAACTCGCGCAGAGTCTCACGCGTGCCGAGCGCATAGAAGATGTGGCGCT
>DATISF010000023.1:0-28123 GCA_035468985.1 Thermoanaerobaculia bacterium
TTAGGCCGCCTTGCCGGCGGCGGTCTTCGGTTCTTCCTTTGCTGATGCTTTTCGTTCTTGTTCTCCGTGCAAGCTGGCGGCGAATTCCTTTGGTGTGGAGTAGCCGAGCGAGCTGTGGACACGATCCTCGTTGTACTGCCGCCGATGCTCCTCGATCAGTACCTTGGCTTCGAGCAGGGTGGTGAAGATCTCGCCGTTGAGGAGCTCGTCGCGAAAACGGCTGTTGAACGACTCGCTGTATGAGTTCTCCCACGGGCTTCCTGGCTCAATGTAGTCGGTCGCGATGGTGGCCGAGACAAGCCACTGCTTGACTTCGTGGGCCATAAACTCCGGGCCGTTGTCCGATCGAATGAACACCGGCGCGCCATGCACGCCAATCAGCCGTTCGAGCACGGCGATGACGTCGCGCGCGGTGATGTTGAACGCCACCAAGATCGCCAGGCACTCTCGTGTGAAGTTGTCGACCACCGGAAGAATCTTGATCTGCCGGCCGTCGTCGAGACGATCGAACAAGAAGTCGTAGCTCCAGACATGATTCTTTCGCTCGGCGACGGCGCGCCGCTCACCGGCTGGCCCTCCACGCCGGCGCTTACGCGCCTTGCAGACAATCTTCAGACCTTCTTCTCGACAGATGCGGCGCACGCACTTCCGATTGACGATCCATCCTTCCCTCCGTAGTTGCGCCGTCAGCCGGCGATGACCGTACCGAGGAAACTTCCGCGCCAGCTCCAGGATCCGTTTCCGTATGCGCATCGACTTCTTGTTCTCTGGACTGGCGCTGTATCGCTGCGTCGACCGTGGTTGATCGATCAGGCGGCACGCCCTTCGTTCGCTGTACTGTCGGTTGCCCTGCAGATGTTCCACTGCCCGCCGCCGGCTCCGCGGGCTCACCATTTTTTTGAGGCGATCTCTTTGAGCGCGTCGATGTCCATCGCCTGTTCCGCGACGATCTTCTTCAGCCGGCCGTTCTCGCGCTCGAGCTCTTTGAGCCTCGCCAGCTGATCGACCTCCATCCCCCCGTACTCCCGCTTCCATCGGTAGTACGTCTGCTCGGTGATGCCAAGCTTGCGGCTGACCTGATCGACTGTCGCTCCTTTGCCGAGTTCCAGCTGCGCTTGCCGCAGCTTCGTCACGATTTGCTCCGGCGTGTTCTTCTTCCGTTTCACTCAGAGTCCTCCTGCCTCCTTCGAGGCCCTTAGACTCTCATATCTCCTGGATCAGTTCTTGGGGAGCACGCCATGCTCATGAACACAACACGTGGCGACTTTCGGATCGGCTCCCTCGGCGAGGTGACACCGTGAAACGAGTCTTCTGCCTCCTGTTTCTTGCGACAACGGTCTTCGGGCAGCAGAGCCCTCGCCACGAACTCGGGTTCTCGCCGGAGAAGGTCTACCACTTCGGCGATCTCGACGCGGTCAACACCTTCAACGGGAACCTGATGATCAGAATCCCGATTGGTCCCACTTACCCCGTCAGCAGCACACTGCAGTACAGCCTCGTGCTGACGTATAACAGCAACGCCTGGCACTTCACGACCGTCCAAGGATATTCCCTCACCGAACCATCCATCCGGTCGAACGCCGGGATGGGCTGGCTCCTGAGCCTCGGCCGCGCGGGCGAAACAGGATACGAGACACCGGACGGGAACCAACACAAGAGCTTCGCAAGGCTGCACGAGTCCGACCAAGCCGGGACACCCCCCTCCGGTGTCGCGAGCGTCGGGTACACACGGGACAACACGTACCTGCGCTTCAAAACCCTGACGAACGGCATCTCGATCATTGAGTCGCCCGATGGCCTGACGCGCGTCCTCGACGCCGACGGAGAACTGAGCAACATCAACGACCGATTCGACAACCACGTCTTCATCACGCGCCTGGCGACGCCTCCCCCCGCGTGCGCAGGGACGCAAAGTTTTGCCTTCGCATGGAATATCAGCGACGGATACAGGAACAATTACGTCTGCTTCACCGACGCGCCGTATCCCAATTCGACATGGGATGGCCAAATTGATCGCGTCGTGCTCACCAGCGGACCACCACTCATTCCTGGTGGTGCGGTACAGACGGCAACGTACTTTTTCAACTACACCCCGATGGTCCTCTATCGCGTCCCCGGCTCGACGTGGCCACCCGCAGGACAAACCACGCAGCCAACGGCGATGCTGACGAGCATCACGCTCCCGGACTCCTCAACGTACGCGTTTACGTACAACACCAACGCGTCCTCTGACACGAACCCTTGCGATGCCACGACCGCGTTTCGTGACATGGGACTCCTCACGAGCATGACGCTCCCCACGAAGGCAACGATCACGTACACCTATCACGATTTTCGCATGCCAACGGAGAACAACTGCGACTTCGACTCCTTCGATACGTGGGTCACGGGTGTCGCGAAACGGACCGTGAGCGGCCCGAGTATTCCGACAGCGACCTGGACGTGGTGCAGCACATTCAATGTCACAGAAGGAACGGTCACTTGCAATGACGGCAACGGCTCACCATTCATCACCGGCGCACCGGCAGAGGAGATGCTCGTCAAGCATACCGACCCCGATGGAAACGTGACCGAACAGTTCTACTCAGTCTGGCCAGGAACACAAACGATCACGAGTCCCGACGGGTTCAAGATCGAAGAGTACAGTCTACCGGTCACCCGCATGCCACAAACAGCGTACGGCACGACCCAACTCTCGACACACACGTACACCGCGTCCGAGTACCTAGCGGGCACGCCACGGCGTTCGTCCTACGTGTCCTACACGATCGATGACGGTTGCGGCGGCGTCATTGGTCAATGCCCCGGCAATCCACGAGAAACCGCGCACCGGACGCTCTACCACGACGACGCAAGCAAGACGCTGCTGACCTCGTACACTGACTTTGACGGCCTGGGACACTTTCGCCGAACACAAACCGTGGACTTTGACGGCACGAGCGTCAAGGAGACGTACACCGCGTTCAACCAACGCGACACCACCGTGAACCCGACGGGTTACTACTTCATCAACTCGGGAACATACCCTGGATCCTTCACCATCCCCGCGCTCGATCAGGAATGGATCCTGGAGACACGCCCCTACACGCGACGGTCCGACGCAACAACAACACTATTAACCCAAACGTGCTACGAGCCGCAGACAGGGTTTCTCCGCGCGGCACGCGCGAGGCTCAACGCGCTTACCAGAAAGACCGCCGATCTGCTCACGACATACACCGCCTCCGCCGCGGGCGATGTCGCTACTGAGACCTTCGCTGGCGGTGACGTCCAGAACAACGCGAGCACGACCGCCACGCTGTGTCAGATCGCGGACAGCCCGCCGTCACTCTACGACTACCAGCTCACGCACACGTACACCGCGGGCATCCGCGCGACCTCACAGTACACGGGCATTCTGTTCTCCAGCCTCGACCAAAGCGTTGATGCCGGCAGCGGCTTGGTGCTTGCCGACACCGACCCCGCAGGACACACAACGACGTATGCGTACGACAGCAAGTTCCGCCTGACGAGCGTCAGCCCACCGGGGATGGCAGCGACAACGTATGCGTACGCGAACGCGTCAGTATCCCAGTCAGGGTTCACGCCCGCAAGCGTGCAGGCCACGATCACTTCCGCACAAGGACTCGGGACAATCACGACGCACTACCAGTACGACGCGCTCGGGCGGCTGTGGCGACGAAAGCGACAGTTGGCGGACAACACGTGGAGCGTGCAGGAAACTACGTACGACGCCAGCGGTCGCGTCAGGGGGCGGAGCGAGGAGGCAGCGCTCCCAGCGACGGATGAGTTCAGCTTTCATCCGCCAGCGACGACGTTCTCCGGGTTTGACCCTTTCGGCCGACCCACGACGGTCACCAGGCCTGACGCGACGAGCACCTCCTACGCGTACACGGGGGATCGCGTTCGTGACAAGACCACGACGATTGGGAGCGCGAGCGTGACTGACCGCGAGGAGTACGACCGGTACGGCCACCTGCGCGTGTTCACCCAGAACTACGGCAGCACGCCCGCGCTCGCCGCGACGTACACGTACGACGTTGCCGATCATCTCACGAGCGTGAGCATCCCCAGCGATGCCGGCACGCAAACACGGACGTTCACCTACGACAACCGAGGATTTCTCCTGAGCGAGCAGCATCCTGAGCTTGGCAGCGACGGCAACGGGACCACGCAATACTTCTGGACGGACGCGAGCAACCAACCGCATGCGTCGTACGACGCGCTTGGCCATGCGCACCGCAAAGTCACCGGCGCGTTCGACCTCACCCTCGATTTCGACGGGGCAGAACGGCTCACCACCGTAACGGAAACGGCGACATCGCACCAGTTGGTCAAGACCGCGTACGATGGCGCGTTCAATGGGAGCTGCACGGGGACGTCCTGCTATGGAAAAGTATCGGCTGCCGAGCGTGACCACTACGACCCGGTGCTGGGCACGGTCGTGGTGACGGAAAGTTACCAGTATGACAGCGCCGGACGACCATCACGACGCGACCGCACGATCGGCGCCACCGGCGAGACGTTCTTCTTCGCGCAGGAGTACAACGACCTGGGAACGATCAAGAAGATCACGTATCCAAAGAAGACGACGAGCGATCGCACGCCGCCCGACTTGACGTCGGGGTACACGAACGGCTTTCTCACGAGCGTCACGAACACTTCGGACAACAGCACGAGCACGATTTCGTACCAACCCAATGGCCTCATGAACACCGTTACCCACCCCGGGAGCACGGCACTGAACGAGACGTGGCTCGCCGACCCTTCAGGCATCCGGCGACCGTGCCGGATCATTGCGTACAACGCGACGATCACCATCACCGACAACGCGAGCAGCCCGTGCGGCAAGCAAGTCACGGGAACGCTCGGTTGGGATTCCGGCGCGTACACGTACGACGCCGATGGGAACATCACGCAAGTCGGCCAGACGAACGAACACCATACCGAGTACACGTACGACGCGTTCGGCCGGCTTGCGGCTTGGAATGTGAAGGATGGGCTGGGCGGGTACTCGGGGACGGTCCGCGGCTATGACGCGTACGGGAACTGGTTATATGACGCGGTGACCTTCTGCGGGGCGCCCGTCGGGAACATCGGAGGACGCTGCGGCGGGAGTAGCGTGCTCGCCGCACAGATCGCCGGGACGACCAATCACTATGTCGGCACGACGTACGATGATGCCGGCAATGTCGTGAATGACGGCGCTCGAGTCTTCACGTATGACGCGACCGGTGCGCTTGCGCGGACACAAGTGGGCGGCCGGGACTTCCATTTCCTGTACACGCCGGATAACGAGCGCATCGCCGTCGTCGAGCCCAACGTGACGATCAGCAGCGGACCAACGAACCGGTACACCATCTTCATTCGGGGCTTCGACGATCATCTCCTGAGCACGTACACCACGAACCCGAGTACCGGGGCGTCATCCTGGCATGAGGACGCCTTCTTCCGCGGTGGGGACCTTCTGGCGGACAACAGCGCAAGCAGTGGGATGCGTCGGTATGCACTCGATCATCTCGGCTCGCCACGAGCGATCGTCGATGGCAATGGCACTCACGTGCAGGATTTCGCGCCGTTCGGCTACGGCGGTACTAGCGATGGTGGAGTGCTACAGTTCACAGGTCATGAGCGCGATCAAGCCAGCGTCGGCGATGGCAGTGCACAGCTGCCGGACTATTTCCACGCGCGGTACTACGATTCAGGACGGGGCCGCTTCTTATCCGTCGATCCGGTGGTGGACGTGGAGAAGGCTGTGCGCGAGCCACAGATGTGGAATCGGTACACCTACGCAAAAAACAACCCGGTGAACAATGTCGACCCGAATGGGAAGCAGGCGGTGCCGGGGCAGATCTACGTCAGTGGACAGGGTTGGTCGAATGGATCCCCGATCGATCCGGCATACGCGCCTACTCCCCAAATGGTAATGCAGTATGCGGCCATCACTGCATCACTGTTGCCGATGCCTGGCGGAAATCTCGTAGGTAGGTTGTTTGGACGTATCGGTGCTTTTGCCGTTGAGCGACTTGGATTTTCTGCAGCGGAACGCGGGGTCATCAGCGCGACGTCAAAAATCCTCCAAACGGGTGGAGCAGATCTGGTGAAAGCATTCGAATCAGGCGAAGCAAAGGAGCTGACGATCGCTGGTCAGAAAATTATCGTGCAGCCAGATGCGCCGATATCCGGAATGACGCTGCACGGGGAAAACGCTTTCGTTCTTGGTAAGGGAGCGTTCTCAAGCAGCACTGAGCTTTCGAAGACCGTGCTTCATGAAATGTATCGGCTCACCTTCCAACAGGGTGGTGCAGCATCAGGCGCATCGGCTGCGGCGGCGACGAAAGCAGCGGCCGATTTTGCTGAAAGGGCGTTCGATGTCCTCAGGATCATCTACTAAGAGTTCCGAAGCGTGGATCGCTGCGGCACGTCGAATACTTGAACATCCCGACGAGCCGCAGCCGTGCCCGGAGCGCGCAGACGGCCATCTTGAGATCACGACCGTCGACTGGCCTGACGGTTCACACGTCGACATCCACATGAAGTGTAGTCGTTGCGACGCGTCGAACGTGATGACGCTGAAGAAAACGGATCGGCAGAACTCGGCAACATCGTGAACACCCCACCGCCCGCCCACGCCGCCGACACGGCCGTTGCAACGCACGCGAAAAGGAATGCGACAGTGCGTGCGGGCAACGGCCGCGCCGGCGGCTTCCCACCCGGCGATCGCTGCAAGCATCGCGAGATCGAACGTTCCACCGCCCTGTTCCTCGTCATTGATTCTTCCGCGCACGTGGGGCCGCCTAATCTTCCGTTGCGGCTGACACGGCCCCGCGCGTTACGGCGTTGCGGGACCGTTCGTGTGGCGCGTGCGGAGCCGCGCAGCCGAACGGGAGATTAGGCGGACTTGATCCGCGTGGTCGTTCGGTCCACCGCCCTGTCCCGCGAAAACAACGGTCGTCGCGAGTGGCAGCGGGCCGCGCGTGCTCGCCGGCTGGCGCCGTCTGCGCGCGCGGGTGGGAAGCCCAAGACCGCTGCCGCTTCCACCGGCCGCCGCCCGCGGCAGCCGTCTTGGGCTTCCCACCCGCCGGCGCTGCCGCCACCCAACCCCCGCGCCGGCGGCCCGCTGCTGCACGAGGCCACCGCCCGCCCCGGCGCAGCCGCACGTGATCGCCTCGAATGCCGCACGTCACTCCGTCGGCGCCGCAAGGCGGCCGATCGCGCCGATCGTCGACGGGGTCAAGGCCTCCACCGCCCGGCCGCCTTGACCCCGTCGCCGCTCGACGCGTGCACATGTGGTGTAGCGACGCCGACGGAGCGACGTGCTCGGCCTCGGGAGCTCGCTGGTTCCACCACCCGAACCGGACCTGTCGTTAACGAGGAGTCGTTGTGCCGAAGAGATCTTCGCCGTGACGCTTGATCTCTTCATAGTCGGCACGAGAGGCGACGAGTTGCGGGTCTTCGTCGATGAGAATGAAATCGTACGATCGACCGCGGCCGAATCCTGCTTCCGTCACGATGCCCATCGCCACTCGCACCTGCCGCGTCGCTTTGAGAAGCCAGAGAAGATCGAGCAGATCTTTGTTCCGCTGCTTGCGCTTGTCGTCGGGGCATGTGCTCGCGAGCAACAACAGACAATCGCTGCGGCGTTGGCTGGAGAACTGAGCGAAATCATCTTCGTTGCTTTCGCCGGCGCGCTTGATCGCCTCGATGAATGCTTTGCCGATGTAGGCGCGCCGGGGCCGGACCAGACGGCCGAGGTACGTGGCGACGGCGACGTAGTCACGTTCCGCGTTATCGAATGGAGCTGCGGATCCATCGTCGACCTGGTGGGTCCAGTCGATGATCTTGTCGATGAAATAGGATGCGTCGAGATCTGCGTACTCGCCGCGATAAATCTGTCTAAGGGCTTCAGCATGTTCTTTGAAGAGCTCGGGCGACCGTTCTTCGCCGCGCTGCTTCGCACGGAATGATGTGAGGTCTTCGAAGTGATCGAGGTAGTACTCGAACACCGGCTGTTCTTCATGAACCTTCGGATGGAATGTCGGGATGAGCACATCGGTCCGCATCTCGAAGTAGCCGACCAAGTCGTGCGGGGTGTCGAGCACGAGGTTCAGGTTGTAGAAATCCCTGAACGAGAGCACGTGAACGGGTGCGCCTACGTTCGCGAGCTCCGGAGCCAGTTCCTCGGCAGCGAACGCGCTCGAGGCATGGTTCATCACGACGAGACCGTAGACGTAACGGAACATCTTGGTTGAGAACTGCACGGCACCACGGCGGTTGTTCTCGAGACGGACGATCTTGCCGGCTTTGATGGTGCGGATCGCTCCTTTCACCTGTGAGACGGCTTTCCCGAGGTTCCGCTTCGTCCAGTGCGGATCTTCAGCCGTCGTGGTTCCGTCGGCGTTCAAAGCCTGAGCCTTCACCTGGATGGGCAGCGCTACGTCGTCGAACAGGACGAAAACGTCGGTCGTCTCTTTGTGCCGGCCACCTTTCAGATGCTGAGGTGACCGGAAGACGAAGTCGGATGAGAACGCGTCCTCAACGAACTGCTGGACGTCGTCCTCGCTCTGCGTTCCGATATCGATCTTCTTCGGAGGATCGGCTTCCGCCATGGTGAATGGGCGACGCGCGCCTTACTCGCGCAAACCCGAGAGCGAGTTGATGAGGCGAATGACGGCGCGCTGGTCCTTCTCGGGGAGCTCAGACACCTGCTGAAACTTCTTCCAGAGGCGGCGCGTCTCGGGATCCTCGCTGCGTGAATCTGCCTTGATCGACTTGACGCCGAGGAGCTCGTCGGTCGTTACGTGGAGCGCTTTCGCCAAAGCGATGAGCTGCGGCGCGGGCGGAAAGCCGAACGCGTTCTCGTAGTAGGAGACAGCTCGCTGCGTCGTTCCGGCGGCATCGGCCAGATCGATTTGGGTCATGCCGCGCAATCTCCGAATCGCCGCGAGCCGTTTGGCGAAGGCTTCGTCGCCTGCTTTCTTCCTGGCCATCTCGAGGTCGATTTTAAAAGTCACTTTCGTTCTCCACTGGTCGTACCACTTGCGCCACATTACGCATTGCGTATACTCTCATGGTCGGTATCGGTCAGACAATCAACACCGACTTTGCGCATACGAACCTCTTGACACGGTTTTGCGAAGGAGACGGAAATGGCGCGAATCGCCGACGACGAGCTCGAACGACTGAAAAGCGAGATCTCGCTCGAGCGGATCGTTCGTGCACGCGGGATCGAGCTGCGGAAGCACGGTGCGGACCTCATCGGCCTCTGTCCCTTCCACGACGATCATGAGCCGTCGCTGGTGATCACGCCGCAGAAAAACCTCTGGCATTGCCTGGGCGCGTGTCAGACCGGCGGGTCGGTCATCGACTGGACGATGAAGACGCAGGGCGTGAGCTTCCGACATGCGGTCGAACTGCTCCGCGCCGACTTTTTTCCTTTAGCTGCTTCGTCGTCTCGCGTGGTGAAGGTGGCCACGGTGCCGATCCTCAGCGCTCCGGTGTCGGTCGACATGGAAGACCGCGAGCTGTTCGGCCGCGTCGTCGACTACTACCACCAGACGCTCAAGGCGAGTCCCGAAGCGCTCGGCTATCTGGAACGCCGCGGCATCAAGTCGGCCGAGGCGATCGATCGGTTCAAGCTTGGCTTCGCGAACCGCACACTCGGCCTGCGACTGCCGGCGAAGAATCGGAAGGAAGGCGAGGAGCTGCGCACGCGTCTGGGGAAACTCGGGATCATCCGCGAGGAGACCGGACACGAGCACTTCAACGGCTCACTCGTCATCCCGATCGTCGACGCCGCGGGCGAGGTCGTCGAAATGTACGGCCGGAAGATCACGCCGAATCTCCGACCGGGAACGCCGCTCCATCTCTACTTGCCTGGTCCGCACCGTGGCGTCTGGAATCTCGATGCGCTGCGCGAATCGAAGGAGATCATCCTCTGCGAAGCGCTGATCGACGCGCTCACGTTCTGGTGCGCGGGGATCCGCAACGTGACGACGAGTTACGGCGTGGGCGGCTTCACGAACGAGCATCTCGAAGCGTTCAAGAGCTACGGCACCGAGCACGTTCTGATCGCGTACGACCGAGACGAAGCGGGCGATCGCGCGGCCGACGCTCTCGGCAAACAGCTCCTCGCCACCGGCATCGCTGTCTCGCGCATCGAGTTCCCGAAGGGGATGGACGCGAACGAGTACGCGCTGAAGGTGCAGCCCGCATCGCGATCTCTGAGCGTGCTCGTGCGAGCAGCTACATGGATCGGCGCGGCGCCACGGGCTGCGCAGGTCATGGACATCGTCGCTGACCCAAAAGCCGAAGCGGCTAAAGAAAGAGTCACGCCTCCGCCGGAACTGACCCTTCCTTTAGCTGCTGATCCTTCGCCCGTCGAAACCAACGGCGAAGACATCGTGCTGCGATACGGCGATCGCCGCTACCGCGTGCGCGGCCTCGCGAAGAACACGAGCTTCGACTCGCTGCGTGTGAACGTGCTGGTGACGCGCGACGAGCTGCCGGACAAGTTCTTCATCGACACGTTCGATCTCTACTCGGCACGGCAACGAGCGATGTTCGAGAAGCAGGCTGCGTCGGACATCGGCATGAACGAGGACGTGCTACATCGCGAGCTCGGCCAGCTTCTGCGCGCGCTCGAGCAGATGCAGGAAGAGCAGATCAAACGGGTACTCGAGCCGAAGGAGAAACCCGCGGCCTCGATGCCGGAGGCGGAGCAATCATCGGCGATGGCGCTGCTGCGCGATCCGAATCTCGTGCAGCGGATCCTCGCCGACTTCGCCGCGTGCGGCGTGGTCGGCGAAGAGACGAACAAGCTGATGGGTTACGTGGCGGCCGTCTCGCGCAAGCTCGAACAGCCGCTCGCGATCGTGGTGCAGTCGTCGTCGGCCGCCGGCAAGTCTGCTCTGATGGAAGCGGTGCTCGCGCTGATGCCGGAAGAAGAACGCGTGCAGTACTCGGCGATGACCGGACAGTCACTCTTCTACATGGGTGAAACGGATCTCAAGCACAAGATCCTGGCCATCGCCGAAGAAGAAGGCGCCGAACGCGCGAGCTACGCGCTCAAGCTCCTCCAGAGCGAAGGCAGGCTCACGATCGCGTCGACCGGGAAGGACCCGCACAGCGGCAAGCTCGTCACGCACGAGTACCACGTCGAGGGGCCGGTGATGATCTTCCTCACGACCACGGCGATCGAGATCGACGAAGAGCTCCTGAATCGCTGCATCGTGCTCACCGTTGATGAAGATCGTGAACAAACGCGCGCGATCCATCGTCTGCAGCGTGAATCGCAAACGCTCGAAGGTCTACTTGCCAGGCGCGACGCTGACCGCATCCGCGCACTGCATCGCAACGCGCAACGGCTGCTCCAGCCGATCCTCGTTGCAAACCCCTACGCACGTGAACTGACGTTCATCGACGGCACGACACGCACGCGACGCGATCACATGAAGTACCTCACGCTCATCCGCACGATCGCTCTCCTTCATCAGCATCAGCGCGAGCGGAAGACGATCGATCACAACGGCGAGCACATCGACTACATCGAAGTCACGCCCAGCGACATCGACCTGGCGAACAGTCTCGCGCACGAAGTGCTCGGCCGATCGCTCGACGAGCTGCCGCCGCAGACGCGACGGCTCCTCACGCTCGTCGACCAGATGGTCACCGCCGAATGCGAGCGGCTCGGAATCGATCGCAGCGAGTACCACTTCACGCGCCGTCATGCGCGCGAGGTCACGCATTGGGGCGAGACGCAGTTGCGCATCCACCTCGATCGGCTGGTCGCACTCGAATATCTGCTCGTGCATCGGGGAGGCCGCGGCCAGAGCTTCGTCTACGAGTTGCTCTACAACGCCGCCGCCGATCGGCGGCCGTCCGTTCTCGCCGATGCCACTACGACAGAAACCTCGCGGGGCACCGAAGGGGAGTTCGCGGGGGGAACGCGGCCCCAACGCGGGGCGGTTGCGCCCACTTCGCGGTCCACCTCGCGGGGCAGAAAACCAAGCAGGGATGCGGCTTCGAGTGATATCACCGCGCCAACTCTGCAAAACGCACATCTGGAGCGACCGACGAAAACGAAGTCGTACCGATTACGTCGCGGCAACGGCCGCGATCACGCGAGCATCTGATGCCGGGCGGACGCAAGAAGCAGCCGCGCCCTCCCGTCGGTGACGTTACCGACCCGCACGGGATGCCGGCGCTGCTCGCGCTCTACCTCGAGCGCATGCACGTGAAGAACTACGCGGCCGGCACGATCGAACAGGCGGACGACTACGTGCATCACTTCATCGGTTGGTGCGCGGAACGATCCGTGACGCGAGCGGCCGAAGTGACGAAGCCGATGATCGATCGCTATCAACGGGCGCTCTTCTACCACCGTCGCGCGAACGGTCATCCTCTCAGCTTCCGCACGCAGTACCTGATGCTGACGTGGGTCAAGCAGTTCTTCCGCTGGCTCGTACGCGAGAACCACATCCTCTACAACCCTGCCTCAGAGATCGAGCTGCCGCGTGTCGAGCGCCGGCTGCCGAAGCATGTCCTCACCGCGAACGAAGCGGATCGCATCCTTGCGCAACCCGACATCGCCACGCCGTTCGGTCTGCGCGATCGGGCGATGCTCGAGGTCCTCTACTCGACCGGCATGCGACGCAGCGAGCTCGCGCATCTGTCGATCTACGATGTCGACTTCGAGCGAGGCGTCGTGATGATCCGCCAGGGCAAAGGCAAGAAAGATCGTGTCATCCCGATCGGCGATCGTGCTCTTGCCTGGCTACAGAAGTACCTCGACGAAGCACGCCCTCAGCTCGTCGCCGAACCGGACGATGGGTTGATGTTCCTCGCGTACACCGGCCAGCCGTTCTCGCCCGATCTGCTGACTCGTTGGGTTGCCGGCTACGTCGACGCAGCGAAAATCGGTAAGCGTGGCTCGTGTCATCTCTTCCGGCACAGCGTCGCGACGTTGATGCTCGAACGAGGCGCCGACATCCGATACGTGCAAGAGATGCTCGGTCACGCGTCGATCGAGACGACGCAGTTCTACACGAAGGTCTCGATCCGTCAGCTCAAAGAGATCCACACCGCCACCCATCCCGCGGCGAAGCTCGAACGGTCGAGCAGCGATCACGACGACCACTGAGCCCTTCCGTTCCTTTAGCTGCTAAAGTCTTCCTCGATGAGAAGAGCGTTCTTCTTCATCGTGGCCGTCTGTCTCGCCACGTCTTCGTTCGCGTCGATCCCGCGCACGTCGATGCTCGATGCGCCGTCGACGCTCTGCGCGTCGTTGCCTGAAACTCGCATCCGGGTCTTCGACGTTCTTGCTCCGTTCGATCGTCCGGTTCCGACTCCGCTAAATCGAGCACTGCATCAGGCTTACGCCGCGGCGAGTACGACGAACGCGTCAGGGTTGGGGCGCTTCTTATCCGTCGATCCGGCGATGGATATCAAAAAGGCGCTGGCGGAACCGCAGCGGTGGAACCGATACGCCTACGTGATGAACAACCCGCTGCGTTACACGGATCCGACCGGCAAGAACGCGCTGGTCGTATGCGATCCGCAACAACACTGCAATGTGACGGTGGAGGCGCAGATTGTCGCAAATGGGAGGCGACAAACTAACGCGGCGAACGACTTTGTTACTGCGGCTCAGAGGTACTGGAATGGACGAACGGTTCAAGGGCCAAATGGTGAGCGACTCACGATCAATGTGAATATCGCGGTCGTCCGCCCGGGTCAGCAGCAGGCGAACAAGGACACGCTTACGGTTGTTACTGGCGCTGGCCGCAGTCAAGTGGCGATGACGTTGCTGAGAGGTCAGAACCAGCGTCCGTCTGCGCAAGACACCGGGACAATCTTCACGCGGGACACAACGAACAACCCAAGCGGGATGGCTGGCGTGGGCGCTCACGAAACAGGCCATTTAATGGGGTTGCCAGACCTTTACCCGCCCCAGGGGGTCGCAGCGTTTCAAGGTGGAGCTGCCTATTCAATCATGGAGATGGCACAACCGACCAACTCAGCCGACATCGCGAGCTACGTTTTGAATCCAACGAATGGCAATGCGGTTGTAGTTTACTTGCCACCACTGTTTCCTTGAGGTGCCCCTGAATGAAGCGCGGACCAGTCGCAGCGATCGTCTTGCTCTTGAGTCTTGGATGCTCGACTTCCAACCGAATCAGTCTTGGTGAAGCGCTGACCAGCGATACGGACCTCCAGCGTATGGTTGATGCCGTTCTCAAGGGCAAAGCACGAGTGGTGCCGGGGGACTTGTCTGATGAGCGCCGCGTAGCACCTAGCGTCGTTCTGCGAGTTCCTGTAAACGGTCAGCCAACGCAGTACACCGTGAACACGGTATCGGAAGCTGCCCTCTGCTTGCTTGAAGTTCGTGAAAAGACGTCGACATCTGCGATCCTGGCGGCAGCAGGTACCAACTTCCCGGGGTGCGGAGCCAACGCATGTGAGGTTTGCAGGTCCGGGATGCAGGGAGTCCGTGAAGACGTCAAGCGCGAATTGGTTCGTTATTGGGCGGCGAGGCTGAGGCCGTAGTCGTGATGGCCCGTTGTCAACGTCACTCCAAGCCCGCCCGCCCACGCCGCCGAAACGGCCGTTGCAACGCACGCGAAAAGGAGTGCGACACTGCGTGCGGGCAACGGCCGCGCCGGCGGCTTCCCACCCGGCGTTGGCCGCAATCGTCGCGATATCGAACGTTCCGCCGCCCTGTTCCTCATCGTTGAAATGTTCTGCGCACGTGGGGCCGCCTAATCTTGCGCTGCGCCGGACACAGCACCGCGCGTCGTTCGGTCGTCAGTATGTACCGGGCTTGCTCATAAATCCTTCTCAGACCTTCTCCATCGCGCGGCGCAATCTGGTCGAAGTAGAAGAGAGCGAGCCATGACCAGACTCCAACGTTCCGCATCAGCGCCACTCGCTCGAAACCCTGCAATCGTTCGCGCAGGAACTCCGCCAGCTCTAGGCGATTCTGGAACAGCCGCTCTTCGAGCTCCACCGCCGGTTCGACATCAATCGATGCGACAGGGTCAGTCAGCAGATCCGTGGGAGCGTCGAGAGCTTCCGCGTCCGGTCGCGCGAGAAACTCTCGGACTGCTGGATGCCGTGCGAGGTGAGTGCGCGCAGACGTGTCATGTGGTTCCCTCCGTAAGCCGAGCTTTGCGGAACTCGTTTTTCACGTTGTGACGCGTCCAGAACGCTGCAACCGCGTCTTCGATCCACGCCTCGACCTCGGCAACGTCGTCGGGATCAATCTTCTCGGGCATAGGCGCGTATTGCTTCATGAAGAGCAGCCATAGCCCCCACCACTCGCGGCTTTGCCCCGGAACATCGAACTCTCGGGCGACAAAGCGCAGGATCTGCCGCACCACCGCCGGAAAGACCAAACCAAGAAACTCTCTGCTCGTTTTCACGAGTTCGCGAATGCCCTCGACGTTCCGGTTCACGACAAGCATGGGCTGTGCATCCAGGTTCAGCTGCCAGATCTCATCGCCCAGATCATCAGACTTCACATGAAGCAGACTTTTCCTTCCGCTCTCTACCGTCGTGACCTCCTCTGGAACGAGGCCATCGGCAAAAATACATCCGCGATTCCCTACTCCGGTGAGAGCATCGCCGACCTCGGCGGTCTGTCGATTGCGTGGAACGCCTGGCAACGCTCGTTGCGAGGTAAGGCGCGGCCGCCGGTCATCGACGGCTTCTCTCCCGAGCAGCGTTTCTTCTTCGCATGCGCGCAAGGGCGCGCCGCCAACTTGCGTCCTGAGCTGGTCCGCCGCGAGGTGACAACTGACACCCATCCCATCCCGCATCTTCGCGTCAACGGGCCACTGTCGAACATGCCCGAGTTCGCCGCTGCCTTCGGCTGCCACACCGGCGATCCGATGATGCGGGCGGAGCGCTGCAAGATCTGGTGATCGAAGCTGAATCCCAATGATGCCGACCGGGAGTGACAACCTCCCGAATGTCCGTGCCAAAGAAGATCGTCGCTCCCGGGCTGATTGAATTGGGTGCCGCGAGAGTCAATCCGCCAAAGCCCGCGATCAATGTGACCCCTACCTCCCGAACGACGCCAGAGGCATCGTTCGTCGAGAAGTGGGCCGTCACGTCCGGAAGTACGCCCGATCGAGGGCCCGGTACTGCACGGCCTCAGCCACGTGGGCGGCCTGGACCTGCTCGCTTCCAGCCAGATCGGCGATCGTCCGCGAAACCTTGAGGATCCGGTCGTGCGCCCGCGCCGAAAGGCCGAGCCGCTCGATGGCGCTGGTCAGCAGTTTTCGCGAGGAATCGTCGAGCTCGCACCACTTCCGCAGGTGCCGCGTCGTCATCTCCGCATTGCACTGCACGTGCGCACGCCGGAAACGCTCGCGCTGAATCTGTCGCGCCGCTTCGACGCGCGACCGGATCGCACACGACGGCTCTCCGGGATCGGTCGCCGTGATTTCCTCGCTCGACAGCGCCGCGACTTCGACCTGCAGGTCGATGCGGTCGAGCAGCGGACCCGACACCTTGGCGAGGTAGCGCGAGATCTGATGCGGCGTGCAGATGCACTCGCGGCGGGCATCGTTGAAGAATCCGCAGGGACAGGGATTGAGCGCCGCGGCGAGCGTGAACCGCGCCGGGTAGGTCACCGTTCGCGACGCTCTGGCGATCGTCACGATGCCGTCCTCCATCGGCTGGCGCATCACCTCGAGCGACTCCCGGCGGAACTCCGGCAGCTCGTCGAGAAACAGCACGCCGTGGTGCGCCAGACTCACCTCCCCTGGGCGGGGCGCGGTTCCTCCGCCGGCCAGCCCTGCCGTCGAGATCGTGTGATGCGGCGCGCGGAAGGGGCGCCGAGTCAGAAGACCGCTCCCTGACGGAAGCGTTCCGGCGACCGAATGAATTTTCGTCGTGACGATGGCTTCGTCGATCGACAGCCGCGGAAGAATCGACGCCAGACGCTTCGCCAGCATCGTCTTTCCCGATCCCGGCGGTCCGATCATCATCACGTTGTGCCCGCCGGCGGCGGCGACTTCGAGCGCGCGCTTTGCCTGCGCCTGACCGCGCACGTCGCTGAAATCCGCTTCGCCGGACGGCCCTTCGACGAGCGGCGATGACGTGGCCGGTGTGATCGGCGTCTCGCCCCGCAGATGAGCGAGCAGACCGGCAAGATGAGACGCGCCGACGATGCGCGTCGCCTGCACCGCCGCCGCTTCGTTCGCATTGGCAACCGGAACGATCAGCTCCCGGATCGAGTCGTCGTTGACCAGCGCGGCGGAGATCGACAGCGTTCCCCGGATCGGCGTCAGCGTTCCGTCGAGCGAAAGCTCCCCGACGAACACGCGACCGGCCACATGCTCCTCACGAAGAAACTCCAACGCCTGGAGAATGCCGACGGCGATCGGCAGGTCGAATCCCGAACCCTCCTTCCGCACGTCCGCCGGCGAGAGATTCACCGTGATGTGCCGCGGAGGAAGATAGAGCCCGCAGTTGTGAAGCGCCGATCGGACGCGCGAATACGACTCGCGCACCGCTGCGTCAGGGAGTCCGACCAGAGTGAAGCCGGGCTGCGCGGAGTATCCGCCGCCATCGACTTCGATGATGATCCGTACCGCGTCAATTCCGAGTGTCGCCGCACTCCATACTTTGGCGAGCATGGCAGATGCGACCCTGCGGAAGTCCCGCCCCGAGGCTACCTCGGAGCGCACGCGGCCCGCAACTTGAAGGTAGACTCCACCCGCAGGAGGAAGTCCATTTGCGCATCGCAGTCCCGCACAACACCACGCGCGCCAAGGCGCGGAAAGTCGTCGAAGAAAGACTGAGAGCCCTGCACGCGCAGTACGGAAACTACGCGAACGACGTCGATCACAAGTGGGAGGGCGACACGCTGCGCGTTGCCTTCAAGGCCAAGGGCATGACCGTGAACGGAACGATCGAGTTCACGGACACGGACGTGATCGTCGACGGGAAGGTGCCCCTGTTGATGAAGCCGTTCGAGTCGCGCATCCGGAGCACAGTGGAGCGCGAGGCGGAGACGATGTTCAGGACGGCGTAGCGCGGAGCGGCGGCCGTCCCCGGCCGCCGGCCGGCGCGCGAGACGCGCGCCGCTCCACACCTACACCTTGAAGATCTTCTTCAGGGCGTCGACATTCGGATCGACGAACAGGCGGCCGTTCACTTCCAGCGCCGGTTCGGTTCCGAGGTGCACTGTGTGCAATCGGGTATCGGCAACGCGCACCATCTCGTGCTCGACGTGAAACTGTCTCAAGAATCCGGCAATGAGTGTTGTCTTCTGCTTCCTCGTTCCGGGGAAAAACCTGACGGTCATCCTCCCTCCTCTCCACGGGCTATTCACTTGACCGAAGTAACGCAAACGGTATTCCTGGTTGTGACGGATGTCAAATAACGATGGAGCGCCGGCGTTCGCCGGCACCGGCACGGATCACGCCACGACCGGCTCGCGGTACTGAATCTCGTACAGCTTTCGATACAGACCGTTGATGGCCATGAGCTCCTCGTGCGTGCCGCGCTCGCGGATCTCTCCGTGATGGAACACGAGGATGCAGTCGGCGGAGCGGATCGTCGAGAGGCGGTGGGCGATGACGATTGACGTCCGTCCGCTGAGCAACGTCTCGATCGCCTCCTGGATGAGATGCTCGGTCTCGGTGTCGATCGACGACGTCGCCTCGTCGAGGATGAGAACCGGGGGATCGAACGCCAGCGCGCGCGCAAACGAGAGCAGCTGCTTCTCCCCGACCGAAAATCCGGCGCCGCGCTCGCGGACCTGTGACTGATAACCATCGGGCAACCGCGAGATGAAGCGATCGGCCTGCACCCGCAGGGCCGCGGTGCGGATCCACTCGTCGCTGATGGCCGGATCGCTGAGCGAGATGTTCTGCGCGACATCGCCGCTGAAGAGGAAGAAATCCTGCTGCACGATGGCGAACAGGCGGCGCAACGCAGTCAGCTCGAATTCGCGGATGTTGATGCCGTTGATGAGAATCTCGCCGCGCTGCGGCTCGTAGAAGCGCAACAGCAAGGCGGTGACGGTCGTCTTCCCCGCGCCCGTATGCCCAACCAGTGCGATGCGCTCGCCGCGATTCACGCGGAACGAGACGTTCTTGAGCACCCAGTTCTCGTTGTTGTAGGCGAACCAGACGTTGCGGAACTCGATTGTCTGGACGTCTTCAACCGAGGACCGGGGACCGGGGACCGAGGACGTGATCTTCACGGGAGTGTCGAGCAGCTTGAATACCCGCTCGCTCGCCGCCATCGCCGCCTGAAGAATGTTGTACTTCTCCGAAAGATCCGAGATCGGCTCGTAGAAGCGCTGTGCGTACTGGAAGAACGCGATGAGCGCGCCGACCGACAGCGTTGTCTGAATCACCTGTCCGCCGCCGTACCAGACGATGAGGGCGATGCCGATGGTCTCGATCAGCTCGATCACCGGATAGAACACCGCGTAGTAGAAGATCGAGTCGATGTTCGCATCGCGATGGCGCGCGTTGAGGCCGTCGAACTTCCCGGCTTCCTTCTCCTCGCGATTGAAGAGCTGCACGGTGGCCATGCCGGAGATGTGCTCCTGCAGGAACGCGTTGATCGCCGCGATCCGCGTGCGTACGGCTCGGTAGGTGATCCGGGCGCCGCGCCGGAACCAGATCGACACCAGCACGATGAACGGCGTGATCGAGAAGAGGACGAGCGCCAGCCGCCAGTTCATCCAGAACAGCACGCCGACGATCCCGACGAGCACGAAGATATCGCCGAAGATGGCCACGAAGCCGGCGGTGAAGAGATCGTTGAGCGCGTCGACGTCTGTCGTCACGCGCGTCATCAGCCGTCCGACGGGATTCCGGTCGAAGAACTGGATGTCGAGGCGCTGCAGATGGCCGAAGATCTGTTTGCGCAGGTCGTACATCACGTACTGACCCATCACGTTCATCAGCACCATCTGCGTGTAGAGGATCGCGAATCCGCCGACGAGCGTGAACACGTACAGCGCCGCGGCGACGTTGATGCCGGTGAGCGGATCGAAATCCATCCCGTGCGCCGCGAGCCAGTCGCCGACCCGCGCGCTGACGCCCACGGCATTCGCGCCATGCAACGGCTTCACATAGAGGTCGATGGCCACCGCCGTGATGGCCGGACCGGCGATCTCGAAGAGCGAGGAGATGATCACGAGAAACACCGAGAATGCCGCGCGAAGACGGTACGGGCGGAGGTATCTCAGGAGCCGCACGGTGAGATGCGGATCGAAGGCTTTCGCGCCTTTCTCTTCCTCGTGGCGTTCGATGATCTCGGCCACTAGGCGATCTCCTCCAGCTCGGCCTCGATCGTCTGCCGCCGATAAAGATCGGCGTAGTAACCGCCCTTCTCGAGAAGCGAGTCGTGCGTCCCGCGCTCGACGATCGTCCCCTCCTCGATCACCACGATGTGGTCGGCGTCCTTCACCGAGGAGACGCGGTGCGAGACGATGAGGGCGGTCCTCCCCTTCCTCACCTCACGCAACGCCCGCAGAATCCGCTCCTCGGTCTGCGTGTCGACCGCGCTCAGCGAGTCGTCGAGGATCAGAATCGACGGCTCGCGGACGATCGCACGGGCGATTGCGGTGCGCTGCTTCTGCCCGCCGGAGAGCGTGATGCCGCGCTCGCCGATCACCGTCTCCAGACCCTGGGTGAATGCAGTCACGTCGCCGGTGAGGCCGGCCTGCTCGGCGGCCTCGCGAATCTGCTGCTCGCTCGCGTCCGCGCGGCCAAAGCGGATGTTCTCCGCGATCGACTCGGAGAAGAGGAAACTTTCCTGCGGCACCATGCCGATCCACTCGCGCAGCTGTCGCTGAGGAATCATCGTCACGTCCCGGCCGTCGATGAGGATCGTTCCCGGCGGCGGCTCGAACGTGCGCGTGAGCAGGGCGAGCAACGTCGACTTGCCGCTGCCCGTTCTGCCGACGATGCCGATGGTTTGTCCGTGACGGATGGAGAGGCTGATGTCGCGAAGCGTCGGGCGCGTCGCTCCGCCGTACGCGAACGTCAGATGACGGAACTCGATTTCTCCGCGGATCTGGTCCTCGGCCCTCGGCCCTCGGTCCTCGGTTGGCTGCACCGACCACACCTCGTGCAAGCGGAGCATCGACGCCATTCCGCGTTGGAAGAGATTGATCACCCATCCGAAGGCGATCAGCGGCCAGATCATCCGGCCGAGGTAGAACTGAAAGGCCACGAACGCGCCGATCGACAACTGCCCGGCGATGATCCGGCGGCTGCCCATGAAGAAGATGATCACGAACATCACGCCGATGAGCGCGTGAAGCATCGGATAGAACGTGGCGCTGAGGTTGATCACGGAGCGGTTCTTGTCGACGTACTCGCGGTTCATCCGCTTGAAGTTCTCGATCTCGTTCTGCTCCTGTGCGAACGCGCGCACGACGCGCACGCCGGCGAGGTTCTCCTGTACGCGCGCGGAGATGTCGCCGAAGTAGTCCTGTACGTCCTTGTAACGGTCGTGAATCCGCTGGCCGAAGAATTTCACGAGCCCGGCCACGATCGGCACGGCGATCAGAGCCGTGAGCGCCATCTCGTGATCGATGCGCAGCATCATCACGAACGCTCCCGTGACCACGAGCAGCGACGACAGCGAGTGCATCACCGCCGGACCGATCAGCATGCGCACCGATGAGAGGTCGTTGGTGGCACGCGACATCAGGTCGCCCGTGCGCTGCTCCTGGTAGTATGCCAGCGGGAGTTTCTGCAGGTGCGCGTAGAAGTCGTTGCGCATGTCGTACTCGATGCGCCGCGACGACCCGATGATGATCCAGCGCTGCAGGTAGAGAAACAGCCCCTCCATCGCCGCGGCGCCGATGAGCAGCAAACCGTAACGGATCATCGCCTGGCGCGAGATCGCCTTCGCCAACTCATTGACGGCATTGCCGATGATCAGCGGCTTGAGCAGCGAGAAGACGGCCGAGCCGATGACGCACAGGCCGCCCATGAGCAGAGGCGTCTTGTACAGCTCGAAGTAGTGAAGAAGTCGGCGGAGGGGCGTCATGCGGCGAACATTGTAAGTTCCGCGATTGTTCAGCAATTCCGGGACCGGCGCCGACGTAAGATTTCACCATGACGTCCGCGACAGCCGCCCGACCGTCGCTCGATCCCCGCGTTCCTCCCGGACCGCGCCCTCACCTCATCCTCGGCAATCTCCCCGAATTCGGACGCGACACGCTCGGATTCTTCAGCGGATGCACGCGCGATTACGGCGATGTCGTGCGCGTTTCCCTCGGCGGCCGGCCGGCCTTCATCCTCAATCATCCCGATCACTTCGAGAGCGTGCTGGTGACGAACCATCGGAACTTCATCAAGCACCGCTGGTTCTGGCGGCATGTGCGGACGCTGTTCGGCAACGGTCTGCTGGTCAGCGAGGGCGACGAGTGGGTCCAGCAGCGGAAGCTGATGCAGCCGGCGTTTCACCGCGAGCGGATCAGCGAGTACGGCCGCGTCATGATCGACTTCACGGAACGCATGCTGGCGCAGTGGCACGACGGCCAGACCCGCGACACGCATCTGGAAATGATGCGTCTGACGATGGACATCGTCGTGCGCACGCTGTTCGGCATGGAAGTGTCCGGCATCGAAGCTTCGGATGTGGCGCATGCGTTCGACATCGCCGTGAAGCAGATCGCGGTGCGATTCACGCGGCCCTTCTTCATCCCGGACTGGGTACCGCTGCCCAACAATGTTCGCTTTCGCCGGGCGATCCAAGGGCTCGACCGCCTCATGGACCGCATCATCGCGGACCGGCGGAAAACGCCAGGCGATGATCTGCTGTCGATGCTCATCGAGCTCGGCATGAACGATCGCGAGCTGCGCGACCAGGCAATCACCATGTTCCTCGCCGGACACGAGACCACCGCGCTGGCGATGTCGTGGACCTGGTACCTGTTGTCGCAGCATCCGGACGTCGAATCGAAGCTCCATGGCGAGCTCGACGACGTGCTCGGCGATCGTCCGCTGCAGCCGGAAGACGCCGAGCGCCTTCCCTTCACGCGCGCGGTCGTCCTGGAGTCGATGCGCCTCTACCCTCCGGCGTACGCCTTCGGCCGCGAGGCAATTCACGACTGCGAGATCGGCGGCTATCACATCCCGGCCGGATCGACCGTCTTCATGGTCCCCTGGGTCGTGCATCGCGATCCGCGCTGGTTTCGGGATCCGGAGCGCTTCGATCCGTCGCGCTGGGATGGTGACTTCGCAAAGTCGATCCCTCCGTTCGCCTATCTGCCTTTCGGCGGAGGCCCGCGCCGGTGCATCGGCAACTCGTTCGCCACAATGGAAGCGATTCTCCTGCTCGCGCAGATCGCACGGCGATTCCGCCTCCGCCTCGCCGACGATCAGCGCGTCGAGCCGTTCCCGACGATCACGCTGCGGCCGAGGTACGGGATGCGGATGGTGATCACGAATCGCGCAGCGGAAGCTTCTTCAACTCCTGCAGCATGATCCGCAGCACCGATCCGAGTGTGAACCCCTGCGGAAAGGCGTGCGGGATCCGGATGCCCGCCCCGGAAAGCTCGAGAAAATCGAGGGGCGGCTTCCGCCTGGCGAGAACGAACAGCAGCTTGCGCGGCAGGTCCTCGCGATCATCGGCGTTCAGATGGAGCGGCTGGAGGTAGTAGCCGAAATGCATCTCCTTCAGCGAGGGCGTGCCGCCGGAGAACTCGGGCAGCGTGACGCTCAGCTTCAGCGAGCCGAAGATCCAGTTCTGTCCGGCAAACTCGGCACGCCAGTGGTCCTCGTCGGATTCCCTGAGATGTTCGAGCCTCAGGACGGTTCCTCGGACAGTCTCATTGGGCGAGCTTGCGCAACCCGGCCACGATCTCATCGAGCTTCGCCTGATGAAACTCGTTCACGCGCCGCTGCAGCTCCGGCTCGGGCGTCGACGAGAGATCCTCGGTGTAGATCTTCTTGAGCTCGCCGCCGAGGTAGATCTTCGTCTCGATACGCCAACCGGGGGTCGGGAAGAACTCGGTCTGCACGGTCAGCTTCTTCGATCCGACGTCGACGGCGTCCAGGCGGCCCATCGGGGGGTTCTGCGGCTCGCTCACTTCAGCTCCGTCTCACGCTGCGCCGGCATTTAGCCTCGGCGCGCGACTCGATCTGGCGGACGCGCTCGCGGGAAAGGCCGAGGATCTCGCCGATGTCGCGGAGAGTCAGCTCGTCGTCCTGGAGAACCCCGTACCGAAGCTTCAGGATGGTCTTCTCCTCGAGCGTCAGCTCGTCAATGGCGCGCTGCAGCGAGCCCTGCTGCCGCAACGCGTTGAGCGCCGGAAGGCGCCGGGCGTCGATCTGCGGGTTGATGCTGGGAGCGAGGTCGCCCAGCTCGTCCCAGAATTTCTGCGCGGCCTTCTCGTTCGGGTTCGTGTACAGCAGAAGGACCGCCATCTCGCTCTCGCTGATCGAGAGCTTCTCGCATATCTTCGACTTGGCGGCCATGAGGATCTCCGCAACGTTGTCGCTGCGGCGGTTGAGAAACGTGGCGATCTCACTGACACGCTTCGGCACGTTGTCGCTCACACCATGGCGCAGGGTGAGCACCAGCCGCTCTTTCGGCGAGAGCTCGGAGATGTGCGCGAGGAGTTCCTCGCGCCGCGACTGCACCTGCATCTCGTCTTCCGCCGACGGGATCGAGGTCTGCTCGATGACGTCGGCGAGCTCGGTGTGCGACTCATCATCGAGCTCCGCGTTCAGCGAGAAGTTGTCGTTCCCGGCGTGCATCAGCGTCTGCACTTCTTTCACCGTCACGCCGAGGGACGCTGCCAGCTCCTCGGGCGTCGGGAGATGGCTTCCCTCCGTCATCGAGGCGGAGATCGCCTTCTCCAGGCGGTACATGAGATTGGCGCGCTTGGGCGGAAGACGGAACGCCCCTCCCTGCTCGGAGAGCGCGTGAAGGATGGCCTGCCGGATCCACCAGACCGCGTAGGTGATGAACTTGACGTTCTTGTCGGGGTCGTATTTTTTCGCGGCGTGGATCAGGCCGATGTTTCCCTCGTTGATGAGATCGAGGAAAAGCACGTGCGAGTTCCGGTAACGCTTCGCGTACGAGACGACAAAGCGCAGATTGGCCTTGACCAGCTCCTCGAGCGCGCCCTTGTCGTTCTCCTGCACACGCCGGCCGAGCTCGCGCTCGCGCTCAGGCGTGAGACGCGGGATCTTCGCGATCTCCTGCAAGTAATGATTGAGCAGATCGTATGAGTCGTCGCGTTCTTCGTAGCGGGCCATCTTGGGAGGGCCCGATTTTACTACGTCAGTGGCGCGCGACGAGCGCGACGTTACGCGGATCTTCGCGAACGTACCGAGAAACCACCTCCGGATCGACGACCACACGCACGAGCGCCGTGTCGGAGCCGTCATTCGAGAGAACGACGAGGTCCATCAGGTTCCCGATCGACCGCGCGTAGATGAACGACCACTCGTGATCGTGCTTCGACCTGACCCGCACGAGCGGCGTGTATCCGCCGCCGATGCGCGATCGCATCAGGCGATCGGCCTCGAGCGAGTCGAACGTTCCCTTGCCCTCGAAAACAGCGAGCTGGATGTCGTGCACGCCGTCCGGGTGGATGACCCGGACGCCGACACGAGCGAGCCCGAACAGAGGAATCCACGTGGTACGGCCAAGACGCGACTCCAGACCGCCCAGCACTTCGTTGAAGCCGGCGTTCGCGGGAATGGCGAGCGACGCAAGGAGCAAAGCGACTGCGAAACCGCGGAACTTCATGGCATCTCCTTTGAGCTCTTGGAGATCTTGGGAATGCCGAACTGTCCTTCCAGACCGGCCAGCCGGTCGAGATCGATCGGACCGACGAGATTCACGATCGTGAGCTCGCGCGGCTCGGCAGAGATGATCACCAGCCCGGAAATCTTGTCCCCGCTGTTCTGCGTGTAGATCTCAACGTTCTCGCGCGTTTTGCTTCGAACGTTGACGATCTTCTGCCAGCCGGCTCCCAACTGGCCGCGCAGGCGATCGATGATGGCTCGGTCGTACTCTCCGTCGCGCTCGAACTCGTAGCTGCGGACGTAGATGCCCTCGAGCTTGACGACCATGTCGCGGGCCGCGCGTTCGTCCGGTTCTTCCGAAAGAAACTTCGCAGCGAGCCGAAGCATGTTCCGGTCGAGCGTGACGTCGACGACTTCCGATGCGCGGTCCGCGAGGCCGGGAAAGTCGAGGTTGATCTGCTGCGCGGAGGCGGGAATGGTCAGTGAGGCGGCAATCAGCAATGTGAGGAGTGCTCGTTTCATTTACTTTCTCCCAATGTCCTGAACTTGACTCTGTGCGTAGTGAACCTTCTCGCCGGCGATGTGCAGCGCCAGCAGCACTTCCCTGCGTGCCCGCTCGCCGGCACGGCGCTCGGCAATCGTGTGCACGGTCCAGCCGCCGAGGACGGCGGTGAGCATGAGCGTTGCGGCGACGGCACGCCAGTTGAGATGCCGCCGGTTGGCGGATTGAACGACACGGTCCCTGAACCCGGGTGGCGGCTCTTTCCGCTGCAAGGCACTTCTGAGTTGTGCTTCGAGATCCATCACTGTTCTCCAAGCTTGCGCCGCAACGATTGCAGCGCGCGATGCAGATGACTCTTGACGGTGTTGACCGGCACTCCGACGATGGCGGCGATCTCGGTCGGATCGAGATCTTCCTGATAGCGGAGCGTGATGACGGCGCGTTGCATGTCCGGGAGCCCGGCGATGAGATTCCGGAGCTTGCGGTCGAGCAGCGGGTCCGCCGCACGATCGTTCGAGTGAATCTCGTCGACCGTTTCGAGCGGCACCGCGTGCAACCCCCGCGCATGGCGGAGCTGGTCGATGCAGCGCCGCGTTGTGACCTGACGCAGCCAGTGCTTCAGATGGGCCGGGTTCTCGATCGATCCGAGATTGCGGAACAGCTGAAGAAACACGTCCTGCGCGATCTCCTCGGCCCGCGGCCGGTCGTTGAAGAAGTGGTACGCCAGACTGAAAACCATCGCCTCGTGTTCCGAGACGATCGCCGTGAAGCCGTCGCCGTCACCAGCGCGGGCCCGGTCGAGCGGTTCCGCCGCGATCGCCGTCATTCTGAAAGCTATATACGGAGGTCCGGGGGTATCGGGTGCAGATGGAGCCCCGCCGGGCGGTCACCGGTTGAAACCGGTGCTCCAGTCCGCTTCCGGACGGCCCAGCCACAGCCAGGCGATGTAGTCGACCTGCGGCGGCTCGCCGCCAAGCTGACGGATGCGCATGTTGACCTGTCCCCGGTGATAGGTGCTGTGGGAGGCGATCTGGATCAGCGTCTCCGCCAGCGTCGTCGCGTGCGCCTTTTCGTGTTTCGAATAGCGGTCTGCCCAGGGCATGTTCATGACGCGATCGAGCGCGTCGGCGTCGACGCTCGAGAGGAAGGGCGCGAGCTCCGCATAGTACGACTGTGCCCACTGCTGAAGGTCTTCGGGAGGCTCGAGACGGACAGGCTCGGACCGCCAGACCTGGAGAAAGGCGCGCTGCGTGGCGTGCAGGTGACGAAGTCGGTCGCGAAGATCAGGATCGCCGCTGTCGAGGCGGCGGACGGCGGCCCAGATCGTCGCATCGGCCCACTGCATGTGAGCGAGCAGATCGCGAATCGCTCCGAGCGCGTCCACGGTGCCAGTCTAGTCTGGCCTGTCGCCAAATAGACCGGCTTTCGTTGCGGGCGCCGAGGGGCCAGATGCGAGGCGCCGCGACGAAGCCGATGCGGGACATCGTCGAGGAGCGGCAACGAAGCAGAGGGCCCCTCACCGCCCGCAACCCTTCGGACTGGTGCCGGTCCATTTGCGACAGGCCACACTAGGGGAGCTCTGAACAAGTCGTTGTTCACGTCATCCTGAGCCGCGAAGACGGCGAAGGATCTCGAAATGGCAGGCGTTTTCGCATCCTGAGATCCTTCGTCGCGCTTCGCCGACTCAGGATGACAACTTGTTCAGAGGTACACCTCCGGGGAAGCTCTGAGCAAGTCGTTGTTCACGTCATCCTGAGCCGCGAAGAGGGGCGAAGGATCTCGAAATGGCAGGCGTTTACGCATCCTGAGATCCTTCGTCGCGCTTCGCCGACTCAGGATGACGTGAACATCCAGGTGCAGATGGCCACGGCAA
>DATISF010000024.1:0-25176 GCA_035468985.1 Thermoanaerobaculia bacterium
GCGCAGCTGCGCGATCAGGGGTTGTGGCGCTTGCTGGTGCGCGGGACCGAAAAAGCTCTGGCCGTGGTCCTGATGCACGCGCTGACTCACAACATGCGCCGCAGTTGGGCCTTCACCTGAGGCCACCCACCGCATGACCCCTTGTTCCTGACCATCACGGGACTGCCGCGCTTGATCCCACCACGAGCCGACCACTTCGGATTATCCCCACGCCGAGCCCAGAACAGCTCGATTTCTAAACCGTCCCCACGCCGAACCCTCCCCAGTCCGATTACTTCACAGCCTCTCAGGATGACGACTTGTGCAGAAGTTCCCTAACTCTCGTAATCGGGGCTGTAGGTCACCAGCTCACGAAGGAACCGCACGCGGTTCGTCTGGTCCTCGTCGTCGATCTCGAGCAGATCGCGAATGGAGAGCATCCCCAGGAGGTTGCCTTCCTTCACCACCGGAAGATGACGGCAGCCGACCGAATGCATCTTCGCCAGCGCCGAGTCGACGCTGTCCTTCGGATCGGCCACGACGATGTCCTTGGTCATGACTTTCGCCACCGGCGTCTTCTCGGGATCGAGACCTTCGGCCACAACGCGCGACATGACGTCGCGCTCCGAAAAGATGCCGACGAGGCGCTCGGAGTCGAGGACGGCGATGGCTCCGACGTTGGCCTTCGCCATCATCCTCGCCACGTCCCGGACCTTCTGCGAGCTCTCAGCATGAATGAGCGGATGACCCTCGATGATCTCTCCAATTTGTCTCACGCCAACTCCTTTACCGCGGCCTGGCGGCCGGCGCGCTCCCGGGCCAGGCTGCCCAGGCCGTCATACGCCGCGTACTTGTACGCCTCGCTGAGCGTCGGGAAGTTGAAGACGCTCTCGATGAAAGCATTGATCGTACCCCCAAACTGCATGACCATCATGCCGATGTGCAGGATCTCGGAGGCGTTTTCCCCGACGATGTGCACTCCGAGCAGCCGCAGGTCCTCGGCGTCGAAGACGAGCTTGATCATGCCCTTGGTGTCGCCGATGATCTGCCCTCGGGCATTGCTGCGATAGAACGCCCGTCCGACCTCGATGTTCATGCCCTTCTCGCGGCACTGCTCCTCGGTCAATCCGATGGTCGAGAGCTCCGGGATCGTGTAGATGCCGTAAGGAAGGTTCGCCGCGACGCGCGTTTTGTACTTCAGATCGAACGCGTGGACCATCGCCACGCGTGCCTGTTCCATGGAGGTCGAGGCGAGAGCGGGGAATCCGATGACGTCACCCGCGGCATAGATGTTCGGCGTCGAGGTCTGGTAGCGCTCGTTGACGGGAAGGAGCCCGCGCTTCCCGGTCTGGACTCCGGCGGCTTCGAGGTGCAGATCGGCGGTGTTGCTCACGCGGCCCGCGGCGTAGAGGAGGATGTCGACGACCATCGACGTGCCGTCTTTCAGCGTGAGCGCGACCTGCCGGTCGACGCGCTCGATCGTGTCGACCTCGCACCCGAGATGCAGCGTCACGCCCAGGCGGTTCTCCAATTCGCCGAGGAGGATGCGGACGATCTCGCGGTCGATGTGCGGCAGGAGCGTGGTGCGTCCGTCGATGAGATGCACGTCCACTCCCAGCGCCCCGAAGATCGAAGCGTATTCGCACCCGATCACCCCGGCGCCGACGACAGCCATGGTCTGCGGGATGCGATCGATCTGCAGGATCGTGTCGCTATCGCAAACGGTTACATCATCGAACGGGACGTCCGACGGGCGATACGGCGAGGATCCTGTGGCGATGAGGATGATGTTTCCTTCGAGGACCGTGGCGCCCGCGGGCGTGTCGATCTCGAGGCGATTGGGGCTCAGGAATCGCGCGCTGCCGACGTAACGGTCGACGAGGTGCCGGCGCAGGTTGTCTTCGATGCGCTTCCACTCACGCTCCACGACGAGATTCTTCCGGTGCATGAACTCGGCGACGCTGACGTTCGACTTGATCTTCATCTCCACCGTCTCGCGAAACCCGCGTTGACGGAAGCCGGAGATGTGCAGTGCCGATTCGCGCAGCGTCTTGGAGGGAACGGTTCCCGTGTTGACGCCGGCGCCGCCGAGGACAGGCGCGCGCTCGATCAGGGCAACGCTCTTCCCGAAGTAGGCGGCCTGGGCCGCCCCTTTCTCGCCAGCGGGACCGGAGCCGATGACGATCAGGTCGTACATGATCAGTAGCGGATCAGGGTGTGGATGTCCACCCCTTCGAGTTTCCTTCTGGGATCGAGGAAGGTTAACTCAATTACGGTGGCGATGCCGACGAGCGTCGCTCCGAATCCGCGCACGAGCGCCGCGGCGGCTGCAGCCGTCCCGCCGGTGGCGAGAACGTCGTCGACGACAAGGACGCGGTCGTCCTCCGTCAGCGCATCGTCGTGGATTTCCAGAGCGTCCGATCCGTATTCGAGCAGGTACTCGTTCCGCCGCTTGGTCCACGGTAGTTTTCCCGGTTTGCGGATGGGGATGAATCCGGCGCCGAGGACGCGTGCGACGCAGCTGCCGAAAATGAATCCGCGCGACTCGATTCCCGCGACTTCGGTGATGCCGGAGCGGCGGTACGGATCGGCCAGTTCATGGATGCTTCGTTCCAGGGCTCGCGGAGAGCGAAGGAGGGGAGTGATGTCCTTGAAGACGATGCCCTTCTTTGGAAAGTCCTGAACCTCGCGGATGAATGCCCGGAGCTCGTCAGAGGATGCCATCAGAACTTCACGTCGAAGTCACCGAGCCTGCCGGTGAATTCTTTCGTCTCCTGGTCGATGCTGGTGACTTCCGCGTAGCGCGGGCCTTCCTTCAGCTCTTCGATCCATTCGTCGATGGCCTTCCTCTCGCCTTCGACGATGGCCTCGACCGTTCCGTCGCGCTGGTTCTCGATCGAGCCTTTCAGGCCGAGGCGCCGCGCGACGCGGGTGGCGAAGAAGCGGTAGCCCACTCCCTGGACCTTGCCGTGGATCCGGATGAGCCGTAACTCTTTCATGTCGCGCGAATCTTACCTTCGCCGCCGCCGCTGCGTCGTCGTGCGCTTCTTCGGCGTCGATTTTTTCTCGGGAGCCTGCACGATGACCCTGGGTGGGGCGTTCTTGATCGTCTCGACGGTCTGTTGCAGGTTCGAGAGCATCGCACTCTGCTGCGCGTCCTCGTTCCTCAACCGGGTGATCTCGACTTCGAGCTCTTTGCGCTCCTGCTCGGCGAGCGTCACCAGTGCCACCGTCGCCGCTGCGGCGGCGTCGGTCCGGGGGTACTGCTGAACGATCCTGGACAACTCGTCGCGGGCTGGCGCGCGGTTGCCGCTCTCGAGATCCTTCCGGGCGTGCTTGAGCATCGCGTCCGCTTTCAGATCGTTCGGAACCGTGAGCGCGAGGTACACCGCGACCCCTCCGAGAACCGAGGACACGATGGCCGTTGCTGCCAGGATGGTTCTGACCCTCATGGTTCATTCTTTCCAGCCGAAGCGGCCGACCAGCGGGACGAACTCCGCGCTACCGCAATCCTCGATCTGCACGCCGGTTCCAACGCGCGTGACGCGCGCCAGCCTCTGATTGGTGCCCGAGCCGATCGGAATCACCATCCGGCCGGTGCGGGCGAGCTGCTGGACGAGAGGCTCGGGAACCTGGGGGGCAGAAGCGGCGACGATGATTCTGTCGAACGGTGCCTGGTCGGACCAGCCGTAGGTGCCGTCGAAGACTTTGACCGTGGCGTTGTTGATCCTCAGCTCGCGGATCAGCTCCGCGGCCCGCAGCGCCAGCTCGTTGATCCGCTCGATGGAGAACACCTTCGCGCACAGTTTCGACAGGACCACGGCCTGGTATCCCGTTCCCGTGCCAATTTCGAGGACTTTTTCCTTTCCGGTGAGCTCGAGCAACTCGATCATGCGGGCCACGATGTACGGCTGGGAGATCGTTTGCTTCGCGCCGATCGGCAGCGCACCGGGCCCGTACGCCTTTGCGGCGACGACCGCGGGGACGAAGAGATGTCGCGGGACTTCCCGCATGGCCTGCAGAACGCGCTCGTCCCTGACTCCGCGCGCGGCGACGTGGCGCTCGACCATCAGCGCGCGCTGGTGCGCAAAGTCGCGCTCGCGCGCGGCCGTGTCATCGAGCTTTGACGGACGGACCAAGACTCTCCTCGAGGTGTTTGAGACGCGGGATCGAGTCGTGATGGGTCAGGTCGAGATGCAGAGGCGTGATCGACACAAAGCCGTTCTGCACGGCTTCGAAGTCGGTGTTCTCGCCGGGGAACCAGGTCGGCTCCTCGCCGCCGATCCAGTAGTACTTGCGGCCGCGGGGATCGAGCCTCTCGATGACGCCTTCCGAGTAGATGCGTTTTCCGAGGCGCGTGACCTTGACGCCTTTGAAGTCGGTTGCGGGGAAGTTGACGTTGAGGATGATCTGCGGGCTGTGCTTGTCGCGGAGAACGACGCGCGCCAGCTCCGCGGCGAACGCGGCGCCGCGGTCGAACGAGAAATGCTCGCCGATGAGCGACGAGAATGCCACCGAGGGGATGTTCAGCAGCGCTCCCTCAAATGCCGCGGAAATCGTTCCCGAGTACGTGACGTCGTCGCCGAGATTCGGTCCGAAGTTGATGCCCGAGAAGACGAGGTCGGGACGATGGTCTTTCATCAGCGACAGCACGGCGAGGTTCACGCAATCGCTGGGCGTGCCGTCGACGATCCACTCGTTCTCTTCGAGCTTGAGAAGGCGCAGGGGCCGGTTGAGCGTCAGGGCGTGCGAGGCGGCACTCTGCTCGCGATCGGGTGCGACGATGATGACCTCGCCGACCTCGCGGAGCGCGTCAGCGAGCTTGCGAATGCCTTCACTGTAGATGCCGTCGTCGTTGGTGACGAGGATCCGCGCCATCGACGTGCATCGTAGCAGGTCAACGTGTGCTCGTCGCCGCCGGCTTGCGCACGCGCTGCAACTCGGCCAGACGCCGCTGCAGATTCGCCATGATCACGAAAAACACCAGCAGCAGGATGATGCCGATGATCCGCGCGGCCCAGCGGACGTTCACGGCTCGAGCCTCGCCGCGTGGCTGACTGCCCACTCGATCGCGTAGCGCATCGGACGGGCATCGGCGATGCGTTTTCCGGCGATGTCGAATGCCGTCCCGTGATCGACTGAGCAGCGCAGGTAAGGCAGGCCGATCGTTACGTTGACCGAGTGCTCGAAGTCGAGCGTCTTGACGGCGATCAGCCCCTGGTCGTGGTACATCGACATGATCACATCGTACTTGCGCTCGCGCGCTGCGAGAAAAGCGGTGTCGGCCGAGGCCGGACCGTCAATGATCATCCCGCGGCTTCGCGCTTTCTCGACACCCTCCAGGATCGCTTTCTCCTCCGTGCCGAACCGACCCCCTTCCCCGGCGTGAGGATTCACGGCGGCGACGCGGATGCGCGGCGCCTGTCCGTACATGCGCGAGTACCAGCGGGTGGTCAGCGCGGCTAGCGCCGCGATGGCATCAGGGTCGATCGACAAAATCGCCTCGGCGAGAGGAACGTGCACGGTCAGAAGCACGGTGCGGATCAACGGCGAGTCGAAGTACATCGCGTAGTCGTAGGCGTAACGCTGGAGGCCCGCGCGTGCCGCCAGAAGCTCGGTGTGGCCGGGGAAGGGGCAGCCTGCCAGCGCGATCGATTGCTTGTTGATCGGCGCGGTTACGAGCGCTCCGCATTCGCCACGCTCGATCGCGGTGACCGCCTCGTCGATCGAATCGAGGGCGATCCTTCCGAAGTCGGCCGAAACTTCACCGAAGCGGAGCTCGGGAGGTTTTCTGCGCACGTCGCGGAAACGGACATTGGGCGGAACCGCCCACGATTGTTCCGCCAGTTTGCGGCAGCCGAAGAGCCAGATCGGCGCGTTGAGGTCCTCGATCGCCTTCAAGACGACTTCCGGACCGATCCCGGCCGGATCGCCGAGGGTGATGGCGACGGGCTTCACTGCGCCCCAATCTTAGTCGGTCCGCTCCTCTTCCTGCTTGAAGAGATATTTCATGCAGTGTTTCTGGATCAGGAGATTGGGCGCGCCTTCGCGGTTGACCTTGATGGCGTTGCGGTCGTACCACTCGATCCACCCGCGGATGACCTCGCCGTCAGTCATCACGATGACCATCGGCGTCCTCGAGTTCATCTGCTTGATGTAGTAGAAATTCTCCGCGTTGGTGACTTCCGGCGGAGCCGGTCTGGAATTGCGGCCGTTGCCGAATCCGTTGCCGGTCGAACGCTTGAAGTCCGGTAACGGCCGGAACATTCTCCGAGTGAACTGGTTTCCGTCAGCCCCGTAGGGCCGGTTCGAAGTAGGCATCGCCGTCCTCCATGGATGCTCGCCTGTACTGTCCTGGTAAATCGGGAGCTGTTGCCGTTTGTTCGCGGTGTTGCGAAGTGCATGCCGTGTGTGTCGGAGGCGGTTGCGGCAGCGTACGGAACGCCCTAGAATTGCGCCCCTTCTGGAGGGCCCTTGAACTCAGTTGTCTGCGTCAGCCACGTACCCGACACCGAGTCCCGCGTCAAAATCACCGCCGACAAACGCCACATCGACGAGGCGGGGCTGAAGTTCATCGTCTCTCCATACGACGAGTTCGCGCTCGAAGAGGCCATCCGGGCCAAGGAGGCGAAGGGCGGCGACGTCACGGTCATCACGTTTGGTCCCGATCGCGCCGCACAGGGACTTCGCGAGTGCCTTGCGCGCGGCGCGACGAAGGCCGTGCACATCAAGGGCGAGGTCGCGGACGCCGATGCGCTCGGCATCGCAAAGGTCCTCGCCGCGGCAATCAAGACCGTGCCCCACGATCTGATTTTTTTCGGAAAGCAGGGCGTCGGAACCGACAACGGCCTCGTCGGTCCCATGGTTGCCGAGCTCCTCGGATATCCGCAGGTCAATGTGGTCACGAAGTTCGAGCTCGGAGAGGGCAAAGTGACCGCGCACCGCGAGATCGAAGGTGCCGAGGAAATCATCGAGGCGTCGATGCCGGCGGTGATCACGGCGCAAAAGGGATTGAATGAACCGCGCTACGCGGGCATCAAGGGAATCATGGCGGCAAAGAAGATCCCGATCGAGACGAAAACCGTCTCCGACCTCGGGTTGAGCGATGGCGATGTGTTCAATCAGCGCGTCGTCGTCACGTCGCTCGAGATGCCGCCGGAGAAGAGCGGCGGCCGCAAGATCGACGGTGCCGATCCGGCCGCGGCGGCCAAGGAAATCCTCAAGTACATCCGCGAAGAAGCAAAGGCGCTCTGAGGGAGAACGATGCCTGGCGTTCTGGTGTTCTGCGAAATCAAAGACGGGAAGCTGAGAAAAGCCTCGCGCGAGGCACTGTCGATCGGGCGCAAGCTCGCGGAAAAAGCGGGCGGCGATCTCGTCGCCGTCGCCGGCGGCACAGGATCGGCGAACGTCGCGGACGAGGCCGGCCGGTACGGCGCGAAAACCGTGTACGCGGCGACGAGTCATGCGCTCGACGCGTACAGCACGGAAAACTACGCGGCGCTCCTCAAACAGGTCATCGATCAGGTGAAGCCCTCGATCGTGCTGTTCGGCGGGACGTCGAACAGCCGCGACGTAGCGCCGCGGATCGCGGCACGTCTCAACGTCGGCGTGGCAACGGACGTCGACCGCCTCGAGTGGGCGGACGGGAAATTGCGCGGGCGGAGACACGAGTACTCGGGCAAGGCGTTCGCGACCGTCGAAGTCACCGCGACTCCGGCCATGGCCACGTGCCGGCCAAACGCGTTCCCCGCCGAGGAATCGGGAACCGCTGCTGCGCAAGTCGTCGAGGTTTCGTTCCAGGCCGCGCAGACGAAGGCGAGAGTCGTCGAGACGAAGACGCCCGAAGCCGGCGAGCTTTCGATCGCTGAGGCGGACATCATCGTCGCCGGCGGACGGGGATTGAAGGAAGCGGCGAACTTCTCGTACATCCGCGACCTCGCGCACGCCATCGGAGCCGCGGTCGGCGCATCGCGCGCCACGGTCGATGCCGGGTGGATCGATCATCAGCACCAGGTCGGTCAGACCGGGCGAGTGGTCAGCCCCAACCTCTACATCGCCGCCGGGATCTCGGGAGCAATCCAGCATCTGGCCGGTATGTCGTCCTCGAAGCACATCGTGGCCATCAACAGAGATCCGGAGGCGCCGATCTTCCGGGTGGCCGACCTTGGTGTCGTCGGCGACCTGTTCCAGATCCTCCCCGCGCTGACGGAAGAAGTGAAGAAGGCCAAAGCGCACTGACGCGCTGAGCCGCCCACCCGTTTCCTACCCTCCGCTTACGGAAATCCATCCCGGCGAGTCCAGATTGCTGGCGTGAAGGATCCGTCCGCAAAACGTCAAAAATGCGGGAAGGCTATAAGTATTTCCGGGACAAATAGTTACGGCCAGCTTCAGCCAACAACTGTGATACAAATCACACATTCGATCAGGTCGGCGCCTTACTTGAGAGAGGGGGAGGCGCATCAAAAAGTAAGCGTCGGCGCGCGAGAACACATGCATTGTGTCGGCTGGAGCGCCACCGGGGACCGAATGTCGGGCATCGAGCCCGCCGTCCTTGGGAAGTTTGCGGTCGTCCTCTCGCTGCTTGCCGCGCTGTTCGTCAGCCCCCTGCAGGCCGGCTCCGTCTCCGAGCCCATGCAGGTATCCGTGCAGGTGCTGGCCCGGGCCATCGTCACGGTGACGAATCAGCTGACGGTCACGATCACCCCTGACGACCTCGCTCGCGGCTACATCGACGTCACGTCGCCGATCGTGCTCCTGGGCCGCACCAACAGCCGCCGCGGCTACATGCTCCAGGTGCAGAAGACGAGTGAGGAGTTCACGACGGTCGACCTCACTCTTCCGGATGCCACGATGAGCATCTCCTCGCATGACGGCTTCATCCAGCGGCCTTATGTCCAGGGAGGAGATGTTGTGCCGGTGGCGGCACATCTGGTCCTTTCGCCGACCGCGACGGCGGGTACGCACGTGCTGCCGATCTCGTTCAGCGCGTCGCCCTTGTAGAAGGGCGGCGCGTAGAAGGGCGGCGCGGTACAATCACACTGCTGCGTTCCAAAGTCCGTTCCACTGAAATTTCTCGCGAGGACAAGCTGGCCATCAGCCGGTCGGCGCTTCCTGCCGCGGCGCTTTCGGGCGATCTCGCCTTGCTCGCGGCGAACACCGCCTTCGCTGAGCTGGTCGGCCGCAGGCCGGTCTCGCTCAAGGCTGCGCACCTGATCGACTTCATCGATGCCGACGAACGGAACAGAGTGCGCGAACGCCTGCGATCACTGCGGTCGAGCGATCGCGGCCTGCAGATGGAGATCCGCCTTCTGAATGGCGAGGAGCGCAGGGTCCTTCTCATCGCCCGGCGCTCGGGCCGTTCGGCGCGCGCACCCCTGCTCGCCTATTTCGTGAGTCTTCGGGAGATCACGAACCTCGAGGACGACCGCAGCGAGCTTCTCGATGTGATCGAGCGTGCGGCGTGGGAGTGGCGGCGCACCTTCGACGCCGTCGAGACGCCGATCGTCATCATCGGCCTCGAGTCCCTCATCACACGGATCAATCGCGCTGCCCGGATGCTGGTGGGCAAGCAGTACGGCGAGATCGTCGGCCGTTCTCTTCACGATCTACCTGTCACAGAGCCGTGGCTGTCGATGATCGACCTGACCAAGGAAGTCCAGCAGCGCCGCTCTCCCGTCGCGCGGCAGGTGAAGGATTCCTACGGCCGCACGCTCGATCTGCTGGCCATGCTCTTCAACGCCGAGGATGCGAGCGACGAGCGTGTCATCGTGATCGTGTGGGATGTGTCGGCGCTCGTCGACCTGCAGACGCGCCTCGAGCAGCAGAGGACGATGGCGACCATGGGTGCGCTGGTGGGCGGCGTCGCGCACGAGGTCCGGAATCCGCTCTTTGCGATCTCCGCGACGATCGATGCCATGGAGCAGGCCAGCGACGGCTCGCTGAAGGAGTACTTCGAAGTGCTCCGCGAAGAGATCGACCGGATGACGAGGCTGATGCAGGACCTGCTCGCTTACGGTCGTCCGGCCGCTCCGGTGTTCGCGGCGGTGAGCGTGGGCGAAATCATCGACACCGCGGCGCGCAACTGCTCGCCGGTCGCGAAGCGGCAGTCCGTCCAGCTCAAGAGAGTGATCCGGGCAAACCCGACGATCGTTGCCGATCGCGAGCGGCTCGACCGCGCGCTGCAGAACCTCATCGAGAACGCCATCCAGCATTCGCAGGAGCAGGAAACCGTGACCATCCAATGCTCGACCCGATCGAAAGGCCGGACGCGATACGTCGACATCGCCGTCGCCGATCGTGGTCGCGGATTCTCGGCGGAGGATCTCCCCCGCATCTTCGAGCCGTTTTTCTCGCGCCGGAAAGGCGGCACGGGCCTTGGACTGGCGCTCGTCCAGCAGATCGTCCAGGAGCATGGAGGCGAGGTCGTGGCCGCGAATCGCTCCGGAGGAGGCGCCGAGGTGAAGATCTCCATCCCGTTGCCGCGAGAGTAGTCGGTATACTCGCCCCGCGTGCCAAGGAACAAGGTTCTCCTGGTCGAGGACGATCGCGGAATCCGGTTCGGCATTCGAAACTTTCTCGCCGGCCGCGATTTCGACGTTGACGAAGCCGACACGCTCAAGGAGGGCGAGGAGCTCTACCGGCAGAACCGTCCTGACATCGTCGTCCTCGATTACTCCCTTCCCGACGGCAATGCTCTCGAGGTCCTTCCGCGCTGGAAGGCTGCCGACTCATCGATTCCGATCATCATCCTCACCGGACACGGATCGATCGATCTGGCAGTGCGCGCGATCAAGGAAGGCGCCGAGCAGTTCCTCACCAAGCCCGTGCAGATGCAGGCGCTCCTCGTCGTCATCGAGCGCCTTCTCGACAACCAGCGCGTCCGCCAGCGCGAGCAGGCCCGCACCACCCAACAGGCGCGCACCGGCGGCGTCGATCCGTTCATCGGCGTCAGCGGCGCGATCGCCGCGCTGAAAGAGCAGGTCGAGCGCGTCGTCTCGACCGATCGCCCCATCCTCATCCTCGGCGAGACGGGCACCGGCAAGAGCGTGCTCGCCACCTGGCTTCACAAGAACGGCCCGCGCGCACAGGAGGCGTTCGTCGATCTCAACTGCGCCGGCCTCGCGCGAGAGTTTTTCGAGACCGAGCTGTTCGGCCATGAAAAAGGAGCATTCACCGGAGCGGTGGCCGCGAAAACCGGGCTGCTCGAAGTCGCTCACCGCGGCGTGCTCTTTCTCGACGAGATCGGCGACGTGGACATTCAGGTGCAGCCGAAGCTCCTGAAGGTGCTCGAGGAAAAACGATTTCGGCGGATGGGAGATGTGCGTGACCGCGTCAGCGACGTCCAGCTGATCGCCGCCACGCATCAGGATCTCCACGTGGCGATCCGCGAGAAGAGATTCCGGAGCGATCTCTACTTCCGCATCAGCACGATCCCGCTCACGATTCCCCCGTTGCGCGAGCGCCGCGAAGACATCCCGCTGCTCGCCGACTTTTTCGTCAACCGCTATGGGATGGAGATGTCGTCCCCGAACGTCGAGATCGAGCCTGGGGCGATGAAGGCCCTGCAGGGGTATGCGTGGCCCGGCAACGTCCGTGAGCTGAGAAATGTGATCGAGCGCGCCATCCTGCTCAGCGACCGGCACACGATCCGTGCTGTCGACCTCAGTTTCGACTCCGAGCAAGCGGTGGCCGAAAACGCGATGCCGGCGGACATGACGCTCGATCAGGTGGAGAAGTGGTACGTCGAGCGCGTTCTGCGCGAAGAGAACGGTCACGTCGATTCGGCGTCGCGTCGTCTCGGCATTCCGCGCAGCACTCTGTACCAGAAGCTGAAGAAGTGGGACATGTCCGTTTCTCGATCTTAGACACCTGCGGTCTGATTCTCAGACCCGTTTGATCGTCTCCAGAACACGAAAGACGATTTTTCAATCACTTACGGCTGACAGTTCATTGACGCAACCCCGGCGCGGTCCTTGCGATTGAGGAGGACCGCGTGGAACGAATCCTGGTAGTCGACGACGAAAAGGGCATCATCTTCGCGCTCCGGCACTATTTCGTGAGACAGGGTTACGAGGTGGACTCCGCCGGTACGAGCGAGGAGGCCCTTGCCCATCTCGCAGAGAACCGCTACGCGGTGGCGATCATCGATATCGAGCTCCGTGGCAGCACCAGCTCCTGGGACGGCCTGAACCTGGCTGAATTCATCCGGCGCCACGCTCCATCGACCGTGGTGATCATCCTGTCGGCGGTGGAGTCTCCGGAAACGCAACGTCGCGCCCGTGAGGCCGGCGTTCATTCGTTCCTCAGCAAGCCTGCCCCCCTGGCCCGCGTGGCCGACACGGCGCTGACCCTCCTGCGCGCCGCGGCCACCGTGGCCCTTCTCCACTGATTCGGGCCACTGCCGGGCTCGGCCCAGTTTCCAAACCTCAGACGAATTCCGTCCCGATCCCAGAAAAAATCGCGATTCCGGACAGGTCAGCAAATGCCGCTTTTTACGATAACTGGCTTCCTAGCAATGACTTACCGTACGTGCCTGCACATATCCGAGCCCGGTATACCCGCTGCAATGACCCGTATCGCGTTCGAAGTGAACGCGACAAGAAGCAGAGAAAAAATCAAACCGCAAAGCAAAGCAAGGAGAGATAGCAATGAAGCGCTCAATGAAACTCGCAGTTCTCACGGTGGCCCTGTCGCTGGCCGCGACGACGATGTTCGGCGCAACGGCGAGCACCACCAATCTCAACAACGTCACCGCGACGGTCAACGGCAAGTGCCAGTGGATCACCGAGCTGACGATGGCCTTCCCGGCTTACGATCCGTTCTCGGCAGTCGACGACACGCAGAGCACGTCCGTCATGTTCAAGTGCGTCAAGAAGACCAACGCCACCGACAGCTACAAGATCTGGTTCAGCAAGACCAGCGGTAATATGGTGAACGGCGCTGAGCTTCTGGCCTACACGCTGACCGATAGCCTCGGAAATCCGCTCCCGACCAACGCTGGTGCGTCCGTCGCAGTTGTCGGAACTCCTGGCGTGGGTGCCGCAGCGGGCTACACCTTCACGGTGAACGGCACGATCGCAGCGGGCCAGGATGTGGCGACCGGTAGCTACGTGGACACGGTCGTTGCCAACGTCGAGTACTAAATCAAGTCGAGGATTCATGGTCCTTCAAAGAGTGCTTCGTGGATTTGCGGTGTGCATCCTCGGTCTCCTGTCATGGGGGGCCGGGGATGTCCAGGCGGCTTCGTTCACAGTGACCCCGGTGCGGATTTTCCTCGGAGCCGGCAGCACGAGCGCTCTTCTGACGGTCCGGAATGACAGTACGGAACCGATTCGATTTCAGATTTCCTTACGAGCGTGGAACCAGGCAGCGGACGGCGATATGCAGCTCAGCGACACAAACGATCTGGTTTTCTTCCCGGCGCTGATGGAGCTCAAGCCGGCTGAGGAGAAAAAGGTCCGCGTCGGATCGGCGTTCAAGGCCCCGGTCGCCACGGAACGCAGTTACAGGATCTTCTTTGAAGAGCTTCCGCCACCTCAGGTCAGCACGCCGGCTACAACCAGCGGGCTGGGCGCGCAGGTGAGGGTGCTGACGAAGATGGGCGTCCCGATCTTCGTGCAGCCTCCGAATCCGGTGGTCAAGGGCGAGCTGGCAAACGTGAGCATCGCCAACCGGACCGTGTCATTCGACGTGCGGAACGTCGGGAACTCGTTTTTCACCGTGAACGGCGCAACGGTCACTGGAATCTCGAAGGCCGGTGCGACGACGTTTACGAAGCAGCAGGATGGTTGGTACGTTCTGGCCGGTGGTACCCGCCACTTTGTTTTTGAAATCCCGGCCGATGCGTGCGCAGGCACGGAACGGATCAAGGTGGATGTCACTTCGTCGATCGGCGACGAGAAGGGGAATCCGAGCTCACTGAATCGCGAGGCCGCGGTCGGCGCTGATGCCTGCACCGCAGCCAGCGTGAAGTGATCCGGAGTACGCAGATGATCAGACCCGCAACCGTTGCCCTGCTCACGATGAGCATGATGGCCGCCGCGGGTGCCGTGCGGGCCGACTCGATCGGTACGCGCATGGACGTCACAGCCACCGTCGTGGCCAACTGCCGGCTCATCGTTCCCGCTCTGTCGTTCGGTACGTACGATCCGCTCGCCGCGCATGCTACGCAGCCCGCTGACGCCTCTGTCGACGTCACACTCAATTGCACGCGGAACACACCGGCGGCTCTGTCGTTCAACTTCGGCCTTCACTCGCCGAGCGGCGGCAACCGCGCGATGGGTGGCCCGGGCAGCGCGGATCTTCGCTATCAGATCTACCGCGACGCGGCGCGCTCCGAGGTCTGGTCGCAGGGCACCGAGGCGCTTCGGTTGGTCGCTCATGGTGTGGGCGTGCCCGATCAGTTCACCGTCTTCGGACGAATTCCGCCGGCCCAGGAGGTCGATCCCGGAGCGTACAGCGACGTCCTCACGGCGACGGTCGATTTCTGAGGAACGGCTTGCGTGCGACCGTGTGGGTGCTGCTGGCGGCGGGTTTCATGGTTGCCGCCGGAGCTCGCGCGCAGAGCGAGCAACGCGCGCTGTTGCCCGTGAAGATCAACGAGACTTCGCACGGAGACGTGCTCTCCTACATCGAGGGAGAGGATGTGTTCGTACCGAAGAGTTTTCTGCAGCAGCTGGCGCTTCCGCGCGACAGCGCATCGGTCAGGACGATCGCCGGGGAAGAGTACGTCTCACTGCGGTCGCTGGCCCCGAATCTCGCGTTCAAGATCGATGCGGCCGACGTCGTTCTCCTGATGACCGTCGATCCGAAGTTTCTCGGAAAGCAGGTCGTGGCGATGCAGCGGAAGAGCGTCGCTGAAGACCGCGGCGGCGATCCCAGTGCGTTCTTCAACTACGCCTTCAACGGGCAGGCCGCGCACACGCCATCGGTGTTCAGCGAGGTGGGAGCCAGCCGCGGCAATCATCTCGCCTACTCGGGTCTTTCCCGTTCGCCGGAGAGCGGCTTCGTTCGTGGCCTGACGTTCATGAACTGGGATTCCCCGCAGAAGCTTCGCCGCTGGACTGCCGGCGACGCGTTCGTCGGCAGCGACGTGCTTGGCGGATCGGTTGATCTCACGGGCATCACGCTGTCGCGACAGTATTCGCTGCAACCGTATCTCGTGCGTTCGCCTTCGTTCGATCTCACCGGAACGGCCGCGACCCCATCGACGGTCGAGGTCTACGTGAACGGCCAGCTCACGAATCGCATCGCCGTGCCTCCCGGAGTGTTCACCCTCCGCGATCTTCCGGTGACCGGCGGTCTCGGCAACACCCGGCTGGTCGTCCGCGACGCATTCGGCCGCGAAAGCGTTCAGGACGAATCGTTCTATTACTCGACCACGGTCCTTCGGAAAGGGTTCTCCGACTACGTCTTCTCCGCCGGCGCGATACGGCGCGACCTGTCGCGGAGCTTCGCTTTTGACGGAGCGGGCGCGCTGGCTCAGTACCGGCGCGGTCTCACGGACTCGCTCACGCTGGGCGGACGCGTCGAGGCCGATCGTCACGTCGCCAGCGGCGGCCCGAGGCTGACCGTGGCGACGCGGTTTGGTGATTTCGACGTCAGCGGTGCCGCGAGCCGCGACGGCGATCGAACAGGAACGGCCGCCTCGTATGGCTATCGCTTCAACGCCCCGCGGATCAGCATGGGCCTGACAGCGATCGAGCGTTCGGACGAATACGCGACCCTGTCGATGCCGCCGGCGGGCGATCGGCCGGTCCACGACTGGAATGCTTTCCTGTCCGGCGCTCTCCCGGGCGTCAGCGTTGGCCTCCTGGCAAACCGGAACGAGACGCGCTCCGGCGTCCGCTTTCAGCGCCTGGCACTCCAGGCGAACGTTCCTCTGGGCCGTTTCGGAAATGTCTTCGCGTCGGCCGGGGAAGTGGACCGGGACGGCAAGCGCCAACCGGAAATCCTCGTCGGACTCACGCTCAGCCTCGGACACGCCACGACCGCCGATGTGCTCGCGCAGCGCACCGAGGGACGGAACGGGCTGCGGACCGAGATTCGCCGGCCCCTCACGATGGCCAACGGACTCGGATACGCGCTGCAGAGCGACACACTCACCGACGAGCGTTTCGCGTCGGTGCAGTATCAGACCTCGTATGGCCGTTATGAGATCGCCGCCGATCCTCGCGACAGCGATCACACGACATACTCGATCGCCGGCGGCGTCGTTGGAATCGGCCATCAGATCCTTGCCAGCCGTCCGGTGCAGGACAGCTTCGCTCTCGCCCGTGTGGGCGTGCCCGGAGTCCGCGTGTTCGCCAGCAACCAGGAAGTCGGAAGGACGACCTCGAACGGCGACCTGCTGATTCCGAACCTGCTTCCGCACTATCAGAATCTGCTGCGGATCAACGACAAGGACGTGCCGATCGAGTACGAAGTCTCCGGCACCGAGTTGACGGTCGTGCCGCCATCGCGCGGTGGCGTGATCGCAGCCTTCCCGGTGCGCAAACTTCGAAGTTTCACCGGCACGTTGCGCCTGATGATCATCGGCGAGCCGTTCGTCCCGTCACTCGGTCAGGTCGAACTGCGCGTCGGCGACAAGCCGCTGACATTGTCGCTGGGCCGGAACGGCGAGTTCTACGTCGAAGACCTGATGCCGGGTCTCTATCCGGCGCGCCTGCTCATCGGAAAGATTCAATGTGATTTCCGGCTGATCCTCCCGTCGAATGATGCAGCATTGACCGAACTGGGAGTCATTCCATGCGTGCCCTGAAGGGTTCTCTGATCTGCGTTCTGTTCCTGGTCTCGCCACGGCCGGTTTCGGCAGCATGTGCGTGGAACACACCGCCAACGGTCATCGCCTTCGGGAGCTACTCCGTCTTCTCAACGAGCGACGTGAACATGCTCGAGCAGATGAGCTTCACGTGCAAGGCAAAAGACTACGCGCGGTTGACACTCAGTCCCGGCAGCGGGTCCTTCGTACCCTATCGCACGATGCCGACGGGCACCACGCCGGCTGCTGCCTACAATGTCTACCTCGACGCTGGAGGAACGCAGATCTGGGGTGACGACACCGGCGGAGTTGCGTACTTCACCGCGACTGGCGACACGAGCTACACAGTGAGCATGTTCGGCATCATGCCGGGCGGGCAGGATCTTCCCGTCGGCACGTATGGAGACACGTTGATGGCAACGCTGGCGGATGCCAAGCAGCCGACCGGCCCGTGGACGAACCATCGGCCCGTGGCGGTCTCGGTCTCGGTCACGATCCTTCTCGAATGCCGCATCGACGCTTTCAATCTCGATTTCGGTGCCTATAACCCGTTCTCGCCGCCTCCGGTGGATCGGTCGACGCTGCTGAAGGTTTACTGCACGAAGGGCGGCGCGCCGACGAGCGTCGCCCTGAACAGTGGCACCTACGCACTCGGCGCGCAAAAACGGATGAGCGATGGCGCCGGCACATTCCTGGATTACTCCGCGTCGCTTGCCAGTACGGCTGGGGCGTCGACCTCCAGTCTCGTTCCGATCAACGGCGGTTTTGCGGTGAATGGCAACGTGCCGGCCCAGCAGGATGTCTGCGTGGGCGCCTACAACGACACGCTGGTGGCCACGGTCAACTACTGATGAGATCTGAGATTGCTATGCGTGCCGTCAAGAAAATTCTCGTTTCGCTCGTGCTGATGATCCCGACTTCGGCTCTGTTTGCCGGAAACTGCTCCTGGCAGGTGCAACCAACGGCGGTGAACTTCGGGACGTATTCGGTGTTCTCGACGTCCACGCTCACGACGACGACGAACTTCGCGTTCCGTTGTACTCCAAACCTGTATGCCCGCCTCATGCTTTCCCAGGGCCGGTCGGGCGTGTACGTGCCGTCCCGCATCATGGCCAATGGCGCGAACACCGTAGGGTACAACGTCTATCTCGATGCCGGCGGAACGCAGATCTGGGGCGACGCCTCGGGGGGCAGCGTTTCCTACGACGTCTACAACTCGACGCCCCAGAACAAAGACTTCACCGACTCCATGTACGGCATTGCCCCTCCCGGTGGCGACGTTGCCGCGGGCACGTACACCGACACGATCGTGGCCGTCCTCGGATACTCGAACAATTCCACCGGACCGTTCACGACCCTCCCCGCCGTGGCGATCACCGTCCAGATGATCGTCGCTCCGGAATGCCGCGTCGACGTATTCAATCTCGATTTCGGCGCCTACAACCCGTTTGCGGTTGGCGCGGTCAATCAATCGTCGCTTCTGAAGGTCTATTGCACGAAGTCGAGTGCTCCGACGAGCGTCGTTCTCAACAACGGCAGCTTCCCCCTTGGCGCGCAACGACGGATGATGAGTCCGGGCGGCAGCTTCCTGAACTACGACGCGGCTCTCGGCAGTACGAGCGGTAATTCCACCTCCAGTCTCGTGCCGATCAACGGCGGATTCGCGGTCAACGGATCGATACCCGCGCAGCAGGACGTGGCTGTCGGTGCCTACACCGACACGCTCGTGGCGACCGTCAATTACTGACGTCGTGGGCTCCAGTGCGCGAAGGTACAATGCGCGCGCTATGGCCGAACTTCCTGGAGTGCAACGTGAGACCCTCGACGTCGACGTCGTGATCGTCGGCGCCGGTCCGGCAGGTCTCGCGACCGCATACAGACTCGCGCAACTGGTCGCCGCGCACAACGCCTCGGCGGAGAAGAAGATCGAACCGCTGTCGATCGCGGTTCTCGAAAAAGGAAAAGAGATCGGGTCGCACGGGCTCTCCGGCGCGGTCATGGATCCGCATGGAATCGCCGAATTGATGCCGGATTGGCTCGAGCGCGGCTGTCCCGTCGAAGCCCCTGTCGGCGAAGACGGTTTCTGGTACCTGACCGAAACGATGAAGATCGCGGCGCCGATCCTTCCGCCGCCGCTTCAAAACCATGGCAACTACGTCATCTCGATCGGCGAGCTGGTGCGCTGGATGGCCCCGATCGTCGCGGAGATGGGCGTCGATCTCTTCCCGGAGTTTGCTGCGTCGCGCGTCCTCATCGAGAACGGTCGTGCCGTCGGTGTGCGCACCGGCGACAAAGGCATCGACAAGAACGGGAAGCCGAAGCCGAACTTCGAGCCTGGCGTCGACATTCGCGCCAAGATCGTCATCCTGGCCGAGGGACCGCGCGGCACGCTGACGAAACAGCTCGCCGGAGTCTACGGCCTGTACGAAGGAAAGAACCCGCAGACCTACGCCGTCGGCGTGAAGGAGCTCTGGCAGCTGCCTGATGACCGCTTCGCCGCGGGCAAGGTGATCCACACGCTGGGTTGGCCGCTCGACATGAACACGTTCGGCGGCTCGTTCATCTATGGGATGAAGGAGCGCATTGTCGACGTCGGCCTCGTCGTCGGACTCGACTATCGCAATCCGACGCTCGACCCGCACCAGGAGTTCCAGCGGTTCAAGCTCCATCCCGCGATCCGCTCGATTCTGCAGGGCGGGAAGATGATCGCCGCCGGCGCCAAGGTGGTGCCTGAGGGCGGGTACTTCGCGATGCCACGCATGTACGGCGACGGTTTCATGATCATCGGCGATTCGGCGGGCTATGTGAACGGCACCCGGTTCAAAGGGATTCACCTCGGGATCAAGTCCGGCATGTTGGCCGCCGAAGCCGCGCTGCACGCTCTGATCAACGAAGACTATTCGGCGGCGCAGCTCTCCGAATACGAAGCGCTGTTCGAGAGCTCATGGGCGAAGGACGAGCTCTGGTCGCAGCGGAACTTTCACCAGGCATTCGAATACGGCCAGCTCGCCGGAGTCCTGAATGCAGGGCTCGGCATCGTGACGCGCGGCCGCGGCTTCGGAATCGTCAACCGCCTCGAAGGTCACGCCGGACACGCTCAGATGGAGCGGATCCAGCGCTACTTCGGAAGCGATGATCCTCATCCGCCGGCGAAGATGAAGTTCGACAACTCCTACACGTTCGACAAAGTCACCGACGTGTATTACGGCGGCGTCGTGCACGAGGAGAATCAGCCGCCGCACCTGCTGATCCTCGATACGGAAGTCTGCATCACCCGATGCACCGAGGAGTTCGGGAATCCCTGCTTCAATTTCTGTCCGGCCAACGTCTACGAGCCGAAGCCGACCGCCGACGGCCGCGGGCGCGTCCCCTTCCTGAATTTCACGAACTGTTTCCACTGCAAGACCTGCGACATCATGGATCCCTACCAGGTCATCACGTGGGTCCCGCCCGAGGGTGGGGGTGGGCCGGATTACAAGAAACTGTGAGGCTCGGCCTCGCGTTTCACGACCTCGCCCGGTGTCCTGTCAGTGCGGTCACGGCTCCGAGCGCGATGTAAACCGCTCCCGCCGCGTACTCCGCCCGTCTGGCGATCGCGATGCGTCTGCGCAGCCAGTCAGCCGCTGACGCCGCGGCCATCGCATAGAGGCTGTCGGTCAACACGGCGATCACGAGAAAGATGAGACCGAGGATGGCAATCTGCGAAGACGCCGAGCGGGCCGGATTCACGAATTGTGGCAGAAACGCGAAGAAGAAGAGCGCCGTTTTCGGATTGAGGACGTTGACGGTGATGCCTTTGCGGAAGATCTGGCGAAGCGACTCGCGTGGCGCTGTCGCGATGACGCCGGCGCTGCGGGCCATCCGAAGCTTCGTGACGCCGAGATAGATGAGATACGCGGCTCCCGCATAGCGCAAGACCTCGAACGCCAGCGCCGAGCGGACGAGAATCGCGGAGACTCCGATCGCCGCCGCCATGATGTGTACGAGCGTTCCGACGGCGATTCCGAGAACCGACACGATGCCGGCGAGCCGCCCCTGGTCGATGCTGCGCGCCGTGATGTAGAGGACCGCCGGTCCAGGGACCAGGAGCAGAACGATGGCCGCGCCCAGGAAGAGTGCGAAATGTGCGAAATCCGGCATCCAAAGAGTTTACGTGTGCTGCGTCACCCGCATTCATCAACATTCAGTGTCGGATAGCAATGCGAGAATAGCGTCGCCGGACGCAGATGTTGCAATCGGCACGGTTTTCGTTTGTAGGACGTCCAATACGTATGGCTAGAGAGGCAATTCCGCTCAACCGTTCGCTCGAGAAGATCGCCGCGCTGCAGGAGAACGTCGAGAAAGTCATCCGCGGCAAATCGGATGTCGTCCAGCTGTGCATCGCCGCGATGCTGGCCAAAGGGCACATCCTGTTGGAAGACGTTCCCGGCGTCGGCAAGACGACCCTGGCGCATGCGCTGGCGCGGTCGCTGTCGCTGTCCTTCCAGCGCATCCAGTTCACGAGCGATCTGCTGCCGGCCGACATTGTCGGCGTGACGATCTACAAACAGGACCAGCAGGAGTTCGAGTTCGTGTCGGGGCCGATCTTCACGAACGTCCTGCTCGCCGACGAGATCAACCGCGCCACGCCGAAATCGCAGTCCGCGCTGCTGGAGGCGATGAGTGAAGGAATGATCACCGTGGAGAAGGAGCGTCTCGCGCTGCCCGATCCGTTCCTCGTCATCGCCACCCAGAACCCGATCGAGCACGTCGGCACGTATCCGCTGCCGGAGTCGCAGCTCGATCGATTCCTCATGAGGCTCACCATCGGTTACCCGAGCGCGACCGACGAGAAGAAGCTGCTCCGCTCCGGCGGTGCACAGGACGCGCTGGAACATCTCCAGCCGGTGCTCGATCAGGCGGACGTCCGCGAGCTCCAGCAGCAGGTGAACGCGATCCACGTCAGCGAATCGCTCATGGAGTATCTGATGACGATCGTGCAGACCACGCGTACGCATCCTGAAGTCGCCCTTGGCGTTTCGACGCGAGGTGCACTGACCTATTTCAAGGTCTGCCAGGCACTGGCGATGGTCAGCGGCCGCGATTTCGTCGTTCCGGAAGACGTGAAGCGCCTGGCCGTGCCCGTGCTCTCGCACCGCATCCTGATGAAGGATCGGAGGCTCCTGCGCGGTGACACGACGCCCGAGGGCCGCTTCATCGAGAAGGTCGTCAGCGAAACCGCAGTCCCGCGATGAACACGACGGATTGGACGTTTGACGGCGTCGTTCGTCTGACGCGCGTCGGCACCGCGTACCTGATTTTCACGCTGGTGATCGGATTTGCCGCGCTCAACACCGGCAACAACGCGCTGTACATCGGGCTGACGTTCATGCTCGGGTGCCTTCTGCTTTCGGGCATCGCCTCGAAAGGCGGGCTCAAGCATCTCGAAGTGGCGATGAGCGAGATTGCGGAGGCCTGGGCCGGCCAGCCGGCAGAGGCATCGCTGCGGATCATCAACCGCTCGAAGATCTGGAATGTCCGCGACGTGGTGATCACCGCTCCCGATCTCGCCCAGCCCGTCCTGATCCCGCTGCTGGCGCGGGGAAGCACGGTCGACCTGCCGGCGTCGTTCACGTTCCGCCGCCGCGGCCGCGTCGAGCTCAAGAAGCTCGACTTCTACACGCGCTACCCGTTCGGATTCTTCCTGAAGAAGCGGAGGGTACGCATCGACAGCGAAGTGATCGTTTACCCGCGGCTGCTGCCGGAATCGGCGGCCCGCGAGCGTTTTCGCCCCGCCACCGGCGAAGAGAGCAGCGCGAACCGCCCCGGCGCGGGAACGGAGATCCATTCCTTCCGCGAATACGTCCGCGGCGACTCGCTGCGGCACGTCTACTGGAAGAAATCGGCGAGCATCGGCCGCTGGATCATGAAGCAGACCGATCTCGACGCCGCGCGCAGCGTACACGTCGTCGTTGATCCCTACCGGCCGCGAGGGGTGTCGGATGACGAATTCGAAGAGATGGTCAGCGCGGCGACGACGTTCATCTATCATGCGCTGCGGCGCGGGCTCGACGTCATTCTCACTCTCCCGCGCGTGACCCTGAGAGCGAAAGAGTACGAGGGGTCCGTGGGGATGTTCCGCGCCCTGGCGGTCATCGAGGGATCACCGGAGCGAGTTCAGCAGAGCATCGATCGAAACTCGGTCGTGTTCACGGCCCGCGGGGGCAACGCATGACGCGCGGCCGCGACATCGAGATGCTGCTGCTGCCGATGGTCGCGACCGTGCCGCTCTATTTCACGCAAACGCTCGGCATCGCGCCGCTGATCGCGTTTCACCTGGTCATGGCCGGCATCGTGCTGCGGGTTGCGACGGGCCGCAGCCCGGAGCTCATCCCGGCCACGATCATGCGTGGCCTCGGCGTCGCCTACATTCTGTTCTACATCATCGATGCCGCGGCGATCTCGCGCAGCGCCATCGCGGCATCCACCCATCTGGTCCTGTTCATCGCCGCGTTCCAGCCGATCGAGTCCGTGCGCACCAACAATGATGCGCAGCGCCTGTTGACGGCGTCGCTGATCTTCGTGGCCAGCCTGGCGACCGCGACGCACATCTCGATCCTTCTGTTCGTGATCGTGTTCGCGTTTCTCATGTTCCGGCAGATGATGTACGTCAGCCACGTCGAGACCGTGCAGTCGGTCGGCCGCGAGTACGCGCTCACGCCGGCGTCGCGCGCGGCGTTGTTTTATCTCGTGGGGACGACTGTGATCGGTGCGGCGCTCTTTCCCTTGCTGCCGCGGCTGCGCAATCCGGTCGTGCAGGGGTTTACCGGGTCACTGACGAATGCGACCACGGGCCTCAGCGACTCGATCGACTTCAACTACTCGCGTACGAGCACGCCCGATCCGACGGTCGTGGCGCGCGTCTGGATGGGGCAGCAGGCCATTCCGTTCTTCACGCCGCTGCGCCTTCGCGCGGCCGTGTACGACGCCTTCTCGAACAACACCTGGCTGCAGACCCGGGGCGAATTCCGCGAGGTCCGGCCGAACCGCACCGTGTTCCAGATCGCACGCCCGGTCGGATTCGCGCGTACGGCAATCGTCCAGCAGCGTTTGATCAAGAGCAGCCGGTTGTTCCTTCCGGTCGGAACGTACGCGGTCAGCAACATCTCGCAGCTGTGGGAAGGGCCGACGCACGACTCCTACCTGACGATGCAGGGTCGCGGCGAGATGGTGTCCTACCAGGTCTCGATGGCGCGGGAGATCGAGCCGCTCCGAGCCTGGCAGCCGAAGGTCGTGCGGTACCCGGTGACTCCGGCGGTGGCCGGACTGGCGAAGAAGATCGTCGGGAACGAGACCACGCCGGACCGTCAGGCGGCGGCCATCGAGAAATACATGTCCCAGCGATTCATCTACGTGCAGCGGCCGGAGCAGATCGGCGGCCGTCCGATGACCACCGACGACTTTCTGCTGCGCGTTCGCCGCGGACACTGCGAATACTTCGCCGCCGGGATGGTGGCGTTGATGTCGTCGCTGAACGTGCCGGCGCGGATCGTGGGCGGGTTTTACGGCGGCCGCATGAATCCTCTCACCGGCTACTTCATCATCCGCCGTGAGGACGCGCACGCATGGGTGGAGGTGTGGGACGGCGCGCGCTGGACGACCTTCGATCCGACGCCGCCGGCGCTGCGTCCCGGCGACGCCCAGGCCGGTCTGCTCAACCGGTATGTGGCGGCGCTGAGCGACTCAGTCAACTACTTCTGGGACCGTTACATCCTGACCTACGGCTTGGGCGACCAGATTGCGCTGGCAGCCGATCTGATCGCCAGAATGCGCCAGACGGCGATCGACACACGCCACAACATGAGCGAGTTCCGCCGCGCCCTCGGATCGCGCCGGGCCCTCGGCGCGCTTGCGGCGGTCCTTGCGCTCGTCGCGGCGGCGATCCTCTTCGCGCGCCGCAGACGGTCGATCTTCGATCTCATCGCGGACCGGCTGCGCGGATTCGGCATCGAAGTGAATCACTCCACGACGGTCGAGGAAGCGCTCGTCCTGTTGCGTGTGCGCGATCCGCAGGCGGCAGAGGTGTTCGCGCAGATCATCGCGCTGTATGAAGAAGAGCGATTTTCGCCGCGCCACGAGCGCGCGCGCGTCGCCACGATCCGTCGGCGCCTGCAGGAGCTTCGCGCGGTCTGGGACAGTAGGGAACCTCTGCACAAGTCGTTGTTCACGTCATCCTGAGCCGCGAAGACGGCGAAGGATCTCGAAATGGCAGGCGCTTTCGGATCCTGAGATCCTTCGTCGCGCTTCGCCGACTCAGGATGACGACTTGTTCAGAGCTTCCCTAGTGTGGTGAGTCAGAGATACGCAGCATTTCGCTGGTGCCGCTTGTGGCTGAGATGCAAGGAGCGAGGAGGAGGCGATGTGGTGACATCGTCGACGACGAGCAACGCCGCAGATCG
>DATISF010000025.1:0-28759 GCA_035468985.1 Thermoanaerobaculia bacterium
ATCCATCGGCAACAGCCGCAGTTGCGCTCGGTTCGGTTCGACCGTTCGCGCTGGAAGTTTCTCGTCTCGCTCGCTCACACCCACATGCTACGGGCACTTCAACTTTTCCACAGCACGTGCGATTTCTTCACAGCCTCTGAGTCGGCGAAGCGCGACGAAGGATCTCAGGATGCGGAAAGCGCGTGCGATTGCGAGATCCTTCGCCGTCTTCGCGGCTCAGGATGACGTGAACAACGACTTGCGCAGAGATTCCTTAGGCCAGCTTCAGCTTCAGGCGCGGCGACTGTTTTGTTACGTGCGTGCCGGGCTGCAGGTCGAATGCGTCCTCATTCGTCGTCGACGCGCCGCCGAGGAGAAGGCAGAGGCGCGCCAGCTCCTTGAACGACGCTCCGCCGCCCTCGATGACGACCTCGCCCCCTTCGACGCGAACCGTCATCGGCGCGTGTGTCAGTCCTTCCAGCGCCATGATGGCGAGGTCGTAATTCATCACTCATCCTCTCCGCGATAGATGACCGAGTTCTTTTCGGTCTCCTCCAACACCACCTCGAAGAGCGACCCTTCCGTGATCGCCGGCGCAAGCTGCTGCCAGAAACAGCGCGCGAGGTTCTCGGCCGTCGGAATGACGCCCTGCAGAAAATCGACATCTTCGTTCAGACTGCGATGGTCGACCCGGTCGATCACGCGGTCGCGAACGATGTCCTTGAGCTTCTTCAGGTCGATCACCATTCCCGTCTCCGGATCGATCTTTCCGCGCACGCTGACCTGAATGAAGTAGTTGTGGCCGTGACCTCTCGGGTTGTCGCACTTCCCGTACGTGCGCCGGTTCCAATCAGGATCGCGTTCCGGATTGTGAAGGCGATGCGCGGCGGAGAAACTGAGACGAGCGGTGACGATCATGCCGTGATCAGATCACGATCTGCGCCAATGCCGTGCTGATGTCCTGTTGTTCGGCGGAGGCGGCTGCGCGGATCTTGTCGAAACGCTCATCCGCTTTCAGGTACTCGAAAAGGGGATCGCTGAGAATGAGGCTCGACGTCGGCTCCTTGCGGGCAACCGCCTTCTCGAGCGATTCCAGCACTTTGTCGTTCTCGCCGAGCAGCACGTACACCTCGGCGGCGCTGGTCCAGAAATTGTCGCCCGGCGTCGAAGCATCAGAGGCGGCCTTCAACTCCTGCTCTGCGTCCGCGGCGCTCTTCTGATGGGCGGCGATGTAGGCCTTGAGAAGGTGATAACCGAACACCGGATCCGTTTGCTGCAGCTTGCCGAGCTCGATGTCCGCGATCGGAAGCGACTGCATGAGCACAGCGATCCGGCCAATCTTCAGCGAGAGCGCCGGATTGTTCTGGACCTGCTCTTCGACCGCGTAGTACTGCTTGACCGCAAGCTCGAGCCGGCCGGCCGCCGCGAGCACATCGCCGTCATGAACGGCGATCGTCGACGCCGGAACACGGCGGAGGCGTTCGCGTGCCGCGTTGAACCGCGCGGCGTCGCCGATCGATGCCGCATACCGCGCGATGTGAGTCAGCGCTTCGACGTCGCCGGCATCGTTGTGCAGGATGACCTTGTAGGCGGCAAACGAAGATGGCACGTCGCCCAGCGACAGCAACGTGCGCGCGACCATCCGCGCGGCATCCATGTTCGAGGAGTCGAGCGCCATCACCTGCTTCGCTGCCTCCACCGAGTGCGGCGCGTCGCCTTTCGCCGAGTAGTACCGCATCGCCAGAAGTTGTGCCGGCAGAAAGCTCGGGTCAGCCGTGACCGCTGCCTTGATCGAAGTCTCGGCTTTGGTCGGATCATTCGCCGCCCAGGCCGTGACCGCATCGGCGTAGGCATTCAAAGCCTCCGGCGACTGGCTGTCCCGTATGGGAACGTGCGCCTGCGACGAGGCCCAGGCCAGAATCGCCCGAATGCCGCTCGCGGCGTCGGGAACGGCGATCGGTGTCGCCGGCGCCTGTTGTGGCACCAGTTCAGGGCCGGCCGCACCGGCGCGCAACGTTGCCCCAAAGGGAGCCACATCGGCCGCGGGCGTTTCCGCCAGACGCACGCCCGTGACATGCCGGAGGATCTCGGTCGCGGCTAGCCGGATGGCGTTGGCGCGGTCGACGAGTACGGGATCGTTCCCTTCCACGTTGATCGGATTGATCAGCACCGCCGCCTGCTGCGGGGCGGTGCGCGTCGTCTTCCTCGTGAGAGGGGCGGTCGTGACCTGCGGATGCGATCCGCTGCGCATCATCATGATGCCGCCGGCGATGATGAGAAGGACCACGACCGCCGCTGCAGAGATGGCGATCGTCCTGTTGCGCCGCTTCGCCGCGTCTGCGGCGATGACCTCCATCTCTGCCTCTGCTTCCGCCGCTTCCTCGGCTTCGAGCTCCGCGGCCGTCGGTTCGGGAGGAGCTTTCGGCACCGGAAGCTCGGAGGGCGCGATCGTGAAGACCTTCACCCCGCCCTTCGCACCGGCATCGCGCACGCGCACGCCGGCCCGGCCCCGCTTCAGGAAATCCTCGGTGAGATGGAGCGTGTCCGGCGGAAGCTGGGCCAGGACCTGCACGGCGCGCTTGACGCCGTCTCCGGACACGTTCCCGTCTTTCTCCGCGACCGCTCCGAAGTGCAGCAGCAGCCTCACGGAAATCGGCTCGCCGCTCTGCTGGTCGGGAGAGAAATCGAACTCCCCTTTTCGTGCGGCCTCGAGGGCGCTTTCGACCGACGGCATCTCGGCGATCATCTTCTTGCCGAACGGATCGAGCACCTTGCCGTCGAACAGGTACACGGCCTCGCCGAGGAGTTGCTGCATGCGGGCCGCGGTCTGGCTCGCTTTCTCCGGGTCCGCGGCGGCGAGCTCGTCGTAGTTCGCCACGTCGCCGACGAATAGAATCGCCTGCTTCGCCGCCGCGTCCTGCGTGGCCGTCGCAGCGGTCGCCGGAGCGGACTTCGACACCAGCTCGTTCGCGAACCGCATCGCATCCGGCTCGGCCTTGGTGATCTCATCGACGAGCGCTTTCGCGTCTTTGAGGCGCCGGAACTGGTCCTTGTAGAGACAACGGCCGAGGATTGCCAGAATGCCTTTGTCGATCGACGGATTCACGACTGCCGGCGACATCGGCTGCCCTTCGACGATCTTGCGCGCGAAGTCGGGCGCGGTCGCGGCGTCGTACGGCAGACGGCCTGTGGCCATCTCGTACATGACGACCGCGATCGAATAGACGTCCGTCTTCGGATCGACGGGCTGGCCGACGATCTGTTCCGAAGCCATGTAGGCGACGCTGCGGGCGTCGCTCCCCTTCTGCTGGTAGGCGGCGGAGATGCCGTCACCCCGCGAGATCAGGTTGGTCAAGTTGAGACCACCGAGCTTGATCTGGCCGTCCGGCGTGACCATGACCGAATCGCCGTTGATGTTCCCGTGCACGACCCCCTTGGTGTGCAGGAACTTGACGCCATCGGCGAGCTGATAGGAGAGGTGCAGGCAATCGGTGCGAGCCATCGCCTTGTGGTTGATGTATTTCGTGATCGGGAGCACCTCGAGCCAGGTCATGGCCATGACCAGGTTCTCACCGAGCGGCACGATCTCGATGATCGGCACCAGAAACGCGTGGTACAGGGCCGAGGCGACGCGAACTTCGCGAAGGAGCGTATCCCGTTTTGCCTGGTCCTTCGGAAGCTGTTTCGAGAGGATCTTCAACGCGACAGGCTTGCCGTTGCGAGTATCCGATCCCTTCCAGAGGGATGTTCCGATCCGCTCGCCAACGCGATACGGACCCGTTGCCGGAGTGGACGACATCCTTCGATTATATGTGGCGGCGGCAATCAGCCGATGTGAGCGAGCTCGGCGCCGCTCTCCACCGTCTGGCCGGGCTCGACGAGGATCTGGTCGACCACCCCGTCGACGGGTGCCTGGATCTCGTTCTCCATCTTCATGGCCTCGAGAATGAGGAGGCCGGCCCCCTTCTTCACCGCATCGCCCTTGTTGACCAGAACGCGGACGACCCGCCCGGGCATGAGGGTCTTGATCACGCCCCCACCGCCAATCTCGTCTTCGCGCCGCTTGCGCTTGAGCGCCAGAGGATCGATGACCTCGATGAAGATCGGATTGCCCGAGATGACGATCTCGTGACGGTTGCCTTCGCGGTGGTGGATCAGCGAGTACTGGGTCCCGTCCTGAAGCCGCAACGAACGGACATGGCCGCCGGCGTCGACGAAATCGACGTCGATCCAGCGGTCGCCGATCTTCACGCGGTATCCGCTGCCGTGACGCTCGACCTCGACTTCGATGTTCTCTTCGTCACGCCGGGCAATGAACCTCAACGGAGTCCCTCCACCCTCCCGGCACGCTTCCACGCCGAATCGCCGCCCTCCGGGAATCGCACGTGCTGGGATTCCTCGAAGGCCATGATCGCCGCGGCAGCGATGGCTGCTTCGACCTGTCCGTCGCGCGTACCGTGGCCGAACTCGACCTGCGAGAGAAGCCGGTCGATGAAGCCGGTGTCGAAGTTCGCCGCGGCGAATTCGGCGTTGTCCATGATCATCGAGAAAAACGGGATCGTCGTCTCGATCCCGTCGACTCGATACTCCATGAGGGCGCGCTTCATGCGCGCGATCGCATCCTGCCGCGTGTGCGCATGGCAGACGAGCTTGGACAGCATCGGATCGTAGAAGACCGGAACCGTGAACCCGGCATAGACGCCGTTATCGTTGCGGACACCCGGTCCCTGGGGAAGATTGATGTAGCGAATCAAACCGGGCGAGGGGGCGAAGTTCCTGGCCGGGTTTTCCGCGTAGATGCGGCATTCGATCGCGTGGCCGTTCGGCGAGAGGTCTTTCTGCGCGAAGCGGAGTTTCTCGCCGGCGGCGATGCGCAGCTGCTCCTTCACGATGTCGACGCCCCAGACCATCTCGGTCACCGGATGCTCGACCTGCAGCCGCGTGTTCATCTCCAGGAAATAGAACCGTCGGTCGGGTCCCATCAGGCACTCGATCGTTCCGGCGGAGAAGTAGTTGACGGCGCGCGCCGCCTGCACGGCCATGGCGCCAAGCTTCTCGCGGAGCCTCGTGTCCACGACGGGCGATGGACACTCCTCGATGACTTTCTGATGTCGTCGTTGCAGCGTGCATTCGCGCTCGCCGAGGTGAACGAGATTCCCGTGCTGGTCGCCGAGGATCTGGACTTCGATGTGGCGCGGCGAAGCGATGAACCTTTCGGCATAGACCGCGCTGTCGCCGAAGAACGATTGCGCTTCGCTGGTGACTCGGTCGAACGCGGCGTGAAGATCCGCTTCGCGCTCGACGAACCGCATTCCCTTTCCGCCGCCGCCCGCGCTGGCCTTGATCATGATCGGATAGCCGGCCTCACGGGCGAATGCGGTGATCTCGTCGACAGACTTCACCGGTTCAGTCAGCCCTGGAACGACGGGCACACCCGCCGCCTGCATCCGCTGACGGCTCTCGGTCTTCGAACCCATCGCCTCGATCGATTCCGGCGAAGGACCGACGAACAGCAATCCGGCATCGCGGCACGCACGCGCGAAGCCGGCGTTCTCGGCGAGAAATCCATAGCCGGGATGAATCGCATCCGCTCCTGTGCTCTTCGCGGCCTCGAGAATGCGATCGATGCGAAGGTAGCTGTCGCGCGATGGCGCCGGGCCGATCGGGATGGCCTGATCGGCATAGATCACATGCATCGCCGCACGATCCGCCTCCGAGTAAACCGCGACGGTGGGAAAGCCCATCTCGCGGCAGGCGCGAATCACGCGCACCGCGATCTCGCCGCGATTCGCGATCAGCACTTTCACGCGGCGCATTGTAGTGGAGTGATACGATTCGCGCCCATGCCGGACAGCTCCATCAACGAACAGAAGCAGCAGATCCTCTCCGGCGTCGTGACCAGGCTGCTCGACGACCTCAAAAGCGGCAACGGAGACAAGGACCGGCGGCGTCAGGTCGAAGAGTGGATGCGCACGCTCGCCGAGAAGTATCCCGAGTTCAAGGTCGAGGTCGGATTGCGCGACTACTACCTGGCCGAGGCCGGACGGCTGCGCGCGGACTTCGACAAGGCGGAGGAGCTGACCGAGAAGTTGTCGCTGGCGAGGAGTATCGAGTCGTTTCTCGATCGCGCGGCCGAGTACGATCGCAGAATCGCCGACCGCTAGACGTAGGGCCGACTCTCAGTCGGCCCGTCCGGCTGGAGAGCCGGACCTACGTGGTGCCCAAGGCCGGACTCGAACCGGCACGGATTTCTCCACACGCCCCTCAAACGTGCGCGTCTACCAATTCCGCCACTTGGGCCTGCGTCACTCTGAGCGGAGCGAAGAGTCTCGTCGACGAGATCCTTCGCTTCGCTCAGGATGACCCTTCGGGTCACTTCTTCGCGGGGGCCGAAGGTGCCGGAGCCGATCCCCCACCGCTCATCACCGAGCTGCGCGGCCGGGCCTGCAACACTGCGAGCGCCATCGAGGTGATGACGAACAGGATGAAGAACGCGGTCGTCAGCTTGTGCAGAAGCGTTGTCGCCCCTCGGGCGCCGAACGCCGTCTGCGATCCGCCACCACCAAACGCGCCAGCCAGATCCGCTCCCTTCCCCTGCTGTAAGAGGACGACGAGGATCAAGAAGAGGCTGATGATGATGTGCAGAACGACGAGCAGAATGATCATGGATTCTCCGGTGCCCTGCTGCTAACCCGCTGAGCCGCGGAATTCTTCCCGGAACGGCAGTCCAAGTCAAGGCCTGTGCATGGCGCGGAGAATGGCCGAAAATTTTGACGAGTCGAGACTTGCGCCGCCGACCAGGTAGCCGTCGACGTGGCCGCTCGTCTCCATCTCGGCCACGTTCTCCGGCGTCACGCTTCCGCCGTAAAGGATCGGTGCCGCGGTTCCGAATCGCGGCGGCCAGAAGCGCTTCAGGGCATCGCGGATCAACTCCACGGTCTCGGCGATCATCAAGCCGCTGGCGTTGCGCCCCGTGCCGATCGCCCAGACAGGCTCGTACGCGATGACGATCTCCCCCGCCTCCTCCAGCCCGGCCTCCGCCACCGCACGCAGTTGCGCCGCGAGAAACGTCGCCACATGTCCCCCGTCGCGCGTGCGCAATTCTTCGCCGATGCAGAGGATGGGAACGAGGCTCGCCGCCGCGGCAGCGGCGACTTTCTTGGCCACGAGCGCGTCGGACTCACCGTAGATCTGGCGCCGCTCGGAGTGTCCGACGATCGCATAGTGCGCTCCGCAGTCGCGGACCATGGACGGCGCGACCTCGCCGGTGAATGCGCCCTTCTCGTGATCCGCGCAGTTCTGCGCGGCCACGCCGAGACGCGTGCGGGAGGAAACATCGCGAAGGTAGGGAAACGGAGGAGCGACGACGACCTGAACGTCGCCGGCGGCGGCCGCACCGACCGCGTCGAGGTAGGCCAGCATTCCGCCGGGAGGCAGATTCATCTTCCAATTGGCAACTAAATAACGTTTAAACATTTTAGGATTAATAATTGTATCTGTTTTTGCCCTCGCGCTTGGCATCGTACAACCGGTCGTCGGCGCGCCGGACGATATCGCTGAACGTAGCGTCCTTCGCCTCGTACTGCGCGATTCCGATCGAGACCGTGCAGTGAACCGTCGCGTTGTCCTCGGGCGAGAGGATCGACAGTTCCTGCACGCGTTTCAGGACGCGCTCCGCGACCGCGGCCGCGCCCGTTGCATCGGTGTGCGGAAGGATGATCGCCAACTCGTCGCCGCCGAAACGGCTGACGTCGTCCGGAGAACGGAGGATCTCGTGAATCGCGCCGCACAATTCCGACAGCACGACGTCCCCCATCGGATGTCCGAACCGGTCATTGATCTCCTTGAAGTTGTCGACGTCGATCAGCAGGAGCGACAGCGGCACGTTGTAGACGCGGGAACGTCCCATCTCCGAGGTGAGCTGTTTCCGGAAGAAACGCCGGTTCGGGATGCCCGTCAGCTCGTCGGTGTCGGCGAGGCTGATGATCTTCTGCCGCGCCCTGAGGTTCTCAAGCAGCATCGAGAGTTGCGCCGAGAAGATCTCCATGACTCGCTGCTCGTCCTCGCTGAACGCCGCCCCGGCGCGACACACCAGCAGGAGCCCGGCCGTGCGGTTTTCCTGCCGCAGGACGGTGTGCATGTCGTAATCGAGTCCGGCGGGACCGTCAGAATCGCCGTCGAGATTGCTCCGCTCGTCGCGGACCATGATCTCGGTCTTGGTGAACTGCGCCGGAATCACGTCCTGGAGGACGGCACGAACGCGCTCGACGAGGGGCTGGCCGATCAGCCGGCTGGCGACCGGCCGCGCCGAGATGAAGAGGTCGAGGTTGGTCTCCAGCATGACCGCTACCCCGACATCAAACGGAACGGCTTTGACCAGCGTATGAAAGGAGTGCCCGAAGAGATCGGCAGTGGAGTCGCTGTGAATCAGACCGGCAAGGTCCTTCACCAGCGCCAACACTCCCGCGAGTTGCGGTTGATGGTCGGCTTTATTCACGCCAGCGTAGATTCCATCATCCGCCAACTGAGGGTGGCCCCGCAACGGCACATATAATTCAGCCCAGTATGCTCATCGAAGCGGAAAGCATTCCGTACGATGCAGCGCGGCTCATCGGCGAACGGCTTCTCGTCCTCGCTCCCCATCCTGACGACGAGGTGATCGGCTGCGGCGGTGTCGTGGCGCAGCATCTGCGCGACCGGCGTGCCGTGCGCGTGCTCATTGCCACGGATGGTGCGGAAGCCGAGCCGGGCCAGCAGGATCGGGACAGCTACCGCAACGCGCGCGAAGAAGAATCGCGCCGCGGCCTGGCCGTCCTCGGCGAAGCCGAAGTTCACTTTCTCCGCTTCCCCGATCGCGGCCTCGACGACAGCGTGGCGGCCGCGATCCGCGAGCATCTCATCGCGTTCAAACCCGACCTGGTGCTCGTCCCGAGCCCTGTTGAGATTCATCCTGACCATCTTGCGCTCTCGCGCGCGTTTTGCGACCTCGTTGCGCGGGACGAGAGCCTCTTTGCCGATCTGGCCATTACGCGCGTCGCATTCTATGAAGTGAGCCAGCCGCTGCGGCCGAACACCCTCGTCGATATTACGGATGTCGCCGACTTGAAGTACCAGGCCATCGCGGCACACCGGTCGCAAACCGCCATTCGCGACTACGCCGCCTACGCGCGCGGCTTGAACACCTATCGCGCCCTGACGCTGCCGCCGGAGACGAAGTTCGCCGAAGGCTACTGGGCGGTCGCGCTGCCGGAGATCAGAACGATGGCCTTCAGCGAGCTGCGCCGCGCGACCGGCGCGCCCGCCGAGATCGCCATCACGCGCGCGACGTTGCCGATCACGGTCGTCATCCGCACGAAGGACCGGCCCGCACTTCTGCGCCAGGCCGTCGATTCGATCCGGGCCAACGAATATCCCGCTGAGCTCGTGATCGTGAACGACGGCGGAGCTCATCCCGACATCGACGCCCGAATCATCGATCACGAGAAATCGCGCGGACGCTCCGAGGCCATGAACAGCGGCGTGCGAGCGGCATCGACCGAGTACATCGGGTTTCTCGATGACGACGACCGCTACGAGCGCGAGCACCTGTCCACCCTCGCCGCCGCCGCGCAGAACGTGCCGAAGAGCGCGGCGTGGTACTCCGACGCGGTTTCCGCGTTTTATTCGCTGGCTGATACCGGCAATTACGAACCGAAATCGCGGCTGCGTCTGTTCGGTCGCGACTTCGATCGGGAGATGCTCCTCGTCGACAACTACATCCCTCTGCCGACCGTCCTCACGCGACGCCAGGCTTTTCTCGACGCCGGCGGCTTCGATCCGGAGTTCGATCTGTTCGAGGATTGGGACTTCCTGATCCGGCTCTCCAGCCGCGGCGATTTCACGCACGTCGCGCGCATCACGTGCGAGATCCGCCACATCGAAGGCGGTGGATCGATCCTTCTCGCAGCCCCGGAAGGTTCGGCGCGTTTTCGCGACGCGAAACTGCAGGTCTGGCGCAAGCATGCGTCGAAGATGTCGAACGACGTGTTTGCGAACGTCTTCGAGCAGCAGAAACGCCGGGGCAACGCACTCGAAAGCATGCTCGTGGAAGCGAAGGGCCGCGGCGCGAACGGCGAAAACGAGATCGCCCGGCTCGAGCGCGAAAAGGGGCAGCTCATCGGCGAGATCCAGACGCTGCACAGCGATGTGAACCAGCGCACGATGTACATCAAGGATCTCGAAGCCGCGGTCGAGGCGCTGCGCGGCGAGCTCGATCGCGCAACGCAGGAAAACGAACGAGCCGCGCGCGACGGCGAACAGCTCCGCAAGTCGCTCGACGACGCCCAGGCGGTCGGCCGCGCGGCCTACGCTGAGATCGAACGTCTGCAGGGCCTCCTGAACATGATCTACAAGTCGCGAACCTGGAAGCTGCACGCGATGATGGAGCGGATGCGAGGCCGCGGATGACCCGCGTCCTCCTCGTCTGTCCCGAGCCCCTCGGCCACCGGCAGCCGGCGGGAGTGGGCATCCGCTTCCTCGAGATTGCCAAAGTGCTCGCCGCGGACGGACACCGCCTGACGATTCTCAGTCCCGACGGCGGCGCTGTCGAAGGTGCCAACGCCGCGGCGCTCACGCCCGAGGCGATCGCAAAAGCAACCGAAGAGAACGACATGGCGATCGTCCAGGGGCACGCGGTCAACGCACTGTTCGCACACGGAAAGGTGCTGCCCACGGTGGTCGATCTCTACGATCCGTTCATCATCGAGAACCTCCACTACTTCGCCGAGCGCGGCGCGGAGGTCTTCCAGCACGATCACGCCACGCTGATGAGCTCATTCGCCCGCGGCGACTTCTTCCTGTGTGCATCCGAGGCGCAGCGGCTGTTCTACCTCGGAGTGATGCTGGCGGCGGGACGGCTCAGCCCGGCCGCGTTCGAGAGGGACCGGCATCTCGATGCGTTGATCCGTGTCGCGCCGTTCGGCGTGCAGCCACCGCGGATGCGCACCGCCTCGCACAATCACGAAGTTCTTTTCGGCGGGATCTACGACTGGTACGACCCGATTCTCGCGATCGATGCCGTGGCCATCGCGCGGAAGACGATCGGCAACATCACTCTGACGTTCACGACGCATCCGAATCCCGATCTCACGCCGCAGGGGAAAGCCGCCGAAGCGATCGAGTACGGATCGAAGCGTGGCTATGGTGCGTTCATCCGCTTCGAGCCGTGGACGCCGTACGAGAAACGCGGCCAGTTCTTCGACCGCTTCGCGCTGGCGTTGCTGACGTTTCCGGAGTCGGTCGAGACCGACCTCTCGATGCGGACGCGCGTGTTCGACTATCTCTGGGGTGGACTGCCGATCGTCACGAGCTCGGCACCCGGAACCGATGAAGTTCTGGCACGTTACGGCGCAGGAATCATCGTGCGCGGCGAATCGCCGGCCGACTTTGCAGCGGCGACGGTCTCGGCGCTCGGCCGCCGCGACATGAGCGATGGCGCGCGCCGCTTCGTCGAGGACCACCAGTGGCCACACGTCCTCGAGCCACTGCGCGATTTCTGCAAGCATCCACGGTTCGACAGAGACAAGGACGCCTTCGCCGTGAAGCTGCAGCTTCCCGAGCGGCCGCCCTCGATCCTCGACCGGCTCAAGCGCCGGATCGGAGGCGCGTTCTGAGCGCGGCGCCGGTCGAGATCATCATCATCAACTGGAACGGCCGGCAGCAGACGCTGGAGTGCCTGGCCGCGGTCAACGCACAGCTTGGCGATGTCCCCGGCGCGCGCGTCACCGTCGTCGACAACGGATCGACGGATGGCAGCTCGGTGGCCATCGCGTCCCGGCATCCCGAGGTGCGGCTGTTCGCACTCGAAGAAAACCGCGGATTCACCGGCGGAATCAGCGCCGCGCTGCGTGCGTCGACGGCCCGCAACATCATCTTCCTGAACAACGACGCCATTCCGGAGGCCGGCTGGCTCGCCGCTCTCACCCGACGGATCGACGAGGCACCGGAAGACGTGATGTCCGTCGCGGGAAAGATCGTCGATCTCGAAGGCAAGCGGATCGACTTCATCGGCGGCGTGATGACGTTCGATGGCCACGCGTTTCAGACCGGCTTCCGCTTCCCGATCGGCTCGACCGCCGAGCCGCGTGCCGGGGATGAGCTCCTCTTCGCCTGCGGCGGCAACATGATCTCGCGCCGCGCGCCGCTGGTGGACCTCGGCGGATTCGATGACGACTACTTCGCGTATCTCGAGGATGTCGATTTCGGATGGCGCTCGTGGCTGGCCGGATTTCGCGTCGTCTACGAGCCCCGAGGGCTGGTCCGCCACGCTTCGAGCGCCACCAGCGACCGCATCGGCGCGTTCGAGCGCGGTGTCCTGTTCGAACGGAACGCCCTGCAGACCGCGCTGAAGAATTACGAGGAGACCACACTTCGCGAAGCCGCCGGAGCCGTGTTCTACACGTATCTGCACCGGCTCCATCATTTCGCGACCACGCGCAATGAGCGCATCGGCGAGCTGCGGCGCAGCCCGTTCGAGGGCGAGCTTCCGGGTCAAGCGAAGCGCGGAATCGTCGCCCGGATCCGGCGGCGTCTGTTCGGCCGGCCGGCGCTCGCGAAGATCGACGATCCGCTGACCGCGATGCAGTTCCGGGCGTTCGAGTGGATCCTGCAGAACCAGGAGCGGATCGCGATCAAGCGCAAGGCCGTGCAACTGAAGCGGCGCCGCTCCGACGAGGAGATCTTTGAGCGCTTCCCGCTCCACGTCGTTCCCACCTACCCCGGTGACGACCGGATGATCGGTGGCGCGCTCTTCCGCATGCTGCGACCTCGTCTGCCGTCCGTGGACAGAAACCTGGGGGATATCATCCGCACGTGAAGAGCTGGTGGCGAAGATTTCTCGTGCGCGGAGTGTTCTGGCGCCAGCTCCTCCGATTCGCGGTCCTCATCGTCCCGGTGTGGATCGAGCCGGTCGTCATGGCCTTCTGGTCCCTCTTTTTCCTCCTCTGGGGCCCGGGGCGCCGCAACGTGATGCGCAACCTGCGCTGGATCAAACCGGGATCGTGGCCGGTCGCGAACTTCTTCCGCACGTATCGCGTCTTCTGGAACTTCGCCTGGTCGATCGCCGACACGGTGCGATTTCGCGAGCAGCGCATCCTTCCGGACTGGGAATTCACCGGCATCGAATACTTCGAGCAACTCAAGTCACATCAAGGCGGCGCGATCATCCTCACCGCCCACATGGGCAGCTACGACCTCGGCGCGCACGTGTTCTCGGAGACGTCGGACCGCCATATCGTCATGGTCCGCGCCCCGGAGCTCGATCCGGAGACCGCGAAGTTCGAAGAGGCGATGCAGGAGCGCTCGCGGACGGAGGCGCTGCGCATCGACTTCAGCACGAGAGCCAGCGAGCTCGCGCTCGACTTGCTCGACGCCATCCAGCGCGGCGAGCTGGTGGCGATTCAGGGCGATCGGATCACGCCCGGAATCGCCGCGCTTCCGGCAACACTGTTCGGAAAGCCTGGGCGCATGCCCGCCGGTCCCTTCGCTCTGGCCATGGCCGCGCGCGTGCCGGTCTTCCCGCTCTTCATCATCCGCACCGGACGGCGGAGGTACCGCCTCCTCACCTGTGAGCCGATCCGCGTGGAACGCCGCAGCCGCTATCGCGACGACGATCTCAGACTCGCGGTCGACGAGTGGACGAAGAAGCTGGAAGAGGTGATCCGCACGAGCTGGTACCAGTGGTTCGCGTTCGATCCGCATGCGGAGAAGCTCGCGGCATGAGGATCGTGCGCGATCGGCGGGACGCACGCTGGCTGCCGTCGCGCTTTCACTTCGCCCTGTTTCGCCTGTACGCATACTTCCGGCTGCGCGCCGCAAAGCCCGAACCCGCCCCCGGCCTGATTCTCTCGGTCGATCGGCATCAGAGCGCGGCCGAGCACTTTCTCGTGGCCATCTGCATCGTGTTCGTCGCCACCACGTACTTCGCCGCGCTGTTCGAAACCAGCATGCCCACGCCGCTCGCGTATATCGTCGCCGTCCCCGCCAGTGTCGTGGCGTTCCAGGGAGTGATCGTAGGCGTCGGCGTCCTCCTGGTGGCCGCTCAGCGGATCTTTCGGATCAGCGACACTGCGGTGACCAGGATTGCCTCAGCGATCCTCATGGGATTGATGATCGGCGTTGGCGTCATCGTGGCGGCCGGTGACGCTTCGGGGCGCTATATTGCGTGGGGGTTCCTGATCCTCGTGGCCATGAACGCCGCCGCTGCTGCCGTCGTGTTTCTTCTGCGCGCCGCGATCGCCGAGGCGGAACGGCGTTTCGGAGCGGAGAGTTGAGACAGATCATCCTGACCGGGCTCGTCGTTGCTCCCTTCGCAGCGATCATCGTCTGGCACTGGTCGATCCTCGGGGCGTTCGGCATCATCGCTCTGTCTCACGGCCTGGTGCTCTATCCGACGCTCCGGCCGAACGTGCAGTGGCTCGGTCCGGTCATGACCCGCTTCGAGACAACGGAGCGCGAGGTGTGGCTGACGGTCGACGACGGGCCCACGGACGACACCGCTGCGCTGCTCGATCTGTTCGACGCGCGCGGAGTGAAGGCCACCTTCTTCGTCAAAGGCGTCCTCGCCGAGAAGCATCCCGAATCGATCCGCGAGATCGTCCGTCGCGGCCACACCATCGGAAATCATTCGTACTCGCATCCGAGCGCCACGTTCTGGTGTCTGCCGGCGTGGAACATCGCCGCGCAGATCGAACGCTGCAACCTCGTGCTGGCGAACATCCTCGGGGCGCCGCCGAAGCTTTTCCGCGCCCCGGTCGGCACAAAGAACCCATCGGTTCATCCCGTGTTGAAGCGGAATGGATTGACGCTGGTCGGCTGGAGCGCACGAGCGTTCGACACGAAGACGAGCGATCCTGACCGCGTCGTCGGCAGGATCATGCCCGACATCGCCCCCGGCACGATCATCCTCCTGCATCAAGGCCGGCGCGAATCCGTGGCCATGCTCGCGCGCGTCATCGACGAGGTGCAGGCGCGCGGTTACCGGTTCGTGATCCCGCCCACCGATCGCCTGAGAACGAACAAGTAGTTGTTGAACGGCGTTCGCCCCCACATCGGCGTCACCTCGGCGGTGTATTCACGGAACGGCCGCACGATGTCGTCGGCGGCCGGAAAATTCAACCGCTCGGCGCGCAACCATCGCACGGCGCGCGAGAACATCTCCTGGACGGCGGTCAGACGGTAGCGAAGCGTGCCGTCACGAACCGCATCACGGATCAGGATGAGATCTCCTTGCGCCGCCGCCGCGTTCTCGAGGATGCGGCGCTGATCCTCCCCGGTGAAGTAGTGCAGAACATCGAGCATGACGACGGTCGCGCCGGCGGGAACAGAATCGCGCGCGTCGCCTGCCCGAAATTGCAGGCCCGTGTACTTCGAAGCGATTCGCTTCGCCGTCTCGATCTTCCGCTCGTCGTGATCGATGCCCGTCACGGCATTCTCGACACCGTTCTCGCGCAGAAAAAATTCGAGCAGACCCACGCCGCACCCGATGTCGAAAATCGGTGCGGACGTCCCACGCAGCCGCTCCAGAACGGCGCGATACACCGGATCGTTGCGAAGCTTGCTCCGCACGTAGGAGCGGAGGAACCGCGAATCGAATTGGCTGGCGATCCGGCGCTCGGCGTCGCCCGTCACGACAGGTGCTCGATCACGTCGATCAGCTCGGGCAAATTGAACGGCTTGGGAAGAATCGCCGACACGCCCATCTGCAATACGGCCTGCGGATCGACGCGCAAGTGCGCCGAGAGCACGATGATCTTCACCTTGCCGAGGTGGCCGGTTTCCTGAAGGCGCTGGAGGAAATCCCAGCCGTTCACGTTGGGCATGGCCAGATCGAGCAGGACGATGTCGGGATTGTGAATCGTCAGAGCTCGATGGCCCTCGGCTCCGTCGCCCGCGAGCAGAACCTGAAAGCCATGCTGCCGGAGAGCGGCGGCGAGCATGCCGCGGAGAGGCAGATCGTCATCGATGACGAGGACGCGTTTCCGATCGACGTCGGCAATTCGTCTGGAATGGATCTTCTCTGGCTGGATCTCGCTCACGACAGGACCATTCTCGCACTGCTGAGAACGTCAATGCAGGAGCCGAACCAATGATCAGAACAGATCGCTATCCCCCATTGAGTAGTAGAGCGACTGTCGGATGCGGTCCGAAGCGTCAGGGTCGACGAACGGGACACACATGACCGACAGGTCCTGCGGCTCCTGCCTCTGCTCCAGTCCGGCAGCCGCCAGAATCTCCTCGATCCACCGCGGGCGCGGCGGAAACCACCCCTCGATTGCAGCAGCCGGGTAGACCGCCGTCAAATGGCGCAACACGAGCTCGAGCACCTCGGCATGATCGGGATCGAGGAGCAGGTCGCCAATCGTCATCCGGTCGTTCCGGATCCGGAACACGACCCAACCAACAAGCCGCCACCACTTGCGGATCGCCACCACCACGTATCTCACATCCGGCCGGGCGAAGTACCGCCAGGAAACATATCGCGCGTCGCGTCGAGCGAGAAAGCCGTAGCGAGACGCGACGCGCGTGAAGAGCTCGTCCCACTCCGGCGAGGTCGCGGCCGCGAGCTCGAATCGGACTCCGCGCGCGTATCGCTCGATGCGGCTGAGCTGCGGCAATGGATTCGCCCGCAGATCGCGGTATCGATAGGCCACGTTCTCGACGCGGTCGCTGCGCAGAAAGCGCATCGAGAATTTCTGGATGTTCGCAACATTGAACCCGTAGTTGAACGCCACCTGCCCGTCGCAGAACGTCTCGTAGAAGTGGAGAGCGGTGCGGCCGAGGACACCGGTGGGACCGCGGCCGATGTGGCGGACGGACGGCTCGGTCATGGTGTCGCCGATCTGATGCGCGAGGACGCCGGCGCCGTCGCGGAAGTACTGCACGGGGTATCCCGCGTAATGTCCGACGAGCGCCCCGGCGGCGTCGAACGTGACGCTGATCCGCTCGCCGCCATAGGGATCGTCCTCGTACTTCCAGCGCCAGTGCTCGAGCGAACGCGGCTCGTGGAACGAGCGGTTGAACAGATCGAGGATCGCCGTTTCGTCGCCGCGCTGATATCGCCGGGTGAGGAAACGCGGTTCGGCTTCAGCGTGCATGCGTCGGCTCGACCGAGCGGATCGCACGCATGTTCAGCGGCGCACCGGCTCGCCGCCTGGCGACGATGCGGATCGCGCCGGAGCTGACGAGAAGCGGGTCGGGCAGGATTCCAAGAAGCGTACGCGCCATGGCGGCGAGAACGTTCGAACGGTTGGAGAGCCAGTGGCGAAGGAACTTGTGATCGCGATATTCGAAGTCGGGGCCGATCGACGCGATCTCGAATCCCGAATGTTCGAGCAGCTCGATCAACGCGGAGCGCGAATAGAGGATCAGATGCGTCCGGAAGTTCTGCGCCAGCTGCTTGCGCTCCGTGAACAGGTAGAAGAGGCCTTCGGTATCGAACGTGGTCAAAAAGAGAACTCCGCCCGGTTTGAGCAATTCCTTGATGCGCGCGAGCGCGTCATGCGGATCGGCCATGTTCTCGAATACGTGGAAGAGCGCGATTCCTTCGAACGCCGGGCCGGTGTTGACGAAATTCGAAAGCGTCGCGCAATAGACCTCGAGACCGCGGCCGCGCGCGTGACGCGCAACGATCGGCGCAGAGTCGATTCCGACGTATTCGAATTCGCGCGATGCCGTCAGTCCGAATGTGCCGTCGCGAACTCCGATCTCCAGAATGCGCGCGCGCGCCGTGAGTTGCTTCCGAAAAACGGACAGCCGCCGCGCACTCGTCCGTTGACGCGCGGTGTCGGAGTGCGGCTCCTCAACGACCTCGCTGACCGGTGCATGGGGACGCAGCACGCGACGAACCGGAAGCGAATCGTCCGATTCAGCGAACTGATTGAGATAACGGCACTTACACCGGCTGCAGGCACGGATGACATTCCCCGAAACTTGCGCGAATGTCCACACTTCGGGCGAGAAACAAACAGGGCATCGGCGCGCCGCGCGGTATCCCATGCGCCGATCGGTGAGCCTGATTTTCAACGCCGAGACAAGAGTCCACGGCGTGAACGACGGCACCAGGTGCGCATCCGGCAGGATCTCCACGGCAAGTCGCTCGACACGAAATCCGTACTTGTTCACCAGATACGCGATCTCGAGATCGCACGACTCAGGCTCGAGCTTCGTCGCGGGAATCACGAGTTTCGCCGCGGACGAAGAGAACGCTTTGAGGCGCAGGTTCGGATCGGGAAGCTCCGGAACGAGCAGCCACCGCAGAACGGCGGGCCCGCGGTGATCGCGATTTCGTGCGGTCGTGCCGAACACGACTTCGGTTGCGCCCGAGTCGATCATCGCCACCGCATCGCCGATCGCGCTCACCGGATACGGCAGCGCGGCATCGACCACCACCACCACACTGCCGGTCGCCTCGGCCACACTTTTGCGGAGCGACGCGCCGTATGTCGATGCCTCGGCAGCGATCACCTCGAACGTGAAGCCTGTCGTCTCGAGGTATCGCTCGATGTTCTCGCGCGCCGCGGCGGCCGCAGGCGAAGTGCCGGCCAGCGGCACCAGCACCGAGACGCTGGTCGAGCCGGTCATACCGCCATTCTAATCAACTCCTGTACCGGGCGTAGGTTGCGAGCACTGCCCGGGTTTTTCGGTCGACCACGCGAAGGAACAGCGCCTCCGAGCGGTAGGAGTCCCAGACCTCGGCGGGCACATCTGCGCTGGACCCGGCGGGAAAGTGGCCCGCCGCGGTCTCGAACGATGCCAGGGGCGACGCCTCGACGACGACATCGCGAGCCGGCAACGCGATGGCGGAGTCCAGACGCGCGGGCAGCGTCACCATTCTCGGCCGCTCCATGGTCTTGAGCAGCCGGGCCATCGTCCCTCCGTGCCACTTGGCCAGATATCGCATCTCCGACTCGGCGTACGCGGTCGTCGCATGCGCGACGTCTGCGCCGGCGCTCTGGTTGTAAAGGTGGCGGCATTTCGCCGAGGGTACGTAGACGATCCGCTTGCCGCGCGCGTGGATGCGGCGCAGAAAATCGTTCTCTTCGAAGTAGAGCGGAAAACGCTCGTCGAAACCCCCGATGCTGTCGAAGTCGGCCGCGCGGATTGCCATCACCGCGCCGGAGATGGCGGTCGTTTCGGTGGTCTGTGCGAGCGACCAGAACTGAAGCCGCGCGGCGATCCGCCGCCGGTCGCGGAAACGCGCGAACGACCGGCTGCGCGATGCCAGCGCTTCGCCCAACTTCTCCGACGCCGTATGCAACTCGCTGGGAGGAAGCATCCAGGCGTGGGCGTCGTCCCAGAACAGCGCCGGCCCGGCGACGGCAGCACGTTGCATGTCGATCGCCGAGACGAGCTTCTCGATCGCACGTTCCCCGAACACGACGTCGGGATTCGAGACGATGATCACATCTCCTTTGCAGTGCACGCGGCCGGCGTTGATCGCAACGGCGTAGCCGAGATTGCGGGAAGGAGCGACGACGACGTCGGCGTGAGGGCGGAGAGCATCGGCTTCGGCGACGTCGCAACTGTTGTCGACGACCACGACCTGGAGTGGAGTACGCGCTGCCGCGCGCGCGGATCGAATGGCTTCCTCCGCGAGCGCGGAGGAGCGGTAGTTGACGACGAGGAGGGAGATCATTTCGCGGCGGGGGCGGCGGCCTGTCGTTCGACGCCCGCGCGTTCCCACCGGTGCCGCACGCCGATCAGTCCCACTTCCCAGCGATCGCCGGCGATCGAGAATCCGGGCCTGAGGTCCTTCCGGTCGAACACCGTCATCGCGTTCTCGTCGCCGGCATAGGCGATGACGGAGTAGTCGCCGCGCAGCAGCGGCACGTCCACGAGGTGCAGGCGCACATCGTACTCCGTCGCGCCGGAGAGCGGCGGCACGCCGTCATCGCGCGTGGCCACCGAGAAGCACTGCAGATCGTCGGCGACGCGGTTCACCCCGACGAGGATGTGCACGGGCTGCGACGCATCGTCGGACTCGATGCGCAGCCGCACGTGAACGTCGTCTCCGCGCGCGAACATCGTCCGATCGTTGCCGTTCGCATCGCAGACCGAGAGCGATGCAATCCGCACCGGCGACGACGTCCGCTCCACCTCCGCTTCCTCGGTCGCGGGATGGGTCCGGTCCTGTTCGAGAAGAAACGTCTCGTAATCGTGCACGACGTCGACCGAGGGCCCGAACTGCATGACTTTCCCGTGATCGAGCCAGAGCGTCCGGCGGCAGATGGCATTGATGTAGTAGAGCGCGTGCGAGCAGAACAGGATCGTCTTGCCGCGTTCCTGGAACTCGCGGATCTTGTCGATGCACTTCTTCTGAAAATGGCCGTCGCCCACGGCGAGCGCTTCGTCGATGACGAGGATGTCGGGATCGACGTTCACGGCCACGGAAAACGCGAGGCGCATGTACATGCCTGACGAGTAGGTCTTGACCGGCCGATCGATGAAGCTGCCGAGCTCCGAGAACTCCAGGATCGCCGGCAGCCGCCGCTTCACCTCATCGGCGGTGAGCCCGAGGATCGCGGCGTTCAGGGCGGCGTTGTCGCGGCCATTGAACTCGGGATGAAAGCCGGTCCCGAGCTCGAGAATCGAGGCGATCGTGCCGCTGCTCTTGATCGTTCCGGTCGTCGGCGCGGTCACGCCGCACAGCAGCTTGAGCAGCGTGCTCTTGCCGGCGCCGTTCTGGCCGATGATGCCGGCGGTCTCACCGCGTTCGACGTCGAATGAGACGTCCTCGAGCGCCGGAAACGTGCTGTGCCGGCGACGGCGGGTGATCATTTCGATCAGGCGGTCGGCCGGACGTCTGTAGACGTCGTAGTGCTTCGACACGCTCTCCGCGCGAACGGCCGTTTCCATCGCCGACATTGTAGGGGCAAAAACGAAGTGGCGGGCCGGAGCCCGCCACTTCAGAAGAGCGACTGCTTTGGGATCAGTGCCGGACCGAGCGGCGCTTGGCGGCGCCTCCGACGGTCGTTGTCTGCGTCTTGAGCAGCTGACTGGTCGACGAATAGACGCTCAACGTGACGGTGTACTTCCCGGCCTTCGCGTAAGTGTGGGTCACGGTCAAGCCGTTCTGCGAGTCACCATCGCCAAAATTCCAGGTGTACCGTGCGTTGGACGGGGCGCCGCTCACCGCAGCGGTGAACACATACGTGTTAGCGGGCAGCCCGTTGCCGGTCATCGGCGTGATCGTCGGCGTGATCTGGACGTCGGCGCCGCCGCCGCTGCTGCCGCTGACGGCAACCGCCTGCTGCAGCGTCACGTTCTGCGAGCCGTTGTTCACGACGCACTTCGCCGTGTACGTGCCCGCGGTGGCGTACTGATGCACGGCGTCCTTCGTATTGGCGTGCGGCGAGCCGTCGCCGAAGTCCCAATCGAACGAGTGCGTGGCGCAGTTCATGTCATAGGTGCCGAACTGCGCGATCGTGAAGTTGACCGATTCACCGGCCGAGCACTGTCCGCCGTACGGATTACACGTGTTGCTGCCGTTGTGGTAGTCGATGTAGAGCGAGAGGCTCGTGATCGTGCCGCAGGTCCCCGGCGTCGTCGAGCCGGTCGACACCGTGATCTGCCGCACGAACGGCGTCGTCTGCGTCGCGTTCGTGATCGACACCTTCACGGTGTGCTGGCCCGATGACGCGTAGGTGTGCGTCGGCGACTTGCCCGTCGCACTTCCGCCGTCCCCGAAGTCCCACGTGAACGAGTGCGTGGAGCAGCTGAAGTCGTACCCCGCGTACGAGATCGCGTCGAAGGCGATCTGCTCGCCGTTGTTGCACGGCGCGGCCGTGTTGCTCGAGCAACCGGAAGACGGACCCGCGTACGAGATGGCGACGTTGGTGTTCGTCATCGTCGGGCATGAGCCGTTGCCGCCGTTGTTGCTTCCACCGCTGCTGAAGTTGATCGTGATGTTCTTCGTCACGGTCTTCTGATCGCTGACACGGGTGACAGTCAGCGTAATTGTGTGTGAGCCGCTCGTGAACGAGTGCTGTGCCGTCTTGCTGTTGGCAGTCGTGCTGCCATCGAACTTCCACTGGAACGAGTGCAGCGAGCAGTTGAAGTCGTACAGGTATGGGGTCACGTCGAAAGTGATCGGATCATTCGCTCCGCACGTCCCGCCACCGTTCGGGCAACTCGCGCCGGACCACGTCGGCTGAACGTTCATGTCTGAGAGCGTGCCACACGGATTCGCGGGCGGGGTGCCACCGCAGTTCACAGTGCAACCGCCGGTGGAGCCGACGTTCAGTTGCAGCGTCGTCCCCGGCCACGGATAGGTCTTCGTTTCGGTGCCGTTTGAGATGCTGACTGTAAGCGTGCCGGACGACTGGGCGGTGTACGTCGCCGGTAATCCGGTCGCGATCTGAAGGCCGTTGAGATACCAGGTGTATGTGTGAGCCGAGCAGTTTGCGTCGTAACCGACGCCCAACGGGTTGTTCGCGCGCAACTCGAGCGTCTCACCCGACTGGCATGGATGGTACGGATCGCAGCCTGACGATCCGCTGAACGTCGGAACGAACGAAGACGAGGTCATCTTCGCGCAAACCGGAGTGGCGATGGTGATCGAGACATTCGTCTGCGCCGAATTCGACCCGATCGCATTCTGGGCCGTGACCTTCACGGTGTACGTGCCGGTCTTGTAGAAGGTCGGAGAGAACACCGAAGTGCTCGCGGATCCCGCCGAAACCATCGTGCTGTCCGCGGGCGCGCCGTTGGACTGCAGCACCTGCCAGCTAAACGTCCAGTTGTCCGCGGTCGTGTCGATGTTGTTCACTGAGCTTGCCGTGAACGTGCACGGCGTCGTCTGGCAATCGCCGCTCTGCGTGATCTTCGGATCGGGCGCATTGAGCGGATTGCTGAGCGCGACGCTCGTCTCAAACCCCGTACACCCCGTGTTGAATGGAGCGGTCGTCGACAGAGTGAGCCGAACGCGTGCACCCTGCGCAGCCGAGATCGCCGACTTGGCGACCGTGAAATTCGGAATCGCGGTCGTGCCGGTCCCGGTCAGCGGTGCGCCGAGAGAAGCGCCCGCCGCGGTGACGAGCTCCCACGTGTAGCTGAAGCCCAAGAGCTGGGCCGCCGCGAAAATCGCCGTGTTGTTCGTGACTCGCGACGTGCTCTTGAACGTGATGCTCGTCGCATCGGTCGCGGCGACGTCCATCGCTGCCTTGAACGGCGTCACACTGTAGACGACGGCACCGTTGGCCGCGTCGAGGCCGACGATGAAGTTGCCGCTCTGCGGTGTGAGCTGGGCGCCCGAGCCGGTGTACTGCCCATAAAACGTGGTGAAGGTCACGGAGTGCTGACCGCACGGTCCGACGGGAAGGAGCTCGCCCGGAACTGTCTTCGTCGGGACGCCGTCGAGCACCCACGAATCGAAGTGGCTCTCGACGCGCCCGTCCGAGGCGTCGACGAATGAGTCGCCGAGGACGACCGGAGCGGTCGAGCTGGCGTTCGGCTGCGTGAACAGGAACTTGGGGTTCGTCGCGGCGATCGCAAACCGCGCCACCGGCGACTCGAGCGTGGCCGTGGTGAGCCCACGAACGCTCGAATCGTTCAGCGCGGACGCGCTGACCGTCTTGGACCCGAGCCCCGTCTTGGCGAGGTTCCCGTACTGATACGGTACCGGCGCGTTGATGAGGGACGTCGTGCTGTTCTTTGTTCCGGCTTCGGGATTGCCGAAGTTCCAGGCGACCGTCGAGATGGTCGTCGACTGCGACTTCGCGGTGAACTGGATCGGATCGCCGTAGTACGTCTTGCCGTTGCCGTTCGTCGGCGAGTTGATGTTGGGCGTACCCGCGGAGCCGTCGTTGGTCACGCTGATCGAATCGCCGCCGGAGAGCTCGTAAACGTCGCCGAGGCCTTTGGCGCAGATGATCAGGTACGTGTGGCCGTTCGATTTGACCACCGTTCCGTCGAGCATGTTGATGTAGCCGGGAACGACGTAGTGGTTGTTGGGCGGAAGGCCGTAGTAGTTGCGGAAGTAACTCGGGTAGGCGTTATCCGCGGGCGTGCCGTTCGTGATGACGGCAGTGGGGATGAGGTTTGCGCCGACCTTGTAGACGCGCACGTCCCAGCCCGCACCCGTATCGGCGCCGGTCAGGACGAGATAGCCGTCGCCGTACTTGATCGTGTTCGCGCTGAACTTCGGATCGGTCAGCGTTCCGGCCTGTTCGGTGTAACTGTTCCCCGAGGGAACGAGGACGACGATGCCGGACGGGTACTTGAGGCCGAAGAAGTTCGTGCCGTCGCTGGTGACATCCGCGAACCCGGTGCTCGTGAAGAGCGGAGCGGTGCCCGTGGCGAAGCCGTCGCCGGTATTGATCGTTAGCGAGCCGGTGGAATCGACAATTGCGATCCGATCCGCGTTCGCATTCTTGGCGAAGTGGTTCAGGCCGGGAACATTCGTCGTGGAGAGCTTGACCGGATTCTTCCGGTCGGTCACGTCCCACATGTCCTGCCGGCCGAGGATCGCGTAGTAGCGCGTGGCGCCTTTGACCGACGCGATGATGCTCGGAGCGGAGTCGCCTTTCGCAGAAGGATATTTCTGCACGCTGGTACGCATCGAGCCGCCCATCGTGCTGAAGTCGTCCTTGACGATGCCCCATCCGTAAAGCGTCGAGGCGATGTAGACGAAGCCCTGGTCATCGACATCGAAGAAGGTCATGCGCAGCGATCCGTCGACCGTGTTGGTCTGCCAGCCGCTGCCGATCTCCGGATTGAACCACGTGTCCCAACGCAGCCAGACTTCGGGGTTGCCGGCCCGGTAGACCTGACCGTCCGGGGCTGCGTAGACGAGCCTCTCCCCTCCTTCGAGGCGCGTGAAGAAGGTGCTCAACTTGTAGGACGCGACGCTGCCGTCACCGTATTTGAAGTAGATACGATCGAGAGCCGGCATCGCCAGAACGTACTTCGCGCGTGCCGTGCGGAACGGTTTGAACCACTCGCTCGTGTTCGATGAATCGAGATACCGGCCGGTAAATGTGGCGATGGGAGCCTTGTACCCGACCGTCAGCGAATTGTTGTCAACGTTTGGGCAGCCTGTGCACGGTACTGGTGTCTCCGGCGTTTTCGCCGGCACGGCCCACCCCTGCCCGTAGCCGGTTGCGGCTACTGCAAGCAACAGTACCGTCCACAGAAAAGCTCTGAACGATTGATTCACGTCTCTCCCCCCTGGCGAATGTGCGATACGGTCAGCCTACGAAAGCGGCGGTCATAAGGCGCGGTACAGCGTCAGTATTTCAGAGTTGAACCAAAAATTATTGTAGCAAAGAACGTTGATATCCGTACAACCTTAAATTTGGGACTTCCTATCGGACTTCGGGACATGGAAGTGGCCGGCCGAAACATGCCATTTCCAAGAAAATGCCCTGGGAATCAATGCCTGACCGATCGTCGCTTCGGCTCCCCCCCGACGACGGTCGATTGGGTCTTCAACAGCTGGTTGGTTGAGCTGTACACGCTCAGGGTGACGGTGTACTTCCCGGCCGCGGCATAGGTATGGGTGACGGTCAGGCCGGTCTGCTGAGCGCCATCACCGAAGTTCCAGACGTACAGGGCACCCGCAGGAGCACCGGTCACCTGCGCGTTGAAGGAATATGTGTTCGCCGGCTGGCCAGCGCCGGTCATCGGCGTGATCACCGGCGTGATCTGGATGTCACCGCCGCCGCCGCTGCTGTTGCCGATGGTGACCTGCTGCTGCAGCGTGACCTGCTGCGACCCGTTGTTCACGGTGCACTTCGCGGTGTACGTGCCCGCCACCGCGTACTGGTGGACGACATCCTTGCCACTGCCATGCGGGGTACCGTCGCCGAAATCCCAGTCGAACGTATGCGGGGCGCAGTTCATGTCGTACGAGCCGAACTGGCCGATCGTGAAGGTGAGCGGCTCACCGGCCGAGCACTGCGCGGTCGTCAGCGGGCCGCAGGAGTTGACGGCGTTGTGGTAATCGATGAACAGCGACAGGCTCGTGATCGTGCCGCAACCGACGACGCCGGTGGTGACCGTGATCTGCCGCTGGAAGTTCTGCTGCGTCGCGTTCGAGATCGTCACGGTGACGGGGTGCGATCCGGACGACGAGAACGAATGCGTCGGCGACTTTCCGGTCGCCGTTCCACCGTCGCCGAAGTTCCACGTGAACGAGTGCGTCGAGCAGTTGAAGTCGTAGCCCGCGTACGAGGTGGCGTCGAACTGAATTGTCTCGCCGTTGTTGCACGGTTGCGCTGTTCCGCTCGAGCAGTTCGATGACAGGCCGTTGAACGCGATGGCGATGTTGTTCGCCGTCATCGTCGGACACTGGACGGGCTGGGTGTCGATGGTGGTGAGGAAGATGGGCTTCGTCACGCCAGACGGCTGGTACTGGTTCGTCACAGTCACGGTCACATTGTGGGAGCCGGCGGTCGAGAACGAATGCGTGACCTGCGAGCCCGAGGCCGAGCTGCCATCTCCGAAATTCCACGTGAACTGATGCGGTGCGCACGTGAAGGAGTAAAGGTAGGGATCGACCTTGAACGTGATGGCCTCCCCATTCTTGCAGGCGTTGGGCGTCGTGCAGCCCTGGTTGCCCGTGTACGAAATGAGGAGGTTGTTGCTCGCCAAAGTGCCGCAAGGATTGGGTGGCGCCGCTCCGACCGTCAAGGTCAGCGCTCCACTCGACGGGTACACCATGGTCTGCGTTCCGTTCGAGATCGTGACCGTGAGACTGCCGGAGGTCGTCGCCGTATACGTGGCGGGGGAGCCTGTCGCCACCTGAACGCCGTTGAGATACCAGAAGTACGTGTGAAAGGCGCAGCTCGGATCGTAGCCACCTAGCGGCGGAGCACTGGCGATCAGCGTGAGCGTCTCTCCCGACTGACACACCTGGGAGGGACTGCAGCCCGCAGATCCATTGAACGTCGGGACAAATGAGTTGCTCGTCATCGGGGCGCAAGGCTGGACCGAACCGCCAGCACCGAGCTCGTAAACGTCACCGAGACCTTTGGCGCAGATGATCAGGTACGTCTTTCCGTTCACCTTCACGACGGTGCCGTTGAGCATGTTGATGTAGGCAGGAACGACGAACTGAGAACTCGGCGGGATGCCGTAGTAGTTGCGGAAGTAGCTCGGATAGTTGCCGTCCCCGAACGATGCGTTGGTGACGATGGCCGTCGCAGAGAGATCCGCACCAACTTTGTAGACGCGCGCATCCCAACCGCCCCCGGTGTCGGAGCCGGTCAGAACCAGGTAACCGTCGCCGTATCTGATGGAGTTTGCGCCGGCGAATTTCGGATCGATCGCGGAGGTGCGCGTCTGCGCGTAACTGTTGCCGGACGGAGAGAGAACCACGATGCCGTCCGGATACCTGAGCGCGAAGAAGTTCGTTCCGTCGCTGGTGACGTCGTTGAAGCCGCTGCCGGTGTAAAGCGGCGTCGTTCCGCTCGCGAATCCGTCGCCGGTGTTGATGGTGAGCGTGCTGGTGTTGTCGATGATGGCGATGCGATCGGCGGCGGCGTTCCTGGCGAAGTGATACAAGGCCGGGACGTTCGTGCTCGAGAGCTTGACCGGATTCTTGCGGTCGGTCACGTCCCACATGTCCTGTCTGCCGAGGACTGCGTAGTACTTGGTGGCCCCTTTGACGGCGGCGATCATGTTCGGTGCGGAGTCGCCCTTGGCCCCCGGGTATTTCTGAACCATGGTCGGCATCACGCCGCCGAGCGTGCCGAAGGTGTCCTTGACGATGCCCCATCCATAAAGAGTGGAGGCGATGTAGACGTAGCCCTGATCGTCAACGTCGAAGAAGGTCATGCGCAGCGACCCGTCGACCTGGTTGGTCGTCCAGCCACTGCCGCCGAGTTCCGGGTTGAACCAGGTGTCCCATTTCAGCCAGACCTCGGGGTTGCCGCCGCGGTAGAACTGACCGTCAGGCGCCCAGTAAGCGAGCTTCTCGCCCGTTTCGAGGCGCGTGAAAAAGGTGCTCAGCTTGTAGGAGGCGACACTGCCGTCGCCGTAGCGGAAGTAGATGCGGTCCAGCGCCGGCATCGCCAGCACGTATTTCGACCGCGCCGTGCGGAACGGCTTGAACCACTCGCTTGTGTTCGATGAATCGAGATAGCGGCCGGTAAACGTCGCGATGGGAGCCTTGTAGCCGGTCGTCAGGGAACCGACGGATACGTTCGGGCAACCTGTGCACGGTACTGGTGTCTCCGGCATCTTGGCAGGCACGGCCCACCCTTGCCCGTAGCCGGACACCGCTGATGCGAACAACAGTACTGTCCACAGAAACGCTCGGAACGTTCGGTTCACGCCTTCCCCTCGCAACACACAACCATAAGAATTTAGTCTGACTTTGGACCAAAAAAAAGGCGGGCCGGAAAACCGGCCCGCCTCGTGAGGCAACTGCGAGTTAGGTTCGGACTACGGAGTGATGTTGCTGCCCGTGCACTGCAGCTGAGCCGAGGAAACCGGCGAAGCTGCGGTACCGGTGCCCGGTCCGTTCGGCGGGGCGCAAACCAGCACACCACCTGCAGGAGCGATACGACCGATTGCGCTGCCGGTCAAGCCAGACGACGTGGCAGGCAGAGCCGGCGAGCAGCCGTTGCCGAGCCATGCGGCGTCGTAATCCACGCCGTAACGGCCTTCAGCAAACAGCGAGACGATGACCCAGTTCTGGGACACGTCGCGCGGGAAGACGCCCGCTGCGCCAACGCCCGCGCCAAAGCCAGGACGCGTCGCGTTGTACGGCAGAGCGCCGAAGTTGGCCAGCGCGAACGAA
>DATISF010000026.1:0-44173 GCA_035468985.1 Thermoanaerobaculia bacterium
AGCAGGCGTTTTCGCATCCTGAGATCCTTCGTCGCGCTTCGCCGACTCAGGATGACGACTTGAGGTTCCCTGGTGTGGGGTGTCGCCACCCTGGCCGCCTGCGTCAACAGAACGCGGACGCCGCGTACAGCAGGGCGTCGCAGCAGGCCAGCACTTCATCGATCCGCACGTGCTCCTCGAGTCCGTGGAGCCCTGAGCCTCCCGGCCCGAAAACGACGGAGGCGATCCCCGCGGAGCCGAGGATCGCCGCGTCGGTCCAGAACGACATCGCACCGGTGTTCGCTTTGCGTGGACGAAGACCGTCGGCAAGCAGTTTCGGCAGCGCATGATCCTCGGGCGCGACGTAGGGCGATCGATGGAGCAGGAATCGCGCGCTGGCCCGGAACTTGTCGTCGGCTTTTCGAAGACCGTCGAGGATCGACTCCACCTCGCGCAGGAAGATTTCCTGCTCTTCCCCCGCCACGGTCCTCCGCTCCACTGAGAGCACGCAGCGGTCCGGATAGGTGCTCAGTTCGCGTCCACCCTCGATCAACGACGCGTGGACGGATGGACGGCCCAGGAGAGGATGTGCTTTCCCGTCCGTGAACTTCTGCTGCAGCTGTTCGACCCCCGCCAACACGCGGCCCATCATGGCGATGGCATCGACGCCGGCATCAGGCCGGCTGCCGTGCGCGGCGACGCCTTCGGTTGTGACCTCCACCCACTCGAATCCTTTCTGGCCAAGGCCGATCGTCAGATCCGTGGGCTCAGTAATGACGGCGGCATCCGCGATCCATTCTTTCGCCAGGACGCTGGCACCGATGCTCGCGAACTCCTCGTCGGCGACGATGGCCACGACGACGCGCCCTCTGGCAAGTGCGTTTGATTCCGCGAGCTTGCGCACGGCGCCGAGAATCGAGGCCACCCCGCCCTTCATGTCCTGCGCTCCCCTGCCGTAGATCCTGCCGTCGCGCTCGACCGGATCGAACGGAGCGGTCATCCCGTCGACTCCGACAGTGTCGCTGTGCCCGCACAACATCAGCGTTCTGCCTTTCGTCCCGCTTTCGAGCACACCGACCACATTGGGCCGGCCGGGCGCGGCGTCGCGGATCTCTGCGTCCATTCCGAAGCTGCGCATTTCCTGCGCGATGCGCTCGGCGACCTCTCGCTCCCCCGCGCCCCCGGGAACGAGCGAAGGGTTCACGGAGTCAATGGCGATGAGATCCTTCAGCAGCTGGATGGTCGAGTCGCTCATGCGCGTAACACCCTCATGTCGGAACGGAAAGCCCCGACTTCAAACGCTCCAGCACGACATTCGTCGTGTATCGCTTGATTCCCGGGAAACGGTCGGTGAGCCGCAACATGATCGCGTTGTAGTCGTCCTTGTCGCGGGCCGTGATGACCAGGAAGAAATCGGCCGTCTCGCCGGTCACGAAGTAGCACTGCATGATCTCCGGCATCTCCCGGGCGATGGCCGCGAACTTCCGGCGAATCTGAGGCGATTCGGCCTCCAGGACGATGCTCACGATGGCCAGGAAGTTTCTCCCCAGGGCCTCGGGCGATACCGTCGACACGTCGCCCTCGATGACGCCGGAGTCTCTCAGCCGCTTGAGGCGCCTCTGCACAGCGGACGCGGAGAGACCGATCTGCCGCGCGATCGCGTCGGCCGGCGACTGATTGTTCCGTTGCACGATGTCGAGAATCTTGCGATCGAGATCGTCCACAAGCGGTCGGGCATTATGCGTGTTGTCCGGAGGCTTGTCACGGTGCGCGCATTCGGCGCATCCCGAGAGCCTCGGGCGCGGGATTCCCGCGGCGGCGACGGCTCATTTCGTCATTCCGCGCGCGGTGCTGCGGTTACCATCGCGTTCCGGGGAGGAACGCATGTCCGAGCTATACATTTCACGCAGCCGCATCGAAAGGCGCAAAGGACCGATCCGCGAGGCATTCATCGTCGGCGAAGCACAACCGGTGATCTTCAGTGTGCACGGCGGAATCGCCAAACACTACGGTGTGGACGCCGAGACTCTCGGGGAGACGCATGCCGCGACGATCGATTATCTGATCGCCGCGATCGCCGGGTGACTGACCGGCACCTATGGTGGCGCGCTGGCAGCGCGCAAGGTCGTCTCCGACGGAAAGCTCATCGGCGAGGTGCGCGGAGAGGTGGAAAGCGAGGCCGACGGTGTGCTCGTCGTCAAGCGCATCCACGTGGAGCTCATTCTTCGCGCGCCGGAAGAGAAGCGCCAGACGGCCGAGCGGGTGCTCGGCTTCTATGCGAACAACTGTCCGCTGTATCGAACGACGAAGGACTGCATCGACATCACCTACTCGTTGAATTTCATTCCGGAGGAATTGACGTCTTGAAAACCGACGCAGTTGAGACCCGGCTCATTCATCGCGATCGCCCGTTGAATCCGGGCGCGTCCGTGGCCAGCCCGATCTACCAGACAGCCACGTTCCGGGCCGAGTCCGTGAAGGACTTCGCCGAACGCGCCGGCCGGCCGCGGCATCCGGAGTACTACACGCGATTCGGGAACCCCAACCGCAGTCAGGCCGAGAGCGTGCTCGCCGATCTGGAAGGGGCGGAATCGGCGCTGGTCGCCGCCTCGGGGATGTCCGCCATTTCGACCGCGGTGCTGGCACTCGCAGGCCAGGGCGCCCATGTCATCGCCCAGCATCATCATTACGGCGGGACCGCGACCCTTCTTCGCGATTTCCTTCCTCGCTTTGGAGTCGAAGTGACGGTGGTCGACCAGACCGACGTCGCCGCCTTCGCGTCCGCGCTGCGGCCGGCGACGAAGCTCATCATCGTGGAGAGCCCGAGCAATCCGGTCATGAAGATCACCGATCTTCGGGCCATTGCCGGCCTGGCCAGGAAACACGGCGCCCTGACCATCGCGGACAACACATTCGCCACGCCGATCAACCAGCGGCCTCTGGATCTCGGGATCGACCTGGTTGCCCACAGCGCGACGAAATACTTCGGTGGACACTCCGACCTCATCGCCGGAGTGGTCATGGGCAGCTCCGAGCTCCTCGAGAAGATCTGGAACACGAGCGTGGTCCTCGGCACCGGTCTTGCGCCGTTCGACTCGTGGCTGCTCCTGCGCGGAGTGCGCACTCTCGCTCTTCGCATGCGCCAGCACAACGAGAACGGCGTGGCGCTGGCCCGTTTTCTGGAGAAGCATCCGGCCGTTTCGGCGGTCCATTACCCGGGATTGAAGAGCCATCCGCAGCATGAGCTCGCCGCATGCCAGATGAAGGGCTTCGGCGGGATGCTGAGCTTCGAGCTGAAGGGCGGCCCGGACGCGTCGGCCCGCTTCCTGGACCGCGTTCGCCTGGCGTCGCAAGCGGCGAGCCTGGGCGGAGTGGAGTCGCTCGTGGTCGATGCGGCCGCGAATTTTCTCCACTACATGAGCGCCGAGGAAGCGGAGCGGATTGGGATCCGGCCGGGGTTGGTCCGCGTATCGGCCGGAATCGAGGCGGCCGCCGATCTCATCGCCGACTTCGATCAGGCTTTGTCGTAACGCTGAAACGCGCGCCGTCATCCTGAGTCGGCGAAGCGCGACGAAGGATCTCAGGATGCGAAAACGCGTGCCATTTGGAGATCCTTCGCCGTCTTCGCGGCTCAGGATGACGTGAACAACGATTCGCCCATCACACCTGGGGTGTGTCGTCGCATGATCACCTCCGGTTCCTGGCGAGACGCGGCAGGGCGATGATGGGTGTCAGAGCCTGGAGATCTCGAGGGCCTGCGCGTGAAGCGTTTCCGCGTGCCCCCGGGTCGCCGCCACTCCGCACACCGCCACCGTGATCAGGTCGAGCAGGATGTAGAGAATCCCGACGCCGCTCGGCGGATTCGCGGAATGCAATCCCACTCCGGGCACGATCGCCGCCCAATGCCAGGTTCCAATCGCGGTGCCGAGCCACTCGAGCAGCGTCGTGAAGATGAAGCACGTAGAGAGCAGCAGCTGATTGCGCGAGCGGATGAGAAGCGCCGCGGCGACGATCCACCATAGCAATCCCCACTGATCGTGAAAGGCGAAGAAGCCGATCGCGGCGATGATGCTGCCGGCGACGAGCACGCCGCGCGCCATGCCACGCGCGCGCTCCTGCAGCCACGGTTGCCGCGCGCTCTCTGCGGCCAGCGCATAGAACACGCCGTGGCCGAACGGGACGAACAGCGGGATGAGCGCGTTGCGATACGTGTACAAACCCCAGCCGAGGGACAGGACGATCTCGCCGGTGGTGGCGATGAGGATCGCGGCGATGATCTGACGCCCCTCGATTCGTGACCGCCGCGCGAACAGGAACAGGAACGCCGCGGTCGCCGCTCCGAGGGCGAGTTGTGGAACCAGGCCGCGCCTGTCGGCGAGGAGAAGAGCGGGAACGAAGAGGACCACCGCCAGATAGCGCACGTCTCAGTGTAGCGGCCGGAAGGTCACCCGGCCATTGTCCACGCGTCACTTCTCGTGCCTGCAGGACTCAATCGGATGATTGCCTCGCTGGAGATCGATCCCACACGGGAGCCGTGACTCCCGTCATCCTGAGCGAAGCGAAGGATCTCAGGTTGCGCATCTCGAGATCCTTCGCCTTTGTCGCGGCTCAGGATGACGTTGCCACGGCTCTGTCCTTGCGCTGCCTCGGCATCTGCCGTACGGTGTCCGTATGCCGGGTCGCGTCAAAGGAGGAGCGCTGGTTTCCCGCCTGGAGTTCGTGCGCGAGCGCGGCGGCGAAGCGGCGGTGAAGGGCGTTCTCTCGCGTCTCTCCGAGGAGGATCGGAAGGTCTGTTCCCAGTTGCTGACGGCGAGCTGGTATCCGTTCGAACTGAACGCGCGGCTCGACGAGGCAATCGCCGCGGAGGTCGGCATCGGCGAGCGCGTATTCCTGCTGATGGGGGAGAAGTCGGCGGCGCACAACCTCAGCTCGGCCCATCGCGCGTTCGTCACCGAGCGCGATCCGCACGGTCTGCTGCGCCGGACAGCGCAGATCTACCAAGCGTATTACGACACCGGCCACCGCGACTACGAGAAGTCCGGCGAGAAGAAGGCCATCCTCCGCACCTGGGAGAGCGAGTCGTTCTCGGCACACGATTGCCTGACGATCGTCGGCTGGCATCGCAAAGCGGTGGAGATGTGCGGCGGCAAGAACGTGCGCGTCACCGAGACGAGATGCCGGGCCAAAGGTGCGACGGTCTGCGAATACGTGTGCGAGTGGGATTGATGTTCGTCATGCTGAGCCGTCTTCGCGACTCAGGATGACGTGCATCAACGCAGCAGATCGTCGACGGCCCGCGCCAGATCCTCGAGGTACCCATCGCCGCACGGATTTGTCGTCAATCCGACGAGGATGTAACGACGCCCGGGACCGCTGATGAGCGCGGAGTCGTGCAGCCAGCTCTCCCACGATCCCAACTTCCGCAGGATCCGGAGCTGCCGCCCTTCGAGTCCTTTCACGAATCTGACGGCGTCGGCCGGAATGTCGGGTGATGCGAAGATCTCGCGCATCGTGTTCGACGCGGCCGGGGAGACGAGCTTCCCCTGGTCGAGCAGCAGCCAGAAGCGAAGGAGCTGCCGCACGGTCGCGGCATGGGAGTTGTTCGCGACCGGATCGCCGATGCGCTCGCTGTTCGGGCCGTAATGTTTGCCGAACCAGATCCCGCCGCCGCGATTCGCGTCATAGAAGCCGTACCGGTCGAGGACTCGCTGCACTTCGCTGATGCCGATCCGGCGTGAGAACTTCGTGGCCATCTCGTTGCTGGAGATCTTCACCATGAGACCAAGCTCGTGTCGCGTCTGCGGATCGGGCCGCTCCGGATGCAGCTGGAACCAGGCGAGGAGGATGCCGACCTTGGCGATGCTGGCCGCGTACTCCTCGCTGTCGGGATGGATCATCGCAAGCCGCCCCCGCTTCAAATCGAGGACCCCGACGTCGGTCTGCTCCGCGGGGATCGCGTATTTTGCGCGGATCGCGGTGTCGATGGCCATGATCCGCCCCTGCAGCACCGGATCGACCGGCGTGTCGTAGTCGAGCTTCATCGCGCTCGAGGCACATCCCGTAAGGAGAAGCAGCAGGGGAAGGAGTCTCGGATTCAACTGGCGGAGTGTACCGTCGCGCGCAATTTCATGACCGCCTCAACGACTGAGATTCGGATTCGAGGCCGGCCAGGCCCGTTCAACCGAGGAGCGAGGACGTCGTATAACCTCCGCAGCACATGCCCCCACCCGTCCTCCTCTCCGTCGAAGCGCTGTCGAAGTCGTACACGTCGCAGCCGCTGTTCGAGAATCTCAGCTTCACCATCAGCGAAGGCGATCACGTCGGTCTCGTCGGTCCGAACGGATCGGGGAAGACGACGCTGCTGAAGATCCTCGCCGGCGTTGAGCAGCCCGATTCCGGAACGCGCGCGTTGCGGCGCGGAACGCGGATCGGTTACGTGCCGCAGGATCCGATCTTCGCGCCGGGAAAGACGGTCGAGGAAGTGGTGGGCGTGCCGAAGATCCTGAGCAAGGCCGGCTTCACCGATCGCACGGTCCTGACCGACACGCTTTCGGGCGGATGGCGGAAGCGGCTGGCGATCGCGCGCGAGCTGGCGGGGGAGCCGGACATCCTGCTGCTCGACGAGCCGACGAATCATCTCGACGTCGATGCGATTCTCTGGCTGGAGTCGCTTCTGAAGAGCGAGCCGGAGGCGTTCGTGGTCATCAGCCACGACCGGATGTTCCTCGAGAACATCGCCGGGCGGATGCTCGAGCTGAATCGCATCTACGCCGGCGGCATGTTCCAGACCGACGGCCGCTACAGCACATTCCTCGAGCGCCGCGATGAGCTGCTGCGCAACGAGGCCGCGTACCAGGACACGCTCGCCAATCTCGCGCGGCGCGAGATGGAATGGCTGCGCCGCGGACCGAAAGCGCGGACGACCAAAGCGAAGGCGCGCATCAAATCGGCGGAAGCGCTGTTCGACGAGCTCGAAGAAGGCCGCGACCGCGCCCGCACCTTCACCGCGAAGATCGACTTCACCGCCTCGGAGCGCAAGACGAAGCGGCTGTGGACGGGGAAGGGAATCGATCAGTGGGATCTGTTCGGGACCGCGGCCGGAGGCCTCGATATCCTCCTCACCCCCGGCACGCGCCTCGGCATCCTCGGTCCCAACGGATCGGGGAAGACGACGCTGCTGCGGATCATCGCCGGCGAGCTGGAGCCGGACGCCGGAACGATCCACCGCGCCGACGGCCTGCGCGTCGTCTACTTCGAGCAGAACCGGGAGAGCCTCGATCCGACGCTCACGCTGAAGCGCGCGCTCGCGCCGGAGGGAGATCAGGTCGTCTTTCGCGATCGCCCGTTGCACGTTGCGTCGTGGGCGAAGCGATTTCTCTTCCGTCCCGAGCAGCTCGAGACGTCGGTGTCGAAACTCTCCGGCGGCGAGAAGGCGCGCATCGTCCTGGCGCGACTGATGCTGCAGCCGGCCGACCTGCTCGTGCTCGACGAGCCGACGAACGATCTCGACATCCCGACGCTCGACGTGCTGGAAGAGTCGCTGCAGGATTTCCCCGGCGCGCTCGTGCTCGTCACGCATGACCGCCTGCTGCTCGATCGCATCGCCACGCAGATTCTCGCGCTCGATGGCAAAGGCAACGCCGGCTACTTCGCCGATTACGCGCAGGCGCTGTCATTCCGAGCGTCGAGCGAGGAATCCGGGCCGGGGCCCGCGTCCAAGTCGAAACCAAAGGGCCAGAAGCGCCTCAGCTACCTCGAGCAACGCGAGCTCGAGGCGATGGAAGCGACGCTGCTGGCTGCCGAAAGAACACTCGCCGAGGCGCGCGAACGGGCGGAAGATCCGTCGATCGCAAGCGATGCCACGGCATTGCAGGAATGCTTCGCTCAGCTCGCGCGAGCGCAGGCCGACGTCGACCGGCTGTATCAGCGCTGGAGCGAGCTGGAAGGGAAGATCACTTCCTGACGGGAGACATCGCTTCACCTCCGTCATCCTGAGCGAAGCGAAGGATCTCGAGATGCGCACTCCGTCATCCTGAGCGAAGCGAAGGATCTCGAGATACGCACTCCGTCATCCTGAGCGAAGCGAAGGATCTCAAGATACGCATTTTGAGATCCTTCGCCGTCTTCGCGGCTCAGGATGACGGACGAGGCGACGATCACGCCGTGGGACCATCCCGGACATCGCCCAACGCGGATCGCTCCACCTCCGTCATCCTGAGCGAAGCGAAGGATCTCGAGATCCGCACTCCGTCATCCTGAGCGAAGCGAAGGATCTCAAGATCCGCACTCCGTCATCCTGAGCGAAGCGAAGGATCTCGAGATGCGCATTTTGAGATCGTTCGCCGTCTTCGCCGCTCAGGATGACGCGCGGAAGCACAGAGTTGGACGCGACGTGTCACGCCGTGAGACCATCCCCGACATCGCACGACTTCTTCGTTCCCGCACCTCGATGCTCTGGATGGCATTGGTGCCGTACATCCTCGGCGTCAGTTCCGGCGGGTTCGTGATCGGGACCTCCATCGCCTGGCAGCAGGCGTTTCCACATTACAGCGGCCAGTCGTTCCTCGCGGCCATCGTTCTCGTGCTCGGCTTCTTCACGAATGTCGTCTTCTGGATGTTGTACACCGCGCGGGAGGCGCAGCCGGTCGCGACGTCGTGGAAGGTTCTGATGATCGCGTCGCTGGCCATCAATGCCGGCGCCCTTTACTTCTTTCCGGTCTTCGCCCGGAACGCCGGCTATTGGATGTGGCTCATTGCGTTCGCGATGGCCACGTGGGCTCTTCTGTTTCTGCCGCCAGATCACCCGGTGGCGTCGATCCCCGTGCCGGTACTGCTGTGGGTGTGGATCGGCTGCGTGCTGTTCTGGGTGGCGGTGATGATCGTGAACTACGAGCGGCCCGTCACGGCGACGGCGTTCGTCGCGGACACGCCGCGGACGGGCGTGTTGACGAGCTATGTCACCGACTCCGCCAATCTCCTTCAGGACGGCGATCGCGAGCAGCTGTCGATCATGCTGCGCGATTTCGAGCGCGAGACGTCGGATCAGATCGGCGTGGCCATCTATCCGAGATGTCCGTCACCGTCGATCGAGGACTTCACCGTCCGCGAGGCCCAGGCCTCCAGGTTTGGGCGAAAGGGAATCGACAACGGAGCGGTGCTCTTCATCTTCGTCGCCGAGCGCATCGCGCGGATCGAGGTCGGATACGGACTGGAGGGCGCGCTGCCGGATGCCATCGCCCGTCGCATCCTCGACGAGCAGCTCGCGCCGCGCTTCGCGCGCGGCGAGTACCAGCAAGGGACCGCCGGCACGCTGTCGGCCATGGCCCAGGCGGTCGAGCGCGAGTACGGTGACGCACACAAGATGAACCAGATCGCGCTTCTCTGGCCCGAGTTCAAAGTGGCGATGGCAAAAGTGACGCGGCGCGCCTGGCCGCTGGCCCGCGATGCGCCGCTCGAGGCGCGCTTCGGCGTCTCGTTCTTCGGCAGCCTTCTCGGCCTCGGCGTTTGGAGCGGCTTCGAGAACGCCGCCCGCATCCTCTTCGACATCCTCCTCGGCATCGGCAATCTGCTTCGCGGCCGCCGCTTTCGCCGCGGGATGAAGCCTTTCCAGCTCGGCTCGATCATCGACACGGTCAAGCTCATGGTGATCATCGCCTGTATCGCCGGCGGATATGTCGTGGTGGCGGGAGGTGGAGCGTTCGGGGGCGGGGGTGCGCTCATCCACTGGATGGCATCACCGTGATGCGGCGATATACCGGCCGATCTCATCCCAGTGAGCGTTGGAGCGCGCGCCTTCAGGATGATGCGTGCAGACGACGATGGTCGACCCGCGACGCGTCGTCCACGCCTTGTCGTTCAGGCGCCGAGTGGCGTTGAGCCACTTCTGCCAGTCGCTCATCTGGCCGTAAGTGACGACGGCAACCGGCGCATGCCGGTCAATGAGATTGATGAGCGCATCGCGGCGCAAGTTTGTGATCGCCCGCAGGTACCTGTCGCGCGACGCAAGCTCCGGAAGCGGCAAGGCGGAATAGATCCACGGCTCGTCTGCCGCGCGCCCCGGCGAGGGTAGCGGCAGTAATTCGAGAAGAGCCATGTCGCCCGACGTGCTTGCGAGGTCGTGACCCTGAAAGCGCTTCAGCTCCGCCGTGTCGGCAGGTTTCTTTTCGGCCGCATAACGAGTGCGGATCAGCGGGCGCCACGTTCGTTCAAGCGGGGCACCGGGCCGGAACCAGTGATCGGCCTCGATGCTCTGATGGAATTCGCGAATGTCCGCCAGAGGAGGCTGCCCGAGCTTGGACCAGACGCGAACGCGCCGCTCGAATTCTTCGAGCGTGCTCACGCCGCCTTCCTCCAGGCCGATGAACCAGTACTTTGCGCGTACGTGACCGTATCCGAAGAACGTGTGCATGTAGGCACGAACGAGATCGAGCATCGGTTCGCGGTCACCTTTGTCATCTGAGCGCCGCCGCGCGCGAAAGATCCGGGCGGCGGAATCGCGCCACCACTCGGATCCTTCGCCGTCTTCGCGGCTCAGGGATGACTCAGTCTCCCGGCGTCGTCGCCGGCGCCGGCTCTCTCCTCGGAATCACGAGATGCGGAACGTTCGCATCGTTCCTCATCTTCCGCCGGCGAAATCCTCGCGCTCCACGATGTACTGGCCGACGATGCTCTGGAGCGGGTGAAGAAGCCGCCATTCAATGTGGTTGAGCGCTGCCCACCTGCGCCATCGCCCAACGTGCCGCTTCTGCAACGTTGGCATTCGGATCATTGCGCAGCCGTTCGATCTCCGGGAGTGCGGCTTGCGCGTCGCGGCCCATCATTCCGAGCGAGAGCAACAGGGTGTAGCGGTTTCCGGCATGGGCGGGACTGCGCAGGAGGGAAATCAATTTCGGCACTGCGGCCGGAGCGGCGCCATGCGTTCTTGCGGCCGCCGCCGCGGCAAAGCCGCGGACGGTCGGGTCGGCGTCGTCCAGCGCGGCGATGATTGCCGGGATGGCGCGCGGCGAATCGACCGCGCCGAGAGAGGCGAGCACAGTCGCGCGCGTAATGGGGTCGGGATGTTTCGTCGCCGCCGCCAGCGCGTCGACGACCTCCTCGGATTTGCGCTCGCGGCCCTTCGCAAGCGCCTCCGCGGCGGCAACGCGTGTGTGCTGCGTCTCGCTCTGCAGATCGGCAATCGATTGCTTCGTATCGGCAGAGACGCCCGGCGGCTTCGGCGGAAGGATGACGTACGCGGCGCCGGCGCGTCCGCTGTTCCACGGATCGTGACGCGGCAGCGGCCATCCATCGGTCGCTATCGGCCCGCTCCTCGGATCGAACGCGAGGATCTGCGACTCATAGTGAACGCGTAGCGTTCCGTCGGCACCTACCGTCAGATCCTTGACTGGACCAGGTTCGACCTTGTCCGGCGGTGTCTCCGCGTACTTCCACTTCGTCTTTCCCTGGGGCGTGACACCGTACAAGACGCCACGCTCCGTTGCGACGACGATCGTTCCGTCGCCGAGAATTGCAGCCGTGCGGCGGTCCGAGATCGGATTCTCGCCTCGCCACGCCCACAAGAGAATTCCGTTCGGCGACAATGCGTAGAGGTTGTCGGCGGCCGCGTAGATCGTTCCGTCGCGGGCGACGAGCAGCGTGAACGTCGAACCGTCCCGGCCGCGCGTGTAGCCCTGGCCGTTGAAGCTCCACAGTTCCCTGCCGTCGGGCGAGAACGCGCGGACACCTTCGAACGCTGCCTCCGCATAGATCGTCCCGTCCCTCCCGATCGCGAGCGCGTTGAGGTTGAACCGCGCCGGCGACGTTTCCCAGCGGAGAGTGCCATCGGCAGCAAACGCGCGAAGCGTCTTTCCGCTCTCGTAGATCGTTCCGTCGACGGCAATCGCCGTTGAACCGGACGGACCGTTGCGGGGGACGCGCCATCTCTCGTGCCCGTCGCGATCGATCGCGACGAATGCCCCTTTTCGTTCCGCGCCGCCGACGCACAGGTAGACCGTCTGCTCGGCGCTGAGCGACATTCCGGTGACGCGTCCGCCGGCGGAAACACGCCAGCGGGGCACGCCGTCCGATGAGTACGATTCCAGAACGCTGTTGTGTGCCGTGTAGATCGTGCCGTCTTCGGCGACCGACGCCAGCGAATCGATGTCGTAGTCCGCCTCGGATTCACGCCGCCAATCCTTCGCACCGGTCGCGAGCATCGACACGAGCTCGTAGTGCTCGGCGCGATAAAGGTGGCCGTCGGGGGCCGAGGCGAGGAGCGGCAGGTCGAAGTCCGTCTCGGCGCGCCAGGCGACCGGCGGCGCCGGTCCGAATGGCTCCTCGGTCGCGCCTGCGCGCGGAATCGTCGTGCGGACGTAGCGCGGATCGCGCAGCCCTCTCTCGGCGACCCCAAAGGCCTGAAATCCCACGACGAAGAGAACGAGGGCGATCGATGCGAGATCGAACCAGCGCGTTTCGGCCCACGGCAGCTCGGATCGTGACCGCGCGGTGCGATACGTGGCACCGATGAATGCACCGCAGGCCAGGCCGATCACGGCCATCGCGAGAGTCTCGAACTGAAAGCCGAGCGAATGCGTCGCCGTCCAATAGACGAATGCGAGACCGGCGGCAGCACCCGCGTATGCGCCGGCCAGCGTTCCGGAGAATGTGGCGCCTGCCGCGCGAATGATCGAACGGATGGAGAGGGCCGCGAGGGCCGGCGAGATCGCAGCGAGTCCGACGGCGATAAACCAAGTCGTGCCGCCGCTCCCGGACTTCTGCCACGCCTGCCCGAGCGCCATCAGGCCGCCGAGCACGAGGACGGTGCCGCTGACGATCGAGACGATCGTGCTCAGAAAGATCGCAATCACGACCCGGAGCAGGACCGCCGTGGCGGCGCGCATCTCGACGAAGTGTACGCCGGCTCTTACGTCACTTCCTTCTGTTTTTCATCCACTCAGTCTCCCGGCGTCGTCGCCGTCGCCGGCTCTCTCCTCGGAATCACGAGATGCGGAACGTTCGCGTCGTTCATCATCTTATTGAGCGCGCCGAGCTCGTCCTGCGCCAGCTTGCGCGCCTCGGCGCCGGCGGTCTTCAGCATTCCGTCGAGCAGCTTGACCTGGTCGAGTTGCCACGCGGTCGGCGCGGCGGCGTAGCCCTCGATGCCGCCGAGGAGTTGCGTGATGCGTTGGGTGATCGTCGGCGGCGTATAGACCAGCGGCGGGCCGGCGTTGCCGAGTGACGCGGCTTTCTCGCCGCATTGCACGGCCGTGCCGAACTTGCGGCACGTCTCATCGACGCGCTTCAGCAGATCCTCGGCCGTCTTCAGCACGTTCTCGGGCGGCTTCGCCGCGCCCGTCTTCTTCCATCCCTCCAGCGCGGTGTTGAGCGCGGAGCGCATCCCGGTCATCGACCGGCGTGCCGCGACGGCGCGCGAAGCCAACTCGCCGAGCTGCGTCAGCGCCTGACGCCGCGCCGCGCGCTCCTCGGCCGTCATCACGATGCGCGGGTCTTCCTCGACGACCAGGGTCTTCGACTGCTCGCTCTTCCCGGCGGTCACCTTCACCGTGTACTCGCCCGGCTCGACGCGCATCGCGCCGCTGAAACCGAATCCTCCTCCGCCACCACCGGCCTGCGGGGCCGCCTCGGCTGATTCGCCTTCCTCGCGCGGCGCCTCCAGCACCGAGCGCGTGCGCAGATCCCAGTTCACGCGATTCACGCCAACCCCTTTGGTGCCGTCGATCTCGCGCAGGACCTTGCCTGCTTTGTCGGTGATCGTGACCTTGACCTTCTCCTTCGCCGCCGGCTTCGTCTTCAGGAAGTACGTGATCAGCGCTCCCGCGGGAGGGTTGGGTCCGAGGAAGATTTGCTGGCCGGTGCTGCCGCTGCGATTGGCGAGGCGGAACGCCGTCGCCGGCCGCATATCGAACAGATGAAGATCCTCGGAGGCGATCGAGTCGGCCCACTGCTCGAACGGCGTGAGGTCGTCGAGGATCCAGATGGAGCGGCCGTGCGTCGCCAGCACGAGATCGTTCTCGCGCGGATGAATGGCGATGTCGTCCACCGGCACGGTCGGGAGGTTCAGCTCGAGACGCGTCCAGTGCCCTCCCTGATCGGGGGAGATGTAGAGCCCGTGCTCGGTTCCGGCGAACAGCAGCTTCGGATTGCGGTAGTGCTCGCGGATGACGTGCACGATGTCGGCGTCGGTTGGCAGGCCGCTCTTGATCGGCTTCCACGTCTCGCCGAAGTCCGTCGTCATGTAGAGATAGGCGTTGAAGTCATCGCTGCGATGACCGTCGAACGCCGCGTACGCCGTCCCCTCGGCGAATCGCGAGGCCACGACGCGGCTGACGTACGTTCCCTTCGGGAGGCCTTTCACTTTGTCGGCGACGTTCTTCCACGTCTTGCCGCCGTCGCGGGTGACCTGGAGATTGCCGTCGTCGGTGCCGGCCCACAGCAGATCCGCATTTTTCGGTGACTCGCTGATCGTGGTGATGGCGGGCCAGGCCTGCACGCCGTCGTTGAGCGAAATCATCGACCTGTCGGCGACGCGGCCCATGATGGGCATCTTGTCGCGATCCTGTCCGGTGGTCAGATCGTTTCCGAGGCGCGTCCAGCTGTCGCCGCGGTCGGTCGACTTGAAGAGGTAGTTGCCGCCGTAGTAGATCGTCCTGGTGTCGAACGCGGAGACCACCAGCGGCGAGTTCCACTGGAAGCGGTACCGCTCACCCTCGGGTGCGGGCGGGCGGATCGAGCGCGACTCGTGCGTCTTCAGATTGCGGCGCAGCAGATTTCCATCTTGGGACTCGGCGTAGACGATGTTCGGGTCGACCGGATCCCACTGCGCGTAGAAGCCGTCGCCTCCACCCACCGTGTACCAGTCGGAGTTGGCGATGCCGCGCGGCTCCATCGTGGCGCTCGGCCCGCACCAGGCGTTGTTGTCCTGCAGGCCGCCGCAGATGCGATACGGCTTCGACATGTCGAGGCCGATCTCGTAGAACTGCCCGAGGGGGATGGTGTTGACGAAGTCCCAGCTCCGTCCGCGGTCGCGGCTTAGGTAGATGCCGCCGTCCGAGCCGGTGATCATGTGATCGGAGTCGCGCGGATCGATCCACATGGCGTGGAAGTCGCCGTGGATCCGCTGCACGACGTTGGTCTTGAACGTCTTCCCGCCGTCTTCGGACACGTACATCTGCGCGCCGAGCACCCAGATGCGCTGATCGTTGTTCGGATCGATGCGGATGTTGCTGTAGTAGGAGCCGCGGGGATTGGTGTCGGACATCTTCGTCCACGTCTCGCCCTTGTCGTCGCTGCGGAAGACGCCGCCGGCGGCGTGCTGGATGATCGCGTAGACGACGTTGCCGTTTCGGCGGAAGAAGTCGACGCCGATGCGGCCGATGTCTTTCGGGGCCGGCTGAGAGTCGGGGGCCGACTGACGTAGGTCCGACTGACGTAGGTCCGACTCTCTAGTCGGACCACCTTCCCTGGGGGCCGACTGAGAGTCGGCCCTACGTTCATCCCTACGTTCATCCCTGCGTTCCTCTCCACGTAGGTCCGACTCTCCAGTCGGACCCTCCTCTTTGGCGGGATCCCACGGCAGGCCCTTTTCGAGTTTCTTCCACGTCGCGCCGCCGTCGGTGGACTTGTACAGGCCGCTGCCCGGCCCGCCGCCGTTGAAGCCGAAGACCGTACGGCGCCGCTGGTACGCGGCGGCGATGAGCGTGCCGGGGCTCTCCGGATCCATGGCGATGTCGTTCACGCCGGTGTCTTCGTTGACGAAGAGAACCTTGTTCCACGTCTCGCCGCCGTTGGTGGTCTTGTAGACGCCGCGATCTTTCGACGGACCCCAGAGGCTGCCGGCCGCGGCGACGTAGACGGTGTTCGGATCGGCGGGGCTGATGACGATGCGTCCGATGTGGCGCGTGGCGTCGAGTCCCAAGTGCTTCCAGGTCTTGCCGCCGTCGGTCGATTTGTAGACGCCGTTGCCCCACGAGGAGCTCTGCCGGTTGTTCGACTCGCCGCTGCCGGCCCAGACGATCGACGGATCGGAGGGGGCGACGGTGACGTCGCCGATCGAGGAGACCGGCTGGTCGTCGAAGACGGCCTGCCACGTCGTCCCGCCGTTCGTGGTCTTGAACACCCCGCCCGAGGCCGTGCCGACGAAGATGATGTCGGGGTTGCTCTCGACGACGGCGAAGTCGTCGATGCGTCCGCCCATGACGGCGGGACCGATCTCGCGGAACTTGAGGGCCTTGAAGGTCTCGTTGTAGTCGGCCGCCATCGCGCAGGTGGCGAGGAGGAGAGTCAGCACGATCATCTTCTTCATGGTGGAGGACACTACTGCGGAGCTCGGTATCTTCGCAAGGCAGAGGAGGGAGAATCAGATCTCGCTTTCGAGCTGCGCGATCTTCTCGATCCGGTCGGACCGCGTCCCACCGCGTCGAAATTCGAAGCATCTCGTCGCGGAGCGAGTCCATACGATTGGTGACGATGCCATCGACGATTCGCTCGACAAGGGCACGACCACCTTGCGGTGGAACCCGATGACCGGCGCTTTACCGCGCGCACGACAGCGGCGAGGAGATCCTCTCTTCGTGACGCCGTGGAGGCTTATGCCGGCGATGACCGAGAGCAACGGAAGGTTCGGTGCTCGTGGATCACAGCGTCCTGCGAATGGCATGATAGATGACGAGAACGAGAATCGCGCCGACCGCGGAGACGAAGATGCTGTACAGATTCATTCCGCTCACGCCGTGCCAGCCGAGCTTTCCGAAGACCCACGTTCCCACGACGGCGCCGATGACGCCGAGCAGGACATCCAACACAATCCCCTCGCCGCGCCGGTTGACGACCTTGCTGGCGATGAAGCCCGCAATCAGTCCAAGGATGATCCAGGTGATCAGGTGCATGGAGTCGATGTGCATCGTTCCTCCTCGTGAATCAGTGCGGATGCGGCGATTATGCCTAACGCCCGGGAGTCAGGCGAAGACTTCGCAAGCAGGAAGAGGGAAGGTGGTCCGACTGACGTAGGTCCGACTCTGCAGTCGGACCACCTTCCCCCTTCCCGGGGGGCCGACTGAGAGTCGGCCCTACGTTCATCTCTGCGTTCCTCTCCACGTAGGTCCGACTCTCCAGTCGGACCACCTTCCCCCTCCCTGGGGGGCCGACTGGAGAGTCGGCCCTACGTTCATCTCAACGCAACGGCATCGCACGCGCGGCGACTCCAGGTCGCGCCGGTGTCATCCCGGGCGAATCGAGGGATTCGCCGCCTGGACGGGCCACCCGATCACCTCAGCGCGTGACCAGCGCCGCCGCCGCGTCTGTCGCGGCGCGCCAGAATCGAGACTCTCAAAGGAAGGAGCCATCGATGAGGAAGTCCGCCGCCATCACCATCGCGTTCCTTTACATCCTCGCCGCGACGGTCGCCTTTGCGGCCATCCCGGAGAAAGTCACGATCAACGTCCCCAACGCAAAACAGCCACCGGTGACGCTCGATCACGCCAAGCACGCCACGAAGCTGGTGAAGACGTGCGAGACGTGCCACCACAACCACAAGGGGCTGACCAAAGATTCGAAGGTCGCCGTGGAGCAATGCACGTCGTGCCACCTCGACACGAAGGGGAACGTCATGCTGAGCGCGCGCGAGATGTCGATGACGAAGAACCCCTTCCACGTCCGCTGCGTGGGGTGCCACAAGACGGCAAAGAAGGGTCCGGTGGCCTGCACCGCGTGCCATGTGAAGAAGGGGTGAGGGGATCCGCAGGGGGGAGAGGGCGGCCGCCGGCGATATGGCGCGTTGCGTGTCCCTCTGCCGTCCGCCTTCCTGTTCAGTTCACGATGAAGGGGTAGTCTTCGTCCGGACATCGAAGAGCTGGATGTCGATCCGGCGCGGGCCGACGGTGCAGCTGATCTGATCGACCCCGCGGACGAACGCGACTTCGATATCGACCTCTTCGTCGATCGCAGCGGGGAGGAGTCGCGCGGGCATCTCGTGATCACGCGTAAGTGGGGACAAGGGAAGAAGGTGCTCGCCGCACCGCCGGGATGGGACGGCTACGAGCAGACCGAGAAGGAGTTCAAGCGCGCCGAGAAACTGCGTCTTCTCTACGTGGCGGCGACGCGAGCGAAGCGGATGCTGATCGTCGGCTTCCGTCAGACCGCGAAGGGAGTCAAAGGAGCATGGCGCGAGCTGGCCGGCCGTGTGCGCGAGCGGTTGCCGATGCCGGGAGAAGTTGCTTCCGCTCCTCCCGCCCCGCCGCCCGCCGCGCGTCTGTTCGCGGAAGCGAGAGACGAGATCGCGTCGCGCTTCGAATCGGCGAGGGAGACGTCGTACTCCGTTCTGCCGATCACGAAGGTGGCGCACAGCAGTCACGTCGAGCTGGTGCGAGCCGAGGAGGGGCTGGGGAAGGGGATGTCGTGGGGGCGCGTGCTGCACCGGCTGTTCGAAGCGATGCTGCGCGACGAGTCGATCGACGTCCGGCTCTACGCGGAGAATCTATTAAAGGATGAGGAGCGCGACGTCGTCGAGCTGACGGAGGTCCTCCGCGTCGTCGAAGCCGTGCAGTCGTCACCGCTCTGGCAGCGCGTGAAGGCAGCGGACGAGCGCTACGTCGAGATCCCGTTCGCGCTCGAGGTCCCCGCCGCTTCGCTGGCCCTCCCGCCCAGCCCACCCGACACGCTCCTGCACGGCACGATCGACCTCGTCTTCCGCGAAAGGAACGAATGGTTCGTCGTTGACTACAAGACCGACTCGACCGCGAACCGCCTCGCCGCGCTCACCGAGTACTACGCGCCGCAGGTCCGCCTCTACGCGAACTTCTGGTCGCGCCTCGTCAACGCACCCACTCGCGGCGGCCTGTTCTTCGTGGACGGGTGTGTGGAGGGGTGGGTGTGAGGGGTGTGGGTGGGGAAGGCGAGCGCTTCAAACGAATCGAAAACGCCCGCGGGTCACCTAGTTCTCCAACTGGAGTCCCGAACGCACCGTAGCGAGTGAACACCGCCTTCCTCAGGCGGCGCCACGCTGTCGAAGGCCCGCAGTAATCGCAGTGCCAGCAAGACGACCAGCAGGTGGTTGCGTGTTCTCGCGTACTCGGCCGCCGGACAGTTCCGCCTGACAAGTGGCGCATCCCCAGGACTTTGCCGGCCCTGCAACGCTGACCATGTGTGCGTGCGGGGGAACTGGCGTCATCGTTCGAGTAGCGCCACTCGTCCAGCTTCGAGCGAGCCGTGCGGCAGGGCGATAGGAGCTGCTTCGAGAGGCGCATCTTCGAGCTCGACATCGAGCGCCTTGAGGGTTTTCTTCGCCTTTCGCAGGATGAGGTCGAGTTTGTCGCCGCCCTTCCTGATCTCGTCCTGCAATTCATGCGCTTGGCGTTCGATTTTGCTGGCCAGGTCCCGCATCTTCTCGAGCCGCTCAAGCTCATTCTGTATGCGGTGTTCGATATCGCTGAGAGCAGCGATATTGCCGCTGTCCTCCGGCCTGTGGCTTCGTGAAGCGACACTCAATGCAAGGAGGAGTGCGGCATGTAGGTAGGGGTCAGTCAGGTCATCCGAATCGTCCCAGAGAACGAGAACGTCTGAGCCGTGGCGAGCAAATGGAGGGAAGCCAAGTGGCGCGTGAGCTCGCGAGAGTACGAACACGCCTGCCGACGCTCCTCGGTTCGCTCGTGCGACTTCGACTTCCTTCAACGCGTTCTGGACCGTAAAGCCCTGCTCGCGCTTCGCTTCAATAACGACTTTGGCGCCCGGGAACGCGCTTTCAGTCGTGAGCTCGAGAACGAGGTCTCCGACCTTGCAACCCGCGAGCGAACCGACGGTGTTGGCAGTGACGTCAGTGAGGATGGGAGCACCCTGGGTAGAACCCATGACGAAGCGAACAACAGCGTCCTGAAAACTGAACCCGCCGCGGACCGAGCGCGCATCATTGCGTCGACGTTCATCGAATCTCGCGACGGTCTCCCGAATCTCGTTTGTGCTTTGAATCTGCTTTTCCTCGAACGCGGCGAAAGCCTCCCGCTGGCCAGTCGCGTGCTGCTGAAGCAGGTCTGTTAAGGCGTTTTTTAGCACGCCGAGAGGTGAGCCCGGAATCTCTGGGTTCATCGCCGTAAGCAAGTGCTGCCTCGCTAACTCCGTTTCTCGGATGAGGCGGCTTAGAAGCGAGTTTTCATCGTTCGCGTCTAGAGCTTTCACCGCGGTGGCAAGCTGCTGTTCACGATCAGCATCGGCTGCCCGGAGTTGGTCTCTGAGACTCTTCAGAAAGCGCGCGACCGCGCCATCCTCACAGAGAGGATCCAGCGCCCTGAGGAAATCTGCGTGGTGTGCGCCGAGTGCTTCTTCGATTCGGTTTTGCATCACCTGAACGACGCCTTGGCTTTCGGTCGGGCTCAGCATTTTGAAGATCGGGCTCGTGAGGCCGACTTCACGCGCTAGCGTCTGGGCGAGTAGTCCACGTTCCGGCGAGAGGTATTTTTCCATCGCGGTGGTGAGCTCACCTCCATCGCGTAAGAAGCTGTCAAGGCGAGCCACGACCTTACCGTCTTTAGGATCGAAGTAACGCGTCAGGACCTGTACGAGCGTCTCTTCCTGCCGCGCGACGAAGCTCCGGCATTCACGTTCGAGATCGTCTCGTAGTGCCTGTCCGATGTCCGCGAGGCGTGCCTCCTCAGCCTGACGATAGGCGTTTGCCACCGCGCGCTGGCCGACTGACCAGGCGTCGAATGCGAGCTGTTCGCGATGGGTTTCGTTCAACTCTTCGTAGAGGGCGATCGTCTCTGGACGCCGGTCGGCGATCCTAACGGCGACTTCCCCGGGACACGTGATGACGGTGACATCAATTTGCGCCTTGAATTCCATGGTGGGCCTCCATTGCATGTTGTGTAACACTAAACAGTATGGCAAAAAAAACAGACACACCGAATGTGCCTTGTTTCGAATCTTACTCCTCCCGGGATCTGTCAGGTGAGGTCGTGCGCTGCTTCAGTTCGCGAATCAGATCGGCGAAATCTTCGGACGTGAGTCGTAACGACATCGCGGTTCTCAGGAACTCTGGAACGTTTGGGACAATGTTCATAAATTCGGCGATGTCTGGATCGGTGCTATCCGCTAGGCGGAAGAGCAGGTCAGCATCGGCACCGAGGAGCCTTGCCATTCTTTTTACGAGCTCAGGCTTGGGCGGTCGTTCCTTGCCGCGCTCGATCCGGCTGAGATACGCGGGCGACATTCCGAGGCGATCGGCTGCGACGCGTAGGCCAATGCCTTGGGCCTCTCGCAGTTCACGAAGCGTTTCTCCAAAGTTCTTCGCCACCCGTGCGTCTCCTGTTGCGTAACGTACAACAGGAGCGCGCGATTGTCAACTCCCTGACCCGGCCCTCATGTTGGCATCCTCTGCTATAAAGTGGAATCCGCTGGTAATCGTCCGAGGCCGAGGGTTTTTGTGTCAACCGATCAGATCCTCACGCTGAGAGAAGTCGCTCTCTTGCTGAAGGTGGCTGAGAAGACTGTCTACACGATGGCCCAGAGGAAGGAATTGCCAGCGTTCAAAGTGCGCGGGCAGTGGCGCTTCCGTCGCGATGATCTGGATCGGTGGATCGACCAGCAAACTGAGGCGGCTAGGTGAAGATCGCAGATGGCGAAAAAGACGCGTAGGAGCGCTGCAGCAGACCTCGAGCTACCGGGCGAATCCGGAGCTGACCAAGAACTCTCGTCGCCCGAGACTCAACCGGACAGCGATGTTCTCGCCGAGGGGCGTGTGCTTGACTTCATCTCCGGAACCAAGGAGCTGAAGGACACCGCGAAGGAGCAGGTTCGTCAGCGAATCGCCAGGGCGCTCTTCCACGAATACGGCATCTCCGTCGAGGACATGGAAGCCGATTTCGCCGTGAGCGTCCAAGGGCGTCGGCGGCGCGTCGACATCGCGATTTTCAGCCCGGGGCAACCGCATTCGTCGGAGAACCTTCGGCGCATCGTGGTATGCCGGCCGGAACCAGTTCAGAACAAGCGTGGCGCCGTGAAGATGCGCGACTACACGCAGGCGGCAAAGGACCTCGACGAGATAAAGCCGTTCTTCGAAGAAGTCGAGAGTTGCGAATACGGCCTCTGGACGAACGGCCTTGAATTCTTCTTCTTGAAGAAGAAGTCGACAAAGTTTCAGATCGACGCCGAACCGATCGGCGACTGGCCGGCTGCCGACGAGTCGTTCGGAACAAGGGATGTTGTTTCGCATGCACGCGCCCGTCGCGCCGACCCGGAGATGCTCCGCACCGCGTTCCGTCGCTGCCATAACTTCATTCACGGCAACGAGGGCATGCCGAAGGACGCTGCGTTTTGGCAGTTCCTCTACCTCATCTTCTGCAAGATGCACGATGAGCGAGCCTCGCGCGACCGGCGTCGATTCTGGGCTGGTCCGCAGGAGCAGTTCACGGACGCGGGTCGCAAGGAGATTCAGAAGCGCATCGGGCCGCTATTCGAGGAAGTGAAGCAGGAGTACAAAGCAATCTTTCGCGAGTCGGACCAAATCACGCTCTCGCCGAGAGCGCTCGCCTTCATGGTTTCGGAGTTGGCCAAGTATGAATTCACTCGCATTGACGTTGACGCGAAAGGTGCCGCATACCAGGAGATCGTGGGTACGAACCTGCGCGGTGACCGCGGCCAGTACTTTACTCCGCGAGGCGCTATTCGACTCGTTGTTCAGATCCTAGATCCGAAGGAACATGAGCGGATCCTCGATCCTGCCTGTGGCACTGGCGGCTTTCTCGTCGCGGCGCTTGCGCACATGATGAATCGCTTTCGAGACGAAGCGGACATCCGTGCGAACGCCGAGACATCGGAAGAATTCGAGTCGCTGCACGTGCGACTGCGAAAGTTCGCGTCGAACCAACTCTTCGGATGCGACTTCGACCCTTTCCTCATTCGCGCGAGTCAGATGAACATGGTGATGGCGGGTGACGGGAAGGGCCACCTGTACCACCTCAACTCACTCGAGTTTCCGGATGGCCACCTCGGCGGGGTGAAAACGGCCGAGCGCCATATCAAGCTCGGTGCGATCGACGTGGTGATGACGAACCCACCTTTCGGTTCCGAGATCCCAATCACCGATGAGAGCATCCTCAAGAACTACGACCTTGCTCATATTTGGGAGAGAGTCGCCGACGGAACTTTTCGCAACACGGGAAGACTACAGGGCAGTGTCGCGCCCGAGGTCCTGTTCATCGAGCGCTGTCTCGACTGGCTGAAGCCGGGCGGGCGAATGGGCATCGTCCTTCCCGACGGGATTCTCGGCAATCCCGCGGCGGAGTACATTCGGTGGTGGATTCTGCGCCATGCTTGGGTCCTGGCGAGCGTTGATCTTCCTGTGGAAACTTTCATCGTCGAAGCCAACGTCAATATCCTCACGAGCCTACTCTTCCTGAAGAAAAAGCCGGACGACGTGATCCAGCGAGAGGCAATGAGTGGCTCGCGTGACTATCCGGTATTCATGGCAGTCGCGGAAAAGGTCGGATTCGACAGGCGGGGCAATGCCCTCTTCAAGCGTTCTTCTGAAGGCGAAGAGCTGACGCGAGATGTCGAGGAGGTCGAGACGATCACAGTTAGTGGCCGTAAGGTGGCGAGGACCCTTCGCCGCAAGCAGAAGATTCTCAACGACGATCTTCCGATCATAGCCGACCGCTACCGCGCTTTCCGGCGCGAACATCCGGAGCCCCAATGACAGACGAACTCGACGATGAGGTCCGGGAGGGCACTGCGGAGGAAGAATCAGAGGGTGAATCACAGGCCCTCATCGACATCATTACAGGCCAACCGATCGCGTCTTCGCCGAAGAACCGACTAATCCAGAAAGTCGTGCGTCAGCTCCTAGAAAGTTATGGCTTCGATCGAGTCGACATCAAAGTCGGATACCGGTCGACGACCTCGGGGAAGCGTGGCAAGTCAGTGGATGTCGCGATCGTGCGTCACGGCCTGGAACCCCGCGACGAGAACATCGAGCGTGTCGTCGTCTGCCAGCCCCAACCGGCGCGTGAGAAACTCCGGAGTCCAGACGAGGCGAACGCAGACCTCCGTAAGCTGCATGAAAAGCTAGATTTCTTCGAACACTGCCATCTTGGCATGTGGACCAACGGGCAGGAGGAGTTCTTCGTCCGGAAAGTTGACACGACATTCGAGACGCGCTTCTCGAACATCGGCGCGTGGCCAGCCCCGGGGGAACACACCGATCAAATTCTTCGCGAGGGTGGCGCGACACAGGTGGCGGCCGATCCCGAAGGCCTGGAGGCTGCGTTGCGTCGGTGTCATCAGTACCTTACGAAGAACCGTCTTCTGGGCGCGGACGCGTTCAAGCCGTTGGGCGCCCTTCTCCTTGCCAAGCTCTACGACGAGACTCGTCCCCGCAGCGAGCGTCAGTTCTGGATTTGCGGAGACGAGCCCTTCACGCTAGAAGGTCAGGAAGCCATTCGCCAGCGAGTCACCAGTTGCTTCGAATCGGCGAAAAGCTGGCAATCCGGTGTTCTACTGCATGGTTGGGACCTGGGTTACCTGAACGCCGGGCAGTTAGCGCGAGTCGTCACAGAACTCGCGCGGTATTCGTTGGCCGACAGTGTTCCATTGAGTCGAACGTTCGCGTTCCGCTCGGGGGCAAGTTCGACGATGGATGGAAGGGAAGGACGTTACCCCACTCCGCTCAACGTCGCTCAAATGGCGGTTTCGATGCTCGACCCAGAGCCGAGCGACCGAGTTTTTGACGGCTCGTCCGGGACAGGGGCGTTTCTTGCCACCGCAGCCGCTCACGTCTTCGAAAAGTATCTCAGCAACATAGGAGCGATGCCGAATACAGCATCTTCGGAGCAACTCCGCGAAGCACAAGCACTCACAGCGGCATGGGCAAAGGATCACGTTTTCGGCTGCGATTTGTCGGCCTCGTTGGTTGTCACGACACGCCTCAATCTGCTTCTCACATCAGGAGATCCTGGAAACATCTTCCATGTTGACGCCCGGTCCTTTCCGGATGGTGACCTCGAAGATGTCGGGGCCGCTCGCGAGGCCATCCCTGACGAAAGCATGGACATCGTTCTCACGAATCCGTGGTTCAGCACAAAGGACACTATTAGAGAGGAGGCGATCCTGCGCCGTTTCCGTCTAGCCAGAGATTGGAGGCGCACGGACGAGGGATCGTTCGTTGAGAGCGGTTCCCTCAAAACCGCCGGCCTCCCGCCAGAGGTCCTGTTCCTTGAACGCGCGTGGCGCTGGGCGAAACCGGGCACCGGTCGCATCGCTATCCTCCTCCCCGACGGCCTACTAGGCAATCCAAGCGATGAGTACGTGCGCTGGTGGATCCTCCAACACTGTGAGGTGCTCGCCAGTGTTGACCTACCGATCGAGCCTTTCAAGGTGACTCTCAAGGACTACCGGCTGACGCCGGCGTTACCGAGCCTTCTCGTTCTCCGGCGTAGAAGTCACGACGAGCTGAAGCACACGGCACACCCAGACTACTGGGTATTCATGGCTGTCGTGAATCGTGCCGGCGTCGACGCTCGCGGCAATCACCTGTTCCAACGAGCGCCGGATGGTGAAGAACTCGTCTTCGATGACGAAGTCATCGAGCGTGTCCGAGTCGGCGGGCAGATAGAGGCGCGGACCGTATCCCGGAGACAGCGTCACGTCGCGGACGAGCTCCCGATCGTAGCCGAACATTACCGAAGGTTCGTCGCCTGTGGTCGGAGGGGAGCTTGAAAGAGACGCTCGTTCCCAGTTCCTGGCTAGAGAAGGAGGGGCGCCGGCTCGACAGTGGCCCATACCTCTCAGGCGCGATTGAAGCGAGACGTTCCATTGAGAAGCTTCGCGTGCCGAAGCATTGTCTTCACACCCTGACCAAAGGACACAACGGCGGAATCTTCAACGGTCCACAGTTTGTGCGGCGGTACGTGTCAGAACCCGCCCATGGGGTTCGTTTCCTTACCAGCAGCTCGATGCTTATTGCGGATCTTGCGCAAGCGGATCTTCTTCGAAAAACGGACGCGCTTTCACCCAAGCTCACTCATCTGCGTATCGAGGAGGGCATGACACTAATCTCCTGCTCCGGAACGATCGGCAATATGGTTTACGCCCGACCAGAACTCGTCGGCGTTTGGTCGTCGCAGGACATCCTTAAGATTGTTCCGGATCCGGACAAGGTCCGACCAGGGTATGTCTACGCATTCTTAGCGAGCCGCTTCGGGATTCCACTCGTCGTCGGCGGAACGTATGGGGCGATCATCCGGCATATCGAGCCCCAGCATGTTTGGGACCTTCCGGTGCCGAGGCTTGATCCTGCCGTTGAGGAGGAGTGCCACCGGCTAGTGAGTGTGGCCGGAGCACAACGAACGCGTGCGTCCGAACTGCTGCGGGAAGCCAGAGAGCGGCTCGACGAGATCTGGGGCCTCAGCACTGTCAAAGCGCTCGCGGTTCAGCCGCCGCGCGGTCCTGATGTGGTCATTCTCCCTGCCTCGAAGCTCCAAGGTCGATTCGACGCCTTCTTTCACGGAACCGCGGCACTTGAAGCTGATCGCGTAATTTTCGAAATCGGATCCCGCATTCCAATCCGCACTCTAGGTGAATGTGCGTTGCGAGTGTTTGAGACTCCAAGGTTCGGCCGCATTTCGATCGAGAATCCTAGGCACGGCATACCGTTCATGTCGATCGCGGACCTCGCTCGAATTGATCCAGTTTCGGACGACTACATCAGTAAGAGGCAAGTCGTAGACATGGACGCTGAGGTTGCGGCAGGCTGGCTCGTTCTTCCCCGCGTCGGCCAACTACAAGGCCTCTTCGGTCATGTCGTCTGCATCCCGCCACATCTGCACGGGACTGCCGTCAGTGACAACAACATCCGGATCGTTCCGCATAACCGTGAGGACAGCGGCTATCTATTCGCGGCGTTATCGTCAGATATCTGCTACCGCCAGATCGTTCGCCGCGCTTGCGGAACGTCAATTCCTTACTTAGACAGCCCGCGAGTCTGTCAGATACCGGTGCCATGGCCGGAGGATCAGACGAATCGCGCGAGGGTAGCAATCAAAGTGAATGAGGCTATGGACCTACGATCCGAGGCAGTTCGTGGGGAGCGCCTGGCGGTATCGACAGTTGAGAAAGCCATCGCGAAGGGATTGGCCTGATGTCCCGAGTAGTAGCGATCGGGCAGCCGGCGAACGACTCCGAGCGCGAAGCGATCGCGTACCTCCGCGACCACTTGCCCAACTCCTGTGTCGTGATCCACAACTTCGAGCTGAAGCAAGGCCAGGAGCTGTACGAAATCGACATCGCTCTCCTCACACCCTATTCGGTGTATGTGGTCGATGTGAAGGGCACCCGCGGCCTGATCGACGTCTACGGAACTAAGTGGTACCCGGAGGGCCGCGCACCGTACCACTCACCCCTTGCCATCCTTCGCAAGCACGCGAAGGCGCTAAAGACGTTCATCTGCGATCAGCACCCGGCCGATACGACTCTGCGTGGGGTATATGTAGACGCGGCTGTGCTCATGACGGCCCCCGATGCCCACGTTCAAGATGCGGGCGGTCAGGACGGGCCGTCGGTCGCGTATCTGACGAAGTGCGCCTCGTTCTTCCAGGATAAGCGACGTGTGCCGAGTGGCTTTTCCACAGATATCCGGCCTCACCTCGGTCAGGTTGAGAAGGCGATCGTGGGCCGTGCGAAGCCGAAGAGCGCCCCGCTGTGCTACGGCAACTGGCAGGTTGAGGAGAAGCTCGGCGGAACAGACCGATACACCGAGTACCGCGCCAGGCACACTCTGCTTGGCGCCCGCCGAGGCGGCACTGCTCGCCTCCGCATCTATCAAGTTGACGCATACCTGCCCGATGCGGAACGCCAGGGTCAGGTGAAGCTCATCAGCAACGCCTTTCGATCTCTCGCCAATCTGCCCGGCCACCCAAACATTCTGTCGGTCCGGGAGTTCTTCGACGATGAGGATGCTCGGAACTGGTTCGCGCTCGTCACGGAGGATGTCGCTGGTCAGGCGCTTCGGCAACACATCAAGAAGAGCGGCTTGGCGCTCACATTCGATCAGAAGATTGGTGTCATCCGTGATGTCCTCTCAGCGTTGGATCACGCGCATCGGAGCGATCCGCAGGTCATTCATCGCAACTTGACGCCGGATGCAATCCTGGTCAGTAGTTCTGGTCGCGCGCTCCTCTGTGGGTTCGATTACGCGCGAGCGGGGAAGGACCGGACCAGCACGATCGCTGAGGAGATTATCGACGAGCTCGAGCCGCTGTATCAGGCACCTGAGTGCTATCGCGACCCCGCAAAGGCGAGCGTTGCGTCCGACCTCTTCGCTGCCGGCCTCGTGTTTTTCGAGCTCCTTGTCGGCGAGCCTCCGTGGTCATCCATCGATGACATGTTGGAAAAGGACGGCGTCTTCGCAGTCAAACCTTCGGAAGCGAAGCCCGATCTCGCCGCGGGGCTGGACCAATGGTTACAATCCCTCTGCGCGTTTGATGTCGAGGATCGGCCGACCAGCGCCGCGGTAGCGCTGGTTCGTTTCAATGAGATCGTTGGACCAGACCCGCGAGAAGCCGCGAAGTCAAAGAAAGACGGAGTCGCTCCGTCGCCTGCGCGTCCAGAAATCGACTACCAGGTGCTTGTGAGGGGCGACGAAGTCGCAGATCGCTTCCGCATCGAGGAGAGGCTCGGCTCGGGTGGATTCGCAGTCGCGTACAAGGTCTTTGATTCGTTCTCGGACACAACGCGCGTCCTCAAGATCGTCGTGAAGGATCGGCGTTCTACCTTCCAACGCCTGAAGCAGGAATACCGCGTCCTCGAACGGCTGAAGCCCCACCCAAATGTGGTCCGGGTCGTGTGGGCAGACAAGCTGCCTGATGAGACTCCGTTCATCGTCTTTGAGTACGTGCCGGGCACGGGTGTGGGTGAGCTCCTGGATGCGGGCGCTCTGTCGTTGGAGGACGTGAAGCGTATCGGCGAGGACACCCTCGCTGGCCTTGAGCACTTGCACGCGAGCGGAGTGTTCCATCGCGATATCAAGCCTTCCAATTTGCTCTGGACCGATCAGGGTGTTCGCATCATCGACTTCAATGTCGCTGTCCACGAAGATGACACGGAGGCACGCGCCGGGGGGACTCGGCGCTACATTCCTCCGGACCTCGAGCTCGGCGAGGCGCTCACACGTGACGAGGAGGTCGACAGAGATCTGTACGCGTTGGGGATCACGTTGTACGAGTGTGCTACTGGGAAGTACCCCTGGACTGAAGTGACGCCACCGCTGAAGATCCCCCCGCGCGATCCGCAGACGTACATTAGTGATCTCAGCTCCGAGTTTGTCCAGGTCATCGTTCGAGCGATCGCCCCCCGCCGGGGCGATCGCTTCTCCTCTGCTAGCGAGTTCCGCTCGGCACTTGCGCGAGTGACGAACGTGCGCGTGGTGCCGGCGCAGCCGCCATTCGAGACGACGCCGGGAACCGACACGACACCTGCGCTGTCGCTACTGCAGCCGCACAAGCCGAACTTCAACCCATTCGTTAGCCATCTGCTGACGATGTACAGTCAGAGTACCCGCTCCAACGCAGGTACACGCGGTCTCGATGCGGTTGGTCGGGAAACGTACGTAAAGACCCTTCTGGACGAGAAGCTGCGTCCAGCGGTGCTGGCTGGCCGGTTCAGCCTCGTCATCGTGACCGGGAACGCCGGCGACGGCAAGACTGCGTTCGTCCAGCAGATCGAGCGAAAAGCATCCCTGGACCCGGACCGACGGGCTAACGGTTCTGCGTTTGTGGCCAACGGAAGGCGCTTCCTGACGAACTATGACGGGAGTCAGGACGAAGAGAACAAGGGCAATGACGACGTCCTGCAGGAGTTTCTGAAGCCCTTCGAGGGTCGGGATGCCGCTAGGTGGGCAGGCGACGAAACCAGGATCATTGCGATAAACGAGGGACGTCTCGTCGACTTCCTTACGGAGCACCAGAATCGGTTTTCTCACCTCAGGCGACTCGTGCTCGCAGGTCTAACGGGCGCTTCGCCTTCCGACGGTGTGGTCACTGTCAACCTGAACCTCCGCGCAGTCGTGGCGAATCCGCACAACGCGTCCCCTGCCGCGGACTCCATCTTCGACCGTCTGTTGCGACGGTTCACCCACGATCAGTTCTGGGCCGCGTGCGCAAGCTGCGACATTCGTGATCGCTGTTACGTGCACCACAACGCGAGGACCCTGATGGACCCGGTCGCAGGAGCGAAGGTGGGTGAACGCCTGCGGAGCCTCTACGCGATTACGCACCTGCGAGGCCGTCTTCACATCACGATGCGCGACCTGCGATCTGCACTCGCGTTCACCATAGCCGGAACGCGCGACTGCGACGAGATTCATGCTCTGTATGAAACGCCTGGAGCGGATGCTCGGCGACAAATCTTGGAAGGTTTCTATTTCAATTCGTGGAGGGGTGGCGAGGGATCCGCCGACCGATTGCTGTCGCTCCTGAGAGAGGTTGATGTAGGCGAAGCCACGAACCCGGACCTCGATCGTGCGCTCGACTACCTCCCACCGAGCGCACGAGAGATGGCTCGCTTCACTTTCGCTCAACGCGGCGAGCGGGATTCTGAGCTGCTCGATTCCATGTACCGAGAGCTGCCGCGCGATTCCGCCGTCAGCAGTGCACCGCGACGCGTTACTGACCATCGGAGCTACGTAGCAATGTTGCGGAGGAGGCAGTTTTTCGAACGTCGTGACGATGGCTGGAAGGAAATGTTGCCGTATCGAACCGCTGACGAGTTCTGGCGACTGATGATCGGGCAATCCGAGGCAGGCAACTATGTCAACGACCTTATCACGGCCATCAATCGCGGAGAGGGTCTGAGCGATCCCGACCGCCTCGGCAACGCCTTAGCGCTTCGCGTTCGTGTCGTCGAAAAGGGGACGATTCGCAGTTACCGCCTCTTCCCCGGCGAACGATTTCGGCTCGTCCTGCCGGCGACTGGAAACAACGAATTCGTCGAGCACATCCCGCAGGCACTGCGCCTCGTGTATTCGGGTCCCTCCCGCCATGAGGCAGAACTCCTGGTCGGCCTCGACATTTACGAGATGCTCGCGCGGCTCAACGATGGCTACCGGCCCAGCCTCGAAGAACTGCAGGGTTACTACCTCAGCTTAGCCGTCTTCAAGAACGTCCTTGCCTCGGCTCCCTACCAGGAAGTGCTGCTTACCCGAACCGGTCACGACTTCTACAGGGTTCGGCGCGAGTCGGCAGGGACGCTGTATCTCGAGGCGCTCGGGGGAGGGGTGAGCTGATGGCGATCAAGGGTCGAGACCAGGAGTTTCGCTTCAAGAAGCTCTCGTACATCGATTTCAAACCAGTGAACATGGATCGAGTGCTCACGATGCTCTTCCCCCGGCTCCGCTTCGGAGGCTATGGAACACGCAGGCCACCGAGGAAGCACGAGCTGACTGTTGGAGACTTCGCCCGCGAGTACATCAACGATCCAAAGATGTTCGTCGGTTTTGGTGACCACCAGGACGTCGTCGAGCGTTGGATCGAGACCGATCTCATGGACATGGTCAACCGCGGCCGGCCCAACCAGGCAATTGCAGCGCCGCGACCGTTGCATGGCAACACGTACAAGTTTCGTAACGCTCGCCACGCTCGGGACTATGGCGCCGCGGAGCAGCTCTACTGGATGCTCTACCACGCGCGTGCCGGCCGCGGGCAAGTTGCCCGTGATGCGCTGACCCGCTTCTTCTACCCCGGAGTCGACTTGCACACCGACAAGTACGACCCGTCCGCGCCCGTAGACGTCGAGACGCAGGCACTACTCCACTTCGACCAACAGGTAACAGTCGATACGCGAGACTCGCAGGAGCCGGAGCGATTCCCACCAGTCTGTGTGGGACAGGTCGATCTCCTGGCGGACGACACGCTGCGCCTACTTGCTTACGAACCGTATGTCCCACGATCGGTTCTCGTCGAGTATCTGAAGACGCTCTTCGCGTTTCACCTCGGGCTGTATCACCTCCGAACGATCAAGCTCTTGCCGACGCTCGTTCGCCGGCACGGCGCGGATCCGTTGTGCGAGCCTAAGAATTGCCCGGTCGCGCCGACGGACATCCATGCACACGGAAGTTGTCCATATCGCGTCTACTTGCTTGTCGACTTCAGCAATGATCTCAATGGTCCCATGGCCGATCTCGCGCGACACAGTGCGGACGTGCACTACCGTCGCATTCCAAACTACGTCTCGGCCCACTATCTCCTTCGGAAGCTCGACGAGTTTGCGGAGTACCTCAGCAAGAAGGTGGGCAAGCTCTCAGTGCCAGCACACGGATTCTTCGCGCTCGGGGATCTGCTCCGCCTCTTGGAGCCGCCGTACGCGGGCGAGCGCGATGGTTACTTCAAGATGCGATTAGCCGGTCTTCTCGAAGACACGGCGGGGGACACTCGCGAAGAGATCGATCCGGAGATACGACGCGTTACGGAAATGAGCCTTAACGACCTTGACATGTTCGTCGAGATCCTGATGGCCCTTCGGGGTCTGTACCACCGTAGGTACATAACAGAATTTCTCGATTCCGTGTTTAAGCGCGGCGATGCCGGGATCATGCACCAGTCGAAGGGTAGCGCGAGAAGGTTCTCCATGGGGAGTAGCTTGCTCGAGGTCTTGCTGCAGATTGCCGTGCTGCGCTCTTCCCGCTCCGGTTTCTACACAGGTGAACTGCGAATCGATGAACTCCTAACTTTCCTGCAAGAGCGGTACGGCATCTACATCGATTGTCTTCCACCGGGCGATGGATTCAACGCCGCCAGCATCAATGACCTGGGCGCGCTTCGTCAAAACGTGGAGAGCTTCAAGGGACGACTCCGAGAGATAGGGTTCTTCCGGGACCTCTCTGATGCGTACGTCACGCAGACGATCACGCCCCGTTATGCGATTGCGCCGGTGAACGGAGAGGTGCCATGAGCAGCGGATTCCGGTCGCTGCCTAGCGCTGACCTGACCCGGGCTGTCGAGGACCTGCTCCTGCCGCGGTTGGCCAGTGCACTGCGGGGCAAGGTAGCCGGCCACTGTATGCGGGTAACTGATCTTGACCGCGACCTGATGGTCGCCTTGGCCAGAGGGCTGCGCAAGGAGGCTCCCGGTGCTGCGGTGTACATTCTCGCGGACGGGGCGTCCTCGCCTGACGATCTTTATGTGTCGTCGACGAAGCTCGTGGAGCTCCGAAACCCCCTAGCAGACGGCTCGCTGCGGCCGCCTCTCTGCGTATTTCTTCCGCCTAACCTGCGGACGAGCGCCGAGGATTCGTTTGGGCGGGCGACGTTTGAGGAGTTTCCGGTTGGCGACTCATACGAGAGCCTTCGTCGGCGCCTGCTCGAACGTGTGCCAGTAACCCTGCAGGGCTACGTTCGCGACGTGCTTCAGTTCCTCGGGGACCACCGTTGGCGCTGGTCCGGTGCTGTCGCCCAAGTGCGATATCTCCTGTGTGCGCTCGCGAACGGGAATGACGGTGAGGCGTTCGGGGGCGCGCTCTTCGAACTCGGGCTGGTACCTGATTTCAAGCTTTTCGACGACCCGACGACCTCCCACGGACGCATCCGAAAGAACCTGGAGTGCGTCCGGGCGTTGACCGATTCCGACCAGTCGATCCGGTCGCGGGTGCTTCAGCTCGACCTGGTGAACGCGGGACTGCGCCGGAGACTCGCCGAGTACCTCGTCGACGCAGGGATCGAGGAACCAACTTCGTGGACGCGCGATGTTGTCCTGAACAAGGCGAACTGGGACCTCTCTTTCGATAAGTGGCAGTTCACCTCTGACATTGCACCGGACAAGATTGCGTTTCTCCGCGTCGAAACCGATCTCCCGATCATCGCCGAGGAGGAGAAGAACGAGCGGCTGATCGATCTGGTTGGCCAGCAAGTCCTCGCACCAAAAGAGCGGCGTCAGTTCAACGTGACGGTAGAGGTATCGCCGCACCCGACTCGGGTCCAAGGCCTGGAATATCTAATAGTCCAGATCATCTCCCGGGAATCGGGCGCCGTTGGAGTGGCAAGGAAGGTCAAGGTCTGGAGGGCAGCTCGGTCGACCTGCACGATCTCGTTCTCGAAGCTGAACAAGATCGACTTCGAGGAGGGTTGGCATTTCGTGCGCGTCCTTCCCTGGACAGCGGAGGGAGATCCCATCCCTATCAAGGAGCCTGCTGAGCAAACAGCGAAACGCTCAAATGAGAGTGAGCCTTTCTATGTCTTGCCGAATGCAGACTTGGAGGAAGAGCCGCCGCAGCGTGCGATTCCGAAAGCCGACAGCGTGGAGCACGCCCGACTGGAGCGGCAGTTCAGTGCCGTGCTGCAGCGGCGCGATCCATTTGCGATGCGCCCCGAGAGCATCGCGTGGGTCCAGAGAACGACGAAGGGAAGATCGGCGGCGCAGGAGATCATTGAGGCGAGGTTTGGCAAGGAGGGCGCCTTCCAAATTGCAGTTGCCCGATGGATAAAGATCATCGAGCAGAAGATCCTCAGCAATCCTGATCGCCCCGTGAGCTGGCGTATGCAGGTGCATCTCGGCCAACCCGAGTCCCCGACCGCTGAGATCACCGAATGGCCCAAAGCGGTCGCCGTCAGAGCATTCCTTGATGCCCGGGCTGCGTATTTCGAACGTGTGCGGCAGGGCTCAAAGGAACTTGTTTCGCAGGGTCTCGATTTCCTCGCGGTAGCGCCGGAGATCATCGCCTATGCCGGTGCCTATGTTGACCTCCTGAAGGACTTTTCGAACAACGTGGAGCGCGAGGCCGGTGCCGATCAGCTGAGGGCTATCGTTGCACTGCGAACTGCTCTTTCCGTCGACTCTTTGCGCCTCGTGGTCGAGGATTACCGTGGGCACTTGCGCGAGGCGGCCCTTCTTGGACCGACGCATCCACTCCGTGCGCTTTGGCAGCTCGGGTGGGCACAACTGGGTGCTGCCTGGGTTCGCGCGACCGAGAAAGGACCTGAGGAGCACGTCACACCGGCTCGCGAGGCGCTCCTGCGCGGGATCTCGTCTGCGAACTTCCCGCCGATGCTCCCCATCAGCGATGGCCGCGTCTTCGTCGCAGTCGAAAATATCCATCCGTTCTGGGCCCTCTACGCGCCCGCGACAGAAGAGGATCCGCGTGGGCTCGTCGGTGATGTATGCGCAGCGCTCGGCCTTCCCGAGCCGTCGATCGGCGGTGCGATCATCACTGGCGATATTCTGGCGTCGCGCATCGAGCGCTACCTCTTGCAGCACCCATACGTCCGCACTCTGACAATTAATGCCTTCAATCCTGGGCGCGCAACCGTGCTTGCGGACTCTCTAACCGCTCTCCAGCGGCAAGAGGCATTCCGAGACCTTCGCTACGACCTTCGATTATTCGTACCCGATCCCGACGCGCCGGGCGTGGGCGACGCGATTACCTCGTTGCTGGCAGACGAGGGCACTTTGGCTGGCGAGGCGTTCTCGATCCCAAGCGGCAATCACGTATTTCCGAAGCTCACAGTAGCGATCCGGTCCACGCGGGACTTCCGAGCCGCTCCGGCGCGATACAGGGCGCACCTCAGCTTTCTTTTCGACGTCTTCCCGCCCGAGGAGGTCGCTGCCGGACGTGCTTTCCGCCCTGAGCGCACGATTCCGCTCCATGGCCTGGTGCAAGACTTCGCCGTCCGCTTCACGGACGACGACGATGTGGGGACGTTCTGGGAGCGTCAGCCTCGGCACGGAGCACCCACACTGATCGACGCAGGCGATGAGACCGGCGCGCTGCTCGGTGTGCTGCCAATATTGATCTCCGCTGCGACCGCGACCGTCGCGCGTTCGACGCCTGATTTTGCGTCGCGGCCGATTATTCGGTTGGAACTTGATGCCGACGAACGCGCACTGATCAGCGAAATTCACGACGCGAGCGACTGGGTGTTTACGGTCGACCGAAACATGGGAATTGAGTTCTTCGACCATGGCGGTCGCTGTCGTAGAGATCGCCCCGACTACCTCATCGACTACACACCGGCTACGGTGCCGGAGCACGGGCATCGGCTCGTCATCAGTTCTCGATCGCTTTCGGAGCTCGAAGCCATCCTCCGGCCCGTCCTGAAGCAGTACGGTCTGGACGCGGAGGGTCGCCACGCGATCGTGATCCTGGAGCAGCTCCGGTCGCTTTCCGGACGTCTCGCTCTGAAGTTGATCTCTTCACCCACAGCCCGCGCTGAGGCCCTCGGGATGGCTCTTGCGCGGCTGTACCTCAATTACCAGGGTGCGTTGCGGAACCAGATCGTCGTGCCGCTGGATGCGCATTTGGAACTGTTCCACTCGGTGAGAAGGCATGCAGAAGAAGTCGGTGATGAGGTGACGCTGCGGAGAACGGATCTTGCGCTCTTCGACCTCGACTTCGCACAACGTACCGTTACCTGCAACCTGGTTGAAGTGAAGTGCTACGCGCAGAACCTCGGCCTGGGCGCATATGGTCAGTTGAAAGAGCGAATCACCGAACAGCTCAATCAAAGCGAGCGGATACTGCAGCAGCACTTCGATCCACAAAGGACGATGCCGGATAGGCCGGATCGACTCCTGAAAACTCGCGAGCTGGCTACGCTGCTTGAGTTCTATCTCGAACGCAGCGTCCGCTACGGGCTCATGGTCGAAGATGCTGCTGAAGAGGCAAGGACCTTCCTGGATCTGCTCGAGCAGGGATACACCCTTCGATTCACGAGGAGTGGCCTTGTTTTCGACTTTGATAAGCCGGGTACGGAATCCCCTGCGCGGGAAGTCGGGGTCGAGTTCCATCGCATTGGCAACGATCTCATCCGAGCGCTGGTCGAACGCGCCGCGCCGCAGATCCCCACTGCGTCCTCGTCAGACAGTGGCGATGAAGGCGGCGCAGCGCCAATCGTGCCGGAAGGGACGCCGCCTAGCGTTCCGCCGATCCCGCGACTGAGTTCCGCCGCTTTTCTAGTGGGTGAACGAGAGCGTGGAACCACATCAAACCAGGTGCGCAGTGGGGAGACTGTAGCGCCGAATACCAACGACCTGGCTGAGGCGACTGGCGGGGCACCGACACCTGCTTCTCAAGTGCCTCTTGCCCCCGGCGACGACGGTGAGCAGGTTTCGACTGTCGTGTCTTCACCGACAGACGCGACGAAGCACGCGGACGTGACAAGTGGAGCACCAATGGTGCATAGCAAGAAGGAGAATGAGCCGCACCAGGAACCGCAGCACGACGTACTTCTCGGTGTCAACCGACCATCGCCCCAGTTCGGACTACTCGGCGAGGCGGCCGGCCGCAAGATCGCGCTGGATTTGAACCAGACACACACCATCAGCCTCTTCGGAGTCCAGGGCGGCGGCAAGAGCTACACGCTCGGAAGCGTGATCGAGATGGCTTGCATGCAAATCCCCGGAGTCAACGTACTGCCCCGGCCACTCGCAGCAGTCATCTTCCACTACAGCTCGACGCTTGATTACAAACCTGAATTCACATCGATGGTCGGGCCGAATACCGACGGCGCGCAGGTGCAAGCATTGCGCGACCGCTTCGGCGCGCAGCCGCATGGCCTCGATGATGTCGTCATACTGGCCCCCGCGGCCAAAGTCGCTGAACGTTCGGCGGAGTATCCCGGGATGGATGTCCTGCCCATCTCCTTCAAGTCGTCGGAGCTTAAGGCTGGGCACTGGAAGTTCCTCATGGGAGCCGTCGGAAGCCAGAGCATGTACATCCGCCAGATCAGTCTCACCATGAAGAAGCTCCGGGACAACCTTACGCTGTCCGGTCTTCGGCAAGGCATCGATGAGTCTGCGCTGTCTGATCACCTGAAGGAACTTGCTCTCCTTCGGCTCCGATTCGCCGAGGAGTACGTCGATGACGAGCATGATCTGACCAGCATTCTTCGACCCGGACGGCTCGTTATCGTCGATCTTCGCGATGAACTCGTCGAGAAGGACGAGGCGCTCGGGTTATTCGTCGTCCTTCTGCAGATGTTTGCCGAGACGACCTATGAGGGGCATCCGTTTAACAAGTTGGTTGTATTCGACGAAGCGCACAAATACATCGAGAGTCCCGACCTGGTTGCGGGCTTGATTGAAGTGGTCCGGGAAATGCGGCACAAAGGCACCAGCATCCTCGTCGCCTCCCAGGACCCCCCTTCGGTTCCAACGTCGCTGATTGAGCTTTCGAGCCAAATCATTCTGCACAAGTTCAACTCGCCCAATTGGCTGAAACACATCCAGAAGGCAAATGCCGCACTCGAAGGCCTGACTGCGGCGAAGCTCGCAGCGCTTGGTCCCGGCGAGGCCTACGTCTGGAGTAGCAAGGCGACCGATGAAGCCTTTACACGAGGCGCGGTGAAGATCACCTGTCGACCGCGCGTGACGCAACACGGAGGTGTCACGAAAACGGCTGTTGCCCCGTCGGCTGTCACTGGCGGCGAAAAGGGCCTCTGAGCAGCGATGCGGGAGGCAAGATCCGCCATCGGTAGAGGTGAAGGTTCGTCTGCTGGCGCCGCTGCTGGCCAGAGCGTCGGTGCGGCCGCCCGCCTGCCGGACGCCGCCTGGAGGAGGCGGCGTCCGCGGCGAAGCACGTCGCACTATCAACCGGCGTTTCCAGTCCGCCACACGTTCGCCAGCATCCGCGCCACGAACGGAATCAACGTCTTCACGCTCCGAGACCTCCTCGGCCACACGAGCACCAGGACTACCGAACGCTCCGCAAGGCCGACCACCGAGACGCTTGCAGCGGTCACCGCGTCACTCGTCTCGTGAATCTTATTCGTGGTGGTGATTGGTCCCGAAGATAATCTCACTTTGTTTTGGGTTCGCGCCGGGGTAGCTTACTGAGGCCTGATCCGACAACGACGAGTTATCTGTGACCATCCGAGCCCAAGACCAGCAAGGCGCACAGGCTGTCCAGCACACTGCAGCACATGCCCCGGAGCAACAGGTCCGTCTGATCGCCGGCCCGGGCACAGGAAAGTCGTCAACGATTGGAGAACGCGTCTGCTGGCTGCTGACGCAGAACGTCGATCCGAAACACATCGCGGTCATCTCATTCACTAATGCGTCGGTGGTCGATTTGCGACTTCGGCTGCACAGCCTTTGCCACAGCCGTCACCAGGCCGGTATAGACCAGGTGTCGATCTCGACGCTGCATTCACTTGCTCTTCGTCTGCTTCGTCGAGCGCATCTTCTTGAAAACTATCCCACCCGACCGCTCGTGCTAGATGACTGGGAGCTCGAGCACGTCTACGACGAAGAATTCGGAGAAGCACAAAGCGTCAACAGCAAGCCGAGACGCGAGCAGATTCGTCGCTACTACGAAGCGCTATGGAGCACAGGTCAAGCGAACGCTCCGACCTACGTGCCACCAGATCCACCGATCTCCGATGACGAACGGCAGCGATTTACGCTGTTTCACCAACCTACAGCACAGGTCTACAGCTGCGTGCTTCCTGGAGAGATTGTTCGGAAATGCGCTGATGCGGCGGCCGCAGGCGTGATGGACATCCCCGAACTGCTGGGAATTCAGCATCTCATCGTCGACGAGTACCAAGACCTTAACGCGGTTGATTTGCAATTCGTGGATCAGGTGGCGGAGGCGGGTATCACCGTGTTCGTCGCGGGCGACGACGATCAAAGTATCTATTCATTCCGCCACGCTTCACCCTTAGGTATCCAGCGATTCAACGTGAAGTATCCCGGAGCGGCTCTTCACTCACTTCACCACTGTTTTCGCTGTACACCGCAAGTCTTGCTCGCGGCCACGACCCTCATTCTAAACAACGCTGCCCCCGACCGAATTCAGAAAACCCTCACATCGCTCTATACAACGGCGGAGCCGCCAAACCAAGGCGCCGTTCACCGCTGGCGATTCCAAACCGCTACACAAGAGTCAGACGCTGTCGCGGAATCGTGCGGAGCCTTGATCGCTGCAGGGCTGAAGCCGAAGGAGATTTTGATTCTGTTGGCCACCCGCAGTCCGCAGGCCGGACTTTGGTCCGTCTTGCGAGCCTCCCTCGATCACGCCGGTGTTCCATACGACCCGCCCAAAGAGGAGGGCTTTGCTGACACTTTGGCCGGCCGGCTCGTCCTGGCGCTGACTCGCATCGTTTGCTCTCGTAATGGGGACGGCGTTCCCGAAGATCTCGTGGCACATCGCCTGTTGCTGGGACTGAAGCGCGGCGTCGGAGTCGCGACGTGCGATCGCATCCGTCAGGCTGTCATCGCCACCCCCAACACGAGCTTTCGCGACCTGTTCTACTCACCACTGCCGGATGGATTCACAGGCCGCATGACGGCGGCTCTCGGGCATGCGCGCCAGACGTGCGCAACGCTTGCTACGTGGCAGGCGGAGGACACGCTCAACCAGCGATCGACCGAAATCGACGCAATCGTACGCACGACGCTCAACGACGAATCGGCCGCCGCATGGCAGAGCTTCGTGACACCGCTGGCGACCGATATGTCTCTGTCGGAATTGAGAGACTACGTGTGGGCAGACAACGCGCAGCAAAGAAACGATATCCTCGTGGCGGTTCGGGAACGGTTGGGGGCTGACGCTGACGTACCGGAAGCCCAAGCTCTGGATCGAGTACGAGTCATGACGATGCATGGCGCCAAAGGCCTATCCGCCAGCGCGGTTTTCATCCCGGGATTGGAGCAGGGCCTCTTGCCCAACCGTCACCAGACTCCATACGTCGCTCAGTTGCTTGAGGCAGCACGATTGCTCTACGTGTCGATCACGCGAGCGAGAGCAGCGTGCGTATTATCCTTTGCTGGGCGTCGTACCATCCAAGGGGAGTTTAGGCAGCAACAGCCCTCGCAGCTCGCCGCGCAGACTGGTGGGGCATTCACGCCACGAGCAGCAGGACTGAACGCGGCAGAGGCGACGGCGATCCGCAACCTAGTGGACACCCTATAGCGACCGGTTAGATCGGGTGCGACTCATGCCCCGCACTTCGGACCAGACCGGACCGCGCGAACTCTTTCGCGAACACTTCGCACAACGCGGAGAAAAAAAGAACGCCGCTCCGTGTCGTCTAACGTGAGCGGCGTGAAGTGTTTGGAAGTGCTAGGCGCTAATGCGGACTCGAACGCTGACCCCCACCGTGTGAAGGTGAGACTCAACGCGGTCATTGGATGCTGGTGTCCCTGCTGGGCATGATCTACGAAGAAGTTGTCGGCGCGGCGGTCAGCGCCTTGATGAGGCGGTGTCTGACCGCCTGCGCTGCGGGCTTACTGTAGTCTGCCGCAAAGCGCACAGAATGTTGGCGACGCCGGTCGGACGGCATATCTCGCCTCGGGACGCATTGGACATCACGACCCGGAGCTGTTCGCGTGGTTGACGCGCTGGTACCAGGCGGGCGCGCGGCGCGACGTTCGTTTGATCGAGGAGAGCGGCCTTCTGCCGAACTGCCGCTTCTTTCGCGAGATCGTTCCCGATGAGCCGAGCGGCCGGGCCGCCTGGTTCGAACGGGCGCGTGAATTTGCACGCGGCGCGGACCTCGTCTTTCTCGATCCCGACAACGGCCTGCCCGTAAAGTCCGTGAAGCCGGGAGCGAAAGGGTGGTCGAAGTACGCCGCCTGGGACGAGGTCGAGGCGCTCTTCTCGGATGGTCACGCACTCCTTGTCGATCAGCACGTCGAGCGCGTCAACCGGCGGCCATTTCATCAACGGCAAGCTTCGCGAGCTCTACACGCGCCTCGGCGTCGATCAAGTGACGACGTTCCACTCGTTCGACTGGATCGGATTTCTTCTCGATCCTGACGATGAGCACATCGTGGAGTTGAACGACGCGGTCCAGCGGATCACGGTCGACTGGCAGCAACGGATCAACGTCTTTCGCAATGTCATCGTGCCGATGGAGCCTGCCGATGCCGCCGTCGGAGGGCGGAAGCGCGACGCACGACGGGAGCGGTGGAGGTCGGCGATGAAATCGACCGACGCCGGCTACGTGAACAAGAACGAGCAGGAAGTCGTCCGCCGGACCGATCGCCCCGGCAACGACCATGGCCAGCGCGTGTACCTCGTCCGTTGCCGGAAGTGCAACGCCGAATACGGCGCCAACGGCAGCGACATCTGGATTCGAAAATGCCCGCTCTGTCAGGGCGGCAAGCCGGGTCTGTAGACGCGAGCGTTCGCCGGAAAGTGCAGACCTTTTCTTCGTCGACGACTGCATCGAGAAGTCGCGTAGCTGCGTTCTACGGCGGGTGGAATTTCTTGACCTCTTCGATCGGCCGAGGGAGCCTCGGAGCGGAGGTGATCATGGACGACTTGGAGCTGATCGAGGCACTCGACCTGGTCGAAGACGACGAAGGCGACGGGGCGATGAAGGTGGCGTGAGCGAGCGCGGTGAAATTCAGGAACATCGGCCCTTACCGCCTCTTCTTCACGACGAACGACCGCGACGAGCCGCCACACATTCACATCGAACGCGACGGAATGGTGGCAAGCTGAATCCAGTACGACTGGCGAAGTCGTCGAGGTTTGCCGGACACGAGCTCAGGCACATGGCGCGACTCGTCGAGGAGTACCATTCGGACATCATCGAGGCTTGGAATGAGTTCCTCCGCCGTTGACACTCCGCGCGCGAATCACGTCGCCATCACCGAAGACGAGTTGATCGTTGGACTCGTCGATGGGCGGACCATCACCGTGCCTCTGGCGTGGTTTCCGGCACTTCTCCATGCATCGCCCGAGCAGCGAAACGCGTTCCGGCTGATCGGCGACGGCGAGTACATCAACTGGCCCGAGCTCGATGAAGATTTGAGCGTGGCCGGGTTGCTGCGCGGTCCTGGACGCCACGCCGGAATCAAGCGGAACGGCAATCCGTCGCACTGAACTGAGCAAAGCGCGCTGAAGCGGTGATCGGTCATGCCTTACGCGCTGACCGCGGATGGATCGCCGCTCTTTCTCATCAGCTCGATGGCGGTGCACACGCAGAAACTCATCGCCGATCCGCGCGCGAGCCTGCTGGTCATGCAGAGCGGCAGCGGCTCCGATCCCCTCGGCTCGCCGCGCGCGACGCTTCTCGGCAGTGTGCTCCCGACCTCCGGAGCGGCGAAGGATCTCTATCTCGCGCGACACCCTTCCGCGCGGCATTGGATCGACGACTCCGATTTCTCGTTCTTCCGGCTCGACGTCGCGCACATCTACTTCGTCGGCGGATTCGGCGTGATGAGTTGGGTCGAGCGCGACGACTACGCGTCGGCTGCCGCCGATCCGCTCGCCGACGCTGCCGCTGAGATCATCGAGCACATGAATCGTGACCACGCCGATGCCTTGCGCGACATCACGCGGCGATTCGGCGGGCTCGATGCGCTCGAGGCGACGATGGTCGCGTGCGACCGGCTGGGGTTCGTCGTGCGCGTGCGGACAGCCGAGGGGATGAAGGGGACGCGGATCGCGTTTCCGGAGCCGGTCGGGTCGCGCGAAGAAGCGCGGAAGACGCTTGTGGCGATGGCGAGGGAAGCGCGGGGCTGAAAGCGGATACAGCGCACGCGGCCATGAGGACCACGATCAATCTCGACGACAAACTCCTCGACGAGGCCCGTCGCATGACAGGCTTGGAGGAGCGCACTGCGCTCATTCACGAAAGCTGCGTGCTCTGATCGCACGTGAGAGCGCGCCGGCTTGCGCGTCTCGCCGGAACAGAGCGCCGAGCGCGAGCGCCGCGGAGGCGTCGTTCGGCATGATCCTCGTCGACACGTCTGTCTGGATCGATCATTTCAGGAACGGAGTCGAACACCTCGCAGCGGCCCTCGAGACAGGTCAGGTGTTGATGCACCCGTTCGTCCTCGGCGAAATCGCGTGTGGCTCACTCTCGGACCGGCGGGAAATTCTTCAGCTCATGGCCGAGCTGCCGCGGGCTCCCGTGGCGACGGACACGGAGGCGCTGCGGTTCATCGACGAACACGCCCTGATGGGCCGGGGGATCGTCCATCGACGTCCATTAGGGAAGTTCTGCGCAAGTCGTTGTTCACGTCATCCTGAGCCGCGAAGACGGCGAGGGATCTCGAAATGGCAGGCGTTTTCGCATCCTGAGATCCTTCGTCGCGCTTCGCCGACTCAGGATGACGTGAACATCCAGGTGCAGATGGCCACGGCAACGAGGGCGACCACGACGATCGCCGACGATCGCCGCGCTCGCGGCCGGTGCAATCATTGCCCTCCTGACCAGGAACGGACGACGCGCGCCGGCATGACGGATGGGGAATCCCTGCGCAAGTCGTTGTTCACGTCA
>DATISF010000027.1:0-56604 GCA_035468985.1 Thermoanaerobaculia bacterium
GGACCGAAAAAGCTCTGGCCGTGGTCCTGATGCACGCGCTGACTCACAACATGCGCCGCAGTTGGGCCTTCACCTGAGGCCACCCACCGCATGACCCATTGTTCCTGACCATCACGGGACTGCCGCGCTTGATCCCACCACCAGCCGGCCACTTCGGATTATCCCCACGCCGACGCCAGAACAGCTCGATTTCTAAACCGTCCCCACGCCGAACCCTCCCCAGTCCGATTACTTCACAGCCTCTCAGGATGACGACTTGCGCAGTGGTTCCCTGATCTTATTTCACACCTAGGGCCCACTCTCCAGTGGGCCCGGGGCCGACTGAGAGTCGGCCCTACGTAATCGCAGGCGTTTTCGCATCCTGAGATCCTTCGTCGCGCTTCGCCGACTCAGGATGACGACTTGCTCAGAGGTCCCTCGCCGCCCTGGGGGAGAAACCAGACATCCTTGTTCCGCGAGCGGGTGCCGAGGATCCGACCTTCCTGGATCTGGATCCAGGCAAGTTTGTCGATCAGATTCACCGCGCGCGCTGCAGGCGTTTCAGGAACTCTTCCGGCTTCTCGAAGCCGACGAGCCGCAAATCGCGCAGCTCGCGGCCGGAGGCGTCGACGAAGATCACCGTGGGCGGTCCGATCACGCCGTACTGCTTCATCAGCGCTGCAGTCGTGTCGTTCGACTGCGTGACGTCGGCCTTGATCCGCGCAAATCGCTGCATCTCCGCCGCCACGTTGCCGTTGCGGAAGGTCCTCGCGTCGAGCTCCTTACACGGGATGCACCAGTCGGCGGTGAAGTCGATGATCACCGGCTTGCCGGCCGCTCGCGCGGTCGCCAGAGCGGCCGCGTCGTACTTCGTCCATATCACCTCGGCGCCGCCCGTCGGAATCGCGAAGGCAACCCCAGCGACGAGCAGCAGCGACGCGCACGCCAGCCGCATCGCGCGCCCCGCCGTCCCACGCGAGATGAAGAGGAACGCGGAGCCGATCAGCAGCGAAATGACGACGCCCCACTTGAAGATCAAGTCGCCCGTGAGCGGACGGAGGAAATAGAACGCCATCGCCACGAGCACGAAACCCATCGCCTTCTTCACCTGCACCATCCATTCGCCGGGGCGAGGAAGTGCGTTGAGGGCGACGAGATACGGAAATCCGAGGCCGAAGGCGAGCGAGCCGAACATGAGAGCGCCGACGGCAGGCTTCCCGATCTGCGCGACCAGCGTGAGCAGCGAAATGACCACCGGGCCGACGCAGGGCGCCGCCACGATGCCGATGGCCAGTCCCATGGTCAGCGCCCCCGCCATTCCGGCGCGGCCGCCGGAGCGGTTCGCGATCCAGCGCGGCGGCTGGATCTCGTACGCGCCGAACATCGATGCCGCCAGGACGAGCATCAGGCCGGCGAACGCGATCAGAACGATCGGAAGCTGAAGCCAGGCGCCGAACATCTTTCCACCGATCGCCGCGACGACGCCGAGGATCGTGTACGTGATGACGATGCCGAGAACGTACATGCTCGAGAGCGCGAGACGTCGCCCGCGCCGGCCGTCGCTCTGCATGGCGAAGAAGCCGATCGTGATCGGGATGAGCGGGAACACGCACGGCGTGAGGTTCAGCGCCAGCCCGCCGACGAACAGGATGAGCAACGTGAGCGGGAGGCCGCTGGAAGCAAAGGTCGCGGCCAGGCGGTCCGGAGCGTCAGGCCTCGGGCCTCGGGCCTCGGGCCTTGGAAGAGAAGCTGCGACAGGTGCGGCGGTGGATCCGAGGCCCGAGGCCTGCGGCCCGAGGCCTATCTCCGCCTCGGCCCTGTTCGGCGGAAGGCAGATGCGATCGCTGCACGCTTGATAGCGCAGGGTGGCGTGAATCGAAGAACCGGTCACCTTCGCAGTAAACGGGATCTGCACCGTTCCCGTGTACACGGCGATCGGCTTTCCCTGCGTGAACTCGAACGAGCGCATTTCGTGCTTCGGGTACGTTGCGCTCGTGAGCTGGGCACCGTCGAGCGTCAGCACGGTCGGAATCGCGTACGACTCCGTCGGCTGATTCGAGTTGATGTGCCATCCATCGGCGATCGTTGCCGTGACCACGCCCTGGACGACATCGCCGGCGCGGTTCTGGATCGCACCGTCGATGGTGACCTTCGGACCGGCGCTGCCGGCTGAAGGGTCGAATCCGATCTGAAGAAAGAGAAGGGCGGCGAGAAAGTTCATCACTGCTGCTTTACGGGTCCCAGCTGACGCTCGATGCTCGGCAACATCATGTCGACGTTCGGAATCAGGGGCGAGTTCGGGAACTTCTGCTTGAAGTTGCGCAGCTCATCGGCGGCGCAGCGGAGATTCCCCTGGGCGAGGCAGACATCGGTAGCCAGGAGCTGCGCGCGCTCGTACGGCTCGCCCTGCGTCTGGACTTTGTTGAAGTCGTCGATCGTCTTCTTGACGTCCTTGTACTTCCCTTCCATCAGATAGTTGATCCCGAGCTCGTAGTACGCCTGGTCGCGCAACCCCACCGGCACGCTCTTCTCGCCGATCAGCTTTCTGAGGCGCGGCTCGGCCGCGGAGTAGTTCTGGCGATAGCGGAACTCCTTCGCCAGTTCCAGCCGCTTCGGATAGTCGGTGGCGAACGAATCCTCGGAATCGACGAGCTTCTGGAAGCTTTTGTACTTGTTCAGCGTGTCGCCCATCATCCTCACGAATTCCGCCGGCGGCGCGTAGCCGCGAATCTGACCGACGATCGTGAAGTCAGGATTGAGAAGGAGGAACGTGGGCAGGGTCGAGACCTGGAAGCGTTTTGCGAAGGCTGAACCTTCACCGCCGTCCTCGATGTCGAGGCGCAGCAGCACCATGTTCGACGTCGCCTTCTGGAACGCCTCGGAGGGATAAACGTCGCCCTCGAAGCGGTGGCACCAGCCGCACCACTGCGCGAAGAGGTCGACGAAAATCACCTGACTCTTCTCTTTTGCTGACTTCTGTGCGGCGGAGACGGATTTGATCCATCCCGCGGCGGCGAAGCTTTGCGGGACAGCAATCAGTGCGATCAACGTCGCGAGCAAAAGGATTCGTCGCAAGAAATGGCCTCCGGCGGTCCGAAACGAATGCACCTTCAACCGCTATTCCGACGGGTGACACCAGCCGGTGACATCTCCGTCGCCGTCTGTCGCTTTGCCTCGGCGTACTTCCGGGCTGCCTCAACGAAGGCGCCGAAAAGGGCCGACGCCGAATTCTCCCCCGGCATGTCCTCCGGATGCCACTGCACGCCGACGTAGAACGGGTGCTGCGGGTCCTCGAGGCCCTCGACGATACCGTCGGGAGCATGAGCCGTGACGCGGAATCCGCGTCCCACGCGCTTGATGGCCTGGTGGTGCGACGAATTGACGTGGAGCTCGCGGCCGCCGCCGAGGATCGAGCCAAGCTGGGTTCCTTTCTCGATGATCACGTCGTGGGTCGCGCGGTCTTCCGGCTCACTCGCGTGGCGAATGTCGGTCTTCATCTGCGAGTCGATGTCCTGGACGAGCGAGCCGCCCGCGGCGATGTTCATCATCTGCACGCCGAGACAGATGCCGAGGGTCGGGATGCCGCGGTCGCGTGCGGCGCGGGCGAGCGAGAGCTCGTTGTCCTGCCGCCGGGTGTCCATCGTCTCGACACTGGGATGCCGCTCTTCGCCGTACAGCGCGGGGTCGCAGTCGTCGCCGCCGGCAAGAAGAATTCCGTCGAGCTCCTCGACGATCTCCGCGGCATTTTCCGGCTGCGGCGGAATGACGACGGCAATCGCGCCCGCGCGCCGCAGCGAATCGATGTACGTCGAGTACGCAACGGCGCGCTCGCGTTTTCCGGAAGTCTTTTGAAGGTCTGCTCCGATGCCTATGACAGGTTTCATGCGATCACTTTACAAAGATTTTGACCGCATCTCGATTCCCCCGTGCATCAATCGCCGCAATTGTGTGACGGCCGGGCGCGAGCGGCCACTCCGAATCGACCCGTTTGCCGTCGACGTGCCAGGTGACCTCGGCCGTGGCGCGAAAGCGCAGCTTCTGCGAGGAGCTGCGGAGCGTGGGATCGATGAGGTAGGTGGCACCGGCCTGAGGGTTGGTGATTCTAAGACCCTCACCCTGCCCTCTTCCGCGCCGCGGGAGAGGGTGCTGCGAAGCAGCGGGTGAGGGCGCCCAATCCCGGTATTCCGACGGCCAGTCCGTGTACCCGTCGTGATGCCACGAGCAGAACTGCGCGGGCGCCGACGTCGGCAGCCACTCCTTCTCGACCGACGGGCAATACGTCGACGGCCGCAGCCCCGACACGCCGCAGATCGGAAGCAGCGCGACGTCGTCAGGCGGTGCGACGATCGGCGCGTCATCCCCGATCGGCAGCGATCCGCGTGTGCGCTTCAACGCGGCCAGCATGACCGAGTGGAAGATCGGCGCCGCTCCGGTGACGCCGCTCGAGTTGCGAAGCTCGCGGCGATCGAAGTTTCCGACCCAGACACCCACCGTGAGGTCGCGCGTGAATCCGACCGTCCAGTTGTCGCGATACGCCTGCGAGGTGCCCGTCTTCACCGCGACGCGGAACGGAAAATCGAGACTTCCGCCGCTGCCGAAGATGAACTCGCGCGCGTCGGGATCGGAGAGGATGTCGGAGATCCAGAACGCCGTCCGCTGCGAGAACAGCCGGCGCCCGTCGAGGGTCACGCCGCCGCGCGGAAACGTCGCGTACGCCCTGATCAATTGATCGAGTCTCACCTCGGCGTCGCCGAGGGTAAGGCCGAGGCCGTAGAAGTCGGCGTTCTTGGTGAGGTCTGTGATGCCCGCACCGCGGAGCACCCGCAGCAACGCCGCAGGGCCGACTTTCGACAGCATCGCCACCGCCGGCACGTTCTCCGATCCTGCCAGCGCGTTCCGCACGCGCAGCGGGCCGCGATACTGGCCGTCGTAATTGCGCGGCTCGTAGACGACTCCGTCTTCAGCCGTCGGAAACGCCGAAGGGACGTCCGCGAGCACCGTCGCCGGCGAAAAGCCTTCCTCGAACGCCAGCGCGTACGTGAACGGCTTGAGCGCCGACCCCGGCTGCCGCGGCGTGACCACACCGTCGATCGCGCCGCCGAACGACTCGCCGAAGTAGTCGCCGGAACCTTCCCAGGCCAGCCACTCGCCGGTGCGATTGTCGAGCACCGCCACAGCCACGCTGTGCGCTCCGTGCCGCAGCAGGCGATCGCGATTGGCGGCGATGATGCCGGCGACATCGCGCTGGAGGTTTGCGTCGAGAGACGTCGGGATTCGGGATTCGGCATTCGGGATTCGAGACTTGAGGATTCGCTCGACGAAATGCTGCGCGAGCACCGGCTCCGGGGTTTTGGCGAACTGCAGGCGCTCCGTTCGATCGTGTTCGTCCGCGTTCAGCGCCTGCAGGATTCGCTGCTGACGGGCTTTCGCATTGTTCACTTCGCTCGGACGGCGAGGAATCGCCGCCAGGTACGCGGCCTGCGCGAGGGTCAGCTGCTGTGGATCGCAGCCGAAGTAGGTGCGGCTCGCGCGGCGGATTCCGCTGATGCGATTGCCGTACGGCGCAAGCGACAGGTACATCGCCAGGATGTCGGCCTTCGAATCACGCTGCTCGAGTCGCAGCGCGAGCACCGTTTCGCGCGCCTTCTGCAGGATGGACCGGCTCGACGACTGCAGGAGCAGCTTCGCCGTCTGCTGCGTGATCGTCGAGCCGCCTTCGACGATCGCTCGCGCCTTGATGTCATGAACGACCGCGCGTGCGATGGCCAGGGGATCGACTCCCACATGGCGATAGAACCGCCGATCCTCGGCCGCGAGCGTCGCCCGAACGACGTTCTCCGGCAGATCGGAGGCCGAGAGATGCGCGCCGCGCGTGCCGCTCTTTGCCAGCGGCTCGTAGAGAACGATCCCGTGCCGGTCGACGACCGTGACTGACGCGAAGCGGGTCTGATCGACGACCTCGGGCGGAATGGGCCCGAGCCGGATCCAGAGAGCCACTCCGACCACCAGCAACGAGCAACCGGCAACCCACTTCACCGCTTCACCTCCACCTCCATCGTGGCGGTGCGCCCGAACACTTCCGGCTCGTACATCTCTTCCGCGTGAGTCGGCGAGGCGATGAACGTTCCGGCGGTCGTGGCCCGAAGCAGGTACTTGTACTGGTGATCGCCTTCGCTGAGCCGCGTGGCGAAGACGTCGACGCGGTCGTCGTGGCGCTCGAAGTGATCGAAGCCGCCGCGCTCCCACCACGTCCAGAACGACGTCGTGTCGTTGCTCCGCTGCTCTTCCCCAACATCCGATGCCGTCGTCTGGAACGCGGTCTCGACAGGCTCGGTGCCCGCGGGAATCGGATCGCTCACGGCGACGAATCGCCTTTCCTTCGTATTGCGGATCTGCAGCGTGACTTCGATCAGATCACCGGCCGTGAACGAAGTCGTTCCCTCTTTCTTGCCGTGGAGGCGATACGTTCGTTGCACGGAGAAGCCGGCGTCGAGCGGCTGCAGCTTCCTCTCCGTCGACGCGTAGCGCAGCCGCATCAGATAGAACAGTGTCCCGGTTCCCTGCCGCTCGAACGTGATCGGAACCTGCGTCCCGGCCGCGCCGAACGACAGCACCTGCGGCATCGTCCAGCCCTTCGGCTTCGCTTCGGTCGACCGGCCGCGGAACTCCTCGCGCGTGAGCGTCTGCGTTCCGGCGGTGGCAGTGCCGATGAAGTCCGGCACCTGCGCCTCGTATTTCTTGTAGTAGTCGATGATCGATTCCATCGCCCAGGCGTTCTCCTGGGTATTGCTCCAGCGCCCCTTCTTCCGTACCGCCATGAGCCAGCGCACCATCCGCTTCACGATCTGCTCGTCGGTTCCCTGGCGGACGAGGGTCCCCATGACGATTGCGGTGGAACGGACGTTGGAGTTCCAGAACCAGAGCAGATACGGATCCGCGAGCTCTTCGACGTGCGCCGAGGCACCTTCCGGCAACACTCCGTTGAGCATGCGGCGATGCAGGTCGTCGAGACGCTGTCCCTTCTCCCCTTTCGCGACCATCGCATCGGCGAGGTAGGCGAGGCCGAACAGCGGCATGCGATCGAGGTAACCGTAGAGACGGGTCACGTGGCTGTCGACGTTCCGGCCACCCTCGGCCAGCGTCTTGACCGCGTAGGCCTGCCACGCCGTGTACGCCGGCCACCACGATTCATTGAGCGGCTTCGGCTCGTTGAGGCTGCGCTCGAGATAGTCATACGCGCGCTTCAACGTGTCCTCGTTCACGGTGTATCCGAGCTTCTGACCGCGCTGATAGACGTGCAGCACGTAGCTTGTGAGATACGGCGACTCGAACGTGCAGTCGCCCGGCCAGTACGCGAATCCGCCGTCGCCGCACTGATAGTTCTCCAGCTCCTTCAGCGTCGACTGCGCGATCTTCCGATTGTCCGCCGGATCGATGCCCGGCAGATGGAAGGCTTCGCCAAGATCGGAAGTGAGCACGAGCGCGAGCGCGCCCGACGCGCGCTGTTCCGCGCAGCCGTACGGATACGCGACCAGATAACTCGCGCCTTCGCCGAGGCCGACGAGCATCGTGGAGGAGAGCTCCATGTGCAGGCCGCCGAATCCCGGGACGACACCCGAGGGAATCTCGAGCGTCTCGCGGGCTTGCGGACTGGCCTCACCGTATGCGGCGACGGTTTCCGGCGAGACGAGCACGCGCACCGGGATCACGTCTTCGAACGCATCGCTCTCGCGGCCGAGCTTCACGGTCATCTGCACGCGCGCGCTGCCGATCGACTTCGCAACCGCGTCGAAGCGGACTTCCTGCGCGGAGTTCGGCTTCACCTGGATCGACGCCTTCTGCTGCGAGAACTCGAGCACAGCCGGATCGAGGCTCTTGATCGTGACGGTCGCGGTGCCCGCGATCTTCTGGCTGTTGACCGAGCCGCCGAAGTAAGCCTTGTCGCCGACGGACATGAACCGCGGGAACGCTGCCGTGATCATCAGCGGCTTGTTGATCTTGATTTCGTTCTGACCCCAGCCGAAGCGCGAGGCGCGATCGCCGGCCACGGCCATGATGCGATACGTGGTCAGCGATTCCGGCAGCGTGATGGTGGTCTTCGCGTGCCCCTTCGCATCGGTCACGACCGAACCGACCCAGAACGCCAGGACGCGGAAGTCCTTGCGCACCGACCCCGCCGACGCCTCCCGCCCGCCCCCGCCGCCCTCGTCGGCGCCCTTCGGCGTCAGCACGCGGCGGCTGACGATCCGCTGGCGCGAGTCGTCCGTGACGACCTGCAGCGCTTTGCGCAGATAGATCGATTCGAGAACGTCCGGCGTCTGATACGCGGTCAGCGAGAGAACGCCGTAGTCGACCGCCCAGAGCGTGACTTCGGATTGCGCCGGCTTGCCGGACGCGTCGAGCACGTCGACGTCGATGCTCGCCTTCGAGGCCGGCCGGTATTCGTCGCGATTCGCCTTGACGGCGACCTTCAGCCGCTTCGAAGCGTCGATGACCGTCAGCTCGGTGTATCCGAGGCGGAATGACGGCTTGCCGGGATCGCTGGAATCTTCGGTAACCGCTTCTTTCGTGCGTCCTTTGACCAGCAGCACCGACACGAAGAGGTTCGGGATGTCGTCTTCGGTGATCGGAACCGTGACTGTCTGTTGCGTCGAGGTGAGCGGGAACGGCGTCGACGTGCGCACGCCTTCGCGTTCCGTCGTGACGACCGCCGTCGCTTTCTCCCACGGCGACTTGATCATGATCCGCGCTGTCTCGCCGGGGCGATACGTCTTCTTCTCCGGGACGAGATCGATGCGGTTGTGGTCGTAGCGTTCCCAGGAAGTGTAGCCGGCGCCGACGGCGTAGAACGTCATGCGCGTCTCCGTTGTGCGGCCTTCGCCATCGCCCGCGGTCGCGACGAGACGGTACTGTCCGCCCTGCGGCAACGGAATGTGAAGCGAAACCGGCTCGGTCTTCGTGGTCACGTCCCACGTGCCGGACGGGATTTCCTTCTTCTGCGTTTCCCACTCGTAGAAACCGTTGCCGGTCGCGTGGCGGACGCTGTTGTACTGAATGCGCGTCAGCGTGAGATGCACATCCACGCCGGGCGCCGGCATTCCGTTGAGCGCGGCGGCGACGACTTCCGTGTCGATCCCCTTCGCGGCGTCGGCAAAGTAATCCGGCGCCTTCAGGCCGACGTACCACGGAGCAGGATCGACGCGGAACGTCGCGCGGCCGGCGATGTGCTGCCGGGTCACGTCGGTCACGTCGCCTTCGAGCTGGTACTGGAACGGCCATCCGGCCCGCTGATCGGTCGCGAGATCCAGAGGCAGGTCGCCTTTTTCGTCGAGCTTGTCGTCGTTGGTCGAGATGTTGGTGCGGGACGGCGCCGCCCTGTCCCAGGTCCGATCGAGAAACACATAGCGCTCCTCGGGGAACCGGTCGAGGATCGCTTCGGGAACATCGGACACTTCGATCTTCGAGTACGTCCACTTCACGTCGCGCCCGGCCATCGGACCGCCATGGAGGTAGCGGCCCATGATCTTTCCGTCGAGCTGCGTTCCGGCGATGGTCGTCGGCGCGTTGAGATTCACATCGACGCGGAAATCGGGACGGCGGTAGGCGGCGACGAGAAACTCGCCGGCGATGTTCAGCCGTTGCCCGGCAATTGTCGCCGTGGCGTTGTAGCTCCCGAGCGGCGCATCGGTGGGGAGCTTGAACGTCCATTCCGCGGAGCTCCAGTCGTTCAACGTGACGGCGCGCTTGTCGATCTGCTTCGCGTGTGCGTCGTTCAGGAGGATGTCGACGGTTGTGCCGGCCCCAAGAAGCTTCATCCCATCCGGCGTATCGCTGCGCACGATGACTTTGAAGTGGATCTCCTCGCCGAGCTTGTACACGCCGCGATCGCTGAAGATCGTGCCTCGCAGCAGCGGGTGTGCCTCGTTGATGTCGAAGCGGAGGCCGAAGTCCCACGGCTGGACGCCCTCGTTCCAGTCGCTGCCGACGTAGGCGACGTCGCCGTCCTTTTCGGCGATGACGATGAAGTGCAGGTCGCCGACGGCACTCCACGCCTTCTCCCATTCGTCTTCGTCGCTCGCGTTCTTGGACTCCTTCACGCTGCGGAGGTTCTTGGCGTCCGCCGTGACCAGCCCGTGCTCGTCCGTGACGCCGGTCCAGACCACCTTGTTTTCCTTCGTGCGGATCGAGACGTTTGCGCGGGCGACCGGCTTGCCCGTATCCAGAGTGGTCACGAGGATCAGTTCGTTCCGCGGGCTGTCCTTGACGTTGATGCCGAGGTTCGTGACCTGGACCACCGTGGCGCGCACGGATGGGTCGTAGATGCGGGATTTCTCGATCGCCTCGCCCGGCTTCATCGCCGCCCACAACAGGCCCTTGTTGTCGGCGCCGATGGCCGGCTTGACGTTGAGGCCGAACGACTGGATCTTGTCGGCCGTCGGGTTGAGCTTGCGGTCGACCGGCTTCACCGGCGGCGGGGTGCGGAATGCGTCGCCGCGCAGCGCCAGCAGCGTCGGCATCGTGTCCTCGATCGTCAGCGGCGCGAGCCACTGCTGCACGGTGCGGAAGTTGCGCGAATGGAACGGCAGGATCGGTCCGCCATCGGACTCCCACACGCCCTGGCCGTCGCCGAAGCTGATGAACGCGGAGCGGTGCCAGTTCTCGACAGCCCCCATCCACGTGTAGCCGAGGGTCTGGCCGTCGTTGGTGGGGACCGACGGAGCGACGCGGACGATATAGCGATGCCCCGGCAGCAGCGAGTAGCCAAGATCGTCGAAGCTGAAGATCGACATCGGGTAGTTGAAGGTGCGATCGACCTCCTCCCGCTTGAGCGCCACTTCGTGAGCGGGATCGGTGACGTCGGTGACGGCGACGAATTTCCGCACGTCGTCGATCGCCATGTCGCGCGTGCGGAACTGCACGCCGTTGTACTGGTCGGGATCGCACTCCGTCACGCAGAGAACCTTCTCGACGAACAGCGTCGGCTCGATCTGGATCGTGTACTGGCCTGTTCCATCGAACACGACCTCGATGTTCGTGTCGGTTGTAATGGCAGGTTTCGTCTCCACCACCAGAAAATCGTCGCTCGGCTGACTGAGTTTGCTGCGGTCCCAAACCTTGGTCTCGAAGAAAAACACCGGCGCGGCGTTCGATGCGGCGGCCTGGATGGCTTTCGTCTTCTTCTCTTCGAATGCCGCCAGTGCCTGCGGCTCCTTCTCTTTCAACCGCTCGACGCCTTCCGGCGGAATCACGGGCGTGTTGAACGCATGCGAGGCGGTCCGGAGCCGCAGTTTCGCGAGAATGGCTTTCGGATCCACCGGCTGATTGAAGCGCAGGCCGATGACCACGGCTCCGGTCGGCTTGCGATACCAGTTCGTGTTCAGCAGCCGAACGCTCGGCGTCATGAATGAGAAGCGGTACGGCTGGTCGAGCGTGCTTCCGGCGACCGATTTCGCCGTCTTGTCGACCGTTACCTCGTAATTCGTCGCGTACGGCAGCTTCTCGGGCGTGAAGATCAGCGTGGTCGTGCCCGACCAGCGGAACGCCCCCTTCACCGGCGGCTGGATGTGAACGTACGGAGCCGTGACCGTCGCCGGAATCCGTCCGACGACGACCATCGGCTCCGAGAAGACAACCCTCACCTCGTTCGCTTCGGCGAGCGTGGCGATTTCACCCACCGGACCGGCGCTGATCACGCGGAGCGTGTCGGCGGCGGTGGCAGCGGTGGCGACGAGAAGGAGAGCGAGTTGGACGACTGCGCGCTTCATGTTGGGCAGTGTAATTCGGGGTTGCGGCGCAGTTGAGGAATGATTGTGGCGTGCTCGTGGCAGGTCGCAGGTCTCGGGTCACAGGTCTCGGAGGCTGCTTGGCAAGAGCGCTGAGGTCCCGAAACCTACGACCTGATACCCGTCACCCTCTCAGGCGGATACACCTTCACATTCACCTCACGAACGTAATGTCGCAGCGGGACGTCCTCCGATCGCCGCACACCCGCCGCCCAGATCAGCGTCTCGTCGAGATGGGAGACCTCCGCGCGCTGGATCGGGTACGGCGAGTGGTGCACGCGGGCGCGGTGGAGCTGATGGTCATCGTCCTCTGCATAGAGGATGTAGCGCTCCATCAGGAAATGTTCGAGCGTTCCTGCCGGCGCGGGCCTGATCACGGCGTCAGCCGGCGAGTAGCGGACGTCGGCGTGCGCGGGCATCGGGCCGCGCGCGTCGTCCCGGTGGGACTCGAACGCGACCTGCGACAGCGGTGCGCCTGTCGCCGAGAAGTCGATCTTCCCGTGCAGGTATCGAAGCTTGTACACCGCGCGCGCCGCCGCGACCGCAAGGCTGCTCGAGGCGTCGAGGCTGAAGAACCAGACGCCAGGATCCGCACCATTGCGATGAACGTACGTGCGCACGTTTACCTCGTGGAGTTCGAGACCATCGGAATCGGCGGAGCGAGCACCGGGCGCGTGCCGGTGATCGTGAACGGGATCAGTGCGACGTAGGCCTTTCCGTCGAACGTATCGATCGTCAGCCCCGCGGGGACGAGCGCCTGCAGGTCGGCCGGCGGAATCTCCCAATGCAGAAACAGAAGGTGATGCCAATTCTGGTACATCAGCACCGGCTGGTCGGGCTCGAGCGTCGGGGCGATTCTGTCGATCGGATCATGAGAGCGCACGAGGCCGTCAGAAGCAATGCCGGAGCCATCCGGGCGGGCGTAGAATCGCCGCTCATGAAACCGCTCGTCGTCTGCGCTCTGCTGGTCCTCCCCGCCTGCTCGACGACGACGTATCCGGTCATGCCGCCGCCGGAGATCGAGATCGTGCAGCTCTATGGACCTTCCGACGTGCCGTATTCGCGCGGCGTCAGTTCCGTGGAGGCGCAGTACGGCGTCCAGATCACGAATCCCTCGGCCGATCCCGTGACACTCACCCACGTTTCGCTGCAATCGGTCGGCAACAGCACGCTGGCCATGCGCAGCGAGGAGCGCGGGTTCAACAACGTGATCCCGCCGGGGCAGACCGGCCAGGCTGTCATCAACGCGCGCGTCTATTTCACGAGCGATTCGAGCGGCTCACCGACGCGCGAGCCGCTGACGATCCGCGCCACGCTGTCGTTCAACTCGCCGAAGGGATCCTTCACCAGGATCGTGCAGAAGAACCTGAGCCAGTTCCCGCAGTAGGCCTATTCGTCGAACACCTCGACCTCGGCGACCGGCAGCTCATCTTCATGCTGCGCCCAGCGCCACGTCTCGAAGGCGTACAGGTCGAAGAGAAGCAGGAACACTTCCCGGCTCATGCGCCAGCGGCTGCGAAGGCCGTCGGAGAGACCGCGCTTCGATTCCTTGATGACGTGGCCGAGGTCGTGGATGATCGTGTGCTGCTGGCGATACCCGTTTCGCGAGCAGAAGCAGTTGAGCGCCGCTTCGATCTTGAAGTGCGACTGGTACTGCGACGGCACGCACTCGAACACCGCGCGCCGCATCACCCGGATCCCCGAGAGCACCGGGCCGCACTGCATCTTCAGATGAAGGAAATCGAGCACCGGACCGCGATGGCGCACGCCGATGTTCATGTCGCACTTCTTGTGCAGGACGGGCATGACCAGCGCCTCGATGTGGCGGTCGCTGATGTTCAGCATGTCGCCGTCGGCAAAGAAGAGGATGTCGTGCGAGGCGAAATCGACGCCCACGCGCATCGCGTACCCCTTGCCGTGGTTCTCGCGCAGGGCGACCGTCCGCACGTCGAATGAGCGGGAGACGAGCACCGTGTCGTCCGTAGACCCGTCGCTGACCACGATCACTTCGTCGATCAGGGGGCTGCGCGTCAGGGCGCGAAGAACATCGCCAATCGTCTTCTCTTCGTTGTACGCAGCGACGATTGCGGTTATGCCCACTCGATTCACCTCGGATGAACTCTCGTGCGGGGACGTTGCAACCGGCAGACCATAACACACTGTCCTCGGTCCTCGGTCCTCGCTCCATGACACGCTGTCACCCTCTCGTATCAACCGAGAACCCGGGACCGAGGAGCGAGAACGGAAACCCGGGCCCTCTGTTTGCACCCTGTCGTGATCGCTATGAAACGCACACTCACTTACGGAGCGGCCCTGGCGAGCCTTTGCGCTGCGCTCGGGCTCGTCACGCTCTCGCTCTCCGGCTGCAGCACGGTCGCCAACGCTCTGAACATCGTCAATCCGACGTACACGATTCGCGACGTACGTCCGCACGTCTCGCTGGCCCTGCCGCTGACTGCATCGTCGATCGACTTCGATTTCAACGTCGCCGTCGATAACCCGAACTCGGTGAGCCTCAACCTGGCCCGTCTCGATTTCGGCATTCTCGTCAACGGAAATCATGTGATCGACAGCTTCTCGAGCGACCGCGTCGTCATCCCGGCGCGCGGCGCGAACGACGTTCACCTCCGCGCCCGGGTCGGCTATCAGCAGATCCCGAACCTCTTCAACGAGATCGTGAACGTCGTTCAGGGCAATCGCGCGAACTACCAGGTTCAGGGCACGGCCTGGTTCGACACGCCGGCCGGGCAGCTGCACTTCCCCGTCAACGTCGCGATCACGCGTTAGCCGCGGACGTTGCGCGTGACGGTCACCGTGCTGGCGATGTAGCGGCCGTTGTTGTTCGCACCGACGACCGAGACTTCGTCGCCGCGCTCGAGGTCCGTCACGTTGTACGTCTGTCCCTGGTAGACCACGCGCGTGTTCGAGTCGTAGTAGACCGAGCCGGTCGTCTGCGTCGACGACGGGCGCAGATTGTTCACGGTGTTGACACTGAGATCGATCCGTTGCGCGCTGGTGTCGATGCCCGTGACGGTTCCGATCACACTCGACGACGTCGTCGGGCTCGGGCTGCCGAAGATCGATCCAAGGTCGCCGAGCGAGCTGCACGAGGCGAGCAGCAGGACGGCCAGAAACAAAGTTGCTTTTCGCATCAGGAAACCTCCTGAAGCAGAATGCGGGAGCAAGGATCAAGCCGGTTGAACGAACGCTCGCGGACAACCCTCTATCTCGGCAGCATTGCCGCCATCCTCTATTTCTCCGAGGGGCTGCCGTTCGGGATCGTGAAGGAGTTCGTGCCGCTGTATCTCCGCGTGCAGAAGGTCGACCTCACCTCGATCGGCCTGCTCAACATCGTCGGATTCGCCTGGACGCTGAAGTTCCTCTGGTCGCCGTTCGTCGATACGGTCGGGACGTACAAGCGATGGATCGCCGGAGCCGTTCTCGGCATTGCGTTCGCGCTCGGCGGAATGGCATTGAGGACCGCGCCGGGACCGGTTTTCTACGGGTTCGTGGCGCTGCTCGCGCTCGCCTCCGCGACGCAGGACATCGCCGTCGACGCGTTCACGATCCGCATGACGCCGACGAAACTCCTCGGCCCCATCAACTCCATCCGGGTGACCGCGTACCGGATCGCGCTGACCTCTCCCGGGGTTCTTGCGGTGATCGGCCAGCACCAGGGATGGCCACACGCGTTTGCGTTTGCGGCGGTTGTGGCGGTGATCGTATTGCTGATTACGCTTCTGATGGAGCCCCGGCTTCAGCCAGGGTCCGCCGGGCCGGCTGAAGCCGGTACTTCGTCCAATTTCATCGGAGCGTTCAAGCACTGGCTCCTCCGCCCCCGGGCCGGCGTCCTTCTGGCGATCGCCTTCACGTACCGCATCGGGGAATTCGCGATCGTCTCGATGATCAAGCCCTACTGGGTCGACCGCGGCTACACGCCGGCCGAGATCGGCACGATCACCAGCATCGTCGGCGTCGTGGTCAGCATCCTCGGCGCGATCGCCGGCGGCGCGCTCCTTCCGCGCCTCGGCCTGTATCGCGGGCTGCTGTGGCTCGGCCTCGGGCAGTCGGCGTCGAACATCGGCTACGCGCTCGTGGCTACGATCAGCGCCGGCCGCTGGGCCATCTACACCGCCGCCGTCGTCGAGAACGTCGGCTACGGCCTGGGAACGGCTGCATTCCTGGCCTTTCTGATGTCGATCTGCGATCGCGAGCGCGCTGCGACCGAATACGCTCTGCTCTCCGCCGCGTACGGACTCACCGGAACGATCGTCGCCAGCGCCAGCGGCTGGCTGGCGCAGACCGTCGGCTACGCGCCGTACTTCTGGGTGACCGTGGTTCTCGGATTGCCGTCGTTGCTGCTCATTCCGATGGTGCGCAAACAGATCGAGGCGCAGGAGGCGGAACACTGAGGCATCGCATCTTCGTCGAAGCGATCGAGCCCGCGATCGAAGTTCGCGGTGACGAGTTCCATCACGCCGCGCGGGTGGCGCGCGTGCACGAAGGCGAAGACGTCGAGGTGTTCGACGGCCGCGGACATGCGGCGCACGGAAAGGTCTCGGAGCTCGGCAAGGACCTGCTGCGGATCAGCATCGAACACCACATCGACGGGCGCGAGTCGCCCCTGCGCATCACGCTCGCGGCAGCGATCATCCAGCTCGACAAGTTCGAGCTCGTTCTGCAGAAGGCAACCGAGCTCGGCGTCGCGGCGATCATCCCCGTCATCACCGACCGCATCGAGGTCAGGGCCGAGCGCTATCGCGGGAAAGAGGAGCGCTGGCGGAAGATCGTCTTCGAGGCGGTCAAGCAATCCGGGCGCGCCGTGATCCCGCCGGTGACAGAACCGGCACGATTCGACGAGATCGCGAAGAAGGACAGCCTGAAGATCGTTTTTGACGCAGACCAGGCGGCGGACGCGCTGCCGCGGCGACCGACGGATCTCATCGTGCTGATCGGGCCGGAAGGCGGATGGAGCGAGCGGGAGATTGCCGTGGCACGCGAGCGGGGCTGCATCTTCCAGCGCCTCGGACCGCGCCGGCTGCGGGCCGAAACGGCGGCGATCACGGCCGTCTCGATCGTTGCAGAACGGTTCGGAGACCTCTGACCGGCGTCACGCTCCAACGATGACACCCGTCACCGTTCCGGCGTGACTCGGCCACATAGATTGCGCTAACAGGAGGACCTATGGCCACCGAAACACTCACTGCTCCCGATGTAGTAGATTACAAGCGCGGAGGTGGAGCAGTGCCTGAGACACTGACGATTACGGACAACCGAACAGGAAAGTCGTACGACGTTCCGATCACCGAGGGAACGATCAAGGCGACCGATCTGCGGAAAATCAAGGTCTCCGAGGACGAGTTCGGGATGATGACGTACGACCCGGCGTTCATGAACACCGCCGCATGCCGCAGCGCCATCACGTTCATCGACGGCGACAAGGGCATCCTCGAGTACCGCGGCTATCCCATCGAGCAGCTGGCCGAGAAGAGCACCTACCTCGAAGTGGCGTACCTGCTCCTCAACGGTGAGCTCCCGAACAAGCAGAAGCTCGCGGACTGGACGCACGACGTCACGTTCCACACCATCCTCAACGAGAATCTCAAATCGCTGCTCGACGCGTTCCGCTACGACGCCCATCCCATGGGCCGCTTCATCTCCACCATGGCAGCTCTGGGCACGTTCTATCCGGAAGCGAAGAACATCTTCGATCCGGTCTGCCGCCAGAAGCAGATCGTGCGCATCATCGCCAAGGTCATCACGATTGCAGGGTTCAACTATCGCCATCACGTCGGGATGCCGTATGCGTATCCGGACAACGATCTCTCCTATCCGGGCAACTTCCTGAACATGATGTTCCGGATCACCGAGCCGAAGTACACGGTCAACCCGGCGCTCGAGCGCGCACTGGACGTGCTTTTCATCCTCCACGCCGATCACGAACAGAACTGCTCGACCAACGCCATGCGCGCGGTCGGCAGCTCGCATGTCGACCCGTACTCGGCCGTCGCCGCGGCAGCCGCCGCGCTCTACGGTCCGCTGCACGGCGGGGCGAACGAAGCCGTCATCCACATGCTCAACGAGATCGGGTCGGTGAAGAACGTCCCCGATTTCATCAAGAAGGTCAAAGCCGGTGAAGGGACGAAGCTCATGGGCTTCGGGCATCGCGTCTACAAGAACTACGATCCGCGCGCCAAGATCATCAAGAAAGCGGCCAACAACGTGTTCGAGGTCACCGGCAAGAATCCGCTGCTCGACATCGCCCTCGAGCTCGAGCGCATCGCCCTGCAGGACGATTACTTCGTGAAGCGGAAACTGTATCCGAACGTCGACTTCTACTCGGGCCTGATCTACCAGGCGCTCGAGATCCCGATGGAGATGTTCACGGTGATGTTCGCCATTCCCCGCGTCTCCGGCTGGCTCTCGCAGTGGCAGGAGATGCTCACGGATTCCGATCAGAAGATCGCCCGCCCGCGCCAGATCTTCACAGGCGCCGCGCGCCGCGATTACGTCCCCATGAACAATCGCAAGTGATTTTCCGCGCCGCCGCACTTTGTGTGGCGGCCGGTTTCTCAACCGGCCTTCTCGGAGGGCCGGCTCAGAAACCGCCAGCACCCCCCGCCGCGTCGCCATCACCTTCGACGATCTCCCCCGCGGCCAGATGACCAACGGCTGCGACGTCGGCGCCCTTCTGCGTCTGAACCGCGATCTCGTCGGCTCCATCCGCCGCAAAGGCATCCCGGCCATGGGATTTGTCAACGGCAGGCGCTGCGCCAACGCCGCGGAAAAAAGCGCCCACTCGCTCCGTCTCTGCGCGAGCGCGGCTACACGATGTGCCGGTGACGGTCGACGATGACGACTACCTCTTCGCGATCGCGTACCGCGAAGCCATGGACGCCGCGGCGATGATGCGGAAGCGCGGATGCAAATTCATCAGCATTGAGGAAGCGCTCAAAGATCCTGACTGCACTCACGCCGATGCTGATGTCGGCGCGAAGGGCGTCTCCTGGCTGCACCGCTGGCGATCACGGACGGAAACCCCGCGCGCCCGATCAACCCAAGGCGAACATTCCCGCCCACCACTCCCCCCGCTCCGCCTCGCCGCCCAGTCGAAATCCGTGACGCACGGCAGCGGTGATCACCCCGGCGCTCACCGTCGTCAGAACTCCGCTCAGGATCAGCGTCCCTCGCAAATGCCTCTTCACCTCCGGCAGCAACGGGATGATCACCTCGGGAAGGATATTCATCGTGACCGCGTCGAACGTCCCGCCGCGCAACGATTCGATTCCGCCGATGAACAGCGGCATCGCCGATTCCGGAATCCGATTGCGAACGCGGTTGTCGCGCAGCGGCCCGTACGCGTCGAGATCGTTGTCGAATGCGATGACCTTCGCGGCGCCGAGCCGCTGCATGGCCATGGCGAGGATGCCGCTCCCCGATCCGATATCGAGTCCGCGCCGGCCGCGCAGGTCGAGACGCTCCAGCATCTCCAGGCACAGCCACGTCGACTCATGTGAACCGGTCCCGAAGGCCTGCTCCTGCGGGACGACGATGGCGATGCGGCCGCTGTTTTCGGGGATCAGCGACGGATCGGGAGCGACGACGAACGAGCGGCCGATCGACATCGGCTCGAGGGACTGCTCGTAACGTTCGAGCCAGTCGACGCACGCGCGGTCGTCCACGCGCACGTCGAAACCGGCGAACGCGCGCTGCGCGTCGTCGCGGTCGACCGGCGAATCGAAGTAGGCCGTGAGCGTCACCACTCCGCCGTTCTCAACCGACGAGCTTCCCGTCGAGCGCGTGAGGTAGAGCCGCGCCTGCACCTCGTCGTCGCGCGACGACTCGTACGAGATTTCGAGAACGAAATCGCACGTCATGCTGAGCGTCAGCGAAGCGTCTCGTCGACGGAAATCCTTCGGCTGGGCCTCAGGATGACGCGCCGAGCCGATCGAACTCCTCGTCCGACAGATCGATCGCTGCCGCACCCATGTTCTCCTCGAGGTGGGCGACCTTCGACGTACCGGGAATCGGCAGCATCACCGGCGATCGCTTCAGCAGCCACGCCAGCGCAATCTGCGAAGGCGTCGCCTTGCGCTTTTGCGCGATGTCCGCGAGCGCCGCGCTCTTCCCCGCGGCGGCCCTTCCGGCCTGCAGCGGAGACCACGGAAGGAAGGCGATGTTCTCGCGCTCGCAAAACTCGAGCACCTTCTCCCACTCCCGGTCCGCGAAGTTGTAGCGGTTCTGGACTGAGACGACGTCGAAGAACCTCCGCGCACGCTTGATCTGGTCCACGTTCACTTCCGATAGACCGATGACGCGGACCTTCCCCTCGTCGCGGAACTTCCGGATCTCGCCGAACTGATCCTCTTCAGGCACCTTCGAATCGATCCGGTGAAGCTGCCACAGATCGATTCGCTCGACCCGCATGCGCTTCAGGCTCCCCTCCAGTTCTTCGCGCAGGCGCTCGGGTCGGCCGTTCGGCTCCCATTTGCCGGGGCCGGGCCGATCGAGGCCGCCCTTCGTCGCGATCACCAGATCCTTCGGATACGGATGCAGCGCCTCGGCGATCAACTGCTCGCTGACGTGCGGTCCGTACGACTCGGCCGTATCGATGAGATTCACGCCGAGGTCGATGGCACGGCGGAGAACGGCCAGGCATTCCTTGCGGTCTTTCGGCGGACCCCAGACGCCGTCGCCGGTGACCCGCATTGCGCCGAAGCCGAGCCGATGGACGGGGAGCGATCCGCCGATGCGGAAGATGCCGCTCTTCGCGGCCGAGAGGGTTTCCATATTCACGGACCGATTTGCTTCACCATCGATGCCGCTCTAGAGGCTCCGCTTGCGGCCGCGGATGTTGCGCCGGCTGCCCTTCGTCTTTCCGCCGCCACCCCCGCCGCCGCCGAAGCGGTCGCCGCCGAAGTCGCGGTCGAATCCACCGCCGCCGGCGCCACCGCTGAACTGGGGTCGCGAACCGCCGCCACCGCGAGGACCTCCGCTGCGCGGACGATCTTCCGCGGCGTTGACCCGCAGCGCGCGGCCGCTCAGCTCGTAGCCATTGAACTTCTCGATGGCTTTGGCCGCATCCTCGTCCGACGTGAACTCCACGAACGCAAAGCCCCTCGGCCGGCCGCTGTCGCGATCGGTCGGCAGGAACACGTCCTTGATCTCGCCGACCTGCGAGAAGAGCGCCTGGACCTCCGCGCGGGTTGTATTGAAATCGAGGTTTCCGACAAACACTTTCGAGGACATCATTCCATCACTTTCTGCCCGGTCGCGGACCGGGCGCAACTTGATTCGCAAGGGTTGGGCCGGGGAATGCACAACCGCCCGATCCGGTTCGGACAGGCGAACAGTTGTGTGCCTGCAGAGAAGGGAACGGACGTTTCAAGTCTCCGTCTGGCAGCAGCAGAAAGGAGACTTCCATGAAAACGACTGGTACCGTCAAGTGGTTCAACGAAGCGAAAGGCTTCGGTTTTATCACGACTGAGGCCGGCGAGGACGTGTTTGTTCACTTCTCGGCCATCCAGGGCAACGGCTTCCGCACTCTCGCCGAGGGCGCCACGGTCGAGTTCGATGTGACTCGCGGCCCGAAGGGGCTGCAGGCAACGAACGTCACCATTCCCGCGTAAATCACTCGCACTGTGGGCGTCATCTGCACGCCCACAGATTCTCTCCCCGCCGCACCACCCACCCTGTCATACGGCGCTCCTCTGTCTCAGCGCGATCGACCAGAAGACCGCGCCGCACGACGCGCCGCACGCCGCGAACAGAAGCAGCCAGAGCGTGCCCTCGCCCGTCGTGGAGATCGCAAGCCGCGGCTCCTGCACGACCATCCATCCGAACACGAACACGATCGGCAGGAGTGCGACCACGCCTCCGATGACGATCGCCTGCCGCAGCGAGAGCCATCCGCGCCGCTGCGCGATCGCGTAAGCCGGAATGCCGAGGAGTACCGCCGCCGGGTACGCGAGCGCGCAGGACCAGCTGCCGTAGAGGAAAATGGCCGGCAGGACGGCCTGCAGACCCTTCCCGCGGAACCAGCCGATCTGCAGGATCGTTGCGCCGGTAAAGATCACGGCGATAGCGACGGGCGCGGCCAGCGGAGCGATGGCGAAGGCGAGCAACGTTTTCAAGGGGCGGCAGTAGTGTACCGCCGCCCTACCGCTGCGGAACAGGCGGATCGACGCGGATTCCCTTCGCCGCGTACCAGGGATGCAATTCGATCCGCAGGCGCCCCGCCTTCACCGCAGGATCGTTGTCCGCGAGCTGCTGCGCCTCCGTCCACTTCGGACCGCGGTAGAGAAATGCAGCGTCGTAGGTCGTCATCTCGCAGCCGCCCGGACCGACATCGGCGGCGATGCCAGTTGCAGCGGTGACGAGGATCGCAAGGCTGATCAAGAGTCGCTTCATGAGCGTTGGAGTTTACCCGCATCCGGCGTCAGCGCCAGATCGTGGCGGTGATGATCTGGAAAACGAAGACGGCGAGAGCGGCGAGGTTCAGAAGCAGCCCGGTGAGATTGACGAGGCTGTGCCCCCCGCGATCGATCGTCTCGAGGCGAAGTGCGTACCACGCGGCCGCGATCCCGATCAGCGCCAATGGGACAGCGAGGAACGCCAGCCACAGCGTAAGCGCGAGCAAGCCGGACAGCAGGCCGGTGAGCAGCGACACCAGGCCGCTGATCCGCAGCGTGCGCGGTCTTCGACTCGCCCACCGAACGACCAGCTCCCCGAGAAACAGCAGGACCAGGACGGCCGCGAAGATTCCGAGGAGCTGAGCGACCGTGCGCGCAGTGGCGACTTCGATCTGATCTCTGACGAAATGGGGAGGCGTGATCGCGACAACGAGCGCCGTCGTCAGGGCGATCGCCAGCGCCAGGAGGCGAATCCATCGCCCGATTCTCAACGCAGTGACTGCTCGTCTCCAGACCGGAGCGATGTGATTGACCACGATTGTGAAGCGGCGAATTCGCGCTCGGACGCATCGTGGTCTGGATGGTAGTTGTGCGCATGTGGCGACGGGATGTGAACCTTTCCTTTCTGCATGCCTCTGCGGATCAGCTCAGCGGTGAAACGAGGAAGGTCACCATAGGCGTAAATCAGATTATGGCGTTCAAAAACGATCGTCGCTGCCGGCGCGACCGAATGCACCCAGATGTCTGACCGTGCGTCTTCCTCGAAGAAGGCGGCGAACCTTCCGAGGAGAGCGTCTGCGTCAGTGACCTGCAGAGGCGGACTTTGATACCGACCGATCCGGCTTCCCCCGCGCGGCGTGTGCAGCACCCACAGCAGAAACACCGGCGAGCTCAGCTCCTGAACGAGTGCGCGGGCGACGCCGAGCGGATCCGCTGAGGGGGCGATCACCAAACGCTCTGTTGCGCCAGCCAACTCGTGTTGGAAAGTGTCTTGGTGAACGTAATCGGTCCAACCGCCGTCGACTTGTGAGCTGATTTTCCACATGTGGTCAGGCGGCGTCAGGCAGCGTCGAATCTCCGTGGGCGGGCGTCATATTCGCGACGGTGGTCGGATCGCGTTGGTGCCAATCCACGGCCGTCAGACTCTACTGGGAGAAGAAGTCCTTGACCTTGTCGAGCACGCCGCGCTCGGGCGGGGTCTCGCCGCTGATCGTGGCCAGCTGCTCGAGCAGATGACGCTGCTCGTCGGTCAGGGTGACGGGGATGCGCACGGCGACATGCACGTAGTGATCGCCTCTGCCGTTGCCGTCGAGGAACGGCACGCCCTTGCCGCGCAGACGGAACACCTGATTTGGCTGCGTGCCGGGCGAGACCTTGAGCGATTCCTCGCCGTCGATCGTCTGCGTCCTCACCTCACCGCCCAGAGCGGCCTGCGTCACGCTGATGGCCTGCTCGGAATGGATGTCGTAATCGCGGCGCGTGAACTTCGGATGCGACTTCACGGAGATGAAGACATACAGATCGCCCGGAGGACCGCCGTTGTAGCCGGCCTCCCCTTCCGCGGCGACGCGCAGACGCGATCCGTCGTCGACACCGGCCGGAATCTTCACCGAGATCTTCTTCTCCTCACGCACGCGTCCCGCGCCGTTGCACGTCGCGCACGGATCCTTGATCACTTTCCCCGCGCCGCCGCACTGCGGGCACGTCCGCGCCACGGCGAAGAATCCCTGCGAGTAGCGGATCTGTCCCCGTCCGGCGCAGCCCGTGCACGCCACCGGCTGCGTCCCCGGCTTCGCGCCCGATCCCTTGCACGTCTTGCACGAGATCACGCGCGGCACGTCGAGCGAGACTTCGATCCCGAACACGGCGTCGTTGAATTCCAGCTCGAGGTCGTAGCGCAGGTCGTTGCCGCGGGCCGGGCGGGTCGATCGCTTGCGCGACGCGCCGAAGAAATCGCCGAACCCGAACAGGTCGCCGAGGATGTCGCCGAAGTCGGCGAACTGGTTGGGATCGAAGCCGCCCATCCCGGCGGTCCCGGCATGGCCGTAACGGTCGTAGCGCGCGCGCTTCTCCTCATCGGAGAGCACGCCGTACGCCTCGGCCGCTTCCTTGAACCTCTCCTCGGCGGTCGGATCGCCCGGGTTCTTGTCGGGATGGAACTTCAGCGCGAGCTTACGGTACGCCTTCTTGATCTCGTCGATCGAAGCACCGCGCTCGACGCCGAGCACCTCGTAGTAATCACGCTTCTCTGTGGTGGCCATTGAATCAGGAGGGAGGGTTCTCTCCCGGCATGCCCGCCTTGCTCATCGGGTTGTACAACATCACGCCGGTGAGGATGCGCGAGGCAACCTGCAGTTCGGTCATGGCCTCGTTGAGGCGCGACTTCTCCTCGGAGGCCACGACTTCCTTCGCGCGGGCCAGGATCTTGGCGACGCTGTCACGCTCATCATCCTTGAGCAGCTTCCCGAACTCGCGGAAGACTTTCTCGTTCGTGTAGATCATCCCCTCGAGCTTGTTCTGGATCATGCGCACTTCGCGGCGCTGCGAGTCGGCCTTGGAGTGCTCGGTGGCTTCGTTGATGATTCGGTCGATCTCGTCCTTCGACAGGCCGCCGGCGGGATTGATCTGCACGCCCTGCGACTGGCCGGTGGCCTGATCGCGTGCCGTGACGTTGACGATGCCGTTGGAATCGATGGCGAACGTGACCTCGATCTGCGGAACGCCGCGGGGCGCGGGAGGAACGCCCACCAGATCGAACTTGCCGAGGGACTTGTTCTCGCGTGCGAACTCGCGCTCGCCCTGCAGCACGTGCACCTGGACCTTGTTCTGGTTGTCGGCCACGGTCGTGAAGATCAGCGAGTTCTTCGTCGGGATCGTGGAGTTGCGCTCGATGATCTTCGTGAACAGGCCGCCGTGCGTCTCCAGGCCGAGCGACAGCGGCGTGACGTCGAGCAGGACCATGTCCTTGATATCGCCGCGCAGGATTCCGCCCTGGATCGCCGCGCCCACCGCCACGACTTCATCGGGATTGATGTTGCGGTTCGGCTCCTTGCCGAAAACGTTCTGCACCGCTTCGACGACCTTCGGCATGCGCGTCTGGCCGCCGACGAGCACGACTTCGTCGATCTTGTCCGGCGTGAGTCCGGCCGCCTTCAGCGCGTCCTTCACCGGGTCGATCGTCTTCTGGATCAGGTCCTCGACCATCTTCTCGAACTCGTGGCGCGTGAGCACGTTGTTGAGGTGCTTCGGCCCCGAGGCGTCCGCGGAGATGAAGGGCAGCGTGATGCGCGTCTCCGGCGCGATCGACAGCTCGCACTTCGCGCGCTCCGATGCTTCCTTGAGGCGCTGCAGCGCCATGCGGTCTTCGGTGAGATCGATGTTGGTGTCGCGGCGGAAATTGCCGACCAGCCAGTCCATGATCCGCTTGTCGAAATCTTCGCCGCCGAGGTACGTGTCGCCGGAGGTGGAGAGAACTTCGAAGAGCCCGTCCTCGAGCTTGAGGATCGAGATATCGAACGTGCCGCCGCCGAGGTCGTAGACGGCGATGAGCTGGCTCTTCTTGTTGTCGAGGCCGTACGCCAGCGCCGCCGCCGTCGGCTCGTTGATGATGCGCAGCACTTCCAGTCCGGCGATCTTGCCGGCGTCGCGCGTGGCCTGGCGCTGCGAGTCGTTGAAGTACGCCGGCACCGTGATGATCGCCTCGGTGATGGGCTCGCCGAGGAACTCTTCGGCGAAGGCCTTGATCTCCATCAGGATGAACGCGGAGATCTCCTCGGGCGAGTACTCGCGGTCGCGGATCTTGACCTTCACGTCGCCGTTCGACGCGGGCACGATCGAGTACGGGAGGATCTTCTTGGCGTGATTGACTTCATCGGATTCGAACTTGCGTCCGATGAGGCGCTTGATGGCGAAGACCGTGTTGTACGGGTTGGTGATCGCCTGCCGCTTGGCGATCTGGCCGACGAGACGTTCGCCGTCCTCGGTGAATCCCACCACTGACGGCGTCGTGCGGCTCCCCTCCCGATTCGAGATCACCTGCGGCGTCGTCACGTCCACGACCGCCACGCAGGAATTCGTCGTACCGAGGTCGATTCCGATGATTTTCGGCATCAGGTCTCAGCTAACAAACGTCCGAAAGTGTCATTCCGAGTGACATCTACTGTACCTCATCATGTTGCTCGGGGCCGCCCACTGCGACTTTCACGAGCGCCGGACGAAGCAGGCGATCGTGCAGGAAATATCCCTTTTGCAGAATGGCCGTGACGGTGTGCGAGGGAACGGAAGGGTCCTCCTCGCGGATCACCCCTTCGTGAATGTTCGGATTGAAGCGGACGCCGGTCTCCTCGATCGGCTTGAGACCGGCCTTCTGCAGGGTGTCGTAGAACTGCTTGTAGATCATCAGCATTCCGCGATGGAACTCGTCGCCTTCCTCGGCGTGCTCGAGCGCGCGGTCGAAGTTGTCGAGCACCGGCAGGACGTCGCGGAGCACGTTCGCCACCGCATATTTGCGGAAGTCGTCTTTCTCGCGCTCCGTGCGCTTGCGGTAGTTGTCGAAATCGGCGAGCGCGCGCATGTAGCGGTCGTTGAGCTTGGCGAGATCGTCGGCGCCTCCGGCGGCCGGGACAGCCGCCGCTCCACCCTGTTCGGCTTCCTTGGCCGCGACCTCCATCTCGTGCTCGATGTCGTCGATCGTCTCGCCCGTGTCCTCGAGGACGTAGCTGTCGTCGTCGTTGGTGTTGTCAGCCATCAATGCCGCTCCTGTTGTTCCTCGATCTTCCGGGAGAGAGCCCGGCCGAGGTAGTCGACCAGTGGCGCCATCCGCGCATACTCCATGCGCATCGGTCCGATGATACCGACCATGCCCAACGGCGCGGAGCAGGTGCCGTATCTGCGCGCCACGATGCTGAAATTGTGGATCTGCGTGAAATCGCTCTCCGATCCGATGAGGATCTGCAGGCCTTCCTCGTCCAGGAAGGACTCCAGGATGTGGATGAGCTTCTCCTTCTCCTGCAGCGCCAGAAACGTCTTGCGCATCGAATCGGCATCGGCGAACTCGGGCTTGGTCAGAATCGACGCCGCCCCTTCGACGATCAGGTCGTGCTCGAGCGGCGTGACGTCGATGACCGCCTCGATGCCCAGGGTGATCGTCTTCTGCAACATGTCATCGTGCAACGCCCGCTCCTTTTCGGTGAGGCGGATGAGCCGGCGCCGGATCTGGTCGAGCGTGAGCCCGCTGAACTCGACGGTGATGTAGCGGCCGATCTTCTCGAGCTCCTCGCGCGTGAACGCCAGCCGAGTCTCCACGACCTTGTTCACGACCATGCCGTTCGTGCCGACGATGACGCAGAGGATCCTGTTCTCGGCGACGAGAATGAAATCCATGCTGCGGATCGTGAAGTGAAGCAGCGTGGGCATGAACACCACACCGACCTGATCGCTCATCGACGACAGGAGCTTTGAGGTCAGCTGCAGGACGTCCTCGACCGCGCTGACGTGCGCGACCTGGTCGTCGATGGACTCGCGGTCGCGGGCCGAGAGGGCCCGCGACTTCATCAGGTGATCGATGAAGAACCGGTAGCCGCGGTCGGTCGGAATGCGACCTGCAGACGTATGGGGATGCTGGAGATAACCGAGGTCCTCGAGGTCGGCCATGACGTTGCGGAGACTCGCCGGTGAAAGATGGAAGCGGCCCGATTTGGCCAGGGTCCGGGAGCTGATCGCCTCGCCGCTCGCGATATGCTGGAGGATGATCTCGTGCAGCACCTCGCGGGCGCGGCTGTCGAGATCGTCGCCGTGGATGTCGAGTCGTTGGGTCATGGCTGTCGCTTAGCACTCGCGGCTTCTGAGTGCTAACTCCCCAAGGGTAGAAAGTGCGTTCGGGAGTGTCAAGGTTAACCATCTCAATGAGAAAGCTCTTCCTTCTGCTCGCTTCGATCGCCCTGCCGGCCTCGGCCGTAACGCTGGATCGAGTCGCCGCGGTCATCGACCGGCAGGTGATTACCGTCAGCGAGGTGTCGCAGATGATGGAGATCCGCTTCTTCCCGCGGACGGCAGGGCAGAGCGATGACGATGCCCGCCGCGCCGTGCTCGAGAGCCTGATCGCCCAGGCGCTCCGCTACCGCGACGTGGAACGGTTCGGCGCCCAGGACATCCCGAAGGACACGATCGAGTCGCGGCTTCAGGAGATCGAGAAACGCTTTGCCTCCCCTGCCGATTTTGACCCGGCACTGCAGCGGGCCGAGCTGACTCGGGATGAGGTCCGCGCGCTGATCAAGCGGCAACTGCAAGTGGAGGCCTACATCCAGGAGCGCTTCGCGCCGGTGGTGTTCATCCCGAACGAAGACATCGAGACGCACTACCGGACGACGTGGAGCCAGCAGCGCCGCGCGCGAGGCCTGGCCATCCCGCCGCTCAGCGACGTGCGCGAAGAGATCCGCACGCTCTTGCGCGCCGACCGCCTGCAGAAAGAGATCGAGCAGTGGACGTCACAGTTGCGCGTGCACGCGAATGTGGACGTGTACGCGTGGAGATAGGCCCTTACAGTCATGGGGAACCTCTGCTGATGGGGAACCTCTGCTAATGGGGAACCTCTGCGCAAGTCATCATCCCGAGTCGGCGAAACGCGACGAAGGATCTCAGGATACGAAAACGCCTGCGATTTGAAGATCCTTCGCCGTCTTCGCGGCTCAGGATGACGTGAACAACGACTCGCGCAGAGGTTTCTCGGGAGAACGATATGAGATTGACACATGGCGTTTTGGTTCTGGCTCTCGCTTTCTTCGCTTGTGCTCCCTCCTCGGTGAATCCCGTCACAGTTCCGCTGCAGTACAAGACCATGGCGTCCGTGGGCGAGTTCCCTTCGGCGCAGACATGCGGATCGGTCTCGCGCGTCGAAGTCACCGACGCCCGCGCGAACAAGATGCTCGGCTCCCGCTATCTGCAGGAGAAGTCTTCGATGAGGGCCGACGTCACCTCCAGCGGCGACGTTGCCGGCTGGGTGCAATCGGGAGCGGAGGCGGCACTGAAGCAGAGCGGCGCGGCAATGCAGGGCGGCGGGCCCGTGCTGCGTCTGCGCCTGACCGACATCAAGACGGACGAAAGCGTGTTCCACCGCGCGCAGTTCAACGCGCGTATCACGCTGGCCGCCGATCTCCTGTCGCCGGGCGGACGCTCCTGCTGGCACGACTCAGCCGAAGGCTACTCGGAGAACTACGGCTACGCCGGCAGCGCGGAAAATTACCAGGAGACGCTGAATCACGCCCTCGACCGCGCCATGATCCGCGTCCTCGGATCGGGCGAGTACAAGAAGGCGGTCTGCGACTGCCGCTAGGGAGACTCTGAACAAGCCGTCATCCTGAGTCGGCGAAGCGCGACGACGAAGGATCTCAGGATACGAAAACGTCTGCGATTTCGAGATCCTTCGCCGTCTTCGCGGCTCAGGATGACGGGAACAACGACTTGCGCAGAGGTTCCAGTGGCCTGTATCGGCTGGTGGTACCAATCCAGCCAATACAGGCCATTAGGCTCTGCAACGTCATCCTGAGTCGGCGAAGCGCGACGAAGGATCTCAGGATGCGAAAACGTCTGCGATTTCGAGATCCTTCGCTGCGCTCAGGATGACGTGCCCACCATCTCCAGAAACTCATCCTCGGTGAGCACGGGAACTCCGAGCTCCTTTGCCTTCTCCAGTTTTGAACCGGCCGCTTCGCCGGCGACGAGATAGCTCGTCTTCGCGGAGACCGATCCGGATGCTTTCCCGCCTTCGCGCTCGATGAGCTTGTGGATCTCGTCGCGCGAGAAGCGGGAGAGCGTTCCGGTGACGACGACGGTCTTGCCGGCAAGGCGGTTGCCCGTCGCGGTCGGAACGAACCGCGGTGAGACGCCGAGGCGCAGCATCTTCTTGATGCGGTCGCGATTTGCGGGAACGGAAAAGTAGAACGTGATCGACTCGGCGAGCTTGGGACCGACCTCCGGAACCTCGATCAGCTGTTCGGCGGTCGCGTTCATCAGCCGGTCGATCGACTGGAGATTCTCGGCCAGAACCTTGGCCGCCCGCTCGCCGACGAATCGGATCCCGAGCGCGTAAATGAGTGCCGAGAGATCGCGTGTCTTCGACTTCTCGATCTGCTCGACGAGCTTCTCCGCCGACCTCTCCCCTTTTCGCTCGAGCTGAGCGACGTTCTCGGCCGTCAGCTCGTAGATCGACGCGTAGTCGGTCACGAGACCGGCGTCGAGGAGCGCCTGCACCGTCTGCCATCCCAGCCCTTCGATGTCCATCGCCTTGCGCGAGCCGAAATGCGTGATCGACTGCAGGACGATGGCCGGACATCCCTGGTTGATGCAGCGGATGGCGACCTCGTCCTCGAAACGGTGCAGCGGCTGGCCGCACACCGGACACTTGTGCGGAGGGCCGATTTTTCTCGCGCCCCTGGGGCGCTTGTCGGTGAGGACGTCGACGACTTTGGGGATGATGTCGCCGCCCTTCTCGACGACGATCGTGTCGCCGAGGCGGACGTCTTTGCGCGCGAGCTCGTCGAAGTTATGGAGCGAGGCGTTCACGACCTTCGTTCCGCCGATGCGCACAGGATCGAACTCCGCGACGGGCGTGACCGTGCCGGTTCGTCCGACGTAGAGGTTGACCGCGCGAACGATCGTCTGCGCCGCTTCCGGCGGGTACTTGAACGCCACGGCCCATCGCGGCGCCTTCGACGTTGTTCCCAGCTCGAGCTGCTCTTCGCGGCGATTCACCTTCACGACGATCCCGTCGATGTCGAACGGCAGCTCGTGCCGTTTCTCGTGCCACCGGTCGATGAACTTCTCCACGTCGGCGAGCGACTTTGCGAGGGTCCGCTGCGGGTTGAGCGGGAAGCCGAGCTTCTCCAGCATCGCGTAGGCCTTCCACTGCGACTCGACGCGCGTGTCGTCGGCGCGGACGAGGTGATAGACAAACGCGCTCAGTTTTCGCTGCGCGGCAAGCTTCGGATCCTTCTGCCGCAGCGCACCGGCGGCCGCGTTTCGAGGATTCGCCAGCGGCTCCTCCCCCGCCTCCTCGAGCTGCTCGTTGTATTTCGCGAAGTCGGTCTTGGCGATGTAGATCTCGCCGCGCACCTCCAGGCGCTTGTGTTTGCCGTCGATGTGCAGGGGAAGCGCGCGCACCGTGCGCACGTTCGGCGTCACGTCGTCTCCGCGCACGCCGTCTCCGCGGGTCGCGCCGCGTGACAGCGCGCCGTCCTCATACAGAAGATCAATCGACACGCCGTCGATTTTCAGCTCCGCCTCGTACTCGATGTCCTCGCGTCCGAGGCCACGGCGGACGCGATCGTCCCACTGGCGAAGCTCGTCGATCGAGTAGGCGTTGTCGATCGAGAGCATCGGCGGATCGTGGACCACGGTCGCGAACCCCGCGACCGGGTCCCCTCCCACACGCGCGCTCGGAGAGTTCGGATCGGCGAGCTCCGGATGCTTGGCCTCCAGCTCCTGGAGACGGCGCATCATCTGATCGAACTCGTAGTCGCTGATCTCCGGCTGGCCGGCGTAGTAAAGGCGGTTGTGGCGTTCGAGATCGGTGCGCAGTTTTTGAATTTCGGCTTTGGGCGTCATCACGATTCGGGATTCGGGATTCGGGATTCGGGGATGAAGCGTACCGAATCCCGAGTCCCGAGTCCCGAGTCCCGAATCCCGTTTCACTATCTTGTCAGATACCTCGACCTCGCCACGACTTTCTCTACAAAGCCTAGAGAGGCCATCCGGGCGTCGAGCATCGCCACGAACTCTCGCCGTCCCTTCACGAGATTGAGATTCAGGGCGACGAAGCGCATGCCCCGCGGCGTGTCGTAGTAGAGGATGAGGCGGTCGCCGCCGATGGTCTGCTCGGTGCCGCGCACCGCGTCCCAGCGCACACGTTTCCTGAAGAACTGGTGCAGCGGCCGCAAGACGATCGAGTCCTCGTCCGCTTCCGCGATCGGACGCATGGCCCCGCCGAACACCTTCGCCCCGCCGAACCAGAGCGTCCCCACGTAGACCCAGACAAACGGCTCGCCCATCCATCCGAAACGCCACTCCGGCCTGGCGATCGACGCGAGGACGATGAGAGCGGTGATCGCGGCGGCAACCAGGAGGATGGAGGCTCCCGCCCTTCGGACCCAGGGCCGGAAATAGAAGATCGCAGGAGCGTCGGCAGCAGAATTCAATGTCAAAATGGTGGCCGCCGAGACGCGGCCGGTAATGCTTCAGCCCGGTATGTGTTTCGCATTTGGCAAGGTCCGGGTACGCTCATGATGCCGGTTGGGAAGATCGACGGCAGTGGCAAAAGGATCCTGGTCATCGACGATGACCTTGCCATCCGCGTTTTGCTGCAGGCCGTGCTCAAACGGCTGAAATTCGACGTCGAGCTCGCCGAAGACGGTGCGGCCGGTCTGGAGAAACTGCAGCAGAACGGCGGCTTCGATCTCATCCTCCTCGACCTCATGATGCCTCGTCTCAACGGGTACGAGTTCATCGACACGGTGATCAGGCAATATCCCGAGCGACGCCCGCACATCGTCGTGTTCACTGCAGCCGGAAAGCGCGGAGTCGACAAGATTCCATCCGCGGCCGTCTGCAACGCCATCCTGAAGCCCTTCGACCTCGACAAGTTCATCGAGATCATCGGCGATTGCCTGAATCGCGCGCACGAGCCGAAGTGAGCGCCCACTCGATCTGATGCACGATGCCCAGGAGGATGGTGGCCTCGCGCTCGTCGAGTCCTGACCGGCCGAAGATGGCCCGGATGTCGTCGTAGATGCGGTCGGGATTGTTCGCGTGCAGAAAGCCGACCTCGAGCAGGAGAGCCTCGAGCCTCTCGTGCATCCGTTCGATCAGCGCGGCGGGAGCGGGCTCGCGCGACGGTGCGCCGCGTGCGAGCGTCGACAGCGCGAAGCAGAACACGCACGCGGCCTGGGCCAGGTTCATCGTCGGAAACTGATCGTTCGTCGGGATGGCAGCGGTGCGCTGGCAGAGGACGAGCTCCTCGCGCGTCAGCCCGCTGTCCTCCCGCCCGAACACAAGCGCCATCCTCCGCCCCTCGGCCAATGATGAAAACTCTTCGGCCAGACTGTAAGGGGTGAAGTCGGCGGGAGTGGTCCGCCCGCGCATCGACGTCGTGGCCACGGTCAGATGGGTGTCGGCGAGGGCTTCCTGGAGCGTTGCGGCAAAGCGCGCGCGGGCGAGGAGATCGTCGGCGCCGCTCGCCCACCACCCCGCCACCGGCAGGAGCTGCGGGTGCGTTCCGACGATCACCAGATCGGCGAAGCCGAAGTTCTTCATCGCCCGCGCGACGGCGCCGACGTTGCCCGCTTCCTGCGGCTCGACGAGGACGATGCGGAGGTCAGCCATCGCGCAGTAAGCTAACAGTATGCGAACTCATTGCTGGATTCTTCTGTCGCTCCTCGTTTGCGCGAGCGTCCAGGCGCAGAACGTCACGGTGATCAAGGCCGGCACGCTCATCGACGGCCGTTCCGCACAACCCCGCACGAATCAGGTCATCTTGATTCGGGGAAATCGCATCGACAGAATCGTGGCCTCTCCGGCGGCGATTCCGGCGGGTGCGACCGTCATCGACCTGTCGAACATGACCGTGCTGCCCGGCCTGATCGACACGCACACGCACATCTTCCTGCAGGGCGAGGATCCTGCCGAGGGCGGGTACGACGTGCAGCTGCTCAAGTATCCGCTGGCGTATCGCGCCGCGCGGGCCACCGTTTCGGTGCGGCGTGCGCTGGAGCAGGGATTCACGACGATCCGCGACGTCGAGACGGAAGGCGCCGGCTACGGCGACGTCGGGATCAAGCAAGCGATCAACGAAGGACGCATCCCGGGACCGCGTCTGGTCGTCGTGACGCGCGCGATCTCGACCACAGGCGGCTACAACCTGGAGGGTTACGCGCCGGAGATCGAAGTGCCGAAAGGCGTGCAGATCATCGACGGGCCGGTGGAGGCGCGCAAGGCGGCGCGCGAGCAGCTCGATCACGGAGCGGACTGGATCAAGGTGTACATGACCCATCGCTCCTGGGTCGACAAGAACGGCAACCTCGTCTCGCAGCCGACGCTCACGCTCGATGAGATCCGGGCCATCACCGACGAGGCACACGCCTGGAAGAAAAAAGTCGCCTGTCACGCGTACGGCGGCGACGGCCTGCATCGCGCGCTCGACGGCGGATGCGACTCGATCGAGCACGGACTCGACCTCGATGACGCCGCGGTCGCGCAGATGGTGAAACAGGGAACGTGGTACGTGCCGACTCTGTCGGTTTACTACGATCACAACGATCCGCCGGACACGCCGTCGGGAAAGCGCGATGCCAAACGCGTCGCCGTGCATGGTCCGTCCTTTCAGAAGGCCATGCGCGCCGGGGTGAAGATCGCGTTTGGCACCGATGCCGGCGGGTTCTCCTGGGATCAGCCGATCGCCCAGGAGTTCGGGCGCATGATCGAATTCGGGATGTCGCCGATGGATGCGATCCGCGCGGCCACTTCGTCAGCCGCGGAACTGCTCGATATGAGCGGCGACGTCGGCGTCATCGCTCCGGGCGCGTACGCGGACGTGATCGCGGTGTCGGGGGATCCGTTGAAGGATGTGTCGGTGTTGAAGAATGTTTCGTTTGTGATGAAGGATGGGGCGGTGTTCAAGAAGTGAGGTTCGCTAGGTGTCCACCTCATCCAACGGCTTGATGGGATTCCACGCATCGATCAACGCCGCCCACGCCTGCAGGTAACGATCGCGGGGAACGCGGAAGCAACGCGGAAAATCGTCAGCATTCGGATCGCCGGCTTCGAGGACGTACACGAACGAACGGTGCTCGAAGATCGCGATGCGCCAGCCTTCATCGGCATCCTCGAACGGATCGTCCATCGATCCCAGGGGGACGTCGGCGGCGGTGAAGTGGCGGAGATCGCGGTCGGCCCGCTCCCAGGCCGGGAATGACGCCAGCCGGCCACGATTCGCGCTCACGAACTCGATGTGACGGTCGTCGGTGTCGCTGAGGCCGACCGCGAAATCGCCGACCGTCGGAAACGATTCCAGTTCGTCATCGCCGGGAAAATGCACGCGCGGAGTCTACTCCGGGGCAATCGTGACCCTGAGGTAGAATCGAAAACCAATCGCACAGCCGGAAACTCGGGAGAACCGACGATATGGCAATCCCCTGGAATGAGGAACGTGCCGCCCATCTCTATCGGCGCGCAGCGTTCGGCGGAACGAGTGACGACATCCGCCAATCAGTCGCCGACGGCCTCGAAGCCTCGGTCGACAGGCTCATCAACTACACAAGCCAGCCCAACGATCTGCTGGAGAGCCGGCTGAATGCTCTGAATTTCTATCTCAAATCCGACGGCAAGCTCAGCGATCTTGCGCGCTGGTGGCTCATCCGCCTGATCTTCTCGGCGCGGCCCCTGGAAGAGCGCATGACGCTGTTCTGGCACAACCATTTCGCGACCGCGTACACGAAGGTCCTGCACATCGGATGGCTGAAAAACGAAAACGACACGATCCGCGCGCACGCGCTCGGCAGGTTTACCAACCTGATGCTGGCCGTCGCGCAGGACTGCGCGATGATGTACTGGCTCGACACCTGGTTGAACACCAAGACGAATCCCAACGAGAACTTCGGCCGGGAGCTCCTGGAACTCTTCACGCTCGGCGTCGGAAATTACACCGAAGCCGACGTTCAAGCCGCTGTCCGGGCATTCTCGGGCTGGGCGATCGACGGCACGAACAGCGTCTTCCTCTTCCACGATCAGGATCATGACTTTTCCACAAAGACGTTCCTCGGACGCGTGGGCCCGTGGAACGGCGACGACATCATCCGAATCGCCTGCAGCCAGTTTGCACATGGCCAGCGGATCGCCTCCAGACTGTTTTCGTATTTTGCGTACGAGAATCCGGAACCGCAGGTCGTCGATCGATTCGCCCGCCTTTATCTCGACAACGATACTGATCTGCTGACGCTGGTGAGAGCGATCCTCACTTCGGATGAAATGTACTCGGAGAAAGCTCTTTGGACGAAAGTGAAGTCTCCGATCGATCATGCCGTCCTCGCATCGAGGCAACTCCTGCTGTCCGACGACGTGCCAACGACATTCGGATATCTCAACCAGGAGGGACAGACTCCCTTCGACCCACCCGACGTGTCCGGCTGGGGCGGCGGGCTGACGTGGATCAACCCCAGCGCAATGCTCAATCGGATGAATTTCGCCGACGCCGCGACGAGACAGTTCGACCCATCCGCCTTGACCCGCGGTGAGACTGTCCGGTCGCCGGAGGAGTTGGTCGATCTCTACTTGCGGCGCTTCGGACCGATCACCCTCTCGCAGGAAACAAAGTCCGTCCTCGTGAAGTACGTGTCGAGCGACGGCACGCTGCCTGTCGGAGACAAATCCATCTCCAAGCAACGAGGCCTGGCCCGCATGATCCTCTCTCTCCCCGAATGGCAGATGTTCTGAGGCGGGCCTGGAATAAGAAGATGACGATATCGCGACGAGAATTCCTGATCGGTGCAGCCGGAATCTCCGTCTCCTTCCTTTGCACCGGCACGTCGAGGGCGGACTCCGCGGCCCAGGGCTCACGCCGAAGGATCCTGGTCGTGCTGCAATTGACCGGAGGCAACGACTGCCTCAACACCTTCATCCCCTACACCGATCAGAAGTATCGCGACGCCAGACCGACTCTCGCCATCTCCGATGCCAGCATCCTGAAGGTCACGGACAGAATCGGGTTTCACCCGTCGATGGAACGGCTGAAGGACCTGTATCTGAGCGGCAAGCTTGCGTTCATCAATAACGTCGGCTTCGCATCGCTCGACCGCTCGCACTTCAGATGCCGGGACATCTGGCAGACCGGCATCGAAACCTCCGGCAGCTCACAGGGGGCTCGCGGATGGCTGGGTCGATATGCCGATCTCTATCTGGCAAACGGCTCAACGGCGGTGACTACGTTTTCCGTTGGACCGCGAGCACCACTGGGGCTCACCGCCAGTGAATTGAGCGGAACGGCGATCACCGACCCCGATGGCTTCGATTCTTCGACAAACCTGGTCATCGATCCGACAGACTCCGACGATCAAAGCGCCTACAAACAGGCTCTTTTCCAGGCCTACGGGCTGCAACGACCGGCGAGCGATGTAGAGCTCATCCGCGATCGCGGCAACGCCGCATTTCAAGCCGTCGAGTTGTTCAAGCAGGTTTCTTCTTCCTCAACGACGCCTTATCCTGACTCGTACTTGGGGAAAACATTCAAGTTGATCGCTCGCATCGTCGCCGCGAACATCGGGACGGACATCGTCTGGGTGAGCGTCGACGGATTTGACACTCATGGTCTGCAGGCGAACACGCATTCCGCACTGCTGACCGATGTGTCCAACAGCCTGTGGGCATTCCAGGACGACCTGACGGGCCGAGGGTTGTCGGACGATGTGATCGTGTTGGCGTGGTCCGAGTTCGGACGCCGCGTCGCCGAGAACGGCAACAAAGGCACAGATCACGGAAAAGCGGGCACGGTGTTTCTTGTCGGCGACCACGTCAAAGGCGGCACGCACTACGGAGATGAACCGAATCTTTCGGACCTCGATGACGGAGACCTCAAGACCAGGATCGACTTTCGCTCCATCTACTCGACGGTGATCCAGGATTGGTTCGGACGAGATCCTTTTCCAGTCCTCCAATCGAATTACGAAAACCTCGGATTCATCGAGCGACCTCCGAAACGGCGAGCCGCTCGACACTGACCTCGACTCCGGCGCGATGACCGCCACATGCTGTGTGTCGTCATTGGTGATCGAGACGAACCCCAATCAGTGACCGTGATGCCGATGATCCGATCGGCGGATCGAAGCGGATGCCGGCCACAGGCGGCGCCCGATGTCCAGCCGGACTCAGTCGTTCGATTCGATCCGGTAGTTCGGCGCTTCCTTCGTGATCACCACGTCGTGCGCGTGCGACTCGCGCAAACCGGCCGAGGTGATCCGGACGAATTGCGATTTGGTGCGGAGGTCGTCGATGTTCGCCGAGCCCGTCAACCCCATGCCCGAACGCAGTCCGCCGACGAGCTGCGGAATCATGGCGCTCAGCGATCCCTTGTACGGCACCTTGCCTTCGATGCCTTCGGGAACGAGCTTCTCGGCGTCGGCGTCTTCCTGGAAATAGCGGTCCTTCGACCCTTCTTTCATCGCGGCGATCGATCCCATGCCGCGGTACGACTTGAACGTGCGGCCCTGGTAGAGAATCGTCTCGCCCGGCGCTTCGTCGGTGCCGGCAAACAGCGAACCGATCATCACGGCATGCGCGCCCGCGGCGATCGCTTTCGTGATGTCGCCGGAGAACTTGATCCCGCCATCGCTGATCACGGGCACGCCGTACTTCTCCGCGGCGCGCGCGCAATCCAGCACTGCCGTGATCTGCGGGACGCCCGCGCCGGCGATGACGCGCGTCGTGCAGATCGATCCCGGACCGATGCCGACCTTGATGGCGTCGACGCCGAGCTCGATCAGATCGCGGGCACCTTCGAACGTCGCCACATTGCCTGCGATGAGCGGCGTGTCGGGAAAGAGTTTCTTGAACTGGCGGATCACTTCCATCACCCCGGCGGAGTGCGCGTGAGCGGAGTCGATGACGACGACGTCCACCTTGGCGTCGATCAGCGCACGGGCGCGATCGATGCCTTCCTTCCCGACGCCGATGGCCGCGCCGCAGCGCAGACGTCCGAGAGGGTCCTTCGCGGCCTGCGGGTACCGCCGCGCTTTCTGGATGTCCTTGACGGTGATCAGTCCCTTGAGATCGCCGTTCTGATCGACGACCAGGAGCTTCTCGATGCGATGGTGATGCAGGACTTCACGCGCCTGCTCGAGCGTCGTCCCGACCGGTGCGGTGACGAGGTTCTCCTTCGTCATGCGCTCGGCGATCGGAAGATCGAAGCGCGTTTCGAAGCGCAGGTCGCGGTTGGTGAGAATGCCGACCAACTTGCCGTTGGCGTCGGTCACGGGAACGCCGGAGATCTTGTACTTCTCCATCACCTGCATGGCCTCGGCGATGGTCTGCCACGGCCGCATCGTTACCGGATCGACGATCATCCCCGCCTCGGAGCGCTTGACCTTGTCGACCTCTTCGGCCTGGCGGTCGATGGGCATGTTCTTGTGGATGATGCCCATGCCGCCGTGCTGGGCCATGGCGATGGCCACGCGCGCCTCCGTGACCGTGTCCATGGCCGCGGAGAGGATGGGGATGTTGAGGCGGATGTCGCGAGTGAGGCGCGTGGAGACGTCGACGAAGTTGGGATGGAGCTCGGATTTTGCGGGGCGGAGCAGGACGTCGTCGAACGTCAGGCCGATCGGAATCTGGTCGGCGAGCCGCTCGGCGGGTTGCGCTTCGTTCCGTTGAACCTCGCGGAGGTCAACGCGTCCGATCACAGGTGCCTGCTCGCTCATGAAGTGAGTATAGAACACGCCACACTGCACCGGAATTGCACGCCCGCGAGGGGGTCAGAGCTTCGATTCGCCCCTTTTTCTCCAAGTCGTGGAAAAAAGGGAGAATCGAAGCTCTGACCCCCTTCAACCTCTCGTGATGATCTCCTTCAGCATCTCGTCCTGAAGGCTGTAGATCGCGTAGACACCGACCCGATAGTGATTGAACACGAACGAGAACGCGTAGATCTTTCCGCTCTGGGCGTGCACGTAACCCGACAGACCGACCAGGCCGACGAGGTAGCCGGTCTTCGCATACACCTGACGCGCGTAGGGCGGGCGTCGCAGGCGCTTGCCGAACCTCGCGTCAGGATCGCCGGAGTACGGCAGCGAGCTGACGAAATCGTCGCGCCAGGGACTCTTCCACATGTACGTGAGCAGGTGAATGAACGCGTTTGCCGAGGCGCGGTTCTCCCGCGACATGCCGGAACCGTCGGCCTGGTGGAACTCGGCGGAAGGAACCCCGACCTCCGTGGTGAGCCACTCGGTGACCGCCGACGTTCCCGCGGCCCACGTTCCGCTGTCCTTCGTCTCCGCGCCGATGATCTTGACGAGCTGCTCGGCGTAGTGGTTCTGGCTCTTCTTGTTGATGACGTAGACGATGATGTTCAGCGGCGTGGTGTGCTGCGAGACGGGCCGCCAGTCGCCGCGCGGATCCTTCGGCGTGACGACGATCTGCCCATCCAGCTTCAGTCCGCTGCGGATGAACGTCTCCGCCGTGACCGTGGCGAAATAGTGGATTGGATCCTCGACCGAGATGAAGACCTCCGTCGCGCCGGACCTTGAAGGCACTCCGCCGCGCACGATGACCGTGTTCGAGTTTCGCGGCCGCGTAATGAACGGCAACCCGCGCCCGGTCACGCAGCTGTTCTCGACGTCGAGGAACTCGGTCGGCGGCTCGAGCTGCACCACACACGCGCGTCCGGGACGGCTCGGCATCACGCGCACCTCCACGCATCCCTCCTGCAGCGAGAACGCCGAGACCGGCGCCTCGTACCAGTTCACCAGCTGATCGACCGGCCACGTCGGATGGATGTATTCGGTGTCGAAGTAGCCGTACTCGAACACGAGATTTCCGCGCACGGTCTTGATGCCGGCGCGCTGCAGATCGGTGGCCCATTCCTGAATGACCGCCGTGGCCTGCCCGTCATGAAAGCGTCCGCCGATGGTCGGATCCCCGCGCCCGACGATCTTCACGTCGCCGTCGAGTGTTCCGGACGGATCGATGTTGCCGCGCAAAAAAACCGTCGTCGTAAGCTCGAACGCCGGCTTGAGAAGATCGATCGCCGCCGCCGTGGTGAACAGCTTCATGTTCGACGCGGGTGCGAGCGGCATCTGCGGATTGCGCTCGGCCACGACTCGGCCGCTGTCGATCTCCACGACCTGAATCGTCGCCTCGGATGACCCGGCCACTTTCCCATTGACGAGCGACCATAGCCGCTCCTCGAACGTCGTCCCGGTGGCGGTCTCCACCGGCGCAGCGACGGCTCGCGAGCGGCGCAACCGTCTGCGCTTCTTCGCCGCGGCATCCGCGCTGTCGGCACTGAAGAATGCGAGGAGACAGATGGTTACGACGGCGACTGCGCGAGACCCCCTCGACTTCATCCCTGCTGCGAACCCCTTTCCGCTCCGCGCATTGTCCAGTATCGATGCTACTCGAGCGTGCTGAATGGATCGGGCAGAGCGAGCCGCAGCCGGTCCCGAAGCACCGCCGGACACTTGCGGCGCAGCATCGTGTGGATTTCGTCGCGCGAATAGCGCCGGCTGAAGTGTGTCAGAACGATCAGCCGGTTCTCGAAACGATCTGCAAATTCGGCGATGTCGTCGAAGTGGATGTGCCGGTATTTCGCGGCACGATCCTGATGGCCGTCGGCGATGAACGAGCACTCGATCATCAACACCTCGGATGTGTAGATGCGGTCGTTCTTCTCGAGAATCCCGCGATCGGTATCGCCGGTGTAGAACAGCATCGACTGCTCGAACTCCTCGGCGAAGGCGACCCCCTCATGCCGCAATCGCGCAAGCTCCTCACCGCTCAACCCTTCGTACTCCTTCTTCAGATGATGCCGGATCTCGAGGATCTCGTACGCACGTGCCGCCACACGGTGCGTCGCGCCATGCGCGCGGACGACGTGTGTCCGCCCGATCCGCACGGTATCACCCTCGCCCAATCCGACGATGTCGATCTCGTAGCCGGTGTCCTCGAGTTTCTCGTGCAGTGCGATGAGCATCCGGAAGTCATCGGCTGACTCCGACGGCACGTAAACCGTTCCTCCGGGAAGGCGTCCGAGGCGGCGCTGGCCGGCGTAGAAGGGAATGCCGACCGCGTGGTCGAGGTGCGCGTGCGTGACGAAGACGTGCGGAATGCTGATCACCGGATCGGGACAACGCCCGATGTCCAGCGCCACGCCGAGCTCGCGAATGCGAAACCACGTCTCGTGGCCGGCGCGCGAACGGCCTTCGATCGTGAAATGCTCCGTGGGCAGTGTGAAGAAGTTCTTGTCCATGCGGGGTTCGGGGTTCGGGGTTCGGGGTTCGGGGTTCGGGGTTCGGGATTCGGGATTCGGGGTTCGGGGTTCGGGGTTCGGGGCTCGGAGTTCGCGAACCCCGAACTCCGAACTCCGAATCACGATTCGCGCAAGACCGTCAATAGGTCCCGCAAGTCCGATACGGTGGCATCCGCTTCCACTTCTACCTTCACCGTATCGTGAAATGCTCCGTGGGCAGTGTGAAGAAGTTCTTGTCCATGCGGGGTTCGGGGTTCGGAGCTCGGAGTTCGCGAACCCCGAACTCCGAACTCCGAACCCCGAACCCCGAACCCCGAACCCCGAACTCCGAATCCCGAATCACGATTCGCGCAAGACCGTCAATCGGTCCCGCAAGTCCGATACGGTGGCATCCGCTTCCACTTCTACCTCCACCGTATCGTGAAATGCTCCGTGGGCAGTGTGAAGAAGTTCTTCTCCATGCGGGGTTCGGGGTTCGGGGTTCGGAGCTCGCGAACCCCGAACCCCGAACTCCGAACCCCGAACTCCGAACTCCGAACCCCGAACCCCGAACCCCGAACTCCGAACTCCGAACTCCGAATCACGATTCGCGCAAGACCGTCAATAGATCCCGCAAGTCCGATACGGTGGCATCCGCTTCCACTTCCACCTCCACCGCCGGCGCCACGGCCGTGCCTCGAACCGGCGGCTGGAAATGCACGGCGGTCATGCCGCAGCGCTTTGCGCCGTAGACGTCGACATACAGGTTGTCGCCGATGAACAGCATCTCGTCATAGCGGACGCCCAGGGCGCTGCGCAGCTGTTCAAAAATGGATGGCTGCGGTTTGCAGGCGCCGTGCTCGTTCGAGAACACCATCGCGTCGATGTAAGGCGAGAGCTCGAGGCGGTCGAGGATCTCGCGAAGCGCATAGCCGGGAGTGCGACCGGTGTTGCTGATCAGGCCCGTGCGCAGTCCGCGCTCACGCACGGCGCCGAGGAGCTCGCGAGCGCCGGGGACGACGTCGGGCAGCAGGTCCACGGCAGCGTTCGCGTACACGCGCTCCATTTCCTCGAACGTCTCATCGTCGATCTTCGCGGGGTCGACTCCGAGCTCTTCGACGAAGACCTCGATCTGCCTCCGGCACGGGATGTCGATGTCGGCGGACCAATAGAGCTCCTGACAGCGGTGCCACACGTTGCGGTACGCGCGCTCGATCTCTGCCGCCTCGGCCGCGTGGCCGTGCCCCATCAGAACGCGCTCGAGGCGCTCGATGCGGTACTGCCCGTGACCGATGGATACCTCGGGATTGTTCGTGATCAACGTCTCCCAGAGGTCGAATGCGATGGCTTTGAGCACTACTGAAGCTTCACCCTTCCGCGAAATCCCTCGTCATAACCATGAAAGTACTGCAGCGATTCTTCGGGATGCTGCCAGCAGTAATACCCGCTGCCGTTGTCGAAGTCGACGAGCCAGAGTCCCTTCACCTCGATGCCCAGAGACATCACCGCGTCGGCCCATTCCTGGACGATGCGCTGGTAATCGTCGCCGGTGGCCGTCGCCTCGTCGAGCTCCTCGGCACGGTCCACCGCCTCCTGCGTGAGCCGCTGCACTTCCGGAAGAAGAGCGGAAGCGTCTTCGTAACTGAAGATCTTTTTTGACACTGACTGCGAATATATCCTGAGGTCGTGGGTCGTAGGTCGTGGGTACCGTGGGCCCCTGCGCCGAAGGATCGTTTCGCGATGAAGCCCACGGGACCTGCGACCCACGACCCACGACCCAAAATGTGTTAAAACGCGCCCTGCAACACGTCGCCGGACAACAGGAGGAATACCGATGTCGGTTGAGGACAGGGTCAAATCCATCATCGTCGAGCAGCTCGGCGTGGACGCGGAGGAGGTCACGCCCGACGCGTCGTTCGTCGAGGATCTCGGCGCCGACTCGCTCGACACGGTCGAGCTGATCATGGCCTTCGAAGAGGAATTCGGCGTGGAGATCTCGGACGACGAGGCCGAGAAGATCCGCAAGGTCCGCGACGCCGTCGACTACATCGACAAGCGCGCCAAGGCGCAATAAAGGGCAGCGTACCGGGTTTGCAGTGCTGAGCGTTGGGTGCCACGGGCACTCGGCACTCAGCACTTTTTATTGAGGTAAGCATTTGGAGAAGCGGCGCGTCGTCGTCACAGGCATCGGCATGATCTCCCCCCTGGGCATCGGAAACGAGGCCACCTGGCAGGGGCTCGTCGAAGGACGATCGGGGATCGGCCGGATCACGAAATTCGATCCCAGCGCGTATGCGGCGCAGATCGCCGGAGAAGTGAAGGGGTTCGATCCCGGGAACTGGATCGAGAAAAAGGAAGTCAAGAAGTCCGATACTTTCATCCACTACGCGGTGGCCGCGGCGCAGATTGCCGTGGACGACGCGAAGTACGACACCAGGAGCACCGACGGCGACCGCCTCGGCGTCATCATCGGATCGGGAATCGGAGGGCTGCCGCTCATCGAAGAGATGCACACGAAACTGCTCGAGCGCGGCCCGAGCCGCATCTCCCCCTTCTTCATTCCCGGGCTGATCGTGAACCTCGCGGCCGGGCACATCTCCATCCGCTTCGGCGCGAGAGGACCGAGCTCCGCTCCGGCCACGGCGTGCGCCACCGGCGCGCATGCCATCGGCGACGCGTACAGGGTCATCCAGCGTGACGAGGCGGACGTGATGTTCGCCGGCGGCAGCGAGGCGGTCATCACGCCGCTGGCCGTCGGCGGATTCGCAGCCATGCGCGCGCTCTCCACGCGCAACGACGAGCCGGAGAAGGCTTCCCGGCCGTGGGATCTGAATCGCGACGGTTTCGTCATGGGCGAAGGCGCCGGCGTGCTGCTGCTCGAGGAGCGCGAACAGGCGCTCGCCCGCGGAGCCAGGATCTATTGCGAGATCACCGGCTACGGGATGTCGAGCGACGCCTACCACATCACATCGCCGTCGGAAGATGCCGGCGGAATGATGAGGGTGATGCAGCGGGCGCTGAAAGATGCCGGCCTGCATCCGGAGCAGATCCAGTACATCAACGCCCACGGGACTTCCACTCCCGTGGGTGACCGCATCGAGACGCTGGCGATCAAACGGGTGTTCGGCGATTACGCTTACAAGCTCGCCGTCAGCTCCACCAAATCGATGACCGGCCATCTGCTCGGCGCCGCGGGCGGGCTGGAATCGGCGATTGCCGCGAAGGTCGTCGAGACCGGAACGATCCCGCCGACGATCAACTACGAGACCCCCGACCCGCAGTGCGATCTCGACTACGTGCCGAACAAGGCCCGTCAGGCGAAGATCGAGCACGTCATGTCGAATTCGTTCGGCTTCGGCGGGACGAACGCCACGTTGATCTTCTCGAAGACGTAGGACACGAGGGCACGGAGTGCGGCACTGCGAGTCCCCCGTGTCGCCGCATTCAGTTGCCGGCTTTTACTTTGCATTGTAAAGTACAGACATGCACAAAGCCGACATCCTCGTCGTCGGTGCCGGCCTGGCCGGACTGCAGTGCGCGCGCAAGCTCGCCGGCCGCGGCCTCGACGTGCTCCTGATCGATCGAAAAGCCTCCGTCGCCGATGCCGTGCAGACCACCGGCATCTTCGTCCGCAAGACGTGGGAGGACTTCCCGCTCCCCGCCGAGCAGCTGGGGCCGGCGATCGGCGAGGTCACGCTCCACTCCCCCGCCGGGCGAACGCTGCGCCTCACCGCGCCGCACGACGAGTTTCGCGTCGGGCGCATGCCATGGATCTATCTGCACATGCTCGAGCAGTGCGTCCGGGCCGGCGTGCGGTGGCTGCCGTCAGCCCGATTCGTCTCGCCTGACGAGATCGAGCGGGGCGGACGGCGGGAGCGCGCGCGGGTCCGCACGATCGTCGGCGCCGACGGCCCGCGCTCGGCCGTTGCCCGCGCGTTCGGGCTCGATCAGAACCGCGAGTTTCTCGTCGGTATCGAGGACATCGTCGCCACCGGCGGCGGATCTCCCGCGCTGCACTGCTTTCTCGATCCGCGGCTTGCGCCGGGATACATCGGCTGGTTCGTCGACGATGGAGTGGAAGCGCACATCGGCGTGGCCGGATATCCCCGACGGTTCGACCCGCTCGAGTCGCTGGCCAGGCTGCGCGCCTCGCTGAAGGCCGGCAGGACGATCGAGCGCCGCGGCGGACTGATCCCGGTCGGCGGAATCCTGCGCCGCATCGGCGGCGATCACGCACTGCTCGTGGGCGATGCGGCGGGAGCGGTGTCGCCGCTGACGGCCGGCGGCATCGACGCCGCGCTGCGCCTTTCGGAGTTCGCCGCGGACGTCATCGCCAACGGCGATCTTCGCGCTTATTCCGGCGAACGCTTCCGGGCGCGATTCATCACCCGCCGATGGATGCGCCGCGCGATGTCGCTCGCCGCGAGCCCGGCACTGGTCGAGCTCGGTTTTTCGCTGCTGCGTCTTGCGCCGATGCGCCGCATCGCGGAGCACATTTTTTTCGCTCGCCGATCCTTCCCCGACGTCTCTACCGGCTGCAGAGAAGGAGCCCCCGCTTCAGCCGGTGTCCTTCCAGGCTGAAGCCGGGGCTCCTTCTACACCGGGAAGAACTTCGTCGGCGCGAAGAATGCACTCCTTACGATGGAGTGCCCATGAACGACGCCACGAAGAAATGCGAGCTCTGCTCCCATTCGCGGGCAGCCCACCTGGACGGAGTGAAATGTGCGCTCTGCCGCTGCACTTCCGAGCGCCGCGAGTCCGTCCAGGAGTCGTTCGCGTTCCGCTCCTCGCTACTTCCGCGTGTGACGCCCAGCACGCGAAAAAGGTAAGCACCTCGCTGTAGGATTGTTTCGGCGCCGATTCTGGTTGCCACTTGAAGCATGAGCGAAACCATCAGGATCAAGAGAACCCCCAAGCTCATCACCGTCTCCGAACGAAACCTCCAGAACGCTGCAGTCCGCCTCCTTCCCAAGCACAACCGCCTCGTCTCGACGGAAGTCGAGTACCTTCGGCGCGTGCTCGGCGACAAGGCCACGCAGGTGGAGATCGACGAGAAGGTGGTCGCAGTGCGCAAGCTGCCCTGGCGTGAAGTCCTGGGCGAGTAGACAGGCACGCAACGCGCACAACCCGGCTGAGTGAAGTTTGACGTCGCCGTCATCGATCCGGGTGTATCCGCCTACGGCGCGCTGAAGCGCGCCGCTCCAAGTGGCTCGAACATCTGCTCGATGTCCGCGGCCCGGATCGGCATCCCGAAGTAGAACCCCTGCACTTCCGCGCAGCCGCTGGCCAGAAGGAAGTCGAGCTGCTCCTTCCGCTCCACGCCTTCGGCGATCACGCGCAGGCGCAGACCTTCCGCCAGCTCGATGATCGATTTCACGATGGCGGCATCGGCGGGCGCAGGGAGGTCTTCGACAAAGCTGCGGTCGATCTTGAGCGTGTCGATCGGAAAATGCTTGAGATAGCTGAGCGCCGAGTGCCCGGTGCCGAAGTCGTCGATGGCGATCGAGATCCCCGCCTCGCGCAGCTCGTTGAGGACCGTGAACGTCAGCTCGATGTTCTCCACCGCGACGCTCTCGGTGATCTCCAGCTCGAGGAGATGCGGGTCGAGCCCGCTCTGCTCGAGAGCCGCCCGCACGCGTGACACGAGCGAGATCTCCCGGAACTGCCGCGCCGAGAGGTTGACCGCTACGCGCAAGCCGGTATGCCCGCGCTCGCGCAGCCGCACGGCCTGCTCGCACGCCGTGCGCAGCACCCAGTCGCCGATCACCACGATGTACCCGCGATCCTCGGCGACGGACATGAAATCCGAAGGGCCGATGACGCCGCGGTCGGGATGACGCCAGCGCAGCAGCGCCTCCATCCCGGCGATCTTCATCGTGCGGATGTCGATCTGCGGCTGGTAGAAAAGCTCGAACTCCTCGCGCTCCATCGCCCGATGCAGTCCGCTCTCCAGCAGCATGCGCTCCTGCACCGATCGAGAAAGCTCCTGCGTCGACATGTGGTAGGTGTTGCGCCCCTCGGCCTTGGCGCGGTACATCGCGTTGTCCGCGTTCTTCAGCAGCGTCTCGGCGTCGCCGCCGTCGTCGGGGAACGTCGTGATCCCGATGCTCGTCGTCACGTAGAGGTGATGCTCGTTGATGTCGGCGGGTTGCGCGATCGTCCGCAGCACTTTCTCGGCGACGACCGCGGCGTCGTCCTTGCGCACCAGGTCCTGCAGCACGATCGTGAACTCGTCGCCGCCGACGCGTGCGACCGTATCGCCTTCGCGCACGGCCGCCTTGAGGCGCGCCGCGACGTGCTTGAGCAGCTCGTCCCCGACGGTGTGCCCGAGGGAGTCATTGACGATCTTGAAGTGGTCGAGATCGAGGAAGAGGACGGCCACGAGTCTGCGCCGGCGTTGCGCGAGCGCCAGAGCCAGCGTCAGATGCTCCTGGAACAGCCGCCGGTTGGCGAGCCCGGTCAACGCGTCGTGGTAGGCCTGATATTCGATCTGCTGCTCGGCGGACTTGCGCTGCGTGATGTCGCGGATCAGGCCGATGACGCCGACGATGTTGCCGCCGGCGTCGTAGTGGGGCCGGTACACGCTCGAGGTCCAGCCGCGCCTCTCGGTGCCCGGAACGTAGTAGTGAATGTCGGGCGACGAAACCGTGTGCCCTTCGATTGCCGCCTGCAGCAGCTCGTCGACATGCTGTTCGCGCATGTGCGGAAACAGATCGAGGGCCTTCTTTCCGATGACCTCCTCGGCCGCGATACCGGTCATCTCTTCCATGAACCGGTTCCACAGCAGGTACCGGAAGTCCCGGTCGTACACGACGATCCCTTCGGCGGCGTTCTCGATGATCTCCGCCGCGAACTGGTTGGTCTCGCGCAGCGCACGCTCCGCCCGTCCGGCGGCGATCTGCCGGTAGACGATGTAGACCGCGATGAGAAGCAGCGCGGCCGACGCCAGGATCTCGGCGGATTCCATGGTGCAGCCCAAGAGTTTGGGCAGTTACTGCCAAGGTTGCAACAGAAACATCCCTCGCCGCGTCTACCATTTGTCAGGAGGTCACCGATGAAAGGTGTCTTGGCTGCTGTGCTCATGCTCACCGGGACGTCGCTGTTCGCGCAATTTCCGCCCGCCCGCGATCTTCGGGATGCCGTTCGTCTCCTGCAGGAGACGCAACGCCAGATCGAGCCGGCCATCGCCGCCGTCCGAGACGAGGCTGCGCTCCTCAATACACTCGCCAAAGCGGAGAAGCAGCTGAAGGACGCCCAGCCCATGAGCTCGTTCGACGAGGCGGGGAAAGTGATCAACGAGTTCGCCGACCGGCGCGCCGGCATCGATCCACCGCTATCGCGCGAGCTTCGGAAAACGATCGAAGACGCGCGGCAGATCCTCGCGGCGACGCGCCCCATGATGAACGCCGGCGCAGCGCGCGAGCGCCTGCATCACGAGATCGTGCATCCGCTGCAGCAGAAAGTCATCCGCAGCGCGGGCGAGCTGCAGCAGCTCGCCCAGCAGTTCCAATTCATGCAGCAGCGTGCGGTCAGCCAGGTGTTGCCGGAGGCGCTCAACGCGGTCGGCTATGCGGCAACGGATCTGCCATGAGGCGCCTGATCATCATTCTGCTGTTCGTGGCCGCGGCCGCACATGGAGCGACCCGCCGGCGGGCGGTCCAGCCTCCGCAAGGCATTCCTCCTTCGTACGCCGATCTCTACTCGCTGCTTTCGGCACAGCTCGACGCGGCCGAGGCAAAGGTGGCGCCGCTGCATCCGGAGCTCGGAAAACAGCCGGTTTACGCGGCGGAGCTGCTGCCCGCGAACGCCAATCGCGGCCCCGCGCTTCTCCAGCCGGGGACGATGGACGGAGTACGGGCGTTTCTCGATCGATTCCAGCAGCTCGGCATCAACGGAGTCGTCTTCAACGTCCCATATCCGGTGCTCGTCGACCGATTCCCGAGCTCCGCGGATTACCTGCAGTTCTTCAAGCAGGCGGTCGCCGAGTCGCGAAAGCGGGGAATGACGGTGCAGATCGAGTCGTCGGTGCTCTTCGCGAACTCGCCGTTCTCGCCGGTCTCGTGGGACTACTCGACCACGCCCTTCAGCCAGTTCACACAGGAACGGCACGACATGACCGCGAAGATCGTCGCGCAGCTCGCACCCGACTATCTCGATCTGGGCGCTGAGCCGGACACCGAAGCGAAGCTGACCGGTTACACGCAGCTGAACGTGCCGTCGTTGTGGTCGCAGTACATCGCCGCCGTGATCCGCGGCATCGATCGCGGCTCGGTTCGACTCGGTGCCGGTCTCGGAACGTGGAACAGCGTGGCCTTCGTCGAAGCGGAGAGCCTGCTTCCGCTCGACTTCGTCTCGCTGCACATCTATCCCATCGATGCCACGAGCATCGCCACCGCGTTTCAGGCCGCCGACATCATCCGCGGGCGCGGAAAGCAGATCGTGATCGACGAAGCCTGGCTGTTCAAGATGAGGCCGGGAGAGTCGACGTCGATCGCCGCGGATACGACCGTGTTTGCGCGGGACTCACTGAGCTTTTTCGCCCCGCTGGACCAGCGGTACCTCCGCTTCCTCGACGCGTTCGCGCGCGCCAAGGGCGTCGTGCTGATCTCGCCGTTCTGGTCGACGTTCTTCTTCGCGTACCAGCGATGGGCGCCGGGATTCGAGGCTTTGTCCTACGACCAGGTCGTGGCGCAGGTGAATTCCATTGCCGCGGCGAATGTCGTGAAGGGGCAGTACTCGGCGACGGGCTACTACTACTCGCGTCTGATCAACCCGTAGGGAAGCTCTGAACAAGTCGTTGTTCACGTCATCCTGAGCCGCGAAGACGGCGAAGGATCTCGAAGGAGCAGGCGGTTTCGCATCCTGAGATCCTTCGTCGCGCTTCGCGACTCAGGATGACGACTTGTTCAGAGGTTCCCTAGCGATTCCCATCGCCTCCGCGTACAGCATGTGGAAGTGATGCACGCCGTTCTCCCGCACCGGTGAGTAGCGGCCGCTCGTGTATGTCGACGAGGCGAGCCCGCGCTGTACCGCCTCGCAGATGGCTATGTCTTCGAGCTGGATCTCGTCGCTGAACTTGATCGTCTCCTCGAGATCCTTCTTCGTTCTTGCTGCTTCAGGATCGCGGAAATACCACTCGAAGATCGTCAGCGTCCGATCGGGGCCGAGGGGGACGATGAGGTTGGTGGAGAAATTGTCGGGATAGACGTTGAGCATGAGGTTCGGGTACAGCCAGAAGTAGCGGACCTCCTCCTCACTGCTCGTCGTGCGGATCCGTTGCCCGCGTTTCGTCGGCGCGAACTGGATCGAATAGTTCTTCCTCGTGTCCGTCCGGTAGTTCGGGTAATCGATCTCGCGGAACAGTCCCGGATGAACGATCGGGATGTGATAGCCCTCGAGATAGTTGTCGACGTACACCTTCCAGTTGCACGCGATCTCCCAATCCTTGCGCGCGGCGAGACGGAATCCGCTGTAGTCGTGCCGCGGCATGTCGCTGACCATGCCGCCGAGGAATTCGGAGAGGGACGGGGCGACGGGGTCGATGCCGATGAACAGCAGCTCGTTCCATTCCTCGATCCGAAACCGCGGCAGCGCGACGGCCGAGCGATCGAAGCATTCGATGCCGTCCATCTCCGGCGTGGTCAGCAGCGCCCCTTCGAGTGAGTACGTCCAGCCGTGGTAGCCGCATTGCAGCACAGGACGCTTCCCCTCACCGTTCGCAACGGGACCGGCGCGATGGCGGCAGACGTTCGACATGGCGCGAAGCACACCGTCATTGCCACGAACGACGAGCACCGGCTCGCCGGCAACGACGGGGGTGAAGAAGCGGCCCGGCTCGCGCACCTGTTCGCTTCTCCCAGCCAGCTGCCACGTCCTGGCGAAGACCTTCCGCTGCTCGGAGGCAAGGACGTCGCCTCCGGCGTAGTAGCTCGACGGGATCGTCGACGCGAATGCCAGCCGCGGATCGAGACGGAAGTCGGACATGTCACTCACCGGCGACCGGCCGCGCGCGGCCAGCGGCCCGGATCGCGGCGAACGCCGGGATCGACACGGCAAGCAGCGCCAGCGTGTAGAGACTGTTCTTCGGGTCGAGGACGACTGCGCCGATCAGAAATGAGACCGAGGCGACGAGCGCGATCCCGGTCGCGATCGGATGTCCCCACGCCCGGTACGGCCGCGCGGCATCGGGCTCGCGGCGGCGCAGCACGAATAGCGACAGGAACGACAAGGCGTAGTTCGCCACGAAGAAGAACGCGAGCTTGGCGATGACCGTATCGAACGTGCCGGTGACGATGAAGCCGGCCGCGATCACACTGTTGATCAGAAGCGCGACGTCCGGCGTCCCTCCGCGGTTGACCTCCGTCGCGGCGCGCCAGAACAACCCGTCCTGGCTCATCGCGAACAGCACGCGCGGAGCCATGAGAATGCTCGAGTTCACCGCGCTGATCAGCGACACGACCATGATCACGCGCAGCACGGTATCGCCGTTCATTCCGAACAGATGCTCCGCCACGGTGGCCGCGGCGAAATTCTTCCCGGCGAGCGTCGGCAACGGCACCACGGCCGCAAATCCGATGTTGATCAGCAGATAGACCGCGGTGACCGTGGCCAGCCCGGCGAACATCGACCGCGGAACGCTCCGGCCGTAATCGCGCATCTCTTCGGTGAAGTAGATCGGCGCCGACCAGCCGTCGTAGGTGTAGATCACTCCCTGCAAGGACAGCAGCAGGGCGACCATGAACGGCATTTCCCGCTCGACCTGCATCGTGCTGGCCGTCGGGTTGTGCGATCCGAGGATGAAGCACGCCGCAACGAGGACGAGAAGGGCGATCGCTTTCATGATGCTCGTCAGCGTCTGCGCCCCGCCGCCCCAGCGCACGCCCATCCACTGGATGATCGTCAGCGTCGCCACTACGACCAGAGCCACGACCACCGGCGTGCGCAGTTCCGGAATGAGTCCGACCGCATACTCGCCGACCAGAATCGCCACCGCCGCGGACGTGCCGCACGTCGACAGCCAGTCGCTCCATCCGACCACGAAGCCGGCGTAGTCGCCGAGGGCATGGCGCACGAAGACGTACTGTCCGCCCGACCGCGGCACCATCGTCCCGAGCTCCGCCAGCGCGTTCGTCCCGAGGAGCGCGTAGAGGGCGCCGACGACCCAGATGGCCATGTACGGCCAGAACTCGGGCAGGTATCCGGCGATGGTTCCGGGCACGCGGAGAATGCCGGCGCCGATCGAGTTGCCGACCGTGACGGCAATCCCGAACGTAACGCCGAGAACCGTCAGGAGCTTACGCCTGCCGGCCTGGACGGGATCGGACACCCGGAGATTGTAAATGGAGCACCGGCTTTCGCCGGCGAAAAGCCCCGGCCGTAGCCGGGGCTCCATTCGTCTACTCCTGATCTTTCACGCTGACCGGGCCGTTCACCGTCGACAGATGCACCGCCGGCGCTCCCGAACCGAGCTCGATCCTGCGAGGCTGGTCATCGTCATCGGACTCCGCAACGCGCTGCCTGGCGGTGTAGCAATCCTCGGCGTGGCAACTGACCGGGCCGTGACCGAGGGCTTCGAGCACGACGCCCGATCGATAGCCACGCGGGAGCTTGAGAGAAACCGGCCCATTCTGCGTCGTGCCGTCGAGATTGCCGCCTTCCCAGGCGTATCCGTCGAGTTTCACCGAGAGCGGACCGTTGGTCGCCGCGAGCTTCACGTTGCCGCTGCCGCCCGACAGGGAGATCGGGCCGTTGACGGTCGACGCGTCGATCGTGCCGCTCGATTCCTTGAGCGAGAGCGGACCATTCTTCGCCCGCGCCGTCATCGTTCCGTTGAACTGATAGACGCCGACCGGACCGTTCCTCGACTCCAGATCGAGCGAGGCATTCCGCGGCGTCTGCACGATGAAGTACACGATCCAGTCCTCGTTGTCCGGACCGCTGGCGCTGACTTCGTTTCCGTCGAACGCGACGCGGATCTGCGAGGCCTCGAGACCGGAACCGACGGCCTTGCAGGCTTTCACCGCATACCCGCTGCCGCTCGAGCCGATGACGCGGATGCCGCCGTTCCGGTCACTGCGCACGCGTAGCGAACGGACATTGCCGACGGCCACGTCCTCGCTGACGACCGGCACGCGGCCGCCATCGAACCTCACGGACATCGCGCTGCAGTCCGTGCTCGCGAAGTCCGAGTCGTTGAAGGACACGTCGCGATTGCCGTGTCGGGCAAAAACCGGGAGCGCGACCAGCGTGGCCGCAAGGAAGAGAAGGGATCGTCGCATCGTCTACCTCCGAAAGGTTTAGGGGATAGACGATGCCGCGCCCAAAAGGTTAGAAGGGGGTCAGAGCTTCGATTCGCCGCTTGTTCTACCGCCTGAAGAAAAAGCGGCGAATCGAAGCTCTGACCCCATTCACCTACCCGGTTGTGATCACCAGCTCCACGCGCCGGTTCTGCTGACGTCCTGCGGCGGTCTTGTTCGTGGCCACGGGCGTCTTCTCGCCCAGGCCCGTGGCAGTCACGTGGTCGGCGGAGACCCCGGCGTTCACAAGAAAGTCACGAACGGCCTGCGCCCGCTTCTCGGAAAGCTCCTGGTTCTTGGTCTCCGCACCGACGCTGTCGGTATGGCCCTCCACCGCGATCTTGGCCGTGCTGTCGCTCTTGAGCTGATCAGCGATCCGCTGCAGCGTCTTCTTCGCGCCCGGCTTCAGAACGCTCTTTCCGCTGTCGAACATGATTCCAGACGAGAGTGTGACGATGAGGCCGCGCTCGCTCGACTTCGTCGTCGCCACCCGCGACAGCTCCTGCTGCATGCGGAGCCGGCGCGCCTCGGCATCTCGCTGGGCGAGCTCCTGGCGTGTCTTCTCGAGCTCCGCCTGCGCCTGCTGCACCTGCTGGCGGGTCTTGTCGAGCTCGGCCTGCGTCTGCTGCGCCTGCTCGCGCGCCTGCTGCTGGGCCTGTTCGAGCTGCGCCTTGAACTGCTGTGCCTGCGCTTCCGCCTCCTGGCGGCGACGCTGGGCATCGGCAATCACGGCCTGATTCTGCTTTTCGAGCTCGGCGCGATGTGCAAGATCGGCTTCGCGCTCTTTGCGGAGAGCCTGCATCTCCTGCTCGCGGCGTTCGAGATCGGCCTGTTTCTGGGCCAAGGCCTGAGAGCTTTCCGTCCCCTGCTGCTTGGCCGTCTGCAGCTCGTTGCGGAGGCTCTCGATCTCCGTGGTCATGGTCTGCTCGTTGAGGCGCTCGCGCTCCTGGATGGCACGGAGAGCGATCTGCTGGTCCTCGACCTGGCGCCTCATGGCTTCGACATCGGCGACGTTCCCGCCGGCGATGGCCGCCTGATATTTCTGCGTGAGCGCGTCGAGCTGCTGTTCGGCCTGCAGCCTGGCCTGCCGATCCGTTTCGGAGCGCTGTTCGGCCGTGCGCCGGCTCTCTTCGAGCTGTTGCCGGAGCCGGTCGATCTCCGCCTGCCCCGCCTGGCGACTGGCCTGTTCGGCCACGAGCTGCTGCTGCAGCGAGGCGCGATCCTTCTCGGCCTGCTCGCGTTGCGCGCGCTCGGCGGCGGTCTGCTGTTCGCTCGCGGCCTGCGCGAGTCGCGTGCGCTCGAGCTGCAAGTTCGGCAGGTAGCGGTTCGATTCGGCTGCGCGAGAGAGATAGTACGCGCGGCGCGCCATCATCTCGGAGATGTACGTGAGATGGTCGGCCGACTCGCTCTCCTTGTTCGCGGAGGTGATCCTGCGCGCGGTGTTGACGTTCTCCTGCGCGATCTTCAGATCGGCCGCGGCGATCTGCTCTCCGCCCGCGGCCTTGGCCTGATCGATCGCGGCCTGCGCGGCGTCGACGTGCTGCCGTGTCGTCGTTCCACGCGCGTAGTCAATGTTCGAAGGCTCGTCCTGTACGGTGACGTCGGACTTGCTGCCGAATGTCGCGATGTCCGCCTGGAGCTGGCGGATGGCCACGTTCGCGCTGAGCCACTGCGACTTCGCCAGCGCCGCGCGGCCGGCCCACAACGCCTCCTCCGCGCGCAGGCGGGCCTGATCGCGAAGGTCGCTCTTCGCCGCGTTCCAGTTCGCCTGCGCGAATTTCACGCGCCACTGCGCATCGTCATCGAGGCTGCGCGCGAGATTGGCCGCTCCCGCGCTCTCCGCGGCGGTGAGAACCTGCTGGGCCTGGGTAATGATGTCGGGCTGGCCCTGCGCAAGCGCAGGAATCGCGATCGCCAGGGCCAGGAGACACGCGCTCAGAGTTCGAGACATATCCCCTCCTGCCCTACCAACAATGCAAATGGAGCACCGGCTGAGGCCGGGGCTCCATCTAGTGTGCCGTGTCGCAAATAGACCGGCTTTCGTTGCGGGCGCCGAGGGGCCAGATGCGAGGCGCCGCGACGAAGGCGATGCGGGACATCGTCGAGGAGCGGCAACGCAGCAGATGGCCCCTCGCCGCCCGCAACCCTTCGGGCTGGTG
>DATISF010000028.1:0-141426 GCA_035468985.1 Thermoanaerobaculia bacterium
GGGCTGGTGCCGGTTGCGGCCGATCTGCGGCGTCGCTCGTCGTCAACGATGTCACCACATCGCCTCCTCCTCGCTCCTTGCATCTCAGCCGCAAGCGGCACCAGCGAAATGCTGCGTATCTCTGACTCGCCACACTAGGGAACCTCGGCACAAGTCGTCATCCTGAGTCGGCGAAGCGCGAGGAAGGATCTCAGGATGCGAAAACGCGTGCGATTTCGAGATCCTTCGCCGTCTTCGCGGCTCAGGATGACGTGAACAACGACTTGCGCAGAGGTTTCCCAGGTAGCCGTCCCCACCTGTGATTGTTGACACTGCGGGCCCGGCCCCGCGGTGCTCATGTGGCGGCATGATCCGCCGCCTCTCAGCCGTCCTTCTGGCAATCGCCGCTCTCGCGGGCTGCTCGCCCGCGACCAGCGAGACTGAAAAATCGGAGCGCCCGGCCGTCGCGGTAGAGGTCAGCCGCGTCGCCGCCGGAAACGTCCGGGAAACCATCGCCGTCGTCGCTACGCTGACGCCGAAGTTCTCCAGCGACGTCAAGACCGAATACAGCGGAACCATTACCGACGTTTACGTGACGGAATGGGTGCGGGTGTCCAAGGGAACGCTCCTCGCTCGTTTCGATCGCCGCGAAGCCGACGCCACACTGCAGTCCGCGATCGCAGCCCGGTTGCAGGCCGAAGTCGCTGCCACCCGCGCGCGACGTGAGCTCGAGCGCAGCGGCAAACTGAAGACGGCCGGACTGGCCACTCAGCAGAGCCTCGATGACGCGCGCAGTGCCGCTGAGGCGGCTGAGGCGCAGCTGGCGGCGGCGAGGGCACACGAGGAGATGGCTCGGACGCGCGTCGCCAAGACCGAGGTGCGCGCGCCGATGAATGGCACGATCGCGTCGCGCACCGTCAACCCGGGCGATTTCATCGAGAACATGGGCTCGCCGAAGCCGATGTTCCGCATCGTCGACAACACGCGCCTCGAGCTGACCGTCACCGTTCCTTCGTCGCAGATCGCAGGCGTGCGCCTCGGACAACCGTTGCCGTTCACGACCGACGCCGTTCCGGGACGGACGTTCGAAGGGCGCGTCAGCTTCATCAACCCCTCCGCCGACGAGTCGAGCCGCACGGTGAAAGTGGTGGCTCTCGTTCCGAACGGCGATGGGGCGCTGCGGTCGGGACTCTTCGCGCGCGGAGAGATCGTCATCAACGAGCGCGCCGGCGTTCTGCGCATCCCGCGCAGCGCGATGCTGACCTGGGACCCGGCGGCGAAGGCGGGTGTCGTCTACGTCGTCAGCGGGGATCGTGCGAAACGGCGGAACGTCTCCACCGGCGCGTCGAGCAGCGACACGATCGAGGTCGCCGGCGGCGTCACGAGCGGCGAGGTCGTCATCACGCGCGGCGCATTCAATCTGCGCGACGGCGATCGCGTGTCCGTGGTCGGTTCACCATCCACGTAGGGCCGACTCTCAGCCGGCCCGTTGAGTTTTCGGGCCGACTGAGAGCCGGCCCTGCGTGTCGGCCCTACATATGGAGCCCTGAGCCATGTTTCTGTCCAACCTGTCGATCAAGCGGCCTGTCTTCGCCACGGTGCTGATTCTGACACTCCTCACCCTCGGCATCTTCTCGTACCGGCGTCTGGCCATCGACATGATGCCGGACGTCGAGCTGCCGATCCTCACGATCATCACCGAGTATCCCGGCGCGTCCGCCGAGACCGTCGAGCGCGAGGTCACCAGGCGCATCGAGGAAGCGGTCAACCCGATCTCGGGCGTGAAGCACATCTACTCGACTTCGCGCGAGAGTCTGTCGACCGTCATCGTCGAGTTCGAGCTGCAGGTGCGCGTCAACGACGCCTCGCAGGAAGTGCGCGCCAAGATCAACTCCATCCGCAACGAGTTGCCCGATCAGATGAAGGAGCCGGTCATCCAGAAGATGGAGATCGGCGGCATGCCCATCGTGTCGCTGGCTCTTCGTTCGGCGGCGCTCACGCCGCGCGATCTGACGATCCTCGCCGACCGGAAGATCAAACGCCGTCTGGAGAACATCGGCGGAGTGGGGAAGGTGCGGCTGGTGGGCGATTCGAAGCGCGAAGTCAGCATCCAGCTCGACCCCGCGCGCATCCAGGCTCTGGGCATGGGCGTCGACGAAGTCATCAACGGAATCGCCGCGGAGAACGTGAACACGCCCCTCGGCCGTCTCAACCGCGCCGGAACAGAGACGCCGCTGCGCGTCTCCGGCAAACCTGAGGAAGTCGGCGGATTCCAGTCGATGGTCATCGGTCATCGAGGCGATCACGCGGTGACCCTCGGCGAAGTGGCGACCATTGTCGACGGAATCGAGGAACAGCGCTCGCTGGCCATCGTGAACGGCGTTCCCGCCGTGGCCATCGACATCCTCAAGCAGTCCAAGGTGAACACCGTCGCCGTCGTCGACGAGGTCAAGCGCGAAGTGGAGAAGCTGAAGAGCGAGCTGCCGGCGGGAACCGAGATCGAGCTGGTGCGCGACGCGTCGATCTTCATCCGCGAGTCGGTCGACGACGTGCAGACCACGATGATCATCGGCGGCCTGCTGACCATCCTCATCGTGTTCTGTTTCCTGAACTCATGGCGCTCGACGGTGATCACCGGACTGACCCTTCCGATCTCCGTCATCTCCTCGTTCATCATCATGTACTTCCTCGGCATGACGCTGAACGTGCTGACGCTGATGGCGCTCTCGCTGGCCATCGGCCTGCTGATCGACGACGCCATCGTCGTCCGCGAAAACATCGTCCGCCATCTCGAGCACGGAGAGGATCACTTCACTGCCGCGCGGGAAGGGACCGCGGAGATCGGGCTGGCGGTCATGGCCACCTCGCTGTCGATCATCGCCGTCTTTGTTCCGGTCGCCTACATGAAGGGCATCATCGGCCGCTTCTTCTTTCAGTTCGGGATGACGGTCGCGTTCGCCGTGCTCGTCTCGCTGTTCGTGTCGTTCACGCTCGACCCGATGCTGTCGTCGCGTTGGGTCGATCCCGACATCGAGCGCAGCGGGAAGCGACATTTCATCGCCCGCTTTCTCGACCGCTTCAACGACTGGTTCGACCGGACTGCCGATCGATACAAACGGCTCATCGGCTGGTCGCTCGATCACCGCAAGAGCGTCCTGCTCATCGCCGCCGGCGCGTTTTTCGGCGGCATCGTTCTGATGGCGGCGCTGCAGACCGAGTTCATGCCGCGCTTCGATCACGGCGAGTTCATGGTCCGCTTCAAGAGCAAGCCCGACGCCTCGATCGAAGAGACGAAGGACCGCCTGAGCGAAGTCCTCAAGGTGCTGAAGGACTACCCGGAGATCGACCGCACGTACGCGGCGATCGCGCCGAGCGAAGGCGACACCGTGCGCAACGGCCAGGTCTACGTTCACCTGCGCGAGAAGAAAGAGCGCACGCGCAGCCAGCATGACCTCATGCCCGACGTTCGCGCCAAGCTGCAGCACATCGCCGGAATCGTGGTCTCCGTTGAAGAGGATCCCGACAACAACCAGAAGCCGCTGATGCTGCTCGTGCGCGGCGACGACATTCCGACGCTCAAGCGCTACGCCGCGGCGATCAAGCAGAAGATGTACGAGATTCGCGGGATCGTCGATCTCGAGGCCACGCTGGAGCACGATCTCGCCGAGTACCGGCTCGTTGTCGACCGCCAGCGCGCGCGCCAGGCCGGGGTGGGGACGGATGCAATCGTCCACACGATCGGCGCACTCGTCGGAGGGCAGGTCGTCTCGACCTACGAGGACGAGACGGGCGAGGCGGTCAACGTGCGCGTGCGCGTGCCGGAACGTCTGCGCCAGGATATCCGCCAGGTGTCGGACCTGCGCATCGCCGTTCCATCGGAGTCCGGCATCACGCTCGTCCCGATCGCCGATCTGGTGCGCATCGAACGGACGGTCTCGCCGTCCGAGATCAGCCGGCAGGATCTCTCGCGCCAGGTCGTGATCTCCGGCAACCTCGACAACCTGCCCCTCGGAACCGCGGCGGAGCGCTCGCTCTCCGCGGCCGCGACCGTGCCGATGCAGACCGGCTATTCGGTACGCATGGCCGGCGACACCGAGATCATGCTCGAATCCTTCCGCTACCTCGGCGAGTCGCTGCTGCTGGCGGTGATCTTCGTCTACCTGATTCTCGCGGCGCAGTTCGAGTCGTTCATCGATCCGCTGGCCATCATGCTGTCGCTGCCGCTGTCGATCGTCGGAATGGCGGGGATGCTCGTCATCACCGGAGATACGGTCAACATCTTCTCGCTCATCGGCCTGATCCTGCTGATGGGACTGGTGACGAAGAACGCCATTCTGCTCGTCGATTACTCGAAGGTGCTGCGGGCGCGCGGGATGGACCGGCGCGAGGCGCTGATCACGGCCGGGCGCACGCGCCTGCGGCCGATCATGATGACCACGCTGGCGATGATCTTCGGCATGCTTCCGCTGGCTCTGGCCATCGGGCAGGGCGCGGAGATGCGTGCGCCGATGGCCCGCGCGGTCGTCGGCGGCCTGATCACCTCGACGTTGCTCACGCTGATCGTCGTGCCGGTCGTCTACACGCTGCTCGACGATCTGGCCATGGCGGTGCGCAAGCGCTGGCGCAGGCAGCCCGCCGAGGCTTCCTCACCCCGGCCCATTCACGCGGTGGCGAAGATCATCATCATCGCGGTCGTGCTCTTTTGTGGCACAGGCACTCCTGTCTTTGCGGCCGAACCTCTCACGCTGGAGCGTGCGCTGAGCATCGCGCAGGAGAAGAACCGCGATCTGCAGAAGGCGCGCGAGTACCGGCAGTGGGTGCACGGAAAATATCTCGAAGAGCGCGCCGCGGCGCTGCCGCACCTGACCGCGAACGGCGGCAGCGTGCAGTCGTGGGACAACACCTACCAGATCTTCTTCGGCGACGTGTACCCGGCGGGACAGCGCGCGTACGCGGCGGACCTTTCCGTGTCGCAGGTTCTGTTCGCATGGGGGAAGGTCGGCGCGTCGGTCGCCGCCGCGAAGGAAGGGATCGAGAGCGCGGTCGATCAGCTCGATCTCTATCGTCAGGCCGCGGTGCGAGACGTCACGACCGCGTACATCGATGTGCTGCTGGCGAAGGAGATCGACTCGATCGCCGCGGCGACGCTGGCGCAGCGCGAACGCCATCTGGCCGAGACGAAGAGGCGGTACGAGCTGGGGGTGGCGACCGATTATGACGTGCTGTCGGCGCAGGTTGCGGTCGACAACGCGCGGCCGGACGTCATCCGCGCGAGCAATCTCGTGCGCACAGCAGACGAGCGGTTGCGGTTCGTCATCGGCGATCCCGATGTGACCGGCGAGGTCGCCGGCTCACTGGAAGTGCCGATCATCGATCCTCCGAGGTACGAGGAGGTGGTGGCCGACGCGCTCAATCGCCGTCCCGATCTGAAGGAAATCCAGCATCGCGTCGCCGCGTACGAGCATTACGTGAAGATCGTCGACGCCGAGAGCAAGCCGCGGCTCGATTTCCGTGGCGCGTACGGGTGGAAGGGGTTGTCGGCGGGACCGCTGGAAGGGCGGCCGCGCAGCTGGAGCGCGGGGCTGTTTCTTGCCTTCCCGTTCTTCGACGGATACGCGGGGCGCGGCCGGGTGATTCAGGCGGAGAGCGAGCGCGATCGGCAGCGGATCGATTCGGAGAGGTCGAAGGACAGCATCACGCTCGAGGCCCGCACGACGGTTGACTCGGTGCGCGAGTCCGCATCGATCGTGCGCGCTCTGTCTGGCACGGTCGAGCAGGCCCGGAAGCTGATGCAGATGGCCGAGCAGGGCTACGAGCTCGGAGTGAAGACGCAGATCGAGGTCCGGGACGCCGAGCTGAATCTGCGCACCGCGGAAGGAAACCTGGCCCGCGCCCGCCGCGATTATCGCGTGGCGTTAGTCAATCTCGACTGGGTGCGCGGGGGGTTGTAGGGATACTCGTCGTAGAGCATCAACGCTCGGTCTCTCTCAGGGAACCTCTGCGCAAGTTGTTGTTCACGTCATCCTGAGCCGCGAAGACGGCGAAGGATCTCGAAAATAGCACGCGCTTTCGCATCCTGAGATCCTCCGTCGCGCTTCGCCGACTCAGGATGACGACTTGTGCAGAGGTTCCTTAGCGATGCATCCGGCGCGCAATCCAATGCACGTGGTGCGGGAAGAGGCCGCGCGAAAACGGATACCGCTGACTCCGGTTCAATCTCGTTCCGCCCCTCTCGTTCTGGGCGCGGCGAGCGGATGCGCGCCTCCGTGTCGGGCAGACGAAGCACGACACTACGATCTTGATCGGCGATGCTGGTGATGCTCTGCGTTCGTTCCAAACCGCACCGCTGCCCGAGCCCGGGCGCGTTCGGCTTCCGTGTCGCGGTCGCGAGGTTGGGCCGTCGTCTCCAGCGAGTCGATCAGCTTCCTGGCCACCGCCGCAACCTCATCGATCGCGCCGCTGAACGCGGCCTCGTTCGCCTTCGAAGGTTTGTTGAACCCCGACAGCTTGCGCACGAACTGCAGCGCCGACGCGCGGATCTCCTCGTCGGTCGCGGGAGGCTCGAAATTGAAAAGAGTCTTGATGTTTCGGCACATGGCGTGTTCTCCGGCCGCGGCTCATTGAGCCGGCATCGGAATAGTCTTGCAGTGATTCGCGAGAATCGCCAGCTCCTGCTCGTAGATCCGCTTGAGCGTGGCGGCGGTCGACCACCGCTCGATTCGCCCGAGGAGTCCTTCGCGCTCGGTCCGGAATTGCGTTTGAATCGTGATTTGGGTTCCGAGACCGCTGTCGATCGCATCCACGATGAAATGCGTCGTGCTCGACCCGGTCACGTCGCTCTCGACGAGCGTGCGGCCGGGCTCGGGTTCGGACACAACATGCTCGAACGTGATGCGGCGGCCGAGAACCTCGACGTTTCCACGCACGCGCGTTCCCGCGCCCGTACCGCCGGCCAGCACCTCCAGCTTCTTGAAATACTTCGGCGGCAGGATTGCGGGATGGCCGAAGTGGTAGTCGGCAATGATCGAATAGACGCGCGACGGCACGGCGTCAATGGTGCGGGTGGCTCGGGCAAATCCTTCCATCTTTGTGACACGTAGTGTCGACGCCTGGACGCGTAACATGCGTGACAATCCTGGAATGAGATCGTTAACTTGAACATGAACGCAACATCTTCACGACCACTCACCACACTCCTCATCGGAGGGCTGATCGTCGGCGTGTTCGACGGGACGTACGCCGTCGTTTTCTCGGCATTCCGAGGAGTGAGCGCGGCGAGATTGTTCCAGTCGGTCGCGTCCGGGTTCTTCGGTCGCCAGTCGTACAACATGGGCGCGACCACCGTCGCCCTCGGCGTGGTGATCCACTTCTTCATCGCCACATGCGTCGTGCTCGTCTACGGGGCCGCCGCGCACAATCTTGCCGCGCTTTGCACACACCCGTTTCTCTTCGGCGGGACCTACGGTCTGTTCGTGTACCTCTTCATGAACCTCGTGGTCATTCCGCTCTCGGCCATCACATTCCGGCCGAAGCTTCCGGCGATCATCAGCGGCATCATCGTGCACATCGTGTTGATCGGGATTCCCGCGGCGCTGTTCGCTCGGAAGGCCGAGCGATGAAGGCCTGGTCGAAACGCGACGGCGCGTTGCGGCTCGTCGACGTTCCCGTTCCCGAGCCGGGAACCGATGAGCTGCTGGTCCGCGTGCAGGCCACGTCGCTCAATCGAGGAGAGGCCCGCACGGTCGCCCGCGCGGCCGAGGGGACGGTTCCGGGGTGGGATGTGGCGGGGACCGTGGAGCGCGCCGCGCGGAACGGCAAAGGCGCGCCGAAAGGTGCCCGCGTCAGCGCGTTCGTGAGCGGCGGCGCGTGGGCGGAATTCGTATGCATTCCGGCCGCACAGGCTGCCATCGTGCCGGATGCGGTGGATCTGGAAGTCGCGGCGACGCTTCCGATCGCCGGACTCACCGTTCTCCGCGCCTTCGAAATCGCGGGCTCAATCCTCGGAAGGAGTTTGCTGGTCACGGGCGGCTCGGGCGGTGTGGGGCAGATCGCGATCCAGCTCGGTACGAGCGCCGGCGCCGTCGTCACGGCAATCAGCTCGCGCGATTCACAGCGTGATGCGCTGCGAAAACTCGGAGCGCATGACGTCGTGCCGACGATCGACGCGGCGAAGGGGCCGTTCGATCTGATTCTCGAGTCCGTCGGCGGCGCCTCGCTCGCCACGGCGATCGATCGCGTCGCGCGAGGCGGCGTCATCGTCACCATCGGCAATTCCTCCGAGGAGGAGACGACGTTCAATGCGCGCACGCTCTACGCAAAAGGTGGCGCGACGATCTATGGGCTCCTGATCTTCGAAGAAGTCGGGAGCCGCCGCGTGCGCGCCGATCATCTGGAACGGTTGTTCGCACTCGTCGAAGCCGGCAAGCTGACGCCACCGATCCAGGTGCGAAAGAGCTGGATGGAGCTGCCTTCCGTGCTTGCGGGGCTCGAACGCGGCGCGTACGCCGGCAAGGCCGTTCTCACGTTCGACTCGTTCAGTTTGCCGGCGCACCCTTCACGACCGGCACTCCGTTGACGACCTCGAACGAAAACGATACGTCGAAGTACGTCTTGAGAACCTTTTCGGCCGACAGAATGCGGTAGTCCGGCTTGCCGTCTCCATCCGTGTCCGGACCGGGGCGGAATTTGCGAATTCGCGGCGGCCAGCATTTCCACGTTGCCACGGCTTTTCGCACTTCGCCCACGAAGTACGGCGTGTACTGATCCTCGGTCGATGCTCGAAGGGGACTGCCGGCGATGTCGATCGGACATCCCTCTTCGTCGAACGTGACCCGAGCTGCGACGACGTGTATCGGAAGACTCTTCCCGATCAATGCGGCCGGATACTCGGGGAACGGGTTGTCGGGATTGAGCTGCGGTTGCCTGTATTCTTCTCCCGGTCCGAGTTGAACTCCGGGAGCGGTTGGATCTTCGAGAAGCTTCGCCGATACGGCGCCGCTCCTCGCCGAGATTTCGGCGATGTCGCGGTTGGGGATGGAAGGGGTGGGGGCGGAGCTTCGACAGCCGGCAAGGAGCACTGTCGTGATGACCAGGGAACGCACAGCCCGATTATCAGATGTTCGACAAATGCGCGCTGTGACGGTCCACGCCCACGTGATCCTGGGAGGCGAAGACGGCGAAGGATCTCATGATCCGCATCCTGAGATCCTTCGCTCCGCTCAGGATGACGTGGGCGCTGTGACGGTCTACGCCCACGTGATCCTGAGAGGCGAAGACGGCGAAGGATCTCATGATTCGCATCCTGAGATCCTTCGCTCCGCTCAGGATGACGTGGGCGCCGTGACGGTCCAGGCCCACGTCATCCTGAGCCGCGAAGACGGCGAAGGATCTCATGATCCGCATCCTGAGATCCTTCGCTCCGCTAAGGATGACGTGAGAGAAAAGGAGTCACTGATGATCGGTATCGCCACCTGTATCCTCGCCGCGCTTCTCGCGGCCACGCCCGCCAACCCCACCGCCAACAAGGTTCAAGGCAAATTCGTGATGAACGGCACGGACGCGAAGTTGAGCCACGTCCGCGCGATGCGCACGAAGCTGGACGAGAAAGGGAAGCCCGGCTACGCCGTTCTACTTTCCGCCCAGCCCGCGGAAGGGGAGATGTCGTCGTGGAGAACCGCCGAGCCGTCCAAGCGCGGGAACTTCATCTACCTGCTTCTCGAGCCGAAGGGCGAGGTGTGGGTCGCAGAGCTAGGCCACACGTCGGCGAAGAGCGGGCATTTTGGCGTCGTCACCGAACTGAGAGTCGCGCCGTACGCCGTTCGAGGCGATCGGATTTCCGGCACCGTTCAAACGGCTCGCGAGGAGGAATTCGGAGGTGATCACTACACGGTCGATCTCAAATTCGAGGCGACGCTCGATCAGCGATGAACCGCTGCCCGGCGGCGCACGAGCGGCACCAGCTCATCGTGCGCCTGCAGGATGTCGCCGGGGAATGCGTTCGCATTCGCCGGGAACACCTCGATGTACTGCGATCGCAGCGGATCACTCTTTCCGAGCGGGTAGATGCCCGTCTCCAACAGCGTGAGAAACGTCTGCACCGTGCACGGCGTGGGATTCGTCACCGGCTCCGAACACGCCGCCCCCTGTCCCGTTGAGCCGAAATACTCGTTGGTCTGAAACGCCGCCATCGTTCCCAGGGTTTGCGCGGCCTGGATGACGACAGAGGATGCCGCTTCGCCGGGCATAAGGAAGTTGAACTGGACGACGACGCGGCCCGGAAACTTATGACTTGCCAGCGAAAGCAGCGCGGCATTCTGGTCGGGCGACGGACCTTTGACGATCGAGCCGTCTTCGGCCACCGCCGGAAACGCGTTTTGCGGGATGATCGCGACGCTGAAGGACTTGTCGGGGAAGTTCTTCGCGAACGAATTCGTGATCGCGTCCCATCCCTGCAGCAGAAGCGACGGCTTGAATCCGGCCTGCTGCCACGTCGACGCGGCGTCGCTCACGCATGCGAGGCCCGTGCTTTGAGGGGTTTCCGCGGGAAGCCGCAGTTCGTCGGTCGTTCGATTGATCCCTGTGAGTCTGAACAGCGCGATGGAGTCGTAGGCACCGATGGCCTTGAGATGAGCGGACATCCCCGCGAGCATCGCATCCCATCGGCCGAGGAACGCCGGATCCCACGGGGCGGCGATCGTTTCCGAATCGCACTTGCCCGTTGCACCGCCGTGAGGAGAGATCGTGAACTGGAGTGGCTTCGCGCCCGCGCCGGCGGGAGCGGGTTGGAAGAGCCACGACGGCGTGTCGGAGCCGGCCGTCACGACGAGATCGATCTTCTTGCCGAGAGAGACGGCCTGGTGGATCCACGGATCGAGAGTGACCCATTGAAACTGGCCGGGTGACGGCTCGATCGCACTCCAGCCGATGACGAGCACGATCCCATCCATTCCCGGGATGCCCAGCGACGAGGTCACGCCGTTCGCGTACGGCTTCGAGATCCGCGAGACATCGCTGCTGTAGACGTAGATGCCGCGGAGATCATGCGGATTGCTCTGCGCGTGGGCCTCGAAGACTACGAGGAGCAGAACGACGAGAGAGGCAGCCTTCCAAGTCGGGATCATCATCCCTCCTTGCGGTGCCGGGAGAGAGATCGCACGATCGAGCGAGGCTTGTCAAGAGGGCAGGGCGCTGGGGATCTACTGTGATTCGGCGATGACGCGAAACGTGCCAGGCGTCGCTTCGGTGCACAGCTCGCGAACCTTCTTGATTCCGGCCTGTGCGCGCGGGTCCTCGCGCATGGCTGCGACATCGGCGGCGTTGCGCCACGGGCCGAACGAGTAGAACAGGGTCGCGTCCGAGGTGCTCTGGATCAGGATGCCCTTGCCTGAGGGACGCTGAGGAAGTGAAGCGAAAATCGCGCCGAGCTCCTTCCAGGCGAGCACGAACTCGCCCTGGCGGCCTTCCTTCACATGCCACACGCCGAGGGTATAGACCTGCCCTTCCGTCATCGTGCTCACGAGTGTGCTCTGGATCGTCCGATGGGACAAGATCTGCGAAACGCCATCGCGAGACTCATACACGCGCACGTACGAATCGTGTATTGGCGCCGCTTCGGATCAGGGACATCGAGGCTGACGTGGACCTGGCCGGAAACGATGGCGATGAGATCGTGCATCTCGACTTCCTGATCGCTGTTCGTCCTCGATTTCGCGTGCGCGCTCATGGCCGGCACCGGCGCGATGAATTCCGTCCGCGTTTGCGACCTCCCGTTGCCGTGCGTGAACCGAAACGCCTGCCTGCAGATCGATTAGAGAAAGACGGCGTCGCCTTTCAGAATCACTCGATCGAAGTCGCGATCGGTTTGCCGGACATCGGAGGCCGCAGATCCGCTCGCAGACTCGCGGCGCTGAGGAGTGCGATCGCCACCGTGGAGAGGAGGGTCCGAATCACATCCCTGCCACGATCTCGAAGTACTTCGCGAACGCGGCCATGCCGCCGGAGGCCTGCTGCCAGTCGAAATTCTCGTTCGGCGCGTGATAGCCGTGCTCGGGAAGTGAGAGGCCGAGGAACACGACCGGGCATTTGAGGACCTGCTCCATGGAGGTCACCGCGCCGATCGAGCCGCCTTCGCGCACGAACACCGGCTCGCGGCCGAAGGCGAACTTCATCGCGTTCTTCACCGCATCCGCAAGCGGTCCAGTCGTGGGAGCGAGGTACGGATACATCGAATTCTCGAGCGTCACCTTCACGTCGGGATTGTGCTTCTTCACGAACTTCCGCACGAGATCGATGATGTTCTTCGGATCCTGATTCGGAACGAGCCGGCAGGAGATCTTCACCTCCGCGCTCGGCGGGATGATGGTCTTGATCCCGGGGCCGGTGTAGCCGCCGACCAGGCCATGCACCTCGAACGTCGGCATCGCCCAGATCCGCTTCATCACCTCGATCGGATTGTTGGTGCGGATGGTCTTGAAGAGGTGATCCTTCTTGAACTGCTTCACCGAGAATCCCGATCTGCGGAAATCGGAGATCTCGTTGCGGGACGGCTTCACGACGCCGTCGTAAAAGCCTTTCATCTTGACCTCGCCGGTCTGCGCGTCGTACATCTCCGAGACGAGCTTCATCAGCTCGCCGATCGGATTGCGCGCCGCTCCGCCGGTCACGCCGGAATGTTGATCAGTCTCGCCGACCTCGAGCGACAACGTAAACCCCTGCAATCCGCGAAGTCCGGCTGGACACGCGGGCCGGTCGCGCGAGACCCAGATCGTGTCGGACACGATCACATGATCGGTGGCCAGCTTCTTCGCGTGCTTCTTGATCCCCGACTCGAAGTTCGGCGAGCCGATCTCTTCCTCGAGCTCCCACAGCACGTTGACATTCACGGGCACACCGGCCTCGCGCGCCGCGCGCGCTCCCCACAACGCCGACAATGCCGGGCCCTTGTCGTCCGTCGTCCCGCGGCCGAGGTAGCGGTCGCCCTGCTTCACGAAGGTGAAGGGGTCGGTCTTCCACGGCTCGGTCTCACGCGACGCCGGCTGCACGTCGAGATGGTTGTAGACCGTGACAGTCTTCCGCCCCTTGCCGCCGTCGAACCGTCCATGGACCAGCGGATGTCCGCCCGTCTCCAGCACCTCGGCCTGGCCGCCGAATTCGCGGATGGTGGCCACGGCCAGCTCGGCGCATTTGCGGATGTCGGCGTTGTGCGCCGGGTCGGCCGAGACGCTGGGCGTCTCCACGAACTCGCGCAACCTGGATTCGAATGCGGACCGCTCGCGGTTCGCGTAATCGGTGAGTGATTTCTTGTCGAACACGATCGATACTCCTTCATTCGGCATCCTGAGCCGCGAAGACGGCGAAGGATCTCATGCTACGCGTGTCGAGATCCTTCGCTTCGCTCAGGATGACGTCAGTACCCCGCCGGCGCTCCGCCGAGTCTCGGATCCGAGGCGCCGAGGCGCACGCCGGATGCGTCGATCTGAATGCCTTGCGCGTCCCCGAGTCCCGACGGCTTTTCGCGGAAATGATAGCCCATGCGCTCGAGCGCATCGCGTGTGTCCTGGTTGAACTCGAACGACTCCCAGAAGATCTCGTCGGGCAGCCACTGGTGGTGGAAGCGCGGAGCGGAGATGGCTTCCTGGATGTCCATGTTGAAGTCGATGACGTTCAGCACCACCTGCAGCACGGTGTTGATGATCGTAGGACCGCCGGGACTTCCGATCGCGAACTCGACCTTGCCGTCTTTGAGCACGATGGTCGGCGTCATCGATGACAGAGGCCGTTTGCGTGACTGGATCGCGTTGGCCTCTCCCTGGATCAATTGATAGACGTTCGGCTCGCCGGGCTTCGACGTGAAATCGTCCATCTCATCGTTGAGAAGGATGCCCGTGCCGCGCGCGGTCACGCCCGAGCCGAAGCTGTCGTTCAGCGTGTACGTGTTGGTGACGACGTTTCCTTCGCTGTCGATGATCGTGAAATGCGTCGTCTCGGAGGACTCGTAGGGAGCGGGATCGCCGGCGCCGACGTCCTTGCTGTTCGACGCGTGCGCGGGGTCGATCGACTTCGCGCGCTGCTCGGCATACGCGCGAGATGTCAGTCCGGCCATCGGCACCTTCACGAAATCGGTGTCGCCGAGGAACTGGGCGCGGTCGGCGAAGGCGCGGCGCATGACTTCCGTGACCGTGTGCACGTATTTCGAGGAGTGCCATCCCATGCTCTTGAGATCCATCGGCTCGAGCATGTTGAGCATCTCGATGAGTGCGATTCCGCCCGATGACGGCGGCGGCATGGTGACGATCTCGTGGCCGCGATAAGTCGTGCGGATGGGCTTGCGAACCGTCGGCGTGTACGTCTTCAAATCGTTGATGGTGATCAGGCCGCCGTGCTTCTGCATGTCGGCGACGATCAGCTTCGCCGTTTCACCGATGTAGAAGTCCGCGGGATCGTTCTTGATGCGTCCGAGCGTCGACGCGAGGTCGGTCTGCACGAACGTTTCACCCATCTCCCACGGCTTTCCGTCGCGCAGGAAGAGGTGCTTGCTCGCCGGGAACTGCTCCAGCTTCTCGATATTGTTCTTGTGATGCAGTCCGGCGGCGAGGTGGTAGTTAACCGTGAATCCTTCCGCGGCCAGCTTGCGGGCGGGCTCGACGAGGTCGGCCCATCTCATGTGGCCGTGACGTTTGTGCGCGAGCACGAGTCCGGCGATCGTTCCCGGCACGCCGACGGCCTTGTAGCCGACTGTCGACGCACCCTTGACGATGTTCTTGTTCTCGTCGAGGTACATGTCGTGCGTCGCGGAGAGCGGAGCTCGCTCGCGATAGTCGATCGCTTCGATGTCGCCGTTGGCCTTGCGGACCATCATGAATCCGCCTCCGCCGATGTTTCCGGCAGAAGGCCAGACCACCGCGAGCGTGAGCGCGACCGCGACCGCGGCGTCTACGGCATTGCCGCCCCGCTTGAGGATGTCGACTCCGATGCGCGAGGCGATCGGACTGGTCGATGCCACGACGCCGTGCCGTGCGTGGAGCGGCTCCGGAGCTGCTGCGAATGCGTTTGTGGAGAGGAGAAGGAGGACGATGAGCGTCTTCTTCATGCGGCGGAGAGTGTACGTCAGTCCTCGGTCCCCGGTCCTCGGTCCTCGGGCCTCGGTCCTCGGTCCTCGGATGATGAGAAAGGTTGCCGTCGCCAGAACCGAGGACCCACGGACCGAGGCCCCAGGATCTAACTGCGGTAATCCGCGTTCAACGACACGTAATCGTGCCCGAGGTCGCTGGCGAGGATGACGGCACGTCCGTTGCCGCCTCCGAGGTCGACATGGAGCGGGACGCGCTCGCGGGAAAACACTTTCGCGGCGTCCTTCTCGCGATAGTCAACCGGCTCGCCATCGCGGACGAGGGCGATGTTGCCTGCGGAGAGCGAGACTTTGCGGACCGAGAAGCGCGCGCCGCTGCGGCCGACGGCGGCCAGGATGCGGCCCCAGTTCGGATCGCCGCCGTTGAGCGCGGTCTTGACCAGAGGGGAGGTGGCGATCGCATGCGCGGCAAGCTTCGCGTCGCGCTCGTTGCGGGCGCCGGTGACCTCGAGCTCCATGACGCGGGTGGCGCCTTCGCCGTCGCGCACGATCATCCACGAAAGCTCGCGGCAGACCTGCGTCAGCGCGCGGCGGAAATCATCGAGCGGCGCGCGCTCGTCATTTCCGATCTTCCCCGAAGCCATCAGCAGCACGCAGTCGTTCGTCGACGTGTCGCCATCGACGGAGATGGCGTTGAAGCTGACGTCGACCGCCGCCTTCAGCTCGCGATCGATGACCGCCGGCGTCAGCGCGGCATCGGTGGTGATGAAGCTGAGCATCGTGGCCATGTTCGGGTGAATCATGCCCGCGCCCTTGGCCACTCCGACGATTCGCCCGCGCTTGCCGCCGAGGGTGAACGAAGCCTGCGAGACCTTCGGGCCGACGTCGGTGGTGAGAATCGCGTGCGACAGCGCTTCGACGCCGCCGGACGAGAGGCGATTCACGGCGTCCGGCAGCGCTTCGCGCACCTTCTTGTCCGGAAGGACGACGCCGATCACGCCGGTCGAGGCGACGAAGATCTCGTCCTCACTGCAGCGGAGCAGCTCCGCTGCACGGGCGCGTACGCGCTTCGCAGCATCGAGTCCCGGCTTGCCGGTGACGGCGTTCGCGCACCCGGCATTGACGACAACGGCCTTCACACGGCCGCCGCTTTTCTTCAGCGCCGACTTCGAGAGGACGACCGGCGCGGCCAGAAACTTGTTTTTCGTGAAGACGGCCGCGGCGTTGGCGCCGTCCTCCGCGACGATCAGACCGACGTCGGGACGCTTCTTCCGTATGCCGGCGCGGACGCCGGAAGCAACGAACCCTCGCGGAAGCTTCAACGCAGAGCCTCCAAAGCTTGTTTTGCGGCTTCGTGCACGCGCTCCGGTGATGTGCCGCCGATCGCGGATTTCTTCGCCAGCACGGACTGGAGCGTCACGCCGTGCTCTCTGGCGAGCTCGTGCAACTTCGTGAGATTGCGGCTGACATGATCGTGCGCTTCGCGGAACGGTGTGCCTTTGGCGGCGATGGCATCGGCCACCGCGGTGGCGAGGAGCAGGTCGTCCGACGCCGCGTTGCGCATCCGATCGCGATCGAGCTTCAGGCCGGCGATCAGCGCGGTGAGCGCGGGAAGAAGCACGTCCAGCGTCGCGCGCGTGCGGAACAGCGGCTCCTTGTCGAGCTGCAGATCCTTGTCGTAGGCGAGAGGCAGACCTTTCATCAGCGCCAGGAATCCGGTCAGTTCGCCGATCGCGCGCGCGGCATGACCTCGCACGAGCTCGAGCACGTCCGGATTCTTTTTCTGCGGCATGCGCGACGAACCGGTCGCCAGGGCATCGGGCAGCTCGAGGAATCCGGCCTCATCGCTGCTGAAGAAGATGAGGTCTTCAGCGAGACGCGAGAGATGCGACAGCAGCAGCGATACGTCGAACAGATACTCGACGGCGAAATCGCGGTCGGAGACGGCGTCGAGCGAGTTCGCCGCCGCGCGCGCGAAGCCGAGGGATTTCGCCAGCGCTTCGCGATCGATGTTGAGCGGCGATCCGGCGAGCGCACCCGCGCCGAGAGGGCAGGTGTTGTGGCGCTCGATCGTATCGGCGAGGCGCGAGAGGTCGCGGCGGATCATCTCGACGTACGCGAGGCACCAGTGTCCGAACGTCACCGGCTCTGCGCGCTTCGAATGCGTGTAGCCGGGCATGGCCGACGCCGATTCGTCGAGCGCTTTCTGCGCGAGCCCACGGGCCAGGTCTTTCGCCAGCTCGATCGACTCGTTCGACGCTCGGCGCAGCCAGAGCTTGAGATCCGTTGCAACCTGATCGTTGCGCGAGCGGCCCGTGTGCAGCTTGCCGGCGAGCGCGCCGATCTTCTCGCGGAGCTTCGACTCGACGAAGGAATGGACGTCTTCGTAGTCCGACGTAGGGCCGACGCTCTTGTCGGCCTGGGCCGACTGAGAGTCGGCCCTACGTTCGACACTGTTCAGCCCTTCGACGATCGTCTTGGCTTCACCGGGGGTCAACACGCCCGCTCTGGCCAGCGCATTCGCCCAGGCGATCGAGCCCTGCACATCCTCCCCGAACAGCTCCCGGTCGAACGAGAACGAGTCGTTCAGCGCCCGGAGGAGCTGGGAGGGGGCCGCATCGAAGCGGCCGCCCCACATCCGATCAGTCACCGTGTGCGAGCTCCTCCACCGCGATGGGCGCGAGGCGCTTGCGCCCGCGCAGCTGCAGGCCGAACAGGCGAATGAATCCGGCCGCGTCGCCGGCGTTGTAGCCGGTCATGTTGAACGAGGCCAGGTCCTGCGAGTACAGCGAGTACTCCGACTGGCGGCCGACGACGGTCGCGTTTCCCTTGTACAGCTTGAGCGTCACGATGCCGGTCACCGTTTCGGCGACTGAGTTCACGAACGCGTCGTAACCCTCGCGCAGCGGCGAGAACCACTGTCCGTTGTAGACGAGCTCCGCGTAACGCGTGGCGATGCGCTCCTTCTCGTGCGCGGTATCGCGATCGAGGGTGATCGACTCGAGCGCCTTGAGCGCGGTCACGAGCAGAGTGCCGCCCGGGGTCTCGTACACGCCGCGCGACTTGATGCCCACCAGGCGGTTCTCGACGAGATCGACGCGGCCGACGCCGTGTTTGCCGCCGATGGCATTGAGCGTCTCGACCAGTTTCGCCGGCGTGAGGTTCACGCCGTTGACGCTGACGGGAGCTCCGGCCTCGAAGCCGATCGTGATCTTCTCCGGCGTTTCCGGCGCGAGCGTCGGATCGACGGTGAGCTTGAACATCGACGCTTCCGGCTCGAACGACGGATCTTCGAGCGGACCGCCTTCATGCGACAGATGCCAGAGGTTGCGGTCGCGCGAGTACGGATCCTTCTTCGTCACCGGAACGGGGATGCCGCGCTGCGCCGCGTAGTCGATGGCGTCTTCACGCGAGACGATCGACCATTCGCGCCACGGCGCGATGACCGTCAGCTCGGGAGCGAGTGCCTGGTAGGCGAGCTCGAAACGAACCTGATCGTTGCCCTTGCCCGTGCAGCCGTGCGCGAGCGCATCGCAGCCGGTCGCCAGAGCGACTTCGACCTGTTTGCGCGCGATCAGCGGCCGCGCCGTCGAGGTGCCGAGGAGATAGTCGCGCTCGTAGATCGCCCCGGCCTTGAGGACCGGGAAGAGATACTCGCGCGCGAATTCTTCCTTCGCGTCGATCAGATGGAAGTCGCATGCGCCGGTCTTGTAAGCCTTCTCGGCGAGACCGGAGGTCTCTTCCTGCTGGCCGACGTCGACCGCGACCGCGACGACCTCGCAGCCGTAGTTCTCCTTCAGCCAGGAAATGATGATGGACGTGTCCAGACCGCCCGAGTAGGCGAGAGCGACCTTCTTCACCTTTTTCACTTGGATGCTCCTTGTGCGTGCAACACGTCATCCTGAGCGGAGCGAAGGATCTCGGGATGCGCAACGTGAGATTCTTCGCCGTCCGTGCGGCTCAGAATGACGTGGAGCGCGCTGATGAACTCACTGAATGCCTTCTTCGGCGTGACGTACGGCGGGAGGAGCCGGATGACTTTCTCTCGCGCCGTGCCGACGACGAAGCCCTTCGCCAGGAGCTCCTTCGCCACCGGCGCCGCCGGGCGATCGAGCTCGATGCCCCACATCATTCCCGCGCCGCGCACATCGACGATCGCCGGAACGCGCGACTTGAGCGCGGCCAGCTGATTGCCGAACCAATCCCCGGTCTGCTGTACGCGCTCGATCAGCTTCGACGACGATGTCAGCTCGTTGAGAACGGCGATGCCGAGTTTGCAGGCGATCGGATTGCCGCCGAACGTCGTGCCGTGGTGTCCCGGCTTCACGACGCCTTCGATGGCGGCACCGGTGAGCACGCAACCGAGCGGCAGTCCGCCGCCGAGAGCTTTGGCCAGCGTCACCATGTCGGGAGTGATTCCGCTCTTCTGATAGGCGAAGAAGTGACCGGTGCGCCCCATGCCGCACTGGATCTCGTCGAGCACGAGCATCGCGCCCTTGCGGTCGGCGATCCTCCGCGCGGCGATGAGGAACTCGTCGGTTAGCGGGATGACGCCGCCCTCTCCCATGATGGGCTCCAGGAAGATCGCCGCGGTCTGTTCCGTCACCGCCGCTTCGAGCGCGGCGATGTCGTTGGGCGCGATGAACTTCACGCCGGGCATCAGCGGCTGGAACGGCGTCCGGTAGGCTTCATGTCCGGTCATCGACAGCGATCCGATCGTCCGTCCATGGAACGATTCCTCGAGCGCCACGACTTCGCCGCGGCCCTTCGTGGCCAGGCGCGCGAATTTCAGCGCCGCCTCGTTCGCTTCCGTGCCGCTGTTGCAGAAGAACGCCCGCTCCAGACCGGCCGCGCGCACCAGACGCTCGCCGAGGATTCCCTGCCAGGGGTGGTAGTAGAGGTTGGAGGTGTGCAGCAGCGCCGTGCTGGCCTCGCGCATGGCCTTCACGAGACTGGGATGGCGATGGCCGAGGGCGTTCACGGCGATGCCGCCGAGAAGATCCCAGTAGATGCGGCCGTCGGCGTCGACGATGCGCGCGCCTTTTCCTTCGCGCGGATGAAACGCCGTGCGCGCATACGTCGGCAGAATGAACGCGCTTTCGCGCACTTCGACCGCGGCAGGGGATTCGTCATGCAGCAACAATCTGGGTTCCTCCTCCGATATTGATTCTGGCCACGCCGGCGGCGAGCGCGCCGAGCGCAGCCTGGAGCTTCGGCTTCATTCCGCCGCTCACGATTTCGGTCGCCAGCAGCGCATGAGCATCATTGGCGTTGATCGATGGAACGACATCGCCGTTGTGATCGAGCAGGCCGGCGACGTCGGTGATGAACTGCAGCGAGGTCGCGCCGACGGCCGCGGCGACTGCAGCGGCGGCGGAGTCGGCATTGACGTTGAGCAGCCCGCCGCTGGGACCCTGGGCGACGGACGAGACGACCGGCAGGATGTCCTGCGCCAGCATCGCCCGCAGAAGCCGCGGATCGGAGCGGACGATGCGTCCGACGTGACCGAGGTCGACTCCGTCGATGGGCGGATGGACCTCGGCCATCAGCGTTCCGGCGTCGGCGCCGGAGATGCCCGCGCAGCGGACGCCGAGTGCCGTCAGTTCCGCGACGAGCATCTTGTTGACGCTGCCGGCGAGAACGGAGACGACGACTTCGAGCGTGGCGTCGTCGGTGATCCGCAGTCCGGCGTGCGTCCGCTTGGGAATGCCGAACTTGCTGAGCACCGTATCGATGTGCTTCCCGCCGCCGTGCACGAGCACGACCTGTTCGCCGAGGTTCCAGGCCTTGAGGATCTCGTCCAGAGCATCCGCGCGCCGCGACGCGTCTTCGAGGAGGCTGCCTCCGAGCTTGATGACCTTCACGCCAGTCCCTCCACCTCGTCGTATCCGCACATGCGGTTGAAGTTCTGGACGGCCTGCGATGCCGCACCCTTGAGGAGGTTGTCGATCACCGAGACCACCACCGCGCGGCGGCCGCCATGCAGCAGCGTGAATCCGATTTCGGCGCGTGGCGTGTTAACCACGTTCTTCAGCTCCGGCAGTGCTCCGGCCGGCAGCACGTTCACGAGCGGAGCGTTCGCGAATGTGGCCTTGTAGATCGAGGTGATCTCGTCGGCGGTCATCGGATTCGTGAACGCGATGTGCATCGTCGAGAGAATCCCGCGGATCGTCGGCAGCAGGTGAGGCACGAAGACGAGCGGCGCGCGGTCTCCGAGGCGCAGGCCGCTCCGGATTTCCGGCTCGTGCCGGTGGGTGCCGACCGAATACGCCTTGAAGTTGCCGGAGACTTCGGCGAACGACCAGGCCAGGTCCGATTTCTTTCCGGCGCCGGACACGCCGCTCTTCGAGTCGCAGATCACAGGCTGCGCGCGGTCGATCAGATAGGTGAGCGGCCGCAGCGCGAGCAGGATCGACGTCGGGTAGCACCCGGGGTTCGCGATCAGCCGCGCCGTCGACAGATCCCCGTTCGCGAACTCGGTCAGTCCGTACACCGCCTCGGCCAGCAGTTCCGGGCGCTCGTGCGCGAACCCGTACCAGGTCGGATAGAGAGCCGGATCCTGCAGGCGGAACGCGCCCGAGATGTCGATCACGCGAATGCCGGCGTCGAGGAGCTTCGGAGCGAGATGCGCCGAGACCTCGTTCGGCGTGGCGAGAAAGACCACCGCCGGAGCGGCGTCGAGGAGCTTCTCGATCGCGAACGGCTCGGCGACGAGGTCGGGCCGCGACGGCGAGACCGGACCCTTCGCGCCGCCGGTCGACGAGAACAGACCGCTGATGTCGGCGTAGCGATGCCGCGCCAGGATCGCGGTCAGCTCGGCGCCGGAGTAGCCGGTCGCGCCGACAACGGCGACGCGGACGGGCTGCGGTGCGGGGAGGATCCGCAGGGGAGCCCCGGCTTCAGCCGGGGTACTGGCGGCACCGGTTGAAACCGGTGCTCCGTTGTTCATTTGAACGTAGCTCATTGTCTTATGCGCGTGTACGGCGTCGTTCCGGCGAAAGGCCGGTGAGCTGCTGCAGCCGCCGGGCGAAGCCCGCGGCGGCGTTCGGCGAGCGGAAGGCGACGAAGATGGTGTCGTCGCCTCCGACGGTGCCGAGGACGTCCTCGACGTCGCCGAGGTCGATGGCGCTGGCGAGCGGCTGGGCGGCCGCCGCCGGGGTCTTGATCACCACGAGATTCATCGCCGCCTCGGCCGACAGAACGCTGTCGCGGACGAGGTGCTCGAGGCGGGTCTCCCGGACTTCCCGTGGCGTGAAGCTCACGACGGGAGCAACGACTTCGCCGGGGACGATGTAGCCGGAGGGGGTCTTGGCCAGGCCGAGGTCGCGGATGTCCCGCGAGAGCGTCGGCTGGGTGACCTTGAAGCCGTGCTTACGGAGCGCGGCGAGGATCTCGTCCTGGGAATGGACGGTCGTCTCCCGGACAATCCGCAGGATCTCTTCCTTCCTGCGGGTAGCCTCGCCTGCTGAATGAAAATTCATCTTCATGAATATTTATACGTAACCCCGCGCATGTCAACATTTTTTTGGGACTCGTATTCCGGGCGCGCGCGGGGTCTTGGTCTCCCGAATCCTGAACCAGGAGCATTTCTTGCTGACACCCGCCCGGGTACCGAGCGTTGAGATCTCCCGATCGATGCGGGATCCTTGTTGTCGAGGATGACCTGGCCATCCGGCGTCTGGTCAAAATGGTCCTCGAACGGGAGGGCTATCGCGTCGATACCGCCTCGGATGGCGTGGAGGCCGTGCTCAAGCTCGGCATCGCGGAGTACGACGTCATCATCCTCGATCTCATGATGCCCAACCTCGACGGCTTCAGTTTCATGAGCACGTTGTCCCAGCACGATCCGGAGCGGCTGCGCAATGTGATCGTGACCAGCGCGGCGTCGCCGGCCGTCATCCGCGAACGGATGAGGGGGCAGCCCTTCGATGTGCTGCCGAAACCGTTCGACATCAAGAAGCTCACCGAACGGGTCAGGGCCTGCGTCGAAGCCCACTCTGCTAATCTCTGATCCGGCTCCATCATGCAGGCCTACGGCACCGACCGGCTTCGTCCCGGAAAGGGCGATCAGTTCGTCCTGTTCTGCCGCCGCTCCAAAGGCTGGCAGGCGCGCATCCCGAAAACGCACACGACGGCGGTCCATCCCGGAACCGCGATCGCGTGGGATGACCGCATCTTCGAAGTGGTCGTGGCCGAGGCGGGCCCGCAGGGTAGCGTTCGATACGTGCTCGAGCCGTGGCGCGCCGAGCACATCATCCGCGTCTCGGAGTCCTACGACGCGGCGAGCGAGGTCCAGCGCGAAACGGAATACCACGCCGCGGTCACGCGCGAGAAAGGCCGGCAGTTCGCGAACCTCACCGGCGTGTTCACCGGGCTTCTGCCGGCGGCCGTACAGGAGCACCTCGGCAGCGAGCTCGGACTGCTGCCGGAGAAAATGACGTCGCTCTCGCTCATCCTTCCTCTGATCTACATCGTGTGGGTGGCCATGGATGTCTCGAACGGCATCATCCATCGGGACGCGAAGACCCTGCCGCCGGCGTTCGCGTTGTTGGCGGCATATCTCTTTGTCGAGAGCGCGGTGCGCCTCCAGTTCGTCTGGTTCCAGCGCCGGCCGATTGCATCGGCCGTCGGTTTCTTCGGCTATCTCCTCTACTGGCTCGTCATCGGACGATCGACCGGCGCGATCTCACCGTTCACCGTGCCGAAGGGCGAGAAGCTGTTCATCACCACGCCGACCGAGGACGTGGCGCTGCACGATGCCTACTCGATGCGCGAGCCGCTGCTGACGCTTCTCTCTCCCGAGGAGCAGAAGGCGCTGGCGGAGCGCTTCGGATACAACTACCGTACGTATGCATCCACCGTCGCCTGGGTGCTGCTGGCATTTTCGGCGGCCGGCGCGGTGACCTCGCTCGTGTCGTTGCAATACGGGCCCCGGTTCGGTTCCGTGACCTCGCTGCTGGTGGCGATTCTCGTCGGCGGAGAGCAGGCAACGAGACTCAACTCGCTGAGAAAGGGTCCGGTGGGAAGCTTTCTCGCGGTTCTGGTGCGTCCGCTCACGCGCAAATTGCTGAAGTAGAAGGCTGGAACGACCTTCGCACCGTCCTCTGCCGTGGAGTTCGATGGTCGTCGCCGGGTCATCATTGAAGATGTGTCGCCTTCGGTGGGTGAGGGGCGTTTTCCGGCCAAGCGCGTCATCGGCGATGTCGTGCAGGCCGAGGCGGATGTCTTCGCCGACGGTCACGATGTCATCTCCGCGGTCATCCACTACCGCCACGAGTCGGAGAAGAAGGCGCACGAGCTGCGGATGAGGCCGCTGGTCAACGACCGCTGGCGCGCCGAGTTTTCCGTCGACACCCTCGGTTTCTACCGGTTCTCGGTCGAGGCGTGGATCGATCACTTCCTCACCTGGCACCGCGATCTGCAGAAGCGCGCCGACGCGCACGCGGAAGATCTCGACGTGCAGCTGCAGATCGGGCTGGCGACGATTCGCGCCGCCGCGGGAAGGGCCGGCGCCCGCGACCGGAAGAAACTGCAGGCGTTCGTCGACACTCTCGAATCCGACGCGCCGATCGACGAGAAGGTCGAGGACATGTGGAGCGAGGACCTGCTGGCGCTGATGTGGCGCAACGCGGAGCGGAAATTCGCGACGCGGCTCGATTGCGAGATCCCCATCGAGGTCGATCGCCGCAAAGCAGCGTTCAGCACGTGGTACGAGATGTTTCCGCGCTCGGCGGGCACGTTCCGCGACGTCGAAGCGCAGCTCCCGCGCATCGCCAGGATGGGATTCGACGTGCTCTACCTCCCGCCCATCCACCCGATCGGCAGCACGTTCCGCAAAGGGAAGAACAACAAGGTCGAGGCGATGCCCGACGATGTCGGCAGCCCGTGGGCCATCGGCGCGCCGGAAGGCGGACACACCGCCGTGCACCCGTCCCTTGGCACGATCGATGATTTCGAGCATCTGGTGAATGCTGCGGCCAAACACGAGATCGAGATCGCGCTCGACATCGCCTTCCAGGCCTCACCCGATCATCCATACGTGAAGGAGCATCCGGAGTGGTTCCAGAAACGGCCGGACGGATCGATCCAGTACGCGGAGAATCCGCCCAAGAAGTATCAGGACATCTATCCATTCCAATTCGAGAGCGAGGCGTGGGAGGAGCTGTGGCACGAGCTGCGCGACGTCTTCCGTTTCTGGATCGGAAAAGGCATGCGGATATTTCGTGTCGATAATCCGCATACAAAACCATTGCATTTCTGGCAGTGGGTCATCGCCGACCTCAAGCGCGACCACCCCGACCTCATCTTCCTGGCCGAGGCGTTTACGAGGCCGAGGATCATGGAGTGGCTGGCGAAGGGGGGATTCTCGCAGTCCTACACCTACTTCGCATGGCGCAGCACGGCGGCCGAGCTGCGCGAGTATTTCAACGGGATCACCAAACCGCCGGTCAGCGATTTCTTCCGGCCGAATGCATGGCCGAACACGCCCGACATCCTCACCGAATATCTGCAGTACGGCGGCCGGCCGGCGTTCACGATCCGGTTCGTGCTCGCCTCGACGCTCTCGGCGAACTACGGGATCTACGGACCGGCGTTCGAGCGCTTCGTTCACCTGGCCCGGGAGAGCGGGAGCGAGGAGTACCTCGATTCGGAGAAATACGAGGTGAAGCGGTGGGGACGATCGGACGACGACCTCTCCGACTTCATCACTGCCGTGAATCGCATCCGGCGCGACAATCCTGCGCTGCAACAAAACGAGACCCTGCTGTTCCACGAGACTGACAACGACTCGATCCTGTGCTACAGCAAGGCCGCAGGTGAGAACATCGTGCTGTGCGTCGTGAACGTCGACCCCCACAACACGCAGTCGGGATGGGTCGATCTCGATCTGCGTGCGCTGCAGCTCGACCCGAATCGCGCCTTCCAGGTCCACGACCTCCTGAGCGGCGCGCGCCACACCTGGCATGGCGCGAGGAACTACGTGCAGCTGAACCCGCACGTGGTGCCGGCGCACATCTTCAGGATCCGGCGGCGCGTGCGGACGGAAAGGGATTTTGAGTACTACCTCTGAGCTCGAGTGGTACAAGGACGCCGTCATCTACCAGGCGCACGTCCGTTCGTTCTTCGACAGCAACGACGACGGTATCGGCGATTTTCCCGGGCTCACCCGCAAGCTCGACTACCTGCAGGACCTCGGCGTCAACGTCCTGTGGCTGCTGCCGTTCTACCCCTCGCCGCTGCGCGACGACGGATACGACATCGCGAACTACACGGCGGTTCATCCGGGGTACGGCACGCTGGCGGATTTCAAAGTGCTCATGCGCGAGGCGCACCGGCTCGGCATTCGCGTCATCACCGAGCTCGTCGTCAACCACACGAGCGATCAGCACGCCTGGTTCCAGAAATCGCGCCGCGGCAAGTCGCCGTTCCGCGATTACTACGTCTGGAGTGACACGCCCGACCGCTTTCGGGAGGCGCGCATCATCTTCAAGGATTTCGAGACGTCGAACTGGGCGTGGGACCCCATCGCAAAGGCCTATTACTGGCATCGCTTCTACTCGCATCAGCCCGATCTGAATTTCGACAATCCGGCCGTTCACGACGCGCTCTTCAAAGTCCTCGAGTTCTGGATGGATCTCGGCGTCGACGCCTTCCGTCTCGACGCCATTCCGTATCTCTACGAGCGCGAAGGGACGATCTGCGAGAACCTCCCCGAGACGCACGTGTTCCTCAAGAAACTGCGCGAGCATCTCGACGCGAAGTATCCCGGCAAGATGCTCCTGGCGGAAGCGAACCAGTGGCCGGAGGATACGCTGCCGTACTTCGGAAACGGCGACGAGTGCCACATGGCCTTCCACTTCCCCGTCATGCCGCGCATGTTCATGTCGCTGGCGATGGAGGACCGATTCCCGATCGTCGACATCATGAGCCAGACGCCGGTGATTCCCGAGAGCTGCCAGTGGGCGATGTTTCTCCGCAATCACGACGAGCTGACGCTCGAGATGGTCACGGAAGAGGATCGCGACTACATGTGGCGCACTTACGCCCGCGACCGCGAGGCCCGCATCAACCTCGGCATCCGCAGACGGCTGGCCCCGCTGATGGAAAACCATCGCGCCCGCATCCATCTGATGAACGGCCTGCTGTTCTCGTTTCCGGGAACGCCGATCATCTATTACGGCGACGAGATCGGGATGGGCGACAACATCTATCTTGGCGATCGCAACGGCGTGCGCACGCCGATGCAGTGGAACTCGGATCGCAACGCCGGCTTCTCGCGTGCGAATCCCCAGAAGCTCTATCTGCCGGTGATCATCGATCCGCAGTATCACTACGAGCAGGTCAACGTCGACGCGCAGCAGAACAACCAGTATTCGCTGCTGTGGTGGATGAAGCGGCTGCTCTCGCTCCGCAAGCGCTATCGCGCGTTCGGCCGCGGGACCATGGAGTTCCTCCATCCCGAGAACCGGAAGATCCTGGCGTACGTCCGGCGATTCGAGGACGAGACGATCCTGGTCGTGGCCAATCTCTCGCGGCTCGTGCAGACATTCGAGCTCGATCTCTCGCAGTTCCGGGGGATGACCCCGGTCGAGCTGTCCGGGCGGGTTCGTTTTCCGGAGATTGGTGAGCGGCCCTACTTCCTGAACCTCGGCCCCTTCGCGTTTTACTGGTTTGCGCTGGAGCGGCGCGCTGTTCCTGAAGTCACCGTGGGCGAGGAAGTTCCGCTGGTCGGAGCGAAGAAGTGGGAGGAGGTCTTCGCCGATCGCAATCGCGAAGCGCTCACGGCCGCGATCACACATTACGTGCGCAGCCGCCGCTGGTTCGCGGGCAAGGCGCACACGGTCTCGAATCTTACGATTCGCGAGCTCTTCGCGTTGCCGAAGCGATCGGCGTACCTCAGCCTGATCGACGTGGAGTTCACCGAGGGCGAGCCGCAGACCTATCTCCTGCCGCTCGGGATCACCCAGGCGAGGCGCGCCGACGAGCAGGAGAACCCGCGGACGGCGACGCTGATCGCGCGGCTGCGCGATGGCTGCCTGCTTTACGAGCCAGTCGTCGATGACACCTTCGCGCAGACGCTCCTCGACACGATCGCGCGCAAACGGCAGATCAAGGGTGAGCGCGGCGTCATCGCCGGCGCACCGTCGCGCGCGTACAAGGAGCTGCGCGGCACTGGCGATCTCGAGGCACAGGTCCTTCGCGCCGAGCAGAGCAACACCGCCATCGTGTACGGCCAGCGCCTGTTCCTGAAGCTCTTCCGTCGTCTGGAGCCGGGCATCAATACCGATCTGGAGATGACGCGCTTTTTCAACGAGGACACGGAGTTCACGTCGACGCCGCGGCTTGCGGGCGCGCTCGAGTATCGCGCCGATCGAAACGAGCCGGTGACGTTGGCGATCCTGCAGGGTTTCATGCCGAATTCCGGCGACGCCTGGACGTTCACGCTCGATGTCATCGGCCGTTACTTCGAGCGCGTGCTCAGCGACAAGTCATCGGCTGAAAAACTCGAGAAGGCGACGCCCCGGGAGCATCCGCTGCGAATGTCGCAGCGGCCCATGCCGGACGCGGTCCGGGAAATGATCGGCCCTTACATCGACGACGCCGATCTCCTCGGCCGCCGCACCGCGGAGATGCACCTCGCGCTGGCCTCGAGGAGCGACGTGCCCGCCTTCGCGCCCGAGCCGATCACCGCCCATTACCAGCGCTCGCTCTATCAGTTCATCCGCACGCAGGCCGTGCAGACCATGCAGCTCGTTCGCCGCCGCGCGAAGGACATGAAGGAGGGCCTCGAGCTGCTGAGCAACGAGCAGACGCTGTTCGAGAGAATCAAGTCGATCATCGGCGGAAAGCTCACCGGTCAGCGCATCCGCCTTCACGGCGACTATCACCTCGGACAGGTCCTGCATACCGCCAAGGATTTCGTGATCATCGATTTCGAAGGCGAGCCGAGCCGTCCGCTGTCGGAACGCCGCATCAAGCGATCGGCACTGCGCGACGTCGCCGGAATGCTGCGCTCGTTCCACTACGCGCCATACGCGGTCGTGTTCGGGCAGGCGGAGGGATCGGTGATGCGCGCCGAAGACGCGCCGGCACTCGAAGCGGGCGCACGTTTCTGGTATCGCTGGGTGAGCGCGGCGTTTCTGCGCGCGTATCTCGCGGAGAGCGCGGTGTGCGGGCATCTGCCGAAGACGCCGCAGGAGATCGAGGTTCTGCTCGACGCTCATCTACTGGAGAAGGCACTCTACGAGATCATGTACGAGCTCAACCATCGGCCCGAGTGGGTACGGATTCCGCTGCGCGGAGTGCTCGACGTGATGGAGAAATGAGTTGATGGGGTCAGAGCTTCGATTCGCCCCTTTTTCTGCTGGATGTAGAAAGAAGGGCGAATCGAAGCTCTGACCCCATAACATGGTGAGGTCGAGCGATGCGAGATCGTAAGGAGACAGATGGAGCCGGTGTTCCATCGGCGACACCGAAGCCGAAAGGGAAGGGCACCAGCGGCAAGACCGCCCGCGCCCGTGTCGTCGAGGAGCTGCAGAACCTCGGGGCCGATATAGTTCCGAGCGTGACGATCGAAGCCGACTCCACTCCAACCGAGGACCCTTCCGCGATTCGCGAGCATCGCATCGATCAGATTCAGCCGGCCACCGACGCGCGCCACGCGGAGTCGCTGCTCAGCGACTGGGACCTTTACCTGTTCAACGAGGGCAGCCACCACGCGCTGTCGGAGAAGCTCGGCTCGCACATCGTCGAGCGCAACGGCATCGTCGGCACGAACTTCGCGGTGTGGGCGCCGAACGCCGAGCAGGTTTCTGTCATCGGCGACTTCAACAGCTGGGATCCGCGCGCCCACCCGCTTCATCCGCGCGGCACCTCCGGAATCTGGGAAGGATTCATCCCGGACGTCGCGAAAGGAACGATCTACAAGTACCACATCGTCTCGCGTCATAACGGTTTTCGCGTCGACAAGGCCGATCCGTACGGGATTCATCACGAGACGCCGCCGCGAACCGCGTCGATCGTCTGGGACCTCGACTACGAATGGAATGACGGCGAGTGGATGCGAACGCGCAAGGCGCGCAACTCCGTCGACGCGCCGATGACGATCTACGAAGTCCACCTCGGGTCGTGGCGCCGCACGACCGACGACGGCCAGCTCTTTCGGGCAATGAGCTACCGCGAGATCGCCGAGCCTCTCGCCGAGTACGTGCGCAAGATGAACTTCACGCACGTCGAGTTTCTCCCGGTCATGGAGCATCCGTTCTATGGCTCGTGGGGTTACCAGTGCACAGGCTTCTTCGCGCCGACGAGCCGTTTCGGCACGCCGCAGGATTTCAAGTACCTCGTCGACGTCCTTCATCAGAACGGCATCGGCGTGATCCTCGACTGGGTGCCGTCGCATTTCCCTACCGATGAGCACGGGCTCGCGTACTTCGACGGCACTCATCTCTACGAGCACGCCGATCCGCGCAAGGGATTTCATCCCGACTGGGGAAGCCTGATCTTCAACTACGGACGCAATGAGGTCCGGAGCTTCCTGATCAGCAGCGCGATGTACTGGCTCGGCGAGTATCACGCCGACGGATTACGCGTCGATGCCGTCGCGTCGATGCTCTATCTCGACTACTCGCGCAGCCACGGCGAGTGGATTCCGAACGAGTTCGGCGGCCGCGAGAACATCGAGGCCATCACGTTCCTTCGCCGCCTCAACGAGGATGTCTACAAGGTCCATCCCGACACCCAGATGATCGCCGAGGAGTCGACGGCGTGGCCGATGGTGTCGAGGCCCACGTACGTCGGCGGACTCGGATTCGGCATGAAGTGGGACATGGGGTGGATGCACGACACCCTGCGCTACTTCTCCAAGGACCCGATCCATCGCAAGTTCCACCACAACGACCTGACGTTCCGGATGATCTACGCGTTCACCGAGAACTTCGTGCTCCCGCTCTCGCACGACGAGGTCGTGCACGGAAAGGGATCGCTGATCGGCAAGATGCCCGGCGATGACTGGCAGAAGTTTGCCAACCTGCGCCTGCTGTTCGCGGATATGTATTCGCAGCCGGGAAAGAAACTGCTGTTCATGGGCGACGAGATCGCGCAGTGGCGCGAGTGGAATCATGAGACCGGCCTGGACTGGCATCTGCTCGATTTCCTTCCGCATGCGTCGCTGCAGCGGTGGCTCGAGGACCTCAATCGAACCTATCGCGATGTCCCCGCGCTGCACGAGCTGGACATGTCCGCCGACGGTTTCGACTGGATCGACTGCTGCGACACCGAGAACAGCATCGTCAGCCTGATCCGCAAGTCGCGCTCGAAGCCCGACGAGATGGTGGTGGTCGTGCTGAACTTCACTCCCGTTCCGCGGCACAACTACCAGGTCGGTGTGCCGGCCGGCGGACGATGGAAAGAGATTCTCAACAGCGACGCGCCGCTGTACGGCGGAAGCGGGCAGGGGAATCTGGGCGGCGTCGAAGCCGCGCCGATCCCGCTGCACGGCCGGAAGTGGTCGGTGAATCTGACACTGCCGCCGCTGGGGGCGGTGTTTCTGACTCCCGATGGGGCGACCGCGGAGAAGCAGCGTGGCGGATAACGTCGCCGCGCACCACGAAACGACGACTCCTCCGCCCGCCGCTCCCGATGAGCGGAGCTCGCCCGTTCCGTTCGGGATCCCGCTCGGGGCGCGACTCATCGATTCGCAGCGCTGCGAGTTTCGCGTCTGGGCGCCGGGTCTCGATCGCGTCGGGCTCCACATCCTCGAGCCCGACGAGCGGCGCGTTCCGTTGACGAAGAATGCGGCCGGTTATCACGAGGCCGTCGTCGATCGCTGCGCGGAAGGGACGCGATACCTGTTCGTCCTCGACGATCGGGAGCGGCCCGATCCGGCATCGCGATTTCAGCCCGATGGTGTGCACACGGCGTCGGCGGTCGTCGGCCGTGACTTCCCGTGGACCGGCGCGGGCTGGAAGGGAATCCCGCTCCTCGATTACGTGATCTACGAGCTGCACGTCGGCACGTTCACACACGAAGGGACATTCGACGCCGTCATCCCACATCTCGACCGGCTCAAAGACCTCGGCATCTCGGCGGTCGAGCTGCTGCCCGTCGCGCAGTTCCCGGGAGCTCGCAACTGGGGTTATGACGGCGTGTACATCGGCGCGGCGCAGAACTCCTACGGCGGACCGAGAGCGCTGAAGCGACTCGTCGATGCCTGCCACGCGCGTGGCCTGGCCATCGTCCTCGACGTCGTCTACAACCACCTCGGACCGGAGGGGAACTATCTCCGCGAGTACGGGCCGTACTTCACGGACCGCTACAAGACACCGTGGGGCCCGGCGTTGAACTTCGACGGACCGCAGAGCGATCACGTGCGATGGTTCTTCATCCACAACGCGCTGCAGTGGATCGACGAATTTCATTTCGACGCCCTGCGCGTCGATGCCGTGCACGCGATCATCGATCACACGGCCGAGCCGTTCTTGCAGGACCTGACGACAGCCGTGCGCGCGCGTGCGGCGCAACTCGGCCGGCGCATCTACACGATCGCGGAGAGCGATCTCAACGATCCGCGGGTCATCACTCCGAAAGAAGACCTCGGACTCGGATTCGACACGCAGTGGAACGACGACTATCACCATTCGCTGCACGCGCTCCTGACCGGCGAGCGCGCCGGCTACTACGAAGGGTTCGGCAAAGCGTCGGATCTCGCTCGCACGACGAAGAACGGTTACCTCTACACCGGCCAGCACTCCACCTACCGCGGACGCAAATACGGCGTGAAGCCGAAGACGACCGACGGCGCGAAGTTCATCGTCTGCGCGCAGAATCACGATCAGGTTGGGAACCGCATGTTCGGCGACCGCCTCTCCACGATCGTGGCGCCGGACAAGCTGCGCCTCGCCGCCGCGGCAATCGTGCTCTCACCGTTCCTGCCGATGCTGTTCATGGGGGAGGAGTACGGCGAAAAGTCGCCGTTCCAGTACTTCACCAGTCATTCCGACGAGAACCTCATCGCAGCGGTACGAAAAGGCCGCAGGGATGAATTCGAGGAGTTTGCCTGGCAGGGCGAGGCGCCCGACCCTCACGACGACGAGACGTTCCGCCGTTCGAAGCTGAACTGGCAGTTGCTCGAGCGCGATGAGCACGCATCGCTGTGGAGACTGTACAAAGAGCTCCTGCGGATCCGCCACGAGACTCCTGCGCTGCGGACACTCGATCTCGCATCGCTCGACGCCGAAGCGGATGATGAGCGCTCGCTTGTCGTCGTTCGGCGCGGGAATGCGCTCGTCGCGTTCAATTTCAGCGACAAGGTCCAGAGGATCGGTCTGCGCTTCCGGCCTGCTGAGTGGCGCGCGCTGATCGACACCGGAGCCAAGATCGAGAAGAACCGTTTGACGATGCCACCGTTTGCGTTTGCGGTGTTTGCAGCCTCGTCATCCTGAGCCGCGAAGACGGCGAAGGATCTCAGACTACGCAGCTTGAGATCCTTCCGCCTCGCTCCGCTCAGCATCAGAATGACGCCGGCAAAGCTCGTGCAGTGAAACAATACTGCTGTGCTCCGCATCCCGGTCGCCACCTACCGAGTCCAGTTCAACGCCGGCTTCACGTTCGATGATGCGCGGAGGATCGCGGACTACCTGCAGGAGCTCGGGATCACCGATCTCTATGCCTCACCGATCCTGAAGGCGCGCAAGGGGAGCTTGCACGGTTACGACGTCGTCGATGCGGCCGCGCTCAATCCGGAGCTGGGGACGGAAGACGATTTTGGGCGCCTCCACGAGCGGCTCAAGCAGCTCGACATCGGGTTCCTTCTCGACGTGGTCCCCAATCACATGGCCGCGAGCCGGGAGAACGCCTGGTGGATGAGCGTTCTCGAGAACGGCAAGCAGTCGCGTTTCCTCCACTACTTCGATATCGACTGGCGGCCGGTGACCTCGCGCGGGCAGACCGAGGAGAAGGTGCTGCTGCCGATTCTGGGGAAGCCGTATGGCGAGGCGATCGAGTCGGGCGAGGTGCAGCTCGGCTTCGACGCCGACGGATTCTTCCTCACGTACTACGACAACCGGCTGCCGCTCGCTCCGAAGTCGTACACGATGGTTCTGGGCGAGTGCGTGGAGTCGCTGCCGACCGAAGGTGTGGCCATCGAGCTGCGCGATCTCGTCGCCGGCGACGAGAAAGTTACCAACAGCAAGTTCCTCAAGGAGACGCTGTGGCGTATCTACGAACAGAGCGCCGAGTTCCGGCAGGCCCTCGACGCGACGATCGTCCATTTCAACGGCAAGGCGGGAAGCTCCGACACGTTCAACGCGCTCGATTCGCTGCTCGACGCGCAGTTCTACCGGCTGGCGTACTGGCGCATCGCCAGCGAGAAGATCAACTATCGCCGCTTTTTCGACGTCACCGATCTGGTCGGCGTGCGCATCGAGAACCCGGAAGTCTTCGAAGCGCGCAATCGCCGGACGCTCGATCTGATCGCCGAGGGGAAGGTGACCGGCCTGCGCATCGATCACATCGATGGTCTCTTCGATCCGATCGGGCACATGAAAAAACTGCAGCTGCGCCTCGGCGACGCGAATCCCGAGTCCCGAGCTCCGAACCCAGCCGCCTTCTACATCGTCGTCGAGAAGATTCTCGCGCGCGACGAGACCCTTCCGAAGACGTTCGAGGTCTGCGGAACGACGGGATACGACTTCGCCAATGCCGTGAATGCGCTGTTCGTCGATCCTGAAGGGCTGACGAAGCTCGGCGACTTCTATCGCGAATTCACCGGCGTCACGAAGTCATTCGACGACATCTGCTACGAGCGCAGGAAGCAAGTCATCAGCGAGCTCTTTCCCGGCGAGATGCGCGCCCTCGGCAAGCAGCTGGGTGAGCTCTCCATGCACGACCGCAATGCCCGCGACTTCGCGCCGTCGGATTTGCTCGCCGCGCTCGTCGAGATCACGGCGTGCATGCACGTCTACCGCACCTACATCCGCGATTTCGAGGTGACCGTCGAAGACCGGCGGTTCATCCGCCAGGCGGTCGCGGAAGCGCGGCGGCGCGCCGGGATCTCCATGGATCAGCGGCTCTTCGAGTTTCTCGAGTGCATGCTGCTCGTCGATCCGCCGTCGTACGTCGCGTCGGAGCGCGAGCATTGGCTGGCGTTCGTTATGCGCTGGCAGCAGTTCACCGGCCGGGTGATGGCCAAGGGCGTCGAGGACACCGCGTTCTACAACTACAACCGGCTGATCTCGCTCAACGAGGTCGGAAGCGATCCCGGACGCGAGGCGGGTTTCGATCCCGTCGCCGAATTCCATCAGCGCAACGAGCGGATCCAAAAGGACTGGCGCCACACGCTCAATGCCACGTCGACGCACGACACGAAACGGAGCGAGGACGTGCGCGCGCGCATCAACGTGCTCTCGGAGCTTGCCGACTCGTGGCAGCGCGATGTGCGGCGGTGGTCGGACATGAACTCCGCGCTGCGCCATCACGGCGTGCCCGCGCCGAACGAGGAGCTGCTCATCTATCAGACGCTTCTCGGCATGTGGCCGGTGGACGAGGAGGAGCTGGAGGCGGTCGAGGAGCGCCTGCGGCAGTTTCTGGAGAAGGCCGCGCGCGAGGCCAAGACCTGCACGAACTGGATCGCACCGAGTCCGGAGTACGAGAAGGCGCTGCTCGATTTCGGGAGTGCGGCGCTGGGCAATCTCGAGTTTCGGGCGTCGATGATGCGCACACAGCGGCGCGTCGCGTACCACGGATTTCTCAATGCCCTGGCGCAGCTGGTTCTGAAGATCACGTCGCCGGGCGTTCCCGATTTTTACCAGGGAACGGACGTCTGGGACCTGAGCCTCGTCGATCCCGACAATCGCCGTCCCGTCGATTACGAGAAGCGCCGGTCCATGCTGAAGAAGATGAAGGCATCCTACGAGCGCGGCACGCTCGACCTGGCGACGATGCAGCGCCGCTTCTTCGACGGCCGCATCAAGTTGTTCACGACGTGGCGGACGCTCGACCTGCGCCGCCGCCGCGCGGAGTCGTTCCAGCGCGGCGGTTATCGCGCCATCACGGCGCAATCGCCGAACGTCTGCGCGTTCCTGCGCGGCGACGATGTCATCGTGGCCGTCCCGCGCCTCACCACCAGACTGTGCAAGCCGGATGTCCCGCCGCTGGGCGCCGCCTGGGGCGAGGCATCGTTGCCGGTCGAGATCACCGGAACGTTCGAGGACATCTTCACGCGGCGAGCCTTCGATCTCACCGGCGAGCCCGTCCCCCTCGCGGAGATTTTTTCGCTGTTCCCGGTTGCGGTTCTCGAGCGCCGTACGTAGCCGAATACCAGCAGACGAACGCGATCCCGAACATGCCGCCGAGGCGGTAGAGGAAATCGATGCTGGTCCAGAACTGCTGCTCGAGCGACGAGTAGTGAGCCGCACTCCACGGGCCCGCGCGCGTAGCCCACGTCGTCTCGATGGTCACGGCCAGCGCGAACGGATGAATGGCCAGCAGCACAATGAGGGCCACAAGAAGCCGCCAGACCTTGCGCGTCGGAACGGCGGCGGCGAGAGCGATGAACAACACGAAGTTGTACGTCAGCTGATCGGCGGGAACCTGGATGTCCGGCGCGCCGATGCGCGCGACGCGCACGATTCGATCAACGGCCACGGCGTGCACGCCGAACTGCTGCAGCAGCTCGCAGAGCAGATCATCGTAGGCGGGAGTCGCGTACCACCAGATGGCGAACGCAACCGCCGCTCCCATGACGAACCTAAGCGCGCGCAGCAGCATTGGGTGGTGCGCTCCGCCGCGACCAGACGACGAAGAAGCCGACCGCGATCCCGAAGATCGCCGTCTGCCAGATTGCCAGGTGGAACGTGTCGAACCAGGCGCGATGCCGGCAGCCGATCAGGAACAGCGTGACCACGCGGATGAGATTCGCGGCCTGAATGATCAGGCCGCCGAGGATGACGCCGATGATCTTCTTCATCCATGTGGCGGGAAAGGCGAGGACCGCCGCGAGCACGAACAGCGTTGCCTCCACGCCGTTGCAGCCGTTCTTGATGTCCACCGCGAAGCACGGCGCGCTGATCGTCGTGCCGCTGACGCGCACACCGCCCTCGGCCGTCCGAATGATCGAAGCGGAGGCGACGGCGATCGAGTTCGTGAACGGCAGGATGACCTTGCGGTCGACGGTCTCGATCAGCAGCGAGAACTCGAACGCGGCGAGGAGAATCAGGAACGTGACGATGAAGCGAAGGCGGGGCACGACGCGATTCTAGCCGTCAAAGGCGCGGCGCGACAGCCGCCGATGCCTCGGGTGAGGTCATGACCGGAATGACTTCGAAATCGACGATGTCCGACCATCGCGCAATCCACGAGTCCAGCGACGCGCGCGAGTGGCACTCCATCACCTAAGGAAGCTCTGAACAAGTCGTTGTTCACGTCATCCTGAGCCGCGAAGACGGCGAAGGATCTCGAAATGGCAGGCGTTTTCGGATCCTGAGATCCTTCGTCGCGCTTCGCCGGCTCAGGATGACGACTTGTTCAGAGGTTCCCTGAAGCACCGCTTCAGATCTTGGGTGACCCAGCTGGAAACGTACTTGACGTCCGGCGGCGCCATCCGCCCCTTCTCGGAACCGGATCGTCATCCTGAGCCGCGAATACGGCGAAGGATCTCGAAATGGCAGGCGTTTTCGGATCCTGAGATCCTTCGTCGCGCTTCGCCGACTCAGGATGACGACTTGTTCAGAGGTTCCCTGAAGCACCGCTTCAGATCTTCGGTGACCCAGCTGGAAACGGACTTGATGTCCGGCGGCGCCATCCGCCCCTTCTCGGGACCGGATCGTCATCCTGAGCCGCGAAGACGGCGAAGGATCTCGAAATGGCAGGCGTTTTCGGATCCTGAGATCCTTCGCTCTCTCTTACTCGTGTGCGACGACGCCCCTCAGCGTTGCGTAGTCGGGTGCAATCTCGTTCCTACCGGGTGTTCGTTGATAGAACGCATCGGCACCTGCGCGGTTCTTGAACGCGCGAATCGCCCGGATCGGGCCGCCCGCACTCGTGCGCTGAATGACAAACACGACCTTCGAAGCCTCGATCCAGTCGGGGCCGTCGTTGTCATGAAACCAGACCTGCCACTGATCGCCTTCCGGAATCGCCTGCAGCAGACACGCGGCGCGGTCGAACGCTTTGACCTGGCCGTCCGACGAGCGCGCAACCGCCGCGAGGCTCAGGTCCTCGAGCCTGTTGCCGTCGACGGCGCACGAAGTCCATTTGTCGACTGCCGGGGGCGCAACGCGGCCTTTGCACGCAACGCCGAACGAGACGAGGAGCAGCGCAACGAGAATGCTTCTTCGCATCATCAACGCCCTTCGTTCGATGGTTTCAGGACAACATCATACGCCGCGGAGGGAGTGTTGGCCCGCGAGGACTCCACGCCGGCAATCGAAGGTTCACATCGAAGCTTCGCGACCGTCGTCGAATCCAGCGAGGCGCCGAACGTGGGTCAGCGACCGGAAGGATTCGCGGACAACGAAGTTGCATTTCAGCGCCAGGACTCCGTGGACAAATCCTGTCTCGTCTTTCGCCAGGGCGAAATCTGCAGGAACGCCCGAAGGAGTGAGTCCTTGCGTGTTGTCGTCCCGGATTCTGAGACCTGCAGCGCGGGCCCTCAGATGTCATCGCTGGTTGGTATTCGACAACAAATCATCAGGGCAGGGCAGGAAGTCCCTTTACCGACGAGCGAGCGTGCTCTGAACGGCAGAAACGAGATCGTCGAAAGACTTCGTACCGTAGCCGATTGTCTGATGGACGATCACGCCGGACCGGTTGATGACATAGGTTCGCGGAATCGCGTCGTCGCCGCCGAACCGTCGCGAGATGTCTCCTCCCGGATCCGCGACCAGCGCGAACGTCAGGTTTGCGTGGCGATTGAATTTGCGGACCGTCAGTGCGTTTTCCTTTCGCGCGATCGCGACCACGGCCAGCTCGGGCTGGAACCGCTGCCACAGCTCGCGCTCCACCCGAGGCAATTCCTCGACGCAGGGCCGGCACCACGTTGCCCACACGTCCACGATCACCACTCGTCCACGAAGCACAGCGGTTCCGGTCCTGTGGCCGCTCAAATCAATGGCGGTGAAGTCCGGCGCTGCCCGTCCGACGAGATCCTCATGGTGGAGGACCGCTCCCGGTGGCGGTCCACCGATCATCGCCCTCCCGACCACCATCGTTCGGTGCGCGATCCAGTAGGTTCCGACCGCCGCGGCGAGGATCAGGACCAGAGAAATGACGAGAACGAGTCGGCGCGGGGGCACGAACGCATTCTAGACCCGGGCATCCGTTGACGATGAGCAGCTTCGCTTCTCCAGTCTCGGTGCAGGAGCGATGCGCGTTGTTCGCGACCTGACAATCAGGCGGAAGCGGGGCACGACGCGATTCCAGCCGTCAAAGGCGCGGCGCGACAGCCGCCGCGGCCTCGGGTGAGGTCATCACCGGAATGATCTCGAAATCGACGATGTCCGACCATCGAGCGATCCACGCGTCCAGCGATGCGCGCGAGTGGCATTCCATCACCTGAAAACACCGCTTCAGATCATCGGTGACCCAGCTGGAAACGTACTTGACGTCCGGCGGCGCCATCCGCCCCTTCTCCTGGAAACGCCGGTAGACCGGGACCGGATCGCCATTCTTGTAGTTCTCCACAACCATGAACAGCATGCGGCCAGACTACTCGAATGGATTGAGCGTCGCGCAAAGGAATGGCAAATCGTGCCCGCGCCATACGGCGCATTTGTTCGAGTGTGGCGTGTCGCAAATAGACCGGCTTTCGCCCGCAACCCTTCGGGCTGGTTCCGGTTGCGGGCGATCTGCGGCGTTGCTCGTCGTCGACGATGCCACCGCATCCCCTCCTCCGCGCGCCTTGCATCTCGGCCGCAAGCGGCACCAGCGAAAGTCGGTCTCTTTGCGACAAGCCACACTAGGGACCTCTGAACAAGTCGTCATCCTGAGTCGGCGAAGCGCGACGAAGGATCTCAGGATGCGAAAACGCCTGCGATTTCGAGATCCTTCGCCGTCTTCGCGGCTCAGGATGACGTGAACAACGACTTGCGCAGAGGTTCGCTAGGTCTGGTGCGCCACCTTATCCTCCGGGCACGACCCCCGGCAGCTGCACCAGCACGTCGTTCTGCGGATCGTAGTCCGATGCCGCGTGCGACGGGCATGTGGCGCATTCGCTAGGGAACCTCTGCGCAAATCGTCATCCTGAGTCGGCGAAGCGCGACGAAGGATCTCAAGATCCGAAAACGCCTGCCATTTCGAGATCCTTCGCCGTCTTCGCGGCTCAGGATGACGTGAACAACGACTTGTTCCCACCAGCGAAAGTCGGTCTATTTGCGACACGCCACGCTAGCGCTACTCTCCGAGCTTCTGCAGCAGAACTCGCAGCTGCTCGTGAAGTTCCTCGACGCGCGCTTCCAGGCGCGTGACGCGCGCTGACAATGGAGTCCCGGCTTCAGCCGGGGCCTGCGTTTCGACGACGGCCTCCTCCACCGCCCCACCCGCGGTGTGAACCCAGCGCGATTCCTTCTGTCCCGGCCTCCGCTGCAGCTCGCGGACGAGGGGCTCGCTGTGCCCAGCCATGTCGCGCAACGTGTCTTCGACTTCCGCAACGGTCTCGAACCGATGCAGCCGGTCGCTTCGCCCGCGCAGTTCACCGGGAGTCTGCGGCCCGCGCAGAAACAGCATCGTGATGATCGCCTTTTCCGCCGGCTTGAGATGCCACACCTTGTCGAGGTTGTGGTCGAAGCGCACTGCTCGCCCGCCCATCACACGCCAGGCGAGCTTCTCGTCCTGCAGGCGATCGAGCGCGCGCTGCACATCCGCTTCAGAAAGCTCCATGACCGGTTCGCGATTCGATTTCTGATTGCAGGCCGCGACGAGCGCATTGAGCGTCAGCGGATAGTACTCGGGCGTCGAGAGCTGCTTCTCCATCAGGCTGCCGAGGATGCGGATTTCGGCAGGTTCGAGGGCGCGGGGGATGCGCGGGCGCTGCGGCGAGTCGGTGTCGAGGGTCGGGACGAAGCTCATTCGGGGATTGTATCCGTGCGGTGTTCGGGGTTCGGGGTTCGGGGTTCGCTGGGCCTCTGGCCCTTCGAGCCGCGAATGACGAACACCGGCTCGCGGGCTGTCCTCGGCTGTCCGAAATAGTTGTCCACCCTCATCGCCACGCTCCTCGCCAAGGACATGAACGTGGTCAGCTTTCCGCCGAAAACGTTGATCAGGTTGCGGGAGCGGGCCACGCGGGAGTCGCGGGATATCGCGCTCGGGTTCGTGGCCCGGCCGACCAGCGGGCGCACGCCGGCGAACGTCGAGGCGATGCCGGCGTGCGAGATCGGCTCGCGAAAGTAGTGATTGAACCGGGCCAGCAGGTATTCGATCTCCTCATTGGACGGTTCAACGTCGTCGAGCGAATCGCGATGGACGACTTCGGTCGTCCCGACCAGCGTCGTCTCCTTCCATGGCAGGACAAAAAAGACGCGGCGATCGCTGATCGACTGGAGGAGAAATCCGACATCGCTGACGCGGCGCCTCAGGACGAGGTGGCTTCCACGGATCAGCGACAAGACGTATCGCGCACGGATGCGGTTCTGGCGCAGGAGGTCGTTCATCCAGGGGCCGGCTGCGTTCACGACCAGGTCAAACGGCTCCTCCCCGCGAGCGGAGCGGACGACCCAGCCATCGCCGTTGCGCTGCAGCGAGTCGACACGGGTGTGCTCGAGAACCCTCGCTCCTTCCGATTCCGCGGAGGCGATCACCGTCCGCGTGAGCGCGTAATCGTCGGCCTGCGCATCCCAGTACGAAAATCCGCCGCGCAGCCCCTCTGTGATCAGCGGACCGCGCGCGGCGATCTCGCCGGTCGAGAACGCCCGGTGCCGGTGAATGTTCTTGCGGCCTGCAAGGACGTCGTAGAGCGTCAGGCCGATGCGGATCGTGAACCGCGATCGCGGGCTGTCCTCGTAGACCGGCAGGAAGATCTCCACCGGCCGGACCAGCTCCGGCAGATGCTCCAGCAGCCAGGCGCGGTCGCGGAGAGACTCGCGTACGACGCCGAACTGCAGATGCTCGAGGTAGCGCAGACCGCCGTGGACCATCTTCGTTGAGCGGGACGACGTCTGTGCGCCGCACTCACCCTTCTCGAAGAGCACGACGTCGTAGTCGCGGCGCGCCAGCTCCCACGCGATGCCGGCGCCATTGATCCCACCGCCCACCACGGCCACACGCTTGCGCCCTGCGGAACGTCGCGCCGCATGATTCTCGTTCGACGAAATTTTGGCAGATGCCATGCAATGGCTCAGTGCGTGAGCGCGCTGGAGCGCATCGTAACGGCACTGACTCCGAAGGAACAGACCGGCGATCTGGCCGTCATGTTGACCGGGGGCGGCGCCCGAGCCGCTTATCAGGTCGGATTGCTCCTTGGCCTCGCCCGCCATTACCCGAACCTGAAATTTCAGATCGTCACCGGCGTCTCCGCCGGCGCGATCAACGCCGCGTTTCTCGCGGCACACACGGGATCGCTCGCTCAGAAAGCGCGCGACCTGGAGCAGGTCTGGTGCGAGCTCGAATGGAGCAGCATCTGGAGCTTCGACTGGAGACGCGCGCTGCCGTTCCATTCGGCGTTCACCTCCATCTTTCCGAAACATCGATGGACGAAGCCGCAAGGCGCCGTCGACACCGCGCCGCTGGCGCGGCTGCTGTATCGCGTGATGGATGCCAGGCCCGGCCAGCCGATCCGCGGCATCGCCGAAAACCTCGAGCGCGGAGACCTGCATGCGGTCGCGGTCAATACGCTGGACTATTCGACCGGCCAGAGCGTGCGCTGGGTCCAGGGCCACCACGACGATACGTTCGAGGGCCCCAACCGGCGTTCCGTCGCCACACACCTCACGGTCGAGCACATTCTGGCCTCCTGCGCGCTGCCGTTCTTCTTTCCGGCCGTGCAGATCGGCTCGCAGTGGCACGGCGACGGAGGGATCCGTCTCGCCGCGCCGCTCTCTCCCGCCTTACATCTCGGCGCGCGCCGCGTGATCGCCATGTCCACCGGCTACCAGCGCACGGATGCCGAAGCGTCGACACCCGTGGTTCGCGGATATCCGCCGGCAGCGCAGATTCTCGGCCAGCTGATGAACGCCATCTTTCTCGACGTCATCGACGAAGACGTCGTCCGCATGGAGCGGATGAACGACATCATCACGAAGCTCGACGCGCGCGAGCGGGACGGTCTCAAGGCCATCGATCTGCTCGTCCTACGACCTTCCGAGGATCTCGGGAAGCTGGCCACCGCGTACGAGAAATACCTCCCCCGCTACATGAAGCTATTCACCCGCGCCCTCGGCGCGAAGCAGACCGAGTCGCCCGATTTCATCTCCCTGCTGATGTTCGAGCCTCGCTACACCCGCGAGCTCATCGACATCGGCAAGGCCGACGTCGACTCCCGGATCGACGAGATCCACGGTTTCCTCGGAGATGCCGTGCCGCAAATCGCGGCTCTCTGACATAATCGCCGGACGAGACTTCAATCTCGGCTCTCTGATGGCCGTTCTCGAGCTGGAGCTGCTTGGCGATTTCCGCATGCGCGCGGAGTCGGGCGCATTGATCAACATCTCTGCGAAAAAATCGCAGGCGATGCTGGCGTACCTCGGCGTCAAGCCTGCCCAGCTCGTCTCCCGCGACAAGATGGCCGCCCTCCTCTGGAGCAGTACCGCCACCGAACAGGCCCGGCAGAGCCTCCGTCAGACACTTTCCAGCCTGCGGAAAGAGCTCGCCCAGATCTCCAAGGACCGGAAGATCCTCGTTGAGGAAGGGGACTTCCTGTCGGTCGACCCCGATCTCGTGCAGGTCGACGTCGCCGAATTCGAAAAGGGCCTCGGATCCGGAACCGAAGAAGGCCTGGCCCGCGCGGTCTCGCTCTATCGCGGCGATTTTCTCGAGGGCTTCGAGCTCGATGAGGAGCGTTTCGACCAGTGGGTGATCGCCGAGCGCGACCGGCTGCACCGCGCCGCGCTTCGTGCCCACTCGCAACTGGTCGAGATCCAGACCCGCAACGGCGCGCGGGACGACGCCATCGCCACCGCCCAGCAGGCGCTGCGCATCGATCCGCTGCAGGAGAGCATGCATCGCACGCTCATGAAGCTGTACATGGACAGCGGCGATCTCGTGAACGCCGTCCAGCAGTACGACATCTGCGCGCGCACGCTGAAGCGTGAGCTGCAGATCGAGCCCGATGCCGAGACGCGCAAGCTCTTTCAGCAGGTCGCGCAGCTGCGCTCGAAACGCGGTGCGGAAGGGGAACCGGCCGGCGACGAGAAGAAGCTGGTGTTGATCGTCGAGGACAACGTCCTGAACCGCGAGCTGGTCAGCGCCATCCTGACGACCGCCGGCTATCGCATCATGGTCGCGCAGGACGGGGCCGAGGCGCTGATGATGCTGGGCCGCGAGCAGATCGACCTGATGCTGCTCGACATCGATCTCCCCTACATCGACGGCCACAGCCTGCTGCGAGCCGTGCGCGAAAAAGGCATGCAGGTTCCGACGATCTTCGTTTCCGGACTTCCGGGCGAGGAGCCGGAGCTGCGTGCATTCGAAGTGGGAGCAGCGGACTTCATCCGTAAGCCGGTGAAGAACAGCGTGTTGCTCGCGCGCGTCGCCAAGGTTCTCGGCGAGCCGTAGTCGTGTCGTGCCGCCGTCCCGGCGGCCTTCAGGGCCGGCCGGAGGCCGGCACCACACGAGCTTGCCTCGATCTTGCAAGAGGCCTAGCTTGCCATCATGAGAGTCCTGGTCGTCGAACAGAATCCGCGCCTCGCCCTGGCCATCGATCAAGACCAGCAGCGGTTCCCGTTCACGTGCGAGCGGGCCAGCGACGGCTGGGAAGCGATCGAAAAGCTCGAGGCGGGCGACTACGACGCCATCGTGATCGATGGCGATCTCCCGCGCCGCAGCGGATTCGGCGTGCTGACGTATCTGCGCGAGGAAGTCGGCGACGCGCTCGACCGCGTGATCGTCATGACCAGCGCGGATGAAGACACTCTGCGCGGCAGGCTGCGCGAGTCCCACCTGAAGGTCGTCAGCAAGGACAAGGCGGCCGAGGCGCTGACCGTGGTGCTGGCCTCAGAGTGAGCGCAGGATCGCTGCCGCGCTCCGCTCCACATCCTCCTCCGTCGTGGCCCAGTTCGAGACCGAGATTCGCATCGCCGCCATCTTATGCCAGACGGTTCCCGCCAGCCAGCACGTTCCGTCCTGCTGGACGCGGGTGATGACGTCGCGCGTGCGCTGATCGTCGTCGCCGAAGCGGACGAGCACCTGATTCAGCGTGACGTCGTTGAGAATCCTCACCCGGTCGTCCCGTTGGAGGATCTCTGCGAACTGCCGCGCGCGATCGCAGAGCCGGTCGATGAGGTCCTCGACGCCGAGCCGGCCGAGCGTGCGCAGCGCTGCGTAGACGGAAATTCCTCGAGCGCGGCGCGAGAATTCCGGCGTCCAGTCGACGCTGTCGCGCTCCCTGCCGGTGGTCTGTTCGAGGTAGGCGGCGCTCGCGGTCATCGATGCCCGATGCGCAACAGAATCGCGAACGATCGCCACTCCGCAGTCGTACGGCACGTTCAGCCATTTGTGCGCGTCGGTGGCCCAGGAATCGGCGAGCTCGACTCCATCGATCAACTCGCGTTTGCGGCGGCTGGCCGAGGCCCACAGGCCGAAGGCTCCGTCGATGTGGAGCCAGGCGCCGCGCTCGCGGGTCTCCGTGGCGATCTCGCGCAGCGGATCGAATGCGCCGCTGTTCACGTTGCCGGCCTGCGCACAGACGATGGTCGGGCCGGAGAGCTTGCGCAGCGCGTCGCGCAGACCGTCCGCGCGCATGCGTCCCTGCTCGTCGGTCGGGACGTGAACGGCGTGCGTTCCGAGACCGAGGTACCGCAGCGCGACAAAGATCGTGACGTGCGACTCATCGCTGACGACGATGTTCACTTTCGGCGCGCCCTGCAGCCCATCCTCTTCCACGTTCCAGCCGGCGTTGCCCAAAACGGCGTGCCTGGCCGCGGCCAGGCAGGTGAAGTTCGACATCTGGCCGCCCGTGGTGTAGCCGACACTGGCCTCGCGCGGAAGACGAAACAGATCGAGGAGCCATTCCCGCGCAACATCCTCGGCCACGGCCGCGATCGGCGAGGCCGCGTAGAGGCCGGCGTTCTGATCCCACGCGGCGACCATCCACTCGGCGCCGACGGTCACCGGGAGTGACCCGCCGATGACGAATCCGAAAAATCGCGGTGACGGAGTCGCCATCGTCCCACGCTCGGCTGCCACCGCCAGAGCATCGAGCACCGCGGTCGCATCTTCGCCGTCATCAGAGAGGGGCACGCTGAGTGAGCGATTCAGCTCCTCCAGCGTGGCGCGAGGGCCTACGGGGCGGTCGGGAACCGCGCGGAGGAAGGTACTGGCATGTTGAAAGGCACGGCGGAGGATTGCTTCATCAAAAATCGCTAACGGCATGCGTCGATAATATGACGATGCAGTACGAAGTCTCGACCGACAAGTCCCAGCTTGACATCGATCTGATTCACGAATTTCTCAGCAACGATTCCTACTGGGCGAAAAACGTCCCGCGGGAGCTCGTCGAGCGCTCGATCGCCAATTCGCTCTGCTTCGGAGCCTACCAGGGGCGGCAGCAGGTCGGTTTCGCACGGGTGATCTCCGATCTCGCCGTCTTCGCTTACGTCGCAGACGTGTTCGTGATCCCGGCGCACCGCGGCCGCGGCGTGTCGAAGTTGATCATGCAGGCGATCCGCGAGCATCCCGACCTCCAGGTTCTGCGGCGATGGCATCTCCTGACCCGCGATGCCCATGATCTGTACCGCCAGTACGGCTTCCGGGACCTCGAGAATCCTGCGCGGCACATGGAAATTGCGGTGAAAGACCCGTACGGTGCGGCCGGAATGGGGAGCCGGAAAAACTGTTGATACCAGCCGTGAAAGCCCGAACCACGCGCGAGGTGCGCATTGGAAATGTGACGGTCGGCGGATCGAATCCGATCGCCGTGCAGTCCATGGCCGCCACACGCACGCAGGACATCGCCGCGACCATCCGGCAGGTCGAGCTCCTCGAGATCGCCGGCGCCGACGTCATCCGGATCGCGGTCGACAACCCGAAGGACGTGACCGCGCTCGCCGAGATCCGCAAAGCGCGGCCGGACGCCAATCTCGTCATCGACCTGCAGGAAAACTACCGGCTCGCGGAAAAGGTCGCGCCGTACGTGCAGAAGCTCCGCTACAACCCCGGGCATCTCTACCACCTCGAGCGCGAGAAGCCGGTGCGCGAGAAAGTCCGCTACCTCGTCGATGTCGCGCGCGCCCACGGCTGCGCGATGCGCATCGGCGTCAACGCCGGCTCGGTCGACCCTGAAAAACTCGACAAGTATCCGAAGAACGACTCCATCACGCCGATGGTCGAGTCGGCGCTCGAACACTGCGCGATGCTCGACGACCTCGGTTTCGACCAGTACGTCGTCTCGCTCAAGGATTCCGACCCGAACAAGGTCATCGACGCGAACATCCTGTTCGCCGGGAAGCGCCCCGGCGTGCCGCTCCACCTCGGCGTCACCGAGGCGGGCATGCCGCCGGACGGCGTGATCAAGACGCGCATCGCGTTCGAACAGCTGATCACGCGCGGCATCGGTGACACGATCCGCGTCTCGCTGACGCTTCCTTTCGAGCGCAAAGGCGACGAGGTCACGGTCGGACGGCAGATCCTCGATGATATCGAGCACGGCCGGTTCCGCTCCGTTCCGCGATTCGAGCAGAAGGGGCTGAACATCATCAGCTGCCCGTCGTGCTCGCGCGTCGAGAACGAGGCCTTCATCGATCTCGCCCACAACGTCCGAGAGATGACCGAGTACGCGAAACAGCACGACATCACGATCGCCGTGATGGGCTGCCGCGTGAACGGCCCCGGCGAGACCGACGACGCCGACCTCGGGATGTGGTGCGCGCCGAGCTTCGTGAATCTCAAGCGCGGCACCGAGACCATCGGACAGTTCACGTACGATGAGATCCTCGGACGCCTGCGCCAGGAGCTCAACCGGCTCATCGAAGAGCGGAAGCCGGCCGCGGTGACATCCTGAAATGAAACGCTTCCACTACCTCTCGATCACGTTCGCGGTCATCCTGCTCGATTCCTGGACGAAGTGGCTCGTCGGTACGAGCATCGACACGCACGAGGCCATCCCGATCATCCCGAATTTCTTCCAGCTCGTGCACGTGCGTAACACCGGCGCGGCGTTCGGCATCGGCGCGAACGCGGAGTCGGAGATCGTTCCGCTTCTGCTCAACGGAGGAGCGATCGCCGTCTTCTTCATCGTGGTGATCTACGCGCTTCGCTCCGCGGCCACGGATCGCGTCCTGCAGTCGGGCCTGCACCTGATCCTTGGCGGCGCGATCGGCAATCTGCTCGACCGCTTCCGCTTCAAGTACGTCGTCGATTTTCTCGACGTGTACGTGAGCTGGGGCGGCCGCGAGCACCACTGGCCGGCGTTCAACGTCGCCGACTCCGCGATCTGCATCGGGATCGGCCTCTTGTTTCTCGACATGAGGCGCAAGCCGGAAGAGAAAGCCGTCGCGGACGCCGCGTAGGGCCGGCTCTCCAGCCGGCCGGGCCGACCCGAGAGTCGGCCCTACGTCTCCTCTCCTCCGGCGAGTTTCTGCTGCCGCATGGCCGCCGCTCCGAGGAGGCCTCCCATGCCCATCGATTCGACGGCGGTACTGGGAACGAGCATCAGCGCGCCCTTTTCTTTCAGCCCTTCGTAGAGCATGTTCATGGCCCGGAGATGCAGCGCGGTCGGATTCTCGTGATACGACACGGATGCCTCCTTGAACAGCTTGGCGATCTCGACCTCGGCCTGCCCGAGGATGACGCGGGCCTGCTTTTCGCGCGCGGCCTGCGCTTCGCGGGACATGGCGTCCTGCAGCGCATCGGGAATGACCACGTCGCGCATCTCCACGGACTGAACGCTGACGCCCCAGGGATTCGAGCGCGCGTCGATGAGCTTCTGCAGCTCTTCTTCGATCTTTTCGCGTCCGCGGAGCAGATCGGTCAAGTACGTCCGTCCGATGATGTCGCGAAGCGCGGTCTGCGAGGCCCAGCTCACCGCGTCCTGATACTGCTGCACCTCGAGCGCGGCCTTCTCGGGGTCGTAAACCAGCCAGAAGAGGACCGCATCGACGTTCACCGGAACCGTGTCCGAGGTGAGCGTCTGCTCGGCGGCAAAGCTCGTGGTGATGATGCGCTGATCGATGTACAACGACACCGTGTCGATCAGCGGCACGACCCAGAACAGTCCCGGGCCGCGCATGCCCGCGTACCTGCCGAGGCGCAGGACGATTGCCTTCTCCCACTGCTTGGCGATTCTGGGCGAGAGAGAAAGGATGAACGCGATGACCAGACCGCCGATGAACCACAGCGGATTGCGCCTGCTGATCGCGACAGTCAGGCCCGCGGCGCTCACCATGATGAACACGAGCACGGCGATGATGTTGATCCGCAGATCGACACTCTTCCCATCCTTGGCGACAACCGGTGGTACGAACATGGCCTCAGTCTCCTTCCTTCACTCGGCGCGAGAGGTAACGTGAGATTTCGCGCTGTGAAAACCCGATCGATGCGGCGTCGGCGAGCAGGCGATCGACCAGCTCGCGGAGACGCCGTTCGCGAAGAGGCTCGTGCTCGTCGGGCGGGCGCCGGTCGGAGATGAACGTTCCGACCCCGCGCTTCGTCTGGACGATGCCTTCGCGCTCCAACGCGAGGTAGACCTTCGCGACCGTGTTGGCATTGACGCGAAGGTCGACCGCGAGCTGGCGCACGGTCGGAAGCTGCTGTCCCGGCTTGAGCTTTCCGCTGGCGATCTCGACGCGGATGGCTCTCTCGAGCTGCGCGTAAATGGGCGTTGGATCTCGAGGATCGATCTGCACCATTGTACTATCATAATAGTACAAGTATCGTCACTGGTCAAGGGGCAATCGGCATCGAAATCGCAGAGCGAGCCGTCGAGGGGAGAACAACAACCATGACGGTCACGGGTCTGATCTGGTTTCTACTCATCGGACTGATCGCCGGCTGGCTGGCCGGGCAGGTCATGCGCGGCGGCGGTTACGGCGTCATCGGCGACATGATCGTCGGCGTCATCGGCGCACTCATCGGCGGCTGGCTCTTCGGCCTCCTCGGCATTTCGGCCGGAGGATTGATCGGATCGCTCATCACCGCATTCGTCGGCGCGGTCCTGCTCATTCTTCTGCTGCGGCTGATCCGGCGCGCCTGATCAACGACGCGCTACCGGCGTTGAAGCTCGCCCACCGCGGTCGCGGCGACGTTGATCGCGATCGAGATGACAGCGAGGATCGGGAAGAGGGCACTCCGGCGGCCGAGGACGGCCGCCGCTCCACTCATCGGAATGGCGAGCCGAAAAAGTAGACGAACGCGATCCGCCCGCACGACCACGAACCGGCCGGCGGCGATCCGCGAATCGGACCTCACACCGACATCTGCGGGACCCTGCCCTCGACGATCAGCTTCGGCTCGGTCATCTGCTGGACCTGTTCCGCCGTAACGCCCGGTGCGAGCTCGACCAGCTTCAGCCCCTTCGGCGTGACGTCGAGGACGCAGGAGTCGGTGATGATCCGGTCGACGCACTTCACGCCGGTCAGCGGCAGCGCGCACTGGTTGAGGATCTTCTTCTCCCCTTTTTTCGTGACGTGCTCCATCGTCACGATGAGCCGTTTCGCGCCGGCGACGAGATCCATCGCACCACCCATCCCCTTGACCATCGCTCCCGGCACCATCCAGTTGGCGATGTCGCCTTCGGCCGACACCTGCATCGCGCCGAGGATCGAGAGATCGACTTTGCCGCCGCGGATCATGGCGAATGAGTCGGCGCTCGAGAAGAACGCGGCGCCCGGCAGGATGGTCACCGTCTGCTTGCCGGCGTTGATCAGATCGGCGTCGACTTCATCGTCGGTCGGGAACGGACCGAGTCCGAGAATCCCGTTTTCCGATTGCAGAACGACTTCCATTCCGGCTGGAATGCAGTTGGCGACGAGAGTGGGCATCCCGATGCCGAGGTTGACGTAGTAGCCGTCGCGCAGCTCCTGCGCGGCACGGCGGACGATCTGTTCGCGACTGAGTGGCATCGCTTACCCCTTCCTCACCGTTCGCTGCTCGATGCGCTTTTCCCGTTTCGCCACGATCACCCGGTGCACGAAGATACCGGGGGTGTGGACGTGATCGGGCTCGATCTGGCCCGGCTCGACGAGCTCCTCCACCTCGGCGATGCAGACCTTGCCGGCAGTCGCCGCCATCGGATTGAAGTTGCGCGCGGTCTTCCGGTACACGAGATTGCCGAAGCGATCGGCTTTCTGTGCGGCGACGAGAGAGAAGTCGCCGACGATGCCGCGCTCCATCACGTACATCCGCCCGTCGAACTCACGCGTTTCTTTCCCCTTGGCCACGATCGTTCCGAAGCCGGCGGGAGTGAAGAATGCCGGGATGCCCGCGCCGCCCGTGCGCATGCGTTCGGCGAGCGTTCCCTGCGGGACGAACTCCACCTCCAGCTCGCCGGCCAGATATTGCCGTTCGAATTCGGCGTTCTCGCCGACGTACGACGACACCATCTTGCGCACCTGTTTCGTCTGCAGCAGCAGGCCAAGGCCCCAGTTGTCGACACCGGCGTTGTTGGACACGCAGGTGAGGTTCTTCACCTTCTTCTTCACGAGAGCGTTGATCAGATTCTCGGGAATCCCACAGAGACCGAATCCGCCGACAACGAGCGTGGCGCCGTCGAAGACGTCTTTCACCGCTTCGTCGGCCGAGGCGACGACTTTGTTGATCATGCGCGGGAAGATATCAAATCGGCCGCCGTTGCAGATGTGCGTCGAATCGGATCGGCACGGGCCGAATCTGGATCCTGCTGCTGTACGCGATGTACAACGGATGTTCCACCCGGATCGTGTCAGACGTTTGAGGGTCGGAATTCGGCGGACAGCCCAGCTCGAAGAGAAAAAAACCGTCGCTCGAGCTCGCCTTCGTCATTCCAAAGAAGGAGATCTGCGCACCCGGGATCGGCACGTCCGTCCACTCCTCGGTGACATATCCGCTGACGTACCCGCATCCAGGCGTCGGCAACGTCCCCTTCGGAAGAACGATCGTACGCACGTTGTCGCCGCGTTTCAGATCCACGATGGTGGTCGCGAACGGTTTCGGATCGATCGCCACGTAGACGTCGACCGCGTACAGGCCATGCCCCATGTCGCCGATCCTGAAACTGCCATTCGCATCCGTGGAAGCCTCATATCGGATGTTGTCGCGGTGAACGACGAGATGGGCGTTCTCGACTGGAGGTCCTTCCGCGGACAGCACGCGACCGCTGAACGTCGAATCGCCGAGGGCGCCCATGGGGTTCGGAAGGGTCGGCTCCGTCGGCGACTCATGGCGGCGGCAGGCCCCGATGAGGAGCACGACCCCAATCAGGCAGCGCGCCGTTCTCATCGTGGTTGCAGCTGGATGTCAAGCTCGGTCGAGTACGTCGGCACGTACATCGGCGTCTGGAACGTCGGGTATGCCGGGTGCTCGACCGTGAGTTGGTCTCTTGTGTTCGCCGGAGGCAGGCATCCGAGAGAAATCGAATACGCGCCGTCATCGGCGGCGGTGAGGGTCTGGTGGAAGAAGCTGACCGTGGCTCCGGCGATGCCGCGACGGGTGTTCGCGTCGAGAATCACGCCGCCGACCACCTCGCAACGATTGGCGGAGATCGTGGAGTCGAGAACGTCGCTCGGAATGGGACCGAGGTCGATGCTCGTCGCGGCCGCGAGCTCGTTCGAATCGGGCGGGAACACCTCGACGAAGTCATGGCCGCCCGGCAGATCGAGCATCACCGTAGTTGCCGCGGGCATCGGTTCGGACCTCTGTGCGCCCGGACTTCAGGCTCGGCGGGAAGCTCGTGGCGGCAGGATAACAGGAGAAAGGAGATGCGACCAGGGATGACCGGGACATTCATCCGTGGATACGGTCCTGAAGAGGTCAGCGTTGGGCGGGCGCGGCGCAGTGCACGGCGTCCATGAGCCGCGTCGCGCCCGGACAGTAGTGCTGCGCATACCCGCCGAGAGCGATCGAGAGGGCGAGGATCGCCACAAACGGGAGGAACGTTCGCCGGACGATGCTCCCGACCCAGCTTCCTCGGCTCGCGTTGCGCGCATGCTTGGTGAGAGTTCCGGCCAGGATGGCGTTGAAGGCGGTCTCGCCCAGGATCGTCGGCGCCGCCCAGATCACCCACACGAACGCGGCAACCACGGCCAGCACGACGACGATCACGAGCACGACGAGGAACAGCTCGCCGAGATCGCTGTCCCCCCCTCCGCTACTGCTGCCACCACCGCCGGATCCTTTCGAGGAGAAGACCGCGCTTCCCCAGCTTCCGGTCGCGCCTCCGCCGCCGAAACGCCCGCCCCCCGTGTCGAACGACGAGCTGCCGCCCGACGAGCTCGACGACGATCCGCCGCTGCTGAAATCGAAACCGTCGAGCCAGTTGCCGCCGCTCTTCGACGCTCTCCGTTGCGCGGCCGCGGCAAACAAGCCGATGTACCAGAGCCACAGCTTCACGCTGGTGACGAAGACCGCGTACGCGACGGTGACCGCGAGTGCGTAGCGAAACCAGAGAACGCCCAGCCCTGCCGATGCCAGAAACCGGGTGGTGACGATCCCCGCCAGCAGCGTGGCGGCGAGCATCGCCGTCATGTGCAGGCGGAGGAAAAAGCGGTGCTGCAAAGCCGCGGCGAAGCGCTTTTCAGACGCCGGTTCCGCGGCAGCGACTGCAACTTCCGTCAAGAGACCTCAGTGCGTATGAGCGTGGTCATGATCGTGATGATGATGCTCGCCCGAGCCGCGCGTCTGGCCCTCCGTCCCGCTCTCGACCTGCTCCACGATCTGCCGGGCGCATTCGGTGAAGGCGATCGCGGCCGGCGACGTCGGGTCCATCACCACGATCGGCTCGCCGGAGTCGCCGCCGACGACGACCTTCGGATCGATCGGCACCTCGCCGAGGAACGGAACGCCGAGCATCTCGGCGGTCTTGTGTCCACCGCCGTGCCCGAAGATCTCTTCGCGCTCGCCGCAGTGACGGCAGATGAAGTAGCTCATGTTCTCGACGATGCCGAGGACCGGAACGTTCACTTTGCGGAACATGGCCAGGCCTTTGCGCGCATCGATGAGCGCCACGTCCTGCGGCGTCGTCACAATCACCGCGCCGGTCAGCGGCACCTTCTGCGTGAGCGTCAGCTGCGCGTCGCCGGTCCCGGGAGGGAGATCGATGATCATGAAATCGAGCGTGCCCCACTTCACGTCGGTGAGGAACTGGTCGAGCGCCTTCATGACCATCGGGCCGCGCCAGATCACCGGCGTGTCGACGTCGGTGATGAGGCCGAGCGACATCGTCTTCACGCCGTGGTTCTCCATCGGCATGATCTTCTCGTCGTGTTCGTCGATCTGAGGACGTCCGGTGATGCCGAGCATCATCTGCTGCGAGGGACCATAAATATCGGCATCGAGAAGTCCGACCGTGTAGCCGAGGCGGCGGAGGGCGAGCGAAAGGTTCGTGGAGACCGTCGACTTGCCGACGCCGCCTTTTCCCGAAGCGACCGCGATCTTGTACTTCACGCCCGGGAGGATCTCGGCGCCCATGATCGGCGCGGCGGTCTGGCGCGAGCCGATGTCGAGACTAGCCATCACCTGCGTCACACCGGGAAGCGCGCGAACCGCCGCTTCGGCGTCGCGGACGATCTGATGACCGACGTTCGGGTTCTCGGTCTGGAACTTGATCGTGAACGTCACGATCCCTTCCTTCACTTTGACGTCGTGCACGAATCCGAACGAGACGATGTCCCGCGACAGACCCGGGAACTTCACCTTCTTCAGCGCGTCGAGAACCTGCTCCTGAGTCGGCATCACTTTTCCCCTTTGAATCGTTCGTACGACGCGCGGATGATGGGAACCGCCTCCTCCGCCGAGGAGACGACCTTCACCACGTCGAGATCGGGCGGACTGACCAGACCCCGCTCGACCATGGTTCCGCGGATCCAGTCGATCAAACCGTTCCACATTGTACCGACCAGAATCAGGGGATGCTCCTTCATGTGCTTCACCTGAAGGAGCTGCCAGACCATGAACATTTCCAACGCCGTCCCGATGCCGCCGGGGAACACGATGAATGCCGACGACAGCCGCACGAAATGATGAAGGCGCGAGAAAAACGTGCGGTGCCGGAAGACCTTGTCGACGAACGGATTGGACTGCTCTTCGCTCGGAAGATGGATGGCCAGGCCGAAGGAGCGCGCATGGCTCTCGATCTGTCCCTCGATCGCGCCCGAGTTCGCCGCCTCCATCAGACCGGGACCGCCGCCGGTGACGATGTCGATGCCCATGTGGGCCAGCTCGTAGCTGAGCTTCTTCACATCGTCATAGATCGGGTCGCCACGCCGGATCCGCGAGCTGCCGAAGATCGAGACGCGGTAGTGCTCCACGCGCTCCGGCTGGATCTGGTCGATATCGTTGATGGTTTCCCAGAGCTGGTAGATGGCTTTATCGAGGATGTACGTGGGATCGGGCGAGTTCCGCTTCTTCGCCGTAGTCTGCGCCTGCCGCAGCTCCTCCAACTCCGGTGTGGTGGTTTTTCGCGAATTGGGCATGATGTCGGCCCGCTGAGAGGCGGGCCGGACATGATACCAGTGCCCGTCATCCTGAGCGGAGCGAACGACCTCAGGTTACGCGTCAGGAGATCCTTCGCCGTCTTCGCGGCTCAGGATGACCTCTCCGACGTCACTTCGTGATCCAGACGTCCTTCGAGAACGTCTTCAATTTCGCCTCGGCCGCCTTCGCCTCCTCCTCGGAGAGGAACTTCACGCGGACGCGGAAAATCGTCCCCTTCTCGGTCGTCGGACCGCGCTCGACGTAGGCCGACGTGAAGCCGCCGTCGATCAGCTTCGCTGCAAGGGCCTCGGCAGTCTTCTGATCCGAAGTCGAGAGGAGCTGCGCGAAGTGAGGAACGGGAGCAATGGATGGAGCGCCTGCCTTCGCCGGCTCGGTCTTCGCTTTTGGCGGCGCGACACCGGCTGGAGCCGGTGCTCCATTCGCCTCTTCCGTGATTTTCGCCGGCTCGACCTGCTTGAAGTCGTCGTCGCGCACCGGAACCTCGCGCGTCACCGCCTTCCGCGGAACCACGCTCGCCTCGGTCACCACCGGCTCCTTGCGAGACGCGAATCGGTCGTCGCCCTGTCCGCGGCCGATCAGAAGGCCGAACGCAAACGACGCCGCGAGCGAGAGCAGCAGCAGAACGAAGGCGAGAAACGCCTGTCCGGCGGTGAGAGACACTTCGTAATGGGATTGATCGTCGGCGAGAGTTTCTTCAGACATGTCACGCCCTCCCGTTCACTTCACTTCTCTGCCTGAGGCTGCGGTGGCGCAGCAGCGTTCCAGTTTGTGTGATAGACCACGCTGTTGTCAAAGTAAATGGCCGAGGCGCCGCCGTCGGCCTTGGGATAGATCCAGACCGAGTAGACCCGGCTGTTCTGGACGACCTGCTTGATCCAGTCCTCGCGCGGCAGCCCCACGAGCTTCCTGACGTCGGCCTCGCTCATGCCCGTCTTGACCGCGGCAAAGGAATTCATCGACACGAAACGCCGCTGCTCCGCCGCCGCGATCCGCTGCGGCGCGTCGCGATTCGACGGGTCGATCTGCATCGCCTCGCGATACGCCTGGATGGCCTTGTCGTACCGGGAGAGGACGGTCATGTACTCGTCACCAACGACGATCTTCTCGTTCGCGAGAACGGTTGCCGCGCGCGGATCGCCGGTGCGGTCGTGATATTCGCGAAGCTTGTCGATGAACGCGATGTACGTCGGCTCCATCTTCCGATGGTTCTCGAGCGCCAGTTCGATCACCTGCTTGCGCGTCGCGTTGGCCGGAGGAACCTGCTGCGCCGCGCGGAGGTTGCGAATCCACTGGTAATCGGCCATCAGAAGATTCCATTCGCGATCGTTCGGACGCGTCGGAGGGCCGGGGGTCGCGCAGGCAGCAGCAAACAGGAGAAGGACGACGAGCTTCCGCATCACTGCGGTTATTTTAACCGCATGAGCTCGACGCGCTGAACTCACGAGGTCCGCAGGCTTATCGGACGATCGATGACCAGGAACGGACGAAGCGCGCCGGCATGACGGCTGGGGAATCCTTGCGCAGGTCGTTGCTCACGTCATCCTGAGCCGCGAAGACGGCGAAGGATCTCGAAATGGTACGCGTTTTCGCATTCTGAGATCCTTCGTCGCGCTTCGCCGACTCAGGATGACGTGAACATCCAGGGGCGGATGGCCACGGCAACGAGGGCGGCCACGACGATCGCCGACGATCGCCGCGCTCGCGGCCGGTGCAATCATTGCCCTGCTGACCAGGAACGGACGACGCGCGCCGGCATGACGGCTGGGGAATCCTTGAGCAAGTCGTTGTTCACGTCATCCTGAGCCGCGAAGACGGCGAAGGATCTCGAAATGGCACGCGTTTTCCCATCCTGAGATCCTTCGTCGCGCTTCGCCGACTCAGGATGACGTGAACATGGCCACGGCAACGAGGGCGGCCACGACGATCGCCAACGATCGCCGCGCTCGCGGCCGGTGCAATCATTGCCCTGCTGACATGGTCGCTGCGCTGCTTCCTCACTTCCGAATCGCTTCAGCGATGCGGACGACCTCCGACTCCATCTCCACGCCGAACTCGCTCCGAATCTCGTAGATCCAGCCGTAGAGGAGCTCGTTGAGGATGTTGTGCACGACCGCGCCACGGTCGGCCGAGCCGGACGCGATGAGATTGTTCAGCAGCTGATCGAAATCGATGCGGCCCTCATTGACGAAATTCATCCCGCTCAGGTAGGGCAGCGTCTCCGGCGAGAGCTGCAGGACCACACGGTCCATGAAGTCGTAGACGTGGTCACCGACCTTCTGAAGAACGAGGGCGAAGATCTGCTGGAACGCGGTGTTGTAGCGCTCGACGATCCCTTCGAGCTCGTACTCGGTCGCCTCGGCCTCACGCTTCTCGACGAGGTCCGCGCCGGCCGCGTCCTGCACGAGGTTGATCACCAGGAGTCCCCACAGCGTGCGGCAGGTCGAAAAGTTCGTCAGGTAGCTTCGCTTGCAGACACTTTCGACGGTTTGGGCGCTCTCGCCGAACAGCGAGAGAACGTGCCCTTCCTCGTCGTTGAGCTCCAGCTGGTAGGCGCGCGTATCGGCGCCGGGCACCTGTTCGAGAAGGCGGTCCAGTCTTCCGATGCCGCGCATGATCAGCGACCAGAAGTCGATCGACTCCACTCCGTCCAGAACGAGACGCTCGGTCGAAAGCGGAAGGGTGATGATCTCGTCGGGAAAGTTCGACGTGAACTCGATCGTGTAACTGCCGGTCCGGTACCGCATGGCGTTGACCACGATCGCGCTCGACTGCCTCTCCACCGCGCGGCTCAGCTCCTCCGGCTTGAGGTAGCCGAGCTCGACGAGCAGTGCGCCGATCCGCCGCGAGACGACCAGCCGGTCCATCACGTTGTTGTATTGCTGCAGATTCAGCTCGCCCGTGCGAAGCAGCGTTTCGGCGAGTCCGACGTCCTGATCGGTGGATGACGCGAAGATGATCCGCCCTTCGTTGAAGTAGATCGTGTCGTTGCGGCCGATGGCGTCGAGCGAAAGGATCGCCGTCTCGCCGGAACGGAGGATGGAACGGAAAAGGTCGGGGACAGTCGTCTCCGCCAGCGTGCCTTGAATCGAGAGTTCTTCGGACATTTGGGATTCGGGATTCGGGATTCGGGGTTCGGGATTCGGGATTCGGGATTCGAGATTCGAGCTACGTGGTGGCCGGCTTCGTCGCGTCTTCCACCGTGGCAACGCCCACCGAGTTCTTCGTCGTCGACTTCACCTTGTACATCGCGGTGTCGGCCTGGCGGATCAGGCCTTCCTTGGTGATGGCATGGGTCGGATACGTGGCGATGCCGAAGCTGGCGGTGATGGAGATCTCGACATTCGCGTCGACATTGAAGACCGTCGCCGTCATCGCCTTGCGCACGCGGTTGGCCACGGCCATGGCCTGATCGGAATCGGTCTGCGGCAGGATGATGCAGAACTCGTCGCCGCCGAACCGCACGACCTTGTCGATGGCGCGCACGGCGCCGAGGATCCGTTTGGCCACTTCCTGAAGCGTGCGCGATCCGGTGAGATGGCCGTAAAAGTTGTTGACCATCTTCAGGTCGTCGAGGTCGAGGAAGATGATGCTGAAGAGCGTCCCGTACCTGCGGGACCGCTCGATCTCCTCGTCGAGGTAGGACTCGAAGAAGCGACGGTTGAACGCTTTGGTCAGGTCGTCGCGCATGGCCAGGTCGCGGCTGCGCGTCAACTGGTAGATGTTGCTCAACACCTGGCCGACCGCGGCCAGATACCGGCTCACGTTGAATGCGCCTTCGTCGGTGAACGCGTCCTTCGCCTGGAGCGGCACCTTGATGACGCCGATCAGGTCCTCGTTGACCTGCAGCGGCATGACGATCATGCCGGTCCCGTTTTTCTCCCGTTCTGAGGCGAGGAGATTTCCCGACGACAGAGCGCGCTGCAACAGTCCCGGCGGAACGCCGGGAAGAAACTCGCTGGTCTCGTGATAGCTCGAGTCGTTGCTGAAACTGACGACGTAGCGCTCCAGCCGGGGGTCGTGAAGGAAGAGCGTACCCGTCTCGAGTCCGAGGAGGTCGAGGACCGTGTGCGTGATCTTCTCCGACACTTCGTCGGCTTCGACCATCGACATCATTTCGTGGATCTGCCCGAGGTAGGTGACTTCCTGCTCCAGTTGAGAGGCGTGAGCGGCGGTCTCGGCCAGGTCATCCGCGAAGTCGAGGTACTCACCAGGGTTGTTCAGAAAGGCATCGCGATTCACGCGGATCTCGCCGCGACGCCGTTGCGGCGGCACGTCGTTTTCGCAGAGGACGATCCGCACGAGACTCTTGCGCGGCGGGGAGTCGAGAACCTTGTGCGAGTCGGCGTCGATGACGACGATCCGCGACGGGTCGTCCCCTTCGCCTGCCGCGACGAAGTTGGATGACCGGCACGCCTCGCGAAGGCGTCGGACGAGGTCGCCCCGACCCGAATAGACACCGACAGATTGCTGGTTCATTCGCGCGAAACGCTTAATTCTACAATGGGTTCGGCCGACAGATGCGCATCGTCCAGATCGTTCTTCCCGCCGTCACCGCGTTCGAGGAGAAGTGCCGCCGCGTCGATCACTCGACTCTCTCCACGAGACACGAAGTCCTCGTCGCCGGACCGAAGGAACCTCTGCCCGCCGCGGATGTCGCCCACGTGTACGGCCCCGGCGAACTTCCGGCTGCTGCCTTCATCGGGTTTCGACTCCCTTATGTCGCATCCTCTGAGCCAGTTGGGCGGGCCTGGGTTCGAAAGCCGGCGCGGCCTGCCTACGTGCTGTCGCCGTTGGAGAGTCCGGAGCCGGTGGAGGAGGTCTTCTTCCAACTCGAGTCCCGAATCCCGAGCCCCGAGTCCCACGTGCTCGGATCGTTTGCGAGGTCGTCGATCGCCAACCTCATCGAGCAGACGCTGGGCCGCATTCGCCGTTTCCGCGACGATGTCGAGTGGCGGCTTTTCGAGCGCGCGCCGACGCCCGAGGATCTAGCCGGCGTAGACGCGTGGGTCGATCCTGCCACCGCCGAGGATGATCTCGACGGCTTCGTCGCCGAGGCGCTCGTGTCGGGCAAACCCGTTGTGGCATCGAGAATTACGATCAATTTGCAGCGCCTCGAAAAAGGGCGCACCGGCTTCCTCGTTCCGCCGGGAGATCCCAACGAGCTCACTCATGCGATACTAACTGCCCTATTCAAGCCAGAGGTGGCGCGAACGAAAATTGAGGCAGCACGACAGACCGCCGGCAAGTTCCGGCCCAGGCAACGCCTTCGTCTGCTCGAGCGTATCTACGAGACCGTGATGAAGCCGTCATCCTGAGCGAAGCGAAGGATTCTCGTCCCCGAGACTCTTCGCTTCGCCCAGAGTGACGTCCAGATGACCCGAATCCTCGAAATCCCGAATCCACAACGGCGAGCCATCGATCTTGTGAAAGAGGTGGCGGCGGAGAAGGAATGCCGTCCATTCCTCGTCGGCGGTCCGGTGCGCGACCTGCTCCTCGGCCGCCCCGTCTCGGACGTCGATCTGACGCTCGAGGAGGGCAGCTCGGTCCTGGCCCGGGCGCTGGCCAAGAGAATCGAAGGCCGCGTCCGCTCTTACCCCCAGTTCCTGACGTACAAGGTCAGCGCCGACGGCTTTCCCGAGATCGACATCGCCACGGCCCGCAAGGAGAAGTACCGGGCACCCGGGGCGCTCCCGACCGTATCGGAAGGGAAACTCAAGGACGACCTGCTGCGGCGCGATTTCGCGATCAACGCCATGGCCATGGATCTCCTCGACGGGACGATCCACGACCCGGCCGGCGGTCAGCATGACCTCTCCACGAGGGTCGTCCGCGTTCTTCACGACAACAGCTTCATCGACGACCCCACCCGCATCTTCCGCGCGATTCGCCTCGCCAAGCGTCTCGGATTCTCGATCGAGCATCACACGGCGGAGTGGATGAAGCGCGCCATCGCCGGCGGCGCACTCTCGGCGGTCTCGCGCGAACGCTTGTGGCGCGAGCTGTTCCTGGCGATGGACGAGCGTGAGGCGCCGAAGATCCTCGTGGCGCTCCACAAGGCGCACGCGCTCGTTCCGATCTTCGGACTGGAATTGCGCGCCGGGAATCCTGATCCGTTCGAGAAAATCCGGCGCCAGGTCGAGGCGCAGCCGAACCTCGATCGCTACGTCCTCTACACGGGCATGCTGCTGCGCGGCACGGATGCGACGGCGGCGAACCTCGAAGGCTCGGGCTTCTCGCAGAAGCGCGCGCGGGCCGTGCTGCAGATCGCGCGCGACCTGTCGCGGTTCAAGAAAGCCCTCAACGGAGCGGCCTCCGACCGCCAGCGATTCCGGCTGTTCAAGACGATGTCTCCCGAACTGCTGATGCTCCTCGTGGCCGACCGCCCCGAGGAACGCACGAATGTGTCGCGATTCCAGGAGTTCCAGAAGTTCAAGCTGCCACTCCGCGGCGACGATCTCGAGGTGCCGGTCGGGCCGCATATCGCCCGGGCGCTCGAACGGACCCGCGAGGCGGTCTTCAGCGGGGAGATCCCGCCGGATCAGGCGCGTTCTTTTGCCCGCGGCCTGGCCATCAAGTATCTTAGTCGGGAGCAACCGGCCGATCCGAAATGAAGGTCTTGGTGAGATGTGCGGCGCTGATGATGGTGTTGGCGCCCCTCCCCGCTCTCGCGCAGACACCCCCTCCCGATCCCCCGCCGACGCACGACATCACGAAAGTCGACCCCGCACCCCTGGGCGGCGCGATTGCCGTGCCGCTCCCTGAGGATCAGCTGCGCCAGATGCGGAAGTACGGGCTGGACGAGCTCGCGGGCAGCCGTCAGGCCATCGGATCGCAGCTCATCGACGGCCACCTTCCGCGGCCGCTCCTCGATTACTACGTGCACAGCGGCAACATCGATCAACGATTGTCGATCTTCGAGCGCGGTCTGGTGGTCATCCGGATGACGGGCGCAGGCGGCATCATTCAGAAGCGCGTGATCATTCCGGACGGCGCAGTCAGGAAATACCTCGAATCCGCGGCGCCGGAGAAGATCGAGCAGATCCGAACCACCGAGTTGCGCGATCCGACGCAGAACCGCATCGCATTCCTGCGCGTGTACCGCGACGGCGCGACGTTCGTCGAACGCGTATTCGATCCCTCCCTCGCGCCGCCGAAGATCCTGCACGACGCGGTGCTCCCCATCGAGGACCTTCTCCGCGCGATCTCCGAGGACCGCGAGGTGACGAGCACGCTGGCGGGCTACGAACCGCATGTCGGCGACGAGCTGGTCGGCGACGACCGCAAGACCTGGCGCGTGGAGCGGATCATCTCCAGCAGCGGCATCGTCGAGCTGCACTGCACGTCGCAGCCGATGGTCATGTACGTCGCGAAGAAGGATCTGTACAACTACTTCGTCGGGCGTCCCAGTCAATGAGGTGATGTCGTCCCTCCGAATCACGGCCGGAACCCTTCGCGGCCGCCGCATCCCTGTTCCGCGCGGCGACGTCCGACCGACATCCGAACGCGCTCGTCAGGCGTACTTCAACATCGTCGGCGACCGGATCGCCGGCGCGAGCTTTCTCGATCTTTTCGCCGGCAGCGGCATCTTCTCGTTCGAAGCGGTGTCGCGCGGTGCGGCATCATCGACGGCCATCGATCGCGACACGGCCGGAATTGCGAAGCAGGCCGAAGACCTCGGCGTAACCAACATCCAAACGATTGCCGGTGATGCTCTGAGCGCGCTGAAACGCCTGCCCGCCGAACGGTTCGATCTCGTCTACGCCGATCCGCCGTACGACTATGACCGCTACGGCGATCTGCTCGAAGCGATCGAAAAAATCCATCTCGCCGATGAGGCGATCGTGGCGGTGGAACACAGACGCCGCACAGATCTGTTCAACCGAGGACCGAGGAGCGGGGACCGAGGACTGAAATCTCTGCGCCGCGCCGAATACGGCGAGGTGTGGATCACGTTCTTTCAGGCTGAGACTGCCACAGGAATTGCAATGGAAAACGAATGAGGACTATGGAACTCACACTAGACGAACAGGGCGCCCACACACTTTTCGGCAATCACGATGAAAACCTCCGCATGCTCGAGGAAGCCTTCGATGTGAAGATCTCTTCGCGCGGCAACGAGATCTTCGTCAAGGGCCCCGCCGAGAACGTCGCTCCGGTCGAGAAGCTCCTCGCGCAGATGCAGGAGCTCATCGGCCAGGGCTATCCGGTCAGGAAATCGGACGTGCTGACCGGCGCGCGCGTCCTGCGCGACAAGCCGGATGTGAACCTGGTCGACTTCTTCACCGACGATGCCGTCGGCCAGTCGGTGCGCCGCGTCGTCACACCCCGCAACTTCGCACAGAAGCTCTATCTGCAGTCGATCCAGGAGTACGACATCACGTTCGGCATCGGTCCGGCCGGCACTGGGAAGACGTTTCTCGCCGTCGCCGCCGCCGCCGCATGGCTGAACGAGAAACAGATCAAGCGCATCATCCTCTGCCGCCCCGCCGTCGAAGCCGGCGAGCGCCTCGGCTTTCTTCCGGGTGACATCGCCGAAAAGGTCAACCCCTACCTGCGGCCGCTCTACGACTCGCTGTACGACATCGTCGGATTCGAGAAAGTCGAGAAACTGATGGAGCGCAGCATCATCGAGATCGCGCCGCTCGCCTTCATGCGCGGCCGCACGCTCAATGACGCGTTCATCATCCTCGACGAAGCGCAGAACACCACTCCCGAGCAGATGAAAATGTTCCTCACGCGCCTCGGCTTCGGTTCGAAAGCCGTGGTCACCGGCGATGTCACACAGGTCGATTTGCCGGAGGGAAAAAAGTCGGGACTGCGCGCGGCGCGGAAGATCCTCGAGAACGTCGAGGGCATCAAGTTCTTCGATTTCACCGACAAGGATGTCGTCCGCCATCCGCTCGTCTCGAAGATCGTGGGCGCCTACGACCGCGCCGACCGCGAAGCGCAGCCCGCGAAATCGTCGTCATGAACATCGAGGTCACCGGCCATGCCGTTCCGCGGCTGACCCGGCGCGAGATCGCTGCGTTCGTGAGAAGAGTGCTCCTGAAACTCGATGTCGACGAAGAAATCACGGACGTGTCCATCGCATTCGTCGACGACCCGTCGATGAAGAGCCTCAACCGGAAATTCCGGCACAAGAACCGGACCACCGACGTGCTCACCTTCCCTGCCGATGAGACCTACGGCGATCCGCACCGCAAGGGCAAACCACTCGGCGACATCGTCGTTTCCGTCGATCAGGCCAGGCGCCAGGCCGCCGAAGAGCGCCATTCCATCGCAACGGAGGTCCGCTATCTGCTCGTGCACGGCGTCCTTCACGCACTCGGCTATGACCACGAGAACGACAACGGAGAGATGAACGAGCTGGAGCTTGATGTGCGGGAGGCCGTGGGCCTCTAAGGGAACCTCCGCGCAAGTCGTCATCCTGAGTCGGCGAAGCGCGACGAAGGATCTCAGGATTCGAAAACACGTGCCATTTCGAGATCCTTCGCCGTCTTCGCGGCTCAGGATGACGTGAACGACGACTTGCGCAGAGGTCCACAAGTACTGCTGTGGCACGGTAAGTACTGCTGTGGCCGCGGCGCAGCACATCGATCTTCTCTCGCATATGACGGTGTCGCACTTCGCATCGCTGTTCAGGGATGTCCCCTAGGGAAGCTCTGCACAAGTCGTTGATCACGTCATCCCGAGTCGGCGAAGCGCGACGAAGGATCTCCGGATGCGATAACGCCTGCCATTTCGAGATCCTTCGCCGTCTTCGCGGCTCAGGATGACGTGAACGACGACTTGCGCAGAGGTCCACAAGTACTGCTGTGGCCACGGCAAGTACTGCTGTGGCCGCGGCGCAGCGCATCGATCTTCCCTCGCATATGACGGCGCTGCACTTCGCATCGCTGTTCAGGGATGTCCCCTAGGGAAGCTCTGCACACGTCGTTGATCACGTCATCCTGAGTCGGCGAAGCGCGACGAAGGATCTCCGAATGCGACAACGCCTGCCATTTCGAGATCCTTCGCCGTCTTCGCGGCTCAGGATGACGTGAACAACGACTTGCGCAGAGGTCGACTAGAACTCGATGATGCCGTCCTTCCAGAGCTTGTAGAAGATCATCAGCGCATCGGCCTCTCGGATCGGGCTGATCTTGATCAGCGATCCAATGTCCCACGTTCCGTTGATGCGCGAGAGGATGAAGCCCTCGTTCGGAGTGAAGTTCATGGTCGTGATCTCTTCGAGCGACTTCGTGACGCGGGGGACTTCGTTGTCGTGAATCCCCTGATTCCGCAGTTCGGCCATGATGACCGCCTCGGCGCCCTTGACCGCGCTGCGGACTTTCGGGTGATTGGAGTCGAGATTCTGCGCCGCCTTCAGCAGCCGCTGGGTCTTGTCGAAGTCCTTGGCGCGTAGTGCGGTCTGGGCGGCGCTGAGGAGCGAGTTGATCTCGTCGGACTCGTTGAAGCCCGCTTCCACCGCCGGGAACGGCTCCGGCTCGGCAGGCGCCCCGCCCGCCACCGCCGCTTCCAGCAGCTGAATGAACCCGGCCCGCACGAGCGGGCGCAACGTCGAACAGACGATGAATGACGACGAACGGCTTTCCAGCACGATCTCGGCGATGGTCCGCTTGCCGTCGATCGAGTCGATCACCTGTGTCTGTGCCTCGCCGAATTCTTCATCGACCTCGATCGGCTTCTGCACCACCGGCACGACCGCGTCGTTCGGAATCACCTCGCGGATCCGCGGCCATTCGTCCGATCGCCGCGTCCCCTCCATGATGATCCCGGTGACGTCGATGCGCAGCGGCACCATTTCCATCTGTGGCAACTCGTCGTCGAGGAATTGGAAAGTCCCCTCTTTCCACAGGAAGACGTCGAAGATCTCCTCCTCCGCCTTGAGGCGCATGAGCCGCGTCAGGTCCTTCTCGGTGATGAGGCCAATGATGACCAGAATCTTGCCGAGAAGGATGCTCGACTGCTGCTGGACCTCCATCGCCTTGCGCAGCTCTTCCTCGTTCAGATAGCCGTGGCTCATCAGGAACTGGCCGAGGTATTCGCGGGGATCGTTGGATGCGGAGGAGATGACGCGGCCGGACTCGAAGAAGATCTTCTTTTCGACGTCCTTGCTGGTGACGACGAGAGTGCCGGTCTTCTGCGCCAGGCTCAACCACTGAAGCAGGTCGCCCGGCAGCATCGACTTCAGGTTACCGCTGACTCCCATCTCGTAAAGGGTTGTGAATTATAACGTTTGGACGTTTACTAGCGGGCCTGGGTCCCGGCTCCTCGGTTCTCGGTCGAGAATTGGTTCGGGGGAAACCGAGGACCGAGGACGGGAGGACCGAGGACCGCTGCATGTCAGACACGAAAGAAAAATCGCCAAGGACCACCACCAGCGGCATCGAGCTCCCCGTCTATTTCGACGAGATCGCGCTCCATGAGCGCGGCTTCGATCCGCAGGCCGATCTCGGCGTCCCCGGCTCATTTCCGTACACCCGCGGTCCGCAGGCATCGATGTACCGGGGCAAGTTGTGGACCATGCGGCAATACGCCGGATTTTCCACGGCCGCCGAGTCCAACCAGCGCTATCGCTACCTGCTCGAGCGCGGGACGACCGGACTCTCGGTGGCGTTCGATCTGCCGACGCAGATCGGGATGGACTCCGACGATGTGCGCGCGCGCGGCGAAGTCGGCAAGGTCGGCGTGGCCATCGATTCGATCGACGACATGGAGGCGCTGCTCGACGAGATCCCACTCGACCGCGTGTCGATCTCGATGACCATCAACGCGCCGGCGTCGATCCTGCTGTCGCTGCTGCTCGTGGTCGCGGAACGGCGCGGGATCGCCTGGTCGAAACTCAACGGCACGATTCAGAACGACATCCTGAAGGAGTACGCCGCGCGCGGGACGTACATCTTCCCACCCGCTCCGTCGATGCGCATCGTGACCGACATCTTCGAGTTCTGCGCGAAGGACGTGCCGCGCTGGAACACGATCTCCGTGTCGGGCTATCACATCCGCGAGGCCGGATCGACGGCGGTGCAGGAAGTGGCGTTCACCCTGGCCAACGGGCTCGAGTATGTTCGCGCCGCCGTCGCGCGTGGGCTCGACGTCGACTCGTTCGCGCCGCGCATCTCGTTCTTCTTCAACGCCCACAACGATTTTCTCGAAGAGGTGGCGAAGTTCCGCGCCGCGCGAAAGCTGTGGGCGAAACTGATGCGCGAGCGGTACAACCCGAAAGACCCGCGCTCTCTGGCCCTGAGATTTCATGCGCAGACCGCCGGCTCCACGCTCACCGCACAGCAGCCGGAGAACAACGTCGTCCGCGTCGCCTACCAGGCCATGGCCGCCGTCCTCGGCGGCTGCCAGTCGCTGCACACGAACAGCCGCGACGAGGCGCTGGCGCTTCCGACGGAGGAATCGGTGAACATCGCGCTGCGGACGCAGCAGGTGCTGGCGTACGAGACCGGCGTGGCGGCGACCGCGGATCCGCTGGCCGGCTCCTACGCCGTCGAGTCGCTGACGCTCGACATCGAGCGCGGTGCGGCGGAGCTGATCGAGCGCATCGACAAGCTCGGCGGCGCGATTCACGCGATCGAGAGCGGCTTCGTGCAGAACGAGATCGGCGAGTCGGCGTACCGGGCGCAGCGGGCCATCGAGGAGAAGCAGGCCATCGTCGTCGGCGTGAACGAGTTCACCGAAGACGGACAGAGCACGCTGCCGATCATGGTCATCGACGAGAGCGTCGAGCGCGACCAGGTCGCGCGACTGCAGGCGTTCCGTTCAAAACGCTCGCGCGACTGGAAAGGCGCCCTGGAAAAACTCGACGCCGCGGCACGATCGAAAGAGAACCTCATGCCGCGTATCGTCGACGCCGTCCGCAACGAATGCAGCGTCGGCGAGATCGTGTCGACGCTGAAGAAGACGTTCGGCGAGCATCGGGAACAAAGCTTCTGATCACGCTCCGCCGCGCGCGAGATACCCTCCGTCGATCGGATAGTACGCACCGGTGATGAAGCTGGCGCTGTCGCTGCAGAGCCAGCGCACGAGCTCGGCCACCTCTTCCGGACGCCCGAGGCGGCCGATGGGATGAAGCGCGCCGAGGGCTTTTCGCCTCTCATCCGGTAAACGGCTCAGCATCGGCGTGTCGATGTAGCCCGGTCCGACAGCATTGATGCGAATTCCGCGCGCCGCGTATTCGAGCGCCGCACTCTTCGTGAGACCGATGACGCCGTGCTTCGCCGCCACGTATCCCGCCGATCCCTCGTGCGCGGCCTGGCCGAAAATCGAGGCCATGTTGACGATCGCGCCGCCGCCCGCTTCGAGCATGCGCGGAATCTGCGCGCGCATCGCGTAAAACACGCCGGACAAATTGATCTCGATGACCCTTCGCCAGCCATTGATGCTCGTGTTGGCGACCTCGCTGACCTCACCCCCGATCCCGGCGTTGTTGCAGGCGATGTGAAGCGCGCCGAACTGGCCGGCCGCGGCCTTCACCAGCGCTTCGTGATCTTCAGGCTTCGACGTGTCGGCGCGAACGAAGATCGCCTTTGCGTCGCCAATGAGACGGATGGTCTCCTGGCCGCCCTTCTCATCGATATCGGACACGATGACATTCGCGCCGGCTCTCGCGTATGCGAGTGCGACGGCCCGCCCGATCCCTGACGCCGCGCCGGTCACGATGGCGGTTCGATTTTGAAGATGCATGAGCGATATCCTCCCGGAATCTTGACCGATCCATTCCTTGACGCCGCAATCGAGGAAGCCGGGCGCGGCATTCGCGAGGGCGGGATCCCCATCGGCTCGGTGATCGTACATCGCGGGAAAATCATCGGCCGTGGCCACAACCGGCGCGTGCAACGCGGCAGCGCCGTCCTTCACGGTGAGATGGACGCGCTCGAAAACGCCGGCCGCCATCCCGCGAGCGTCTATCGCGAAGCGGTCCTCTACACGACGCTCTCGCCCTGCGCGATGTGCAGCGGCGCGATCCTCCTCTACGGAATCCCGCGCGTCGTGATCGGCGAGAACCAGACGTTCATGGGCGAGGAAGAGCTGCTGCGCTCGCGAGGCGTGTCACTCGAGGTCGTGAACGATCAGAGGTGCGTGCAGATGATGAAGGAGTTCATCGCCGTGCACCCACACCTCTGGAGCGAGGACATCGGCGTGTGAACTCACTCGGTGCGGATGATCGAGTCTCCCGTACCGTTGTCGACCGACGAGATGAACGTCAACACGCCGCCCGTGGCGCCGATCACTTCGACATCGACGCGAACGTTGCGCAGCGTTCCGAGCTCATCGCGCCCGGCGCCCAGGATGCTCGAGGTCAGCGGAACGAGCAGCATCTGACCGGGAGCAAGCGAGAACTCCTTCTGGGCGGTGAGATTGGCCGTGACTTTCGTCCCTCGCCCGTCGAGGTACGACAACGTCAACCGGATTTGCGCCGGCTCGCCGAGAACTTCGACGACCCCGATGTTGTTGCGGTAAGTCGCCGGCCGCTGGGCCACGACATCGGAGCTGGTGTCATCCGTGATTCCGGCAAAGCGCTGCATCTGCCCCGGCCGCAGCGCACGTGAGACGGCAATGGTACCGACTGCGCTGCCGAACGTCGCCGCGGTCGACAGCACCAGGTTGTACGTACGGCTCGTCACGATCAGGCTGCCGTTCGAAGGACTCACCATGATCCACCCGATCGTTCCAGGGGCGTTGAACGTGCCCGTGGCGATATCGTCGAGGAGTCTCGTCTGCCGGGGCTGGAGGGTGACGCTGCGCTCGATGGTGCCGCCGCCGTTGATGTGGTAGGTCAGCACGACGTCGTTCCGCCCGCACCGCCTCAGCGTCTGCGGAGGGCACTCGGCATTGGTGCTGGTCATCGCCACGTCGGTGCGGAAATTCGTCCCCCCTGCCCCGGCGGCGCCGCCGGCGATCGGGATGACCACGGACTCGAACGGGTCATATCCGTACTGGCGCGTCCAATCCACGACCGACCAGTTGTCTCCGCTCGACGCGTCCACCGGAGTGGCGAAAGCATGGAATCGCATCGTGGCGCTGTTCCCAGTCAATCGCGCCGCGACGCCGCCGGACGGAACGATGTCGTTGATCTGACGCGTCTCGTAGGCGCCGAGGTTCTCCTGCCGTGAGAAAACGACCGCGCCGTCCCCGTTCAGAATGTCGATCGTCGCGGCTCCCGCGGACCCCGCCGTCTCCTGAATGAAAAGGTTCGTGTAACTCGAAGAGTCCTTCCTCAAACCGGTCAACCAGACGGTCCCATCGAATCCCGCGGCGCGATCCGACCGGAATGCCGGAATCGAGGTCCCATACGTTCCGGCCGGATTGCTCACGTTCAGGACATTCGCGGCGATGCCAAGTTGGTCCCACTGACTCGTTCGCACCTGCAACACGCCCACCTGTCCCTCGCCGCGAAAGACGTTCTTCACCACGTTTCCAACAAATACCGACTGCGCGACCGGCATCGAGCTGACTGCCGCAAGGAGCGGAGAGGAGGAACCTCCGATGGCGCTGTAGTACAGCTTCAGATCATCGATGGGCTTGATCCCGCTTGCATTGAGCAGGGAGAGATCGGACAGGAACAGTCCGACGCGGCCTTGAACGTTTCCTACGCCCGGCAGAAAGTACGCAACCTGCCCTGGCGGCAACGGTGGAAACGCTGATTCACTCGGATCCACGGCCGTCGTCAAACTGATCGAGATCGTCGCGGACGTCGATCCCCCGGCGGCGGCCTTCTTGCCGAAGAGCCGGAATACGGACACCAGCGACAACGTGCCGCTCACCGTTCCGGTCAGAAGTGATGGGTCAGGGCGCTTCTTCGGATCGACCGTGAACGTCACGATCTCGGTCTGCCCGGGCGCGACGCGCAGCAGCGCGGCCGGCGCGGAGATCCACTCCACATCAGCGCTCAGAATTCCGACGAACGAGTCGGTACCCGTATTCGTCACGGTGAAACTGCCGCTGGCTGGATCCGTCTGTGTGGTCACGAGATCAATCCGGCGGGTGGACAAGCTCAATCGCGCTCCGACGGAGGACGATGACGCGGAAAGAAGCCGGACCGCGACCGACACCTTTCCCGCCGCTCCGGCATCAGCAATCGACTGCCCGGCGTAGGCATCCTGCGGTCTGGCCAGGCCGGCGAGCGTCACGATCTGCGACGCACCGGGGGCAAGAGTGAAGGACAAGGGTGACTGAACGAAGAAGTCTCCGACCTGACTCAATGTGACGTTCGCCGGGGCGCCACCGATGTTCGCGATCCGATACGACGATGTGCCGCCGGCGGCGTCCGGCTCCTGAGTCAGGGTCTCGGGCAGAACGATCGCCGCGATCTCCGCCGGACTGGCCTCCGCTGTGCTCGTCGAGAACGTCACCTCGGCCGACGGGTCGCTGAAGAGCGTGTTCGCCTGCAGGCTGTTTGCGAACGTCACCGCTTTCGCCACCGTGAAGTATTGCGTCGCCGGACGCAGGCCCGACACCAGAACGCTCGTCGGGTCTTTCGATGGCGTCATGGCCAGCGGCACATAGGGCCCGCCACGAGAAGTGCTGACGCTGACCTGCACGCCGCCGGGACCGGCCGTATTCACCAGCCGATCCCACGTGACAGACGCGGCGAAGGCAGACGATCCCGTAACGGCCAACCCCGTCGGCGGCAGAGTCTGACTTTCCAACCCACCGGGATTGAGCGCCTTCACAAGACTCGCAACCGCGGGATCGCTGGCCCGAAGCATGTTGTTGTCGACCCGCAGGAAACTCAGGAACGGCGCGTCCGCAAGCTCGCCGGGGATCTCACCGGTGAGCGCATTGCTCGATACGTCCAGCAGAATCATGAAGGGAGGGCGACTGAGCTGCGGCGGAATCGATCCCGTCAGCCGATTGCTGTCGAGGAACAGCGAGAACAGATTCGGCAAATCGCCCAGCGCGGGCGGAATCTGTCCGGTGAAGTCGTTCCCGGAAGCGGAGAATCCCCCGAGATTCGGAAAACGGGTCAGATCCGGCAGCGGTCCGGACAGACGGTTCCAGTCGCAGAAAATCAGCGACAACGTCTTCGACAAATTCGCGGGAAACTGACCGCTGAACTGATTGCCCGTAATGGAGAGCGTCTCGAGCTTCGTGAGCCGCTCGAGCGCCGGAAGGGGACCCGAGAATCGGTTGAATGCGATCCAGAGCTGGTGCAAGGACGTCATTCCCAGGATCTCATCCGGAATCGTGTCGTACTCATTGCCGGTCAGATCGAGCTCCTGCAGCGTGGGGATCTGTGCGAACTCCCGGGGAATCGTTCCCGCGAAATGATTGAAGTCGAATCCGATGTGTTTCAGCGGCAGCCGAGCCAGCTGATCGAACGGGATCGGTCCACTCAGATTGCAGCTGCCAAGGTTGAGGTACGTGAGGTTCGAGAGCGCGCCGATGTTCGCCAGGACATGCCTTCCCTCGAATCGACCGCTGCCACCAATGCCGAGCCATTGCAGATCTCGCAAGACCGTGAAATCGGGCAGCCTCCCCTCGAAGTGGTTGAACCTGATGTCAAGGAGCTGCAGGTTCGTCATGCCCAGCAGCGATTCGGGCAGAGAACCGCCCATGTCATTGAAGGAGAGGTCGACGTACCAGAGCGACTTGAGATTGCCGAGCTCCGCGGGCAGCGGACCGGTCAGCGCGTTGGACGTTGCATCGAGGATGGCCAGTTGAGTCAGACGGCCGATCTCCACCGGTATGTCGCCGTCGAGATCGTTGTACCGGACGGTGATCTCCGTCAGGCTGGTCAGGTTTCCGATCTGCGGAGGAAGCGAGCCGCGCAAACGATTGCTCTGAAGCCGGAGCGCAACGACGTTTGTTCGTGCGCTGTCGCAAACAACGCCTCTCCATGTGCACTCGGTTCCGGGATCGCCGAGCCAGCCGGTGTGATTACTCCAGGATGCCCCGTTGGTGCTGTTGTAAAGCGCGATCAGTGCGTCGCGCTGTACTGGCGGAACCTGCGCACAGAGAACGACGGGGCCAAGTAGCAACGCCACAGCGACACCCGAAACCAGGCGACTGCTGCGCATGCGGACCTCCGCTTTGGTGCGCTCACGCTATCGCCGCCGGGGAGGTGAGTCAATGCTTCTTCCACTCGTCCATCATGGCGACGAAATCAGGGAATAGATAGAACGAGTCGTGCGGTCCCGGCGCCGCCTCGGGGTGGTACTGCACGGCGAAGAGCGGCTCGCTGCGATGGCGGAAGCCCTCCAGCGTCTGGTCGTTCAGGTTGATGTGCGTGAACTCGACGTCCCGCTCCCGCAGCGAATCGGGATCGACCGAGAATCCGTGATTCTGTGCGGTGATCTCCACACGTCCGCTGCGCAGATCCTTCACCGGATGATTGCCGCCCCGGTGCCCGAATTTCAACTTGTACGTCTTCCCTCCAAGGGCCAGGCCGAGGAGTTGATGGCCGAGGCAGATGCCGAAGATGGGAACTTTGCCGATGAGCTGGCGGATGTTCTCCTGCGCGTACGTCACGGGCTCGGGATCGCCGGGGCCGTTCGAGAGGAGAACCCCGTCGAACTTCTGCGCGAGGATCTCGCTGGCCGGAGTCTTCGCCGGAAACACCGTCACGTCGCAGCGGTGGCCGGTGAGCTGGCGGAGGATGTCGCGCTTCACGCCGTAGTCATAGACCGCGACACGGTGTGGAGCGGCGGTCCCGGCCGCCGAAGGGCGGGCGGGAAGGCCTGCCGCTCCGCCTTCGTCGAAGGTGTAGGCTTCATTTGTCGTCACGCGATGGACGAGGTCGAGGCCGCTCATCGACGGCGCGCGACGCACTTCCGCGAGGAGATCGTCGACGGCGCGCGGCTCCGTCGTGATCATCCCGCGCATCGCCCCCTCATTCCGGATCTTGCGCGTGAGCGCACGCGTGTCGATCCCGGCGATCGCCGAGATGCGGTGATGCGTGAAGTAATCGCCGAGCGACATCTCCGCATGCGCGCTCGACGGCTCGGCGACGGCATCGCGCACGACGAACCCGGCCACCTGCGGCGCGGCGCTCTGCGCCACGGCACGCTCCACACCGTAGTTGCCGATATGGGGGTACGTCATCGTCACGATCTGGAATCGGTACGACGGGTCGGTCGAGATCTCCTGGTATCCGGTCAGCGAGGTGTTGAAGACGACTTCGCCGATCGACGTCTCGGTCGATCCGAACGATTCGCCTTCGTAGACGGTTCCGTCCTCGAGGATGAGGCGTGCGGCGGGCATCGACGCATTATGCACACGTACCCCTCGCCCCGCACAGCGCGGAGAGGGTGGCGCGGAGCGCCGGGTGAGGGGCGCCCCCCCCTCATCCGGCCTTCGGCGCATCGGGGCGCAATCGAGAACGGTGCGAGAGCGTCGTCGTTGACGGACGACAGGACGGACGTGTCGCCGGCAATCCTTGCCGCCTGGTTGAAGGCGTTGATCGACTCCGGCTCGACGAAGATCTCGGCCTGCCCGAGCTTCACGCGGTAGTTCAGCGACAGATCGAGCGCGTTCTGGTTGTCCCAGCGACAGGTCCAGGTGAACTTCATCAAGTGGCTCCTTTCGTAATCGATTGAAGGGAAGCAATCACTCGACCACTCGAACGCGCCAGTTGAATCACTGGCGAAATTCAATCGAGCCGAATGCGCACCTTGCTCGATTCAACCGTTTGCGGATGCGCGCAGCGGTTTTTGAATCGAAAAAAACGGTCGTTCACCACGCTGGCATAAACGTTTTGAGGAACGCGCGTGCCTGTGACAAAAACGCAATGGGAGCCGAAGGCAAAATCGCCCCATGCGCAACGAAGCCCTCGATACTCTCGGCGTGTGTGAGTGGTGCGAACGGAACGCGGTCGTCGTTCACCTGAGCTTCGCGATGTGCGGCGTGTGCTTCGCCGATGCGAGCCTCGTGGCCCGCGAGCAGGTTGGTTTCGACGATTGGATCGGCGGTCTGCCGAAAGAGGTCGCGGAACGGATCCTCCGCGCAATGCTCACGCGGGGCCGCTGACTAAGGAACCTCCGCGCAAGTCGTCGTTCACGTCATCCTGAACCGCGAAGACGGCGAAGGATCTCGAAATCGCGGCGTCTTGCGCATCCTGAGATCCTTCGTCGCGGTTCGCCGACTCAGGATGACGACTTGTGCAGAGGTTCTGTCTCAGGAACCTCATCACTCCCGGCGAGGATGCTCCGGCCGGATCCACCGGCCGGAGCGTGACGAGGGAGTTAGAACCTCGCTCCGAAGGACACGCGATACGTGCGCATCAGCGCGTAGTCGGAAGCGTTACGGGCCTGGCCGAATGTCGAACTGAACCGATAGTTCTTTCCAAGGACCGGCTTCTCCGTAAAGGGATTGAAGGGCTCGAGATGGCTGTCGTTGACCGCCGAGAAGACTGTCGTGCTGCCGGCGATCTTCGCAGCCTGGTTGAATGCGTTGATCAGCTCGGGCTCCAGGTACAGCTCCGCGCGGCCGACTCTCAGCTTGTAGTTGATCGAGAGGTCGAGCGCGTTGACCGTGTCCCAGCGGTGATTGCCGCGCTGGCCGTCCAGGTAATAGTTCACCGACGACGGGGCACCGGCGTAGTAGCTGGTCACGCTCTCAGGGAGGTACTGGCTGGGATCGATCTGCAGAAGAGCCGAGTACGGCGTACCCGTGTCGATGCGCTCCAGGGCGCTGAACACGAAGTTGCCGACGTGGGTGGGCACGGCCCACGTCGCCCATGCGCGGACCTTGTTCGTCTCATCCGACGGCAGGAAGCCGACCGGGTTGTTCTCCGCGAAGGCCTTGTACTCCGGATACTGGAAGATGGTCTCGGGGACCGGGCCGACGCCGGGCGTCTCCGCCGTGACGTTGCCGCGGGTCTTGGCGTAGGTGTAGTTGGCGCCGAACTGCACGTGCTGAGTGAACGGATAGGCGGCCTGGATGCTCGCCGCACGGTAGGTGCGCTCGAGGTTCTGGTCGCTGGTGAAAATCTGCTGGATGTCGTTCGGATTGCCGAACTGGTCCACGACCTGGCCCGTGGACTGGTCGACGCGGTTCGCGTAGAAATTGCCCCAGTTGCGGTTGATCAGGTCGAGGCGGACGAAGCCCTTTCCGATCTGCGAGCCGGCGCCCAACGTGACCTCGTTGACGTCCGGTGATTTCAACGATCCGAGGATCTTGGTGTTGAGGCCCGGGATGACGCCGAAGAACGGCTGCACGCCGTTCACGCCACCCTGAGACTGGAACCAGTTGTACATGGTCTGGAACGCCGTCACCGTGTCGACGCCGCAGTTCGCGGTGCCCGGCGTGCAGCCCGGCGCGTTGATGGCCGGTCCGCGATACCGATAGAAGATGTAGGCCGGGTTGCCGGCGCCGGTCGCGCCGTTGCCGACCGTCTCGGCGATCTTCGCCGCATACTTGCTGTAGCTGGCGTTGAAACGCAGGCGGCCGTTGCCAAGCACGTCATACGTGGCGCCGAGCCGCGGCTCGAACGTGGAGTCGTTCGCGCGCGTGAAGCCCGACGCGTCCTTGCCGTTGTTCTTGTCGTAGCGGAGTCCGAGCGTGAAGCCCCAGTGCGTGTTCAGGTCCCACTTGTCGTTCACGTAAAGCGAACGGGTGACGAAGTTCGAGCCTTTGGTCAGCTCGAAGATCGGGAACCACACGATGATGTCGCGGTTCGGACTGATGACCGGGTGGAACGTGTCATTCGGACCGGAAACCGGCGTCTGCTCGCCGAACGTGTACACGCCGAAGTTGGAGCCCGACTGATAGTTGTTCGAAATGTGCTGCTCGGCCCAATCCTGGTAGCCGGCGCTGACGCTGTGTGTGCCGAGGCTCTTGGACGCGAGGTAGTAGGACAGCTTCAGGTCCCAGGTCTTGTTGTTGCGCTGTTCCGATCCGCAGTCGGAGCAGAACACCGGCGCGCCGAAGAACTGACCTTCGTTGAGGTCGAGACCCCAGCTGCCGTGCGCGAAGTCGGCGGTCGGGCCGCCGCCGTCGACGAACGCGAAGAACTTCTTCGACCAGTTCGCCTCGACGAGAACGCTGTCGGTGAGGATGCCGCTGTAGTGCGCGGTCTTGAAGCTGTTCGGGGTCTCGCGCGACGGATCGATGCTGGAGAACTCGTAGCAGCCGAACAAGCAGACCCCCGTCTGCGGGTTCTTGATGTCGAGGTACGACACGACCACGCTGTGCTTCGGCGTGATCTGGCCGGTCAGCTTGCCTTCATAGCGCGTGTTCTTCGAAACGGCCTGGAACTTGACGTTCGAGTTCGTCAGGAAGTTGTCGGTGCCGATCTTTGCCGAACGGGCCGCGCCGAAGAACCACAGGCGGTCGCGCACGATGCGTCCGCCGAGGGTTGCTTCATACACGCTGTCGATGTGATCGGTCGGGTCGGGCTGATGCGGATCGGGAGTCTTGGTCGTCCAGTTGTTATTGGTCAGGGAGTCGCGGATCGAGCCGCTGAACTCGTTGCCGCCCGACTTCGTGATCGCGTTGACCACGCCGCCGGTGAAGCGGCCGTACTCGGCCGAGATCGCGCCGGTGAGCACCGTCTGCTCCTGGATCGCGTCCTCGATGAACAGATTGTGGATCTGGCTCCGGAGGTTTTCGTTGATGACCGCGCCGTTGACCATGTACAGATTCTCGTGAGCCGGTGCGCCGGAGATCACCAGCTGCCCGGGTGTGGGCGTGTTGGTGTTCACGTTCGGCGCGATCGACGCCTGCGCCTGGAACGTGCGTCCCACCGGAAGGTCCTCGACGAGCTCCTGCTTCACGTTCGTCTGGATCTCCTGCGTTTCCAGCACGGCCGGAGCGCTGGCGGTGACGGTGATCGCCTCGGCCACCGCCGAGAGCTTCAACTCCGCGTCCGCGCGCCCGGTCTGGCCGAGGCCGACCACCGCGTGGCGCGTCACGGGTTGCATGCTCTCCATTTCGAATTTGACCGTGAAGTCGCCCGGCGGAACCGCGCCGAAAATGAAATTGCCGTTCACGTCGGTGTAGGCCGTACGCGTCCCCTGCATCGCCGGCGAGGAGATGGTGACGGTGACACCGGGGAGAGCGCTCCCCTCCGTGACGACGTGGCCGGTGAGACTCGACGTGGTCTGTGCCCACGCCGCTGTGCTGCATAAGAGCAGCAGGACTGCTAAACAGGTTCGACTGAACTTCATCAATGTGCTTCCTTTCGTTATCGATCTGTGAACACAACTGCCGTTGGGCCGCTCTGCAGCCCGAGCAATGGCCCGACCAAGTCGGCACGTCGCTAAGTCATTGATGGATCTAGATCGCGCAGAAGCAGCGTGTTACGCGATTCAAGCGCGGGGAGGCGCTTTGGGCGGATTTCCGAATCGCGTCATGACCGTTCACAGTTTCGACAAGACCGTTTGCCGGAAGCGCGGAGCTTTCACTCGTGGCGCAGCGCCTCGATCGGATCGAGACGCGCAGCGCGTGACGCGGGAATGATCGTCGCCAGGAACGAGACCATCACCGAGAACGCGGCGATGACCGTCAGGTCCGCCGCCCGGGTCACGAACGGAATCGACGACACGAAATACACCTCGGCGATCTCCGGCGGGAAGGAGACGATGTGGAAACGCGTGATGATCCAGCAGACCACGACCCCGAGAAACAGCCCCGCGCCCGTCCCCGCGAAGCCCACCATCGTCCCGTACCAGAGAAAGATGGTGCGCACCATCCTCCGCTCCGCTCCCATCGACGTCAGGATGCCGATCTCCTTCCGCTTCTCGTGAACGGTCATGATCAGTGTGGAGACGATGTTGAACGTCGATACGAAGACGATCAGGCCGATGACGATGAAGAGAACGAGCTGCTGAATGCGGAGCATCGAGAACAGCTGGCGGTTCATCTCCCGCCAGTCGCTCACCGCGAAGCGCTGATCGGTGCGTCGGCCGATCTCGCGCACCACTCGGGAAAGAGATGCGTCATCGCGGAGCTTCACCTCCACGAGGTTCGCCGCGCTCGTCACGCCGATCAAATCCTGCGCCTCGCCAAGATCGAGAAACAGCCAGCGTGCGTCGTATTCGTAGAAACCGGTATCGAAGACGTTCGTCACGACAAACGATGCCGTGCGCGGCAGGAATGTGCCGGAACGCTCGGTCGGAACCGTCACGCTGATCGAGACACCCGGGCTGATGCCGAGCTTCGCCGCGAGATACTTGCCGACCGCGACGCCGCGCTCCCCTTCCGGAGTCACGAATCCGCTCTTGCCGATGACCTTCGCCAGCATCGGAGACGTACGCGCGCGCGACGGCTCGATGCCTTTGAGCATCACTTCGGATCCCGTCGTATTCCGTTCCGTCGTCACCACAGCCTGCTGGAACACGACCGGTGACGCTTCCGCGACTCCCGGCGTACCGCGAATCACCGCGAGCAGCGGCGCCGGATTCGTGATCGGACCGGCCACGGAATAGACGAACACCTCCGCGTTGCCGCCGAGGAGCTTGCGCTGGAGGTCGCGGCGATAGCCGGTCATGAGGGCCATCGAGATCACCAGGGCCATCACGCCGATGATCAAGCCGAACACCGACACCGCCCCGACCGCCGACACCAGCGCGTCCGTGGGACGGCGGAGGTAGCGCCAGGCGATTCGCTGTGCTAACGACACCGGTCCTCGCTCCTCGCTCCTCGGTCCTCGGTTGGTTCCGAGGAGCACTCCCAGACCCACACGGCCGGTCGGCTCTCCTGAACTCTCTCCGCATGAACCAAATGAGCTCCGACCGCAATTTGCAGGTTTGGCAGTTGAGTGGCGTCCTTACAAAGGATGGTTACGCATTGACGGATGCATTTCCAGGGTCCGAAGTCTTCGGCCTCAGCGTGCAGATGCGTCGGGCCGCCGCATCAATCATGTGCAACATAGCAGAAGGACAGGGACGATGGTCTGCGCGCGATCAGTGCCACTTCTGCTCGATCGCTCCTAGCACGCGGAGCCGAAATCCCGTGGACCGAGGACCCAGGGCCGAGGACTGGATACAATCCCTCCCGCATGAAACGCCTCACGCTCGTCATCCTCCTTGCCGCCGCCACCGCCGCCACCCTCACCGCCCAGCCCACCCCCTCCGAGTTCCTCAAGATGAACGTCGGGGCGGACCGCGTGCTGGCGGACTACCGGCAGATCGTCTCCTACCTGCGCGCGCTCGATGCCGCATCGCCGCGACTGCAGGTCGAGACGCTCGGCAAGACGACGCTCGGCGAAGAGATGGTCATGGCCGTGATCTCGTCCGAAGCGAATATGCGCAATCTGCCGCGGCTGCGGGAGATCGCGGCGCGGCTCGCCGATCCGCGCGGCCTGTCCGATGACGAGGCGAACCGGCTGATCGGCGAGGGGAAAGCGATCGTGCTGGTGACGTGCAACATCCACTCGACGGAGATCGCCTCGAGCCAGATGGCGATGGAGTGGGCGCACGATCTCGTGACGGCGAATGATCCCGAAACGCGCCGGCGCCTCGACAACGTCGTCCTGCTGCTCGTCCCGTCACTGAATCCCGACGGCCAGATCATGGTCACCGACTGGTACCGCAAATACCTCGGCACGAAGTACGAGGGCGGCGACATGCCGTGGCTGTATCACCACTATGTCGGTCACGACGATAATCGTGACTGGTTTATGTTGACGCAAATCGAAACGAAAAATATGTCGCATGCGGTGTACCACGAGTGGTTCCCTCAGGTTTTCGTGGACGAGCACCAGATGGGCTCGAACGGGCCGCGCATGTTCATCCCCCCGTTTGCCGATCCCGTCGATCCGGACGTCAACCCGCTCATCTGGCGCGAGGTCAACATCATCGGCTCGAACATGGCCTTCCGCCTCGAACAGAACCACAAGAGCGGTTTGATCTACGGCTTTTCGTTCGATGCCTACTGGCTCGGCGGAACGCGCAACACGGGATGGTGGAAGAACATCACCGGCCTGCTGCTCGAAACTGCGTCGGCGCGCATCGCCACGCCGGTCTCCATCGAGCCGACCGAGCTCCGCGGCGGAAGCAAGGGACTCGTCGAGTACAAGCCGACGATCAACTTCCCCAACCCGTGGAAGGGCGGGTGGTGGCGGATGCGTGACATCATGGATTACGAGCGCATCGCATCCGACGCGCTTCTCGAAACCGCTGCCGACCGCCGGAGCGATCTGCTGCGCGACGTGCTCACCCGCGCACGCGAGGCAATCGCGTCCGCCACCCCGCGCGAGGCGTACCGCATTCCGAAGCAACAGCACGACTGGCCGACCGCACAGCAGATGACCGCGATCCTCCTCGAGCACGGCGTCGAGATCCGCCAGTCGCCGAACGGTGACTACTGGATCCCGATGGCGCAGCCGTACGCAAAATTCATCACGGAGATGATGGAGCCGCAGCGCTATCCGGAGATCCGCCTGCAGCCGGGGAAGGACATCCTCCGTCCGTACGACATCGCCACCTGGACCCTGCCGCTGCAGATGGGAGTGACGGTCGAGCACACGACGATGCCGGAAGGGCCCACGCTGCAACGCGTCAAGGACATCAAGCCGGAGACGAAGGAGGTCATCCTCCGCGGTGCGAAGTACAAGAAGCCGCGCGTGGCCGTCTACAAGCCGTGGGGCGCGTTCAACGATGAGGGATGGACGCGCTGGCTGCTCGACACCTACGGCTTTGCCCCGAAGTCGCTCTCCCCACAAGAGGTGAAAGGCGCACTGCCGTTCGACGCCATCATCCTCGCCGACATCAACAAGGACGCGCTCGCGACCGGAAAGCGCCGCGGCGGCGAAGAGGGTGGCGCCACAATGACCTACGAGCCCGAGATGCCGCCCGAATACCGCGGAGGCCTCGGCCCCGAGGGGTTGAGCGCGCTGAAAGGCTTCGTCGAGAACGGCGGGACGCTCATCGCGTTCGCTTCCTCCTGCGACTACGTCATTGACAACTTCAACGTTCCCGTCCGCAATGTTTTGCGCGGCGTCCGACCAGACGAGTTTTCGGTTCCAGGCTCCCTCGTGCGGCTCAACGTGCGCACGGACCATCCCGTGACGACCGGCATCCCGTCGCAAGTCGCAGCGTTCATCGACAAGGGCATCGCGTTCGATACGACCGCGCCCGCCGCGGACATGCAGCGCTGGGTTCTGGCCACGTATCCGCAAGACCCGCGCGACATTCTCCTCTCCGGCTGGATCAGCGGACAGGAGAAGCTGGCCGGCAAAGCGGCCGCGGTGGCGATGACCTACGGCAAGGGAAAAATCGTTCTCCTCGGATTCCGCGCGCAAAACCGCGGGCAGACGCACGCGACGTTCCCGTTCGTGTTCAACTCGCTCTACTGGTCGGTGCAACAGCAGTAGTCGTGCGGTTTCGTGTCGTACCTCTGCTTCTGCTCGTCGTGCTGCTCGGGTGCGACAACCGGAAGCGCTGGACGAACCCAATCCTAGACGTCAACTGCGGAAAGCTGAAGCTTCACTTCGAGGAGCGCGTAGAGCACATCGGCTTCCCGGCCGGGGTGACGTCCTTCACACCGGCCCTGCTCATGGACGACGGATCGGGCTGGAGAGCCGTCAATGCAAGAGGCGAACACTCATCGCCATCGGGTTACACCTCACTCCTGGCGGCCACCGCGCGTTTCCATCGATTTCCATCGCGGCCCGATGAAGATGCCTATCACCACTCGACGTGGGTCCTCTATGTCGATCCTGCGGTCATCAGCGAGGCGGAGTACGACGCAGTATGCGCATGCGTCGACGCGAACATCTCCGCGATCGACGCCGCCTGGGACAAGCCTCGCAATCCGACGGAGAATTTCGGCCTATCGACGGAGCGCCGGTTTCGCATGCACGCGGCCCTTCGCATCAAGTACGACCCGCGCTTTTCCTACGCCGATCGAACGACGCTCGGCGTTCTGTGGGACTGCCCTTCCCATGCCGCCATCAAGACAGGCGTGCCCGACGAACTGGTGTTCTTCTCGACGAAAGACACCTTCGTCGGCGTGATCGGACGCATCTCGCGGGATGAGAAACACGCGGAGCTGTACAGCTTCCGGCAACTGATCCCCGCGGTTCAGCGGATCGTCGGACAGAACTACAAGGAGTTCTACGGGCAGTGCCGCAACGCGCGCGGGAAGACGTTGTACGAGACGCTGGCGCCGGTCGACTGGAAACCGTAATCAGAGCGTCACCAGCTCCAGGTTCTCGATCTCGTGCTCGAGGAACTCTCCGGCAATGCGGCGGAAACGCTCCTCGGCATCGGTGACCAGAAACGTGTGGAGCGAGGGGCGTCCTCGCGCGCCGGCGGCCGATGACGGCCGCCGCTGCACGGCTTTCTTCACCCACTTCGCCGTGGTCTCCGCGCTGTCGACGATCTGGACCTTGTCGCCGACCACGCTCTCGATCGTGGCGCGCAGGATCGGATAGTGCGTGCATCCCAGGACGAGCGTGTCGATCCCGGCGTCGACGAGCGGCTCGAGGTAGATCTCCGCGACCTCGCGCGCGACGTGCGTGTTCGCCCACCCTTCTTCGGCAAGCGCCACGAACAACGGCGCGGCCGACTCGATGACCTCGATTTGCGCGTCGAGCGCATGAATCGCCTTCGTGTACGCCTTCGACTTCACCGTGCCTTCCGTGGCGATCACCCCGATCTTTCCGGACGTGCACTCGATCGCCGCTCTGGCACCCGGTTCGACGACGCCGATCACGGGAATGGGAAGTTCCGCGGTGAGCGTCGGCAGCGCCGCCGCCGTTGCCGTGTTGCAGGCGATCACGAGCAGCTTGATGCCGCGATCGAGAAGATGCCTGGCGGCCTGACGCGAGTAGCGGATCACGATCTCCGGCGACTTCGTCCCGTACGGCACGCGCGCCGAGTCGCCGAGGTACACGAGCGCTTCGCCGGGAAGAGCGCGCGCGATTTCGCGAAACACCGTGAGCCCGCCCACACCGGAATCGAAGATGCCGATGGGACGGGATCCGTTACTGCGCTTCGCTCCCATCCGGCACCACCCCCGCACCTGTTTCGCGTTTGATGTTGTACTGCTCGATCTTCTTGTAGAGATTCGATCGCGGCGTGTCGATCGCTTCGGCGGTGCGGGAGACGTTCCAGCCGTACTCGCGCAGTTTGGCGAGGATGAAGGCCTTCTCCGCCTCGTCCTTGAAATCCTGCAGCGTCGACATCTTCATGGCGCTGGAAATGATGTCGCTCGGGGCGCGGAAGAACTCAGCGGGCAGATCGCCGATGTCGATCGCGTCGCCCGGCACCATGATCACCAGCCGCTCGATCATGTTCCGCACCTCGCGGACGTTGCCGCGCCACGCCGCGTCCTGCAGCGCCTTGAGCGCCGCGGGCGCGAACGTTTTCGGGTGGTAGTTGTGCTCCTCGGAAAAAAGGCGCGCGAAGTGCTGCGCCAGAACCGGGATGTCGTCGCGCCGTTCGCGGAGCGGCGGCGTGCGGATCGGAATCACGTTGAGACGATAGTAGAGATCCTCGCGGAAGCGCCCTGTCTTGATCTCCTCGGTCAGGTCCTTGTTCGTCGCCGCGATCACGCGCACGTCGACTTTGATGACGCTGGCCGCGCCGACCGGCTCGACTTCACCCTCCTGCAGAACGCGGAGAACTTTCGCCTGCGTGCGCAGCGACATGTCGCCGACTTCGTCGAGAAAAATCGTCCCGCCGTCGGCGGCGACGAATTTCCCGGTCTGTTTTCGGACCGCGCCGGTGAATGAGCCCTTTTCGTGCCCGAAGAGCTCCGACTCGATCAGCTCCTCCGGAATTGCCGCGCAGTTGACCTGGATGAACGGCGCGGACGCTCGTGAGGAGCGGCGATGGATCTCGCGTGCGACGAGCTCCTTGCCGGTCCCCGATTCGCCGGTGATCAGGACCGTGGCTTTCGTGGGAGCGGCGCGATCGACCAGAGACTTGAGCTCGCGCATCGACGCCGAGTCGCCGACGAGCTGATACTCCTTCTCCGCTTTCGAGCGCAGCTCGGTGTTCTCTTCCTCCACCTGGCGCAGGCGCACCGCGTTGCGCACGGTCAGCAGAAGCTTGTCGCGGTTCAGCGGCTTCTCGAGAAAATCGAACGCGCCGCGTTTCGTGCACTCGACCGCCGTGTGCACGTCGCCATGTCCCGAAACCATCACCACGGGCGACGACACCCGCTGCTGCTTGAGATTCTCGAGGACTTCGATGCCGTCGAGGACCGGCATCTTGATGTCGAGCAGGATCACGTCGTAATCGGTGCGGGTCGCTTTGTCGATGGCCTCCTGTCCCGAGCGCGCCTCGTCGATCCGGTAACCCTCGTATTCGAGCGTCATCCGGATCGCCTCGCGGATCCCGGTCTCGTCGTCGACGACTAAAACGCGATAAGCCATGCCGTACTGCCGTGCATGTTATAGGCCTTACGCCCCGCCCCTGTACAATCCCCCGCCGCCATGAAAGTTGAAATTGCCAGCGAACCACGATTCCGCAAGCTCGACCACTTCTTCGTTCTCGCCGCCCAGAACGCCGATCTGGACGGGATCGCCGCCGATGTGGCCGCGCGAGGGCGATTCGAAGGGCGCAAGGACGAGACGATCACCAGTCTGGAGGATGAGCCGCGCAAGGTCACCCTCGTCGGACTCGGCAAACGCGATGATCTTTCGATTCGCGGACTGACCAAGGCGCTGGGCACGGTGGCGAAGATCGCGCAGAAGCAGCGCGACCGGCGCATCGCCGTCGAGGTCGTGCCCTCGCTCCCGGGCATCGGGCCGGTCGCGGCCACGCGGGTCACCGCCACCCTCCTCGCGCAGGCCGACTACAAATACGACCAGTACCTCACGCAGAACAAAGACGAGAAGACTCTTCCCATCGAGGCCATGCTCGTCGCGCCGGAGTCGCTGGACCGCAAACAGCTCCGCGAGATCGAGGCGGAAGCGAACGCCATCAGCACAGGCATCCGCACGGTCCGCGACCTCGGAAATGCGCCATCGAATGTCATCACGCCGTCGCGCCTCGCCGAGCGCGCTCTCGAAGTGGCGAAGAAAGCCGGCGTGAAATGCACGATCTACGGCCGCCGCGAGATCGAGAAGATGAAGATGGGCGGCCTCATCGCCGTGAACCGCGGCTCCACTGAAGAGCCGCGCTTCGTGGTTCTCGAGTACAAGCCGCGCGGCGCGAAAAAGCATGTCGCGCTCGTGGGCAAGGGCATCACGTTCGACTCCGGCGGCATCTCCATCAAGCCGGCGGAGAAGATGGAGGAAATGAAGTTCGACATGTGCGGCGCCGCCGCCGTGATCGGCACGATCGAGGCCGCGGCCAAGCTCGAGCTTCCCGTCCGCATCACCGGCTGCATCCCATCGACCGACAATCTCCCCAGCGGCAGCGCTTACAAGCCCGGCGAGATCATCACCATGATGAACGGCAAGACCGTGGAGATCGTGAACACCGACGCCGAGGGGCGGATGATTCTCGGCGACGCCCTGCATTACGCGTCGGAGCTCAAGCCTGATCACCTGATCGATTACGCCACGCTCACCGGCGCCGTCGTCGTGGCCCTGGCCGGCGAAGCGGCCGGCCTTTTCTCCAATGATGATGAGCTGGCTCGGAAGTTGATTGAGTCGGGAGAGCGCGTCGGTGAGCGCCTGTGGCGGATGCCTGTCTGGGACGACTACAAGGAACTGATCCGCAGCGAATGGGCGGATATGAAAAACTCCGGCGGACGCTGGGGTGGCGCAATCACCGCCGCCGTATTCTTGAAGGAGTTCGTCGATTGTCCTTCCTGGGCTCATCTCGACATCGCCGGCACGGCCTACTCGGATCACGATCCGAAGGGAGCGACGGGTGCGGGCGTGCGCGTGACGGTCGAGTTTCTCGAATCGCTGTCGCGCTGATCGCGGCGTCGATCTCGATTGCCGGATGCAAGGGCGGCGACGCCCAGCGCACCGTCGTCGGGCCTCCTCCACCGCATCCCGAGGAGAGCTTTACGGCCATCGAGTCGCCCAGCCTGCAGTTCCTCCCCCGCCGCGACGAAGCGACAGGCTGGAACCTCGAGCAGGATCCGATCGTTATCCCCGCCAACCGCCTCGACACGTATCTCGATCAGGATGCCGGGCATTTCGCTCACTACGAAGTGATCGACGGAACGATCGGCAATTACCTGACGACGGCCGGCAACGGGTTCGCCACGGTCGAGATCTACCGCTTCCCCGATTTCGTGAAGGCGTTCGGCGCGTACTCGACGCGCAAGAACGCCAGCGTGCAGTTCGTCGACATCGCGAACGAAGCGTTCATGACGAAGCACTCGATCCACCTCTGGCGCGGACCGTTCTACGTGCGCGTCATCGGCAACGCTTCCACGCCGGGGGCGCTGCGGCGGCTCGTCGGATTCGTCGCCGAGCGAATGCCGGCCGCTCCCGCCAAGCCCGCGGTGTTCAATTTCTTCCCGGCCGACACGCGCATCGCAAACAGCGAGCGCTTCTCGGCCGAATCGGGATTCGGCGAGGAAATCCTCGCGAACTCGTTCCAGGCGTCGTTCAACGTCGGCGGCGACAAGATGGACGGACTGATCATCCCCGCCGCGAACAAAGACGCTGCCGCGCGGATCCTCGCCGCGTATCGCACTCTGTACGTCCGCAACGGCAAGCTCCTCGATCCCATCCCGAATCTCGGCGAAGACAACTTCACGGCCGAGGACAAGTATCTCGGCCGGGCGGTCGCGTTCCGCATCGACCGTTTTCTGATCGCGTTCAACGGCTACACGGACCGCCAGAAACTCGTCGATCTCGCCGCGGCGACAGACTCCAGAATTCTGGGATCGATTCGCAAGCAGCTGGTGACGGCGGACAGGGGAAGCGATCGCTGATCACCTTTCCCACGTCCCGCTCTTGCCGCCGGTCTTGCGCATCAGTTGGATCGACTCGATGACGATCCCCTTCTCCGCGCTCTTGCACATGTCGTAGATCGTCAGCGCCGTGATCGCGCATGCGGTCATCGCTTCGATCTCCACGCCCGTCTTTCCTTCGCAGCGGACGATGGAGTGAATCTCGATCGTGCCCGCCTTCGGATCGAGATCGAACGTCACGTCGATCGAGCTGATGGCGATGGGATGCGTGAGCGGGATGAGCGACGGTGTCTGTTTGGCGCCGAGAACTCCGGCGACTTTCGCGGTCGTCAGGACGTCGCCCTTCGGGAGCGCCCGGTCGACCAGCTTCTGCAGCGTTTCCGGCGACATGCGCACGATCGCGGTCGCCACGGCTTCACGGCGCGTCGGTTGTTTCGAATCGACATCGACCATCGAGATGCCACCGGTCTCATCGAGATGTGAAAACGTTCGGGTGCTCATCGCAGTCTCTCCGCTTCTTCCAGCTCCGCGGGCGTGTTCACGTTCACCAGCGCGTGGCCTTCCACGTCCACGAGCACGGTCGGGACCTCGGACGCCAGACCGCGCAGATCGAGTCTATTCTCCGCGATCCGGCGCTGCAGCGTGTCGAGAATCCCGGAGGAGTAGCCGGCGCATAAAGGTTGCGGCACTCCCTGCCACACCGGCATCAGCACCGGTGCCTCGGAAGCCTCGAAACGGCTGCGCAAATCGCGGAGGAAGTCCGTCGTGATCAAGGGGTAGTCCGTGGCGAGGACGAAGCAGCGGCCGCCGCAATCCTGCAGAGCACGAACGACTCCGAACACCGGCGCCTCGTGTTCGTGAGACTCCTCGAAAATCGTCTCGATCGAGAGCGTCTCCGTCCCGTGACGCTGCACGGCGATGATCCGCTCGAACGCCGGCGCCGCCGCCGCGGAGATCGTGCCCAGGAACAGCGCGGCCTTCGATCGCCCCATGCGCGCCGAGCGCCCGCCCGTCAGGATGTAGCAGTTCACGATGAACCGTAGGGTAGCATCCGCCCGTGTCTTTGCCCGTCACGGTGATCATCGCCGCGCGGAACGAGGAGGAGGCCGTGACGGCGGCCGTGCGCTCGGCATTCGAGTCCGGCGCCGCGGAGGTCATCGTCGCCGATGGTGGAAGCACTGATCGCACGCGCCAGGCTGCCGCATCCGCGGGCGCACGCGTGATCGAATGCCAGCCGATGCGCGCCCGCCAATACAACCGGGCCGCGGAGACGGCAGCGAACGAGGCCCTGGTCTTTCTCCACGCCGACACATTGCTGCCAGCCGGCGCAGGGGCGGCGGTGCTCGACGCGCTGCAACGCGCGCCGTTCGGAGGTTTTCGCCTCCGCTTCGCCGAACAGGCGTGGAAACTACGGCTCGCGGCATTCCTCATCAATCTCCGCACACGTCTCACGCTCTCTCCGTGGGGCGATCAAGCGCAGTTCATCCGCCGCGCGACATTCCTTCGCGACGGCGGCTTCCGGGAGATTCCGCTGATGGATGACTACGAGCTCGCCGTGCGCATGCGGCGCCGCGGCCGGCCGATCGTCCTCCCGCTCACCGTGATCACCTCCGGCCGTCGCTTTCTGCGCCTCGGCCTGCTGCGCACCACCGCGATGAACTGGACGATCGTGATCGCGTGGCGGTTGGGGGTTTCGGAGGAGAGGCTGGCTGGCTGGTATCGGGAACGGGAGAACGGGAATGGTGAATGTTGAATGCGATCAATTCACCATTTCGCATTCGACATTCGACATTCCACATTCCCGTCTTCTACTTTTTCCGCCGCCCCTCGCCCGAAGCGTTGTTCTTCGCGGCGTGGCGCGCCTGGCCGAGCGTCACATTCACCGGGTTGGCGCGGTCGAGGAACGGGACCGCCGGTCTGGCGCGGATCCCGAGCTCCTTACGCATTTCGAGCAGCTCGTCGTGTTCCGGCGCGACTTTCAGGCCCGAGTCGGCAACCTCCACGGCTTTCTTCCGGTCCCCACGCGCCAGGTAGATGCGGGCAAGGTTCACGTAGTGATCGCCGTTGTAGAACTCCAGATCGAGTGCGCGTTTGCAGAGATCGATGCCTTCCTTGTACTTCTTCTGCACGAGGGCGAGGCACAGTCCGAAGTACGACAGCCCGACGGCGTCTTTCCCGGTCTTCACCGGAGCAGCGCCGTCGGTTCCGTAGATTTCCAGGAAACGCGTCAGGGCCTGCAGGTAATCGTGCTGCTGGGTCAGTTCGATTGCTACGTCAATCTGTCGGGTTGGTTTTGCCATCAAATCAGTTCTCGTGAGCGGAGGCGGTAAACGAAGTGCTCGATGCGCTGCCGCTCCTGGGGATTGAGATTCACGAACCGCAGTCCGTACTTGGCCATCGTACCGGAGAACTCCGCGCGCAGGATCTCGGCGTCGATTTTCATCGGCTCCGGGTCGCCCGGCAGATAGAAATGGAGACAGACGTTCTCTTCTCCGGGAAGAACACGATCGACTTCAATCAACATGCCGTTCGCGGAGATGTTCATGCTCCGTGCAAGGACGAAACGGCCGTTCTTCTCGAGGGAGACCTCGATCTTGGTGATCGTTCTCAGCTGCCGTCGGACGGGAATCGACGTCAGCCGTTCGACTTTCTCGTCGAGATCGCGCCGCTGCAGCGGACGGTAGATGACATCGTTGCAGCCGGCAGAGATGCAGAGATCGCGGTGTTCCTGCGCGTCGCGATCGCAGACCAGGAGAAGTGAGATCGCCTTGGTGTTGTCATCGCCGCGGATCTCGCGGCAGAACTCCGGTGCGGTCATGTCGAACAGATCGAAGGCCAGGATGATCAGGTTCGGAGTCTCTTCCTTCGCCTTCTCCAGCGCCTCGGAGCCGGCCAGGGCGGTGCTGATGGCCACGCCACGCCGGCGGAGAATCGTTTCCTGAAAGGCGAGCGATCCGCGCGACTGGTCGACGAGCAGAATGCGGCCGAGCTGCGCCTTGGCCTTGGTCGTCACGCCGCCGAAATCTCCCGCAGTTTTGTCACGATGCGTTTGAGATCATCGACGAGCATCGAGATGTGCTCGGCCGTATTCGATTTGCCCAACCCGATTCTCACCGACCCCATGGCCATGGCCTCGCTTACGCCGATCGCCAGCAGCACGCGCGATGGGGTGCGCTCCCCCGAGCTGCAAGCCGAACCGGAAGACAACGAGAAGCGCCGCATCGCCATGAGCACCGAGTCGCTCTCGACCCGGTCGAAGCTGACGTTCAGGTTGCCCGGCAATCTTAACGCTCGTGGTCCGTTCACGGAAACGCCGTCCATCTCGCGGGCCAGACGATCCCACAGCTCGTTCCGCAATTCTGTGAGCCTCGTCGCCTCCTTGTGCATCTCCTCGCCGCGAATCTGCAGTGCGACCGACAGGCCGATCGCCCCAGGCACGTTCACCGTACCTGAGCGCAGACCTCTCTCCTGCCCTCCGCCGAGCATGACCGGCCGTGCGCGTACGCCGCGGCGGACGCAGAGGCCGCCGATCCCCTTCGGCCCATAAAATTTGTGCGCAGAGAGGGAAGCCATGTCGATGGCGGTCAGATCGACCGCGATCTTCCCAACTGCCTGGGTCATGTCGGTATGAAAGAGGATCTCCCGTTCCCGGCAGAGCGCACCGATCTCGCCGATGGGCTGAATCGTTCCGATCTCCGCGTTCGCCGCCTCGATCGACACGAGACGCGTGTTTGGCCGGATGGCATCGCCAACCGCATCGGGGGCGATGAACCCTTCCCGGTCCGGACTGAGGATCGTCACGTCGATGCCGCTTTTCTGGAGCCGCTCGGCGGGACCAAGAATCGACTTGTGCTCGATCGCGCTGGTGATGAAGTGCTGTCCCGGCTCGAGGATGTTGAGGGCAATGTTGTTCGACTCCGTCGCCCCGGCAGTGAAGTAAATCTCGTTCGGCTGCACCTTGAAGAAGCGCGCGACGCTGATGCGCGCATCTTCGAGCGCATTCGCGGCGCGACGGCCCTGATGGTGCGTCAGCGAGGCGGGATTGCCGAACAGGTCGCTGAAAAACGGCAGCATCGCTTCGACCACACGCGGATCGCAGGGCGTGGTGGCGTGGTGATCGACATAAATCGGTTCGCTCAATGCCTTCTCCGGCGGCGCTTCCTGACGGGAGGGCCGCTTTCCTCCTGTGCCTTCCGCACGCGCTGCGCGAAGGAGTTCCACTGGCGGAATTGCTCGACATACTTGCCGGACGAGAGCGCGTACAGCTCGAGCAGCGCCAGCGCGTCATGGAACGGCTCGCGATAGATGAAGCGAAACAAAGCGCGGCGATCGGAGGGCGGCTCGAGCAGGCGCCAGAACGTCTCCAGGGCCTGTTCGATCTGATGGCGCGCGCCGGCCGGCAGCGCCATGCGCGCGCACACCGGCTGCACGAGATCGCGGATGAACAGCAGGACCTCGCCGATGCGCATTCGGCCCTGTCGGCGCTGCTCTTCCCGTTCGAGCTCTTCGACGATCCACGGCAGTAGCAGAACCGACAGCAGCACCGGATCGGAGACCTTGCGTCCCGATTGCACGGTGCGGTCGAGCACCTCGAGCATTTTCCAGAAGTACGGCGTGCGCTCACCCTCGATCGCGCGATAGACCTCGGGCAGAAGAGGCTCGAGCAGGCGCGTCTCCACGAGCAGCCGTAATGCGCCGCGCGACCATCCCCGGCGCAGCAACTCCAGAATCTCTTCGGAAACGCGAGGAGGAGAAGCCTTCAGGATGTCCGCGCGGTGGCGGAGGATACCCTCGTACGTCGCGGGCTCGATCGCGAATCGCAGCCGCGAGGCGAATTCGATTGCCCGCATCATCCGCACCGGATCTTCGCGGAAGCGAACGTCGGGATCGCCGATCACGCGAACCAGACCCTCGTGGATGTCCTCGAGACCGCCCACGTAGTCGAGCACGGAGAAATCGGCGATGTTGTAGAAGAGGCCGTTCATCGTGAAGTCGCGTCGACGAGCGTCCTGCAGCGGCGTGCCGAACGTGTTGTCGTCGGTGACGAGGATGTCGTCCGTGTCCTCAGCGCTGCCGCGCTCCGGCTCGCGCCGGAACGTCGCCACCTCGACGATCATGTCCTGAAAGATCACGTGCACGAGGCGAAAGCGCCGGCCGATGATCCGGCTGTTGCGGAACAGACGGCGGATCTCGGCAGGATGCGCATCCGTGGCGATGTCGAAATCCTTCGGCGTCCTCGCCATCAGCAGATCGCGCACGCTTCCGCCGCACAGGTAGGCTCGATATCCGCTGCGGTGCAGGCGGTAGAGGACCTTCAGAACGTTTTCAGGGATCTGCCGGCGCGAGATCGGGTGATCGCTCCGGTCGACGACGACCGCGTCTTCCTCGGGCCTCGGGCTTCGGGCCTCGGGCCTCGGTTCGCCTTCGTCGGATTCGTCGTGGACGGCTCCGAGGCCCGAGGCCTGAGGCCCGAGGCCTGCTTTTTCACTCGGACTCATAAGGGCTACCACTGTCCTGAATCTCAGGGGTGAAGTGGTACTTGCTGTCGACGATGAAGAACGTCCGCTGCCAGCGGGTGCGATCGAAGAAGTGGATGACCACATTGAGCAGCTCGCGCGCGCGATCGGCAGGCGGACTGCCAGGGGGAGGCGGCTCGCCGCGGAACGACCAGTACACCATGAACGCGCGGCCTTTGATCATCGATCGCGGCACCGTGCCCCAGTAGCGCGAGTCGCTGGAGCGATCGCGGTTGTCTCCCATCGCAAAGTACGAATGCGGTGCGACCGTGTAGGGCCCGAACTGATCGCGCGATCGGTACGGCTCCGGGAGGGCGGGTTGCCGCGGGTACATCGTCGGGTCGACGTGAATCGTGTATGGCTCGTTGAGCTTGTTGCCGTTGACGAACACGTTCTTGTCCCGGACCTCAACGACGTCGCCCGGCATGCCGATGACACGCTTCACGAAGTCGGTGTCGGGCTGAAGCGGATAGCGAAACACGATGATGTCGCCGCGTCGTACGTCGCGGATCGGGAACAGTCCCGACAAAGGGCCGAGGCCGTTCGGGCCGTAGATGAACTTGTTGACGATGATGTGGTCGCCGACCTTGAGGTTGTCTTCCATCGATCCCGTCGGGATCTTGAACGCCTGGAAAACGAAGATGCGGGCGAAGTTGACGAAGATGACCGCGATCAGCAGGGCTTCGTAGTACTCGCGGGTCGTTGACTTCTTTACGGTCTCATCTGTGGCCACGTCAGGTATCCATAACTATCACGTAACTTATTGAAATACAAGAGCAAAACTGCTGGCAGCCTCTTTGCGAATAACTATCCTCGACGCAGGAAACGGAGGAGAAGTGATGGATCTCCAAAGCAACCTCATCGAGTCGAAAAGACGTCGCGAGACGGGCGGTTGGCAGGCGTCTCTGACATCGTTGATTTTGCACGGACTGTTCGTCGGATCAATCATTTTTCTCGGTGCCACCGCGTCTCACCGGGTGGATGCGGAAGCCAAGCCGATCCGGGCCTTCGTGACGCAGGGATCTGCCCCTCCCCCTCCGCCACCCCCACCCCCCGCGCCGGCAGCAAGCTCGAGCGCGCCGAAGGCCAATCCGCGCATCGAACCGGTGCAGCCCAAGCCGGTTCCTCACGATGCATTCATACCGCCTCGTGAGATCCCGCAGGAAGTCCCGAAAATCGAGATTCCTTCAACCACCGGGGCGGACGACATCAAGCCGTCGGAGGATCCTCCTTCCTCCGCTCCGACGCAGGCGGTGGAAGGCGGCGTCGCGAATGGCGTGCCCGGTGGAGTCGCGGGCGGCGTTCCAGGCGGAGTGGTGGGCGGTGAGGTGGGCGGAGTAGCGGGCGGCCAGATCGGAGGCAAGCTCGGTGGTGCCCCGGCAGGCAGCGAAGGTGACGGCACCAGCGGCAAGGAAGCGTCCGTCGAAGTTCCTTCCCGACCTCTGCGCGTCGGCGGCGACGTGAAAGCGCCGGTCATCGTCACGCGCATCGAGCCGAAGTACACGGAAACCGCGAGGGCTTCCCGCGTGTCCGGCGTCGTGATCGTCGAAGCGATCATCGACAGGAACGGCCACGTCGACCAGGTCAAGGTCGTCAAGGGATTGCCGATGGGGCTGTCGGAGGAAGCGGAGCGCGCCGTCCGTCAGTGGCGGTTCAAGCCGGGAACGATGAATGGACAACCCCTGGATGTCATTTTCAATCTGACGGTGAACTTCAAACTCGGATCGTAATGAAGCCGGTGCTCCATCACACCTTCCTCGAGATCGCCTTGGCCTGCAGAAACAGCCCAAGGTAATCGCGACCGCCGGCCTTCGAATCCGTGCCGGACATGTTGAATCCGCCGAACGGATGCACGCCGACGAGCGCGCCGGTGCACTTGCGATTGAAGTAGAGGTTGCCGACGAAAAACTCATCAGAGGCCCGGCGAATCTTCTCCTCGTTGTCCGTGAAGACCGCGCCCGTCAGGCCGTACTGGCTGTCATTCGCGATCCGCAGCGCGTCGTCGAAGTCTCTGGCCTTGATGACCGCGAGCACCGGCCCAAAGATTTCTTCCTGCGCGATCGTCGAATCCGGCGACACGGGGCCGATCACCGTGGGCTCCACGAAGAAGCCTTCCTTCGCATCGACATTTCCGCCCGCCAGGATCTGGCCTTCGCGGCTCCCTTTCTCGATGTACTCCTTGATCTTCTTCATCGCCGACTCGTTCACGACCGGACCGACGTTGGAGTCGGCCGATTCCGGCGCGCCGAGCTTCAGCTTCTTCGTCTTCTCGACGACCAGCGGCATGAAGCGGCCGTAGATGGCCTCGTCGACGATCAGCCGCGAGCACGCGGAGCACTTCTGTCCCTGGAACCCGAATGCGGAGGCCACGACCGCGCTCGCCGCGTCGTCGAGGTTCTTCGTCTCACGGTCGACGATGATCGCGTCTTTACCGCCCATCTCCGCGATCACGCGCTTGATCCAGACCTGCCCCGTCGGCGTCTTCGCCGCTTCCGCGTTGATGTGCAGCCCCACTTCCTTCGAGCCGGTGAACGAGATGAAGCGGATGCGAGGATGCTGAATGAGCGGATCGCCGACTTCCCCACCCGAGCCGCTCAGAAAATTGGCGACCCCCGCCGGCATGCCGGCCTCCTCGAGCAGCGCGAGGAAGCGATAGGCGATCCACGGCGAGTCGGACGACGGCTTCAGGATGACGCAATTGCCGGTCACGATCGCGGCCGTGGTCATGCCGGCCATGATGGCCAGCGGGAAGTTCCACGGCGGAATGACGGCGCCCACTCCGAGCGGGATGTAGACCAGCTCATTCTTCTCCGAATCGATCCTCGTGATCGGCTGCTCGCCGCCGTAGCGGTATGCCTCGCGCGCGTAGAACTCCAGAAAATCGATGGCCTCGGCCGTATCGGCATCCGCTTCGGGCCATGTCTTGCCGACTTCGTAGACCATGGTGGCGGAGAATTCGTGTTTCCGCTGGCGCAGCAACGCGGCCGCTTTCAGCAGCAGCCCGGCGCGGACCCCGACCGGCTGGCGCTTCCAGCTCTCGAACGCCTTCCACGCCGCGTCGATCGCTTTCTCGACATGAGCCTTCGTTCCCTTCTGAAACCTCCCGAGGAGCTCGGTTTTGTGCGAGGGGTTGATCGAGTCGAACGTCTTGAGGCCGGTGATGCGCTCACCGCCGATGATCAGCGGGTATTCACGGCCGAGCTCGTTTTTTACTTTCGCCAAAGCCGCTTCCATCGCAGACTTGTTCTGGGGATTCTTGAAATCGGTCAGCGGCTCGTTCCGGAACGGAGCGAGAGTCTGCGGTTTGGTCTCGGGTTCAGTCACAGTCGTCATGGGTGATCCTTTCTCGGAGAGCCCGGCGCCCAAGTTGCAGTGGCCGGGAAAAAGAAGTCGGAATGTTATCGAAATCGCTTCCGCTAGCAATAACAGCGCTCGTTGCCGGTCTGTTCACGTCGTGCTCAGTTCTGCCGTGGCAGGGACAAGCTCCCGCGAATGAGGTCAACCTGGGCTTCACCCTGGAGAACAATCTGATCTTCCTGACTACCGCGGAGATCAACAATCATGGCGGCCGCATATTCTTCGGCTCCGCGCATTCACGCACGATCGTCGATCCGGCCTTCGTGGAACGGGCCGGCGGCGGGCGGTATGTGCTGCAGCTGAATCACCGCCAGTCGATTCCCTTCGATCCCGTGGTCATGAGTCTCGGGGGCGTTGGAGATGCGCTCGTCGGCGCGGACGTCTGGGACGCGAAGGCTGTCACCATCGATTACCGGACGGGGCTTCTCACGTGGCAGAAGGACGGGATCTATCCCGACTACATGACGCTGTTCCAGTTCGAAGCCGAGCCGAAAGTGATCGCCGAGGTCGACGGGCGTGCGACGCCGGTCGTCGTCGACACAGCTCTTCCGGACACGCTCGTTCTGCCGCGCGGCTCGCACGCCGCCGGGCGCCGCAGCGCGCGGGTGACGATCGCCGGAACCGACTTCGGGAGTGTCGATGTCGCTCTCGGCGACGTCTCGCGGGCACGCATCGGAAACCGTTTGCTTTCGAAGTTCCTCGTGTCGGTCGATTACGGGCGCCGGCAGGTCGGGCTCTGGCGCGATCCACGGATTCCGATGTGACCGGATAGAATCGGACAGGCAGTCAAATCGAGGAGGATTTTGATGCGGCGGTCCGCTCCCCTGATTTTCGGTCTCTCGTTGCTCGCGCAAGTCGCCACGGCTCAGGTCACGGTGCAACACGGCGATACGTTGTCGGGCTTGATCAACAACCTGTACGGCGGCAACGGCATCCAGCTGAAAGACACCGGCCATCAGGCCCACTTCGGCCAGACCGGAGACCTGCAGGCATTCACCTCGACGCTGCAGCATGTTTTGCAGTCGCATTCGCTTTTCCCGATTCCGTCGGCCGTCGGCCTCGTCTCCTACCGCTTCAACGAACAGACCGGGACGTACGACCGCGTGCAGGGATCGCTCGGACCGCTGCTCGCCGATCGCGGCGCCACCACGGGAAAAGGGACGTTCACGATCTCCGGAACCTACAGCTTCTCGGATTTCGATCGGGTCAACGGAAGGGACTCGATCGACCTCGTCCTCCGACACTGTCTCGAGCCCGAGTGCATTCTCGGAGGCAACCCCGCGGCGCCTTACCTGACCGACACCATTCACGTAAACGTGAAGTTCCGTCTGAAGAGCCAGGCTCTGACGCTTTCGACCGTTTATGGGGTCTCCAACAACGTCGATGTCGGTCTGGTCGTGCCCTACATTCGCAATGATCTGCAGGTGTCTTCGAACGCCATCATTGTGCAAGGGCCGAACTCGATCTGCTGCGCGCATCTATTCGATCCGTCGATCGAAACACCCGGCCAGTACGGCACGGGAACGGCGATCGGCATCGGCGACATCGTGGCGCGAGGAAAAGTCCGCATCCTGCCGAAGATGGCGAACCTCGATTCCGCAATTCTGGCGGACGTCACGCTTCCGACCGGCGACAAAGAAAACTTCCTTGGCTCCGGCGAGCTGCGCGCGAAGCTGACCTACGTCGGCTCCGTGAAGATTCGCAAGCTGATTCCCCACGTGAACGTCGGATACGAAGCGAACTTCAAGGAGTCGAAGCTGAGCACCATCGACTACAGGGTCGGCTCCGAGTACGTCCTCCGCGACAGCGTCACCCTCAGCGGCGAGCTCCTCGGAATCGCACGTCCGAGCTCAGGCGGACTGTTCCAGAGCTCCGTTCTCGTCGGCCGGCCGCTGGTGGCACGGTCGGAGATCGACGGCGCAATCGGCGGCAAGTGGCAACTCTCGAAGAACCGCGCGTTCCTCTTCGATTTCATCGTTCCGCTCAACGACACCGGAATCCGCGCCAGCTCGGTGGTGACGGTGGGAATCCAGGGAACGATGTAGTCAGGCCGCCGTCCGGGAGAACCGAACGATCTTCCAGCCGTCCGGCGTGCGCTTCAGCTCGTAGACGAGGTTCTGCACGCCGGGCGGTGTCCCGCTTTCGGCGAACGTATCGGTGCGCCGGACCGCGACCGTGGCGTCGCCCTCGTCGGTGAACTGAATGCTCTTCACGACGATGTCGACGCGCGTCGATGGCGAGTTGCGGATCGCGCTCGCGAGCTGGTCGGTGAAATTCATCGCGCGCTGCCGGAAGAACCCGACGTTCTTGTCCTGATACGCCATGGCGATTTCGCGCATGAACGTGTGGATCTCGCGTTCGAGATCGGCGCGAGATGGCTTCGGCGGCGGAGCCGGAGCGGTCGTGACGGTGGCCGGCTGAACCGGGGCCGGCGATGGCGTGACAACGGTCGTCTGCGTCAACACGGCGACGGGAGGCGGCGCCTCGGTCTCGGTGTGCGCGATGACCGGCCCCTTCGGCGGCCTGATGGGCTTTCCAGGCGACGCGGCCGCGGTCGTGGTCGCCACCGCTGGAACGCCATTGGAAGAAAGAAGATCCCGGAGCGTCTGACTCGCCTGCGACGCCAGCGCCGCGCCGCCGGCGTAATCCTTGTCTGCGATTCTCGCGCGCGCGTTCTCCAGTTGCCGGTTTGCGTCGTCGTAACGCACGCGCTCATCGGGCGTCAGATGCCGCTGAGCGACAAGACCGGCCAGCGTCGTCGCTGTGGCCAGCTGCACGTCTGATTCACGCGATGCGGCGTCGTTCTGCGCGGAAGCGGTGACCGTGGTGACCGTCGTCGCAGGCAGCGTGGCCTTCGCCGGGCGCGGTTGCTGCTGGGCCGGCTGACGGTTTCGCGCGACGAGAAAGGCCACTCCGGCAATCACGACCAGAGCCACCGCGGCGATCGCTGCGAACGGCGCTCGCTTGGTGCGCACCGGTTCCTCCGGGACGATGACGGTCTGTTCCGCCCGCTGCACCTCGGGCCGCGCCCTGGTCTTGGCCAGCGTCGGATCCGCCGGCGGTCTTACCACTTCCGTGGCGCCGGCTTCGCCGCTCTCGCTGGCAAGCCTCAAGGTCGGCGATTCCTCCATCGCACCCGATGGCATGCTCCGTCCCGACGAGTACGGATTGAGCGATGCGGGAAGGTCTCCCTCCATCCAATTGAATGGCTCGGACTGCGGCTCGGCCGCCATATACGCAAGGCACGACTCCGACCGCGCGAACGTCTCAATGTCGGCCACGAAGTCCGCGGCGCTCGTGTATCGGTCGGCCGGATCGCGCGCAAGCGCCTTCATGATCACGTCATCGAGCTCCGCCGGATATCCGGTCAGCGTCGACACGAGCGGCGGCATCGGACCGCCGAGAATCTTGCTGATGATTTCGGGCGTGGTGTCGCCGGGAAAGGCGCGGCGATAGGTCAGGAACTCGTATGCCACGGCGCCGAGGGCGAAGATGTCGTCCTGCGGGCCGGTGTCGCCGCTGAATCGCTCCGGCGACATGTACGCGATCGTTCCGCTGAGATATCCGGTCTTGGTCAGACGGGTGTTGTCGAATCGCGCCAGACCGAAATCGAGGATCTTCGGCACGCCGCGCGAAGTCACACACACGTTCGACGGCTTCATGTCGCGATGGACGACGCCCGACTCGTGAGCGTACGCCAGACCGCGGCCGATCTGCAGCACGATCGGCAGGCGGGCCGAAAGCGGAATCGTCACCTTGGCATTGATGACGCGCGAGAGATTGATCCCCTCCACGCACTCCATGACGATGTAGGAGAGCGACTCCTCTTCGCCGAAGTCGTAGATGGTGACGATGTTCGGGTGGTGAAGCTTGCCGGCGGACCGCGCTTCCATCCGGAGCCGGCCGACCTGATCGTCTTCGGCATCGCTGTCGATCCGGATCGTCTTGACGGCCACGATGCGGTCGATGAACGGATCGCGGGCCTTGTAGACGACACCCATCCCGCCGCGCCCGATGACGCCGAGAACCTCGTATTTCCCGATCTTTGTCGGGACAGCTGACGCGGTCTCCACGATGCACTCATTCTAGCGCCCGATGCAGTGATAAAAGGAGCGAGTGAGGTCGCGCGCGGCCGTCTTTTTCGCCGTTTTGTTCATGATTCCGGCCGCTGAAGCGGAGACGTTCGATCTCCGGGGCTTCGTGACGGGCCGCGGCATGTACGTGACCGGCCAGCCGTCGTGGATGCAGGGCGGTTTCGGCCGGTTTGATGCCGGCGGCGAGGGAGTGAATCGAGGGCGAGGTGCTGCCGTCGCCGACGTGCAGCTCGGCTTCGACTGGCAGCCGGTCAAGCACGTCCTGGTGCACGCGCATGGAGACGCTCGTGCCGAGCCGTCTGAGAATCGCGGCCGCCGCGCCGGCCTCGTCAGCGCGTATGTGGAAGGAGATTGGGAGCGCGGCCGTAACGAGCTCCTCGTCCGGGCTGGACAATTCTTCCCCGGCACGTCGCGCGAAAACGTGGCGGAGCTCTGGTCTTCGCCTTACACCCTCACCGGCTCGACGCTGAACAGTTGGGTCGCCGAGGAAGTGCGGCCGATCGGCGTCAATGCGGAATGGAGAGTGCTGACGTCCACCGCGCTCATCACAACGTCCGCAACCGCATTCCGTGGGAACGACTCGATGGGCGGATTGCTCGCCTGGCGCGGATGGACTGCCGGCAACCGGCTCACCGTTTTCAAGGAAGTTCTGCCGCTGCCGCCGCTGCGATCGCTGAATCAGGTGTTCATCCATCAGCGGCGCGACGGAACGAAACCGTTCGGGACGGATCTCGACGGGCGCACCGGCTACGCCGCGCGCATCCGCTACGCCATTCCAGAGCGCGCGAGCATCCAGTTCACGCGCATCGACAACGAGGGCGATCGCCGTTTGCACCGCGGCGAATACGCCTGGAGAACGCCCTTCAACATCCTCGGCGCCGACGCTCACTTCGGTGATGCCACACTGGCCAGCGAGTGGATGTCCGGAAAATCAGGAATGGGTGATCCACGCGCGAACTCCATCGACATCGACTTCTACTCAGCCTACCTCCTCGGTTCCTACAAAAGCGGCCGCAACCGGCTCTCGGCGAGGTACGAGATCTTCGCGACGCATGACCGCCATCCGGTTGCCGGCGATCGTTACGACGAGCACGGCCGCGGATGGACGTTCGCCTGGCTGCTCGACGTAACCAGCCACGTGCGCGGCGGAATCGAATTCACGCAGATTGCGGGAACTCATCAAGAGGCGGGTGACTCGGGATTCAGTCCGGTGATCGACGGGCGCAGCGTCATGCTCGAGATGCGCTACAGCATCCGCTAGGACCTCTGCGCAAGTCGTCATCCTGAGTCGGCGAAGCGCGACGAAGGATCTCAGGATGCGAAAACGCGGCGATTTCGAGATCCTTCGCCGTCTTCGCAGATTGCGGGAACTCATCAGGAGGCGGGTGACTCGGGATTCAGTCCGGTGATCGACGGGCGCAGCGTCATGCTCGAGATGCGCTACAGCATTCGCTAGAACCTCTGCGCAAGTCGTCATCCTGAGTCGGCGAAGCGCGACGAAGGATCTCAGGATGCGAAAACGCGGCGATCTCGAGATCCTTCGCCGTCTTCGCGGCTCAGGATGACGTGAACAACGACTTGTGCAGAGGTTCTGTCTAGGCGACGATGCCGCTCTTCTGCTCGCCCGCGGATTCGTCGCCGCTCATGATCAGGCTCGCGATATGCGTTGCCAGACCCGCAACTTTCTGGTCGGTGGCGCTGGAGGGACGGCGCGGGCATTCGGTGAAATGGTGCAGAACTTCCGCGTAAGGCGAATCCTCATGGACGATGTTGACGCGTTCAAAGCACCACTCGCAGAAAAATCGCAAAAGCGACACCCCTCCCGTAATCTGAGGAGTGCCCCCAGATCGATTTTCCATACCCTATGGGTCAAGTCAGCTTAAATGGCAGCTTTCTCAGTCGTTTACCCGTCGCTGCAAAGATTGCGTTGGCAATGGCCGGTGCGGCGGGGGGCAATCCGGGCTCGCCCGTGCCCGTCGGCGCAGCCGTGCTCGGGACGATGTGGACTTCCACGACCGGCATCTCCCCGATCCGGAGTAGCGGATAGTCGTGAAAGTTCGACTGCTGCACCGCACCGCCGGCTGTGGTGATCTCACCGTGCAGCGCAGCCGTCAGGCCGTAGGCGATCGCGCCTTCGACCTGGGCGGCGATCCCGTCCGGATTCACGGCCGTGCCGCAGTCAATCGCACACACGATCCGATCGACCTTGAGGCCATCCTTGGTGATGCTGACGTCCGCCACCTGCGCGACGTACGAGAGAAATGAACGCTGCGCCGCAAATCCGCGGCCTCGACCTTCGGCGAGCCGTTTGCCCCACCCCGAGCGATCGCGCACCACCTCGATCACACGCCGCAGCCGATCGACCTCGAACGGATACGCCTTCGCCGCACCCTCTCCTTCGATGCGTTTTCCGGGCGTGAGCAATGAGAGCTGCAGCTCGATCGGATCTTTGCCCGTCGCGTGCGCTACTTCATCGAGGAACGAGTTGATCACGAACCCGTTGATCGAATATTCGACCGAGCGCCACCAACCACGCGGCACCACGGACGCAATCGGGGTGAACTCGATCCGGTAGTTCGGCACCGAATACGGCAGATCGTCGAGTCCGCCGATCTCGCTGTCCTGCGGCTTGTCGGTTTTCGGATTCAGGAACGTCTCGATTGCAGGCGCGGCGAAATGATGGTCCCACGCGATCAGCCGTCCATCCGGATCGAGAGCACCGATGACGCGATGCACGCTTGCCGGACGGTAGTAGTCGTGCTGCATGTCGTCTTCGCGCGTCCAGTGCACGTGCACCGGCTTTCCAGCGGCCTTCGACAGCAGCGCAGCCTCCGTCGCAAAATCGGGATTCGCTTTTCGCCCGAACCCGCCGCCCAGGAGAGTGACGTTCACTTTGACCTGCTCGGGCTTCACACCAACGGCTTTGGCGACCGTGCCCGCGGCCCAGTCGGGGAATTGCGTCGGCAGCCAGAGCTCCGCGCCATCGGCGGTGACGCTCGCCGTCGCGTTCATCGGCTCCATCGTCGCGTGCGCAAGGAACGGCAGCTCGTAGGTGGCATCGATCTTCTTCGACGCCGAGACCGTGGCCGTATCGACATTGCCCACGTCAAGAACGCGTTTCGACACCGTGCTCACGGCCTTCTGCATCTGCTTGGCGATCGATTCCGTCGATTCCGTGGCCGCGGCGCCCGGGTTCCATTTCACATCGAGCGCCTCGCGTCCCTTCATCGCCGCCCATGTCGAATCGGCGATCACCGCCACGCCGTTCCACGGCAGGTCCGTTCCGATGGCGTCGATCTTCACGACCTGTCGTACGCCCGGAACCGCTTTCGCCTTGGTGTCATCGAAGCTGGCCACTGTTCCGCCGAACGCCGGCGAGCGTTTCACGACCGCGTACAACATTCCGGGAACGCGCACGTCGATGCCGTAGGTCGCCTTGCCTGTGACGATGTCCGGATTGTCGAGGCGATCGGCTTTGCGGCCAATGACTTTGAATGCGGCCGGCTCCTTCAGCTTGACCTCTTTCGGTACTTCGATCATGGCGGCGTCCGCGGCGACCTCGCCGAACGCGACCTTCCTGCCCGATGCAGCGTGTGTGATCACTCCGTCGCTGACGGAAAGCGAGTCGGCAGGAACGGCCAGCTTCGCAGCGGCCGCGGAAACGAGCATCGCCCTGGCGGCGGCGCCGGCCTCGCGCAGCGGCTTCCAGGTCGTCCGCACGCTGCTGCTGCCGCCCGTTCCCATGCGGCCGAACTTCTTGTCGAGGTACGCCTGCCGGATCTGCACCTTCTTCCAGTCGGCGTCGAGCTCCTCGGCGACGATCATAGGCAGCGCCGTGCGCACTCCCTGGCCCATCTCCGATTTCGGGACCCAGATCGTCACAACACCGGCGTCATCGACCTGTACGAACGCGCCGATGTCATGAGCAGCCGCTGCCGCCTTGGGCATCGATTTCGGTTTCTCCTTCGCTTCGATGGCGACCGACAGGATCAATCCCGCGGACGCGGCCGAGGTAACCTTCACGAATTCGCGGCGGGAGACTTTGCGGATCATGGCTACACCTCCTCCGCCGCGCGATGAATTGCTTTGCGGACGCGGAGATACGTGCCGCAGCGGCAGGCGTTCCCCTCCATCGCCGCATCGATGTCTTCGTCGGTTGGTTTCGGTTTCTTCGCCAGCAGCGCGGCAGCCGACATGATCTGTCCCGCCTGGCAGTAGCCGCACTGCGGAACGTTCTCGGCCATCCACGCTTTCTGCAGCGGATGCGTTCCCGCCGGCGACAATCCCTCGATGGTCGTGATCGACTGCCCTTTCACGTCGCCGACCGCGGTGCTGCACGACCGGATCGCGTCGCCGTTTGCGAGCACGGTGCAGGAGCCGCACAAACCCACCCCGCAGCCGAATTTCGTGCCGGTGAGGCCGAGGTCGTCCCGCAGCACCCAGAGGAGCGGGGTGTCGGGCGGCGACGAGACGGTTCGCGGTTTTCCGTTGACGGTGAGCTTGATTTCAGCCATCGGAGCCTCCGATTCCTTTGTTGGACCGCGCCATCTTATGACGCAAGGTCCGCCCTCGCTGTCAACGGATGAAAAACGACGAGTCTCCGTGTTATACCTGCCCAGTCAGGCATGGACATACCGGCCGAATCGGGCCAGGAACGCTATCCCTCAATCGAGCCGGCCGAGAAGGGCGATCGCGTCCTCATCGTCGCTCCGCACATGGACGACGAAGCCATCGGAGCGGGCGCGTACGCGCTCGATGCCATCCGGGCCGGAGCTGACGTCTTCGTCGCTTTCCTGACCGCCGGCGATTGCGCACGATTTTCCGCGCGCCTCCTCCACCGTCGCGTGCTGCTGACGCCTGACGACTACCTGGCCGTGGGCCGCACACGCATCGCCGAAGCCGGCAACGCCATGCGCATCCTCGGCGTCCCGCGCGATCATCGCTTCATCCTCGGCTATCCCGACCGCGGTCTGCGGGCGATCGTCGAGCAACCGAAGCTCGTGATCCGTTCCACTTCGACGCAGGCGAGGGCCGTCCCATACCTGGCCGCGCTATCGCCCGGCGCACCGCACAACTTCGAACACGTCGTTCGCGACGTTCAGGGCATCCTCGCCCTCGTCCGGCCGACCACGGTGATCACGCCCGTTCCGTTCGACATGCATCCCGATCACAGCGCGGCCGCCGCGATCGTCGACGTGGCCATCGACCGGCTCCAGCTCATGCCCAACCGCCTCGGCTACCTCGTGCACACCAGCCGTTTCAAACCACTGGTGTGGATGCCCGAGCGAGCGCTCCTTCCGCCGCTGCACATGCGGTCGTTCCAGTGGGCGACTTACGCGGTGTCGGACGAGGCGCAAAGAGTCAAGGTGTCGATGCTCGAGGCGTACCGGAGCCAGCGGCCCTACACGTACTTCCTCCGCAACGCGTTCCTCCGCAGGAACGAGCTCTTCTTCGCCTACACCACCGAGACGGTGCACGTGGCGCGCGCGGTTACGTCTTTTGCATGCGCGCCGTATTCGCCGCCCTCCTCGCTCTGACCTGCCGCGCAGATCATGGAGCCCGGCTTCAGCCGGGCCGAGTCATTTCGATCTTCTCATTCGCAATGGAACCGTCATCGACGGCACCGGACGTCCGCCCATTCGCCCTGATGTCGGAATCCGCGGCGACACGATCGCGGAGATCGGCGATCTGGACGGTCGCACCGCCGCCAGGGAACCTCTGCGCAAGTCGTTGTTCACGTCATCCTGAGCCGCGAAGACGGCGAAGGATCTCGAAATCGCAGGCGTTTTCGCGTCCTGAGATCCTTCGTCGCGCTTCGCCGACTCAGGATCACGACTTGCGCAGAGGTTCCCCAGGGCCGGGGGGCGCGTCATTGCGTCCCGGCGCGGATCTCCATGAGGTGCGCCGCTTTCGATCACGGTGCCTTGCGCGGTGATCGTCGAATCGGTGTAGCTGATCGCGGGCAGACCGATCGCTGCGCGCGCCGCGTCCAGTGCGCTGCGCAGCTCGTCGATGTGCGCTTTCCTGATCATGACGCCGCCCGGACTCGAATCGGTGAACGTCAGGCGGGGGATGACGATTGCTGGAGCTAAGCAGACTCTACCGCGAGGCCCGATCACCCGCGCATCCGGGAGGGATGTAGAAAGCGGCGGAAACGTTTCAGCGCTTCACGGCACGCCGACGCGCGACCGGCCCGCGCAGATGCTTGTCCAGCCAGTCGTCAACGATCTTCTTGTATTTCGCGTCGTTGAACTGGTCGTCGGCGTGCTGCGCGTTCGGAAGCAGGATCAGCGTCGAGTCGATTCCGCTCGCCTCGAGCGCGGCGTGCAGCATCACGCTCTGCTGGAACGGCACGAGGCAATCGAGCATGCCGTGCATCAGCAGAAACGGCGGATCGTCTGCCGAGATGTAATGGATCGGGTTCGCCGTCTCCGTCCATTCCCTGCATTGCTGAATCGGGCAGCCCATCAGAAGCGACGGCGGCATGTACGACGCGTTTCCGTCCAGCGGAATGCAGGGCAGCTTCTGGTCATCGAGCATCAGGAGATCGCTGGGCCCATAGAAATCGACGACGGCCTTCACGCGGCTGGAGAATTGAGAATCGCCGAGCTGCAGACCCTCGAGCGACGCCTCGCCGCCACTCGTGCCGAGAACCGCGCCGAGATGACCACCGGCCGAGGTACCGAAGACGCCGACGCGCTCCGGATCGATGTGGAAACGCGCCGCGTTCGCGCGCAGCCATCGCACCGCCGCTTTGCACGCTTCGATTTGCGTGGGCCAGATGAATTGCGGCGCCAGCGGATAGTCGATGCTCGCCACCACGTACCCGCGCGAAGCCTGCCGGATCGCCGGCCCGCCCGTGCGATCGCCGGTGATCCACGCGCCGCTGTGCAGATAGACGATCGCCGGATACGGCCCGGAACCATCGGGCACGCGCAAGTCGAGCAGGAGCGGCTTGCCGCCGGCATTCGCGTATTCGAGCGCGTCGATGGTCGTGTAACCCTGCGCCAACGCAGAAGACACGACGAGAAGAAGAGGAAGGATGAGGAACCGGCTCACGGCACCTGTCGAGAACAGGTGCCGTGTGAGCGCTATTCTGAAGCGGCGGTTGCCGAGGTCGTGAGCTCGCGGAACTGCAGGGAGATCGACGGCTCACCCACCGTCTTCCCCGCCGCCTCGGCTCGCGGATAGATGAAGTAATTCAAGGGATCGGACGTGTGCGGCGTCAGGACGAGATCGCGACCCATCGTGAACTGCACGCGGTTCGGATCGAGGTTCCCGAACAAGGCCTGCTGTGCGGCCGGATCCGTCAGCTTCGACGCGTCGGACGCGTCGACCGGAATCCAGCCCTTCCCTTGGATGTAGAACTCCGCCCAGCAGTGATAGCCCTTCACGTTGCCGTCGCTGGCGGTGAGCGGGAATCCGATCACGAAACGCGCCGGGATGCCTTTGGCGCGCGCAAGCGAGATGAACAGCGAATGGAAGTCGGTGCAGTTGCCGGCTTTGATGTCGCAGGCGCGCTCCGTGTCGCCCTGTCCCCACCCCGGAATCGTCTTGTCGTACTTCATCGTGACGATCAGGTAGTTGAAAAACGCGTGCGCCTGTTCGTACGGATCGTTGACCCCTTTCGTCAGCTCGTCGGCAAGCTTGCGGATGCGCGGCGACAGCGTCACCAGGCGATCGGCTTTCAACGCGCGCTGAAGCTCGGCGCGCGTGGCGACTCTCTCCACCGGAACGCTGGCCTCATTTCGCGTTGCCGTGAAACGCACCCGAACGGTCAAATCGCCCTCGGGCGGATTGGGGATCGTGGCGAACGCGTACTCGTTCCTGAATTCCTTGTCGCGATGACGCGTGAACGGGAACGGCGCGTCGATCGTCACGTTCGACACGTGCTGCCATCCGCGGCTCGCGGGCAGCGGAATCCAGACTTTGAGCTCCGGCAAACCGGCCGGAACATGAGCAACAACGGCCGTGTACGTCGCGTCGAAGATCTTCGCCGATCCGGCGTACAGCGGCAGGGCGATGAGAAGCGGAAGCAGGTGAGTCAGTCTGCGCATGGTGTCGCGAATTCTACCTAACGTCTCACAGCCCGGCGCCGCTTTCCTCCATCAGTGAAGGAGAAGGAAGCGCTGGCAGTGGCGCTGCTCGACCCGACGGTCACGACGACGTCAACAGTTCCGGAAACGTGTGCGGGAACGGTTGCCATCAGCGTTGTTGGTCCGGTGACCTGAACATTCGTCGCGGCGACTCCACCGAAGGAAACGGAAACCGGCAATGCCGTCGTGAAACCGGCGCCGAAAATCATGACCTGCGCGCCGCCTTTCGGTGAGGCGGCATTCGGGACGATGGAGGTGACGCCAGGCGCCGGCAACGTCCAGGTGAAACCGCTGCTGCGCGTCGCCGAACGGCCGTCGCCGTTGGTGACGACGACATCGCGAGGCGAGCTCGAAGCGATGTCGAACGGCCCCTGCGGGGTGGTCGCGGAGATCGTCGAGGCCGTCGGGGTCGTCGCCACAACCAGGTTGTTCACGGCCAACCCACCGATCGTCACGCGCGCGCCGGAGTCGAAGTTCGATCCGCTGATCGTGAGGGCGGTGCCTCCGGTCGTCGGACCACTCGTCGGATCGATCGAGGTGATCGACGGACCAGGAACCGCATAGATGTAGCTGCCGAAGTTCGCGCTCTGCCCGTCCGGATTGCTGACCGTCAGGGTCACGGCTCCTGGATCGTGAGCCGGCGCGATCGCGCTGATGCTCGAGGAACTGTTCACGGTCGTGCTCACGGCCGGCGTATCGCCGAACTTCACGCTCGCACCATTCTGAAACGCCGAGCCGGTGACCGCGACCACCGTGCCGCCGGCGGTCGTGCCGCCGGTCGGTGTGAACGAGCTGATCGCCGGAGGATTCGGGGCGGCGTTGACGGTCATCGTTCCGAACATGTTCGGGTGTCCGGAACCGCACGACGAGACCGTGCAGAAGTAGCTGAACGTGCCCGGCGTATTCGCGACGAACGTCTTGATGACGTGCTGTCCGCGCGATTCCGTGATATCGATCCCGGAACCCTCGAGGAAGAAGCCGTGCGTCACGTCGCTCGATGTGATGTCGAGCGTAACGGTGTCTCCCTGATTCACGACAAATGGAGAAGGACTGATCGTGAACGAAAACTGCTTCGCGGTAACCGTGAACGTCTTGGTCGCCGCGGGATTCACCGCGCTCGCGGCAATGGCCGGCATTTCGGCGACGAGAGCGTGATGGTTGGCGTGGTACTCGCGGATCAGCTGATCAAACGGCGTGGCCTGGTGCAGTTCCTGGGCAAGAAGCGTGGAACCGATGAACAACGTTGTGATGACGGCAACCGTGGTCGTGCGCATGCTGTTTATAATATACAAGCTGGAGCTTTGATCCAGCTGTTCACAAAGGGTTTACACCTTAATTATCCACTGCCGCCGGTAGAAGACGGCAAGGATACCGAGCCAGAGCACCACGAACGCGATCGCCCACAGCATCGACGCGAACCGCGGCTCGAAGTATGGCTCGAAGAAGACCTGGTAGCTGGCCTGCTGAAGAGACGCGGGCTTGCCTGCGACGTTTACCTTGATCAGCGATCCGATCAACCGTGCCATCAACCCCGAGCCGACGAAGGCCACCATTGGATTGACGCCGTAGATCACGAACGGCTTCGTCCAGCCGCGCCAGCCGCGCAAGTCGATCGCCCACAGGCACGCGGCCAGCACGACGCACGCAAAGCCTGCGGTGAAGACGACGTAGGAGCTCGTCCAGAGATTCTTGTTGATGGGGAAGATCGCTCCCCACAAGCGGCCGACGGTCAGGCCGATGACGCCGAAGCCGAACAACTCGACCACGCGCTCGATCAGCGGACGGCGTTTGTTCGCGATCCACTCCCCTGCCAGAACTCCGAGCAACGCCGTGGCCACCGCCGGGAGTGTCGACAACGGCCCTTCCGGATCCCAGTACTTGCTTCCCACCCAGATGTGGTCGCCGAGGAGTTGTTGATCGGTCCACGCTTCGAGCGTGTTCTTCGGCTGATCGAGCGTGAAATAGCCGATCGTTCCGGTTCCCGGTACCGGGATGAGCGTCACGATCACCCAGTAGCCGACGAGAATCGCCACGATGGTGCCGATGATTCGCCGCCCTCTGAGGTAAACCGTCAGCAGCGCTGCGCACGTGTAGGCGACGCCGATTCGCTGCAGCACTCCCGCGTAGCGGAGATGTTCGAAACGCCAGGCCAGCCGCTGAGCGAACGTTGGGTCGGCGACGTTGGGAATCTTCCCCCACCAGTAAAACGGAAACGCGTTGAGCAGCAGACCGAACAGAACGATCAGCGCCCCTCGGCGAAGGATCTTGTTCACGAGCGCCCGCCGGTCCGCGCCGGCGGCCTTGCGTGCGCCGAGAGAGAGATGCGTCGTCACGCCGACGATGAACAGGAAGAACGGAAAGATCAGATCCGTCGGCGTCCAGCCGTGCCATTCGGCATGCTCGAGCGGCGGATAGATCGCGCTCCACGTGCCGGGATTGTTCACCAGCAGCATGCCGGCGATGGTCATCCCGCGAAACACGTCGAGCGCCACGAGGCGCTCGCGCGGCGGCGGCATCGGCGCAACCGTGCTGGTGACCGCTTCGCGCTCAACGGTCTGCGGGGCTTCCGTAACGGTCATGTGTGGAAGAGTCTACTGCAGGGGGACGTACTTCTTCCCCGAGACGTTGATCAGGCGGATCGTGGCTGACTGGCGTACGACAACCACTCCTGAACGTCTCACCGTGACCTTCGTGTCCGCGCGGTCGCCGGCCGGCGCGATCAGCACACCGAACTCCACTTCCGTCTCGCCGTTGACACGCTTCGCCGTCTCTCGCCGGCCTGGCTCGGCGACGACCTTTGCGAGCCCGATGACAGCATGTTTTTCGTCGTCGAGCACGACCGCATCGCAGGTGTACGTGTTCGGCGTCGAACGTCGAAGGAGTTGCAGCGGATCGAGGATGGATGGTGCGATGTTGATCTGCACCTCCAGCGATCGAGGCGCAATCGGCGGCTGCGTGGTCGCGGCACTGAGAAATCCGAGAGCCGCAACAATGAGCGGAATCGCGTATCCCATGAGCCCTCCCTGCTGGTTTACTTCTTCGACGCGCGGCAGGCCTTGAGGTGCCGCAGGGCCGCGGCCTTGTCCCCTCGCCGCTCGTAGATGCCGGCGATGTTGTAGTGGGCGTCGGCGTTCCCCGGATCGAGCTCGATCGCGCGATGGTATGCGTCGATCGCGTCCGTGTATCGCCCCAGATCTTCGAGCGCGACTCCGAGGTTGAATGCGGCGGTCTCGTGACTCGGGTCGGCCACAAGCGCCGCGCGATAGTGTTTCTCCGCGGCGGCCGGCGCTTTCTGTTCGTGCAGCAGGCGGCCGAGGTTCACGTGCGCATCGGCGTGCTGCGGATCCGCGGCAAGAACCCGCTCGTACGCTTTCTGCGCCTGGTCAGGTTCGGTGACTTCGAGCTCGCAGGCGAGCTGGTACCAGTCATCGGCATCGCGCTCGTGGGCCTCTTCGAGCTCCTGGTTCACGAACGGCGCGGTCTTCTCGGCCAGCTCGGCGACGGAGAAGTCGAAGAGCGCCTGCCCCGACTCCGGGTTCCAGACCGCATCGCCGTCACGAACGACGACGCGGTCGCCATCGGCAGCGATCCGTACGGCGGTCAACGATTGGCCCTCCGGCAGCTGCTCCCGCAGACGCTCGAGAATACGGCGCACCTTCCGCTGCGGGACGCGGGCGGAGCTCAACTCGCCCGCGGTGCGAAGGATGACGAGATCATGAAATCCGAAACGGAGCTCGCCGCGCTGTCCCCGATCGGGCGTCAGGAATCCCTTGGTCGCGTAGGAGCGAATCTGCGCCGGCGAGAGACCAAGCATTTCCGACACCTGCCGGAGAGTGAAGGACATTGTCGTGGTTATTTTACTTCGGATGTGATGACGGGTGACGGGTCACCGGTCACGGGGCTACAGGGCGTAGAAATCCGTTTCCGAGGGAAACCAATCCCATGACCGGCGATTTTCGAGATCTCGTCGGGCGGCAACTCTCCACGACTTTGGCCGATCGCGTTTACGACGTCGCCGAGAAGTTGCCGCCCACCGAGCAGTTCGACACGCTCGAGGTTCTGCGACGGAACTTCAATCGCACCTTCTCTTTGCCGTTTCGACGGGAGACGAGCCAACAGCTGGTCACGATGGCGGATCACGTCCTGCTCAAAATCAATACGCTCGTCCGCTATCGGAACCGCAAGGCGAAGAGGCCCCCGAGACCAAGGACCGGTGACCCACTAGGGAAGCTCTGAACAAGTCGTTGGTCACGTCATCCTGAGCCGCGAAGACGGCGAAGGATCTCGAAATGGCAGGGGGTTTCGGATCCTGAGATCCTTCGTCGCGCTTCGCCGACTCAGGATGACGACCAGTCGTTGTTCACGTCATCCTGAGCCGCGAAGACGGCGAAGGATCTCGAAATGGCAGGCGTTTTCGGATCCTGAGTTCCTTCGTCGCGCTTCGCCGACTCAGGATGACGACTTGTTCAGAGGTTCCCTGGACGACCTACGACCTCGCTCGTGACCGCGCTTTCGGCGCGGAACGTTCCGCTGCCTTCGCCGGCTTCCTCTTCGACTCCGCCTTGACCGGCAGCTTCGTGGCGGGCTTGGACGATTTCGGCGCGCCGCTCAGGCTCTTGCGCAGCGCTTCCATCAGATCGATGACCTGGGCGCGCGGCTCTTCCTCTTCCTGTGCCGTGATCTCCTCGCCGTCGATCTTTTTCTGGATGAGCGCGCGGATGCGGTCAGCGACGTCATCGCGGTAGTTCTCGGGGTGGAATTCTTCGGCGGCGACCATCTCGGCGAGCTGAATGGCCATCTTGAGCTCGGCGTCCTTGATCACGGCATCGCCGAGATCGAGCTCGTCCATGGAACGGATCTCGTTCGGATAGAAGAGCTGCTGCATCACCAGCCCCTTGCCGAGCGGACGGATCACGACGAGGTATTGCTTGCCGCGGGCCGCGTATTTCGCGAGAGCCCACCGCCCCGTCTCCTGGAGCGCCTTCGATAAAAGCGCGTACGCGCGCTCGCCGCCACGGTCGGGCGCCATGTAATTCGCCTTCTGGAAATAGATCGGATCGATCTGGCTGCTCGGCAGGAACTCGACGATGTCGATCTGCTGCGTCGCCTTCTCCTCCAGCGCCTTCAGCTCCTCTTCGGTGAAGAGGACATACTGGCCCTTGGCGAACTCGTAGCCCTTCATGATCTCGGACCGTTCGAGGGTGCGCTCGTCCTTGGGACAGAACAGCTGCTGCTGGATGCGGCTGCCGCAATCCTTGTGCACCATATTGAAGCTGATCTTCTCCGACGCCTCGGTGGCTGAGAACAGCTTCACCGGGATCGAAACGAGGCCGAAGGCGATTTGTCCGGACGCGAATGCTCTTGGCATAAGACTTTTTAGTCTACCGTACGTAGATGGAGTGAACAAGAATCTGTGCACCTAAATGCACAATAACTACTTACGAATCTACGCGATCGTCCGGCAAATTCCTCCCGGTCGGATCGCTACCTACGGCCAGGTCGCTGAGCTCGCCGGACTCGAGGGCCACGCGCGCCAGGTCGGCTACGCGCTGCACGCTCTCCCCGACTCCATCGATATCCCGTGGCACCGGGTCATCAACGCGCGCGGCGAAGTGAGCGCCCGGACCCGCGGCGATTCGCACGAGCTGCAGCGCGCCCTGCTGGAAGCGGAGGGAGTGAACTTTGACCGCCGCGGCCGAATCGACCTGGAAAAGTACCGGTGGAAGCGACGTCGGGCCGAATCCCGAATCCCGAATCCCGCTAGAAATACTTGAGCGTCAGCTCGATCAGCTTTCGCTTGAACTTCGTGTAGGGCGGGAACATCAGCTCCGTCGGACTCAGCGGCATGCGCTGCACGAGAACGGCGCGAAGGTTCGAGAACGCCTGGAATCCGTAGAACCCGTGCCCTTTCCCGAATCCGGAATCGCCGACGCCCCCGAAAGGCAGGTTGATCTGCGAGAAATGAACAACCGTGTGATTGACGACCATCGCGCCGGAGCTCGTTCGCGCCTCCACCGCGCGAATCGTGTCGCGGCTGCGGCTGAACAGATAGACGGTCAGCGGTTTTTCGCGCTCGCGCACGAACGCAATCGCCTCATCCAGATTCCGGTACGTGAGCATCGGCAGCACGGGACCGAAAATCTCTTCCTTCATGATCGCGGAGTCGGGGCTGACCTTTCCCAGCACCGTCGGCGGAATGGCTCGCACGTCGCTGCCAAACGATCCTCCGGTGATGACCTCCGCGCCGGCGGCGACCGCGGATTCACAGAGCGAACGCAGCCGGGCGCCGTGACGTTCGTTCACGATCACGCCGCGCGACCCTTCGCCTTCCATCGATCGGAGCTGGTCACGCAACTTCTCGATGAACGATGCGCGCACTGCCTCATCGATCAGCAGGTAATCGGGCGCCACGCAACTTTGCCCGGAATTGAACAGCTTCCCCCAGGCGATCTTTCGCGCGGCGCCGTCGAGATCGGCCGTTCGGTCGACGATGACGGGATTCTTCCCGCCGAGCTCCAGCGTCACCGACGTGAGATGCTCGGCGGCCGCTTTCATCACCAGCTTGCCGATCGCCGGACCACCGGTGAAGAAGACGTGATCGAACCTCTTTCGCAGGAGCGCCTCGGCCACACGAGCATCACCCTCGACGACAGCGACTTCGTTTCCCTCGAACAACTCGCCGAGGAGGCGCTTCATGCAGGCGCTGGCCTTGGGCGTCAGCTCGCTCGGCTTGAGAACGACGCAGTTCCCCGCCGCAATCGCGGAGATCACCGGACCGAGACTGAGGTTGAAGGGAAAGTTCCACGGAGCGATGATCAGAACGACGCCCTTCGGCTCGTAAACGATCCGCGACGAGGAGCCGAAATGCGCGAGAGGCGTGCCGACGCGCCGCGCCTTCATCCAGCGGGCAACGTGCTTCGCTGCATGGCGTGCTTCGCCGAGAACCTGGTAGATCTCCGAGAGATCGACTTCCTCGGGAGGCTTGTGGAAATCGGCCCACATCGCGGCGCGAATCTCTTCGCGCCGCGCCATCATCGCGTGCTCGAGCCGGCGAATCTTCCGGCGGCGCTCGTCCGCGGTCGTCGCGGCGATCCGGCCGCGGTTCTCCCGCTGCGCCTCGAAAATTCGGTCGATCTCCGCAACCGCTACGAGCGACGGATCTGCCACCGCAATGCTGGCCACGGACAGATTCTATCGTTTACGGCAGATCGATTTCCGCGAGATCGCTGAAGTGGAGGTACGTCGCCGCGTTGGTCCTGTGATCGCGCCCGATCACGTCGACCTGATAGCCCACACAGGCGTCGACGAACGCGGCGGTGCTCGTCCCGCCGCTCTTCAGCGTCACATTGACCGCGGGCATCGAGCCGCGGCTGCAACAGGCCGCGTCATTGAGCTGAACGGGCCCGGTGATCTTGTCGATCTCGGAACGATCGGGCGTAAATGAAGTTCCGCCCGCCTGGCAGAGATTCAGCTTGGTGTCCTTCACGTATCCGAAAAACGGTGCGACATAGCCGAACTCGATCGTTTCCGTGTCGAGCTCGTAATTCGTTCCGTTCACGGTGCGCACCTTCGTCGTGGCTCTCGGGGTCATCCGAAAGTTCCTGCTCGCGTCGCCGGAGATGTTGACGGTCGCGGTGAGTGTCTCGAAGCCGGTCCGCGCGATGGTCAGGACGAAGTCTCGCCCCGTGGCGAGCTTCATGGTGAAGTTGCCCGAGGCGTCGGTATGCGTCGATTTGCCGGGGATGAACACGTCCGCCGCGACGACGGGCGCACCGGTGGTGGCGTCAGTCACCGCGCCGGTCAACGTCGCTTCGACCGTCAGAGCGCCGGAACCGGGCGCGACAGCGCGCCGCTTCGGCTTCTGCGCGGCGAACGCGACGGATGCCACCAGAAGCGACAGTGCCACAACGGCGGCGGAACGGAAAAGGGGAAAACGATTGGTCATTGGTCTCCTCATGGGCGGCGAATCCTAACATCCGCTCCTACGTTGTACGGACGACAGGGTGAGAACGTCACCCGGCACGCGATCCATCCGGTACCGGCGCCTCCGGAACCGCGAGAACCGGGCGAACTCCGTCGGCGTAACCGATATCGAACAGCATGCCTTCCGACGTCTCCCCCGCCATCTGCCGGGGCGCGAGATTGACCACGAACAGAGCCTGCTTCCCGCGAATCTCGGTCGGATCGCTCCGCTCCTGCTTCATGCCGGCCAGAATCGTCCGCTGGTGATCGCCGAAATCGACGCGCAAGCGGACGAGCTTCTTCGACGCCGGCACTTCCTCGACGCTGAGAATCGTGCCGATTCGGACGTCGATCGACTCGAGCACTGAAAATTCGATCGTCGGTTTGACAGGTGCTGGTCTCACGAATGCTTCTCCCATTCGCTGCGCAGAATTCCGTAGTAGACGAGGTCGACGTATTCGTCCCACTTCTTCACGTGCCGCCGCAGGACGCCCTCGCGCTGCATGCCGTTCTTCTCCATGACGCGTCCCGACGCTTCATTGCGCGAGAAATAGCCCGCGTACAGACGGTTCAGCTTCAGCTCCTGGAACCCGAAGCGGATCATCTCCCCCAGCGCCTCGGTCGCATAGCCACGTCCCCAGTACGGCTTGCCGAGCCAGTATCCGATCTCGGCGCGGTCGAAGTCCTGGTTGCTGTGCAAGCCGATCGCTCCGGCGAGCTCGCCGTCGTCGATCGCAAACATGTAGTTGCCCTGCGTACGGGCTTCTTCGTGGGTCCCGATCCACGCCTCGGCCGCGCCTTCGGGATATGGGTGAGGAATCATCAACGTGTTGAGCGCAACCTCGCGCACGCCGGCGAGCTCTCGGACTCGCGGCGCATCGGAAAGGTCGAACGGCCGGAGAACGAGGCGCGCGGTTCGCAGCGTCGGAACTCTCATCATGCCACCAGCAGATCCCGCACTCGTCTGCGGATCTCATCGTCGGGATCGCCGATGCGGATCCGTTCCGTCTCGAGACCATCGAGCAGCGAACGGAGCGAGCGGTACGCATCGCCGCGATCCGACGTTTCGTGCAGCAGCGCGGCGGGATCGATTCCATCCTTCACCAGGCGCAGGTTCACCGCCTCCCGGACCGCCGCCGGTGAAGCGTCGGTCACGATCTGCCCAACATCGCGCGAGAGGGCTCGGTGGCGCTTGAACATGACTCCGGAGATCGCGAGCAGCAGAGCGGCCGCAGCGATCGCCACCGGCGCGAGGGGACGCGCAGCCGGCTCGGAGCGCCTCGGCGACGACGACAGCTCCGCGCGCGCGGCACTCACGGTCAGCGTCGCCCCGGCGCATCGAAGGACCTGACGCTCACCCGTCGCCGGCAGAAAAATCGCCGAAGTCACCGCGGGCACCATGAGCTCTCCGGCCCGATCGGGGAACAGCAGGTACTGCCAGCGGCGCGTCATCGATGGAACGGCGGTGGCGCGATCGAGCGCCGTACCGCGGTCGACGAGCTGCACATTCGCCTGCGGAGGCGACTCGAATTGCGGCGCCGCGGCGGCGCGCAGGTTTCCACGGCCCGTCAGCGAGGCGTCCATGACCACGGGGCCGCCGTTTCTCTGCCGCGGCGTCGAGCAGTTGAGCTTCACGTCGCCGACGATCGCTCCGGCAGCCGCGGCTGGAAGCGGACGGACGTTCACGGTCAGCGGCGCCGAGGAGAAGCCGACGTCGACGACATTGCCTTCGAAGAGACCGAACGGACCGCCGCTCGTCCGGCGCATCACCGTCGCTTCGACTTCCATCGATCCGATCTGCAGCGTCCCACTCTTCAAGGGAAACAGCGCCACGCGCCGGATCGGCATCCGCTGCAGCGCGTAATCCCCGACGAACGACTGCGTCGGTTGCGCGCTGCGGACGTCGACCTCCTCGACCCAGAACTCCGCCAGCTTCGGAACGCCGCCGATCTGCCACTCCTGCACGCTCGCTCCGTTGAAGAGCCACCACGTCACCACGACCTGCTCGCCGACGTATGCCTCGCTCTTGTCCGCCTCCGCCACCACGAAAAAAGGATCACGCCCCGTAGCCAGCAGCTCGCGCAAAACCGCAACAGGATCGTTCGATCCCGCGGCGCGGTCGGGAAGAATCTGCAAAGCGACCGGAGCGAACGATTCCCGTTCGCCGTCGGGAAGGGTGATGGTCAGCGGGCCCACCAGCGCCGGGCCCGGCCCTGCCGCGCGGGCGACGAACCGGAAGATCTTCCGCCGCACGACCGTGCCGTTGATCCAGGAGAACTCCGACGAGACGGAGGGGTTGGCGATGACGACGAGATTCTTCACCGGGATATCGAGATCGTCGATCGAGGCAAAGGCATCCTCGAGCGAGACGGTGATGGTGACGGTCTCGCCGGCGCGCAGCGTGCGCCGGTCGACGGAGAGATCGTTCGCGAGAACGACAAAAGGCAGAAGGCAGAGGGCAGAAGGCAGCAAAACGCGCCTTACCATCCCACCCTCGCGCTGTCGACGCGCGCCCGCTTCATTCTCTGCATCTCTTCCTCTTCCTGCTGCTGGACGGAGCGAAGGAGCGCTTCCGCTTCGCCCTGCTGTTCCTGGGACTGCTCCTTCTGGCCGGCGGACGGAGCCTTCTGATTTTGCTGCTGCGGCGATTGCGGTTGCTGTCCCTGCTTTCCGCCCGAGGACCGCTTCATCTGATGCAGCCGCTCGAGTGCGATCTCGAGATTCCGCTTCGCCTGAGCGTCACCGGGGCGGAGCTTGAGCGTGTCGACGTAGTCGCGGATCGCGTACTCGTAGGCCTTGGCCTCGAGCGCGCTGTTGCCGCGGTTGTACAGACTGTCGGCGCGAAGAGCGGGATCGGTCATCGCTCGCGAGAGAGTGGCCGATCCCTCCGACATCTTGCCGGATGCGATCTGTGCGGTGCCGAGATCGAACGCCGTGCGCGAATTCGGAGCGAGCTTGTCGGCGGTCGCGAACGACTGCGCGGACTGGTCATAGAGTTTCGCCGAGTATTGCTGCGCACCGCGCTGCGCGGCCGCATGCGAGTTCGTCTCGCGCCAGATGCGATTCCAGATCGCCATGGGCGAGAGCGCCAGCAGCAGCATCACCGCCGCCCTCATTCCGCACCCCGGTTTGCGAGCGATCCGCAGAAGAACGCCGCGAAGGCGATCGCCAGCGGCCACTGGTATCGATCGATCGGCACCCGGATCGGCCTGCTGCGATCTCCGGCCGCGCTTCGTTGCGCGAGAAGCGGACCGAGGGCGTTCTCGGAAAACGGATTGTCGAGAAAACGTCCGCCGGTGGTTCGCGCGATGCGCTGCAGCACGTCGGACTGTTCGCGCGTGGTGATGATCTCGCCCGACTCGTCGCGCAGCACGCCACTGCCGGTCGGAATCGTGGCCCCTGCCGGCGTACCGACCGCAATCGCCGAAACACTCACCCCCCGCGTCTTGGCGCGATGCAGGGCCTCGGTCAGCGTGAAGCGGCCACCCTGTTCTTCGCCGTCGGAGATGAGGACGATGTCCGCCTTCGCGTTCGTCTCGGCCTGCAGCAGCTTGAGCGCCGCCGTGATCGACGCGCCGAGGTCGGAGCCGGGCTCGCCGACCTCCCCGGGCTGGAGGGTATCGATCAGCGAGATCACCGCCTCATCATCGTTCGTCAGCGGCGCCACGACTTCCGCCTGCCGCTCGAACGCGACGACCGCGATGCGTCCCTCGCCGGCCTCGACCAGCCGCTTGGCGATGGCCTTCGCCGCCGCGAGCCGCGAGGCACCGACGTCCTCGGCGGCCATGCTGTTCGAGACGTCGATCACGATCACCCGGCTCGACTCCCGGTTGGTGACCGGGATGGTCGTAAATCCCGCTTCCGGACCGGCGAGTGCGACAGACGCTGCGACGAGCGCCAGCGCGAGCAGATACGGGCGGAGCACGCGGGCCGGATTGGCGACGCCACGCAGCCGCTCGGAAACGAGCCGCTGCGCCACACGCGTGCGCGACCGTTCGCGAGCGAGCAGAAAGACGAGCACGACGGGAGCAGCGGCCGCGAGCCACAGCCAGAGCGGCGCGCGGAACATCATGCCGTCACCTTCTGCCACAGAGTCTCGCCGCCGGTCAGCGCGAACAGCAACAACGCCAAACCACCGGCGAGCGGCCAGACGTACAACTCCTCCACGATTTCAGTTTTCGGCGCCGTCAGCCGCGATTTCTCGAGCCGGTCGATCCGGGTGAGCACTTCACTCATCGCCCTCGCATCGGTGGCGCGGAAATACTCGCCGCCGGTGGCATCGGTGATGGCCTTCAATGTCTTCTCGTCGATCTCACCGCGGATGTGCTGGTAGACGGTCTCGATCTCGCCCGTGAACGGGTTCTGGCGCTTGATCGGAAGCGGGACCGGACCCTCGCTGCCGACGCCGATCGCGTAAATCTTGATTCCGTAACGCGCGGCGAGGGACGCCGCCACGACAGGGTCAATCGAGCCTGCGTTGTTCACGCCGTCGGTCACCAGAATGATCACGCGGCTACGGCTCTTCGATCCGCGCAGCCGGTTCACGCACGTGGCGATCGCGTGTCCGATGGCCGTGCCGTTTCCGTTCTCGCCAACCTCGGCACGATCGAGAATCGAGCGCGCAACATCGCGGTCGAACGTGATCGGGACGCGCGTGACCGCCCGCACGCCGAACGTGACGATTCCGATGCGATCGTCGACCCGGCGTTGGACGAAGTCGCCGATGAGATCCTTCGCCACCGCGAACCGGTTCCGCGGTCGAAAATCCTCGGCGGCCATACTTCCCGATGCGTCGAGCGCCACGACGATGTCGATGCCGTAGCGATCGTTCGCGGCCGCGCGAATCACGCGTTGCGGCCGCGCCAGTGCCACCGTCACCAGGAGCAACGCCATGGCCTCGAGGAAGAACGGAATGAGTGCGGTGCTGGTGAGAAAGGATCGTTTCGGCGAGAGAAGCGCCAGCGAGGAGAAGCGGAACGCGCCGAAGCGGCGCCGGCGATCGCGAATCCAGAGAATGATCCGCGCGGCGACGGCCACGGCGAGCAGAAGCGCGAGCGGCGTGGCGAAGCGGATCATGCCGCCTCCTGCTCTTCCTGCTGCGGCGGAGGAATCAGATCGAGAGCTCGCGCGGCAATGGAGTCGAAGTCCGCCGCCGGCGCTCCCCACGGCGAGAACTTCTCGAGGTCTCCCTGCCTCAGGATCTCAGCGATCGCCGCGACGTGTTCCGAGGCGACGCGCGGCAGCAGCTGCGACGTCGTCAGGTCCATGCCCAGGTGGGGTGAGAGTCTGGAGAGGTAGAGGCGTGTGGCGTCGGCGAGAACGGCCCAACGATTCCGGCGATCGGGATGCTCGCGCAGATCGGCAACCGTGCGTCGGAAACGCTCCGCCGGGTCGATTTGCGGTTCCTCTTCCGTGATCGATTCGCGCCGCCGCGACAGGATCAGGGTCGCGATCCAGGCCGCCGCAGCGAGCAGCGCGGCGATCCCGATCAGCACGAACGGCCGCCGCGGCATCGGCAATGGCACGGGCGGGCGCAACGGCGCAGGATCGAGTTTGTCCTTCGGCTTGAGCACCGAATGGACCGGGACCATGAGATGGCGAAAGCGCACGTCGCCGCTGACACCGCTCAGCGCGACCGGCTTCGGCTCGAACGTGCGGATGATCACGCGGTTGCCGTGCTGCGACACGATCTCGTACGACGGCGACGCATCGAGCACAACCGGCTTCTGAAAGTCGATCGTGACGAGATCGCCGACCGTCGGCGCGGCCGGCCGGAACGTCGCCGTGAACACAAGGAAGAGAAAAATCATCGCCGGCGAATGATCCTGTCGCGGAAGAACCGCAGTAACTGGCGATCGTAGGAAACGGCCGTCGAGATCGGAAGCCAGTCGATTCCACTGCTGCGAAAACGGCGTTCGAGCTGCTGATGCCGCTGCGCGGCGCGTTTGCCGATGTCGGTCCGCCGCAGATCGATGAGACGCGCCTCACCCGTCTCCGCGTCGACCACGCGCGTCAGGCCGGGATGCGGGAAATGCTCCTCGCGCGGATCGGAAATGGAGATGGCGATGAGATCGTGCTTGCGGTCGAGGCGCTTGAGCGCATGCTCGAACGCACCGTCGAGGAAATCCGAGATCAGGATCACCACCGCGCGCTTGGCGCTGACCCGCTCGAGGAATCGCGTAGCCTGCTCCATGTCCGCCATTCCGCGCGCGCCTGCCACCGCGGCATCAACCATCGCCCTCACGATGACCTGCGCGTGCCCTCTCCCCTTTCGCGGCGGGACATACTTGCGCACGCGGTCGGAAAACAGCAGCAGGCCGACCCGATCCGAGTTCTGGACCGCGGAGAACGCAAACACCGACGTGAGCTCCGCGGCGATGTCGCATTTGCGCCAGTCGACCGAGCCGAACGACATCGATCCGGAGATGTCGACAGCGATGAGGATGGTCAGGTCGCGCTCTTCGACGAACTGCTTGACGTGCGGGACTCCGCTGCGCGCGGTCACGTTCCAGTCGATCGTGCGGATGTCGTCGCCCGGCTGATACTCGCGAACCTGCGAGAACTCGATGCCCCGGCCGTGAAACGCCGAATGGTAGTCGCCTGCGAATCCCTGGCGGATCAGGCGCGCGCTGAGAACCTCGAGCGCGCGCACGCGGCGGGTCAGGGGCTCGTGGATCTCGGGAGGTTTGGATCGGAAGAGAAACCGCATGGCCATTACGTGTCCTCGATCCCCGGTCCTCGGTCCTCGGACCTGTCCGCCCGGGTGATGGCAACCGAGGACCGCGGACCGAGGACCGAGGACGGGCTCACGGCACTGGCACCACTCCAAGAATTTGCTCGATGATCCTGTCCGCCGTCACGTTCTCGGCGGCTGCCTCGTAGCTGAGCACCAGGCGGTGACGCAGCACGTCGTGGGCGATGGCTTTGACATCCTCCGGGATCACGAATGCGCGGCCCTGGATGAAGGCGTAGCCTTTCGCCACGTGCGCGAGAGCGAGCGTGGCACGCGGCGACGCGCCGAACGCGACGTGCGGTGCAAGGCCGGGCAGCTTGAAGTCGGCGGGGCGGCGCGTCGCGTTCACGATCTGCACGATGTAGCGGCTGATCCGATCGTCGACATGCACGGCGGCGGCGAGATTCGCGATCTGCTCGACCTCTTCCAGCCCCAGCACCCGCTTTACGACGATGTCCTCGGCCATCGGATCGAGATACAGGCCGAGGATGCGCAGCTCCTCCTCCTGCGTCGGATACTCCACGTTCAACTTCATCACGAAGCGGTCCACCTGCGCTTCGGGCAGCGCGTACGTCCCCTCGTGCTCGATCGGGTTCTGTGTGGCGATGACGACGAACGGATCGGGAAGCGCGTAGGACGTGTCGCCGATCGTGACCTGCCGCTCCTGCATCGCCTCGAGGAGCGCACTCTGCACTTTGGCCGGCGCGCGGTTGATCTCGTCGGCGAGCACGAAGTTCGCGAAGATCGGCCCGAAACGCGCGTTGAACGTGCGGCCGGCCGGATCGAAGATCAGAGTGCCGGTGATGTCGGCCGGCAGCAGATCCGGCGTGAACTGGATGCGTCTGAACGTGCCATGGATCGCCGAGGCGAGCGTACGGACGAGGAGCGTCTTGGCGAGGCCCGGCAACCCCTCGACGAGCACGTGGCCGCGGATGAGGAGAGCGATGACGAGCCGGTCGACGATCGCCTGCTGTCCGACGACGACGCGGGCGATCTCGGCGCGCAGGCGGCCGATCGTCTCGTGCGCCGCCGCGATTCCAGCCTGAACGGAGGTCTGGTCCATGGTCGCTACCAGTTTAGACTGCGCGCGTGCGGCCCAAGAAAAAATGGGGTCAAAACTTCCTGCGCAACCGGGGTGCGGTCGAGAAGATCGTCGCCGCGATCGAGCCGCGGCCCGGGGAAGTGATCGTCGAAATCGGCCCCGGCGAAGGCGTCCTCACCGAGAAACTGGCCACCCTCGGCAACGAGGTGATCGCCATCGAGATCGATCCCGATCTCGCTTCACGGCTTCGGATGCGCCTGCCGGGGGTCGAGGTCCGCAACGAAGACGCACTCGAGACTGCGTTCCCCACCCGGCCGTTCCGGGCTGTCGGTAATCTCCCCTACAACGTCGGCACGCCGATCCTGCGACGGGTCATCGCCGATGGTCATCTGCGGCGCGCGGTGTTCATGCTGCAAAAGGAAGTCGCGCAGCGACTATCGGCGAAGCCGCGCGAAGAGCAGTACGGATTCCTCACTCTCTACGCACAGCTTTTTGCGACGGCGCGCATCGTCCTCACCCTTGGACCGAAGTCGTTTCACCCTCAGCCGAAGGTCGACAGCGCCGTGGTCGTCCTCGATCCGCATCCTCCTCCGGCGGATCACGGATTGCTCATCGACCTGATCAGCGCCGCGTTCCGCATGCGCCGCAAGAAACTGGTGAACAACCTGACCGCGTGGCCGCGCCAATCCGTGCTTCGCGCGCTCGGTGAAGCCGGACTCGCTGAAGGCGTTCGGGCGGAGGAGATGACGCTCGCGGAGTTCCAGCGGTTGCTGGAACGACTGCCGCGCTAATTCTTCTTCGTCTTCTTCTGGATTGCCTTGCCGGCCGTTTCCATCGCCGTGCCCGTCTTGTAGGCAGCGTCTTTGGCCGCCGCCTTCACGTCGCTGACCGCCTCTTTCGCTTCGCTCTTCATCGCGGCGGTGGTGGCCGTGTCGATGGCAGGCGTGGTGGTTTCGGTGTGCGTGCTTGTCTGCACGGTCCCCGTATCACCGACGGTCGCGCTGGTGGTTGTCTTTTCCTGCATGCAAGCGACAAGCAGGAGCGCCACTGGGAAAATCGCAAGTTTCTTCATGTCCTCGAGATGAGCAAGAAGCTGGCCAGCGGCCTCGACTGTGCTGGGCGAGCCAGTTGCCGGCGGGCGTGATCGAGCCTCGAAGAAACCGTTCCGATGGGTCATTGCGCGATCGTTGAGATCAGTTCCGCCGAGATGAGCGTTGGATGATGGAAGAAGCGACCCTGACGTGCCGTGAAGTGAAGCTCGACCCCCTACGGCGAGAGCAGATGGATGTTGATGCTCGAGCCCCCGCGGAGTGTGATCGGGTTCGGGAATGCGACCCCCAACGCGCAGCCCACGAAACTCAATGTGTCGCCGGCGCTCATGTGGATGAGTCGGGTCCAGGAGACGGCCTCGTCGCTTCCCGTCTGAGGGGGCGTGACTCTATAGCCGAAGTCTGAGATCCCATTGACGACGCTCTGGAAGGTCATGGCGTTGAAACCCGGGCCGGCGGAGACAGTCAGATTCACTCCGACCATATACATTCCCGCGGTTGGTGCGGTGAACGTCGACGTCGTCGCGTTGTACGCGCTCGCGGTGTCGATTGTTGGGCTGCCGAATGGGACTGTACTGCAGATGACGTTTGTGTCCACCGAGTTGGCCGCCGACACGAACACCGATCCGATCGCATCGAGCTTCGTCTTGTCCGCACTGCTCATGAATCCGCCCGTGGTCGTCGTCGCTGTCGCATGCAGGGTGCCGCCGCCGAGGTTGCCGTGCGCGTGAACGTGATCGGCGCGGGCGACGGCGGTTGCTGTTCCAGCGAAGTTGACAGCGCCGATCGACACCGGCGTGGCCGTGTTTGCCAGCACGATCGGCATCACCTCGGCGTCGCGTGCGATGAGGGGATCGATGAACGTTTGCGACACGATCCCGCTGGTGATGTCGCCACCGGAGTGCTGATGATCGCTATGGGAGACCGTCGTTGCCGCGCCGCTGCCACCGAACTGCGCGCTGACCGTCGCCGTCGAACCGGAGGTCGTGACGCCGATGCCTGCGCCAGCCGAGACATTGCCGATGCCGCTTCCGATGATCGTGAGCGTATTGCCCGCCGCCGAAACGCTGGCCGTACCGGACGCCGCGAGCGTCACCAGGTCCGTCAGACCGTTCAACGAGCGCACCGCCGCACCGAGTGCGAGCGACGGGTTCGGATAGGTTCCAGCCAGCACGCCTCCGGCCGCGGCGCCGGTGAAATTCGCGCGGTCTGCAAGAAGATCCCAGTGCGTTCCGGTCCCCGGCGCCTCGCCTGCATTTGCGGCGTTGGCGATCCATGACGAGCCGTTGCTCGAGATCGCGTCGCCTTTCGCATACGACGCGACCACCGACCAAGCCCCGCGCCAGGTGAGACCTGCCACTCCCGGAAGTCCTTGTGCACCCTGCGCTCCTTGCACACCCTGCAGTCCCTGAGGTCCGGGAAAACCCTGCGCACCGACAGGCCCCTGCGGACCGGGAGGGCCCTGCAGACCGGGAGGGCCCTGCAGACCAGTCGATCCGCGTGGACCCACCGAACCCGCCGGACCCGCGGGCCCGGCTGGTCCCGCCGGCCCCGGTGGACCTTGCGGTCCGGGTGTGCCATCCAGCGCGGACGTGCGAAACGCCATCTCGAATCCGGTCGCATCCTGACTCGCATTCGCGATTTGCGATCCGGCGACGATGACGCGCCCGGTGCCGTCAGTCGCAGTGACGCTGAGGATTCCGTCGGGAATCACATCGTTGTGATCGCCGAGAGCGGCACGATGCGCTGTTCCCACGCGCTGAGAGTCACGGGGGTCGAGGCGACTTCGACGCCGGCCGCATCGCGCACGTCGAGCGAGAGCGTCACCGGCGCGCCGGTGCTCTCGACGAGGAAGATGTTGTAACGGAAGTCGGGCGATTGCCGAAGTCCCTGCAGCACTGCGCTCTCGCCCTTCCGAATCGCGAGCTCCGCCGGCACGGCCGAGAAAAAGAGGCCCTCGCTCGCAGCGGCGGATTGGCCGGCGAGCTGACTGTACACGCGCGCCGATGCGAGGACGGGCGCGGTCGAGCGGATGCGAAGACCGCCGAGCAGACCGCGTAGCCCGAACACTTCTTCGGAGACGTTGTCGAAGATCCGGCTGGAGCGTGGAGCCAGCGTCACCTCGAACGCCGCCGGCGCGCGGTTCTCCTGCCCTGTCAGGAGGAACTCGAGCCGCACGTCCGCCGCCGAGTCCGACGACGGATTCGTGAGGAATAGCGTCGTGTAGAACTGAGAACCTCCCGCGCCTTCGATTCGTCCGACGGCGGGAAGGAAGAGGTCGGTGGACGAGAAGCCGGCAGACAGCGGCGCACATGCAAACACGCACAGCACGAACAGACGAATGACGGGCTTGGGCACGAGTCCCTCCTCAGATGAGGTGACGAGAGTACACCTGCGATCTACTGTGCGGTCGTATCCCCCGGCTCGTAACGCCATTCCGTCTCATGCTTCGCCCCTTCGGCGAATCGCGTGTCGACGTACTCTTCGAAAGCGATCGGACGATCGAGAACGCCGGTCTTGCGCATCAGGCTGACGATCAGCTCGAAATCCTTCCGCGCGGGCGTCAGCGGCTGGTACATGACTCGATCGAGCGGCTTCGTCAGTGCCCAGCGGAGCAGCGCCGGATTCTGACGGTAGTAGTAGCGCCCGACGAAGTCCGCGGCGTGCTCGCGCCGCGGGAGGCGGCGCGGCGGATTGTCCAGCCACAACCCCGAACGGGCGATTCCATCGACGAGAACCTGCACCGCCTGCGGCCGGTTGTCGATCACGTCCTGCCGCACCACGAGAACGCAGGAGATGTAATCGGGCCAGTACTGGCGCGCCTGAAACAGTACGCGTCCGAAACCGGCCATCTCTGCCTGCGACGGATACGGCTCGCCCATCGAGAACGCGTCGATGGCATTCGCGGCCAGCGCTCCGGCCACATCGGGCGGCGCCATCTCCACCATCCTGATGTCCTTCGCGCTCATGCCGTTCTGTTCGAGCGCCTTGAAGATGATCAATCGCTCATCGGAGTAGCGGCTCGGAATGGCGACGGTCTTCCCCCTCAGGTCCGCGAACGTGTGAATCGGACCGTCCTTCGCCACCACGACCGCGCTTCCGTAGCGGTGTCCGAGGTAGACGATCTTGATCGGGACGCCCTGAGCACGCAGGGCGATGGCCATCGGCGCGACCATGAATCCCGCCTGCATCTTGTTCGACATCAGCGCTTCCTTGATCTCCGGGAAACCCTGGAACATCCTCGGAATGAACTGATGGCGGGACGTCGAATGCGAGGCGATGTAGTCGGTCACCGGGCACGCGAGATGTCACGTGACCGGGATGTACGCGACGTTGAGCTTGCGTTTGGCGATGGGCAGCCGGTCGTTGAGCAGCACGGCCCAGTCGACGTTGAGCACCGCGTGCAGCACGGTGACGGCGACGAGCCAGACGCCCGCAAACACTGCGATCCGTTTCACGTGATCACCTCCTCTCCTGCGCGAGCATGACACGAAAGCCGCTGTCGAGCAGCAGGCCGATCGTGCCGATGAGCAGCATCCCGGCGACGACGAGGTCGTAACGCTTGCCGGCATTGCGCGCGTCGATGATGAGATAGCCGAGACCGGAATCGACGGCGATCATCTCCGCGGCGACGAGCACGATCCAGGCGACCCCGAAGACGATGCGCAGCGACGAAAGGAGCTGCGGCAGCACGGACGGAAAGATCACCCGCCGCAGGAGCTCGGGCGTCGTCAGCCCGAAATTGCGTCCGGCACGAAGGAACACCGGCGGCACATTGCGGACGGCATTCGCGCTGGCCACGATGATCGGAAAAAGCGAGCCGACGAAAATCAGGAAAATCGGCGCGGCGTTCGAGACGCCGAACCAGATGACGGCGAGCGGCATCCACGCCAGCGGCGAGATCGGCCGCAGCATCTGCACGACGGGATTCGCGGCGCGATCGAGCCAGCGGTACCAGCCGAGGAGCATTCCCAGAGGAACGCCGACGATGACCGCGGCGAGATATCCGCTCCCGACGCGAAAAAGCGAGTCGCGGATGTACGACCAGAGGAGCGATCGCTGCGCCAGCGCAACGATCGCCCGCGCGACATCGGCGGGCGACGGAAAGATGCGCGTGCCGCTCGAGACCACCGCGAAGTGCCACAGAAGCAACAAGGCGATGCCCGTGACCGCGGGCGGCCCGAATCTCGATTCCCGAATCCCGAATCCCGCCCTCATACCTGATGCGCCAGACCGATCTCCGCGAACAGCTGATCGCGCAGTTGGATGTACCGCGGCGCGCTGAGATCGCGCGGATGCGGGATGTCGATGTCGACGATCCGCCGGATGCGCGCGGGCCGCTGCGACATGACCACGACCCGATCGGCGAGCTGCACCGATTCCTCGATGTCGTGCGTCACAAAGAGGATCGTCTTCTTCTCGGCCTGCCAGATGCGCAGCAGCTCGCGCCGCATCTGCAGGCGCGTGATCGAGTCGAGCGCGCCGAACGGTTCATCGAGATAGAGCACGTCGGGATTCACGGCTAGCGCACGCGCGACTTCGAGCCGCTGCTTCATTCCTCCCGACAGCTCGCTCGGATACGCCTTCTCGAACCCCTCGAGTCCGACGAGATGGACGTAGTGCGCGATGCGCTTCCGCTTCTCGCCGCCGGCGAGGCGATAGAGGCCGAAGCCGACGTTCTGCTCGACATTCAGCCACGGGAAAACGCCGCGTTCCTGAAACACGAAAATGCGGCGCGGATCGGGACCCTTCACATTCACCGCGTCGATCGTCACTTCGCCTTCGGTCGGAGCGATGAATCCGGCCACGATGTTGAGCAGCGTCGACTTCCCGCATCCGGAGGGGCCGAGGAAGCAGACGAATTCGCCTTCGCGGACGGAGAGGTCGATGGGGCGGAGCACATCGACTGCGCCGAATCGTTTGGTCACGCCGCGAAACTCGACCTTGCTCACTGCTCGGCGTATCCCCAGCGCACGAAATCGAGCCGCTCCGCGCGCCGCATCACCACATCGAGAACGATTCCGGTGGCGCCGATGAGCATCATCCCGGCGACGACCAGGTCATAACGGTTGCCGGCATTGCGCGCGTCGATGATGAGAAATCCGAGACCGGAGTTCACCGCGATCATCTCCGCGGCCACCACGACCAGCCAGGCGATGCCGAGGGCGATGCGCATGCCGATGACGAGCTGCGGGAGGATGGCCGGGAAGATCACGCTGCGAAGCAGCTGCGCTCGTGACAGTCCGAAGTTCGCCCCGGCGCGCAGGTGGACGCTCTCGATGTTCTGCACGGCGTGCATCGCGGTCACGATGAGCGGAAACAGCGACGCGAGAAAAATCAGGAAGATCGCCGAGAGGTCGCCAACGCCGAACCAGAGGATGGCAATCGGGATCCAGGCCAGCGGCGAGATCGGCCGCAGGATCTGCAAGAACGGATTGAGCGCCAGCTCGCCACGCCGCCAGAGCCCGAGAGCGACGCCTGTAGGAATGCCCACGATCAGCGCCGCGAAGTAGCCCCAGGTCACGCGAAAGAGCGAAGCCACGATGTACTTGAGGAGAAGACCGCGCCACGCCAGCTCACCGATCGCAGCGAGCGCAGCGAAGGGGCCGGGGACGAGCGTCGCATGCGCCGCCCAGACAGCGACCTGCCATGCGGCGACAAAGAGCGCGATGCCCGTGAAGGGAAGAACTCTACGCAATTGGGGCGGGAGGGTAGCACGGGACGCCGGGGCACGAGGACACGAAACGCGGGTGCCATGCCGCACCTTGGTCCCGTGTCCCCGAGTCCTCGAGTCCTTTCTCACATCGCCGTCGCCACGACCGCGTACCGCAACTCCCCTCCCGGACGAATGGCATTGAACGGATAGCACGTGATCAGCGTCAGCCGGCGGTCGCCGCTGTCGGCCATCACCGCGGTATCGCGCTGCTTCACCACGCGGATGCTGCGCACGCGGTAACGAACGGCTTCGCCGGAACGCGTCTCGATGACGATCTCGTCGCCGATGTCGATGTCGTGCAGGACCGCGAACTGCGTGTCGCGGTGCGCGGAGATGACGCAGTTCCCGATCGCGCCCGGAGCGGCCGTGCCGTCGACGTGGCCCGGACCGAAGGCCATCGCCCGCCCGCTCGCGCCGGAGAGAACGATGAACGCGCGATGCTGGCGCGAGAACTCGATCTTCGCCACCGGCCACGTGTCCGCCCAGCGCCACGGTTTCGCATGCTGCTCGCCGTGCAGCGTTCGCGACCACGCTCCATCGAGCAACACCTGCGCGAGCCTCGCTTTCGCGTAGATCCACGCTCCATGACCGAAGAGAAGCATGCCGGTCATGGCCATGCAGACGAGGAGAGAGATCACTTGAGCACGCATGCGCGGCCTCCGATCACAGCGATGGCGATGAGAAACGCGCCGATCAGCATCTGCAGCTGCGCCGGCGTCGCGGTCCGCGGGAGTGAACCCTCGATGCCGCCCCAGCCGGCGGGGAGATTCACGGGCACCTGGCGCGTCTCACAGTTCTGCAGAGGAACGCTCGACGGCGTCGTGTCGACGGCGACAAGGCTCGTGAACCGCGTCACGAGGTGATGGAGCAGCGCCAGCTCCACGATCTTCTGGCGCGTGTCGTCGTTCGGAGTATCGGTGAGCGTTTCGATCTTTGCGCGGGCCCAGAGTTTGGCGATTCCGGACTCGTGCGGGCGAGATTCTTCGCCGTCTGCGCGGCTCAGAATGACGTGAGTCTCGTGCCAGCCTTCGCCGGACACGATCACGCGGCCGGCGGCGTGGGAGAACTTTACCGTCACCACCACCGGCTCGCCGGCATACAGATCGGGGACGCGCTGCGGCCACATCTCGGCGGCCGGATCGTCGAACCGCACGTCGATGCCGCTCAACACGGGGCTTTCGAGCTTCTCGAAGAGTGCGGTCATCTTCTCCTGCACCTCCTCGGCATTGGCGATGTACGTGAACGTTCCGCGGCCGAACCGCGCGGCATTGCGCATGAAGTGCGAATTCGGCGCGGAGCCGATGCCGACCGTGAACAGACGGCTGCGTCCGAGGTGTTCGCGGATGAAGGAGAAGAGCTCGGACTCGTTGCTGACGTCGCCATCGGTCATAAATACGACCTGGCGCACGATTCCGTCGTTCGTCTCGCCCGAATCGTGCAGCGCGGCCTGGAGTGCCGGCAGCATCTCGGTGCCGCCTTCAGCGTCGAGTTGATTCACCCACTGCTTCGCGTTCGCCAGGTTGTCGGCCGTCGCAGGCTGCGGGGCATCGAACAGCGTTTTCGTTTCGGAATTGAATTCGATGATATCGAAGCGGTCGCGCGGCGAGAGCCGCTCCAGCGCGAGCAGAAGCGCGTTCTTCGCGGCCTCGAGCGACGGACCGGCCATCGATCCCGACGTGTCGATGATGAAGATCGATTCTTTCGGCAGGCGCGTACCACCTTTCGACGGCGGCATCAGCATCAACAGGCCATAGTCGTTCTCCATGAAGAGCGCGCTCTTCGGCTCGCTGCCGAGGTCGGGCTGCCAGACGAGCTCGAAATCGCGATCGGCGGGGGCGTCGACGACGGAGATCAGGTAGTGCGACGGTGAGAGTGTCGTCGCGTCGGTCTTGAAATAGGGCGAGTCGATGCGGCGCAGAGGGACGCCGGAATCGAGATCGACGGAGAGGTGGAACCCCTCACCCTGCCCACTCCCCGCGACGCGGGGAGTGGGTGGCTGAAGGCCGGGTGAGGGGCCGCTCGGGTCATACCGCGGCCCGATCGCCGTCGGAAACCGGAACCGGAACGCGCCGTCGCGAACCTCGACCGTCTGCTGATAGTCGATGGTCACGACGACCTCCTGGCCCGCTCCGACGTTCGCAATCGACGCGGTGAAGAGGTTCGGACGCTCCTGCGAAAGCATCGATGCCTGCTTCCCCTCGCTCTTCGCCTGCTCGTAGATCTGTTCGGCTTCCTTCCGCTCGTGGATCTCGCCTTCGATGACGCGATCCCCGACTCGCATGCGCAAGCCATCGACCGCCGCGGTCTCCGGGAGCGGAAAGACGTACACGGCTTCCGCGCAGGTCGATTCGGGGTTGCGGAAGCGTTGCCTGACTTCGCCGCGCAACACGATGCCGCGCACCTGAAGCGCGACGTTCGTCTCGACGGTCGGCGCCGGCACGTACACACCCGGCGAATTGGTCTTGAGCAGCATCATGCCGCTCTTCACGAGGTTCATCGTGAGCAGCGGTTTGTCCTGGGCAACGGCGGCGGCTCCAACAAAGAAGATCAGGGCGGCGAGTCGGCGGGCCATGTCATTTCCTCCGCCATCAGTAGGCGTCCGCATCGCGGCATGGCACGGGAACGCGCGAGGAAAGTTGAAGGCGCGATTGTGGCGAAACTAAGGCGCGAGAATTCGACCAACCGCCTCGTACAATTCGAACGAGGACTGAACTGATGGCGTCGATTGCGGTGGTCGACGACGAAGCGAACATCCGGGAGACGGTCGAGTTCGCGCTGCGGCGCGAGGGCTACGACGTGCAGAGCTACGCCGACGGCGTCGACGCCTGGAGTGCATTCGAGAAGGCGCTGCCCGAAGTCGTCATCCTGGACATCCTCATGCCGCGCATGGACGGACTGGAGCTGTGCAGGAAACTGCGCAGCGTCTCCGACACGATCCCTATCATCTTCCTCACCTCCCGCGACGACGAGATCGACCGCGTTCTCGGCCTTGAGCTGGGCGCCGATGATTACCTCGGCAAGCCGTTCTCGATGCGCGAGCTGGTGGCGCGCGTGCGCGTGATGCTGCGCCGCACGGCGCGCCGCGCCGAGACTCCCCGCGACGACGAGAAACTGCTTCGCGCAGGCGAGCTGGAGCTCGATCCGGCGCGCTTTCTGGTTCGATGGAAGGAGAAACAGGTCGAGCTGACCGTGACCGAGTTCCTGATGCTGCAGGCACTGGTGCGCCATCCCGGTCACGTCAAAACCCGCGCGCAACTGACGCGCGAGGGCTATCCGCACGACAACTACGTCAGCGAACGCACCATCGACAGCCACGTGAAGCGCATCCGCAAGAAGTTCGAGTCCGCCGATCCACAATTCGACCGCATCGACACGGTGTACGGGATGGGTTACCGATGGGTCGTCTGAGACGTCTCTTCTCGCACATCTCGCTGCGGATGATGCTGTTCAATCTGCTGCTGGTGTTCCTGCCGGTGGCGGGCGTGCTGTTCCTCGATTTCTACGAAGTCCACCTCGAGCGCGCGCAGGTCCAGTCGATGTTTCGGGAAGCGCGGATGATCGTCTCCGTGATCCAAACCGATCCCCGCGCGCGATTCGAGCGTGCGGCGCCGCTGTTCCGGCAGCTGATCACGGGCGACGAGCGTTTCCGCGTCATCGATACCGAAGGCCGCGTGCTGCTCGATACCGGCCTGCAGCGCGAGCTCGATGACGATGAGGAGACGACCGCGCAGAAGAACTGGCTCTACCGCCTCGGCGCGGCAGTGTTGAAGAAACCGCTGCAGTGGCTCCGTCCCGTCACCCGTCCGTTGACGTCGAGCGACGCATACGAGCGCTCCCGCGTCCTCCGGGGCAAAGAGGTGCAGGACGCACTGCTCGGACTGCGGGGAACGGAGAAGCGCGTGTCGTCCGGTCCCGACCGGCAGGTCATGCTGTACGCCGCCATTCCGGTCTTCCGCAGCGGAAACGTCGCCGGCGCCGTCGTGGTCTCCCGTTCGACCGACGACATCCGCCAGAACCTGCACGAAGTGCGTCTGGCGGTCTTTCAGATCTTCATGATCTCGATCGCGCTGGCCATCGTCCTCACGCTCCTGGTGAGCACGACGATCGTGCAGCCGCTGCGACAGCTCCGGAAGGAGGCGGGAGAGATTCTCGATCGCCGCGGCCGCCTGCGCGGACGATTCAAGGGATCGAGCAAGCACGACGAGATCGGCGATCTGGCCCGCGCGCTGGAGCGGCTCACGGGACGCGTCGAGGAGCATCAGAGGCTGACCGAGGCGTTCGCGTCGGATGTGTCGCACGAGTTCAAGAATCCGCTGGCGTCGATCCGCATGGCCACGGAAATGCTCGCGCAGGTCGACTCCCCTGCCGAGCGAGCGCGATTCCTGCGCGTGGCCGAGTCAGAGATCGCCAGGATGGAGAATCTGCTCTCGCAAGTTCGCGAGATCACGGTGATCGACTCCGAGATTCAGAAAGAGGAGCGGACGGCCGTCGATCTCAACTCGCTCATGCAGCGGATCGTCGACGGCTTCCGCATGCGCGAGCGGGACCGCGTGTCGTTCGTGCTCGAACTGACTCCGGCGCCGCTGAACGTGAATGCGCAGGAGGACAGGCTCATTCAGGTGTTCGAGAACGTTCTCGACAATGCCGTGAGCTTCACGCCGCCCGGCGGACAGATCGGGATCGCCACGAGCGCAGGCGACAAGCAGGGCGTCGTGACGATCCGCGACCGCGGCCCCGGCATCCCCGAGGAGAACCTCGACAAGATCTTCGATCGGTTCTTCACCTATCGCCCCGACGAGCAGAAAAACGTTCGGCACACCGGCCTCGGACTGTCGATCGTGAAGGCGATCGTCGAGGGCTACGGCGGCTCGGTTCGCGCGGCGAATGCCCGCAATGGAGCACCGGCTTCAGCCGGTGGAGGCCCGGCTGAAGCCGGGGCTCCATCGAGCGGCGCGCTGCTCGAGGTGCGGCTGCCGCTCTCCTAGTGTGGTGAGTCAGAGATACGCAGCATTTCGTTGCGGGCGCCGACTCGCTGGATGCGAGGCGCCGCGACGTTGGCGATGCGGGACATCGTCGAGGAGCGGCAACGAAACAGACGGCCCGACGCCGCCCGCAACCCTCCGGGCTGGTGCCGGTTGCGGCCGATCTGCGGCGTCGCTCGTCGTCAACGATGTCACCACATCGCCTCCTCCTCGCTCCTTGCATCTCAGCCGCAAGCGGCACCAGCGAAATGCCGCGTATCTCTGACTCACCACACCAGGAAATCTCTGCACCATTCGTCATCCGGAGTCGGCGAAGCGCGACGAAGGATCTCAGGATGCGAAAACGCCTGCCATTTCGAGATCCTTCGCCGTCTTCGCGGCTCGGGATGACGACTTGTGCAGAGGTTCCCCAGGTGTACGAGGCATCTGAAAGCAGTCGTTGAATCCGGCGAAGAAGCTCAGAAAATCGGATCCTTTATCCAGAGATCGGCCGCCTCGTGCCTGACCTCGACCGGCGTGTTTGGACAGCGCGAGAGAATCCCACTCGTGCCGGCGTGATTAAACTGTTGGTGTGTACCGCTACGTCCTTCTTCTGCACGTCCTCGCCGCGACCATCTGGACGGGAGGACATCTCGTTCTGGCCCTCCGGATCCTTCCCGGCGTGCTGCGCAGCCGCTCCGCATCGATGCTTCTCGATTTCGAGCGCCGCTACGAAGCTCTCGGGATGAGCGCGCTCGTCGTGCAGGTGGTCACCGGCCCGTGGCTCGCCGCGCGTCTCGTGCCGGTCGGGATGTGGCTCTCGACCGGCAATCCGTATTCGCGTCTGGTGATGACGAAACTGGCCTGCCTCGCTCTAACGGCAATGTTCGCCATCGATGCGCGCTTTCGCGTGCTGCCCCGGTTGCGCGACGAAAACGTGACGTCGATGGTGCCCCACATCGTGAGCGTGACCACGCTCGGCGTGATCTTCGTCATCGCCGGCGTCGGGTTTCGCGTCGGCGGCTGGTTCTAATGCTCCTCGGCCACCTGCGCGTGAATTCCGTGATGGCCGGCCGGTTCGGTTGACGCCGCGTGCAGCCGCTCGACGTAGTGGATGAACTCCACGTAGGCGTGCACGTAGTGCCGTCCTTCTTCGACGCTCTCGTTGACGTGCTTCTTCGCCTCCTGCACCGCGGCAAAGCGCGCACGCAGACCGGCAGTCACGCTGTCCAGCAGCTCCTTCTGCACGGCGTCGATCGATCCACTGTCGAGGGCGATGTCGGCCATCTCGATGCCTTCTTCCGGTTTGTAGTTCGCCGGCTGCAGGCCGGTGAACGGTGCGCCTTCCGATTGGCGATGAACGCGCACGAGCGTCTCGAAGAACCAGCGGTCTGCGACTTCGCGCGCCTGCGGTGAAGCCGCGCGCGCCGCGAGTGTCTTCGCGAACGCGTCGCGGATCTCCGCCTCGCTCGTCGCGGGTACCCACTTCAGCACGAACTTGACGTCGCCCTTCTCCAGAGCGGTCTGCGCCGCCGCGACGACGGGTCCTTTCAATGAATCGCAATGCGCGCCGAGGCGCGGGACGAATGCGATGACGAGCAGTGCTGCGGCCAGAATGGCTTGTTTCTTCATGACGCGATCCTCCGTGGGGAGCAGTAGAGGGGCGAGGAGCATTCGGAACCGATGACCAAAGTCACACCGCGGATGTGATCGCATCACCCCCGCGTCACATCACCCCTCAACCAAAGTCATCGCAGCGCCATTCTGTTGCGCGTTCAATGCGTCCATGACGCGACGCGTTCTTGTCACAGCAGCCGCGGTGATCTTTCTCGCCGCCTCCGCGTACGCGGCCGACGAAGCCGCGTCGTACTTCCGCCAGAACTGCATGAGCTGCCACACCATCGGCGGCGGCCGGCTGGTCGGACCCGATCTCAAGGATGTGACCGGCCGGCGCGATCGCGCCTGGCTGCAGAAGTTCGTCGCCGGTCCGAAGGCGTTTCTCGACGGCGGGGATCCGTACGCGGCGAAGCTGAAGGAAGAAGCGCGCGGCGCGGTGATGCCGAACATCTCCGGCATCGACGAAACGAAGGCCTCTTCGCTGCTGGACATGATCGAACGCGAGTCGAAGCTCCCGAAGTCGCAGTTCGCGGGGCTGAACATCGGCGATCAGCCGTTCACGCCCGCCGATATCGCCAACGGCCGCCGCATCATCCTTGGCGAAAAAACGCTGGCGAACGGCGGGCCGGCGTGCATCTCCTGCCACTCCGTCGACAACATCTCGATGCTCGGCGGCGGAAAGCTCGCTCCCGATCTGACGAAGGTCTACGAGCGCCTGCAGGGCCGCCGGAATCTCGCGTCCTGGCTGCAGGCGCCGGCCACGCCGACGATGCGGCCGCTGTTCGCGAACACGTCGCTGACCAACGACGAGATCGTGCAGCTCGTCGCCTATCTCGAAACGACCGCGCGCCAGCCGCAGCAGAGCAGCGATACCGCCACGCTCTCCTTCTTCTTCCTCGGACTGGGCGGATCGGTGTTCGGCTTCATCGGCGCGGACACGATCTGGAGAAAGCGGTTTCGCGGAGTGCGCAAGCCCATGGTGAGAGGTGACAAATGAGCATTCCCTGGATCCAGGACGAAGCCACTCCGAACGGCCGCGCCTGGGAAGAGTTTTATCGGAACCGCTGGCAGCACGACAAGATCGTGCGCTCGACACATGGCGTGAACTGCACGGGCTCCTGCACGTGGCAGATCTACGTGAAGAACGGAATCGTCACGTGGGAGATGCAGGGTCTCGACTATCCGTCGCTCGAGGCCGGCCTTCCGCCGTATGAGCCGCGCGGATGCCAGCGCGGGATCTCGTACTCCTGGTACCTCTATTCGCCGCTGCGCGTGAAGTATCCCTATCTGCGCGGCTCGCTGATCGACCTCTGGAAGAGCGCGCGCGATCAGCACGACGACCCCGTCGATGCCTGGGCCTCGATCGTGGAGGACCCCGAGAAGCGCAAGCGCTATCAGCGTGCGCGCGGCAAAGGCGGATTCCGCCGGGCCACGTGGGATGACGCGCTCGAGCTGATGTCGGCCGCGAATCTCTACACGATCAAGAAGTACGGTCCCGATCGCATCAACGGCTTCTCGCCGATCCCGGCGATGTCGATGATCAGCTACGCCTCGGGTGCGCGGCTCATGCAGCTGATGGGCGGCGTGTCGCTCTCCTTCTACGACTGGTACTGCGATCTGCCCAACGCGTCGCCGGAAGTGTGGGGCGAGCAGACGGACGTGCAGGAATCGGCCGACTGGTACAACGCGAAACTTCTCGCGGTCATGGGCTCGAACCTGAACATGACCCGCACACCCGACTGCCACTTCGCCGCGGAAGCGCGCCACAACGGATCGAAGATGTGGGTCTTCGCGCCCGACTTCAACCAGGTCGCGAAGTACGCCGACGAATGGGCGGCCATCAACGCCGGCCAGGACGGCGCATGGTGGATGGCCGTGAATCACGTCATCCTCAAGGAGTTCCACCACGAGAAGCAGACGCCGTACTTCCTCGACTACGCGAAGCGGTTCACGGATGGACCGTATCTCGTGGAGCTGAATCACGTAGGTCCGACTCTCAGTCGGACCGGGCCGGCTGAGAGTCGGCCCTACGTGTTCAAAGCGGGCCGTCTTCTCCGCGCCAATCGCCTCAAACCGTACAAGGACGTCGAGCACGGCGACTGGAAGTTCCTCATGTGGGACGAGTCGTCGGATCAGCCGAAGATGCCGATGGGCTCCTCCGGATTCCGGTGGGGACGCGAGAAGGGGAAGTGGAACCTCCTTCTCGAAGACGGCCTGTATGGCGACAAGATCGAGCCGGCGCTGACGTTCCTGAGCAAAGCCGACGCGATCGTCAACGTCGAGATCGAAGACTTCGCGGGCGGCGGTCGCATCACGCGCGGCGTTCCGGCGCGCTCGATCGAGCTCGCCGACGGCTCGCGCGTTCTCGTGGCGACCGTTTACGACCTGCTCATGGCGCAGTACGGCGTCGATCGCGGCCTCGGCGGCGATTACGCGACGAGCTACGACGACGATGTGCCGTTCACGCCGGCGTGGCAGGAGAAATACACCGGCCTGTCGCGCGACATGCTGCTGAAGTTCGCGCGCGAGTTTGGCTCGACTGCCCAGGCGACGCAGGGGAAGTGCACGGTCATCATCGGCGCCGGCATCAATCACTGGTACCACGCCAATCTGATGTACCGCGCCGCGATCCACGCGCTCGTCTTCTGCGGATGCATCGGCGTGAACGGCGGCGGTCTCGCGCACTACGTCGGCCAGGAAAAGCTCGCGCCCGGCGAACCGTGGGGCGCGGTCGCATTCGGGA
>DATISF010000029.1:0-26398 GCA_035468985.1 Thermoanaerobaculia bacterium
CCAAAGGAATTCGCCGCCAGCTTGCACGGAGAACAAGAACGAAAAGCATCAGCAAAGGAAGAACCGAAGACCGCCGCCGGCAAGGCGGCCTAACATCAACCGACTCTCATTCGCCGTGGTACAAAAACCGGGAGCACGCCAAGCACGATCACATCACCAGCTTGGAGGCTCGTCGGTGGGGGACTTGTGGTGCCGGCGCCTGGTGCAAGGCTGGTCAATGCGATCGTCACCGCGTTGCGCTGCAGACGCAGGTCCGCGCTGCTGCCTGCAGCCACGAGCGCGTGCCATGACCCGACGCCCGGACGAATCACGAGGAACTCAACGATCCCACCGCGGCACGACAGGCGGTCTGGCGTGCGCGCGACGTTGCCGCTCGCAAGCGGAAGGCGTTTCGCGCGGTAATTGGGACTCACCCTGGTGGCATACGCGCCTGACGTCATGTCGACGGCGAACCACACTGATCGTTCGGGCACGTGCTGCAACGACCAGGTCACGACGCCGTCACGATCAGAGTCCTGGAGCAACGTGTCGCGGTCGGTCAGGTCGGGGTAATACGTTCGTATCTCAGCGGAGACACTGAACCCGTAGACCGACGCGCCCGGGTTGATGCCACTGACCTGCAGCCCGTTATTGGTTAGCGTCGCCAGCGGCGCTGGCGCGCTTGCATCCGGCTGTCGGAAGAGGAACTTCGACGGTTGTGCGGAAACGGACCCGGCCAGGACGAGGATCGGGAGGATGATGATCTTTCTCAGAACATCGCTCCTGCAAGGACGCGTATCTGTCCTTCTGAGAAGTATTCTCCTTGGGCGGGACGAGACCTCTTGATGAGGGAGTGATTGGGCGTCTGTCTTCCCTACCTTCCCACACGATCGCACATCCTCACGCGGTTACACGAAATCGCGACTACGACACATTCCACTGCAGGAGGACCGTCGTCATGGGTGAGCGTCATCGATGCGGGGGCGCCGTTCGACGCAATCCTGTTCCGTGACGTCTCCCCCTTCCGTTCCCCTGATCAGACGCCGCCGCCGACCAAGGTCGTCACCGCAAAAGACCAACGTATCGATCGGGGCGCACTTGCGTAGCCTCACTTTCGCCACCGGCCTCGGACATCCAGCAGCGCCTCGAGAAGCGCTCGATCCGTCGTCGCAAAACACCATTCGAGCGCCTTCTCGGATAGCGAAGGTATCGAGAAGATAGCCTCCCGACGATCGGCCATCCAAAAATACAGTGGCATCTCTTTGTCGATCTCTTCTGCCGTCTTGTGAAACAGTTGTTTCAGCAGTTGCTTATCCAGCTCCTCCATCGCTGTAACAAGCTCGTCTCGTGTTGCCGACTCAGGATCCTCATGCGACGAGTGGTTTTTCATGAACGCAGCAAGCGCTGATTTGTTCTTCGGCTCTGCCACCCAGCTTGGGAATGTAGATGCAGGGAACTGTTCGTCAACAGAACGCCTACGAAGCGTGGCGTCGAAACCGGGCGGTGGAAAACGTCAGGTGGCAAGAAGGCACCGCGGGAGTGTCCCTGCGGATTCTTCAACGATGCCCGCCGCGAGTGCATCTGCACGCCGCATCAGATCTCGCACTACCTCGCCAAGGTGTCGGGTCCGCTGCTCGACCGCATCGACCTGCAGGTGGAAGTCGCGGCGCTATCGAGCGAGGAAATCACGGCGACCGATCCCGGAGAGCCGTCGTGCGCAATCCGGTCGCGTGTCGAAGCGGCGCGACAGATTCAGCGCGAGCGTTTCCGGCGTGCCCACGTGCAGTGCAATGCGGAGATGACGACACGGCACCTGCGGAAGTGGTGCGAGCTCGACGATTCCTCGCGAAAACTGCTGACCAGCGCCATCGAGCGCCTGGGGCTCTCCGCCCGGGCGCACGATCGGATCCTGAAAGTCTCCCGGACGATCGCCGATCTGGCCGGAAGCGAGCAGGTCCAGGCTGCTCATGTGGCTGAGGCCGTTCAGTACCGGGCCCTGGACCGCGCGTATTTCAGGACGTAAATCATTGCTGTCTTATCGGTTAGACCGGTCGTGGACGATATTGCACACGAGGAAAGGACGGTAAAATAACGCTACCTTTTCAAATAACTCCAGAATAACCACCCCCTCTGGTCCTGTTTTTCCAACCGCAAAAAGTGCGATTAATTGTTGACAAAAAGATTCGGGTTTTTATGATCATATCCACGTACGCCAGCGAGGTCCGTGTAGGGTGAGGAGTCGGAGAATGGGATTTGAAAAGTGGGAGCCATCGCCGGAGTTCGAACGTTTTCCCGCTTCGGCCACAATCGTCCAATCGCGTCTCATCCGACTGCCTTCGCCCGTCGCGGCGATGCTGCGTCTGCGCGGCAAATCGAACGCCAACCTCTACTACGACAAGAAGCGGAAAGTGATCGGCATCAAGCCTCTCGACCGGAAGGAAGAGGGCTCCGCGAAGATCCGCCAGTCCGAGAAATCGACGTCGCTCCACGTGCCGAGCTTTTTCCGGTTCTATGAGATCGACGTTCCGGGCATCAAACGCTTTCACTGCTGGTACGACGAGAAGGAGCGGATGGCGATGATCGACATCTCCAGGCCCTCTCCCCGCGGACGTCCCGCAGGAACGTAGAAGACGAGAACAAGAAAAAGGAAAAGGCGGCCGGATCGGCCGCCTTTCTTGTTTGTGGAGGGACGAGCGTTCAGTGACCCACGGCGCGCAGCTTGTGCGCCTTGACCGGGGTGGCGAACCGGAGAATCTGCTGCTCGGCCTCCTCGCTGATCGTCCACGCCATTCCTTCCATGAACACGCCGCCCGAAGTCGTCTTCGACTCGGGGAAGAAGGCGCCGTTGTTGGCAAAGAGCTGCGTGATCGACGCGACGGGGACTTCCGTTCCGTACGCCTGGTTGATCGTGCGGATGTACTGGTTCGCGAAAAAGATATAACCGGCGTCAGTGAGGTGGAACCCGTCGAGGCCGAAGAGACCGCCGGTGATGAACGAAGCGCTGAACGTAAACGGTCCGACCTGGTAGCCGGCCGGCGCCGCGAACTGGTCGAACAATGCCTTGATGTCCGCCACGGGGATGTTCCGCGACGACGCGGCGTCGTTGATCACCTGATTGAACTCGTTGGCCCGCGCGATGATCTGCGCCGATTCCGCCGGCGTCAGCACGCACTGATCGGGCAGCGGCTTGCCGATGTTCGGCAGCGCAGCGAATCGCGGATCGGCCTTCAGCGCCTCCGGAATTCCAAACCCGCTCGCGATCTGCGACGAGCAGGGGAGCGTCACGACGCTTCCCGCAGGCAGCTGGCCGACCGTGCCGTCGCCGAGGTCGGCGATGAACACGATCGGCTGGCCGTTCGGCAGAAGCACAGGCTGGCGCGTGAGCGGGTTGATGAGGACGGGAGGAACCGTCGTCAAGTACGGGAGCGCGCCCGGGCTCGTGGGAATGTTGCCCACCACGATGCCCGCATCGGGAGCAGCGGCGGTGAGCTGATCGAGGATCTTGTTGTACGCCGTCTTGAACGTGTCGGTCGGCGTCATCACCTTCGGTGTTCCGGAAAGCACGGCGCCGAGCAGATCGTTGCCGCCGATCCACATGGCGATAAACGTCGGCTTCTGTGCGAGCGCCTGCTGCACCGCGGTGCCCTGTCCGCGCAGAATGAACTGCGCGAACGCGGCCGCGGTCGAGGTCGGAGACTCTTTGCCGGTCAGCGTCGTCAGATCGGCGGCGTTGGCGCCGGGGATGCTCAGGTTGTTGTAAGGCTTGGGATAGGTCAGCAGCAACGGCTGGCCGCCACCCGGCGCCGGCGTGATCACTGGCGGAAACGACACGATGTCAACGATCTGGAGCTCCGCGCCGATGCCGGGGAAGCTTACCAGAGGCTGCACGAAATCCTTCGCGCCAACCTGGCGGGCAATGACCGCCGGCCACGAGAACGGCTGGTGCCGTTCATTCAGCGACCCGCTGACCACGCCTGCGCCGTAGCTGTCGCCCAGCGCGACGAACGTCGTGAAGTCCGCTTTCCCGCGCGCGGCGAAAGTGGGGACGGCGATCAGCAACGCCAGAACGACTACGGCAAATCTCGAAACGTTCTTGATTCGCTTCATGGATTCTCCTTTGGGATCAGAACCGGTAGCCGAGGTTCAGGCTGAGCAGAACGGCGTCGGTGGTGTAGGCGCCATTGAGCCCCTCGGAACTGCGGCCCAGCGTGCTGCGCGTGTCGAAGTGAAGGACAAACACGGTCCCGTCGACGATGAACGGTCCGCCGTGGTAGCCGAGGCCGAATGTCACGCCGCGCCGATCGGCATCCGGCAGCAGCGCGCTGACCGCTTCGGTCGGCTGCGGGTTCTCGTCATACAGAAGGCCGAAACGCACGTCCCAGTCGGGAGTGACGGGATGATTCGTGCCGATGCGATACGAGTAGGTGTCCTTCCAATTCTCGGGTCGATGGAGATTGATGGCCGGGGTCTGCGTGAACGTCACGTCGAGCGCCTTGAAGCGGCTCCACGTGGTGCGCGTGACGTCCGCTTCGATGTCCCAGTTCGGGACCATCGTGGTCGCCGCGCCGACATACAGGTGCGACGGGAACGGAATCGTCGTCGTGATCGGCTGATTGGGCGGCAGGCCGGCCTTGACCAGCGCGTCGAGCTGCGGATTGCCGGTCGGAATCTGCGTGAACGTGGCGTCGCCGGTGTAGTCGATATCCATGTCGCTGCGATAGGACGCTCCGAAACGCCACGCAGTCGACGGCTTGAAGAGCACGCCGACGTTGTATCCCCAGGCCGAGTTCCAGTCGCTGTTCAGATAGACGTTCGCGACGTCGACGATGCGGCCCGTGAACGGATTCACTCCCGATCCGGAGAGCGCGTTGTTGCGCTGCAGGATGATGTGCGACCGGCGGTACTCGGGACCGGCGCCGATGGCGATGCGTCCGTCGCTCGACTGCCAGGCCAGCGCCGGCTCGATCGAGACGACCTTCACGTTCGAGTCTTTGGCGTTGAAACGGCCGACCCAGGGATCCGCCCAGTTCGTGCGCAGGCCGAACGGCGTCATGACTCCGAGACCGAATGTCAGGCTGTTTCCGATCGGCACGGTCACATAGGCATTGGGCGGCACGAACGTGTGGCGCTTATAGTTGCCCGTGGTTCCCGAGGTGAGCGGATCATTCGGATCGCCGCGGAACTCGTTCGAGAAATTGATCGCCGTTGCACCGGCGAGAAAAGTCAGACGGCGTTGTTGTGCAATTCCGGCGACGTTGTAGAAGATGGCGCTGGGATCGTCGGCGGTCGCGGCGAATGCACCACCCATGGCCACCGCTTTTGCGCCTTGTTCGTAAAGCGCGAATCCGGACCCCAAACCGGTCGCCGCAATCATCAGAAACGCGGCGGCCATCAGCAGCTGTCTTGTCAAGGAACGCAAGCTAACCTCCTAGTTTTCATCGATCTACAGCGAGTGCTTGGCGGAAACGCGGGCATCATAGCACACGGAATTTCGACGATTCCTGCGCTGTCATGGCCGTCATGAAACGCATCTTTTCAGTTCTTGTCGCGCTCGCGATTGCCGTGCCCTCATTCGCCGGCATCACCTATCGATTCACCACCACGGTCGAAGGGACGCGCGAATCGGCGGTCAGCGGAGTCGTGAAGAGCGACGGCCCGAAAGGGCGCGTGGAGATCACCTCGGGCGACGAGATGATCTTCAGGCCGGGTTCGGTGATTCTCTCCAGCGGTAACAGCGTCATCACCGTGTTCGATCCGGCGAAGAAGACGTATTACGAGCTCGACCTCGAGAAATACCTGCGCAGCACCGTCGGCGGGCAGTCGCCGATCGTCAGCGTGGACGTTCTGAATCCGCATGTCTCGGTTCGCGAGCTCGGTGCCGGACCGATGATGCTGGGCTATCCGACGCACCGCGCTCGGCTGGTGACTTCATTCGAGCTTGCGCCGAAGTTCGCGGGACAGCTGCAGATGCAGATCGGCGTCAACCTCGACAGCGAGGTCTGGCTCACCGACAAGCTGCCTGCAGCCGCGGCGAACGTGCTGCAGAGCAGCCGGCTGCGCACCGGCGTGCCGGCCATCGACAAGATGATCGACTCCTCGGCTGTCCTTCGGGGGTTTCCGCTGAAACAGGTCACGACGTCGAAGATCACCGTCGGCGGCTCGACCTCGAGCGGCGGCAAGAGCACGACTGTGGTCAGCGATGTTCGCGAGACGAACCTCGCGCCGGACGAATTCTCCGTTCCCGCCGGCTTCACGAAGATCGACGACCCGCTCGAGGCGATGTTGAAGAACCTGGGAATGCGTTAGGACGTGGGGCCGACCCTGAGCCGGCCCCGGCCGAGAGTCGGCCTTACGCGTAGTCGGCCGGAGGCGGCCCGAGAGCCGGCCCTAGGCAAGCTCTGAACAAGTCGTTGGTCACGTCATCCTGAGCCGCGAAGAGGGGCGAAGGATCTCGAAATGGCAGGCGTTTTCGCATCCTGAGATCCTTCGTCGCGCTTCGCCGACTCAGGATGACGATGCTCTCGGGAAGCTGTGAACAAGTCGTTGGTCACGCCATCCTGAGCCGCGAAGAGGGGCGGAGCATCTCGAAATCGCAGGCGTTTTCGCATCCTGAGATCCTTCGTCGCGCTTCGCCGGCTCAGGATGACGATGCTCTCGGGAAGCTCTGAAGAAGTCGTTGGTCGCGTCATCCTGAGCGGCGAAGAGGGGCGAAGGATCTCGAAATCGCAGGCGTTTTCGCATTCTGAGATCCTTCGTCGCGCTTCGCCGCTCAGGATGACGACTTGCGCAGAGGTTCCCTGGCTACTCGGTGTCCAGCAGCTCGCGCAGCACGGCGTTCGCGACTTCGGCATTCGCCTTGCCGCGCATCTCCTTCATCAACTGACCGACGAGAAACCCGAAGACCTGGGTCTTACCGCCGCGATACTGCTCAACCTGCGCGGCGTTGCGGCTGATCACACGCTCAGCGGCCTCGCGAATCACGGCCGTGTCGGAAACCTGCGCCAGGCCCTTGCGCTCGACGATCTCTTCGGGCGCCGCACCGGTTGAGGCCATGTCCTCGAACACTTCCTTCGCCGCCTTTCCGCCGATCTCGCCGCGGTCGATCGTCCGGATCAGCTGCGCCAGAGGCGAAGGCTTGATCTTGTCGATGCCGACGCGCAGGACGTCGTTGCGGATCCAGTTGGACGCCGACTTCGGATTTCCGCTGAGGCGCGCAACCTCTTCGAAGTAATCGGCGAGCTGGCGCGTGACGACGAGGATCTCGGCATCGACGGACGAGAGAGCGAACTGGCGCTGATACCGCGCGCTGCGATCGCCGGGAAGCTCGGGGATCGCGCCGCGGACCTTCTCGATCCAGGCACGGTCGACGTCGAGCAGAAAGAGATCGGGCTCCGGGAAGTAGCGGTAATCGTGCGCTTCTTCCTTCGATCGCATGGATCGCGTCTCGTTCTTGTCGGGATCGAACAGCCGCGTCTCCTGGACGATCGTGCCGCCGGATTCGAGAATCTTCGTCTGCCGCTCGATCTCGAACTCGATGGCGTGCGTGAGAAAGCGGAACGAGTTGAGGTTCTTGATCTCGGCGCGAGTGCCGAGGGGCGCGCCGGGCCGGCGGAGGGAGACGTTCGCGTCGCACCGCAACGATCCCTCCTCCATGTTCCCGTCGCAGACCTCGGTGTACATGAGAATCTGGCGAAGGCGGTTGAAATACGCTGAAGCGTCGGCGGCGGAGCGCACGTCCGGCTCGCTGACGATCTCGATCAGCGGTGTGCCGGCACGATTGAGATCGACGAGCGATCGCGAACGCTCGTGAATCAACTTGCCGGCGTCTTCCTCGATGTGGACGCGGATCAGGCGAACGGTTTGATCGCCGATAACGACGCGGCCGCCGGTGGCCAACGGCCGTTCGAACTGGGAGATCTGGTATCCCTTCGGAAGATCGGGGTAGAAGTAGTTTTTGCGCGCGAACTGCGAGCGCGGCTGAATTTCGCAGCCGGTGGCGAGCGCCATTCGCATCGCCAACTCCACGGCGCGGCGGTTGAGCACGGGAAGCGCGCCCGGGTAGGCGAGGCACACCGGGCAAACCTGCGTGTTCGGCGGCGCGCCGAACGCGGTCGAGCAGCCACAGAACAGCTTCGATTCGGTCAGAAGGCGTGCATGCACCTCCAGGCCGATGACCGCTTCCCATGTCATCGCCGGCGATTATAGGGTTCGCTGTTGTACGCTTCCGCGGATGCGGAGACTGGGACTGGCACTCGTTCTCACAACCATGTCACTGAATGCACAGACGCTCGCCGAACGGATCGATCGCGAGATCCCTTCGCTGCTCGACACCTACCGCGCGCTGCATGCGGCGCCTGAACTTTCGATGCAGGAGCAGAAGACGGCGGCGGTCGTGGCGTCGCGGCTGCGCCAGCTCGGATACGAGGTCACCGAGCGCGTCGGCAAGTACGGCGATGCGTCGGCGACCTGCTACGGCGTCGTCGCGGTCATGCGCAACGGCAAAGGTCCGGTCGTGCTGCTGCGTACGGACATGGACGCGCTTCCCGTCACCGAGCAGACCGGTCTTCCGTACGCGAGCACGAACGCGAACGTCATGCACGCCTGCGGGCACGACCTCCACATGACCGCATTTCTCGGCACCGCAACAATGCTCGCGGATCTGAAATCGCGGTGGCACGGAACGGTGGTCCTGATCGGACAGCCGGCGGAGGAAGTCGTCAAAGGTGCCGAGGCGATGCTGCGCGACGGACTTTACGAGCGATTCCCGAAGCCGGACTATGCGCTGGCGATTCACGACTGGGCCGTGCTCGAGGCGGGAAAGGTCGGCATTCGTCCCGGCTACGTCATGGCCAACGGCGACTCGGTCGACATCATCGTGCGCGGGATCAGCGGGCACGGTGCGTCACCGCAGAGCACGAAGGATCCTGTCGTCATCGCCTCCGAGATCGTCATGACCCTCCAGACGATCGTGAGCCGCGAGAGCTCACCGCTCGACCCGGTGATCATCACCGTCGGTTCGATTCACGGCGGGACGAAGCGCAACATTATCCCCGACGAGGTCAAGCTCCAGCTGACGGTTCGCACCTACAAGCCCGAGGTGCGGCAGCGCGTGCTGGCGTCGATCGAGCGCGTGGCGAAGGGCATCGCTCAGGCAGCCGGCCTGCCGGACGATCGCATGCCCATCGTCAACATCTTGACTGATGAGTCGACGCCGGCCACGTACAACGATCCGGTGCTCACGCAGCGGATGTCGGCGGCTGTCGCCCGTCAGATCGGCGAGAAGAACATCGTGGAAATCGATCCGGTGATGGTCAGCGAAGACTTCGCGCGCTACTCGCTCGACCACAGGATTCCGGCCACGCTGCTGCTCATCGGCGCCGCCGATCCGGCGAAGGTCGCTTCGGGCGCACCCCTTCCGTCGCTGCATTCCTCGAAATTCGCGCCGGCACCAGTGGACCTGGTTCTGCGCCGGGCGATCGAATCGGAAGTGGCGATGGCGATGGACTTACTGCGCTAAGAAACCTCTGCACAAGTCGTCGTTCACGTCATCCTGAGCCGCGAAGACGGCGAAGGATCTCGAAATGGCAGGCGTTGTCGGATCCTGAGATCCTTCGTCGCGCTTCGCCGACTCAGGATGACGTCCTTGGGAGAGCGTGGCACGTCATGCCGAGCGCAACGAAGCATCTCGTCGACGAGATCCTTCGCCTTGCTCAGGATGACGGGGTCCGGTTTCGATAGAACAGATCCACGACGATGTCCGACAGGCGGTGCGTCAGCTCCGCGCCCGTGTAGCGGCGGTCGTACTCCATGCCGAGCCGTTTGGCGACGGCGACGGACGCTGCGTTCCCGACATCGATGATCGCCACGGCCCGAGGCTTGTCGAGCGCCTCGAAAACGTGCTGCATCGCCGCGCCGCCCGCTTCCGTGGCGAAGCCGCGGCCCCAGGCATCGCGAGCGAGCCACCAGCCGATCTCGAAATCGCCCGTTCGGCCGAGCGGCTGCGTGCCGGCCAGGCCGACGATGCGGCCGCTGCTCTTCTCGACCATCGGCCCCATGCACACGCCGAAGTCCGCCAGCTGCTTCGCCTGACGTGCGAGAAATGCGTCGATCTCCTCCTCGGTGTAAGGCTTCCCGCCGTGCACGTAACGCATGACCTCGGGATCGCGCGCCATCGCAGTGAACGCGGCGCGATCGCCCGGCTGCCATGACCGGATGATCAGTCGTTTTGTCTCCAGTTGGAACATCAGAGCAAGCGTAGCATGTGCAAACAGCGCAACACTTCCGCGACCGAAGAGGCTGTTGGTGACGAGCCATTCGCGGGAGCGTGCTCAACTCTTGCGTGATGCACCTGCTGTCGAACGGACCGGCGGACTCGAAGGACATCGTCGTCCTCGCGCATGGCGCGGGAGGAGCGATGGACACGCCGTTCCTGAACGCGATTGCCGCGGGGGCAGGCGAGCGCGGGATTCGTGTCGTCCGTTTCGAATTTCCGTACATGGCGGCGCGGAGGGAAGGCGGCCGTCGCGGTCCTCCCGATCGCGAACCGGTCCTCCTCGACGCATGGCGCTCCGTCATCGATCAGCTTGGCGGCGGCCCGCAAGTCGTGATTGGCGGGAAATCGCTCGGCGGCCGCATGGCCAGTCTGATCGCGGACGAAGTCGCGGCTCGCGGGTTGATCTGTCTCGGCTATCCGTTTCATCCCCCTGGCAAGCCGGAACGTGTGCGCACGAAGCATCTCGCGTCGCTCCAGACTCCCACGCTGATCGTGCAGGGAGAGCGCGATCCGTTCGGCGGCCGTGATGATGTTGCCGGCTACACGCTCTCGCCAAAGATCCGGATCGAGTGGATTCGTGACGGGGATCACTCTTTTCGGCCGCGTGCGCACTCCGGCGCCACGGAAGAAGGGAACCTCAGCGCGGCCATATCCCTCGTGTGCGGATTTGTCGCCGGATTGGACTAGATCGCGGCGTACAGTTTGCTTCACAATAGTTCCTTAAATGCCCCCCCAGGCTCTCATCGTCGAAGACGACGCGATCACTGCGCGTCTCCTGGCAGGAATCATCGAGACGGAAGGTTTCGATGTCGATGTTGCTGGCGATGGTGAGGTCGCACTCGAAATGCTGGCCGCCAAGAATTATTCGGTCATCCTGCTCGACATCGTGCTTCCTAAACTCAGCGGCACGGCGGTCATGGAGCACTTGCGCGCCACGAACCCGCAGCTCCTCGAGAGGGTGATCGTCGTGACGGGGCTCGATGTCGCCGAGATCCGGGCGCTGTTCCCGACCGTCAAACTCGCGCTCTCGAAACCCGTTCTCCCGGCACGGCTGCGTGCGACGGTGCGGTCGTACGCATCGGGTTTCGATTCCATCGTGGCGTGAAGCTTGCCGCGATCGTGGGAGAATGCGGCGACACGGGAGGGCTGTCGTGAGAAACAGCGCTGTCATCCTTGCTCTCTGCTTTGCCGCCGCGGTCAGTGCGTTCGCGGCGGAAACGATGACACCCGATGCGTTGCTGCAGCGCGGCGTGGCCAGTTACCGCGCAGGCCGCGATGCCGACGCGACGGCGGATCTCGATGCGGCGGCGAAGGCGATGTTGTCGCAGGAGCAGATGCAGACCTATGTCAACACGGGCAGGTTCCCGGCGATTGACAAGCTCGAGACCGCGCTCGTGTATCTCACGCTCGCCCAGTCGAAGCTCGGGCATGAAGATCAGGCGCGCGAGGCCGTGCAGCGATTGCTGACCGCGGAGCGCATCGAGACCCGGTACGCACAGCTGCCGCTGGGGAGCGATGCGGCGGAATTCGAAGCGGTCGCCGCGCGGCTCGTGCCGGGGACGAAATTCGCACGTGGCGGCGCGACTCCTCCGGCGCCGGCGACACCGGCGCCGATCGTCGTGCAGGCGCCACCACTCGCCCCGACTCCGGCGCCGATCGTCGTGCAGGCGCCGCCACTCGCCCCGACTCCGGCTCCCCAACCGGCCGCGCCGGTCGCGCAGGCCGTGCCTCAACCGCCCGCCGCGGTCGTGCAGCCGTCTCCCGCTCCGGCTGAGGATCGCGAACGCATGATCGAGGAAGGGATCGCGCGGGAGCGCGCCAGGATCGAGAGAGAGGCGAACGAGCGAATCGCGGCCGAGCGTGCGGCGATTCAACGCGCCGCGGACGAGCGCGTCGCTGCCGCGCAGAGGGAGGCGGAGGCGCGCATCGCCGCCATCCAGTCCCAGAACCGCCGGAGCTACATCACCACTCTTCGTCAGGCCGACGATTTCGCGGCCAATCGACAAGTCAGTCGCGCCAACGACATCTACAACGCCATCGCCGTGGCGGGAGATGCTCCGCGCGAGATCGTCGCCGAGGCGGGCGTCGGCCTGTATCGCACGGGCGCGTTCGGCGATGCGGCGGCTGTGTTCAGAAAACTCGCGCCGTTCGTGAGGGGAGAAGAGGACCTCCGCTACTACAACGCCGTGTCGCTGTTCGAGACGGGCAGGTATGCCGAGGCGAGGAAGGAGCTTGCCTGCGCGCTGCCGTTCCTCGAGGTGACCGAAGACGTTTCACGCTACCAGACGAAAATCGAGCAGGCATCCGCACGGTGAAGGCGCATGCACCGGTGGTAATCTTCCCGCAGATGAATCTGCGCAGCCGGCAGTTCGTTCGACTCCTGCTGCTTCTGGCCGTCGTGGCGCTCCCGGGGATCGGGGCGGCGCAACTCAATCCGACGGTGAAGGTCCTGCCGCGCGCGACATCTCCCGTTCCTCCGGAATGCGTCGAAGGCGCGGCCACGCAAACGGCTGTGCGCCTACCCGAAGAACGCACCGTCGCCGTGCGCGACACTTCTGCAGACATGCTGCCTCCGCCGACGGCGACGCTGCGCGGCGAGCTGCAGCGCGCGGTGGAAGCGGCGCAACGCAACGATCGCGAGACGTTCCGCGAGGCGCTGGGGCGCGCGAAAAAACTTCTGGCTTCGTATCCGCCGGGCGGCGAGCGGACCGCCGCCGACCAGCTCATGGCCGTGCTCGACGATGTAAACCGGCTTGGGGATTTTCAGTTCACATCGCCGACCGGCTCGTTCTTCGACGCCGGCGGCGACATCTCCAAAATGCTGGCCAGGTATCCCGGCTACGACGCGTTCATCCGCCGGCAAGCGATCGTCGATCAGAACGGGGTCAAGTTCTATCCGACGCATGAGTCGCGCGACTTCCTCATGCAGCAGGTGTCGGCTCCGTACGTGCGGATGACGGGGAAGCGGATGCCCGCTCCTTCCGAACCGCCTCGGGTCGCGCCTCTTCCGCCAGTGACGCCGAAGCCGCCTGCGCAGGTGGCCACGCCGAAACCGAGACCGAGAGCGCTCAAGCCTGTGCTTCACGAAGCACGCGCCAAGACGACAAGTCATCGTCGGAAGGCGAAAGAGTCTCCGAGTCCGCCGCCGGCGGCGACTCCGAAGAAGGTCGAGGTTCCGCCGACAACGACGAGCAGCGCAATCGCGGCGCCCGTCGCACCGCCGGTGACGACTCCGAAGAAGGTCGAGGTTCCGCCGGCAACGACGAGGAACGCAACAGCGGCGCCCGTCGCACCGCCGGTGACGACCACCACCGCGGAGCCAGCGACGGCCACGACGTTCACAACCGCGACAGCGGCGTCGACGACCACCGGGCCGACGACGACCACGGAAGCCACGACCACGACAAGCGGACCGACCGCCACGGCCGAAACCACATCGGCAACGGACACCGCAGCACAGCCGAAGAAGCCGGAGCAGAGCGGCCGCAGCTTCTTCGTCCCGGCCCTTTTGATCCTCGTCGGCCTCGGCGTCCTCGTGGTGCTGTTCCGCGCATCGTCATGAGGAAATGACGACTTGTCGCGAGGTGTTGATAAGATCCGCCTGCCTCTTGCGCGCCCATAGCTCAGTTGGATAGAGCGTCAGCCTCCGGAGCTGAAGGCCGCTGGTTCGAATCCAGCTGGGCGCACCACATGCGCGTTTGCTCAGCGACTGCGTACGCTGCACGACCTCCGAGGGTGTGATCATAAACACCGCCCTTACTCACCCCTCACGATAAAGAGGGGCTACGAACAGCTCATCGGCTTCCCGAACACCTCCGCGCACGCGACTCCGGCCGAAGGGGCCGAGAATCGGCATGCTCGCCCTGGTCCTCGCAGCGCTAATCCGCCCGACGATCGTCGGGGCTGCCTGCCCCGACTTCGAACCGCCGAGCGCCTACCTGGCCAGCAATAACGCAAGGAGCATGGCAGCGTCGGACTTCAACAGCGACGGCAAAGCTGATTTTGCGATCGTCGACTCCGACGGCACGCAGGTCTTTCTGGGAAACGGCGATGGCACTTTCCACTCTTCGTTCGTGTTTGCCTCCATGGGATACTCGGGACAATTCAGCACGATCGCCGGTGATCTCAACGCGGACGGAAAGAGCGATCTCGTGATCGCGAACCGCTCAACGAATCGTCTTGCTGTTCTGTTGGGGAGCGGCGACGGCACGTTCTCGGACGCGGTGTCCTACACGGTCGGCACCAATCCGGAATCGATCGTGTCAGGCGACTTCAACAGGGACGGAAAGCGTGACCTCGCCGCCGCCAACGCGGGCTCCGGGAATGTTTCCATCCTGTTGGGGAACGGCGATGGCAGTTTCGGAGGAGCGGTCAACTACGTCGTCGGAGGTGCTCCCCATGCCGTCGTCACGGGCGACTTCAACGCCGACGGGAGTCCGGATCTAGCGGCCGCGCTGACGGGCGCCGATAGCGTATCGATCCTGCTCGGAAACGGGAATGGCAGTTTCGCTGCAGCGGTCCATTACGGTGCGGGGTCCGCGTCATCGGTTGCTGCCGGGGACTTCGACAGCGACGGGCGGCTCGATCTCGCGATCGCTTCGGGGAATTGGGTGGCGGTCATGAAGGGAAACGGCAACGGCACATTCGCCGCCGCAAGCTTTCTTGGCTTGACCGGCTCGTTCGTTTCGATCGGAGACTTCAACGGCGACAGAAGGGACGATCTCGTCGTCGTGAGCTCATCCCAGTATGTCTCGATCCTCCTGGCGGGGGACGGCACGTTCTCGCCGCCGGTTCAGGCCGGCAGCGCGTATTCGTGGGACCATCTGACGCAAGTTGCAGTCGCGGATTTCGACGGCGACGGGAAGCCTGACATCGTTGCAGCCGGCACTATCAGAGTCTTTCTCCGAAATCGCGGAAATTGCTTTGCGAACTGTGGCGCTTTCGCAGCGGCCACCAGTTACGCTGTCGGCCAAAGTCCGCGTTCCGTCGCGACCGGCGACTTCAACGGGGACGGGCGGTCTGATCTCGCGGTCGCCAAGGAAGCCTCCAGCTATGTCGCGGTTCTGCTGGCGAGTGCTGATGGCACATTCGCCTCCGCCGTCGATTACGCGGTCGGCGCTCATCCCGCTTCGATCGCGGTCGGCGACTTCAACCGTGACGGCAAATCAGATCTGGCGATCGCGAACTCCGGTTCCGACAACGTTTCGATCCTGACAGGAAATGGCGATGGCACGTTCGTCTCGGCGGTCAATTACCTCGCCGGGACATATCCCGCATCCGTTGCGACCGCTGACTTCAACCGCGATGGGAAGATGGACCTCGCCGTTGCGAATGCCGATTCCAACAACGTCTCGATCCTCATGGGACAAGGCAGTGGCGCGTTCGATCCGGCCGTCAACTACGGCGTAGGGACGAGTCCGAGGCTCGTCGCCGCAGGAGACCTCAACCGCGACGGGAAGATGGACCTCGCGATCGCGAACCCCGGCTCGAACGACGTCTCGATTCTTCTGCAAAACGGCGACGGCACCTTCAGTGCCGCCGCCAGCTACAGCTCGGGGGCCACGCCGATTTCCGTCGCGATCGAAGACCTGAATCGTGACGGGAACCTCGATCTCGCGGTCACAAACCTGGATTCAGACGACGTCTCGATCCTCATCGGGAACGGTGCGGGAGGTTTCGCCACCGCGGTTGTTTACCCCGCGGGTGCGACTCCCGACTCGATTGCGATTCTTGAGCTCAATGGCGACGGTCGGCTCGATCTCGTGATCGCGAACCGTGGCTCCCACAATGTTTCGATCCTTCTGGGAAGCGGAGACGGAACGTTTACTTCCGGAGGCAACTACGACGCAGGCACGAACCCGACCTCGGTATCGGTCGGAAATTTCAACGGGGATGGGAGACTCGATCTCGCGATCGCAAACGTAGGCTCGAACGAGGTCTCGATCATGCACAACACGTGTCTGATGCCGGATCTCCTCGTCACCAAGCAGCACACGGGAAGCTTTCGGCAAGGGCAGACGGGTGTGACCTTCACGTTGGGCGTCAGTAATGTGGGCGCGGTGCCGACGGCGGGCACGGTGTCGCTCGCCGATATTCTTCCGACTGCACTGACAGCGACCGCAATCAGCGGTGATGGTTGGACGTGCACGCTCAGTACGCTCACCTGTACTCGCGATGATGCTCTGGCAGCGGGCGCAAGCTACCCCTCCGTGGTTGTCACGGCCAGTGTCGCTGTCGACGCGCTTCCGACCGTAACGAACATTGCCAATGTCTCGGGTGGGGGAGATCTCGACACCGGTAACAACCGCACGGCCGATGCGACGGTGATCGTGCAGGTGGTCGATCTGACCATCGCGATGAATGCCACCTCGAAGTTTGTCCAGGGTCAACGAGGAGCAACGTACACGCTGATCGTGACGAACATCGGTGGAGAGCCGACCAGCGGTATCGTCACCATAACGGATACGCTGCCGGTCAAGCTGACCGCCATCTCGATCAACGGCCAGGGGTGGGCGTGCGACCTCGGAACGCTCACCTGCACCCGCAGCGATGTTCTGGCAATCGGCGCGAGCTATTCGCCGGTGACTCTCACCGTGGGTGTGGCGAATGACGCTCCGGAGTCCGTCATGAATGTGGCAACGGTGTCGGGCGGGGGAGAGATCAATCCGCTGAACGACAGCGCTTCGAAGATCACCTTCGTGAAGCGGACCTGGCCCACTCTGGGCTGCTCCAACCTCGCGGCTCCTGTGAATCATGAAGCGGGTACGGAGGCCCGCTTCGCGGCCACCGGTGACTTCGATGGCGATGGGAAGGCCGATCTCGCCGTCGCCAACGCCGGCTCGAACAACGTGTCGATCCTTCTGGGAAGCGGCGGCAACGGAGCGTTCGGCTCGGCAGTCAATGACACGGTCGGCACGAGTCCGATTTTTGTCGCTGTCGGTGAATTCAGCGGCGACGGGATCGCAGACGTCGCCGTCGTGAATGCAAGCTCCAATGACGTATCCATCCTCCTCGGAAACGGCAACGGCACCTTTTCGTCTGCGCTCAATTACGGCACTGGCAGCAATCCCCATTCCCTGGCAATCGGGGACTTCAACCGGGATGGGAGGGCCGATCTGGCGGTTGCAAACGCGCTCTCCGACAATGTGTCCGTCCTGATCGGAGCGGGAAATGGCACGTTCGCGTCCGCGGTCAACTACGCTACCGACTCTACTCCGATGTCGATCGTCAGCAGCGACTTCAACGGCGACGGGAAGGCCGATCTCGCCCTGGCCTCCCTTTCCGACACTGTCTCGATTCTGTTTGGAAATGGCGACGGCACCTTCTCTCCACATGTCAGCTACGCCGCAGGCACCAGTCCTGATTCGTTGACCAGCGCCGACTTCAACGATGACGGGAAAGCTGATCTCGCTATCGCCAACTCCGGCTCCAACAACATCACCTTGTTGATGGGAAACGGTAACGGCACGTTCGCTGCGCCCCTCAGCTACGCGGCCGGCGGCAGTCCCGTTTCGATTACCTCCGGCGACTTCAACGATGACGGGATGCCTGATCTCGCGGTCGCGAACTTTGGCAACAACGATGTCTCAATCTTGCTGGTGAGCAACCGGAACGGAACGTTCGCTTTCCCTGTCCACTACGCTCTCGATACTCCCCGGTCCGTCGCCGCCGGCGATTTCAACGGCGACGGCAAAGTGGACCTCGTCGCCGCCAATGACACAGGCGTGTCGCTCCTGGTCAACACGGCGATTTGCACTGCGAATTGCGGGTCCTTCTCGGCCGGTCTCCACTTCAGCGCCGGCTTCTATCCGACGTACTCCGCCCTCGGTGATTTCAACGGCGATGGGATGATCGATATCGCGGTCGCGAACACTGCGCCGAACGGGTCGAACAATGTCTCGATCCTGCTGGGAAACGATGACGGAACGCTCGCTCCTGCCGTCAACTACACCGCAGGCGACGCCCCTCGTTCGGTCGCCGTCGCAGATTTCGACCGTGACGGCAGGCCCGATCTTGCAATCGGCATCACCGGGAACATGTCGATCCTGCACGGCAACGGCGACGGCACATTCGTCCCCGCGGACACATTCCCGGTCGGCACTAACCCCTGCGCAGTCGTTGCGGGCGATTTCAACGTCGACGGCAAGTCCGATCTGGCAGTTGCCAACTGCGATGGCAACAACGTCTCAATCCTGGTCGGTAACGGCGATGGGAGCTTCTCGTCCGCGATCAACCACGGAACAGGATCGAGTCCTCGCTTCGTGGCAATCGCCGATTTCAACCGGGACGGAAAGCCCGACCTCGCGGTCGCCAATGCCGGCGCCAACAACTACGTCTCGATCCTGCTTGGAGTGGGCGACGGTACGTTCTCGTCGCCGACCAACTACTCTGGTCTTGGCGGGGGCCCGGTTTTCGTCGTCGCCGATGACTTCAATCGTGATGGGAATGCAGATCTCGCACTGGCTGTGAGGGACAACCGCCGCATCGCAGTTCTGCTCGGGAACGGCGATGGTACGTTCGCGTCTCCCGCAGTCTTCGGCGAGACGTTCTATTGCTACTCCATCGCGTCGGCCGACTTCAACAGAGATGGCCTCCCTGATCTGGTGCTCGAGAATCGGGTGCTGATGGGAAACGGGGACGGCACTTTCGGCCCGCCGGTGGCGTTCCAATTCAAACCAGGCGAGTCCCCGATCTTCGTCGTAGTCGGTGACTTCAACGGGGACGGAAGGCCCGACCCGGCCGTTCTCGGCACCTATACGTCAACCGAAAACGTAGTCATCTTCCTCAACAGATGCGCAGCACCGGCGGCGCCCACGAATGTCGTGGCCAGCGCGACCTCGCCTTCGGAAATCGGCGTACAGTGGGATCCCGTAGACAGCGCGGTGGGCTATTACGTTTATCGGGATCGAGATCATGGCGCGACGGGCTTGATCGACGTTCAGCTTTCGTTCACCAACAGCTTCACAGATGCGGGATTAGCAGCCGACCACACCCACCTCTACGAGGTTGCCGCGGTCAACGACTCGGGGGTGATTGGTCAGCGGGGCAATGCCGATCTGGCAACGACAACGATGTTTGCAGATGATCCCGTCATCCCGGGCGTCACTCTGATCAAGGCGGCGCATCTGCAACAGCTGCGGACAGCCGTGAGCGCGGTTCACTACTTTGCCTTTGGGTCGTCCGCGACGTTCAGTGAAACAATCCTGGAAGGCGTAATCATTCGGGCTGCGCACATCGGAGAGCTGCGTTCGAATCTGGATGCGGCCCGATCTCATCTGGGTTTGTCCGGGGTCAGCTACAGCGGCGGTGCGTCGGCAGCCGGCGACATCGTGAAGGCCGCTCACATTGAAGAGCTCCGTTCCGGGGTCAAGTAAAGGGCGGTAGGGGCGTCGACCCACTGGTTCGAATCCAACTGGGCGCACCCCTTTCGCTTAGTTCTCAGCACACTCCCGATTGCAGTACGATCGCGGCTCCGCCAATCGGGAAGCTTTCCATCGTCCGCATTAGCCAACAAATCGGGAGTAGCTGAGCGCGCACGGAGTAGATCGTCTCGCGAGTTGAGACATGCACGCAAGACGCAGCGCTCTCGCCTGGGGTGCTCGCAATAGCGGACGCAAATTCACGATCTGACAATCACGAAGACGCACATCGGCCGCTTCACGCACGGAGACGCCGGAAAGTCGTACACCAACTCCGTGAGGAACATCGAAGATCTGGCGACGAGCGGCACGGTCACGCTGGTGGACACGCTTCCGCCAGCGGTCACGGCGACGGCGATGAGCGGCGCGGGATGGACGTGCACGCTCGGCACGGCCACGTGCACGCGCGACGCTGCAGTGGCTGGCGCTGCGATCTGGGCGACGATCGTGCTGACGGTGAATGTGGCGAGCAACGTTCCGTTTACGGTGACGAACATTGCAAGTGTGTCAGGGGGCGGAGAAGCGATCACGGCCAACGAGAGCGCGAGCGATCCAACGGTGATCCACAGCGCGCATAATCGCAGCGTCTTCACTCCGGATCGGTGAATTACGGCGCCGGACCGATCCGTTCTCGATCGCCTTCGGCGACTTCAACGGCGACGGGAAGAGCGACCTGGCAGTTGCCAACTACCGCTCCAACGACGTCTCGATCCTGCTTCGGAATGGCAACGGGACTTGCGCCGCGGCCGTGAACGGCGCCGCCGGGAGCGCTCCGACTTGGTTGCCACCGAAGACTTCAACGGTGACGGGAGGGAGACCTCGCGGGCGTCAACGTTCAGTTCCGACAACATCTCGATTCTGCTGGGAAACAACTGGTCCGATCTGGCGATCACATTCACTCCGATAGCTTCACCGGGGTGCAGACCGGGGTGACGTACACGCTGACAGTCAGCAATGCTGGCCTGGTCACGACGACGGTGGGACTCGTAACTGTCACCGACAACCTCCAGGCCTCACTGACGCCAACAAGCATTGGCGGACCAGGATGGTCCTGCAACCTCGGAACGCTCACCTGCACGCGCAGCGATGCGCTGACCGGGAGAGTGAGTTATCCCGTCATCACCCTGACCGTCGATGTGTCGACCACCGCTCCGCCGAATGTCACGAACACAGCCAGCGTTTCCGGCGGCAGTGAGGTCGTCACGAACGCCACGCCAACCTCACCGAAACGTTCCGGTCGAAATCGTCATCCCTCCAAAGCAAGGAGCACGTATGAGCGTTCGACTGCGCCCGGTGGCCGTTCTCGTGGTGTTGATGCTCACTGCATCCGCTCGAGGGAACATCTTTCAGGTCTACAACACCAACGAATACGGACCTGGCAGCCTTCGCCAGGCGATTCTCGATGCGAACGCCGCGGAGCCGGCGCCGCACACGATTCTGATTGACAGCAGGCTCGCCGGCGCGACGATCTACAGCCAGTACCAAGTCGGCAGTCGAACGGTCGGACTGTCGGCATAAGAGGTCACCTCCGACATCACGATCAGCGGCGACCCGGTGCAAGGACTCGGAATCTCGCGGTTTGTGGCGGGCTCGCTCGACATGCGGCTGTTTTACGTCGCGAGCACCGGGCGTCTCACGTTGTCGAACCTCACGCTGTTCGGCGGCAGTGCCCTGGGACTCGACGGAGGGGGCCGCGCGCTTTACGGCGGGAATGGCGGTGGAGCGGCTGGAATGGGCGGCGCGATCTTCAATCGAGGCGTCGTGATCCTCCACAACGTCACGATCATCGCCTCGGCGGCGCGGGGAGGCCGGGGCGGGGTGTAGGGAAGCGATCCGAACGCTGTGGCATGGCTGACGTTTGACGCCGATTACTTCATGTACCTCCTCGGATTCTCGAATCCGAATCCGAACGCGGCATATGCCGAGTACATCCTGCAGTTCGCGATCTACGACGCGAAACACGCGGGGCTGAACAGCGGCCGGGCACAGGATGTCGTCAACAAACTCGTGCGCGCGGGGAAGGACCATCGCCACCGGCGGCAACGGCTGCGATTCGCTCCGGCAGGCGATGGCGCTGGTGCAGAGCGAAATCGACGCCGGCAACCTCACGCCCGATCAGGCTGCGTACATTCTCGGAGACATCTGGTACATCGAGTATCTGATGGGATGCTGATGGACTGTGGCGCGGCGGCCGGTTGCGGCCGCTGCGCCCAACCTCTGCGGCACCAGCAACTTGAGCGCCCATCACGAACCATCGTGATCGCGTGCCTTCGCCTCGAGCGCCCTTCTGTCTATCGTGAGCGGCGAGGCTCACCATGCGCTACGCGTCGCTCATTCTTTCTGCTGCGTTCCTGATCGGCATCTCCTTCAACGCTGCGGCGCAGCCCAGCGAGGGATGCGTCACCTGTCACGACGACGTTGCCAAGGGGCCGTTGATGAAGTCCGTCCACGCGTCGCTGCCGTGCGAGGGCTGCCACGCCGACGTCACCAGCGGACCCCACGAGGTCGCACCCAAAGAGGTCGACTGCGCGCTTTGTCATCCGGACGCCGTTGCGGCATGGAGCGCCAGCCTTCACGCAAAGGGTTTGAAGACCGGTCTTCATAGCGCGAAATGCGCCGACTGCCATGGAGCCGCGCATCAGATCCTTCCCTCCACGAACTCCGCCTCGCGGACGTTCCGCACGGCCATTCCGCGGACGTGCGGCCGCTGCCACGCCCAGAAGTTCGTTGTGCGGGAAGCGGGACTCACGACTGCCCCGGCGGTGTCCTATCAGGAAAGCGTCCACGGGCGCGCGGCGGCCCGGGGGTCGATGAAAGTCGCGGTCTGCACTGACTGTCACGAGGCTCACGCCGTGCTGCCGGGCAACGATCCACAGTCGGGCATCTTCAAATTCAATGTCGGCCGGACATGCGGGACCTGTCACGGCGCCATCGCCGTCGAGTATCGCAACGGAGTTCACGGAAAGGCGCTGGCGCGTGGCAACTGGAACTCTCCGGTGTGCACCGATTGCCACGGCATCCACGCGATCGCGCCCGTATCGGACAGCGTGCGCGGACCCCGAGCGAGCTGCGCCCACTGCCACGAGAGCGTGCAGTTGACGCGGGAGTTCGCTGTCCCGGTCGAGCGTGTCGGGACCTACCGGGCCAGCTATCACGGGCTGGCGCAACGAATGGGCTCGAAGACCGCCGCCGACTGCGCGAGTTGCCACGGCGCCCACAACATCGTTCCCTCCAGCGACCGCTGGTCAACGGTCAACCGGGACAACCTCGCCGTGACGTGCGGCAAGTGTCATCCCGGCGCGAAACAGATGTTCGGCAGCGGCACCATTCATGTTCTCAAGGGAGCGACCGCCACCTTTCCGGAGATGGCGCAGACCTGGATCCGCCGGCTCTACCTCGCAGCGATCCTGGGCGCGGCGGCCTTCATGCTCTCGCACAACCTGCTGGCCTGGTGGTTCAAGGCATCGGTGCGCCGGCGCGCATCCGTGCGGAACGTCGTCCGAATGAACCGCAACCAGCGCGTTCAGCACTTCATCATGCTGACGAGCTTCATCGTCCTTGTGCTGAGCGGCTTTGCGCTGGTGTGGCCCGAATCGTGGCTCGGAATCGCGTTCGTGAACGAGGCCGTGCGCCGCTGGGTCCACCGGATTGCGGCGATCGTCATGATTCTCCTCGGCTTCTACCACGCCGGCTACATGCTGCTCACTCCCGAAGGCCGCAAAGGGCTGCGCGACTTCTTCCCGCGCCTCTCCGACATCGGCGACGTCTTCCGAATGTTCCGCTATTACCTCGGCCTGTCGCCGAACAAGCCGCAGTTCCGCCGCTTCGGCTATTCGGAGAAGATCGAGTATTGGGCCGGAATGTGGGGAACCATCGTCATGGCGGTCACCGGCCTGGCCATCTGGTTCGCAGTGGCCATCACGACGTGGATCCCGCGATGGTGGATCGACATCGCCACCACGATCCATCTCTACGAGGCGATCCTGGCAACGATGTCGATCCTCCTGTGGCACCTCTACCACGTCATCTTCGATCCTGACGTCTATCCGATGAACTGGTCGTGGTACGACGGGCGGATGTCGGAAGAGCTCTACAAAGAGGAGCATCCACTGGACGTCCCGAGCGAAGAAAAGGAATGAGGCCGCCGGGAATGGACTGGCGCCCGTAGTCGGCGTATCGTCTGCGACACCGTCTCAACTCCATCAATCGTGAGGATGTGGGAAACCGGGCTGTCCAGCGACCGGAGGTCATGTCGTGATGCAATGCTGTCCCCGTCCGCAGCTTCGCCCACCGCAACGGCCGCGACGCTCCGGCATCCGGCTGTCGAATACTTCCGTCGCCGCCGCAACCTGCACAAATGCGATCGCTGCCGGCGCTGCGGGCGAAGCGATCGACGTGACGGAGATGCGATCGTACCTGGATGTCGCGCGCGCAACGCTCGGTTTGGCGGCGATCCAGTACAGCGCTCCAACGTTGAACCCGGGCAGCACGATCGTTCGCGCCGTTGACATTCAGGAGTTGCGCTCCGGAGTGAAGTGAGGATGGACGATGAGAGAGGTCCTGATCGCAGCCGGTTTCGGCCTGCTCTTCGCGGTCGCAGGGCTGGCCCTCATCATCAGCGGACTGAAGACGCTCTTTCGGCCGTCCGACCGCGGGAAAGCTCTGAGAAATGCCATCCCTCCCGTCCTCGCCGGCGCGCTCTTCCTCGGGGGAGGAGCGATCGGCATCGAGGTGGGGATCCACAGGCCGGCCGAGGAAGCGAAGCAGGAGGTGGCGAAGAGGTTCATTGCAGCGGCGGGGCGGGGCGACATCGAAACGGTTCGCCGGATGCTCGCCAACCAGCCCGATCTCGTCAATGTGACCGAGGTGAACCTCCCGCCGATCGGGCAGCGCGTTCCGTTGAGACGCCCCATCGGTGCTTATGGTCAGATCGTGAACCGCCCCCTTCAGGCCGCGGCGGAAGGCCTGCACGCCGATGTCGTCGAGCTGCTCCTGGATCGCGGCGCGGACGTCAACGCGACGCTGGCGAACCGTGTCACCGCACTGCATGCAGCCGGCAACAAGATCACGGTGAACGCTGACGCCGCGTCAGCGATGCGATCGAAGGTCATTGAGCTCCTGATCGGCCGCGGAGCGAATGTCAACGCGCGGAAGCGCACGCTGCAAACGCCGCTTCACGAAAACGTCCACGACCAGAAGGCCGTGGAGCTCCTTCTCGCCCACGGTGCGGACGTGAATGCGCGGGACGACATCGAGGAGACGCCGTTGCTTCGTGCCGCGGCGATCCCGTGGATCGATGCCGGTGTGGTCAGGGTGTTGCTCGATCACGGCGCCGACATTCGCGCGCGCGATCACGACGGGGACACCGCATTCGTCAACGCTTCGATCAATCTCGAGGTTCTGGAACTGCTTCTCTCGCGCGGCGCGGCACCGAAGGAAGCGAACAACGCTGGGGACACGGCGCTTCACCGTTTCGCGGAGCTCGGAGGGAGTGCAGAGCTCCACGCTCTCGATCCGGCCGCGTTTCTCTGTTCGGCAGGGCTGCGGCCCGACGTGCGCGATCGAGCGGGGAAAACGCCAGCCGACATCCTGAATGATCGCATCGCCGGAGAGAGCGATTCGTCGCGGATCGTCTGGCTGCGGCGAACGGCCCGGTTCCTTTCGGCGGGCGGTCCGTGCGATCAGCTGGCCCGAAGTTCCAGGCCTCCTTCGAAAGAACAGCGCGACGTCACCGTGGCGGAGTTCGCGTGCACGAACGGAGACACGGAAGGATGTGCGAAGCTCGCGTGGAGTTACGACACCGGGACGGGAGTGCCAGTGAACAGGTCACGGGCGGCCCAGTTGTACGGGCCGGTGTGCGACGCCGGGACGGCGTGGGCCTGCTTCAATCTCGCGCTTCTTTACGCGGCCGGAGACGGTGTTTCAAAGGACGAGACGCTGGCGATGGCTTTCTACCGCAAGGCCTGCGATCGAGGAGACGCGGACGCTTGCCTGAAGGTGCGATCAACGCAGCGATGAGACTCCACGTCGTCTCCGGACGGAGCGCTCCTCGTCCACCTTCCGTCGTACAATCGCATGGCGCGGCGGGCCCATGAAGAACGAGATCGTTTTCTTCCACGTGAAGAGTACCGATCACAATCCCATGACGAAATCGGGCTACACGTCCATCCAGTCGCAGGGGAAACTGATTGTGTACTGCACCGACGACGGGCCGCTCGACCCGCAGTACCGGACCCTGTGGCTGGAATGGCGGAAGAAATCGGAACCGAAGCCGAACGCTGACCGCCGCGAGTGACGGTTTCAAATTCATTCCGGCGGGCGTTTTCGCATCCTGAGATCCTTCGTCGCGCTTCGCCGACTCAGGATGACGGCTTGCGACGTTGTTCCTGCGCCGAGCCAGAACCTCTGCGCAAGTCGTTGTTCACGTCATCCTGAGCCGCGAAGACGGCGAAGGATCTCGAAATCGGACGCGCTTTCGGATCCTGAGATCCTTCGTCGCGCTTCGCCGACTCAGGATGACGACGTGAACCTCTGCGCAAGTCGTTGTCCACGTCATCCTGAGCCGCGAAGACGGCGAAGGATCTCGAAATGGCACGCGTTTTCGCATCCTGAGATCCTTCGTCGCGCTTCGCCGACTCAGGATGACGGCTTGTGCACGGGTTCGAGGGAAGCTCTGAACAAGTCGTTGGTCACGTCATCCTGAGCCGCGAAGACGGCGAAGGATCTC
>DATISF010000030.1:0-24142 GCA_035468985.1 Thermoanaerobaculia bacterium
GCCAGGGAACCTGAACGCAACTCGTCATCCTGTGTCGGCGAAGCGCGACGAAGGATCTCAGGATGCCAAAACGCCTGCCATTTCGAGATCCTTCGCCGTCTTCGCGGCTCAGGATGACGTGAACAACGATTTGTGCAGAGCTTCCCTGGAGCGTCGTCACCCTGAGTCGGCGAAGCGCGACGAAGGATCTCAGGATGCGAAAACGCCTGCCATTTCGAGATCCTTCGCCGTCTTCGCGGCTCAGGATGACGTGAACAACGATTTGTGCAGAGCTTCACTAGAACCCGAAACTCACCTTCGCGCCGTAGCTCCTGGCCTCGGCCTGATTCGCTTCGACGTCGAGCCGCAGGAACAGCAGATTGAACTGCACGCCCGCGGTGTAGCGGTTGATCGTCGACTTGTCGCGGAGCGTGATCTCCGCCGTGCGCGACGTGGCGGGGATCGTCCCCCGCGCGTCGCTGCGCTGACGGCCCACGGCACCGTACGGCGTCACCGGTCCGAATCCCTTGCCCAGGAACAGCTCGAGGCCGTAGGTGTTGAGGCCGTAGACATCGACGCCGCGCAACGTCGAATAGCTTCCACGCAGCGCCAGCGTCGGCTTGATCACGCCTCCGTCGATGATCGGCACATCGAGCGAGCCGCCGAGGATCTGCGCGCCGGTGTCCTGGACCTTCGCGTACGACGCGGCGATGGTCGCCGCGCTCAGCCCCTTCGAGACGACGATCCGCGGCACGGCCACGTAATCGCCGACGGTGATGTCCTTCGACACCGCGTGCTGCCAGTAGGTCGAATTGGTGTCGACCTGGACGCCGGTCGCCGCGACGCCGATGTCGAATCGCAGTAGCCCCGATGCTCCGGACGGCTGCATGGGCGAGGCGAAGATCCCCTGCGCGACCAGCCGCGAGAACTTCCGGAACTCATCCCGCGTGATCTGCGGGTTGAAATCGAAGTCCGCGGCGCGAAGCGGCAACGCCAATGCGATCAGAAGAGCTGCGAGATGAATTCGTTGCTGAGCAGGAATCCGGAAGGTGTGAAGGAGACGCGCTCGCCTTGCTGCTCGAGCCAGCCATCGTGCAATCCACGATCGATCCATTCCGTGATGACCTCCTGCCCACAAAGCCGTTCGAGCTCCGCACAGTTTATGCCTGACGTCTGCCGCAATCCGAGGAAGATCGTCTCTCGGCGAACTTCATCCTCGCCGAGTTGCTCGACGAAATCCACAACATCCGGCGAGCCGCCGATGTACCGCCGGATATCGCGCGTGTTCGCGAACCGCTTGCCGCCGGCGAACGAGTGTGCAGCAAGACCGAAGCCGAGATACTCGCCGCGCCGCCAGTAGCGGAGGTTGTGGAGACACTCCTCCCCTTCCCGCGCGAAATTGCTGATCTCGTATTGATGGAAACCGGCCCGCGCCAGCCGGCCGATGGCATCGACGTACATCGCCGCAATCTCCTCGTCATCCGGAAGCACGGCGCGGCCGCGCGCAACCTGCACGGCCAGCGGCGATCGCTCCTCGAGGTCGAGCATGTACAGCGAGATGTGCCCCACGCCGAGCGCAATCGCCTCGTCGAGCGTGGCGGCAAACGACTCGACGGTTTGATTCGGGAGTCCGGCGATCAGATCGAGGCTCGTGCGCACGCCGCTGCCGGCGACGAGCGACACCGCCTGGCGCGCCGCATCGGCCCCGTGAACGCGCCCGAGCGGAATGAGCTCCTGGTCCTGAAACGACTGGACGCCGATGCTGATGCGGTTCACGCCGAGCGAGCGCCACTGATCGAGGGAGATGCGTGTGATGTCTTCGGGGTTGGCTTCCATGGAGAACTCGAGGAGTCCTCGCTCCTCGCTCCTCGGTCCTCGGACGACGGCCTCAACGATCTTCGCGAGATTCGGCACACTCATCCGCGACGGAGTGCCGCCACCCAGGTAAATCGATTCAACCTCCGAGGCCGGAGGCCCGAGGCCCGAGGATCCGTGGATCTCCCGCACCACCGCCTCCGCATACTCATCCTGCAACGCGACATCCGTGCTGATCGCGAATGCGCAATAGCTGCAATGAGTTCGGCAGAACGGCAGGTGAACGTAGATTCCGAGCGACATCGGCGGGTCCCTTATAATCTCGCAGATGTCCGAAGGCCCCGCCCCCGAAGAAAAATCCCGTCGCCGGCCTCGCCTTCTCTGGACGCTCCTCGGAGCGATGGTGCTGGTCGGCCTCTTTCCGCTCGTCGTCTCGCACTATTTCCTGATCGGCATCAACCGAGATTCGCTGGAGACTCTCGAGAAGAAATACCTGACGCGCTCGGCCGTGGGAATGGCCACCGACATCCAGAACCTGATCACGAGCAACACGCAGCAGCTCAACGAGATCGCCGGCAGCGTGCGGATCATGTCGAAAGCCCTTCCCGCCGGCACCGACCCGTTCACGTACGCGGCGAACACTCCCTGGATCGGCGACTACGTCACGCCCGACAGCGATCTCCTCGCTCTGCGCGTCCTCAACGTCGAAGGACAGGGCGCGGAGGCGAAACCGGCCGGCCTCGACAAGACAGTGATGCAGGAGATGGATCTCGCGCGCCAGGCCGCGAATCGCGGCCAGGCCTTCACGGGTTCGCTGCTGCATGTGAGCATCGTCAATCAGCCCGCGGTCGTGATCGGCGTTCCCGTATCCGACGGCAACAAAGTCATCGGCACCGTCGTCGGACTGGTCAGCCTCAGGCGAATGGCCGACCGCATTCATGATGAAGGAAAAGGCGATGTGACCGTGTTCCTCGTCGATCGCAACGGCAACGTGCTGATTCACAGCGAGCCCGCCATCGACGTTCAGCATCCGAACTACCGCAACGTGAAGATCGTGCAGGAGTTCGCGAAGGCGGCCGTTCGCCTGACCGAGTCGTACACCGATTCGACCAGCGGCCGCCCCGTCCGCGTCCTCGGCACGGTTGCGCCGGTCGGACGCCCGGAATGGGGCGTGGTCGTGCAGAAGCCGGAGGAGCTGGCCTTCGCGTCGGTCGCCAAGATGGTCCAGGCCACGATGCAGTGGGGCTCGATCGCCCTGGTTCTGGCGATCGTGGCGGCGATCTTCTTTGCGTCCGGGATCGCCAATCCGATCCGCGCGCTCGCCGAACGAACCCGTGAGATCGCCGCCGGCAAGTATCAGCAGCGGATCTCGCTGCGTACGCACAACGAGATCGGCGATCTGGCCGAGAACTTCAATGTGATGTCGGCCTCGATCGAGCACGCCGTCGAGCAGCTCAAGAAGGCGGCCCACGAGAACCACCTGCTGTTCATCAACTCGATCCGCATGCTGGCCGCGGCCATCGACGCTAAGGATCCCTACACGCGCGGCCACTCCGAGCGCGTGGCCCGCTACTCGATCGCCATCGGAAAGAACCTCACCCTTCCGCAGAAGGACATGAACAACCTGCGCATCAGCGCGCTTCTGCACGACGTCGGAAAGATCGGCATCGACGACCGCATCCTTCGCAAGCCGGGCGCGCTCAGCGATGAAGAGTTCGACGTCATGAAGCAGCACCCGGCCAAGGGTGCGGCCATCATGAGCGGCGTCATGCAGCTCAGCGACTGCATTCCCGGTATGAAGTATCACCACGAGAAGTGGAGCGGCGGCGGTTATCCCGAGGGCCTCGTCGGTGAAGCGATCCCGATGCAGGGGCGCATCGTGGCCATCGCGGACACGTTCGACGCCATGACCACGAACCGCCCGTATCAGAAGGCCATGGAGCTCGGTTACGTCGTCGAGAAGATCAAGAGCTTCGCCGGAACGCGCTTCGATCCGAAGGTCGTCGACGCGTTCGTGCAGGCCGTGAAGCGCGGCGACATCCAGATCGAAGAACAAGTGCGAGGGGCGGCCTGATCCATTTTCTTCTCTCCCTCTCCCTCTTCCTCGCCACCGCCCCCGGATGCGACCGCGCTGCCTACTACATCTCCCTCGGCGATTACACCGGCGCGCTGCGCCAGCTCGATGGCGTACGCAGCAGCGGCACGTCGACGGCATCGAACGAGAACCTGCGCGGCCTCGCGCTGATGCTTTCCGGTCGGACGAAACAGGCCCTGGCGGTATTCGATGGCGCCATCGCTGCCGACTCCACTCTGATCGAAGCACGATTCAATCGCGCCGTGGCGCTCTTGAAGCTCGGCGAGAACGCGAAAGCCTCCGCGGAATTCGAGAAGATCGCGCTCGACGAGCACAATCTGCTGCGCGCCAGCGCCGCCTATCACGATGCCCTGGCACTCGACCGCCTCGGCCGTCTCGATGATGCCCAGACCTGGGCCGATCGTGCGCTCGCCCTCGACAACGGTTTCGACGCGGCCATGCTGCTCTCCGGATCGATCAGCGAGCGCCGGGGAGACGTGCAGACGGCCACGCGCTCCTATCTCGCCTACCTGCGCCGGCATCCCGACTCGACGGCCGCGCTGCTGCGCATCGGCATTTGCGCGCAGCGCGCGAACCGGCTCGACGTCGCCCAGACCTACCTCAAGCGCGTGATCACCCTCGCGCCCGATTCGGCGGAGGCGGCGGAAGCGCGGAAGTTCCTGATCATGTGGGAGTGAGCGCTTGGTTTTCCGCTCAATCCTCGACCAGCTTCTTGCCACCACGGCCGGCGCAGTCGCCGTGATCTTCCTCGACTTCGAAGGCGAGACCGTGGAGCTGGTCTGCGACCGTGATCTTTCCGATCACGATCTGCGAATCGTCGGCGCCTATCAGGGCATTTTTCTCAGCCGCCTCCGCGAGCTCTGCACGAAGGCGAGTCTCGGCAGCCCGCACCGGTTCAAGCTCGAGTTCGAGCAGAACACGATCATGAGCTGCGACCTGAAGGACGGCTACTATCTCGTCCTGCTTCTCGATGACAAAGGGAACGAGGGAACGGCCTGGCACAAACTGGAGAGGTGCCGCGAGCGTGTGCTCGCGGAGATGTGATCACTCCTCCAGGCCCTCCAGACTGGAAAGAATCGTCTCGATCCGGTTGCGGATCTCCGTTCGCTCGCTCTTGAGGCGGTCGACTTCGTCGTCCTGACCGGCGACGGCTTCCAGCTTCGCCTTCAACGCGTCGCGTTCGCGGCGCAGCTCCTGGATCACCTGCACGGCCTTGTCCACCCGCTCGCTCAACCGCGCCAGGATCTGTCCTTCCTCGGTTCCCGCCAGCGGCATCTGTTCTTCCGTCGTCTTCTTCTTCACGTCCTTCTCCTCAGGAAACGAGCTTGACCGGCAGCAGATCGATCACCCGGGCGGCGAGCTGTTGATGGAGCTGCCCGACCTCGTCCTGCGTCAGCGACCGATCGAAAGCCTGGTACCACATGCCGAGCGTCGTCTTGATCGTGTTTTCTTCGCCTTCGGGCACGAAACGGTCGCGCAGTCCGACGTCGTGCAGGTACGGCACGTCCAGCGAGCGGATCGTCCCCACGAGACGCTCGTATTCGAGATCACGGCCGTGCGTCAGAGCCAGGATCATGGGAATGCCGGGGAAGCGCGCCACCTCCGTCATCTTCCACTCCGATGTCGAAGCGAGGATCGCCTCCGTGTCGATCTCCGCGGCCAGCACGTCGCCCTTGATCCCGAATCGCTGCAGCATCTCCGGCGACAGGAATCCAACGGTGGCGATCGAGCGATCGCCGTGACGGGCGACGGCACGCTTCCCTTTGCGGAGCCACTCCGCGTCGGACACGGCGAACGTCAGATCGACATGGAACTTCTCGGCCACCGCTTCCACGACGCCCTTCGCGTCGAAGAAATCGGCGGCGCCGTACATCACCAGTCCGACACGATGATGCTCGCGCACTCCGTTGCCGGCTCGGTGATAAGTCCGGCCGACCTCGAACAGCGCACCATCCCGCGTTCCGTACGAGCGGTTGTAGACGACGTTCTCGAGCAGGCCGGGAATCATCGTCACGCGCATCGCGCCGACGTTCTCCGTGAGCGCGTTCGTGATCTTGATCGCCCTCTCGCTCGAAAACATCGCGTTGTACTCCGGATGAATGAACGAGTAGTTCACCACCTCGGTCAATCCGCAACCGGTGAGCACGCGGCGAATGTCATCCTCCGCCTCGCCAATCACGTTCGGACGCGTGTCCCCGGTCGTGAGCCGCGGCAGCGATGCCGGAACCTTGTTCAGGCCGAAGAAGCGGAGAACCTCCTCCATGAGGTCCATCTCTTCGTGGATGTCTCCGCGATAGCTCGGCACGGTGACATCGATGGCGTCCTGCGCCTGCTTCGCTTCGAATCCGAGCCGGCCGAACAGCTCGAGCGCGTAAGGGAGGCCGACGACTCCGCCGGATGCCTCCGAGAGCCGCGAGGCGCGCAAGCCGATCGTCTCCGGCTTGTACGCGGCAGCAACGACGTCGATGGGCGCTTCGGCGGTGCCGCCGGCGCTCTCGATGATCAGCCGCGCGGTCAACTGCGCCGCCGGGACGGTGTCGTTCGGATCGACGCGCCGCTCGAAGCGGTACGACGCATCGGTTTTGATGCCGAGGCGGCGGGCGGTGCGGCGGATCGTGCCCGGATCGAACCACGCGCATTCCAGGAGGACGTTGCGCGTCGAGTCGCCGATCTCGCTTTCGGCGCCGCCGATGATTCCGCCGAGGGCAACGGCGCGGCGCACGTCGGCGATCACGACGGTATTCGGATCGACCTCGCGCATCTCGCCGTCGAGGCTGCGGATCCTCTCCCCCTTGCTGCCGCGGCGGACGATGATCGTCTTTTCGCCCAGCTTGTCGAGATCGAAGGCGTGGAGGGGATGCCCGAGCGCGAGCATCGCGTAGTTCGTGGCATCGACGACATTGTTGATCGCGCGAAGACCGACGGCCTCGAGCCGCTGCCGGATCTTCGCGGGTGAAGGCTTGATGTTCACGCCGCGGACCACGAGCGCGGTGTAGCGCGAGCACATCTCGGGGGCGTCGATGCGGATGGTAGCCCCGGCTTTCGCGGGGCTCGCGCTCACACCGGCTGAAGCCGGTGCTCCATTTCGCATCTCCCGTCCCAGTGCCGCTGCAAGCTCCCTCGCCATTCCGAGGTGCGACATGGCATCGACGCGATTCGTCGTGATCTCGAGGTCGAAGACTGTATCGCTGCCGTGTGTCTCCACCGACTCGACGGCGTGTCCGATCTCCGTCAACCGCGCTCCGAGGGTTTCGTTGGAGAGGTCGGAGAGGTCGACGAAATCGTTCAGCCAGTCGCGGGAGAACTTCATGAGGGGCGGGATTGTAGCGGATCAGAACGTGATGCGCCGCAGGACGCCTTCGGCGGCATCGTGCGGATTGTTGCGCTTGCGCAGCACGTCTTCGAGGAGCTCGTTGTACGCGTCGCGCGGGATCGTTCCGCCGATGAGGCGGTCCATGAATTTTTCCTTGAGCTGCGTCTCGATCCGGATGCGCACGCGCTCGCGATTGCGGCGGTCGAGCTCACCCGAGGCCCGCAGATACTCGAAATGCTTCCGGATGGCATCTTCGAGCTCGTCGATCCCTTCCGATCTCGAGGCCACCGTCTTGACGATCGGCGGAATCCAGTCGCCATGTTCCTCGACCAGCGACATCATCATCGTCACCTCGGTCACGGTCTTGTCGGCGCCGGCGCGATCCGCCTTGTTCACCACGAAGATGTCGCCGATCTCCATGATCCCTGCCTTGATGGCCTGGATGTCGTCACCCATGCCGGGAACAAGGACGACGAGATTCGTCTGCACGGTGCGAACGACTTCCACTTCGTCCTGGCCGACGCCGACGGTCTCGACCAGGATGACGTCGAAGCCCGAGGCATCGAGCAGATCGACGACATCATTGGTCGCCTTGGCCAGGCCGCCGAGGAATCCGCGCGTGGCCATCGATCGAATGAAGACGCCGCGATCGGTGTAGAGATCGGTCATGCGGATGCGATCGCCGAGGATCGCGCCCCCGGTGAACGGTGAGGTCGGATCGACGGCGATGATGCCGACGCGCTTCTCCTCGCAGCGATAGTGTTTGGCCATCGCCGCGACGAGCGTCGACTTCCCCGATCCCGGCGAGCCGGTCACGCCGATGATGCGCGCCCTGCCCGTCGACGCGTAGATCGCCGCCAGCAGCCGCTCGCTGTCGGGATCATCGCGCTCCACGAGCGAGATGGCCTTGGCCAGCGCGCGGTATTTGCCGGCCACGACGTCCTCGGCGAGTCTGTCCAGGTCTGCCATCAGCAGACCTCCGGCCCGAGGCCTGGGTTACCGGGTCGCCGCATGCTGCTCATTCAGAACGTGCCGCGCGATCACCAGGCGCTGGATCTCGCTCGTTCCCTCGCCGATCGTGCAGAGCTTCACGTCGCGATAGTACTTCTCGGCGGGAAAGTCCTTCACGAAGCCGTAGCCGCCGAAGATCTGCACGCCGCGCTCGGTGGCCCGCACCGCGACTTCCGAGGCGTAGAGCTTCGCCATCGCCGACTGCTGCGTGACGCGCTGGTTGTCGTCCTTGAGCACCGCGGCGCGATAGCAGAGCAGGCGCGCCGCGTCGGTCTCCGTGGCCATGTCGGCGAGCATGAACTGGATGGCCTGGAAATCGGCGATGGGATGGCCGAACGCCGTCCGCTGCTTCGCGTAGTCGCGCGCTGCCTCAAACGCGCCGCGGGCGATGCCGACCGCCAGCGCGCCGATCGAGATCCGACCGCCGTCGAGCACCTTCATCGCATCGATGAATCCGTATCCGACCTTGCCGAGAATGTTGCCGGCCGGAACGCGGCAATCTTCCATCACCAGCTCGGCCGTATCGGACACGCGCATCCCGAGCTTGTTCTCTTTCTTGCCGGGATGAATTCCCTTGCGGTCCATCTCGATGGCGAAGGCGGTGATTCCGTGCTTCTGATCGGAGCGGTCGGTGACGCAGAGAACCACGGCCAGGTCCGCGTAGGTGGCGTTGGTGATGAAGTTCTTCGTGCCGTTGATGACCCACTCGTTGCCGTCCTTGACCGCGACGGTCTGCATGGCCGAGGCATCGCTGCCCGATCCCGGCTCCGTCAGTCCCCATGCGCCGATCCATTCGCCGGAGGTGAGCTTCGGCAGCCACTTCTTCTTCTGCTCGTCGTTGCCGGCGAGATAGGTGTGTCCCGTACAGAGGGAATTGTGCGCGGCGACGCTGAGGGCGAACCCGCTGTCGACGACGCCGAGCTCCTCGATGACGTTCACATAGTCGACGTACGACAGACCCGCCCCGCCGTACTCCTCGGGGAGCGTGACGCCCAACATCCCGAGACCGCCCGCTTTCTTGAACGTGTCCACGGGAAAGTGCTGCTTCTCGTCCCAATCCATGAGGTGAGGCTTGATCTCACTCTCGGCGAACTCCCTCACCATCTGTCTGATCTGGTTCTGCTCTTCGCTCAAACGAAAATCCATTCTTTCCAAGCTCCTCGGCCGCGTAGCTTACAATCGACCCGTCCATGCGCGCCTTCATTCTTCCGTTACTTTCTCTTGCCATGGCCTTGCCCGGTCTCTCCGCAACCGTGCGCCAGCAGGCGCCGGCGAAGCCCCAGGCCGCCACCGCGCGCCCGAATGGCTTCCGGAGCGACTTCCTCGCCGATCTCGACGAGGTGCAGGACAAGATCAACCGCCTCGCCGCCGCGATGCCCGCCGACAAGTACCTATGGAGGCCCGCTCCCGGAGTCCGCTCCGTCAGCGAGGTCTACATGCACATCGCCGGCGGAAACTATTTTCTGCTGACGTTCATCGGCCAGCAGCCGCCGTCGGATATCCCGAACAACCTGGAGAAGGTCAGCGACAAGGCGGCAGTCCTCGCCGAACTGAAGAGGTCGTTCGAACACCTGCGCAAGGTGGTCGCGAACGAACCCGACTCCGACCTCGACAAGACGACGAACATGTTCGGCAAGCCGGCCACGCACCGCTTCGTGTTTCTGACGATCCTCAACCATCTGCACGAACATCTCGGGCAGTCGATCGCCTATGCGCGAATGAACGGCGTGGTGCCGCCGTGGTCGGAGTAACGGCTCGCGTGGCGCGTCGCAAATAGACCGGCTTTCGTTGCGGGCAACCCTTCGGGCTGGTGCCGGTTGCGGCACCTGTTCACGTCATCCTGAGCCGCGAAGACGGCGAAGGATCTCGAAATGGCAGGCGTTTTCGCATCCGGAGATCCTTCGTCGCGCTTCGCCGACTCAGGATGACGACTTGTTCAGAGCTTCCCTAGCGTGGCGAGTCAGAGATACGCAGCATTTCGTTGCGGGCGTCGCCGCCCCAACCCTCCGGGCTGGTGCCGGTTGCGGCACCAGCGAAGTGCTGCGTATCTCTAACTCACCACACTAGCGGGCAACGCGCTTTCGCATCGTGAAAAGCGGCGTCCCGAACAGATCGTGGGGAGGCTCGGCGGTGCGCCGGAAACCGTACCGCTGATCAAGGGCGATGGCGCGGTCGAGCAACGGCGTCGTGCTGAGGACGAGCCCGTCGCATCCCTCCTCGCGCGCGAATTCCTCGGCGATCTCGAGCAGTCGCCGGCCGATGTGGCCGCGGCGAACGCGGGGATGAACGGCCATGCTGCGGAGGTAGAGATCGTCCCCGCTCCGCAGAGCGCCAAGGGTTCCGAAGACGCCGGGGCTTTCGCAAACGAGAGACGGGGCTATCCTCGATTCGTGAGGCCACCACATCCGATTGCGGCGTGGTTGCTGCGAATCCCCCTGCCGCGCAGAACGGACGGTATTCTGCGAATGCCGCCGGCAGAAGGCCTGCGATTCCTCGGGCGTCAGCGGGACTCGCTCTTCGGATTCCGCCGATAGCTGCGCACATACCGCGGCACGGCGATCCCTTCGATTAGTCGCTCGTCCGCGACCGGCTCCTGCGGCGTGAGACCAAGCGGCAGCACGCCGGCCCAGACGGGCATCGCGTAATCCTCTTCGTCGTCGACCGGTCCTCCGGTCCGAATCTTGGCCGACGCCTCGGCGATCGGGAGCGAAAGCACGAGCGTCTGCTTCAGCTCCGCCTCGTTCGGCTTGCGCACGTCGGAGGAGCGTCCCGGCACGACATGCTCGACGAGGGCGTCGAGAACGCGGACCTTTTCCTGGCGATCGGTGACTTCGGTTGCCGTTCCGAACACGACGACCGAGCGGTAATTCATGGAATGGTGAAACGCGGAGCGCGCCAGGACGAGGCCATCGAGCAGGGTGACGCACACGCAGGCCTCCACGCCGTCGCGGAGCGAGCGCAGCATCCGGCTGGCCCCCGATCCGTGGAAATACAGGCGGTCGCCGACGCGGGTGTGAATGGTGGGGATGACCACCGGCGCGCCGTCGACGACGAACGCGACGTGGCAGATCAGGGCCTCGTCGACGATGGCCCGGATCGTCCCGATGTCGTAATGGCCTCGCTTGGGCAGGCGGCGGACGGTGGTGCGGCGGGTCTGGATTACGCTCATTCGTTCTAGTACAATCCTATCTTAGTGCTAGTACATACCTACATCCACGGCGACACCGGCGTCAAGATCGCCGCCTCGGTCGAACAGGCCCTCTCCAGCGGGAGGGCCGCGCCCGGCGACGTCCTGCCGCCCGTCCGCGCGCTGGCCGGACGTCTGTTGGTCAGTCCGGCCACGGTGGCCGCGGCGTACCGCCTGCTGCGCGATCGTGGCCTGGTTATCGCCGACGGACGCCGCGGAACGCGGATTCGCGACACGGCGCCTGTTTTCACTCCGGCCACGCCGCTGCCCGCGGGCGTCCATGATCTGGCCACCGGCAATCCCGATCCCCGCCTCCTCCCCCGCCTCCGCCCCGCCCCCGCCCCGCAGTGGCTCTACGGCGGTCCGTTGAATGATCCGGAGCTGCTCTCGCTGGCCCGGGCGCAATTCGACGCGGACGGCGTCCCGCCGGGCAACGTCGCGGTGACGAGCGGCGCGCTCGACGGCATCGAGCGCGTTCTCCGCGAGCATCTCCGTCCCGGCGACCGCGTCATGGTCGAAGATCCCTGCTTCATCGGCGTGCTCGATCTCCTGGCATCGCTGGCCCTCACCCCGGTGCCGGTTGCGGTGGACGACGAGGGTTTCCGGTTCGAGGATCTCCGCCGCGCTCTTCTCCGGCCGCCTGCTGCTCTGATCGCCACGCCGCGAGCGCAGAACCCGACCGGTGCGGCGTTCTCTCCCCGCCGCGCGCGGCAGCTTCGCTCGCTCATCGCGCAGCATCCCGATCTGTTCGTCGTCGAAGACGATCACGCCGGTCCGGTCGCGGGCGCGGACTACCACACACTGCTCACGCACAAACATCACCGCTGGGCCGTCGTGCGCTCGGTCTCGAAATCGCTCGGCCCGGATCTCCGGGTCGCGTTCGTCGCCGCGGACGCGCTCACCGTCGCCCGAATCGAGAGCCGCCAGACCCTGGGGATCCGCTGGGTCAGCCACATCCTCCAGCGCCTCGTTGCCCAGCTGATCAAGGATCGGGCGACCGGGCGGCTGCTCGATCGTGCAGCCACGACGTACGCCGGACGCCGCAATGCGCTGCTCGAGGAGCTCGCCCAGCGCGGAATCGAGGCTCACGGCGTATCCGGACTGAATGTCTGGATCCGCGTTCACGACGAGTCGAGCGCCGTCCGCGGTCTTCTCGACAGCGGATGGGCGGTCAACGCCGGAGAACGCTATCGAATCGAGAGCGATCCGGCCATCCGGGTCACCATCGCCACCCTCGAGCCCGCGGAAGCTCGACGTTTCGCCGCCGACTTAGCGATAATTCTCGCGTCGCCCGGTCGCTCCTCGGTCGCCTGATTTCCTCATGATTGCGCTGCCTGTCCTCTTTGTACTTGGCTTTGTTCCGAAGACGTTCACCGTCTCCACGGGTGCTGGTGTGAGCCAGCCGAGCTGGCACGGTCAGTCGTCGTTCCGCTCGATCCAGTTCGAGGTGGCGGGGCGCTCGCGCCTGTTTCAAACCGCCGACGTCGGCGCAGCCCTCACGTACAGCGCCATCCGCCAGCCGAGGAGCTGGTTCGGGCATCGGTACGGCGATCCCGATGATCGCGTGCGCGCCGAGTCGATGTATCTCTTCGTGCGCAAGATGGGTGGGCGAGCGTTCTTCGATGCCGGGACCGGACCGATGTGGTCGAACCGCCGTGTGCCGGCGGCGACCTCGCGATTCAACTTCGATACGAAACTCGGATTCGGCCTCACCTTCGCCGAACGCGTCCGCATCGGCTACCGCTTCTCACACATCTCGAATGCCGGAGTCGCGCACCGCAACCCCGGTTGGAACGTGCACTCGGTATTCGCCGGTTTCAGCGTGCCGCTGAGGTCGCCCGGACGCTGAACATCCCGGGCTTGTAGGCCGTGATCCGGCCGGTGAAGGCCGAGGCGGCGACGGTGAGCGGCGAGGCAAGCCAGAGTTTCCCAGGGCCGGAGCGACCCTTGTAGTTGCGGTTGATCGCGCTGATCGTGACCTGATCACCGCTCTCGGAGACTCCCGGTCCGCAACCGATGCACGCGCCGCATCCGGGATCGAGAACGATGGCGCCGGCGCGCTCGAACGTGTCGACGAGCCCATTGTCGCGCGCGAATTTCTCGACGGCCTGCGATCCGAACTGGATGAAGAACTTCACGCCGTCCGCGACTCTCAGTCCGGCATCGACCGCTTCCTTCGCCACCTGGTGGTAGAAAACGAGGTCGTCGATCTTGCCCGCGGTGCAGCTTCCCGCATAGGCGATATCGATCTTCACGTCTCCGATCTCGTCGATCGTTGCGCCGTTTGTCGGATCGGACGGAATCCCTCGGTCGGGATCTCCGGGATGCGCGACCATCGGCGTGATCTTCGAGAGATCGATCGTGTGAACGCCGCCGGCATACTCGGCACCGGGGTCGGGCCAAACGGCGTGACCGCGCAAGCGCGCAACGTCCGTTCCGGGCCGCATCGACGCGATCCAGTCGTAGATCTTCTCGTCCGCCTCGACGATCGCCGTGCGCGCCGAACATTCGGTGGCCATGTTCGCGAGCGTCGCCCGCTCGTCCGGCGAGAGCGAGCGCACGCCGGGGCCGGTGAACTCGATGATCCGGTCGAGCGTCATCTGTGGCTTCGCGTATTTCAGAAGGATGTAGAGCATCACATCCTTAGCGGTCACGTTCTCGGCCAGCGTGCCTGTGAGCTCGAAGCGGATCGACTCGGAGACTTCGACGGTGGTGAATCCGGAGTGCACGAGGTTCGCGTATTCGGTTGCGCCGACGCCCCAGGCCAGCGCGTTGTTCACGCCGCCCATGCACGTGTGGCTGTCGGTGGCCTGAATGAAATCGCCGGGATCGATGATGGACTCGCGCGCGACTTCGTGACAGATTCCGGGAGAGACCTCATCCCTGGCCGAGAAGTCACGGCATCCGGCGTGGCGTTGAAATTCGCGCTGCATGGTGCGCAGCACATCGATTTTCGGAATGAACTGCCGCATGCGCGGAACGTCGTCCGCGTAGATGAGGTGATCCTCGAACACGGCGAACTTCTGCGGATTCTTGATCGAGTAGCCGGACCCATACTCCTGCTCGAGAAAGTAATGCACCTGCGCGGTCGTGAATTCGTGTGTGTATCCGCCGTCGACCTCGACCACGACCGCGTCACCCGGCTTGACGTAACATTGGGCCCGCTCTCCAGCCGGCCCACTGAGAGCCGGCCCTACCACCATGTGCCTCGCCAGGATCTTCTCCCCCATGGTCATCGGCCGCTTCGGCGTGTTGGGGATCGGCAGCTTGATCTCGCCGCGCGCGACGGCTTTGGAGAACGGGAACAGGCCTCCCGACTGGATGATGAGCTGCGTGATCGGATCGTATTTCCCGTAGAGCTCGCGCAGCGGAACACCGTCGCCGGCCTGGAGGCGCACGAGCATGTCGTGATCCGCCATGAGCAGTCCCTGGTTGATGTTGTTGCCGGCGTGGATCGGCGCGAACGACGCCGCCACCGAGATGCGGATCCCGCTGAAGACTTCGGATTGCGTCGCCGTCTCGCGCGAGCTTCCCACACCCTTCCTGTAGCCGGCGACGATCGCCTCGAAGTTCCCGTTGCGCAGCGCGTCGGTGGGAACGATCCGCTCGCCGTTGGCGATGAGCCCGGCGTACGCATTCCGGGCGATGTCTTCCGGCTTGTAGTCGAAGCAGACCCAGGCCGGTGTCATGGCGTCGGTGTTGATGTCGTCGAGCAGATCTTCGATCCGAAGATCCTTCATCTGCAGATCGAGCTCGCCGCGCAGCTGCTTACGGATGAGCTCGGGATCTTTTGTCAGGAAGAGGACCCGTTTGCCGGGCGTGAGAGTGACGATCTCGGGCGGCTTCATCGTGGGCAGTATATGCAACGCGGAAACCGCCGGCGTTCATCCTCGCGGCGCGGACGACGGTCCCGGCGCCGGGGAGCACCATGGTCACGGCCTCCGGGGTCACCACGATGATCGGAACGTCCAGCAGCAAGGCCTCCTGCCGATCATGGTCGGAAGGATCGGGAAGATTGCGTGGATGCGAATGGATGATTGCCACCGTGCCGTCCGGCGCCTGTCCGAACCATTCCGCGCGCCGGAACTCGAACGACACCGGCCACAACTGACAGTCGAATGTTCCTCCCTCACGGACCCGGAGAAATGCCGCGCGTTCGAAGCTAGCCAGTCCATTCCAGGCCCGCTCCGCCACCGTGTCGGCGCAGGCCGCGACATCGCTGCGAACGAGCGTGCCTCGATCGAACGGATACGCGACCGTCGGGATCACGAGCGTCCGTGATGGCACAGACGCACACGCGCCGGCGAGCAGCAGCGATATCGGAAACCAGAACCATCGGTTGAGCACGATGGCACGATCGGCCCGCGGGCGGTGACAAGTCCTTCAGGAGTTCTGGAGAAGTTCTCAATTTACAATCCACTTGTGCGGGGGCGTTTCGCAGACTGCCTGATCGACACCGAGGCGCGGGAGATCCTTTGCGGCGGGACACGCATGGATTTGCCGCCCAAAGCCTTCCTTCTGCTCGAACTGCTCATCGAAGCGCATCCGGCCGCGGTGTCGAAAGAGGTCCTGTACGAGCGGCTCTGGCCGGGCGTTTTCGTGGAGGAGGGCAATCTGCACACGCTCGTCGCCGAGATCCGCTCGGCGATCGACGACCGCGACCATCGGATCATCCGAACGGTTCATCGCTTTGGTTATGCCCTCGCGGCCGACGTCCTCTCCGAGGAACATGCTGTGGCCTTTCTGGTCGTCGGCGCGCGCTCGCTTCCCCTTCAGCGCGGCGTGAACGTGATCGGGCGCGATCTCGTCGGATCGATCGACGTATCACGCAATCACGCCCGAATCACCGTGACCGACAACGCCATGTCGGTCGAGGACCTCGGCAGCAAGAACGGCACATGGCTCCGAGGAAAGCGCATCGACTCCGCCGATCTCGCTGATGGGGATGAGCTCTATCTCGGAGGGACGCGAGCGGTCATCCGCCGGACCCACGACATGAGCACGATGACCGTGGTCCCGCCCGTCAGCGGAAGTTCCGAATGAGGATCAGGTCGTCGACTCGCTCGCCGTGCGAGATGGCGATGAACCGTCCGTCCGCGGAAAAGTCATACGCGAGAATGTGGCCCGAATCGAAGCGCGTGATCTGCGCCGGCGAACTTCCGCCGAGATCCTCGATCCAGATGTTGCTCACGCCGCCGATGTAGTCGAGCCATGCGAACGTCCTCCCCTTCACCCACTGCGGGCGCGGTGGTCCGCCGCTGCGCGGAATCGGAAGGAATGTCGGATCACCGCCGGCGACAGGTACGATGGCCGTCCGCCAGAGTGGCGTCTTCGGATCCGTTGATCGGAGGCGGCAGATGAGCGACTTTCCGTCCGGCGAAATGTCGGGAGAGCTCGTCGGCCGCGACGTGATCCGCTGCAGCGTGCCATCGAGCGAGATGCGCCAGACTGCCTGCTCACGGCCGCTGGTCAGGAAATAGAGAGACCGTCCGTCCGGCGACCATGAAGGGCTTCCGACCGGCGATTGCCCGCGGGTCAATTGCCTCAAATTGCCGCCGTTCGCTTCCGCGATCCACAGCTCCTGAGCCCCGGAGCGGTCGCTGACCAGGGCGATGTGATCGCCGTTCGGCGAGATCGCGGGCTGCCAGTATCCGACGCCGCGCAGGAGCTGGCGCGAATCGCCGGTGGCGGGATCGATGACGTTGAGCGACGGCGTTTCTCCGCACACCGTGTAGAGCAGCTTTCCGCCGGGCAGCCAGCGGATCCCCGCGGTGCCGAAGCAATTGCCCATGCCGGCGGTCAGGGCCCGGGGCTCGAGTGGTTGCTGCGAGTCGACGACGAAGAGATTCGCGGTGACGTCGGACCTGAAGGCGACGACGCTCCGGGAGTCGGCCGTGACCGTCATCGGTCCGTACATGCTGATGTCCGAGGTAATCTTTCGCGCTCCGGACCCGCCACGCGGCAGAAACCAGATCTGCCGCGGCTGCGTTCGGTCGGAGACCGTCACGAGCATCCCGCTCCCATCACGGAGCCATGCCAGACCGTTGATGCCCGGCCAATCGGGAGTCGGCACCGGCGTCACGCGCCGGGTGGCGGTGTCGATGCTGAAGAGAGCCGGGCAATTCGGACGCACGCCCTCTTTGGCTCCGACGAAGGTGATGCTTCGCCCGTCGGGCGCCCAGTCCATCGAGCCGACCCACCCGGGATAGGGACGCGAAAGGAGAGCGGTCTCCACGCCGGACTCGACGTCGATCATGACGATGCGATACAGCCGCTCGAACGCGTTGAACCGCAGAAACGCAGCCTTTCGCGCGTCGGGTGAGATGGTGAATGACGACTCGATGTCGCGAGCCACGAGCCGCGATTGACCTCCAAGAATCGGGACCTGACGGAGATCGGTGATGTTCGGCTCGGACCGTCTGCACACCGAGTAGAAGACGTAGTTGCCGTCGCCGGAGACACGAAAGTCGAAGTAGTAGACAGGCTCGGGAGGAATGATCCGGACCTTGGTGTCGGTCGCGACCTGCTTGACCCACATGGTCTGCATCTCGCCGTCGATCGTCGAGTACACCACGTAGTTGCCGTCAGGGGAGACCGCGCCGGCGGCAACGTTCCCGCTGTTGGTCAGGCGGATCATCACCGGTTCCGGCGCAGCGGCAGGAGCGGCGGCGACCGACGGCGTGCGCTGATCGCGGCCCAGGCCGAGGATCGCGACGGCGATCAGTCCGGCCGCGACGGCGCCGAACGCCGGCCAACGCCTCCTCCCGGCGCTGGAGACTCCCGGGTCTCGCGCAAACTCTCGGAGGTCGATCGCCACATCCCTGATCGATTGATATCGCTCCTCCCGATCCTTGATCAGGCATTTGCGGACCATGCGCGCCAGTTCGGCCGGCACGTCCAGCGTCGCCGGTTCGTCATGCATCACCGCGTGCATCGATTCCACTGCAGTGGCGCGCGCAAAGGGCGCGGTTCCCGTCAACGCCTCGTACATCACCACGCCGAACGAAAAGATGTCCGTGCGGTGATCGATCGGAAGGCCCTGAACCTGCTCGGGGGACATGTACGCCCCCGTCCCGATGGCGTGCGACGGAGCGGTGTCGGAGCGATCGGGCCCGTCAGGCCGGGGATCGACGAGCTTGGCGATCCCGAAATCGAGAATCTTGGGATGCCCTCCGCGGCCGACGAGAATGTTCTGCGGCTTCAGGTCGCGGTGCACGATTCCGCCGGCGTGCGCGCGGGCCAGCCCATCGGCGACACCTGCAAGAATCTCGGCGATCCTGCGCGCATCGCGATTCGACCGGCTCCATGAGGCGAGCGTCTCTCCATCGATCCGCTCCATGGCCAGGAAATGGACCATGCGGCCATCGTCGAGCGCGGCCGAACCGGAATCGAAGACGGTCACGATGGCCGGATGATTCAGCGACGACGCCAGCTGGGCCTCGCGAAGAAGGCGGTCGACACGCGACGGCTCGGCCGCCCGTGCCGGATCGAGAATCTTCAGCGCGACCTCGCGGCCGAGCTGCTGGTCGCGCCCGCTGTACACCTCGCCCATCCCACCGCGGCCGATGAGCGATTCAACGCGGTAACGACCCAGCAGAGTGCCGGGCGGGATCGATCCGCCGCGCAGCGACATTCCTTGATAGTACGGACCGCGCGGCGTTTAGTTAGTCACGCTTCTTCATTCCTTTTCGCGCGCGGATCACGAAATGGATCGGGCATCCGACGAGCCCGAGTGCCTCGCGAAACTGATTCTCGAGATAACGGCGGTAGGAGAAATGGAGCGGCGCGTCGACGTTCGAGAAGAGGGCGATCGTCGTCGGACCGGTCTTCAGCTGCGTTGCATAGTAGAAACGGCGCGGCTTTCCGCGAACCGACGCAGGCTGATGTCCGGCGATCGCCGCCTCCAGGATCTGGTTCAGCTCGGACGTGCGGAAGCGCTTGCGATATCCGGCCATGATCTCGTCGATGCGCGGGAAGATCTTCTCGACGCGCCGGCCGGTCTTCGCGGAGATGAACTCGATCGGCGCGTAGGCCAGAAACTTGAGCTTGAAGCGAACCTGCTCTTCGAACTTCTTCGCGTCATCCTGCGTGTGCTCGCCGGCATCCCACTTGTTGACCAGCAGCAGCGCCGCTTTGCCTTCGTCCTCCGCGTATCCGGCGACCGTCGCGTCCTGTCCCGTCACGCCCTCCACGGCATCGATCATCACCAGCGCGATCTCGCAGCGCTCGATGGCCTTCCGCGCCGAGATCACCGCCAGCTTCTCCGCCTCGTCGGTCGTCTTTCCCTTCCGGCGGATTCCGGCCGTGTCGATGATCAGGTATCGCTTCCCGTTTCGTTCGATCTCCGAGTCGATGGCGTCGCGCGTCGTGCCGGAGATCGGAGAGACCACCGCCCGCTCCTCGTTCGTCAGCCGGTTCAGCAGCGACGATTTGCCGATGTTCGGCCGCCCGATGATGGCCACACGGATCGGCTCGCTCTCCTCTTCGCCCTCCGCGGCCGCGGATTCCGCGGGGACGATCTCAGCGATCGCGTCGGCGAGATCGTCGGTCCCTCCTCCGTGCTCCGCGGAGACCGGCAGCAGCCGCTCGAATCCCAGCTCGTAAAACTCGGTCACGCTCTCCTCGGCGTCCTTGCGATCGACTTTGTTCACGACGACGATCGTCTTCCCGGCCTCGGGCCGCAGATCCTGGGCGATCTCCCGATCCTCCCCCATCACACCGGCGGATCCGTCGACGACGAAGAGAATCAAGTCCGCCTCGTGGAGCGCGCGCCGTCCCTGGGCCCGGATCTCGTCAGCGTATGCGGACATCGGCGACTCGCCGTACTCGAGGCCACCCGTATCCGTCAGCTCGTAGCGGCGGCCGTCGTCGAGCGTGACGATGTCCGACAGCCGGTCGCGCGTCATCCCCGGCAGATCGTGCGTCAGCGCACGCCGCTTCCCCGCCAGACGGTTGAACAGCGTCGACTTGCCGACGTTCGGCCGCCCGGCGATGACCACCCGCTTCAGACTGCGATCGGCCATGCGAAGTACAGCAGGAGCGCTCCGGCAGCGGTGTTGAAGAAGTTCAGCACTCCATTCGGCACCGGTGATCCCGCGCGGCGGTTCCAGCTTCCGGCAATGCTCTCAAGGTACGAGCCGGCGATCGCGCAGACGGTCACGAGGATCATCGCGCGCGTCCGATATGGCACCGGCCAGAGGATCGACGAGGCCGTCGTACCAGCCATGGCCACGATCGCCGCGGCGACGATTCCGGCAAAAGTCCCCTCGAGGGAGATCGCCCCTTCCGTCCCCGGCGGGACCCGTTTGAACGAGAGCGGAAGAAATGGCCGGTGTCCGATCAGTGGCCCGATCTCGGAACCGGCAGTGTCCGCCGCCGCCGTCGCCAGTGAAGTAATTCCCATGAAGAGCGGAACGATCGCGGCAACGTGGTGGCCGAGACGGCCGACGGCGATCGCGCAGATCGCGGCGACGCCCACGTTCGAGAATGCGTGCGTGAACCCGCGGCGGCCCTCCTTTTCCTGCGCCAGCCCTTCATGCGCCTTGCGCGCGTAACCGAGCTTCGTGGCCAGCGTCCCGATCACGAAGAACGTCAGCAGCGTCACGTACAACGGCCAGCCGGCGCCCAGAAGAATGATGGCCCCAAGAAGCCATCCGCCGATCAGACCGGAGAGGTCGACGCTGCGGATCGCCCATCCCGCCAGAGCCAGAACGGTGTGGATGATCAGCCAGACGTACGTCCGCGGCCATGGGACATACGCCGCCGCCGGCAATGAACTGATGGCGAGGACGACCGCCGCCGCAAACGGCACGGTCACGTTGTCATCCACATGCAGCGGCAACGACTCGACGACGGCAGCGATGATGACCGCGTGGATGACCGCGTGCTCGGTCACGCCGCCCAGCCACCATGAGACCGCGAGACCGGCGGCGGCTCCGGCGATCAGAAACGCGAGGAACCCTCCCCAACTCTTCTCGCGGTTCCATCGCAGCGGTGCGATCGGCCAGCGCCTTCCCACCATCGTGGCGAAGCCGTCGCCGAACGCGAGCGTCGTCCACGCCACGGCGGCCATCGGCAGATGGTTGCGGAAGATGAGGATCAGGACCAGGACGGCCGCCGGATAGAGCACGATCCCGGAATCCCACCCCCGTTCGTGCCGGGCCACGCTGCTGCCCACGATCCTGTGCAGCACGATCATGTTGCCCAGCACCGCGGCCGCGGCGACCCCCGCGGCCAGCCACCAGGGCAGCCATTTCAGCGTGAAGGCAAAGAGCCCGAAGGCAATATGCAGGCTTTGCCGGAGCGTTTCATTCGGTTCGTGCGCCATTGACCCGTAGAATCATTTCAGAAATGAGCTCCTCCCGTCCTCCCCTTCTTTCTGTGATCGTCCCCTGCTACAACGAGCGGGCCACGGTGGCGGAGCTCCTGCGCCGGGTCAAGGACGTGCCGATCGACAAGGAAATCATCGTCGTCGACGACGCCTCCACCGACGGTTCCCGCGACATCGTCGCCTCTCTGGCCCAGCAGTGGCCGGAGATCCGGCACATCCTGCAGGGGGTCAACCAGGGGAAGGGCGCTGCCATCCGTCGCGGGATCCAGGAGGCACGCGGCGACATCGTGCTCATCCAGGACGCCGATCTCGAGTACGACCCGTCCGAGTATCCGAAACTCGTCCAGCCGATCATCGATGGCCACGCCGACGTGGTCTTCGGATCGCGCTTCGAGGGCTACCCCCGGCGCGTCATGCTCTACTGGCACCGCCTCGGGAACACGTTCCTCACGTTCCTCTCGAACATGACCACCAATCTCGACCTCACGGACATGGAGACCTGCTACAAGGCTTTCCGCCGCGAGGTCATCCAGTCCATCCCCATCCGCTCCGACCGGTTCGGCTTCGAGCCGGAGATCACGGCCAAGGTCGCGAAGCGCGGCTATCGCATCTTCGAAGTGCCGATCTCGTACTACGGCCGCGATTACTGGGAAGGAAAGAAGATCAACTGGAAGGATGGGTTCAGCGCGCTCTTCACGATCCTTCGATACGGACTCTACTGGGACCACTCCAGCGAGCCGCGAACATTCATGACCATCCGCCGCCGCGGGCGTCTCAAACGCTACAACCGCTGGATCTGGGAGCGGATGCAGCCCTACGTCGGACAGCGCGTTCTCGAAGTCGGCGCGGGCTCAGGGACGATGACGCGATTCCTGTACGGCCGCGAGCTCATCGTGGCCACAGACAAGGAGACGCCGTACCTCGACCGCTTGCGTAACGCGTTCCGCCGGAGGCCCGGCATCATCGTCGAGCGCTTCGACGTCGAGTCGGACGATGCCGGCGATCTCTCCCGCTACTCGTTCGATACGGCGACGCTGATCAACGTCCTCGAGCACACCAGCGACGACGAGGTCGCCCTCCGCCACATCCATCAGCTCCTCACGCCCGGCGGACGCGTGATCATCTTCGTCCCCGCCGGCAAGGAGCTGTACGGCAGCCTCGATCGCGGCATCGGGCATCAGCGGCGGTACGAGCGCGATGAGCTGCTCGACAAACTGACGCGCGTGGGATTCGAAGTCGAGCACGCGTCCTATCAGAACCAGATCGCTCGCCTCGCCTGGCGGCTCAACTCCCAGCTCCTCGGACGGAAGGCCCTGCCGTCAGCGCAGTCGCGGCTGTTCGATTTCCTCGTTCCGGCGCTCCGTGCGCTCGAAGGTCCGAACCCGTCCACCGGTTTGAGTCTCATCGTCGTCGGCCGGAAAAGCGGCCAGCCCCAGCCTGCAGCCCGCGCTTCGCTGCCGGACGCGGTCACGGCATGAAACGCGCGGCTGTCATCCTGGCCGGTGGAACAGGCACGCGCCTCTATCCGCTAAGCTCCGAGGACAATCCGAAGCAGTTTCTGAAGTTGTTCGACGGAAAGTCGCTCCTGCAGAAGACGTTCGACCGTCTCGTGAAATTGATTGATCCCGACGACATCTACGTCTCGACCAACGAGCGTTATCGCCAGAAGTGCGGCGAAGACGTTCCTCAGGCGAAAGTCCTCAGCGAGCCCGCGCGGCGCAACACCGCCGCTGCCATCGCTCTCTGCACATTCACGATCGAATCGCACCTCGGCGAATGCGCCGTGGCCTTTCTTCCCTCCGACCATTACATCGGCGATGAAGCCGGGTTCACGCAGGTGCTCGAGCGCGCGTTTCGCCATGCCGAGACGTACGACGATCTGGTGACGATCGGCATCGAGCCGTCGGAGCCGAACACCGGCTTCGGATACCTCGAGCTCGGAGAGGAGATCGAGCCCGGCGTGCTTCGATTGCGTCGCTTCATCGAAAAACCGTCACTCGAGCGCGCCCGGGAGTTTCTGCGGTCGGGCCACTACGCGTGGAACGCGGGCATGTTCCTCTGGCGGACGACCGTTTTTCGACGCGAGCTGGAGCGCGCAGCGCCGGAATTCGCACACGTCACCCTCGAGAATTACGAAAGCATGCCGTCGATCTCCATCGACTACGCATTGATGGAGAAAGCGAGCAATGTGGCGACGGTGCGCGGCGATTTCGGATGGTCGGATGTGGGATCGTTCGAAGCGCTGGAGAAAGTCGGGATCAACGTGACCCACACGTCATCCTGAGAGGCTGTGAAGAAATCGCACGTGCTGTGGAAAAGTTGAAGTGCCCGTAGCATGTAGGTGTGAGCGAGCGAGACGAGAAACTTCCAGCGCGAACGGTCGAACCGAACCGAGCGCAACTGCGGCTGTTG
>DATISF010000031.1:0-86448 GCA_035468985.1 Thermoanaerobaculia bacterium
AGATCTGCTGCAGCGGACCGAGGCGCTGAAATCTCTCACGTCGAGCGACACCGAACCTCACGGCCTCTTGCGCATCGGGCTCTCGCATGCCCTGGCCGAGGGGACGCTGATCGAACCTATTCAGGCGCTCACTGAGAAATACCCCAAGGTCCGAGTGCGGCTGTCGAGCGAGCTCACGGGTGAACTATTGAACCGGCTGCTCGCGGGTGAACTCGACGTTGCTGCCGTGCTTTTGCCCGAAGGTAAAACCGCGCCTCCACCTCTTCTGACGAATATCATCGCTATCGACCGCATGGAGATCGTTCAAGGCACCGCAGGCAGCTTTGACGGTAATTGGAAAAGTTTGGGCCGAGCACCCTGGGTGCTCAATCCGCCCGGGTGCTTTCTTCGGGCAAGCCTCATCGATCGGATGGAGCGTGCCGGCTTCACCCCCATGATTGCGGCTGAAATCCACAACATGCACATGCAGCTGGCGTTCGTTCAGTCCGGTTATGGTGTCGGGCTGCTGCCTGCTCGCTTTATTGCCAGGAATCATTCTATCGATTCCGTGAAAGTATTGCGGCCTCCGTCGTTTGACATGTACCGGTCCGTCGCCATAGTCCGGGTTGGGCAACTCGGCGCCTTGGGGAAGGCCGCCGAACTGTTGGAACACGGGTTTCGGCGATTGTTTGACGCAGCCGACACCCCGAAGCCCGTGACGAGGCACCGAAGAGGTGTGCCCGCGAATCGGCGGGCGCCGCGAACGACCAAGTAGTCCCCGGACATCACTTGTTGGAGCTCAGCCCTCTTGAGGGACATTTTGTTCTCGGTTCTTGACCGCCGGGAGGATCGAGCCAGGCGACCCGTGCCCTCGAACTTATTGCGGTGACCTCAAGAAACGCCTCCTTCCCAATCGGCCCTTTCCGAAGCGCACGCAATCGCTCCCTCGCTGAAAGCCAGTACGTGCATGCAACTAGTGTAGTGCGTCCGAAATAACGGTCCTTTCGCTGGTGGGGCTTGCAGGGCGAGATCAAGCCGTGAGGAGTAGGCGATGCGGTGCCATCGTTGACGACGAACGGCGCGGAGATCGCCCTGCAAGCCCCACCAGCCCGAAGGGTTGCGGGCGGCGAACGGCCATCTGCAGCGGCGTCGCTCCTCGACGATGTCCCGCATCGCCTGCGTCGCGCCGCCTCGCATCTGACCGTTCGGCGCCCGCAACGAAAGTACCGTTATTTCGGACGCACTACACTAGTGCCCGATTCGGCTCACACGACAGCGAGACTCAAGGGGAACAGATGTTCTGACTCGCTTTATCGCTCTTGAGAGTGAAATCGAGAGTGCCGACGTCCCGTCACAGCTAAGTTGCTGGAACGGTGCTGGTTATCTGGTAGCGCATACGGGATTCGAACCCGTGTTACGGCCGTGAGAGCGCGACGTCCCGCACTCATCGAAGGCGCGGCAATCCTGTACGAATTGCTACCGATGAGCGAAAAGTGTGTTGTTATCTCGCAGCGGCGATCGCTTCAATGATTCAACGTGAGGGCAAGAGACGAATCTGCTCGCGCTATCTGGCGTAAACCTTCAAAAAGCCGTGTCTATTTTTCGTCTAGTTCGCAATCTCTAGACGGGTCGAGACAAGTCCGGACGCCGGTAAAGTCTTGAATCCGGAGGTGTCATGAGACGTCCCGAGACCAAGAAAGAAATCGCACTCAGGAGGTCGACGGTTCGATCCCGTTCTCCACCACTTCGATCCAACGACCTGGCCGACGCGCGAGCGCCGGCTTTGTTGTTTTTGAGCATCGGCTCGTGCCAGCAGTCGTGCGGACTGAAGACCGCTGGTTCGAATCCAGCTTGGCGCACCGACTCGGGGACCCTCGCGATCATTGTTCACGGCAGTGTTCTAGCTACGCGGAATCCCATGATGCGATCCCGATAGTCCGAGGGATTTCTTTCTCGCGTGGCGGAGCGCAGAAGCCATGCCGGATATAACCAGGAGCCGCCGCGATCCACGCGGAGGCAGTCCTTGCCTCCTTCGGCTGCACGACCGTCGGCCGGAGCAGCGGCGTAGTTGTCGGCATAACAATCCTCTGTCCATTGCCAGACATTACCGACGATGTCGTAAAGGCCGAACCTGTTCGCCGGCTCCAAACCAACCGCGTGCGTGTGACCGCCGGAGTTGTCCCTGTACCAGGCATGAGAGGCCGCCTCACGATCGTCATCGCCCCACCAGAATCGCGTCGTGGTCCCGGCACGCGCTGCATATTCCCATTCCGATTCGCTGGGCAGCCGATACGGGCCGTGATCCGACGAGCCAACCTTGCGATTCAACCAGGAGAGATACGCGTTCGCATCCTGCCAACTCACGCATACCACGGGGTCACGCGCCGTCTGTCGAATTCCCGGCGTCTGCCAATTCCTGCCGGCCTGCTTCTTCCAATGAAAGCTGTCAGGGCCACATCCATTTCCCAGGGGGTGGCCCGTCTGGCGAACGAATGCCGCATATTCATCTCGCGTCACGTCGTATTTGCCTAATGCAAAGGAAGCCACGGTGACCGCGTGTTGCGGGGACTCGTCAGCGACTGACTGCAGAGTTCCACCATGACTGGCTGCCCATGCTTTCTCCGACGGCGACGAGCCCATCGTGAACGTCCCCGCCGGGAGGACCACCATCTCGGGGCAATCGGCACAATCGCGAAAGACGCTTCCAGGCGCGAGCAAATGCGCGCCGAGGATCAGCAGCGCCGCGGTGCTAATACTCCCCATAGTGTCCACGTGCGGAGTCGAGGAGTTTCTGCGGGTCGTATCCGACTCCATCCTTGAAAACGATCGTCACGTTTTCGATGTCCGTGATCCGAGTGGCGGGATCGCCTTTCACAACCAGAAGATCGGCGTTCTTGCCGACGGCAATCGAGCCGATCCGGTCCTGGCGACCGAGGAACGTCGCGCCGTTCAGCGTGGCGATGCGGATCGCCTCGACCGGTGAGAAGCCGGCTTCAACGAGCAGCTCGATTTCGCGATGATCGCTGAAACCGGGAACGATGCCGGCGATCCCGACCGGGTCGGGACCGGCGAGCAGCAGTCCGCCCGCGGCGACGAACGCGCGTTCGAGATCCATGTCTTTGCGAAGCAGAAGCGCTGCGTTGTTCGGCGTCGAGACCCGATTGCGCCAGTAGAGATACGCGTCGCGCGCCGACGGCGCCATCGCCTGCAACACCGCGGGCCGCAGCTGCGGCTCGTGGCCGGCCACCGCGAACGCGGTGCTGAGATAGGTCGAGGTGATCGCCACATGATGTTGAACGAGGTTCGCGATCAGCCGGTCCGCGTCCGCAGCACTCATGTGCTCGAGCGTGTAATCGCCCTCGGCCGCACTGCAGGTATCCGGCTTCTTATCGGGATCAAGCGCGGTGTTGACGAAAAATCCATGCTCGAGGTTATCGATGCCGAGGTTCGCCGCTTCTTCGTAGGTGACGGAGCACAAGTGCCCGGTGACCTTCAGACCGCGCTTGTGCGCTTCGTCGATCGCGGCGCGCAGCGCATCGCGGGAGATGTTCTTGTACGCCTTGAACGATGTTGCGCCGCGATCGGCCCAGAAAGCGACCGTCTGGCGCGCTTCTCCAGGGGTCATGTTGTCGAGATACGGTCCGGTGACGTCGAGATGCGGGCCGGGCGCCGCTCCGCTTTCGATGTCGCGCTTGAGCCTGAGCTCGGCGTACGGATCGTAAGTTCCCGTCGTCCGAATCGTCGTGACGCCGTTTGCGAGATACAAACGCGGCCCGGAGAAGACCATCTCCAGCTGGACGAACGGGCGTTCAAAGCTGCGATCGGCGGCGAGATTCGGGAACGCAAAGTAGTAAAGATGATCGTGCATGCCGATGATGCCGGGCATGACGGCGGAGCCGCGCAAATCAATGACCGTCGTCCCATCGGCTTTCGGCAGATCGGCACCCGCGACGATTGCGGCGATCCTTCCATTCTCGATGACCATGTTGCGGTCGAGAATCGGCGCAGCTCCCGTTCCATCGATGACCTCGACATGCTCGAGGATGACTCGCGGAGTGCTCACGCTGACGTACTTCGAAGACTGCGCGAACGCGCTCGCGGCGAACAAAATCAAAGCCATCTTCTTCATTGCGCAGCTCCGTGCGTGGAAAGGCGGACTCTCTTCATGTGTCCTACAACTACAGGCGATCCTACGACAAAAGCCGTAGGACTGCCGAGTGAACGTTTGGTGAACATGCGCGAGGTGGTTTGTGCGGCTCGCGGCGAGGAGGACCACTTGCCGCTCCGTGGAAGTCAGTGAGGTTTTGTCGAACGTCGCGCCGAGGGATAGATAGCTCTCCAGCGGATGATGCAGGTGCGGTTTCAAGCGTATGAATCGGATCCTGGCTCACGGTTCCGGTTGGTTGTCGTCATGACAGCGATGAAACACGGCCACCTCTCTTGAGGAACCTCTGCACAAATCGTCATCCTGAGTCGGCGAAGCGCGACGAAGGATCTCAGGATCCGAAAACGCGTGCGATGAGGAGGACCACTTGCCGCTCCATGGAAGTCAGTGAGGTTTTGTCGAACGTCGCGCCGAGGGATAGATGCTCTCCAGCGCAGCCGGCGCTTCGGCCAGGACCGCGTAGAGATTCGGGATGAAGCCGAGTTTCTTGCGGACCTGTTCCAGTCGATGAGCGGATGATGCGGTTTCAAGCGTATGAATCGGATCCTGGGTCATGGTTCCGGTTGGTTGGTGTCATGACAGAGATGAAACACGGCCACCTCTCTTAAGGAACCTCTGCACCAGTCGTCATCCTGAGTCGGCGAAGCGCGACGAAGGATCTCAGGATGCGAAAACGCGTGCGATTTCGAGATCCTTCGCCGTCTTCGCGGCTCAGGATGACGTGAACAACGACCTGTCGCTGTGGATGCGGGCTTCGAGTCGTCCCAGCGCGTCTCCGTGTCGCACAGCGCCGTATGTTTCTCGTCACCAACCTCTGTGAGCCAATCCACGCCAGGCCACTGGGTCCTCTTCGTACGATCACTCTGATAAGGAGCCGAACTATGGCAATGACGATCGCGGAGAAGATCCTCGCTCGCGCGTCGGGACGGCCGTCGGTGAGCGCCGGAGACGTCGTCGAGCCACGCGTCGATCTGGCGATGTCCCATGAGAACGCCGCGCTGGTCATCAATCAGTTCCGCGAAGTCTTCGATGGAACGGGGCTGGACGCGCGGGTGTGGGATCCGTCGAGGATCGCCATCATTTTCGATCATCGCGTTCCCGCCGAGAGCGCGAAGACGGCGACGAATCAAAAGAAGATCCGCGAGTTCGTCGCCGCGCAGGGCATCACGAAATTCCACGACATCCGCGCGGACCAGGGTGGGATCTGTCATCAGATTCTTCCGGAAAGCGGTTACGTGCTGCCGGGATCGGTGGTCGTCGGCACCGACAGCCACACCACCACCCATGGCGCCCTTGGTGCGTTCGCGTTCGGCATCGGCGCAACCGAGATGGCGAGCGTCTGGGCGCTGGGCACCGCGCTCAACGTCGAAGTGCCGGCCACGATCAAAGTCGTCGTCAGGGGCACGCTTCCCGATCTGGTGTCCGCGAAGGATCTGATTCTCCATCTCATCGGCCGCCTGACAGCCGAGGGGGCGAACGACAAGGTGCTGGAGTTCCACGGCGAGGCCATTCGCAACATGCCGACGTCGGGACGTCTCACGCTCTGCAACATGGCCGTGGAAGCGGGAGCAACTGCCGGCATCGTCCCGGCGGATGCCGAGACGTTGGGTTATCTCCGCGACGTCGCGCATGTCGGCGGACCGATTGATCTCGTGCATCCCGACGATGACGCGGTGTACGCGGGGACGATCGAGATCGACTGCTCGGATCTGACGTATCAGATCGCCTGTCCACACAGCGTCGACAACGTGATGGCGCTTTCGGAAGTCGAAGGGACGCCGGTCGATCAGATCGTCATCGGCTCCTGCACGAACGGCCGCGCGGACGATCTCGCCGTGGCCGCGTCGATCGTTTCAGGAAGAAAGATCGCGCCCAACGTGCGGATGCTCGTGTTTCCCGCGTCATGGCGGATCTACCAGCAGGCGCTGAAGCGCGGAGTCATCGCCGAGCTCGTGGGGGCCGGTGCGGTGGTCATGAACCCGGGATGCGGCTGTTGTCTCGGCGTTCATCAGGGAGCGCTCGGCGACGGAGAAGTGGCGCTCTCCACAACCAACAGAAATTTTCTCGGACGGATGGGAAATCCGAAGGCGCGCGTCTATCTCTGCTCGCCCGCGGTTGCCGCGGCGAGCGCGCTCGTCGGACGCATTTCCCGCCCGCCCCAGAGAGGATCAAATCATGAGCGACTCGAGTTCCCTTCGACCGACAACCAGGCTTGCCTGGAAGCTTGGTGACGACGTCTCGACTGACATCATCTATCCCGGCCGCTACATGGCCACGGTGCTTCCGACGGAAACGCCGCAATACGCTTTTGCCGACGTCGCCGATCTGAACAAAGGTCTCGTGTCGGGCCAGATCCCGCGCGGCAGCGCGATCGTTGCCGGCAGGAACTTCGGCTGCGGCTCTTCGCGCGAGCAGGCGGCGTCGACGTTGAAGGGTTACGACCTCGTCATCGTCGCCAAAGCGTTCGCGCGCATCTTTCTGCAGAACGCAATCAATCTCGGCTTGAGGACAATCGTGTGTCCCGACATCGAGGCCGGCGTCGGCGACGAGCTGGAGCTCGCGGAGGACCGCGTCATCAATCGGACGAGCGGGAAATCGTTTGCGACCGTGCCGCTGTCGCGTTCACGACAAGCGATCATCGATGCCGGCGGACTGATTTCCTACGCACGACAGAAACTGACGGAGTCGAGGAGAACGGGATGAAGAGAACGCGGGTGGCATGGCTTCCGGGCGACGGAGTGGGGAAGGAAGTCCTCGAGGCGGCGCGCCTGGTTCTCGACGCCGTCGGATTCGAGGCCGAGTACATCGGCGGCGACATCGGCTGGGAATTCTGGCGCACGGAAGGCGACGCCTTTCCGCAGCGGACGATCGATCTGCTGCGCAACGTCGACTGCGCTCTGTTCGGCGCGATCACCTCGAAGCCGATGAAGGCCGCGGAGGCGGAGCTCGCGCCCGAGTTGCGTGGCAAGGGGCTCGTCTATCGCTCGCCGATCGTGCGGATGCGCCAGCTCTTCGATCTCTACATTTCGCTGCGACCGTGCAAGGCGTTTCCGGGCAATCCGCTGAATTACAAGAGCGGCATCGATCTGGTCGTCTTTCGCGAGAACACCGAGGATCTGTACGCGGGCGTGGAGTTCTCGCCGGTGCCGGAGGCCCTTGCGGCCACGTTGCGCCAGCTGTCGAAGCCGTTCGCGCCGTTTGCGGATCTCCCGGCGGACGCGTACGCGATCTCGTGCAAGATCAACACGAAGCGCGGCTCGGAGCGCATCATCCGCGCGGCGTTCGACTTCGCGCGGAAGAACGGCCGGAAGAAGGTAACGGTCGTGCACAAGGCGAACGTCGTCCGCGCGACCGACGGCCTGTTCCTCGAGACAGCGAAGGAGATCGCGCGCGGCTATCCCGAGATCGCCATGGACGACGCCAACATCGACGCGATGACGATGTGGCTCCTGAAGAATCCGTTCAACTACGACGTGCTCGTCGCCCCGAATCTCTACGGCGACATCATTTCCGATCTCTGCGCGCAAATGGTTGGAGGCCTCGGCTTCGGCGCGTCGGGGAACATCGGCGACAAGCTGGCGGTCTTCGAGCCGACGCACGGCTCGGCGCCGAAATACGCGGGGCAGTACAAAGTCAATCCGATCGCCACGATCCTCGCCGCGAAGATGATGCTCGAGTGGCTGGGTGAGACGGAGAAAGCGAAGCGCGTCGAAGACGCGGTCGCGGCAGTCATCGAGGAAGGCCGCGTGCGGACGTACGACATGGGTGGATCGCACAAGACGCTGGAAATGGCCGCGGCCATCGCCGAACGCGTCGGAGTCACGGTGTGAACGTCGCGATCCACGAAGTCGGTCCTCGCGACGGACTGCAGATCGAGAAGAAGATCATTCCGACTGCAGCCAAGATCGCCTGGATCGAGGAGTTGATCGAGTCAGGCGTCGACGCCGTCCAGCTCGGCTCGTTCGTGAATCCCGAGCGCGTCCCGCAGATGGCCGACACTGAGCGCCTCTTCGAGTATTTCATCGCGCCCGAACGGAAGCCGAAGCGGACCGCGCTCACCGCCCTCGTGCTGAACGAGAAAGGGCTCGATCGTGGCTTCGCCTGCGGCGTCACGGATTTCTGCATGGGCGCGTCCGCCAGCGATACCCACAGCCGTAAGAACACCGGCATGAGCACGGAAGAGGCGGCGACGCGCATCGTGGCCATGGCCAGGCGCGCTCTGCAATCGGGGATGCGCGTGCAGGTCTCGGTGCAGTCGGCGTTCGGCTGCGGCTACGAGGGTGTCGTTCCGAAGGAGCACGTGCTGAACATCGTGTCCCGGTATCTCGATGCCGGGCTGACGACGATCAGTCTCGCCGATACCGCCGGCCAGGCGACGCCGCTGCAGGTCGAAGATCTCTTCGGCGCGATTCGAGACTTCGCGCCGCGTGCCGTTCTCGCCTGTCACTTCCACGACACGTACGGCATGGCGCTGGCGAACTGTTATGCCGCGCTGCGCGCGGGCGTGCAATCGTTCGAGTCGGCTGTGGCGGGACTCGGCGGTTGTCCCTTCACGGCGATCACGGGCGGCAATGTCGCGACCGAAGATCTCGTCTACATGCTGCAGGGGATGGGGATGCGCGATGACATCGCGCTCGAGCCTCTCGTCGATGCGGCAACGATGATGGAGAGGCTCCTCGAGCGCACGCTGCCGGGCGTTGTACACCGAGTCCCGAAGCCCGAATCCCGAATCCCGACTCCCGTATGAAACGAATCCTCGAAGGCATCCGTGTCCTCGACCTGACCAACGTCCTGGCCGGGCCGTTCGCCACGGAGTTGCTGGCGCTCTGCGGCGCGGATGTGATCAAGATCGAGAATCCCTCCGGCGGTGATCTCGCGCGGAAGCTCGGATGCGTGACCAAGCTCAATCAGCAGTTGATGGGAACGAGCTTTCTCGCGCAGAACGCGAACAAGAGATCGCTGACCCTCAATCTGAAATTCGACGAAGCGAAGGAAATTTTCCTGAAGCTGATCGACGGCACGGATGTTGTCGTCGAGAACTTCCGTCCCGGCGTGATGGATCGCCTCGGCTTCGGCTACGACGCCCTGTCCAAGCGAAATCCGAGGCTGATCTACTGTGCGATCTCCGGCTTTGGACAGAGCGGTCCCGATGCGCACAAGCCGGCATACGATCAGATCATCCAGGGATTGAGCGGCGTGATGGCCATCAACGGCGACGAGCGGCTCAATCCACTTCGCTGCGGATTTCCGGTCGGAGACACGGTGGGCGGACTGAATGCGGCGTTCGCCATCGTGGCCGCGCTGTTCCATCGCCAGCGAACGGGGGAGGGACAACTGGTCGACGTTGCTCTGCTCGACTCGATCATGCCGATGACGGGATGGGTCGCCGCGAACCTCCTGATCGGCGGGCAGCAGCCGCAGCTCATGGGGAACGACAACTTCACCGCCGCTCCGTCGGGGACGTTCCGCACGGGCGACGGCTACATCAACATCGCCGCGAATCAGCAGCAGCAGTGGGAGGATCTCGCCGATGCGCTCGGCGTCCCGGAGCTGAAGTGCGACCCGCGTTTCCACGAGCGCGACACTCGCAAGAAGAACCGCGCGCTCCTGACGCCGCTGCTGGAGGCGAAGCTGATGACGAACACGACGGAGCACTGGGTCGAGGCCTTGAATGCGAAGGGAATTCCGTCCGGCGCAATCCTTGGACTGGAGGAGGCGCTGAGCGCACCACAGATCGCCCATCGCGGACCGATTCAGACTGTCGATGACCCGGAGCTCGGACCGCTCAAGCTGTTCACGCTCACCGCTAAATTCGAGAAAACCCCTGGCGCGATCGACACGGCTCCGCCTCGCCTCTCGCAACACACCGCCGAGATCCTCGGCGCGCTCGGCTACTCGGGCGAACAGGTCGAGGACCTGCGCTCGCGCGGCGCGGTGTGACGAGGGCCTCCGGCGGCTTCGGGCCGGACAAAGAGGCTCGGCACCAGGGTCCGGCAGAGATGCCGGGGGCTGCCTCGCCGAGGCCGTTGCTCGTGCCGGTGCGGGTTCCTGCTCGCGCGCCCGCAACCGGCGCTCGTCCGCATCATTGGCGGCGATGCCCAACACCGGCCGCCCGCGCGGGAAACGCGAACGCATCCCGCGTGAAGATTTCATCGCTGAGCACGAAGCCTCCCGGGCGGCGCTCGTCCTCCACGATGTCGAAGGGCTGACGGCGGAGCAGACTCCGGAGATCAGTGGGTCGCACGAGCGAATTCTGCCGGGACGGCGGAGGCGTGTTCCGGTGCGACCGGAAGAGTTGAACGCGATACGGTCAGCCGATGTCGGGCGGTACAGTTGATCTTTGCTCGAGGCGGCACAGACGGCCATCGTTGCTAGCCTGTCGCGATGGAAGACGCCACCACCCTGGTGATTCCGCTGATTGCCGAGTATGACTCGACATTTGCTCCCCACCCCGCAACGGAAGCCGCGCTGAACCATTCCGCGGTTGCGTTGGGCGTTTCCATTCGACCGCAATGGATGTCGACTGAAGTCCTGGACGACGGGCTAATTGCGGAAGCGGCCGCGATCTGGATTGGACCCGGCAGCCCGTATAAGAACCTTCGTCGCACGTTGGCGGCGATCCGCATCGCTCGTGAAAACGGCATTCCGTGTTTTGGGACCTGTGGTGGCTTTCAACACATCATCCTCGAGTACGCCAGGAATGTGCTCGGGTATCGCGACGCGGCCCACGCCGAATACGATCCGTACGCATCCCGGCTCTTCATCTCGTCATTGGCCTGCTCGCTTGCCGGACGCTCGATGGCGCTGACGTTCCTTCCTGAATCACGAGTGGCCTCGATCTACGGATCGTGCTCGGCTGAAGAGGAGTACTACTGTAATTTCGGTGTGAATCCGGAATACGCCGGCGTGTTGACCTCCGGCCCGTTGCGGGTGACCGGCCGCGACGCAGAGGGCGAAATTCGGGTCGTGGAGTGGCTCGATCACCCATTCTTCATGGGTACGCTCTTCGTTCCCCAGACGCGCTCGCGACCCGGCGCGCCGCACCCGCTCGTCACGGCATTCTTACGAGCTGCCGTAGCTCGATCCGTTACCCGCAGCCTGACGCGGGTCTGACCGCGAGAAATACGGATGATCACTAGAATCTTCAGAGCTCGTGTTCATGCCCATCTTCATGGCGAATTTGAAGAGCGGTTTTTATCTGTGTCCGTGCCCTTCGTGAAGGCGGCGAAAGGTTCTGTGGCCGTATCGGTGGGCAGACCGACCCGCTGGCAACCCGATGAATACGTCATGGTGTCGGTTTGGGAGGACGAAGGAGCGCTGGTGGCGTTCGCCGGCGAAGGATGGAATCGGGCGGTGATTCCCCACGGCATGGAAAAGTATGTTTCCGAATGCTGGGTCCATCACTATGAGATCTTCGGCGCACAAGAGGCGCCTCAGGCCCGCTGAATCGATGAAACTCCGCGACTTGGCACCGTTCCCCGTCACTTGACGCCAGGCGCAGCTCGGTGAATGCGGCCGCGGTGCAGCGAGTGCAGCACGAAGCGTCTCCACCCGCGCGAGCGTGACTTCTCGCTCGCGCCGAACTTCGTCATCGCCATCACTCGCCAAGGCGATCACCTGCTGCGGGCCACCGGACAGGCGAAGGTCGCGATGTTTGCGGAAGGAGAGCGGGACTTTTTTCTGAAAACGTCCACGCGCGCGGATCGAGTAGGAGAACGTGGATGGGATCTGCGCGCGGACTCGGCAACGCGACACTGAATGTTCACTCGCGCGCAACTCGCGTGCGACCTCCACGGTCATAGCATGACGCGATTCGAGGTCAGCTGATGGCGAACAAAGCCCCGCGCGTCGCGCGCTCGATCTGCTTTTGCGTGTTTCTTGTGACGACGATTGCCTTCGCATCGACCGCTGATGTCGAGCGCGACGGTCAACATTGGATTGGAACCTGGGCGGCCGCCCCGCAGCACTGGATGCCAGGGCGTCTCCTGTCCTTCCGGAACCAGACTCTCCGTCTCATCGTGCACACCAGCGCCGGCGGCACGAAGGTGAGGATCAAGATCTCGAACACGTTCGGTGACCAGCCGTTGCTGATCGGCCGCGCACACATTGCGCGCCGGGCTGCCGGCGCCGACATTGATCCGATCTCCGACCGGGCTCTGACTTTTCACGGACAGCCGTCGGCCACAATCGCTGCACGATCGATGGTCGTGAGCGACCCCGTGGACCTCGACGTGTCCGCGCTCTCGGATCTCGCCGTCAGCCTTTATTTTCCGGACAGCGCGCTGGCGACGACGACGCACGTTCTGGGGCTGCAGACGAACTACGTCTCTCCCGAGACCGGCGATTCCACAGGCGATGTGAAGTTTCCGGCCGGCAAGACGATTGCGTCGTGGCCATTCCTCACCGGCGTCGATGTTGCGGCTGCGCCTGAAGCAGCGGCGATCGTGGCCTTTGGCTCGTCGACGACCGACGGAGATGGTTCCACAAAGGACGCGAACCGGCGCTGGCCCGACGTGCTCGCCGAGAGGTTGCAGCAGTGCGCGAACCCGGAAGCACGGCTGGGCATCCTCAATGAAGGCATCATCGGCAATCGACTGCTGGCCGACAGTCACAGTCCTGGACAGGCCGGCGGCCCATTCGGACCCGTGTTCGAGGACCTTGGGCCAGCCCTTGGCGAAGCCGGCGTGGCCCGCTTCGAACGTGACGTTCTTGCGCAAGCAGGCGTCAAGTACGTCGTCCTCGTTCTCGGCATCAATGACATCCTCTTCCCGGGTTCGTTCACGCCAGTCAATCAGAGCGTGACCGCAGAGAGCCTGATTTCCGGGAATCGTCAGCTCGTCGCACGTGCCCACAACAAGGGAATTCGAGTCGTTGTCACAACGATCCCACCGTTCGAGGGTGCGGTCTTCCGAGGACCCGTGATCACCTTTTACACTCCGGAGAAAGAAGCGGTGCGTCAAAAGGTCAACGCCTGGATTCGCGGCGGCGCGGAATTCGACGGGGTGATCGATTTCGATGCGGTTCTACACGACCCGAGTCATCCAACGCGGCTGCTCCCCGAATACGACAGTGGAGATCATCTGCACGCCAACGACGCGGGCTACATCGCGTCGGGCAATGCCATTTCGCTGACGCTGTTCAACTGCGGGAAGGGTTAGTCTCCGGCCCCAGGGAAGCTCTGCACAAGTCGTTGTTCTCGTCATCCTGAGCCGCGAAGACGGCGAAGGATCTCGAAATGGCAGGCGTTCTCGCATCCTGAGATCCTTCGTCGCGCTTCGCCGACTCAGGATGACGACGCTCTAGGGAAGCTCTGCACAAGTGGTTGTTCACGTCATCCTGAGCCGCGAAGACGGCGAAGGATCTCGAAATGGCAGGCGTTTTCGCATCCCGAGATCCTTCGTCGCGCTTCGCCGACTCAGGATGACGACTTGTTCAGAGGTTTCCCAGGTCCTGCAGCGAAGAGTGGCCTGAGGGCCGCTCCGAGCGAAACCATCAGCAGCATCCCTGCGGACCACAACTGCTGTTGCCATCCGGCGAGCAGCAGGCGTAACCGGCGCGCTCTTCGCCCGGCTCCAGGATTGCGAACATTCCCTTGTAAGGCGGATTCGAGAGTTTCGCGACGGTGTCGGTGCAGATCTCGTACGGCTCGTTCCGTGGGAACTGATGCCCCTCTTCGTCGACGAATGCCTTCGCCGGCCCGAGGTAGACGGCGCGATGTCCCTTGAAGACACAGCCGGAGGTCTTCTCGAACTTCCAGCCCCGCACCGTAACGGAAAAGAACGGGTAGCCTTCGACTTCCTTCCAGTACGTCTTCTTCAGGATCTCAATACCGTAGAAGCCGGCCCGCTCGAGTTCGGCGATGAGCTCCTCCTGGGTCAGCGCGCCGGCGAGGCACTGGCCCCACAACTGCGGATTCACCTTCAGATGTGGCGGGACCTGTTTTTCGGAGACGATGTCGGACATCAGAATGCGGCCGTGGTCCTTCAGGACGCGCCAGATCTCCGCGAACACGCGGGGCTTGTCGGGCGAGAGGTTGACGACGCAGTTCGATGTGACGAGATCGATGCTCTTCGCTTCGACCGGGATCTGCTCGAGAAATCCTTCGCGGAACTCGACGGCGTCGTAGCCGAGTGTGGTGGCGACGCGCGGCTGATTCTCGCGCGCCACGTGCAGCATACGGTCGGTCATGTCGACGCCGATCGCCTTCCCCCGCGGTCCGACGAACTTCGCCGCGATGAAGACATCGATGCCGGCCCCGGAGCCGAGGTCCAGGACGGTTTCACCTTCCTTGACGCCGGCCGTCGTCATCGGCGATCCACACCCGTAGAAACGATCGAGAACGTCCCGCGGGATGTGGCTGATGGCGCTGTCATCGTACTTGGCCGGACAGCAGAGCTCGACCCGCGGCGTCTCGGCGGCATCGCCGTAAAACTCGCGCACCTTTGCACGCGGCTTGTCGACGTCAAACGACAGAACGCAATTCGAGTGCAGCGTCAGGACCGGTTGTTCGGCGAGCGCCGCGTCGGCGGTGCCGCAGGCGATCGCGCCTTCGCCCATCGCGTGAAGGACCAGCGGCGCGTCGTAGCCGGAGTGCAGGTTCTTTCGTGCCCGCTTCTCTTCCCCGAGCTCGCGCATCACGCGCCTGGTCAACTCCACGGTGATCGGGTAGTAGGGGTCGACGCCGAGAAAATCGCCCGAGAAGCACCAGGCATGCTCGATGTCTCCTCCGCCGGTGAGGAAACGCAACGGATCGTTCGCCACGGCTGCATTCTTTGCGAGCGTCGCCGCGCGAAGGCTCTGAAGGATCGGTGACCCGTCGATGATGTCGGCGAGCGGCTGGAGGCGAACGTCGCCGCAGATCAACGACTTCTCGTTTGCAAGCGCGGGGGACGGGTACACCGTGCCGTCGGCGTAAATGCAGAGGGAATCCCATCCGGCGTTGCCGAGGTCGTACTTGACGCCGGGAACGCCGTTGACGCGGCGCCGGACGGCCTCGAGATTGTCGAGAACGATCCCCTCGGCTTTTGCCGCATCGATCGTCTTCATCAATGCCTCGAGCAGCCGGAGGTTCTCGGGGAAGAAGCCGTTGTTCGATTCAGCGGCCCGGCCGCGGCGATGGCTCCACATCAGATGCTGGCTCCGCGCGCCGACGGTTCGGGCGATGGCGGTGATCTGCGGCAGTTCGCCGAGATTCTCACTGGTCGTGACGGTCGTGAGCGAGACGTCGAACCCGAGATCCGAGAGAAGACCTGCGCCGTCGAGTGCTTTCACGAACGTGCCGGCGCCGCGGACAGGATCGTTCGTTTCGGGACGCGCGCCGTCCAGCGAGACCTGGAACTTCACTCTCTCTCGGGAGAGCGTTGCAAGCTGTTCGCGAACGCGTCCCACGAAGAGCGTCGCGTTCGTCAGGAAGATCAACTCGGCGCCGTGTGTCTCGGTGATGTGCCTGGCAAGGTCGAAGATGTCGCGGCGAAGGAATGGCTCGCCCCCCGTGATGTAGACGCGCTCGATTCCGAGTGCGCCCGCCGCGTCGATGGTCGCCACCAGATCCTCGGATGCCATCCCCGGGATGCCTCCGGGGCCGGACGAGACGAGGCAGTGTGCGCAGGCCAGATTGCATGCGTTGTTGATCTGGAGCCACAGCTCGCGAAGTCCCGCCGGCCGGACGTACGCGGCACGCCCGCGGTACGGCGGCCGCACGACGGGCTCGTCGAACAGCATCGACGCCCGGCCGAGCGCGGCAAGGAAATCGTGGACGTGAAGCCACGCCTTTCCAGCCTCGGCCTGATGCCGTGATGCGTATCGAGCGACGGTCGCGCCGAATGTCAGAGGCGATCCGCCGCGCTCGGCAGCGAGAATGTCGTGGAACAACCCGGCCCCGCGCGCCTCGATTGCGATCCAGTTCGGCGCCTCGGCATCGATGGCATAGGTGATGCCGCCGGTCTCAACAAAATGGACATCGGGAACATGAAGCGGGGTTCGCTCCGCAAGACTGATCATCGGTATCCCTCAAGATTTCGTCATCAAAGGTGAGACGAGTGAACACATCCCTTGATTGCGGGGCTCGCAATCAGGATGCCCTGAGTCGTCAAGATCGCAGGAGACGACCTGACGAGCTTACCCCTGAATCAGGCGGCCGATCGGCCACGATCGCTGCTGAGGCTGTGCTGTCACTAGAATGACTGCGCACATGGGCCGAGTCGATCTTCCCAAGGCCGTCAACATCGCGGACCTCAGGAAAGTCGCGAAGGCGCGTCTTCCGCGCGCCGTGTTCGACTACATCGACGGCGGCGCTGATGCCGAGTGGACCCTGCGTGAAAACTCGCGCGCCTTCGACGACGTGATGCTCCGCCCTCGCTCGGCCGTCGCAACCGCCAGCGTGGATCTTCGGACGAGTGTGCTCGGAACGACGATCGACCTTCCCTTTCTTCTCGCGCCGGTCGGCAGCTCCCGGCTGTTCTATCCGCGTGGCGAAGAAGTTGCCGCGCGTGTCGCAGGCGATGCCGGCACGATCTACACGCTTTCGACGCTGTCGGGCTGCGCGGTTCGCGATGTCAAAGCGGCTACACGCGGGCCCGTCTGGTACCAGCTCTATCTCATCGGAGGCCGCGATGTGGCCATGGGCGCCATCGAGCGCGCGAAAAGCTGCGGCTGTTCCGCGCTGGTCGTGACCGTCGACACGCCCGTCGCCGGAATGCGCGAGCGCGATCTGCGCAACGGCGTCAAAGAGCTCGTGTCCGGCGCGCCGTTCGCGATGGTTCCCTATGTCTTCCAATTCCTTGCACGGCCCCGCTGGTTTGCTTCGTACCTCCGCGACGGCGGTTTGATGAGCTTTCCGAACATCGTGCTGCAGAGCGGCCCCATGGCGTACGCGGATGTCGGAGCGGCGCTCGAGCAGTCGATGGTTTCGTGGGACGACTTCAAGTGGATTCGTGAGGCGTGGCATGGTCCGATCGTCGTCAAGGGCGTGCACACAGCGGACGATGCTCGCCAGGCCATCGATCATGGCGCGGCCGCGGTCGTCGTTTCGAATCATGGCGGGCGACAACTCGACGGCGTGGCTCCGACGCTCCGCGTGTTGCCGGAAGTGATCGCGGCCGTCAGGGAGCAGGCCGAGGTCCTTCTCGATGGCGGCATTCGAAAGGGCAGCGATGTGGTCAAAGCGCTTTGCGTCGGCGCTCGCGCGGTTCTCATCGGACGCGCCTATGCCTATGGTCTGGGCGCGGCGGGCGCGGCAGGCGTCGCGCGGGCCATCGACATTCTGCGCGACGGCACTGTCCGCACGATGAAGCTCCTCGGATGTTCTTCGGTTCGGGATCTCGATCGTTCATTCGTCGACATCCCCGTCGAATGGCTCAGTCGTTGACCTTTCAACGGATGCGGAAACATTCCCGCAACAACTGCGCGCGGCTGGAGCGAGTGTGACGGATGACCATCGACGCCTGAACGGTCGCCGGTGATAATCCGCGGCGCCAGAAAAAACATCCGCGGAAGAGGAGCGATCCACCGCATCTCGGCGACGTCGGCCGATCCGGGCGTTCGGCGTGCGTGTTGGGGGTGGGTGATGGAGCGACACGGATCACGATGAGAAGATGGATTGTTGCCCTTGTTTTCCTGACTGTCTGTCTGAGCGCGTCAGCGCAGACGGTGACCACGGAGACGACCTCGAAACTGACGGGCGACGGGCCCGATGCACCAATGCTCCCCGTTCCCGCGGGCGCCGTCGAGCCTGAGACCGGCCTCACGCCGACGTTGAGCGTCAACGTTCCGAACGGCCAGGCTCCCCACGTGTTCAACCTGGTTCAGCCTTTTGTGGCGATTCCTTATTCCTCGTCACTCCGTCAGTTCGACGCGACGTGGAACGGGTCACCTCTATTCCTGATTGATCCGGCCGGTACTCAGCTCAACGAGGAGCCTCACGGCTACGGATCGAACTTTGACTTCTTCAAACCGCTGTTCTCACTCGCGGGGAAACCGGCCGGAGCAGGAACGCTGGAGATTCGAGGCTACGACGCCTCTCATGCGCTTCTCAGCACCGTCTCCATTCCGAATCTGATTCTCGCCACCGAGCCCGCGCACGTCGCGACGGCAACGATTGCCGCGATGCCCCACCCGCGCATTTACCTGACTCCCGCACGCCTGGCGGCCATTCAGGCGCGAGGCGCCGGAGACATCGCGAGACAGCGATACGAAGCGCAGCTGCAGAATTTCCTGAGCGCGCTTCACGACATTCCGGACGTTCTTTCGCCCGAGTTCGAGAACCGGATTTACAGCTCCGAGGATTACATCCCGCTGCTCGGCCTCACGTATCAGTTGAAGAAGACGAGTGATCCGACGACAGCGACGGCCTGTGCGAATGCCGCGCACGCGCTGGTGATGCGCATTGCCGACGAATATACGAACGGAACGCGCACGTATGACCGCGACAGCGGCTATGACATCCGTTTCGGGCTGCGCGAGATGATGCTCGGTTACGACTGGATTTATGACCGGTTCACGCCTGCCGAGCGGGCAGAGCTCGTCACCGTCGCCACGGGATTCGTGGACTGGTATCACGCCAACGGTTATTCCGAGAGCTTTCCGCTCGAAAACTATTATGCCGGCTACATCCAGGGACTCTCGCTGACGGCGGTGGCCACCGCCGGCGACAACACCAACGCCGATCGATTCTTTACGCTGTTGCGCGCCAAACTGCGCGAAGAGATGCCGACCCTCAACCAGCGCGCCGCGGGAGGAGACTGGCCCGAGGGGTGGAACTACGGCTGGTACACGAACACCGAGTTTTCGCTGGTCAACACACTCTTGAAGGACCTCGGGGAGGACTGGAGCTTCGATTTCGACTGGATCCAGCATTTGCCGATGAGCCTCACGTACGGCGCGTCCCCCGATTTTTCGGCCACTCGGCCATTCGGCGACTACTCCGCCGACTACGCAGACTCGACGTCCCCATCCACGTTGTGCGTTCTTTCCACGACGACCACGGACGGTGCCTACGCTTATCGGCTCTATACATCGATGAATGCCGCTCCGGCCAATGGCTTTCACGATACGGGCGACTTTTCTTTCTACGAGATGATCTTCGCCTCGCCGCAAGGCACGACGGCAAGCGTCGCAGGTTTGCCGCTGTCGTACCTCAATGCGGGAAGCGGCCGCTTCTTCTCCCGCTCCTCCATGACCGATACGAATTCCTATTGGGTATCGACGGAGAACACGCCCTACTCCAATTCAATCAGCGGTCACTTCGGCAGATCCAACGGCGATACGCGCCTCTATCATGGCGGCACCTGCCTCGTCTGTCCGTCCGCCTATGAAGGGAATCCGTTCGACGGGCTGGCCGGGACGACGAAATTCTCCAGTTACATCGTGAACGGCGACGAGCAGGGACTCTCGCTCAGCAAGAACAACCAGAATCTCTTCTACCTGGAGCAGGGCAACTTCGCGGCGATCGGCATGCGCTTCGAATCGGCCTACGCGCCCAGCCGCTATGACCAGGACGTCGTCGATCCGGCCGGCCCTCTCGACTACATGATTCGCGAGGTCGTCCACCTGCGGCCGGGAACGCTGATCGTGCGCGACCTGCATCGCCGCCGTCATTCCACCGACACGCTGGCCGCGAACTGGCACCTCGGTCCGACGAATGCAGTTCAGAACCTCGGCGGTGGCCGGTACCAGATCGGCACGCTGAACGTCAGCACCTTCTATCCCGGCGGCGTCACCGTTGCGTTCTCCAACGACAACGACCTCGGAGACAATCGCATCGGCACCCTCATGCACCTGAGTTTCACGAGCTCGACCGCGCCGCTCGAACTGATCACCGTGTTTTCCGAGACCTTGACCGCGACCAGTTACACGGGCGGCGTTCTGACGCTCAGTGACGGGACGCCGGTCATCTTCGGCGGCAATGACCATGTCCGAGTCGGCAATCCGCCTCCGGCGCCGACGAATCTCGTGGCGACGACAAACGCGGCAGCGTCGGCGGTGACGGTCACATGGCAGCCGTCGACGGGCGCCACCAGCTACGAGCTGGCTCGCAGCGCGAACGGCGGTGGCTTCATCACCGTATCGTCCAATGCCACGAGCCCCTATACCGACAACACCGTGGGCGCCAACATCGCGTATCTGTACAAGGTTCGCGCGTCGAACGGATCATTCTCTTCTTACAGCAACGTCGATCTTGCGACGACGGTCCCGTTCTCGGACGAGCCGATCTCCTCGGCGGTCACCAGCGTCCGCGCGACCCACCTGACCGAGCTACGCACCGCGGTCGATCTCGTCCGCGCCGCGGCAGGACTGCCGGCCGGTACCTACACGGACCCGACGATTACGCCGAACGTGACGGTCATCAAGGCGGCGCACCTCACGGAATTACGATCGCAGCTCAACGCCGCGCTAGCCGCTCTGGGACTGGTGACGCCGACCTATACCGACTCCGCGCTCACCAGCGGAATCTCCGTGATCAGAAAAGAACACATCGGCGAATTGCGTGCCGCCGTGAAGTGACGTCACCGCCGATGGGACAGCCGCGTGCGCTGTTGTCCCTTCTCATCGAAATTCGACGGATCGAGCCAACGCTCGAACTCCTTCTTCCGCGACGGCCACTCGGAATCGAGCATCGAATACCACGCCGTGTCGCGGTTGCGAGCTTTGTAGACAGCCGCCTGGCGGAAGGTGCCCTCATACGTGAAGCCGAGGCGCTCGGCCGCTCGGTGTGAGGCGGCATTCAGGTTGTCGCATTTCCATTCGTATCGGCGATAGCCGAGCTCCTCGAATACCCGTTGCATCATCAGCATCATCGCCTCGGTTGCCATCGGAGTCCGCTGCAGCCGTGGCGAGTAGTTGACCCAGCCGACCTCGATGACGCCGTTCGCGCGGTCGATGCGCATATACGCGGCGACGCCCACGGCCCTGCCGCTGTTCGCGTCGACGATGGCGTGAAAGAACGGGTCGCCGGTGTTCATCTTTCTCAGCCAGTCGCGGTACGCGGACAGGTCGCGAAAGGGCTCGCTGCTCAGGTAGGTCCAGTTGCGGCCCTCGCGGTCTTCGAGATTCGCTTCGTGCAGATCAGGGGCATGCCGATCCGGATCGAGTGGTTCGACCCTGCACCGCCGCCCGATCATCGGCGTATGAGGCGGGAGCGGCCGCGCGGTCCAGTGATCGACCGGAAATCCGACGGGGAGCACGTTCTGGTCATGCATCGAACAACGATAACCCGTGCGGCGAGGCCGCCGTCCGGTTGACTTCACCGCTTCCCGGCGCTCAGCATCGCTCCATGAGCAGGAAACTGACGCCGAAGGTGATTCTCGAGGGGACGCGGCTGACCCTGAAGACGGACGTGGCGTTCGCTCTCAACGAGCACCCGGACATCGTGGGGCCGCGGAAGTACAGGTACCACTCACCGATCGTCTCCGCGGAATGGTGCGCCTTCACCAACGTGCCGTGGGGGCGAGGTCTCATCAATTTCGAGGCGGACGAGGAGGGTCGGGCCTTCGAAACGTACTCGACCTGGGCGCGCCTCTTCGAGCTGCTGCGGTACTACTCGTGGATCGTCGACCGCTTTCACATTTCGACGATGGCTTACCAGCAGCTTGTCCACGATCGCCATTTTGATTTTCGATGGCTCGAGCAGCGCCTCGCGCCGCTGAACTTCCGGCTCGTGCTCCTGACTCGGAGGGAGGACTCGTTCGCGGCCGCGCGCGAGCGCCGGCTCGAAGTCTCCGGCAAGCCATCGCAATACGACGACCTGTCGGTGTTCATCGCCGAGCAGAAGCTCATGCGCACGCTCGTCGCCTCCTCGATCCTGCCGCACGTCGAGATCGACATCTCCGACGGCGACATCAACCGTGTCTGCAGCGAGATCGCCGCATGGCTGGAAGCGACAGGCGGGCTCTGGATGGCCTGACGCGAGTGTGGCGGGTCGCAATAGACCGGCTTTCGCCGCCCGCAACCCTTCGGGCTGGTGCCGGTTGCGGCCGATCTGCGGCGTTGCTCGTCGTCGACGATGCCACCGCATCGCCTCCTCCTCGCGCCTTGCATCTCGGCCGCAAGGGAACCCGTGAACGTCATCCTGAGTCGGCGAAGCGCGACGAAGGATCTCAGGATCCGAAAACGCCTGCCATTTCGAGATCCTTCGCCGTCTTCGCGGCTCGGGATGACGTGAACAACGACATGTTCAGAGCTTCCCAAGCGCCACCAGCGAAAGTCGGTCGATTTGCGACACGCCACACTAGAACGTTTCTTTGATTCCTGTCCCGCTCTCGACGAGCCAAGCCGCTTCCGGAAGAGCCGCGCTGACATAGTCGTGGAACCGGTTCGTGAGAAATGCGTCTCCGTGTGTGAACCGGCTCTCCACGCTCGTCAGATCGATCGATGCGATGGCCTGTTCTTTTGAAAGGCCTTTGGCGCGCGCGGACTTCATCTGCGCCATGACCGTCTGGAACGTGTCGACGAGCAGATCGACATACGCGGAGTCGTGTTGCACGGGGCCGTGACCCGGCACGAGCGTTTTGAACCCCAGCGCCTTGATCTTCTCGATCACGCCCGCATAGTCCTGCGCGTACGGGCTCGGCATGAGTGGGACGGGTGCTGTGACGACGTCTCCGGTCGCGACGATCTTCTCCTGGGGAAGCCACATGACGATGTCGCCCGCGGTGTGCGAGTTTCCGAGATGCAGGAACTGAATTTCCCTCCCGCCGAGGTAAAGGACCATGCCATCGGTGAACGTGGCGTTCGGGATCACGTAACGGGTGCGATTGTTCTCGCGATCGAGTTGTTCCGTGATGCTCGATCCTTTTTCCAGCCACGCTCGTTCCTCCGGGATCAGCGGCCGGCCTTTCAGGTCCTTTCCCTGACCGAGAGCGGCATCGAGAGCCTTTCGAATATTGGGAACCATCGTGACGCGCCGCTTCAGCCATTTGTCCTGCGTCGTGGCGATGAAATCGCGCGCGAAGGGATGACTCACGATGGCAACACGCGGAAACGCGGCTTGAATGGCCTGCAGGCCGCGCATGTGATCGCCGTGCCAGTGGCTGATGATGACGTGAGTGATCGGCCGCTCCGTGAGCGACCGAACCTTTGCGACGATCGACTCGCCCATCAGTGGAGATCCACCGGCATCGAAGACGACGACGCCCTCGTCGGTGATGACGAAGACGGAATTGCCTTCCTGCGGCAGTTCGAACGGATCCTGGCGAATGCCGGCCCAGACTCCCGGCGCCAACTGCTGCCACTCGTATTCGAAGGGGTTCGCCGCGGCCGTGCCGCTTGCAAAGACCTGCAGGAGGGCCAAAGACACGAGGACCAGTCGAACCGTTCTCATCGGCATGCACGATAGATCGGAGTGAACACCGCCACTATCACGCGATTGCGCGGCGAACGAGGTTTCTGCCGGTTTCTACGGCTGAACGAGGCGCCCGATGAACAAGACGCTCTTCGTGTCGGTTCGCCGAATCAGGTAAAGGAACGGGTGATCGGCATTGAAGATCTCCGGCTTCGGTTGCTTCATTGGAGGTGCGGCTGTCGCCCGCATGATCACTGCCGTCGCAGCCGCGGCCTCGGTTCCTTCCTCGGCGACATCGATCCGCGCCTGATGAATGACATCGGAGATGAGCAGCGGTTCCTTGGCGATGCCGGAGAAGTCGGCCTTCGCCGAGAAGGCCTCGTGAATCCCCATCGCTCGGAGAGACTGGCTCAATTGAATGGAGAGATCGGTTTTGAAGCGAGGAAAGGTCACCGCGACGAGCGCCGGCTTCAGTTCCGCTTCCCATTGAGCCAGTTGTTCAACGGTCAATTCCTTCTCGAGCTTCGAGAGGCCGTCGGCGGCATCCGGCAGGACGACGAGCATCGAGAGCTCCGATCCGAGATACGGAAGTTCGAGGATTCGCACGGAGCCTGATCGCGCGTAGTTGAAGTCGTCCTGCGTCGACATCATGGCCGCTTTTCTCTCGCCGGCGGGCGTATGAAAGCGTCCGTTTGGGTTCGTGCCACGAGGCGGAAACTCGGACAGCCATTTGGCCTTCATGTAGATGGCATTCGTCAGGACCAGTCGCGTCGAGGGAGCCAGCATTCCGGAGCCGATCAGCTCGGGGATCTTCTGGCGCGTGGCCTCGCTGATCCAGGCGTTGATGCGCTGCCGCGCCGGCTCGGGCCGAGCGAAGTCGACCGTCTCGAGCTTCGCCCCGAAGTCCCTGCGGGCGAACGCCAGGTACTCCGGATGGAGCTCGACGCCCTTCGCCGCCCAAAGTGCATTGGCCGTCATCAGTGTGACATCGGGCCGCTTGCGACCGATGTCGTCCTGGACAGCCTTCCATGCGGCAGTCAGCCGTGCCCCGGTGAAGGGGAAATGCAATGCCTTCTCGATCTCAGAAGCCGTCGTGCCGCGAGCGCCGGCATCGGTCAACGCCATCGCCGCCGAGATGCTGTATGGCGAGAAGAAAACATTCCCCCGGCTGCTGCCTGCCTGAAGGCGGTACAACTCGACAGCGAACGTGGTGTTCCCGCGAATGAGACTGGCGGAATCGGGAGAGGCTGCGACGTTCACCGCGAACAAGACGGCGGTCACTGCGCACAACAACGTCTTCATGCGCAGAGCATACGACGGACCGGCTCTCAGTCCACCCGCAGCAGCGAGTCGCCCGTCCCGTTATCGATCGTCGACACGTACGGGATGGCGCTCCCGCTGCCGGAGATGACGGTGAATTCGAGCGTCGCGTTGTGGAAATCGTTGTCGGGGGCGGATGTCCCGAAGATGTCGCGGACGCTCTGCTGCAACCATTGATTCGGCACCAGCGTGTAATCGCGCGATGCCGCGACGATCGCCGACGCCAGCGCGCCGGGAACGATGTACTCCAGCGACACGCGAACGGTCGTTTGCGCGCCCGAGGTTTCCACGAGTCCGAAGTTCGTGCGGAACGTCGCCGGCGTCTTCGCCAGAACCGCGCTCGTCTTCGCATCCTCGACCGCGGTGATCAGCCGCCGCTCTCCGCTGTGCAGTGCGAACGCGGGAGCGAGGCTGGGCGCTGCCGATCCGAAGGAGCCGAGGACATTCGCCTTCGTCGAGTACGTGCGGCTGGTCATGACGGTCGAACCGCCGGCGGGCAGGAACATCAGGAATCCCGCGGTGTCGTTCGTCACTCCGAAGAACGTCGTCACCACATCGGAGGAGACGAACGTCTGGCCCTGCTCGATCGAGATGCTCTTGTCGCTCACCGTGCCGTCGCGGTTGTAGAAACGAAGCGTCCCGGTGGCCTTCGACGAGCCCGTGTTCATGATCGCGATGTCCGTGCGGAAATAGGTGTCGGCCGCTCCGTGCAGAACGCCGGCCACCGGAACGATCCAGATGCCGGAGCTCTGCACCCCGTAGTACCGCTGCCAGTCGGCGACCACCCAGGTGTCGCCGCCGTTGTCGACCGGCGTCGCGTAGCCCGTGAACGATCCACTGCCTCCGTCGTGAGAGAGGTCTGCGGAAACCGCACCATTGGGCACGATGCCGCCGAGGGCGCGCAATGCCCACGAACCGAGCGCCTCGGTCCGCTGTGAGAGAACGTTCCCGGCCGCATCGAAGAAACGGATGGCGATCGATACGCTTCCGCCTGACGCCTCCTGAAGGTAGAGATTCGTATGTGCGCCCGCGTCGGCGCGGAGTCCCGTGAGATACATCCGCCCGCCCGCCGCGATCGCGCGGTCCGAGCGAAGGGGAGGGATCCCGGTGCCGTACGTTCCACCGGCATTGCTGGCGTTGAAGACCGAGGCCGCGGCGATGAGCTGGTCGACGTTCGAGAAACGCAGTTGCAGCGTGCCGAGGTGGCCGGCCCCGCCCGAGAATCCTTCGCCGAACGAGCTGGTGACGTCGGCGAAGCGAACAGCCTGCGACGGCAGGAGCTTGGCGATGGTGGAGGAAAACGTCGGCGCTCCATCGTTCGGAGCGAAGAAGAGCCGCAGATTCGACAGCGTCCTCTGCGATTCGCGATTGCGGAGCGAGAGATCCGACACGAAGTGGCCGACGCTTCCGAGAACGTTTCCCATCCCTGGCATCAGCAGTGCGATCTCGCCGGGGTTCAGCGCAGGAATCGAGGCGGGCGTCGCGGACAGCGAGATTGTGTCGGCGACCGAGATCGTCACCGACGTCGTCGAGCCGCCGCTGTCGAGAGCCGACAAACCGGCCGGCGTGTTCGCATAAACGAATGACAGCGTCCCCACCTCGGTGCCGAGAGGATTGAAGCTGTCCGGACGCTGGTCGCGGTTCAAGGCAACTTCGACGTCCGTCGCTCCACGCGCCGGAATGGTCACCAGGCTGGCGTCCAGCGGCTGCAGCCACGCCACATCCGAGGTGACGGTTCCGGAGACGGCGGCGCTTCCCGAGTTCGCGAATGTCACGATCGCCGGAGCAAACGCCGCATCGGGAGGAGCGACGATCTCGACATGTCCGGTGCCGGCGCCGACGTCACCGGCGGTCCCGCTCGGGACGAGCGAGGTGAGCGTCACGGTGTAAGTCTGCGAGGCGATCGGGCAGCATCGCTTCTGCGGCAACGCGAGATCGAACTTGTAGGCCCCGGCCGGCAGCGCCTTGCCGGTGAACGTCACGGACTGCGTCGCGCCGGGCGTGAGGCTGAGCGATGCCGGCGACAGGTCGAAGATGGGCGAGGAGAGTGAGGCGCTGAATGGCTGCGACCCGCTGTTGGTGAATCCGACCGTCGCGCTCCTGCCGCCAACGTTCGCCGCCTGGACGATCGCCGGCGCGGTCCCGAGCGCAGTCAGAACCGGTCCCGGTGTGACGGTGAGAGCTGCGGAAGCGGATCCGCCGTCCGGTGCCGTCAGCGTGACCGTGGCCGTTCCGACGCTCTGGAAGCGCACACGCAGCGACGTGGTGCCGAACGATCTGGTCACCGTTGCCGGAACCGCGAGCACCGTCGGATCGGAAACACTGACGTCCAGCTTCGTGAACAGAGGAGCATCGGTGCTGATCGGAATCTCCTCGTACGATCCCTCGGGCAACGAGCTCGCGCCGACGTTCAGCGTGATGTTCGTCGCCGAGATCAGCGGGGTCGCGCCGAGAACAAGACAGACGAGCGAAAAGAACAAACGGTGTCGCATGGAGGAACGATTGGCTCCCGATCATCAGGGAGCTAGGAGGGCCGACACATGTGGATGTAACGAGCGCGCCGAGAATCACGTTCCTGTCAACGAGCCGAACCCGGTTTCTCGAGTATCCGCGGCGCGCCGCGACGAGTCTCGCCGCGGTATGGCTCGGGATCGGTCCATGATCAGGCTGGCGCCTCGACCGCGGACTTCGTCTCGCGGGCAAGCGACCGCTCCGGTCTTTTGTTCTCTACGCGATGCGGGAATGCCGCCCCTCGACATTCTTCGCTCCACACAAATGCCGCGGAAATGCTGGGCTGGCGGGACCGCGTGGGCGCCATTGAGCCCGGAGATTTGCCGGCATCGTTGCCGTTGCCGGGGATCCGATCGCCGATATCACCGAACTGGAGCGCGTTCGATTCGTGATGAAGGATGGCCAGGTGGTCAGGAACGACCTTGCATCGCAATCAGCGGGTGCACATGTGGTCGACTTGAAGGCGCCCGCGTCTTTCTCGGATCGAACCAGCACATGTCCGATCCGGCCGCAAACCTCACTTCCGACTTCGTTACCTGCTGAACGAGCGTGTCGTATCGCAGGCGAGCCCGGTCATCGGAGCTGGCGCGGGCGGATCGAAGGGCCGGAGACATCACGATGCTCGCCTCGAGGATCTTCGTGAGACGGCCGCCATGAGACGTTGGCGTCAGGTCGAAGAAGATCCCTTGTCACGCATCAGCTCGAGTTGAGCGTCGGTCACGGCGTTGCCGTGCTCGATGCTGTCCGCGCCCCCGTCAATCGCCGTCTGGATGCTGGTTGCGCTGGTCGCATGGACGGCAATGGGCGACTGGGCCCAAAGCTGCACGGTGGACAACGCGCGGAAGAGCGATACCGCTGAGAGCGTGAGCAGTTTGCGCATTCGAGTCACAACGGATGGCCTCAGCGATGATCGGCGTGTGTATGAGCGCACGCGTAGCTCGCGGCCGATTGCGCTGCCGGTCCAAGAGCAGCAGCGAACAGTACGGCGCCGAACGCAACCGCCAGCATCGTGTTCGCTGCGACGTCCGTCCGTCGCGTCTGATCCCCGGCCAGCCGGGCCAGGCGATGGCTGATGAAGGACGACGCCGTCGCCTGCAACAGCGATGCGTCTTCGGGTTCGGCGAGTTTTGCGAGCGCGGAGACAAGGTCTTCACCACGGGCGCGCCGGCTGACCGACTCGTCGCATGAAAGCTCGCGATACAAGGCCAGCCGAGAACCGGTGATCCAGACGAGCGGATGGAACCAGAGAGCGCAAAGGCTTGCCTCATGAATCAGGCGGATCAGGTTGTCCCGCCTCTTCGCATGCCTCAGCTCGTGGATGAGGACAGCATTGAGTTCGCGCTCGGTGAGCAATCGGTCAATGCCGTCGGGAAGAGCGATCTGAGGACGCAGAACCCCGTCCACAGCCGGGCATTTCCGGTTCGCCGCGAACCTCACCGGGACACCATGCATGAAGAAACTCGCCTCGGGCGTGGCCCGGGTCTCGCGCCGGGCGCCGTTGATTCGCGAGGACAGCCGCGTCAACATCAGGACGGCGCCGAGCGACCACACGACCCAGAGCACCGCAATCGCCGGCGCGCTCAACGGGATGCCATTCCCCGCGGCGAGGATGATGCTTCGCGGCGTGAACCACGAGAGTTGGGACGGCCAGAACCGGTCGGGGATCAGGCTCAGGGGCAGAATGAAATTGAGCGACGTTGCGACCCAGATCCAGTATTTGGCGGTCGCCGTACCACGCTGCATCGATGTGAGGAGCCAGGCTGCAAGCCAGACGATGGACGCATACAGCAGATGGATCTCGATGGAATGCGAGACGCGAGCGAGTTGCTCATGCATGCCTTTTCCCTCCACGGCCGCGGCTGTGGTTGCTCGCCGCGGCGCTTTGAAGAGCCTTCAGGTCTTTCAGCGTGATCGCGCCTGTCTCGAGCAGGTTCGAGACGAGCAGGCGAGGGGATCCGCCGAACAGGTCCAGGAGATCTCGAACCAGCCCCGTTCGGTACTCGCTTTGGCCGATGGCAGGCTCGAATAGTTGCGCGTTGCCGATCTTCTTCACCTTGCGAAGAGCGCCTTTTTCCTCGAGCCTGTAAACGAGCGTCTGAACCGTCGTGTACGCAACGCGCTCGTCCTCGGGCAGACTCTCGAGGATCTCGCGGACGGAGCAGGTCCCCAGCTTCCAGCACAGCTCCAGAATTCGTGTCTCGGCTTTTGAGAGACGTGCTTTCTTCATATCGCCTACGAATCACGGCAATACTACTATCTGTTCCGTAGCAAAGCGCCCAGTCACGAGCATTCGAGGATCGCAGTACGATGAACCTGTGGTGACGATCGCTCGCTTCTCTCGGGCCTGGAAGACAGTGGTAGCGCTCGTGATCGCCTTCGCGGCGCCCGCGCTCGCCGGTGTGAAGATCGCCGGAGTCGATTTTGTCCCCAAAGATCTCATCTTCGCAGCGCCGGAGGCGAGGAGTCGCGCCACGGCGGAGGGGTCTCGCCCGAATGAGTGCAAGTGGGATTTCGTCAGCGAGACCAGAGTCGGGAAGCGTGAAGACCCGCAAGGGAAGGACTGCGTTCGTTACTACTACAAGACCACCGTGACGCTCGAGCAGACGTGCCCGGCCCCGAATGACAAGAGCACCGGCATCACGAAGCTTTCCGAGCGGATCACGTCGGCCGGTCCCTTCTGTCCTGATGCCTCGGGCAAGATCGCTCCGCCACATACCGAAGCGCGCGTCCTCAGCAGCGGGACCACGGCCGAGGGCAAGCATCAGGACGTTCTGACACAGCCCGACGGGACCCGAATCACGCTCCTCTACGATTCGGCAGTGGTGCAGGTCGTGGCCACCTATCCCGACAGCACCACGGACGTGCTGGCTCTGCCGTGAGCGTGATGATTCAAGCGGCAGGATGTCCGCGTAGAATCCGTTCATGAATCGTCGTCAATTCATCGGTGCTTCGATCGCCCTCGGCGGTGCCGCCTCGGCGCTTGCGCAGAACGAAAAGACCGCCTCACCGCTGCCGCCTTCGATCGAGGCACTCCCGTCGATGCGCGATCAGGTGAGACCGATCACCAACGACGAGCGTCGCGCCCGCATCGAGAAAGCCAGGCGCTTGATGGCGGAAGAGAAGATCGGCGCTCTCGTGCTGACTCCCGGAACGTCGCTCGCGTACTTCACGAACATCCGCTGGGGCGGCGGCGAGCGCCTGTTCGCGTGCGTCATTCCCGCGAAGGGCGAGCCGTACTTCGTCTGTCCGGCGTTCGAAGAGGATCGCGCCCGCGAGCAGATCGCCCGCGGCCCGTTCGGCGGAGGCCGCGCCGACGTGCGCACGTGGCAGGAGGACGAGAGCCCTTACGACCTTCTGGCGCGCGGACTCGCGGACCGCGGCGTCAGCAGCGGATCGATCGGCATCGAAGAAACCGCGAAGTTCGTCTGGAGCAGCGGCATCGCCTCGGCCGCGGGTCATGCGCGCATCGTCAGCGGAACACCGATCACCGCCGGTTGCAGGATGATCAAAGACGCGCACGAGCTGGAGCTGATGCAGCTCGCGTCGGCCGCGACGCTCAAGGTCTACGAAGCGGTCTACCGCGCCCTTCAGCCGGGAATGACGCAGGCGCAGGCGTCGGACCTGATCGATCTGGCGTATCGACGCGTCGGATTTCGCGGGGGCGCCAGCGTGCAGACCGGCGAGTTCACGGCGCTGCCACACGGTTCGACGGCGCCGCAGATCATCGGCGAGGGAACGATCGTCATGGTCGACGACGGCTGCACGGTCGACGGGTATCAGTCGGACATCACGCGCACGTTCGTCCTGGGCAAAGCGAGTGACAAGGCGAAGGGCGTCTTCGACATCGTCAAGAAGGCGCAGACCGCGGCGCTGAAAGCGGCAAGGCCGGGCGTGCCGCTCGAATCCATCGACGCCGCGGCGCGCGGTGTCATCACGGAAGCGGGGTACGGTCCAGGCTTCAAGTCCTTCACGCATCGCGTCGGACACGGCATCGGGATGGATGGACACGAATGGCCGTACCTGGTGAAGAACGACATGTTCGGCTGGAAGAAATCGCTCCCCGGTCGCGCGGGAATGACGTTCAGCGACGAGCCCGGGATCTACATTCGGGGCGAGTTCGGCGTCCGCCTCGAGGATGACATGGTCATCACGGATGACGGCGCGAGGCTTCTCACCCCGCAGTCGGAGTCGCTGGAAAAGCCGTTCTGATGGAGCACCGACTTCAGCCGGTGATCGCCCCCTTGTTCCGCGAAATGCCGGCCTCGGCGTCCAGCTCGTGCTCGCGAGAAGCCCGGGAACCTGGTTCGACGGGCTTGCAGCCGTGATCCGTGTTGTCAATTATTCGGGGTTCGGGGTTCGGGGTTCGGGGTTCGGGGTTCGGGATTCGGGGTTCGGGGTTCGGGATTCGGGGTTCGGGACATGAATGTTCTCCAACGTGATGACGACTTTCCCTCGAGCATGCCCTTCTTCGAGATACCGAATCGCGTGGGGAACCTCCGCCAACGTGTAACGCCTGTCGATGACCGGCGTTACCTTTCCGGCCTCCATGAGCTCGCGCACAACCTTCAGGTCCGCTTTGCTTGGTTTCGCCACACACACGACGAGTTTCTGGCTCACGAATCGTGACAAGAGCAGCACCTTGATGAGGCGGGCCAGAGGGCCGATCCAATGACCGTCCGGCCCTCCAACGACGACGTATGCGCCCTTGGGATTCAAGGCGCGCCTGCACGCCGAAAGCGGCTGATTCCCGATGCAATCCAGAATCAGGTCGTAACGTTGCCCGGTCCTGGTGAAGTCTTCCCGGGTGTAGTCAATGACCCGGTCGGCGCCGATGGATCGGACCATGTCCCCATTTCTCGAGCTGCATACGCCGGTTACATCGGCGCCGAATGACTTGGCGATCTGTACCGCGAACGTTCCTACGCCTCCCCCCGCACCATTGATCAGGACCTTGTTCCCGGCCTGGATCTGCCCCTTGTCGCGAAGAGCCTGCAATGCGGTGAATGCCGCCACGCTGGCGGTGACCGCTTGTTCGAACGTGACTTGATCGGGCTTCAGGGCCAATGACGAGTCGGAAGTGCACACGTACTCGGCAAAGGCCCCACGGCACGCGCCGAACACCTCGTCGCCCGGTTTGAACTCGGATACGTTCCTGCCGACCGCTTCCACGCGGCCGGCCACATCCACGCCGAGCCGTGTGAGCTTCGGTTTGCGCAAGCCCATCATGAGGCGACCGATGACCGGTGTGCCTCTCATGAAGTGCCAGTCGAGTGGATTGACGGAAGCGGCGCGCACCTTGATCAAGACCTCGTCGTCGCCCGGGACAGGCTTGTCGATCTCCTCGCACTCGAGAACATCGGGCGAGCCATAGCGGCGATAAACGATCGCTTTCATCCGAATTCTCAAATGGGCTCAGGAACCGCGGCGGGCAATGACTCGACCTTGGCGCCCTTGATGAGAAGCCACAGCATGATCCACAGTTCCCCGGTCTCCGCGATGCGCGCGAACTGGTCCACGATACTCGGGTAATCCGGCAGGAGTAACGACAGAAGACCGACGGCCATCCAGGCAAAGCCGTTGACGATCAGCAATACACCCAGGATTCGCGGAAGGAACCGCGACTTCATCACCAGGACACCGAACGGGAAGAGCCAGAGGCCCCAGAAGATCTCGTTGATCATGATTCCCTGGCTGTACAGGCGGAGGAACAGCATGGCCAGAGCGTCCCGCTGCGGTTTTTGAAAGACTGCCAGGAAATCGGCGCCACGGATGAGCGTGAGAGCGGCGATGTTGTTCAGCACATTCAGAAACCCGACGGCGGCGGAGACCAGGACCAGGGCCACCAACGCCAAAGCATGGGTCTTGTTCACGCCGCTGAACAAACGGTAGAGAGCCAGTGCCAGAAGGATGAATACGACCATTCCGATCAGGTCGGCGGCGATTCCAAAGCGGAAAAGCGTCTCGCGAGCCAGGATGTTGGCAGCGGTCGCGGTGGCGTTCCCGCGCACGATGAGCGTGCGGGGAACATACATGAGGCTGAAGGGGCCGAGGAATACCATGGACAAGTAGATCGCTCCCGCGACGCGTGCAGCTTTGTCGGTTGGATGCATGCCCTCTCTCCTTTTCCCGAAGACAATTATTTCTTCGGCTGGGTCGCCTGCTCGCTGGTCGGAGGAACGACGTTCTTGAGCCGCATGTAGGTGACGAGATTCCCGTAGTGTTCGATGGTGTGCATGTTGTTGGCGGTCAGCACATCGACTTTCCGCAGGTCTTGTCCGAACATCTTCACCGTCTGTATTGCGGACGCGTCGGTCATGCCGTCGTGGGCTTTATCGCAGTACGCGAAGGCGTCCTTGAGCGCGCCGATCAGATCGGCTTTCGAAGTCCTGGTCTGTTCGATCTTCAAGCCGGGATTCTTCTCGCCGAGCACCGTGGAACAAAATATGTACTGTGCGTCGGCGACGTGCCCCAGGATCTGGCCGTAGCTGCGGACCGCGGGGGTGGGCTTGAAGGCGTAGGACTCCTCCGGCATTTTTTCCGCTGAGCGAAGGAGGATCTCCTTCAGATGCCCATAGGCCATCTGATTGAACGCATTGAGCGGCCGATCCTCGGCCGAGGCGACGGCGGCTGGCACGAGAAGGCAGATCAGAAGTGCTCGCAGAAGGGTTTGTTGGATTGCTGCTGAGTGATTGACGTGGTCTTTCATACTTTCTCCTTCCTATTGGTGTTCAACTGGACCGCAAAGCAAGGTGAGGCAGATGTCCGTTCACGCCGATCACCAGGAGCCACAGGATCAGCGTTCCCTCGGCGAGCAGAGCCGCGCCGACGATCGAGGGCGATAACTGATGGGCGAGCTGTGGGGAGACGAAGGCCAGCCACCCCAGGCCGGCAATCGCCATCGCCGCGCCGAGAAATCGAGGCAGGAAGGTCGACCGGACAATGAGGTAGCCGAGCAGGACACAATAGAATCCGAAGAGTGCCAGGCTGATCCCATGAGCCTGCGCCTGGAGTTGAAGACAGCGGAGCACCAGCGCCGGCAACGGTTCCAGGGAAAGGATGTTCAGGGACTGCGCCCCTTTCAGGATCAGCAGGGCGGCGAAATGAAAGAGGCAGCCGAACGCCACAATGGTCCCACTGGCGAGGCCGAGGAATGCCGTGAGTACGGAAAGGCGCTCGTCCACGGACTTGAACATTTCATGGAAGAGCAACGTCACAGCGACGTAGCACGAGGCCGAGATCAGGTCCGCCGCGAACAGCATCCGAAACAGAGGCTCATGCGCCAGAATATTCGTCGCCGTTGCGGTCGGGTCAGCCGGTACGACGAGCTTAAAGCGAACGAATGCGGCAGCCGCGGCCATCAGAAACGCCGTCACGCAAAGGACAGTCGCCCGCGTGGCCTTGAAACGCGGCGACGGCTCGGCAATCAAATCCATCAGAGCTGTGCTCATGTTTGTTTCTCCGAACTGCCAGTCAGATCGGTTCCCGATTGCGGCGCACCCGCACGGCCACGGCGAGGAATGCCGCGGCGAATGCCAGTCCAATCCAGAGGCCCGGCGTGCTCAGAAACCTTCCCGGGGTGAGTTGTGTCAGCGAGTTGACCTCTCCATGCGCCCCGAAGTCGAACGCGCGCGCAAAGCCGCCCATCAAGCGGTACATCAGCAACGAGCGGACGTGCTTCCCGTTGAGCGCAATGGCGTCGAGGACGCCGATCGCGAAAAAGGGGAAGACCGCCCAAAGGATGACGGCCCTCTTCGCCCAGCACGAGACCAGGAGCAGCCAGGCGTAGATCGGCGCATGCCAGAGTGCGATTACGATCAGGCCATAGAGCAGGATCGGCCAGTCGTGGAACGGGTTGACGTATTTCCACGTCGTTGCCGGACTCAGACCGTTCATCAGCAGGACGACGCTGCTCAGCAGCAGCATGATCGCCTGCGTGATGATGACCATCGCGAAGGTGATCAGCGGCAGGACCAGCAGCGGAATGCCGGCCTTGGAGAGCACAGTCGTGCGATCCGAGACCGGCAGCGACTTCCAGAACAGGATGCTCCGATCGCGGCGCTCGCCGTACAGCGCGTCGACACAGTAGAAGACGCCGACGATGAACGCGGTCAGGAGCAACATGAACGCCGCAATGTCGTACGGCCTCTGGATCGCCGCTCGCTGTTGCGCCGCGTCGAGCATCAACACGGCGCGCCTGCGGTGCGGCAGACCAATCGAGCTGATGGAGAAGCCGATCAACTCGACCATGGCGACGACGAGCGGCGCGATGTAGATCGACCGGTTCTCCCACAGTTCGCGTCGCACCGACCAGAACATAGGTCGATTCATTCAGACCACTCCTGTGGCGCCGGCCAGGTCGTGACCGGCGCGGGGCGGTGCGCAACAACCATCGCCGGGTGTCGTTCAAGACGTTTTCGAGCCGGGATGCGATGCAGCCAGAGAAGCGTCGCTCCAATGAGCAGCACAGCCGGCACATACAAAAGGTTCGTTGCGCGCAACGACTTCGGGAAGAGCTTTGCCTGGCCTGGGTAGAACGAGAGTGTGGCGATCAGCAGCGCCAGGCACATGCGCCATAGATGTCGTGCGATGCGTTGTGGGCCGGAGACACCACCGCGCACGATCATGCGAACGTCAGAGGCGGCGAACAGCAGGGCGATCGAACACCAGACAAAGTACAAGGCCGGGGGATATCCATCCTTCAAACCGGTCTGGCTTCTCACCGCTTCGAAGCCCCACGACGCGCCCAGAGTTCCGATCGCCAATGCAGCGAGGAGCGCGCTCAGATCGAAACTGCCGGTTGTCCGATCTCTGCGCCTGGCGGTGACCCATCCCGTCGCGACCAGATAGAGAGTCAGAGCTCCGCCCATGACGTTGCCGGTGTTGGGCTTGACGAATGCGGCCGAGTAAGCGCCGGCACCGGACATACACAGCATCGAGATGAAGAACACCGTTCCAGCCGCGCCGTGCAGGCCCGAGCCTTTGCGAAACGCCATGGCCATGAAGCCGGACAGCAAGCTCACGATGGCAGCGCTGACATGAAGGAGTAGCAGGGGCGTCATGGTGCGGTTTCCTTTGCCGTGGTTTAGATCGGTTCGCGATTGCGGCGCAGCCGGACCGCCGCGGTGAGAAATGCCGCCGCGAACACGAGCCCGACCCAAAGGCCGGGACTGGTCAGAAATCGCGCCGGAGTGAGCTGTGTGATCTGATCGAGGACGCCATTGCCGCCGTGTTGCGGATTGATGGCGAACGCCTCCCGCATCGCGCCGCCGATGCGGTACTGCAGCATGGACATGAACAGCGTTGTGTTGAACACGATCCTTTCGACCGCTGCGACGGCGAGCAGCGGCAGCAGGGCCCAGAGAAATGGCGATCTGCGCGCCCAGGCCGAGATGAGCACCAGCCAGGCATAGATCGGCGCAAACCACAGCGAATGCACCGTCAACCCATAGAGCATGACCATGGGCTCCTGGACGAACGGTAGTTCGACCCATAGCCTGGCGGGACTCACGCCGGCCGCCAGCAGAACCACCGTGCTCTGCAAAAACAGGATGAAGAATGTGGCCACGCTGAGCACGAAAGCGATCAGCGGCAACACCACCATCGGAATGCTGGCCTTGGAGAGGACGGTCGTGAGATCGGAAACCGGCAGGGACTTCCAGAACAGAATGCTGCGGTCGCGGCGCTCGCCGTACAACGCGTCGAGCGAGTAGAAGAACCCGACGAGGAACGTGGCCAGCATGATCGGAGCCGGCGCCATGCTGAACGGACGGACCACGACGGCGTGCTGCCTGGCCGGCTCGATCGTCGGAAGTGCTCGCATCCTCTTTGGGAGGCCGAAAGAGCTGATGAAGGTGGCAAACAGCACGACCGCGGCGACAAGCAGCGGAGCGATGTAGAGGAAACGGTTCTCCCACAATTCGCGCCGCACCGACCAGTACACCGTCGGGTTCATCGGGCCGCTCCTTGCGGTTGTCCGACCTGGGTGCCGATCACGGCAACGAACAGGTCGGCGATGCTGGGCGTGCGCACCTCACCCAGGGCGGCCAGCTGGGCGCGGTCGGCACGGTCGAACAGCAGCACGCTCCGGCCGCCGAACACCTGCCGCTCGTAAATGGGTCCGAGCGCTCGTGCGTCGGCGACACGCTCCGGAAGAACCATCACCTGCAGATAGCGCGACTCGAATTCCTCCATGCTGCACTCGAGCACAATGCGACCGCGGTTGATGAACATGAGGTCGGTGAGGATGTCCTGAATCTCTTCGACCTGATGCGTGGTCACCACGATGGTGCGGCTGCGATCGAAGTAGTCGTTCAGCAGTGAGTCGTAGAACTGTTTGCGGAAGAGGATGTCCAGGCCGAGCGTCGGCTCGTCGAGCAGGAGCAGTTTCGCGTCGATGGCCATGACCAGAGCGAGGTGCAGCTGAGTCACCATGCCCTTGGACAACTCCCTGACTTTGCTGGAGCGCCTGATGTCGGTCTTCGCGAGAAACCCTTCCGCCTTCGCGCGATCGAATCGCGGATGCACGCCGCCGAGGTAGTCGAGCGCCTGGGAAACCCGGATCCAGCGCGGCAGGACGGCGACGTCGGCGATGAAGGAGACATCGCGCATCAGCTCATCGCGCTCGGTCCACGGATTGCGTCCGAGAACGTTCAGTTCTCCCTGGTAGGGCGTGAGGCCGAGGATCGCGTTCAGCGCGGTGGTCTTGCCGGCGCCGTTGGGGCCGATGAGTCCGAGGATGCGGCCCTCTTCGACGCGCAGATTGACGCCGTCCAGCGCGACGGTTGTGCCGAAGGACTTCCGGAGCCCGCGTGCTTCTATGCATGCCATGGCTTCAGCGCTCCTCCTTCTTGGCTTTCGACTTCGAGCGGCGGTCTTCGCCTGCTGCCAGCAGGTCTTCCGGCGTCAGGCCGAGACGCTGGATGGTTGCCTGGACCCGCGGCCACTGCTCCGCAAGAAACTTCTGCCGTTCGGCCTCCAGCAACAGGCTGCGCGCGCCGGGTCTGATGAACATGCCCAGGCCTCGCTTCGTCTCGACCAGCTGCTCGTCGACGAGCTCCTGGTAGCCCTTCAGAACCGTGAGCGGGTTGACCCGGTACTCGGCCGCGACGTTGCGCACCGACGGCAGCGGGTCGCCCTCCTTGAGAACGCCGTCGAGAATCAGCGCGACGACGCGGTCCCGGAGCTGTCGGTAAATTGGCTGACTGTCGTTCCACTCGCCTTCCATCCTGGTTTCCCGTGATCCTTACATCTAGTGTTGTAGTTAACTATAACACCATATCAGATGGAATGCAAGTTTTTCTGGGCGGTGAGGTCCCGACAGCGGTTTGCCGGGCGGCTCCAAGTCACGGATCAGAGCCGCGTACACTCGAGTCTGCTGTGCGCTCGACGCCCGCCCTCGCCCTCATGGTCAGCTCCGCCGCCCCTCGTTTCGCCCCCAGACGATCGAGCATCTGGAGATCAGCGCCCCGGCGAGAGAAGGGGAGATGGATCGCTTCCTCGTCGCGGTCGCAGCGACGGACGCTGCCGGTCACATCGTGAACGACAGCGCGACGATGATTCAGATCATGGGGATTCTTCCGCGGCTCGATCCGCCGGTGCTCGACGCCGATGACAGCGGCACGTTCGCCACGACCGTCCGCGAGCCGCTGACGAAAGGCGTCGTCGTGACGGCGCACTCGAGTGCATTCAGTTGCTCGACAGCCGCAACTCGCAGGTTCGTGCGCGTTCGATCACGCGCTCCTTTCCGCGGGGGCAGATCGCCGCGATGACTCGGCCGGCGGCCGTGACGTTCATCGTCATCGAGCCGGTTGTTGATCTTGCCGATTTCAGACTCCTCGATCCCGGACCGACGGAAGAACCGTGCAGGAAATCGACACCGATGCGGCGGATCATCAGGATTCGTCCAGAGAGCTATTGGCAAAGAAGGCGAGGAGCAGCGCGAGGCAGGCGAGTATTCCGAGGGCCAGCATAAGAATCACCTTTCCGAATGGACGGTGTTGCGTGTCCGTTTGATCTGGCGGGTCAGGCCGAAGTGAAATCCGAAATCGGGACCGTTCTTGAAGTTGATGACGTTCTCCACGATGCCGGCATCGATCGCGGTCGCCGGCGTGAGGTGAAGGCGCGCGCCGACCGTCACCTCGTGCGATCCGCTCGCCAGCGGTCCGGTCTCGGTCACCGACGCGTTGTAGAGGTACTGCGCGATGAACGCGGTGCGCGGCGATGCCGGCTGCGCCGCGGCGATGAACAGGGTCCTGCCGGCGCGCCGCGCCCGCACCGGTCCGACATACGTGCTCGCGAATCGAGACAATCCCGCGCCGGCATGCACGCTCCGCCCACGGATCAGGCCTGACCACGCCAGGGAAATCGCGGAGTCCATTCCGGCCGGGGCGAACGCCTCGCTGCCCTGGCGAGGGACGCGAACTGACACGGCACCCGAAGCTTCACCGCGACCAGCGGCATAACGCTTCGCCGGAGTCAGGTCCACGCCGCGCGAAAACTGGCCGAGAGAGCGGCGCGACACGAGCAGCGCCCCGGTGCGCGGATCCCGCACTTCAATATTGATGCTGTCGCGTTCAACGGTGTGACGGGCATCGTGGTTGCCGATGACCTTGTGAAAGCTCTCGATGAGCGGATCGAGTCTGCCGCCGGTTCCGATGCGATCCTCCAGCGCGATCTGGAACTGCATCGATCGGGGCAGACCGGCGTTGATGCCGAGACGCGAATCGATTGCTTCGTAGTCGACGAGGAGCTCGGGCCGCTGGTCAATCCAGACATTCGTCCAGGTTTCCGATCGTTGCACCGAGACTTCTCCCGGATCGAGCTCGCCCGGGACGGCCGGCAGCAGACCGAGGTGGAGCGACTGCAGCGGCGATTGCGAATGCACCCACATCGGCGGCTCGAGGTTCGCGGCCGGCAGACGAGACACCACGAGCAGCAATGGAACAGCGAGTCGAGCGACACGGGACATGTTCAGGAAACCTCACGCCCCTCACTCGAAGATGACGGCCGTGCCGTTGCTGCAGGCTGCGATGCTGTGCAGGGTTCCCGGCGGCACGATGTAGAGTCCGCCGGCCTTCACCGCGATGGCCTTGCCGTCGACGAGCAGCCGGATCTGTCCATCGGTGACGAACAGACCTTCCGGATAGTCATGACGTTCATCCAGATGCGGATCGTCATCGAGCTGAAGCAACTTGAGACTCATTGGCTCCTCCCATCGAGATGCCGCCCAGCGATTTGTAGACGGCGACAACACTCGTGAAGACCTGAGACTCGGCCTCCGCGACGGCGTCCTCCGCCTGTAACTGCGTGCGCTCGGCGTCGAGCAGAGACAGAAAATCGGCGACGCCTTCGCGGTAGCGCGCGCGTGCGATGGCGGCGGCGCGAGCGCTCTCGCGCGCCTGGTCGTTCAGCTTCACCAGCCGCTGCTGCTGCTCGCTGTAATTGACGAGCGCGTTCCCGGTCTCTTCCAGGGCGTGCAGCACGGTCTGCTCGTAGCGGGCTTCTGCTTCGCGCGTGCCGGCTTCCGCTCCGCGCAAGCGCGCGCGTGCGCTCCCGATGTCGAACGCGGACCACGACAGTGCCGGAGTCACTGCCCATGCGCGGGACTCGGCCTCGCCGAACAGGTTGCCGCGCCCGGCGATGAAGCCGAGAAATCCGGTGATGCTGACGTGCGGGAAGAGGTCAGCCGCGGCGATCCCTTCGCGCGCTGCCGCGGCGGCGAGTTGCCTCTCCGCCGATCGGATGTCCGGACGGCGCCGGAGAAACGTGTCGACGTCGCCGAGGGGCAGCTCTTTCGCCAGCGTCGGATAGGGCCGCGGCGAGAGGTCGACGTCGAGTTTGTCCGGCTGGCGGCCGAGGAGCACGGCGATGCGATGCTCACGCTCGGCGATCGCGGTGCGGATCGGAGGAAGACTGGCCTCGATCGCCGCGACGCGTGCCGCGGCGCTGGCGACGTCGAATTCCTCGCCGATCCCGGCGTTGCGCCGGATCTGCGTCAGGCGCAGCGTTTCGCGCTGATTGACGAGACTGCGGTCGGCAACGGCGAGCCGCTGTTGCAGTCCGCGCAGCTCGAAGTAATTGCGCGCCACTTCCGCGGCCACGATCACGCGGACGTCATCGAGCGATGCCTCGAAGCTCTCCGCCGTGGCGCGCGACGCGCGAACGGACGAGCGCACACGGCCAAAGACATCCAGCTCCCAGAACGCGTCGAACCCCGCCCGGTAGGTCGTCACTTCGATCCGCTCATCGATAAAACCGGGAATGACCTGTTTGCGTTTGTCGGCAGAGCCGTCCGCGGTCACGACCGGGTAACGATCGAGTGCGACGTCGCTGAACGCCGCGCGCGCCTGGTCGAATCGGGCCAGGGCGATGCGAACGTCGTGATTGGCCTGCAGCGCGTTGGACTCGAGCGATTCCAGAACAGGATCGTCGAACTGGCGCCACCAGTTCGCGTCGTACGACTGTTTCGTGAAGAGCGGCGGAACCGTTCCGCTCCACGTCTCGGGCCGCGGCGCGTGATATGGCCGCAGCGTGCAGGCGCTCAGTCCCAGCGCCAGAAGAATGATTGCTTTTCTCATGATGCGCGAACCTCCGCACGAAAGCCGTTGACTCCGATGGTTTGTCCGGTGATCGACGAGGAAGCGTCCGAACAGAGCCAGGCCGCCGTGGCGGCGATCTCCTCCGGTGACCCGTAGCGTTGGATGGCGTTGACGCGGATGTTGGCGTCCGCAAGCTCGAGCGCGGCGGCGCGAGTCATGGCGTCGATGCCGCCCTTCATCGCCGAATCGATCGAGCTTCTGGCGAACCCGTTGGTGGTGAGCCACGACGACGTGTTCACGATCGCGCCGCCGGCGGCCATCATCGCGCGCGCCTCGGCCCGCATCGCCAGCCATGTGCCGCGGAGGTTCACGGCCACGACCGTGTCGAAATTCGCGGCCACGGAGTCGATCAGCGGCTTGAACCGGGCCTCGACGCGCGCGTTGTTGAATGCGGCATCGAGACGGCCGTAGGACTCGACGACCGTGGCGACGAGCGAGTCGACCTCGCTCTCCCGCGAGATGTCCGCGCGGACATACGAGGCCGTGCCTCCGGTGGCGCGGATCTGCGCGGCGATCGTCTCTCCGAGCTTCGTACGTCTGCCGGAGAGGACGACCTTCGCCCCCTCGCTTGCGAACAGTCGCGCCGCGGCCTCGCCAATGCCGGACGTCGCGCCCGTGATCAGGACGACTTTATTTTTCAGCATCGCTGACCTCATGCGTTCGCCGCGACCGCGGAGACCGGAACCGGGCGCCCCTTCCTGAGCCGCTCCACGACATTGCCGATGAACGTGAAGAACACCGGGGTCAGGAACAGGCCGAACGACGTGACGCCGAGCATTCCGGCGAACACGGCGATGCCCATCGCGCGGCGGATCTCGAATCCGGCGCCTGTGGAAAACACGAGCGGAAGAACGCCCATGATGAACGCGACGGACGTCATCAGCACGGGGCGCAACCGCACGCGGCACGCCTCGAGGATCGCCGTCACGCGATCGTCACCCTGCTCTTCGCGATGCTTCGCGAACTCCACGATCAGGATGGCGTTCTTACACGCCAGTCCCGACAGCACGAGAAAGCTGATCTGGGTGAAGACGTTGTTGTCGCCGCCCGTCACCCACACGCCGGCGATGGCCGAGAGAATCGTCATCGGCACGTTGAGAATCACCGACAGCGGCAGCGTCCAGCTTTCGTACTGCGCGGCGAGAACGATGTAGACCAGCAGCACGCAGAGCGGAAAGATCAACACCATCGTGTTGCCGGAGAGAATTTCCTGGTACGCGAGCTCGGTCCACTCGAACGACATTCCGGCGGGCAGCTTCTGCCGCAGCACCTCGGCAATCGCGCCCTGGGCCTGTCCGGAACTGAATCCGGGCGCCGGTGCGCCGTTGATCTCCGCGGCCGGATAGCCGTTGTAGTGCATGACCTGATCGGGTCCGTATCCGTTCTTCACCGATACGATCGATCCGAGAGGCACCATGCCGCCGCGCTCGTTGCGCGTGTACAGCTTGCGGATCTGTTCGGGGTGCATCCTGAATTTCGATTCAGCCTGCACGTTCACCTGATACGTCCGGCCGAAGCGGTTGAAATCGTTCACGTACAGCGAGCCGAGGTAGACCTGGAGCGTGTCGAAGACGTCGGTGAGGCCGACGCCGTACGTTTTCACGCGCTCGCGATCGACGGTCGCGTCGATCTGCGGCACGCTCACCTGGAAGCTCGAGAAAAGGCCCGCGAGCTCGGGATGTTTGCGCCCCTCGACCATCGCGCTCTGGACCTGCGAGTAGAGCTCTTCGAAGCCCGATCCATCGCGATCCTCGACGAAAAGCTTGAACCCGCCCACCGATCCGAGGCCTTGAACGGGTGGGGGAGGGAAGATCGCCACGAACGCTTCCTGAATGCCGGCGTATTTCATGTTGAGCGCCTGGACGATCGCTCCGGCGCTGAGATTCTTCCCTTGCCGTTCTTCCTCCGGCTTCAACGTCACGAACACGATTCCGGAGTTCGATGCGTTGACGAATCCATTGATCGAGAGTCCGGGAAACGCCACCGCGCTCTGGACGCCGGGCTGCTTTCGGGCGATGTCCGACATCTTCCGGATCACCGCTTCGGTGCGGTCGAGCGTCGCGGCGTCCGGCAGTTGTGCGAACGCGACGAGGTACGACTTATCCTGCGATGGAACGAATCCGTGCGGCACTTTCACCAGGCCAAGGGCCGCGAGTCCAACGAGACCGGCGTAGATGACGAGCGCGGCGAGCGACACGCGAAGGACACGGGCCACGCCGGCGGAGTATCCCCGCGACATGCTCGCGAACGTCCGGTTGAAGAGCCGGAAGAACCCGCCGAAGAGACGATCGGCGGCGCGCTGCAGACGGTCACGCGGCGCGCCGTGGGGGAGTAGGAGGCGGGAAGCAAGGGCGGGACTGAGAGTCAGCGAATTGAACGCTGAGATGACCGTCGAGATCGCGATGGTCAGGGCGAACTGCCGGTAGAACTGTCCGGTCAGTCCGCTGATGAATGCCGTGGGAATGAACACCGCGCAGAGTACGAGCGCGATGGCGATGATCGGTCCGGAGACCTCATTCATCGCCTTGCGCGTCGCCTCGAGCGGCTCCTCGCCGAGCTCGATGTGCCGCTCGACGTTTTCCACGACGACGATAGCGTCATCGACGACGATGCCGATGGCCAGCACGAGTCCGAACAGCGAGAGCGTGTTCAGCGAGAAGCCGAGGGCCAGCATCACCGCGAACGTGCCGACGAGCGAGACGGGAACGGCGACGAGCGGGATGATCGACGCGCGCCACGTCTGCAGGAAGACCATCACCACGATGACCACGAGCAGGATGGCGATGAACAGCGTCTCGACGACGCCGCGGATGGAATTGCGCACGAAGATCGTCGGGTCGTAGACGATCGAGTAGTCGACGCCCGCGGGGAACGTCTTCTTCAGGCGCGCCATGGCCGCGCGCACGTCGTTCGAAGCCTGAATGGCGTTCGTGCCCGGCCTCTGGAAGACGCCGATGGCCACGGCGTTCTTGTTGTCGAGAAGGCTGCGCAGCGAGTAGCGGTCCGCGCCGATCTCCACACGCCCGACATCGCGGATGCGCGTGATCTGCCCATCCGGCGTTGCCCGCACGACGATGTTCGCAAACTCGTCCTCGGACGTCAGACGTCCCTGCGCATTGATCGAGAGCTGGAACGTCGTATCGCTCGGCGACGGCGGAGCGCCGAGGACGCCGGCGGCGACCTGGAGGTTCTGTTCGCGGATGGCGCGAACGACATCGGTGGCGGTCAGTTGTCGCGCCGCCAGGCGATCGGGATCGAGCCACACGCGCATGCTGTACTCGCCCGCGCCGAACACCTGCGTGGCCCCGACGCCCGGAATGCGCGCCAGCTCGTCCTTCACGCGGAGATGCGCGAAGTTCGAGAGGTAGAGCATGTCGTAGCGCGAGTCGGGCGAGAGAAGGTGCACCACCATGATGAAGTCGGGCGACGCCTTCTCCGTCGTCACTCCGATCCGCTGCACCTCGGCCGGCAGACGCGGCAGCGCCTGCGAGACGCGGTTCTGCACCTGCACCTGCGCGTTGTCGAGGTCCGTGCCGACCGCGAACGTCACGGTCAGCGTGAGACGCCCGTCGGCGGTCGACTGCGAGAACATGTAGAGCATGCCCTCGATGCCGTTGAGCGACTGCTCCAGCGGGCCGGCCACGGTCTCGGCGATGACTTTCGGGTTCGCGCCGGGATACGCCGCGCGCACGACCACCGTCGGCGGCGCGACGCTCGGGTATTCACTGACCGGCAGCTTCACGAGCGCGATGCCGCCGGCGATGACGATGATCAACGAGAGCACGGCCGCGAAGATCGGCCGGGTGATGAAGAATTGAGCGAGTCTCACGTCAGCCTCGCTTCCCGCCGGCAACGACGTCGACGGTGATCAGCGACGCTTCCATCGGCTCCTTCACCGGATCGATGTGCGCGCCGGGCCGGACGCGCTGCAGACCGTTGATGACGATGATGTCGCCCTCTTTGAGCCCGCCGCGAACGACGCGAAGGCCGTCGACGATCGGGCCGAGTTGTACGGCGCGGTACTCCACGGTGCCGTCCGCCGCGACGACGTAAACGTAGCGCTTGTCGAGGTCCGTACCGACGGCGCGATCCTGAATGAGCAGCGCGCGATACGAGGCGCTTCCCGGCAGACGGAGACGAACGAACGATCCCGGCGTCAGCGCCAGATCGTGATTGCGAAAAATCGCGCGGCCGCGGATCGTGCCGGTCGCGGGATCGATCTGGTTGTCGAGAAAGTCGAGGCGTCCTTCGCGCGCGAATGTCTCTTCGTTCGCGAGAGCCATGTGCACCGGAAGGCCGCTGGCCCGCGAGGCGTAGTGCTGGAAGGTCTGCTCATCCGACTCGAACGACGCGTAGATCGGATCGAGCGACACGACGGTCGTCAGCATCGTTGCCTCGCCCGGTCCGCTGGAGACGAGATTGCCGACGGTGACGATGGCCCGGCCGACGCGGCCGTCGATCGGCGAGGTGACGCGGGTGAACTCGAGATTGAGCTCCGCGGAACGCAGCGCGGCTTCGACCGCCTCTTTCTGTGCGGCCGATTCCTTGGCGAACGCCGCACGGCGATCGCGCTCCTCCGACGACATCGCGTTCTCGGACGAGAGGCGGTTGGCGCGCTCGAGCTCACTTGCCGCGCGCTGCACCGTGGCGTTGGCCCGCTCCACCTCGGCGCGCAGGCGATCGACTTCCGCCTGGAACGGGCGCGCGTCGATCTCGAACAGCAGATCGCCCTTGTGCACCAGCGCTCCTTCGTCGAAGCGGATCGCGGCGACGTAGCCCGACACGCGGGGGCGGATGGCCACCGAGTTCACGGCCTCGAGGCGGCCCGTGAAATCGTCCCACTCGACGACATCGCGGGAAACGACCTGGGCGACGTCGATCTTCGGCGGCGCCTGCATGTTCGACGGCTGGGCGCCGGCGCGCGCACACGCGCTCAGGAGCATGGCGGACAAAGCCAGAACCGGGATGAAAACAATTGCGTTTTGGCGTCTTTTCATAGCGCGAGCAGTGTCGGCTCCGAAGAGGGCCGCGACAATCGGGCGGTGGTGCCATGGACAAGTGCTGCGAATCGAGCAGATACGGGCACGACCTTCAGCGCATCCCCGCCTGCGACTTTCGGACGATGCCGGTTTGCGGCGGGCGCGCGATAATCACCTGGTTATGAAGATGAAGAAGGGCTCCTGTTCGCGGGCCGAAGAGGGCGGGACACTTCCCGACCCGCAGCATTTCTTCTCCGAAAGCCTGGAACGGCTGCGAGCGAAGCTCGAGCAGGAGAACGGCGAGCGCCGCCGCGCGCAGTGCATGGCCAAGATCCAAAGCCACGCCGTGCAGCTCACGCTCGACCTGATCGTCCGCGAGCCCGATCCCGCAAGTTTCTTCCGCCTGCTCATGAAGGCGCTGCTCGATCAGACGGAGAGCCACGCCTGCGGCGTCTGGCTCCTCGATGAAGACAGCAAGCAGTGCGATCTCTGGATGGCGTACGTCGGCGATGAGTTCTATTCAAAGGAATCGGGCCACTGGGGCAGTCTCGCGGTGGCGCGCCAAGACATGGCCACGCATCTTCTCGCCTACGCGCCCGGCTGGACCGACACGATCGAATACACCGGCGACGATCCGCGCCTGCCGGACTCGGTTCGCGAATTCGATCGTTCGATCGGCTTGATGTCCGTTGCGATCGTTCCTCTCATTCTTCCGACGCGCAACCTCGGATGGGTGGCGTTGTCGACCGGCGATTCGCCGGCGGAATACGCGCCGTGGCGGCGCGCGACGCTCGAGGCCATCGCGCGGCAGGTCACGCTGGCACTGCACCAGAGCCGGCTGACCGAACAGAGCCTGGCCGAAGCGCGGCATCAGGCGGTGCTCGAGGAGCGCAACCGGATCGCGCGCGACATTCACGACACGCTGGCGCAGGGATTCGCGGCGATTCTGATGCAGCTCCAGTCGGTGCAGCGCTCTGCATCCCGCATCCCGCCGAGCGTTGCAAAGAGTATTGATGCCGCCGTCGACCTGGCGCGATCGCACATGATCGAAGCGCGGCGATCCGTCGGCGCGCTGCGCCCGCAGGACATCGAGTCCGGCGACGTCGCTTCGGTGCTGGAACGGACCGCCGAGTTGGCGCGCCGGACGACCGATGTCCCCATCGAGCTCGTGATCGAAGACCTCCCACCCCTCGGCGCAGGCGTGGAGCGTGAGATCGCCGGAATCGCCCAGGAAGCGCTGACGAACGCGGTGCGGCACGCACGCGCACACAAGATTCGCGTTCACGCTGCGTCGACACGATCCGTCGGTCTGCGGCTTTCCATCGCCGATGACGGCCGCGGCATCGCCAAGGAGCGCTTCGGCGCCGGGTTCGGATTGACCAGCATGCAGGAGCGCGCGGAGAGGATCGGCGGGTCGCTGACGATCGTCACCGCTCCTCGCTCCGGAACCGAAGTCGTGCTGGCTTGGGAGCCGCCGGCGTTCACCATCGCCAGCGCATGAGCGCGCCCCACGGTGTTCTCGTCGTCGACGATCACGCGCTCGTGCGCACCGGTGTCGTCAACATCATCAGTCATGAGTCCGATCTCCGTGTCGTCGCCGAAGCGTCGAACGGTGCGGAGGCGGTCGAGGCGTTCACGCACCATCGCCCCGATGTCACGCTTCTCGATCTGCGCATGCCGGTGATGGAGGGAGTCGAGGCCGTGCGCCGGATCCGCGAGGTCGATTCGGAAGCGAAGGTCATCATCCTCACGACTTACGACACCGACGAAGACATCACCAGGGCACTGAAGGCGGGAGCGAAGGCGTTCGTGCTCAAGGACATCACCGCCGACGGCCTGATCACGTGCATTCGCGACGTGCTGGCGGGAAAGACGTATCTCGCGCCGTCCGCCGCCGCGAAACTGGCCGAGGGTGTGGCGCGCGTGCAGGTGACACCGCGCGAGCTGTCGACGCTGCGCCTCATGGCCGACGGCAAGACGAACAAAGACATCGCGAACGCCCTCGGCATCAGCGAACGAACCGTCAAGACACACCTCGGACATCTGTTCGAGAAGCTCGGAGTCACGAGCCGCACCGAGGCGGTGAAGGTGGCCACGCGCCGCGGTTTGGTCAGGATGGACTGAGTCGCTACGTAGGGCCGGCTCTCCAGCCGGCCGGGCCGACTGAGAGTCGGCCCTACGTCAAGCGCGCGATGACAGCCTTTGCGCTGGCGAACACGCGTTCCCGCAGATCCACCGGCTCCAGAACTTCCACCCGCCCACCCATCCCCTGCACCACGAAGCAGGCGAGGCGGTGAAGGTGGCCACACGCCGCGGCCTGGTCAGGATGGACTGAGTCGCTACGTAGGGCCGGCTCTCCAGCCGGCCCGGGCCGACTGAGAGTCGGCCCTACGTCAAGCGCGCGACTGAGAGTCGGCCCTAGGTCAAGCGCGCGACTGAGAGTCGGCCCTACGTCAAGCGCGCGATGACAGCCTTTGCGCTGGCGAACACGCGTTCCCGCAGATCCACCGGCTCCAGAACTTCCGCCCGCCCACCCATCCCCTGCACAACGAAGCAGGCGTGGCGGTGAAGGTGGCCACACGCCGCGGTTTGGTCAGGATGGACTGAGCCGCTACGTAGGGCCGGCTCTCCAGCCGGCCGGGCCGACTGAGAGTCGGCCCTACGTCAAGCGCGCGAGTGAGAGTCGGCCCTACGTCAAGCGCGCGATGACAGCCTTTGCGCTGGCGAACACGCGTTCCCGCAGATCCACCGGTTCCAGAACTTCCGCCCGCCCACCCATCCCCTGCACCACGAAGCAGGCGTGTTCTTCGTCATCGAATTCCACGCTCAGCGTGAACCACCCGTCCGGATCGGGTTGGTCGCCGGCAACGCGCTTCGCCATCCGCCAGCTCATGAATTGTTCCGCGGCCCGCGGGTCGACACGCACGGTGATGCTGTATCGCCGCCGGCTCTCCCGGAACTTCTCCGTCGACGTTTTCCAGTACGAGGCGAGATCAAAATCCGGTGGCCGGTCAGTGGGAATGTCGAGAAGCTTCGCCTTCTCGATTCGCGATACGCGAAACGTGCGAAAGCCGTCGCGCGTGTTGGCAACGAGGTACCAGCTCATGCCCTTCGCGACGAGGCCGAGGGGATCGATGATCCGTTCCGTCAGCTGGTGGTCCGGCTTTCGATATTCGATCGCCAGCTTGCGGTCGCGCGAGACGGCATCCTGGACGATCGGCAGGAACGTGAGGTCCTCCGACGCGCCTCGCCAGCCGCTCGTGTCCACATAAAGACGCTGGCGGATGAATGCGGCGCGCGCCCGCAGGGAAACAGGCATCGCCGCCATCAGCTTGTCGAGCGCGCGCTGGGCTGCGGCGGCCAGCGGAGCATCGCCGATGACCCGCGGCTGGGCCATGAGCAGCGCGCGCAACTCGGCGTCATCGAGTCCGGGCACCTGTGTTCGCCACGCTTCGTCGAGCTGCCATCCGCCTCGCGAGCCGCGCAGCGCAAGCACCGGCACGCCTGCCGCGCTCAACGCCTCGAGGTCGCGATATGCGGTCCGGTGAGAGACCTCCAGCCGCTTCGCCAGCTGCCGAACGGTCATCTTGCCGTTCGCCTGCAGCAGCAGGAGGGTGGAGAGCAAACGATCCGCTCGCATGACGTCAGGAAATCGTGACATCCGAATTATGCCGCGGGTTGGCATATATCAGTGATTAGAGTTTGCGCCACGGAAGGAGAAGCACATGAAGCTGTCCGAATTGCTCCTGGCACAACTGGAACGGGAATCAGCCGGAACGCGCAAGGCCCTCGAGCGCGTCCCCGAGGGGAAGAACGATTGGCGGCCGCATCCGAAGTCGATGCCCCTCGGATCTCTGGCGGCGCTCGTGGCGAGCATGCCCTCGTGGTTCGCGATCATCGTCGATCAGAACGAGCTCGACCTGGCGAGCGGAACCGGCGCGCAGCCGGCGGTGAAAACGCCGGGCGAGCTGCTGCAGATTCATGACAAGGCGCTCGAGGCCGCCCGCAAATCGCTGTCGAAGGCCACCGACGATCACCTCATGAAGTCGTGGCGGCTTCTGTTCGGAGGCAAGGTCCTCGATGACCGGCCGCGACACCTGATCCTCGCGGACACCATCAGTCACCTCGCACATCACCGGGCGCAGTTGACGGTGTACCTGCGGCTCAACGACAAGCCGGTCCCGGCGCTCTACGGCGCCTCGGCCGACGAAGGGCGGTAGGCGCGGAGGTGACCGATGTTCGTTGATGACGTAGTTGAAGGGCTCCTCGCCTGGGGAGAGGAGATTCGCGACGAACACGACTCCGACGTGATCGCCGTGGATTTCCGCGATGGTGCGAGCGTCCGGGCGGCGCTCATCGGCGTGAGCAAGGCATTCTCGCTCGGAGCGCTCGTGCCGCAGCTCATCGCGCTCGCGTTCAACGTGCGGCAGGCGTCGGATATCGAGAGTGCCGTCGACACGTCGGGTGTCCCGTACGCGTTCGTGCGCCGCCGGTTTTTCATGCGTTCGGCCGGGCGGCCGCAAAACACATTCAAATTGACGCGGGCACGCGAGATGGTGGCCATGGTGATCGCGGTCGACGGCGGCGCAGCACGTGCTACCGCCGCCGGTTCGAATCACGAGATCGCGAGAACGCTGTCGCGGATCGCCGGCCGGCCGGTGGTCTATGTCGATGTGCCGGAGAACATCGCCAGGCAGTCGATGCGACAGCTCGGGATGCCCGCCTCGCTCATCGAAGGACTGCTGCAACACGCGTCAGCCGATGCGGCATGTCCGAACGGCGGCTCCGCAATCGGCTGATGCTGGAGTATCGATATGAGACTCAGAGACTCCTCGTTCGCGCTGGCGGTGGTCGTCGCCGGACTGTTCTCGGCGTGTGCAAAGACATTCGCGCAGCCGGCGCGTCCGCCATCGATCCATCGCGCCACCGATCCGACGAGCTCCCCGATGAAAGCTCCACCGCCACCCTCGGACGACGGGAAGCGATATCTGTGATGCCGAGATCGGTGGCTGACGATCATGCGGATGCCTCCTTCACGACATATCTCCGCAGGATCGGCATCATCGGGCACCAGTTCGTAAAGGCTGACTGCACCAGATTGGCGCCCATGAAGGCGGTCACGGCGAAGAACCATGGGGAGAGCCAGTAGCCCGCGGCCACGGACAGAAGGACGACGACTCCGGCGATGAGTCGCAGGTAGCGTTCGACGTTCATGGACGACTCCTTATGACGTGCAGCACGGTGTCGCCGATTTTTCGGCGGGCACGCACTTCGGTTTCGCTTCGGACGGTTTGCCGATGATCGCCATGATCTTGTCAGCCACTTCTCTGGCTACGGCCTTGCGCTCTTCCTCGGGCACGTCATTCATCAGGAAGATATCGGTGTATTTCTTGTAGAGGGGCAGCGCATCGACGTGAAGAACCTTCTCTGCCTGAATCAGGTTCTTCAGAACGCGCCCGTGGCATTTGAGGAAGCAGCCGTCGATCATGACGACCTTGTCCGCGGATTTGACCCACGATGCCATTGCGGAGTGCGGCACGAAGAATGTTTCCGCATGACAGGCGCGTGCAAGCGACGGCACGTCCTGCGCGACCAGATTCGCCGCGAGCCTGGCGATCTCTCCGCGGATGCATGGCCCTTCGCAGGAAAGGACAGGAGTCCTCTTCGCCGCGATTTGTTCCTTTGCGTACGCTTCCCCCGCGGGACAAAAGCCTTTCACTGCTTGCACATCGACTGAGAAGTCGGGCGTGTACGTTTCCATGTTGACCTCCATTCATGTGGTTAGTCGGTTCCGGGCTCGCAAGGGATACACTTCGCAAGGGGCCTCCGAACGATGGAGATCCAGTCCGGCCAGCCACCTCCTTTCGGACAAGTCGCTGAGGAGCTGTCAGGGCCCTTGCTGCGCTATCTCGGACGATACGTTGGCGACCGGGACCTCGCCGAGGATCTCCTCCAGGAGACACTGATCCGGATCTCGCGTGCTCTGCCCAACTTCGCGGGGCGATCCGAACTGAAGACGTGGGCCTACTCGATCGCCACGCGCGTTGCCGCCGACCACTTCCGACAGCCCGTCAACCGGGTTTCCATCATCGACATCGCCGAATCGCTTGAACTGCCGGACTCCGAGCGGCGCGTCGAGGAGCGACTGGTGATCGACGAAATGAACGCCTGCGTACGGCAAGTCATCGACAGCCTGCCGGAGGACTACCGGGCAGCACTCGTCCTTCACGATCTCGAAGGGCTGACCGCGGCGCAGACGGCCGAGATTTCCGGTTGTGCACTGCCGACCGCGAAGATCCGGATTCACCGCGCCCGCGCGCGTCTCGCGGAGGCTCTAAAAAAGGAGTGCGACTTCTACCGGGACGGCGAGGACGTGTTTCGCTGCGACCGGAAGAGCTGACTGCGCTCCGGCATACCCCGACCACTTCGCGGATCGCTTCACGACGGCCGCGGGATTCTCGAACGGAATCATGTGCCAGGAAGATCAGCACTCTCAGCGTTTGCGGCGGTACATTCCGCAGAGACGGCGACCGCGCATCGAAGCCGGAGAGCGACGGCCAACGAATGGCCCACCAACACGTAGGGCGGTGTGATGTTGGCGTTCCCGCATTGGACATGGAGTCGCAGGCCGTTCGACTCGATTTGATCGCCCGGAGCGGCGGTCGTGGGCACTGCAATCGCCCCGATTGCGGCCAGGGAAGGTCCGAACAAGTCGTTGTTCACGTCATCCTGAGCCGCGAAGACGGCGAAGGATCTGGAAATGGCAGGCGTTTTCGCATCCTGAGATCCTTCGTCGCGCTTCGCCGACTCAGGATGACGACTTGTTCAGAGGTTCCCTGACACGCAGACGCCCAGAGCAAGGCCACCACGCGATTCATTGATCTCCGACCTTCTTGAAAATACAGGACCTCGAACGCTTTTCGAGACTTCAGTGCTTCGGTGCGTTGCGAGAGAAGGTCGAATGAACAGTTGCGCGCTTGTGCAATCAGATCGGCCGGCTCGACGAAATGGAACAGAGGTTCCAGTTCAAGGAGACTCGTGTACTTCGCCGGCGTGACTGCGGCGAACGCATCCGAAGGGCGCTGCAGCACGACACTCAGACCGCCGCCGCGAATGGCCCGGCTCAACTCGATCATCAGCCGCGGCCACTCGAGATACTCGTGAAGATCAGAATGCCTTTGCGTTCAAGCGGCTTCTGATCCGCCCGAGATGAGCAGAACCGTCCAGCCAAGCATGAGAGACGCGCCCATCTGCATGGCAAATCGATACTCGACGGATGGGCTGAAACTCGTAAGCTGATTCATGGCGGCAAAGATCCGGGGAAACAGCATTTGCACGACGGCCAGAGCGTCGATGAATGCCCCGGCCCAGAAACTGATTCGCAACCACCTGAGGAACCTCTGCACAAGTCGTCATCCTGAGTCGGCGAAGCGCGACGAAGGATCTCACGATGCGAAACCGCCTGCCATTTGGAGATCCTTCGCCGTCTTCGCGGCTCAGGATGACGTGAACAACGACTTGTTCAGAGCTTCCCTTACGGCTTCGTTCACGACAAACCCTCGTTCACGCCGTCTGCGGCTGTGCGCCGCGCCAGCGGTTGATCAGGGAGCGTGCAGCCGCGGCGACGCGTCCGAAGATCTTCGCCTGTGCGAGATCGTCGAACAGACTGTACGCCACCGGCGTTCCGATCAGCGTCAGCAGAAGGGAAAGCGTCTGGCCGCCGATGATCACCGAACCGATGGCGCGGTTCGTGGCCGCGCCGGTGCCGCTCGACGCGACGAGCGGGATCATGCCGGCGACGAATGCCAGCGTGGTCATCAGGATGGGCCGCAGCCGGTCGCGATTGGCCTCGCGGATCGCCGTGGCGCGATCGAAGCCCTCGGCACGCAATCCGTTCGTGTGATCGATCTGCAGAATCGAGTTCTTCTTCACAATGCCGAACAGTACGAGGATGCCCAGGGCCGAGAAGATGTTGAGCGACTGATTGAGCACGACGATCGAGAGCAGCGCGAACGGTACGGTCATCGGCAGCGAGAGCAGGATCGTGACGGGGTGGATCCAGCTCTCGAACTGCGCGGCCAGGATCAGGTACATGAAGATGATGGAGAGCACGAACGCCATGAGGAAGGCTTTTCCCGTCTTCTCCTGCTCGCGCGACATTCCGGTGACGCCGGAGGCGTAGGCCTTCTCCATCTTCAGCTCGCGCGCGGTCTTCGCGAGCGCATCGATGGCCGCCTGCGATGAATGGCCGGGAAGCATGTTCGCGGTGATCAGAATCTGCCGCCGGCGATTGAGGCGATTGATCTGGGCCGGCCCGGCTCCGCGCTCGATCTTCACGAGATCGCGCAAAGCAACGCGCTGACCGGTGGCCGATGGCACTTCGATCTCGCCGATGCCGGCGGCATTGCTGCGCCACTCCTTGTTCGCGCGCACGTGCACTTCGTACGACTCGCCGCGCTCGTAGTAATCGGTCGCTTTCTGACCGCCGACGAGCACGTTCAGTGTGGCGGCGACATCCTGCACGCGAACGCCGAGGTCCGCGGACTTCTCGCGGTCGACACGGACGCCGAGCTCCGGCTTGCCGACGATGTAGTTCGTGTCGACGTCGGTGACGCCGGGGACCTTCTTCAGCGCTGCAATGAGAGCGCTCGAGTACTGCTCGAGCTTGTCGAGATCCGGTCCGCCCACCCAGTAGGTGACCTCGGCGTTCACTCCGCCGCTGAATTCCGGGACCTTGGCCACCTGCGCGCGCAGATTGAGGTCGCCATATTGCGGCAGGATCCGATTCCGGACGACGCTCATCAGATCGGACTGCGAGCGCTTGCGCGCGTGAGCCGGCACCAGCTTCACGTAGATCGTGGCCAGGTTCTGCGTGCGCTGCATGTCGTCGCCGATCGTCACCACCGTCGTGGCCACTTCTTTCTGCTGCCGGACGCGCGATGCGATCGACTCTGCGATCCGCTTCGTCGTGTCGAGACTCGCCCCTTCCGAAGCCCGAACGGTGACCAGGAACTGCGACTCGTCATCGGCAGGGAGGAAGTTCTTGTTGGCCACGATGAACAGCGGAATCATCGCCGTGAAGATCAGCAGCGTCGCGGCGACGACCGCCCAGCGGTGTGACAGAGCCCAGTCGAGCAGTCGGAGGTACGCGCGCTCCACGGCCGAGTACCACCGGCTCGGCGTGTCCTCTTCCGCGTCGCTCTCGCTCAACCAGCGCGACGCCATCATCGGCGTCAGCGTGAAGCTGACCAGCAGCGAGATCGCGATGGCCACGGCCATGGAGATGCCGAACGAGTACATGAACCGGCCGACGACGCCACCCATGAACGCGACCGGAAGGAAGACGGCGATCAGCGACAGGGTCGTCGCCAGAACCGCCAGTCCGACTTGGCGCGTGCCTTCGACCGCCGCCTGCATCGGGGTCAATTTCTTCTTCTGCATGATGCGGAAGATGTTCTCGAGCACGACCACCGCGTCATCGATGACGATCCCGACGGCGAGCGTCAGCGCCAGCAGCGTGAGCACGTTGAGCGTAAAGCCGAAGAACCTCATCGCCGCAAACGTTGCGATCAGCGAGCTGGGGATGGCGACGGCCGAGATCAGCGTCGGCCGGAACTTCTTCAGGAACAGCCACACCACGGCCGCCGCCAGAAGCGAACCGATGATGAGGTGTTCTTTCACCGCATCGACCGCGCCGATGATGAAATCCGACTGATCGCGGACGATCTGCAGTTTCCAGCCGTTCGGCAGCTCGGAGCTCATCTCGGCAACGCGCTCCTTCACCGCATTGACGACGTCGATCGTGTTGGTTCCCGACTGTTTGCGGACGATCAAGACGATGCCCGGCTTCCCGTTCACGTTGGCGACGGTTTCGGCCTCGGCGATGCTGTCATCGATCGTCGCGACGTCACGAATGCGGACCTGGTAATCCCCGCGCGACGTCACCGGCAGCGCGCCGAACGCCTCGGGCGTTGAGACCCGGCCGTGCGTTCGCAATGTCAGGTCGCTCACGCCCTCTTCGACTTTGCCGCCGGGAATCTGGACGTTCTGCGTGCGCAGCGCGTTCACCACGTCGGCGCCGGTCAATCCATGCGCGGCGAGCTTGGCGTTGTCGACCGCGACGTTGATCTGCCGCGGTCGCGCGCCGACGATCAGCACCTGGCCGACGCCCTCGATCGTCTCCAGGCGCCGTTTCAAGATCTTGTCGGCGTACTCGGAGATCTCGCGATCGGATGCCGGCGCGGCCAGCGCGATGGCGATGACCGGCTCCGAATCGGGATCGGCCTTCTGAATCAGCGGCTGCTTCGCGTCGGCCGGCAACTGCGAGATCACGCCGTTGACGCGGTCACGCACTTCCTGCGCGGCGACGTCCCCATTCTTCTCCAGCGCGAACTGAATGCTGACGACGGAGACGTTCTCGGACGAGAACGACACGATCTCCTCGATGCCGCCGATCGTGTTCACCGCGCCTTCGATCTTCTCCGTGACCTCGGTCTCGACCTCCTGCGGCGCTGCGCCGGGAAGGACGGTGGTGATCGTCACCCACGGGAACTCGACCTTCGGAAAGCGGTCGACACCCAGTTGAAAATACGCGAACAGGCCGGTGACGACGAGTGCCAGCACGAGCACGGTCGCGAAGACCGGCCGGCGTACGCAAAGCTCTGCAAGTTTCTGCATGACGTTCTCCCATCAGTTACTGCTTGATGTTGACGCGGGCGAACATGCCGGGCCGCAGACGGCCGTCAGAGTTGTTCACGTCCGCCTCGGCCATCAGCGTTCTTGTGGCGGGATCGATGACACCGCCGATCATGGTGATGCGGCCGGTGAACGACGTCGCGCCGTACGCATCGCTGGTTGCCGTCACTTGTTGCCCCTTCCGCACGCTGCCGAGATACTGCTCGGGGAGGTGGAAGCGGAGCTTGAGAGGGGAGGTTTGGGCGATGACGAACGCCGGCGCGTCGCCGAGGCGCTCGCCGACGTTGACGCTGCGCGATTCGACGGCGCCGTCGAACGGAGCGCGAAGAATCGCGTCGTCGATGCGCTGACGGATCGTGGCCACGACGGCATTCGCCGCCTGACGCGCGGCCACCGCGGACTCGTAGGCCGTCTGGGCCCGGTCGAACGTCGCGCGCGAGATGGATTCAGAGGTGACCAGCTCGCGCTTTCGATCCAGCTCGCGAGTGGCATCGTTCTCCATCGCTTTCGCGCGCGCCAGCTCCGCTTCCGCACGCTGCAGATCGAGACGGAGATAGTCGGTCTCGAATGCGGCGAGCGGCTGACCGGCGCGAACCCGCGCCCCTTCGCGAACGAACACTGCCGCCACGCGGCCGGGCTGCTTCGGTGCAACCTGCGATCGCATCGGCGAGATCAGTTCGCCGGTTGCCGCAATCGGAGCCGGCCTCGTTTCGTGGAGGACAGGCGCCTCGCCTGTGGGGGGACGCGTCGGGCGGGTGTCCGTTTTCTTTGCCAGATCACGTACATCTGCGGGCAGCGTCGCCGCCGCAACCGGCGTTGCGGCGGTTGCGCTTTCTCGCGAACACGCCGTCGAAAGCAGCGTGGTGAAAAGGGTCAGAACAATCAAACCTCGCATATCAGTGCTCCTTCGAGAGAAGAGTGGGTTTCAGCGAGCCGGCCGCGAACCAGACCCGCAACTCGGCAAGCTTGGTCTGCAATGAGCCGATGACGACGGCGCGACGCGCTTCGGCGCGCGCGCCCTCGGCGGTGTCGATGTCGAGTGACGTCGCTTCCTGCGACCGGTACAGCGATGAGATCTGCTGGTACTGTCCCTCGGCCGCCGCAAGTTGCTCCTGCGCGAGCTCGAAACTCTTGCGTGCGGTCTCCAGCCCGGCCACCGAGCGGACGATCTCTTCGCGGATCGCCTGCCGCGCCTCATTGGCCGACGCGGCGGCCTGCTTCTCGTGCTCGCCGGCGACGGCGATTCTCGATGCGATCTCGCCGCTGTCGAAGATCGGGACGTGCAGCGACACGCCGACGGCGCGAGACTCATTGGACGGGAAGGCCGCGCGCTGCCTGGTCACCGCCGCGTTGAGCATGACGATCGGCAGGTAAGCGCCGTGCTGCTTGCGCGTTTCCAGCCGGGCGATGTCCAGCGACGCGGCTGCGCGTTTCAGCTCCGGATGCGACGCGAACGATGCAGTGGTCAGCTCTTCGATGCCGGGAACGGGCGGCAGCGCGAACGCGGGCGGCACGGCGATGATCTCTTCGTCGAGCGCGAGGTCGAGGCGGAGGTGGCTCTCGGCTTCCTTCCGCTGCTGCTCGGCCGCGGCGAGCTGACGCTCCGCTGCTTTCTGCGCCGCTTCGGCGCGCAGCACGTCGACTTTCGTGAACTCGCCGGCTTTGAGCATGTGCTCGGCCTGTTTGCGTCGCGCGCATGACACATCGACGTTCTGATGCTCGACGTCGATCAGCGCGTCTGCTTCGACGAGCGATAGATAGTCGGAGGCCGTCCGGAGGAGAATCGTCTCTTCCGTCGAATCCGATGCCGCTTCGGCAACGCCGATCGTGAGCGCCGTCTGCCGGATCGCTTTGAATTCCCGTCCGCCTACGTACAGCGGCTGCCGCAGCACCAGTCGCGTCGACCAGTCCTGCCGCGGCTGGAACGCCATGGTCGAACCGCCGAGGTCGAAGGCGATCTCGCGCTCGTTACGGGTGCCCGAGGCCTCCAGGTCGACGCGCGGCAGGATCGCCGACCTGGCCAGCCGCCGCTGCGCCCGTGCCGCTTCGACATCGGCTTGCGCGCGAGCGATCGACGGATTTGCCTGCAACGCGCGCTTGAGCGCTTGTTCGAGCGTCACCGTCGCCGCGGCTGCCGGCGAGGCGACCAGAACGAGGATGAACCAGACGATCAACATGCGTGTCATGCCACACCTCCCGGATAGGCGAAGCAGGCGATGAGCTTCATTCCGCGGTTTTCGATGGCGTGAAGGATTCCGAAGAGCGCGGACTGGTCCTTCAACTCACCGCACAGGACGGTCGAGCCGTCGTCCGCGTGACGGACGGCGATGCCCTCGAACTGCTCGGACCAGTTGTCCTGAATCCAGCCGGCCACTCGAAGGTGCAGCCGATGAGTGGGGGTTTTCTTTTCAGTGCGAGCCATGCGATCTCCTTTGTTCTGATCGCAAAGTACGCAGGAGGGCGGCGAATCGGCCTTCGCCGAACGGCGTATTCGGAGGCGAATTCAGAGAATGCGCAGCTCGCGCGCCCTGGCCACAGCCTGGGTGCGGCCGCCGACGCCGAGCTTGGCGTAGATGTTCTCGAGGTGCTTCTTCACCGTGCTCGGTGCGACAAACAGCTTGCGCGCCGCGCTCTGGTTCGAGGCTCCCTCGGCGACGAGCTTGAGCACTTCGATCTCCCGGTCGCTGAGCGGCTCGGCGATGCCCGCCGGCGCCGGCCGCAGCGTCACCGGCACGTTGAAGGAGGAGAGAACGCGCAGCGCGAAGTCGCGATCGGAGGCCAGAGACGCGGCGCGTTCGATCAGCGGCAGCACCGCCGAGCCTTCATCGAGGAACGGACGGATGAAGCGGGGCTTGCCCGCGATCTCGAGCGCGCTCTTCATCGTCTCCACCGCCGCATCCATGCGGTTGGTCGCCGCCTCGGTCAGGGAACGAAGGATGAGGAGCGTAATCTGCGCGGGGACGCGCTCGCGCCGCAGAGCGTCATCGAGGAGTGCATCGATCAGGCGTTGTGCGTCCTGATACCGCTCCCCTTGGAGCAGAACCCGGACTCCGAGCGTCAGCGAATGGTCCGAATAGAGTCCGTGATGGGTTCGCTGAGACCAATGCTCGACATCCAGAAACCCTGTCGTTTCGCACCAGCGTGACACCGTGTCGAGGTCATCACGATTGGCGGTGACCTGTCCGCGCCGCCACAGCACGTGGTAACGCATCGCCTCACAGGAATCGGCGAATCGCGGATTCCCGGAGAAGCGATAGCCCCGCATCATCTCGTTCACAGCGGAGAGCGCGGTGTCCCAGTCGCCTTGCGCCTCCGCCACCAGCGTGAGCACCCGCGCGCCCTCGAAGTAGCCGATCAGGAACCCCTCTTTGCCGAAATCCATGGCTCGCTGCGCCAGGTCGCGCGCGCGTTCGAGGTCGTTCCGCATGTGCTCGATGTCGGCCATGAGCATGTGCGAGAGTGAGCTGAGCGGCCTTCCGGTGTGGTGCTGCTCGTCCCACGCGTCGATCCATTCATTTGCCTCGCGGGCCATCCGCATCGCTTCATCGGCTCGCCCGCGCCAGAGACACGCCAGCCCCCCATAACTCTGGCCGACCACCGCCGTCAGCAATCCATCAGGACGATCCCGATACGCCGTGGCCCGTCGCAGGTACAACTCCGCCTTCGGAGGATCGGGCACCATCAGTTCGGCGATGCCCAGATGGAGCGACGTCATCGAGTACCAGAAATCGTTCGGATCGAAGAGAGTCATGGCGCGCTCGAGCATCTCGATCGAATGGGGGATGCTTCCGCTCAACCCTTCGAGCATTCCGCGGAATGACAGGAACGCGCCAGCGTATCGCTCCCGTTGTTCGGGTGTGACGATCTGTTCGGCGCGATCGACCTCGTTCCTGGCCCTGCCGAGGTCGTAGAGATTCGTGAGGGCACGGGCGTGGAGGAGCAGCAGGTCGACGTCGTTCTCGACGCGCCCGCGCGGAAGCTGCGAGATCCAGCGCACGACCGTGCCGCCGTCGCCGGCGATGATGTGCGTCCTGGCATGTTCGGAAACGATGGCCACGGCGCCATCGTCATCGCGCGCCGCCACCGCGTGATGCAGCGCGGGCTCCGGCATTCCCTTCGACACGTACCATGCCGACGCCCTTCGATGCAGCGCGGCGATGTGTTCCGCGGTACGGGATCGCTCGAGCTCGTGCTGCAGCAGGGACCCGAACAGGTGGTGATAGCGATACCAGAACCGAACGTCGTCGAGCGGAATCAAAAATAGATTTCCTGTATCGAGCAGACGAAGAACGCGGTCGGCATCCTTGCGACCGGTGACGGCGTCGCACAGCGGCCCGGCGAGCTTCGTCAGGATCGACGTCTCGAGCAGGAATGAGCGGACGTCGTCCGGTTGCCGGTGCAGAACCTCATCGGTGAGGTAGTCGAGCACATGGCGGTTCGATCCGCTGAAGCTGGAGATGAAGTTCCGCGCGCCGGATCGCCCGCGCAGCGAGATCGCCGCCATCTGCAGGCCCACTGCCCATCCTTCGGTGCGGTCTTCGAGCTCGGCGACCTCCTCGGGAGTCAGCCCGAGCCCCATGGCGTCATTGAAGAATCGCCCGGCTTCGTCAGGTGTGAACCGGAGGTCCGATGCGCGAATCTCGAGCAGCAGGCCGCGCGCGCGAAGCCGCGACAATGCCAGGGGTGGATCGACGCGCGAGGCGATGATCAGATGCAGATTGGCCGGGATGTGATCGATGACGCGTTGCACGATGCGATGAACGCTGTCGCTTTCGATGACGTGGTAGTCATCGAGAACGAGAGCCGCGGGCGCCCCTCGGCCGGCGATTGCGTTCAGGATCTCGGTAAGCACGGCGTCGATGGCTGCCGGATTGCCCGAGGTCATCGCGGCCAAGGCATCGATCGAGGCAATGGCGCCGGCGTTCTTCAGCGCAGCGATGATGTAGTTGAGAAACCGGATCGGCTCGTCGTCATCGGCATCGAGCGACAGCCAGGCCACGGCTTTGCCCGCGGCGAGCGCCCAGTCGGCGAGCAGCGTCGACTTCCCCGATCCCGCTGCCGCGGCGAGCAGCGAAACGGTTCCGCCGCGCGCGGCGTCGAGTTGATCGCGCAGGCGAACGCGGTCGACGCGGTTCGGCCGCGGCGGAGGCACGAACAGCTTCGTTGCCAGCAGAGGCGCATCGGCCGGAGTCACGGCCATGAGAGTAGTTTAGGTTCGTTTTGTCCGAGCGGCCTGAGCCGAAACCGTCGCCACTGTGCAATCGACAGGGCCGGAGAAATCGGTCAGAATTCACTCGCGGTGGCCCGGCCGCGAATCCCACACAAGGAAGGTTCCCCATTCGCGCCGCCTCTCTCGTCGCACTCATTGCAGCAGCACGAGTCACCTTCGCCGCGTGTCCGTCACCGGTGCTTCTTCAGGCCCCCTCGGTCGCCGGAGCGCACAACTCGATCGGGATCGCTGTCGCCGATTTCAACAAAGACGGCATGACCGATTACGCCGTCCCCAGCAGCTTCGACAGCTCGCTCACCGTCTACCTCGGTCATGGGGACGGGACGTTTGCCGCCGGTGTCAGCTATTCCAGCGGCGGCACCAATGCCAGCCGGCCGGTCGTCGCCGACTTCAACTCGGATACGTATCCGGATCTGGCCGTCCTGAACTACGACACCAACAGCATCGGCGTTCTTCTCAACCAACAGGACGGTACGTTTGCCGCTGCCCTGGGCGTCGCCGGGGTGCCGCTGGCGACCGGTCTCGAAGTCGGGAAGTTCAACGGCGATGGCATTCCTGACCTGCTGGTGACAGGTTCGCTGTCTGTCAAGGTGCTCTACGGAGCAGGCAATGGAACATTTCCCGCGTCGGAGACGCTCAGTACGCCGGGCGTCGGATACCCGGTCTATGCAACGGCGGGTGATCTGAACCACGATGGCACCGATGAGGTCGTGCTCGTTTACAACCCATCTGCGCAGAGCCTTCGTTCGCTCGTGGTCTACTCTCGCGGCGGTTCGGCTTTTCAGACCGGAACGATCGTCTCCTCGGTGCCGGCCGAAGTCGACCGAGTGTATGCAGTGGATCTCAACAACGACGGCGCCGCCGACGTTTTCACGCTCGACTACCTGAAGAGGGTGCTGGTGTTCGTCAATGACGGCAGCGGCGGCCTGGCATCTCCCGTCACCTACACGCTGCAACAACAGCCTTCGGCAGCGGTCGTACGCGACATCACCGAGGACGGCATTCCTGATCTGATCTTCGCGACGATCAACGTGTCGGCGGGAACGCCGACCATGATCGGCAATGGTGATGGGACCTTCCAGTCGCCGGTGCTTCGGCCCATCGCGGGGTCCTCACAGATGTATGGCATCGGAGCCGGCGACATCACCGGCGATGGTCATGTCGACTTCCTGATCGCCGACTCGGATTACAACCTCGTCCACGTTCTGGAGACGTTCTGCCCGAATCAGACGACCACAACGAGCATCACATCGAACAGGACTTCGAACCTCTACAAGGACTACGTGGTGTTCACGGTTACGGTGACGCCGGACGACGGTGGCAACCTGACCGGTCGTGTCCTGATGTTCGACGGATCCCGGTATATCGGACCGCTTCCTCTCAGCGATACGACTCCCAAGAGCGGCATGCTGGTCGCCACTCTCCAGCCGGGCGATCACGTGATTACGGCGAGGTATGAAGGCACTCAGGAGTACGTGGAGTCGAGCGCTTCGATCGCTCACAACGTGTACCGCCTGCCATTCGGAGCTCCGCCGATCTTCGCAGCGGCGGCCAGCACCACCACCGCGTACGTCTCCTGGATTCCGACGGACGACTGCGAGGCGTTCGAGGTGTGGCGGATGGGCGGAGGGTCGTGGATGTTGCTCGCCACGACGTCCGAGGAGAGTTACAAGGACACGCTCGTGACGGCGGGGGAGTCTTACTTCTATCGCGTTCGCGCCATCAAGACAGGTTCGCCCACGACCTTCAGCGCATTCACGCCATCCGACGCCGCTTCGGTTCGGCCGTACGTTCTTCCGGTCGTGGGCTTTGGAATCCACCACCTCCAGATGGAAGACGCGCGTGACGCGGTCAATCACGTTCGCTTCGCGGCCGGCCTGGCGGCTTTCCCGTTTTCCGATCCGCTCCTCGAAGGAGTGACCGTCAAGGCAGTTCACATGACCGAGTTGCGCAGCGCGATTTCGGAAGCGCTGGCCGTGGCGGGCGCACCGGCGCCGTCGTTTGCGGACATCACTCCCGAAGTGACGATCGTCCACGCGCAGGACATCCTCGACATCCTCAGTCTGGTGAACTGATTGCCGCGGCGGTGGCGGCGCCGGTCGTTCATCAGCAAGCCGGGCGCTCGCGGATCGCCATCGGTCGCAGGGAGGCGCCCGATTCGTCGAGCACGCGCGCTTCGACGTTCGCGATGGAGCCGTCGTCGCCGATCTCATAGAGGTTGAATCCTGCGCGAATCGACGGGTCGGGATGATCGAGTGCGGCGCCGCTCGCGCAAACGACGTCGAGCGCGCCGGATGTCGTCGGCAGCTTGCATCGGACGCGCAGGTGCAGGTGCCCGAAGAGGACGAGGCCGCGATCGAGCCGGGTCAGAGAGCGCCGGAGCGATGCCGCGTCGACGAGGCCGTCGCGCAGCTGCTTGATGCGGGCGCGGGCATCGACAGGCGGGTGGTGAATCATGATCACCGGCGTCCGGCGCACCACCTCCGGATGCGCGAGCACGCGTTCGAATGCCTTCAACTGTTCGTCGCCGACGTAACCCGCGGCAATGAACGGCGGACGCGGTACCGCGCTGGAAAGGCCGATGATCGCCGCCGGTCCGCGCAGTTTGACGCTTGGAAACGGTCCCACCGGAAAATCGACCGCCAGGTCGGGCAGATCGGAGCGAAGGAACGCTCCGAAGTGATGCGGAAATCGCCGCTCATGGTGCGTTGCAGGAAGGTAGAGGTCGTGATTGCCGGGGACGACGGTCACTTCGACCGATCGGGCCAGAGACTGGAGAAGCGACAGCGCCTCGTGGAACTCGCTTTCCAGCGCCAGGTTCGTGATGTCACCGGTGACGACGACATGATCGGCGTTTGCGGCGGCGGCTTTCAGAACGGCGACGAGATAATCGCGGCGGTGCACGCGGCCGCGGCGCAGCCATGTATTCGCGTAACCGGTGATCCGTTTGTTCAGCAGGATCTTTCGCCATTCGACGCCGCGAGGCGAGAGGAAGTGCGTATCGGAGATGTGAGCGATGCGCAGCATGCCCCTCACTTCGGGACGTACGTGACGGCGAGCGAGCTGGCCATTTTTTTTCCGACGGCTGACGCGCGGTTGCTCTGCTCGGCCCGCGATGCGTACAACCGGTCGCCGGCGACGGCGATCTCCCATCGCTCTTTTCTGACATTTGCGGCTTTGACGAAGAGGAACGAGGCCGAGTAGTTCGAGTCCCGCTCCGCGGCAACGGGAGTTCCGTCGGGCGCGATCCAGACGCGTAGCTCGATCTTCGGCTCGTTCACCAGCCGGCCGCCGGTTCCGGCCAGAGTCGGCTTGACCCTGATGCGCAGAAGGGTCGCGGGCTTTCCCGCACGCGGCGACGGCGCCGCTCCGATCAGCGTCGCGCCCTGCAGATCATTCAGCAGCGTCGCCGCCATATCGAGCGCATCGATGATGTCGAACACCGCCAGGGCAACCATCGCGTTGCGCGTCGGCGTGAGACTCTCCGGGTTGCGCGTTTTGGCTTCGGCCTCGCTCTCCGCGGCGCCGAGAACCGCCGGCGAAACGCGCAGAACGAGCCCGGCAGAACCGGACTCGACGTCGAAGGTCGTCGATCCGCTGCGCGCGCCTGTCACGTCCTCCGACTGGCCATTCACGCGAAGCGATGCCGCTACAGCGAAAGGACCTTTGGCCGGGTACCGTTGCAGACCCGCGCGCAGATCGGACAGCGGATCCGCCGCCGTGGGAACCGCGATGAGCAAAGTACAGAGGAGCAGATTGGCCGGCCGGCTGAGAAATGATCGTGGGGCCGCGTACGACATCGGGCACCTCCACTGAGGCGGGTGAGATGCTGCGCGACAAGTATATTGATGATGAGTTGACGCCGTGATCCGGGACAGATCACTTGAAATTGAGCGGATCGCGGAGGCTCTGCAGCGTCCGGTAGAAGAAAAGCGGCGTCGCCCCCGGAACATGAAGGCTTCGCAGGATGGCCAGCTCCTCGCCGGTGGCGCCCGCGCTGAGCCGGCTGTCGCGCAGAAACGCACGCAGCCCCGGCTGATCTGGCGCCGTTCTCTCCCTGGCGTCTTCGCCGAACACGAACCTGCGCGTGGCGCCCGTCGTCAGGCGCACGACCAGAACGAATCCGTCGAGATCGAAATCCCACGACCGCAGCAGCGGCTCGATGAACGGCGTGAAGTCGCCGATCGAGGCAGAGGGGTCGCTGTCGAGCAGATCGATCAGTTGCACGCGCATCTTGCGGTAGCTCTGGCCGGCGGTTGACGCCAGCGAGTGCAGCCACGTTTCGTCGCGGGCGTGGGCCCGGGCCTCGTCGCGGATGACCTCGATGAGCGTGCGTGTGATGAGCCGTTCCAGCTCGCCGAACGGATCCTTCTCGAAGATGGCCCGGATCTCCTTCTCACGGCGTTGACACTTGCCGAGGATCAGCTGACGCATCGGGCCGAAGCGCGCCATGGCGGCGCCGCGCCAGGCGCGGTCGATCTCGTCCCGATGCTGCTGAGCGGCCAGGCGCGCCAGTTCCTCACGGGGTAGGCCGAGCAGTCCGCTCATCTTGTCGTAGATGTCGGTGCGGTTGGGAAGGGGCGGCAGCTTCTTTCGTCGCAGGATCTGGGAGATGTACGACTCCGTCACCTGCGAAGCGCTGGCGAGATCGCGCTGGTCGAGGTGAAGCTCCTCGAGCCGTTGCCGGACCACGAATGCGAAATCCATGACTTAACCAAAATGATTATACATCAGCGAAATAATTGTGTTGACTTAACTAATTGAGTGAACTATTGTGGTCCTGTCTCGGTGTACGAATCCCTCAGACAGTCCTGCTATCTGAACCAAGGCAGATCACACGACTCCGACGAATACTTGGCCCCCCAAGGAGTCAAAACAATGTTTGCACGCAACGTCACTTTGAAGGTCAAACCCAACATGGACCGCGAGATCGCCATCAAGTTCGAGAAGGAAGTCCTTCCGATTCTTCGCAAGGCAGCCGGCTTCAAGGATCAGATCACCCTCTCGCGCGACAAGAACGAGATCGTCGGCATCAGCCTCTGGGACAAGAAAGAAGAGCTCGACGCGTACGTGAAGAACACCGATCCCCAGGTCGTGAAGCTTCTCGAGCCGCTCTACACGGGAACGCCCGATGTGCGGACGTACGAAGTCACGAACTCAACGACTCACAAGGTCATGGCCGTCTGAACGACCTCGCAGCGAAAGGTTCGCCGTGAGTGGTGCTGCGATTTGTTCCGGGCGAACTTTTTCCTGGCCGGAGGCGTCGACCGCGATGGCCTCCGGGCTTTCGATACTGCATTCCCCGAAAACGGCAGAAATAGCTGAAAAATCAAGAGTTACGAGACCGTTGTCTGCCAATCATGGCACGCGATCCGCTCCATAAAGACTTCGGAGGTTCAATCCAATGAACCGCAGTCCGAAGCGCTCTTTCCGTTCAGCCCTGCTCGCCTTCCTCGCCGTTTCGCTCTTTCCTCTTGCCGGCCGCGCACAGTCCCAGCCGATCGACCTCACCGCGTCGTTTCGGAGCGCCGGCGTGGACATCACCGACCTTCGGGTCTACCAGATCAGCGGCATCGTCCTGATTCGCGGGACAAGTGCCGACAGAGCGAAGGCCGAGAACGCCGGGACCGTCGCCACAAGCCTCGGTTATCAGCGGGTCGCGAACCTCATTGAGCTCGCTACGCCGGCGAATGATGTGAGGATCATCCGGGTTGCCGAAGGCAGCCTGGGGCGGCAGCGAGCGCTCGACGGATGCACGTTTCACATTGATTCCTTGAACGGAGTCGTCCGTCTCGGAGGCAGCGTCCACCAGGAAATGCAGAAGGATGTCGCGGTCGAGCTTCTGCGCAAGATCGAAGGAGTCAGGGAAGTCCACTCTGACTTGAAGGTGCTCTGATGCGTATCGCCTCCATTCATGTGCTTCGACCGCTACGGCAGATCGCCCGTCTGTGGCCGTTTGGCCGCAAACGCGTGCTGGTGCTCGAAGACGACACGATGATGCAGAAACTCGTGGGGAAGCTCTTGAGATCGCGTCGTGTAAGAGTGGACGTCTTCGGGAATGGCCGTGATGTGGTCCGCGAGATCGCGATCAAGGGTGAGCTGTACGACGCGCTGCTTCTCGACCTGATGATGCCGCACGATGGCGGTCTGACAGTCCTCCGGCACCTTCGGGAACACCACGCATCGTTACTTGGCCGAGTGATTCTGATGACCGGCAGTGGAAGCGGGATTACCGATCCGTGGTCGCCGCTGGTCTTTGCAGTTGTCCACAAGCCATTTGACGGCTCGGCGCTGCTGACCACGGTACGGGCATGCTTCCGGCAGCCCGAAAGTCTGGTCGCCGCGTGATGCGCAATCCGTTCCGCGACTCGCACCGGATGAACATCATCTGGCCGGAACGCCGGCGCGCGAGACGTTACCTGACCCTGAAGAATGCAGGCCTCGCAGGCGCCGGTCTCATTGCCCTGTCCATCGTTCTTTCGCTCTGGTCTCAATTCCGCCCGCATTCCGGCGCTTCGGGGGACTTGATGCAGTCGGCTGTGCGGGTGCGGCCGTACGATTCGAAACCCGCTCGTCATGACCTCACGATCGTCGACGAGGGACCGATCACCCGTCAGTCGGAAACAGACTCGCTCCCGCTCGATCAAGGAGCGGAGGATCAGGTTCCAGCCCTCGAGCAGACGAGTCTCGAGCATCGAACGTCGCAGCTCGGCAAGGGACAGCGGATCACGATTTCCGGTGGAAGCGAAGGCGTTCAGCTTCACGCCGAGCCGATGCCTCCGGCTGCCGCAGCCACCGCGGCGGTCCCGATCGCTCACTGATTCACGAAACGGTCGGTGCGGTTCTCGGAATCGTGAACGCGAACGTGCTTCCAGCGCCGGGCGTGCTCTCGACCGTGATGTGCCCGCTGTGCGCTTCGACCGCGAGTTTGCAGAAGGCCAGGCCCAGGCCGGTGCCGGCTTTGTTGCGCGAGTCGAGCTGGCCGAATTTCTCGAAGATCCGCTCGAATGCCTCGGCAGGGATGCCACGGCCGGTATCGCGAACGGCGAAGCGGACGTGGTCATGGCCGGCAGACGCGGTGATGGTCACGGTTCCCGCTCCAGTGAACTTGACGGCATTGGCAATGAGATTGACCAGCGTGCGGCTCAGCTTTTTCTCATCGGCCGGGAATCGAGGCAGGTCCGGTGCAATCTCGGTGACGATCACCGTGTGCGCCTCGGTTGCCAGCGATGCCACTTGCGCGATCGCACCGGCGACAAGGGCAGACGCCGATACCTCGTCGTAGTGGAGCTGCGTCCTGCCGGCCTCCATTTTTTCGACGTCCAACAAATCGTTGATCATGCCGAGCAGAGTGTTCCCGCCGCTGAGGGCGATGGTCATCATCTCCTGCTGTTCCGCGTTGAGAGCACCGAACTTGTCGAACATTTCGATGCCGGCGATGACCGATGTGAGCGGCGTGCGGAGATCGTGAACGATCATGTTGCGCATGTCGTCGCGCAGCTTCTCGACCTCCTGCAGCCGTTTGAAGTTCTGCTGCAACTGCGCAAAGAGAACCATCTCACGATCGCGCCCGCGCTTTCTCTGCAGACACGAGTCCACACGCGCTTTGAGCAGCGTTGGATCGAACGGCTTGGTCAGGTAATCCTCGGCGCCGGCCTCGATGCAGCGCACCACCGACTCCACCTCATTGACTGCCGAAATCATGATGACGGCGATGTGCTGCATGTCATCCGTGGCTTTGATGCGCCGCAGCACTTCGTGACCATCCATCTCCGGCATCATGATGTCGAGCAGCACGACGTCGAACGCCGTCTCGCCCATCACGCGTAACGCCTCGGCACCGCTGCTGGCCGTCTCGACGGTGTGTCCCTGCCGCATCAACCGGCGGTGGAGCACGTCCCGATTGCTTTCCTCGTCGTCGACGACGAGCACCACTCCCGGCTCAATCGACGGCTGCTCGCGCGTCATCGGCGGCGGCGAGATCTCATCGTGATTCAGCCGAGTGGTCGTGCGTCTTTCACTGCCGGCCTTGAAGTTCTCATCGATGATGTCCAGCATGCGCCGTCCGGCGGAGCGGATTTTTTGAAGATCGCTCACCAGGCCCTCGCGCTCCGGAGATTCCTCGACCAGCATCTCCGAGTACCCGATGATCTGATTGAGAGGAGTTCGCAGATCGTGAAGGAGCTCCGGCGAGAGGTTCCGTTTTCCGAGGACGACGCTCACGAGATCCGAACCTCGGCCCCCACGGGCAGCAGGTTCTCGATCTTCTCCAGTAGGCGCGGCAGCTCGATCGGCTTGGTGTCGTAGTCATCGCAGCCTGCTTCGAGCGCTTTGTCGCGATCGTTGGCCATGGCGTGCGCGGTCAGTGCGATCACCGGGATGTGCTCGAGGACGGGGTCCGCCTTCATCCGCCGCGTTGCTTCCCAGCCGTCGACGACCGGCAGGCTCATGTCCATGAGAATCAGATCCGGCATGTTTGCGCGCGCAACCTCGATGCTCGTTTCGCCATCGATGGCGATCAGAACTTTGTATCCCTTGTGTTCCAGCCGCCGCGACAACATCTCGCGGTTCATTTCATTGTCTTCGACTACCAGAATGGTGGTCATGGTGTTGATGTCTCCAGAAGTTCACGATGAACGCGGGCCGCGGTGCTGTTGGTGAGAAGATCACGAACGTGCGCGAGCAATGACTCTCGTGAATCGCCTTCCTTCTGCAGGATCGTTTCGACGTGGCCGTTGAGGCGACGCCGGTCTTCAGCCGTGAGGTCTTGCGCAGTGACCACGATGATCGGAATGTCCCGCCACTCCGGGCGCCGCCGCACCTCGATGGCAAACGCGAAGCCGTCCATCTCCGGCATCATCAAGTCGAGATAGATCAGCCGCGGTCGTTCGCGTTCCATGCTCTTCAGCGCCTCGATGCCGTTCGACGCTTCCGACACGCTCCATCCCTCCTTCTCCAGCATCGTCCGCGTGAGCGAGCGGGCCAACGGTTCGTCGTCGATCACCAGAACGGGACACGGCGGTTGAGGGCAGGTGAACTTCTTCAGGATCTGCGACAGCCGCCGCCGGTTGACAGGCTTCGTCAGGTAGTCCGATGCGCCCAGGGTGAAGCCGCGGACGGGGTCGTCGACCATGGTGAGCATGATCACCGGGATGTCCTGCAGTGCGACGTCGTTCTTGAGCGCCGACAGGACGGCCCAGCCGTCCATGTCGGGCATCATCACGTCGAGCGTGATCGCCGCCGGCAGCAGTTGCTGTGCCAGTCGCAACCCTTCGGCTCCGCCGCTTGCCGTGCATACGGTGAACCCTTCCTTCCGCAGGTAACGTTGCATCAGGTCGCGCTGCAGTGGATCGTCATCGATCACCAGCACGCAGGTCCCGCGGTCCGGGAGTGGTTCCGTGTTCTCGGCGATGACACTCGGCGGGATGATCGTTGTCTCACGACGGTCGCTGGCTGGCAGGCTCAGGTCGACGGTTGATTCGCGCACGATCGCGGGCAATTTGATCGTGAAGACGCTGCCTTCGTTCAGCACGCTGTGGACACTGACGTCGCCACGCATCATCTGACAGTAACGACGCGTGAGCGCGAGACCGAGACCGGTTCCGCCGAACTTGCGTGTCGTCGATGCGTCGGCCTGCGTGAACGGCTGAAACAGCCTTACGATCTGCTCGGGACTCAGGCCGATGCCCGTATCCGTGACGCGGAACATGATCCAGTCGTTTCCGTCCATCGTTTGCCGTTCGACCAATACGTGGATTTCGCCGGCTTGCGTGAACTTCGCAGCGTTCGAGACGAGGTTGAAGAGGCCCTGGCGCACTTTGCTCAGGTCCGCGTGCATGACGCCGACGTCGGGCGCACACGTAATCTCGAGCGTGTTGCCGTTCCTCGCAACCTGCTTCGCGATCGTCGACTCCACCTCACCGATCAGCGAACAAATGTCGAAATTCTCCAGGTGCAGCTCCATTCTGCCTGCCTCGATTTTCGAGAGGTCGAGGATGTCGTTGATCAGGAGGAGAAGGTGTTTGCCGGCGGTGGAGATCTTCTGGAGGTCGGCGCTGAAGTCCTCCAGGTTTCTCTCCATCGCTTCTTCCTGAAGCATCTCGGAGAAGCCGAGGATGGCGTTGAGCGGGGTGCGCAGCTCGTGGCTCATGTTGGCGAGGAACAGACTCTTCGTCCGATTCGCGGTTTCGGCCGCTTCCTTCGCATTCGCCACTTCTCCCTCGGCGCGGCGGCGTTGGGTGACGTCTTCCATCGCCAGAACCAGCAGCTCCCGGTGACTGCCCTGACGCAGTCTTCGGGCATTGAGCAACATCACGCGCCGGCCGATGTAGGGGAAGTCGTGCTCCAGCTCGAAGTCGTTGAAGACCGAGCTCTTCGGAACGATGTCCTCGAGGAGCGTACGCAGAGCAGGAATGTCCCACTGTCCGTTGCCGAGCTCGTAGATGAGTCTGTCCTCGGTCTCGCCCGGCGCGACGTGAAATGTCTGGTAGAAGGCGCGGTTCGCGGAGTGAACGCGGAGGCTGCTGTCGAGAATCAGCAGGGGTTCTCGAACGGTGTCCACGACGTCTTGAGCATAGGTTTCGATCTGCTCGATCAGTAGCGGATCGTGGAACGCGGGCTGCGCCTCCTGGGTCTGAAAGCCGAGTATTTCGGCCATGGATCGCCTCCTGGTTGTTCAACCGGTCGCGATCGTTGGGCGCGGACAGTCGAGTGAGATGAGAGAGAACGTCGACGACTACTCAATTCCGATGCATTAAGCGAGCCGTCATTGCCCCCAAGCAGGCGGTCCGGTCGTATATTTGTGTGCAATGCCGGGCCGAGCGCGTCTTGCGACCACGATCCGTTCGACATTGACGGCGTTTCGCAGGCATAACGCATCACGGTTCGGCGCGGCGCTGGCGTTCTACATCGTTTTCTCGATCACGCCGACGCTTTTGATCGCCATCGGCATCGCCGGAGCCGTCCTGGGAAGAGCGCGTGCCGAAGGAGCGATTCTCGGCTGGATCGGCGACAGCTTCGGATCCGCGGCCGCCACAGCCATCGCCTCATTGATCAAGGCCGCCGTGCTGTGGCAGGCCGGCTGGCTGGCTACGATCCTCGGCATATCGTCTCTGTATTTCGGCCTGGCCGGTGTGTATCGACAAATTGACGACGCGCTGCAGACGATCTGGCGCGACGGAGCGAGGGATACGGAGTTGACCACCGGACTGAAGCAGAGACTGGCTTCGATGATCTTCGTCGTCGCCGCCGGGGTGGTCGTGCTCGTTGCCGTCATCGCCGATGGCACGGTCGCCGTGACCGCCAACTACGCGGCGGCGCGGCTGGCCGGCGGCGCTTTGCTGTGGCGTCTGGCGCAGCTCGTGACGTCGGCGCTCCTTCTGACCGTGCTGTTCGCCGTCGTGTTCCGCTATCTGGCGGGGCAGCGCGTCACGTGGAGCGACGCCGGCCGGGGCGCCGCGGTGACGGCGATTCTGTTCGTCATCGGCAAGTTTGGGCTCGGTATCTATCTCAGTAAGGCGGCGGTCGGATCGCCGTTCGGCGCAGCAGGCTCGATTGTGGTGGTGATGTTGTGGTCGTACTGGTCTGCGCAGATCTTCTTCTTCGGTCTGGAATTCACGCACGTGTACGCGCGGCAACGCGACTCACAAAGCTCGTAGCACGTCGCGGTAGCCGACCATGCGCCGGTTCTCGTCGTCCCACACGTTCGCGCGGAGGCAGGCCACGACGTCGCGAGGTCTGAGCGTCGTCACGGTCGGGTGTTGCAGTTCGGGGATCGCAGCCATCGCCCTGGGCAGCAGATAGAAGGGGATGAGCGAGTTCAGATGGTGCACGTGGTGGAAGCCGATGTTCCCGGTGAACCAGCGCAGAACGGGACCGAGGCGCAAGTAGCTCGACGACGCCAGCGCGGCGCGATACTGAGTCCACTCGGCCTCGGGAAGGATGAGCATCCCCGGGAAACTGTGCTGCACATAGAAGAGGTAGCCGCCCATCGCGGCGGCAACCGTCATCGGCAGCAGGAATGCGAAGAACGCGGCGTCGAGTCCGGCGAAGACCCACAACATGGCCACGGCCGAGGCGTGCGCCAGCAGTGAAAGCGCCGAGTCCCAGTACCGCGCCGGGCGGCGCAACATCGGCAGCATGCATACGCTGAGAAGAAAGATCGTGAAGTACCCGCAAACGATCGTCAGAGGGTGACGGGTCACCCGGTAGCGCAGACGCTGGATCGGGGAAGCGGTTCGCCACATCTGCACAGTCATCAATGGGAACGAGCCGGTGTTGGAGCCGTCGATCTTGCCGACGTTGGCGTGGTGGAAGTTGTGGCTGTCGCGCCACGATCGCGGCGGCGTCAGGTTGATGGCGGCGTACGTGTAGAAGACCGCCCGAGCCAGGCGAGAGCCGGGGAGAATCGCACCGTGCATGAAGTCGTGATAGAGGATGAACGCGCGCACGAGCAGCAGCGCGCCCAGCATCGATGCGACCAGGCGCAGCGGCCACCACGGCGCGATCGCCGCTCCGGCCAGAACGCCCGCGAGCAGTCCGAAGGTCGAACCGATCACCCACCAGCTCCGGGCCGCCGAATCCCGAGCAAAGGTCCGCGTCGCCGCAAAAAGGTCCCGATCCACCCGCTCGATCGACGGGGGCCTCGATTCATCGGCTTGCAGCGACATGGCCATGTCCTCCGGCGAAGAAACGTCTCCCGCGGTTCCCGTCATTTCAGCTTATGAACGCCTGCGGATCGTTCCTGTGATAGGCAATTCACCCGATCGTATCGCACGTCCCGGCGTACGCGCGACCACGCGACTCCATGGACGTGTCTGCATGACATTGATGCCCAATCAGCGTATGGTGAAGATCCATCGAGGAACCTTCCTCGCCCTTCAGTTCGTCTGAACTAAGTCAGATCCTCTGAATCCTTCCTCTTAGCAACCCACCTCTCGAGGGAGGGAATGATGCCTCCAGCAATCCTGGTCCTGATCATTTGCGCGATTGTGGCGCTTCTCGTGTTCAGTATTGTCAAAGTGTTCGCCGCGGACCGGTTCGACGCTCTCGCGGCGCGTTTGCGCCAGTCGTCGCGCCTCGTCAGCCGCGGAGAGCTCGTCGACGGCAGCCGCCATCACGACGTCCTGCTCGCACTCACAGATTCGACGTTCATTTACGAGAGCTCCGACGGGCAGTCCTGTTTCGACCGGCAGTGGATTCAGGAGGTCGCATACGGCGACCGGCTTTCGACGGGAACGTCCGTGGGGGGTGCCAAGGTTCTGAGACTGCGGTGCTTCAGCAGGACGCTCGAGTTCGTGCTGTCGCAGCAGGTCTTCCGCGAATGGGAGCTGGTCCTGCCCGCGCAGACGGCGATGACGGCGCGAGCGTAAAGGAATCTCGATGTCGTATGTCTTCATCGGATTGATCGGCGCGCTGACCGGCTGGGTGGTGGGGCAGTTTGTGACCGGCAGCCGCCAGGCGATCGCCATCGACATGATGGCCGGCGCGGTCGGAGCCTGGGTCACCGTGGTTCTGTGTCGCGTCGTGATCCCCACGGCCGGCGGGCCGCTGATGAGCGCGATCGTGGCGGTGATCGGCGCGGTGGTCACGCTTTTTGTCATGAATCGCTTTCTACGGAGGAAGCTGATGACCGCATCGCGCGTGCAACGGCGGTAGAACGCGACATTACCGTTGCCGCGGATAACGATAGACCGTGAACAGCGCGGCGCAGCGGAGAAGATCGCGTTTCAGATATTCGATCTTCACCGCCCGGTCACGGTCCAGGAGCAGGCGGCGAAGCGAGCCGCGATCCAGCACGATGGAACGCAGCTTCAGGGAAGGGTCGCGCACCGTGTAGGAAATGGCCGCCATGGCCAGCGACCGAAACCGCAGCGCCGCGTACTGCAGAACGCTGACGATCTCGTCGGCCATCGCTGTCTCGCTGCTTTCCGTGTTCATCAATCGCGCCTCGTTTGTTCGTGTGAGAACGAGGTGACCTTGTCGTCGGTGAACGTGATCCACGTCAGCATGTGATCGCGGTAGCTGGTGAGGTAGCCCCACGACTCGGTCAGGCCTTCGGTCTCGTGGCGCTCGGCACCATGCCGCATGATGCCGCGGACATCCTGTCGCGACTGCCCCTTGCGGATCCGGCTGATGACCGTGGCATTGAACACAGCGTTGCCGCAGGCCTGTGCGTCGCGGCGATCGGAGCAGGGCTGGATGCCGCCGTTGTCATTCATATGGCCCGCCGAGGGCGCGCGGGCCAACGTGGTACTGCAGCCCATGAGTGCGAAGGACGCAATCAAAGGAAGAGCATGGATCATTCTGGTCATTTCTGTGGCCTTTCTAGTCCAGGTGCACGGCTTTGACTCCGTCGATTTTGCGGAGCAGCCCGATCGCTACGTCTTTCTGAACCTGCCGCCGAACTTCTCCCCGAAGGCGCAGGACCCCCTTCAGTGAGGTGATCTGAAAGTGGCATCCTTCGAGGCCCCTGGCCATATCGAGTTCACGGGCGGCAAGACGCTCGATCGCACGATCATCGAGGGCGGGCACGATGACGATCAGATTCGCGACACGCCGATAGCCGAGCGATTCGGCGAAGCGTCCTGCCTCCGCCGCCGCGGCGACATCGGAAGTTCTGCCCCGGATCAGGACGATGTCGCTGACCTTGTAGACCATGAGCCGATCGATCTCGATCCCGCCGGCCACGAAGACATCGGTGAGGTCGACCGCTTCCGCCTGCGAATAGACCGCTGATGGAATGAGAAGACAGAGAAACGCAAGGATGAGCGAACGAGGTGCAATTCGGATCATGGCGGCTCCCTTCGACGTCGGGCGCGCTCGCCTTGATTCGAAGACCTGCCGCAGGAAGTTCGATCGCCTAAAGTCCGCTCACGTCGCCAATATTCACTGCAACCGGCGTTCCAGTCTTGTTCAAAGGACACAGGTGGCGGGTGAGGAGCGTCTTAACCCTTCGTGCGCGTCGTGCGCCGGCTGTTGGTGGTACTGACCCGCTTTGCGCGCGCGTTGCTCTGCTCTGTCATTGCGGACTTCGCAAAGTGCGCTGCCTCCTGATGCCGGCGTGCCGCGTCGTGGTAATGCGTCGATGCCTGACGACGACCCTGTGATGAATTCTTCGACATATGAAGTCCTCCTTCCATGGCAGTCAGGAGAAGACTCACTGCGCCCGGTTGACTCCTCTCCGGTGACCGCGGAGAATGCGCGACCTCAGAAGCGCAGCCTTCCATCTCCGAGGCGACACCGGAACATGATCCGGGTGGAGGGATCGGAAGAACCGGAACTCCTGCTGCAGAGAGCCGGCGATTGTGCCGTCGCCGCGCAGCATGCGAGGCATCCGGGCAAACAGCAGCGGGCGATGCGCGTCGATCAACTGTTCGAGAGACAGTGTGTTCCTGCCCGCCGTGTTTTCCGGCCCAGGATGCGATTTCTGACCGGTCATCGAATGTCCTCCTGAGGTGCCGGAGCCGTCGCCGGCGCCGCGTGTCGTTCCTCGGCGAGATCGCCGGCGTTCAAATCGAGGAGCGACCGTGTCGTCGCGATCGCAATCCGTTGCCTGCGATGTTCGCGCCAAGATGCCGCGAACGCGAGCTCGCCGCCATGGCTCCACGGCATGTTGTGGATCTCGGCGGGGTAGCTCACCAGCCTTACGGTTGCCATTCCGCGAACATAGCGATGTTCACGGTTGCGATCTGTTCAAAACGGGACAGGTGGTCGTTTCGGCAAACGGTGGAATCACGATGGTCGTGCTCCATACCGAGCCATGGGCGACTCGAGCGGTGAGGACGACTTCGAGAGGGCGGGCTGCCGTGCTCTCGTCAACGGAAGCGCTGATGGAGACCATGTCATGGGAGCCGTTGAATGGATCCGGGTTGGTGCTCGAGCGAATCATCTGTGCCTCCGGGCCAGGTTGGATCCTAGTGTGGCGTGTCGCAAATCGACCGACCTTCGCACCAGCCCGAAGGGTTGCGGGCGGCGAGGGGCCAACTGCTTTCGTTGCCGCTCCTCGACGATGTCCCGCATCGCCTTCGTGGCGGCGCCTCGCATCTGGCCCCTCGACACCCGCAACGAAAGCCGGTCTATTTGCGACACGCCACACTAGCCAGTGAAGAGCGCGGCAATCTGTTCAAAAGGAGACAGGTGCGATTTCGATCCGTCTGCTGGACCGGTGCTATCGTGTCGCCGTGGGCGTGACCGGAACGCGAAACAGCTTGCGCGGTCGAGAGGCTGCGCCGTTTGATCCCGAGGCCTTCCTCGAGCAAGCGGGTGTGGGCAGAACGTCGATCGATCTCAAGAAGAATCAGGTTCTGTTCTCGCAGGGCGACGTGGCCGATGCCGTGTTCTACATCAAGAAAGGCACGATCAAGCTCACCGTCGTTTCCCAGCGCGGCAAGGAGGCGGCCGTCGCCTTGTTGGAAAGCGGCAACTTCGTGGGAGAGTCGTGCATCGCGGCAGCGGAGCGTGTCCGCATGGTCACCGCGACGGCCCTGACCCGGTGCACGCTGATGAGCATCGATCGGAAGGAAATGATCAGGGTGCTGCACGAGGAGCGCACCTTCGCCGACGTCTTCGTCTCCTTCCTGCTCGAGCGCAACGTTCGGATCCAGGCGGACCTCGTCGATCAGCTCTTCAACTCCAGCGAAAAGCGGCTGGCTCGCGTTCTGTTGCTGCTCGCTCACTTCGGCAAGGAAGGTAAGCCGGAGAACGTGATCCCGAAGATCAGCCAGGAAGTTCTGGCGGAGATGATCGGGACGACGCGATCGCGGGTGAACTTCTTCATGAACCGTTTTCGCAAGCTCGGGTTCATCGAGTACAACGGCGGCCTGGAAGTTCATAGCTCGCTGCTCAACGTGATCCTTCACGATTAGCGTCTCAACCGTCATCTCGAGCGCCGCCGGGTGCGAAGGATCTGGGCCGCGACGGCTGAGATCCTTCGGCGTCTTCGCGGCTCAGGATGACGTTTCATCGGACCTCGCGCCCGAGGTCGCTGCGTTCAAAAGGAGATAGCGGATTCATTCAGTCCGACGGCGACTGGGAGCTCACAGCTGAGACAGGTCGTGCGCCATCGACGTCTCGGCCACGTGTCGTGAGTCACGGTCGCCGAATGAAACGTGTCACACGGATGCCGTTCAATTGTGCTTCTCACGGTGGGGGATTCGAGGAGTAGGCTTGCCAAAAGGAGGGACCGGCCATGACCGGATACGTTGGAGCGATCGAGGAACTAGCCCTGAGGAATTCGTACTTCCGGGAGGTGCTCTTCACCGCCAAGCACGCCCAGCTGGTGGTGATGTGCCTCCAGCCGGGCGAGGAGATCGGCGACGAAGTTCACGCCGACGTCGATCAGTTCTTCCGCATCGAGCGTGGCGAGGCGAAATTCGTCTTCGACGAGAAGGAAGTACGCCTGGTGCACGACGGCGACGCGGTGGTGGTGCCGGCGGGGACTTTCCACAACGTCATCAACGCATCGAAGACGGCACAGTTGAAGCTCTACACGATCTACTCTCCGCCGAACCATCCGGACGGGACAGTGCACAAGACCAAGGCGGAGGCGGAGGCGGCCGAGAAAGCGCACGCCTGAACGCTGCTCAGCCGCTGCGCTTACAGCGACTTCAAATATTCGATCAAGGCGTTCTTCTCCTCGTCGGTCAATCCCAGCTTCTTGAACGTGTCGTAATGATCGACGACCTCGCGCAGAGTGGCGAAGCGGCCGTCGTGGTAGAAGCCGCCTTTCGAATGAGTCCATAGCCCACGCAGCGGCGCGGTTCGATAGGTGCGCTCGGGCGAGCGATTGGCCTGGAAGTCGTCGATTCCGATGTCAGAGGGCGGATGAGTGTTCCATCCCGGCTCCGTGAAGAGCGGCGGTACGTGGCACGACGAGCATTGCGCCTTGCCGCGGAAGATGGCCGCGCCGTGAGTCGCTTTTGTCTGATCGAAAGAGCCCGCGGGCGGTTGCGGCGTCGGCAATGCCAGCTGATAGAAATGCAGCGCGCCGAGCTTCGCCGTGATCATGTCGACGGCACTGCGCTTGTTGCCGGAGCCGCTCTTCGCCGCCACAGGATATTGATCGGCATTCATCAGCCGCCGGTCGACGAACGTTCCCTGGCCCCCCATCTCCAGATTGGCAACGTAGGCGTTCCAATAGGTCACGGTCCCCCAGCCGCCGGTCCATGTGTGCATGTTGACGCCGGCCATTCCGAACGCCGGCGGAATCAAAGTGGCTGCGGGTTTGCCGTCGGGTCGAAAGGCCTTGCCGTCCACATTCAGCTCCGCGTCGAACTTTCCCGGCCCCCAGCTCGCCAGCACTTTGCGGGTGGTCGCATCATCGACGCCGAGGAGGGTGCTGATGGCGTTGAGTCCGGGGGAGAGAGAGATGATGGCGCCGGGATTGAGATCGCGATTGGCCCAGCCATCGAGCCGGCGACCGATCCCGGGCGCGAACGAGTCGTCGACCGTCGAATGACAGACGGCGCACGTCAGGCCGATCGACTTCAGACTCCCGTCGGTGTTGAACTTCCCCTGCACGCCCACAACGGCGTTCAGTTTGATCAGAGTGAGTGTCGTTGCCGGATCGTCGAGGTCGACCTTTCCCTTTTTGATGCCGTCGACGACCGCCTGCGGGAGCGCCGCGGCATCGACTTTCAATCCGACCGAGAGAGCGGTCTTCGGACTCACTCCTCCGCCCACGCCTCCGAACCTGGAGCCTTCGATCGCCTGGTGCAGTTTCAGCGTGTCGGTCCAGAACACTTCATCGCCGAACGTATCGAAGCGAAAGATCGACTGTCCTTCCGCGAACATTGTTTTCGCGCTGCTTTCAACCGCCGTGCTCCAGTTGGCTTTGGTCGCTTTCACCGGGATCTTCGTGGCGCGGTCAGCACCGAGCAAAGCCGTCGCTGCCACGATGAGCGCTGGCGCGATGACGAGCCACGCCGCCATCGCCGTTCTCCGATGGGAATGATGTTCGTTTCGCATAAATCCTTCTTTCATCGACACAACAAAATCGGATGCTATGAGCGGTACGGCGGCTCGATCTGTTCAAAAACGAACAGCCGGATTTCGTCCACTGGAATCGTTTTGCTGAAACTTTTCGATTACCGCAAGCCGCGGCTCTGGCGAGCGCGACAATTCCTGCCTCGCACACGACCGTGTCGAATTTGCCTATGATTGTCGGCGTTACCACAGGCGCGCTCGCTTGAATCGGCAGGTTGCCGACGACGCGGGCCGGGATGGTTGCCGTAGCCGGTGTGACGCGTTTTGACGCGCGACCCTTCCAACGGACGACCGGAGGTGAGGGGCTCTCTTGGCCAGGATCACGTCAACTTCGCGTGTGAGGGATAAACGCGTTCGGGCACGGGCCGGCGAGCCCGCGCCCGCGGATCGCGCAAAGACGGCCCGGCCGAAACGTACCGATGTCATGACCACCGCCGCGCGCGTCGTCGCGGTGGGAGCCTCCGCGGGAGGGCTCGAGGCATTCATCGATCTTCTTTCGGCGATTCCGCCGCGGACGGGGCTCGCCTTCGTGCTCGTCCAGCACCTCGACCCTCATCACGAGAGCATGCTTGCGGACATCCTGAACAGAGCGGCAGCGATTCCCGTCCAGCAGGTCACCGAGGGCATGCGCATCGAGCGGGACAACGTCTATGTCATTCCGCCGGACCGGGAGATGACGATCTCGGAATGCATTCTCCGTCTGGCCCCGCGTGCACCCGATGTGCCTCATCGCCCGCTCGACAACTTCTTCCGCTCGCTGGCAAATGACCAGCAGAGCCGGGCCATCGGCGTCATCCTGTCAGGGAACGATGCCGACGGTTCGGCCGGCCTGCAGGCGATTCGTGATGCAGGCGGAGTCACCTTCGCGCAAAGCTCCGAGAGCGCAAAGTTTGATGTCATGCCGCGATCGGCTGCGGCCGCGGCCGATCTCATCCTGCCACCACGGGAGATCGCGCAACAGCTCGTGCGCGTCGCGCAGCAGTACGACTTGCCGGAGACCGAGGCTGCCGTCGTTCCGGCCGTGGGTAAGGATGCCGACGCCTTCGAACGCATCATGCGGTTTCTGCGCGAGAAGTACCTGGTCGACTACCGCCAGCACAAACAGTCCAGTGTTCAGCGCCGCGTCCTGCGGAGGGTTCTCCTCGGAGGATTTGCCGGGTTGGCCGACTACGCCGACTCTCTGCAGCGCGACCCTCCCGCTCTGGAACAGCTCCATCAGGATCTGCTCATCGGCGTGACGTCCTTCTTTCGGGAACCTGAACAGTTCGAAGCGCTGAAAACGACCGTCTATCCCGAGCTGGTGAAGGGCAAGGGGCCGGACGACACGATCCGCATCTGGGTGGCCGGCTGCTCCACTGGCGAAGAGGTCTATTCCGTGGCGATCAGCCTTCTCGAATTCCTGGATGACCGTGACGATGCGCCCAGGATCGTCATTTACGGAAGCGATATCAACGAGAAGGCGCTGGAGACAGCGCGCGCGGGGTTCTACGTGGCGCGGATGATGGCGAACGTGTCGCCTGCGCGCCTGGCCCGGTTCTTTTCCGAAACGTCCGGCGGTTACAAGATCTCGAAGAAAGTCCGCGAGCTCTGTGTGTTCGCCAAGCACGACATTACGCGCGATCCTCCGTACTCGAGAATGGACCTGGTGACGTGCTGCAACGTGTTGATCTACTTCGGTGTCTCACTGCAGAAGAAAACGATCTCGCTGTTCCATTACGCGCTCGCCCCCGGCGGCTTCCTCATGCTCGGCACCTCCGAGAATCTGCGCGCCTCGGCGAACCTTTTCCGAGAAGTGGCGACGAATCCTCTGATTTACCGGAAGCTGATGTCGGGCAAGGCAGATGCAGATCTCGATCTGCCGGAAGTGCGTGAGAAACCGGTCAGCGTACTTCCGAACGTGAAGCCCGCTGCGGAGACGGAACCCCATGACTCCGCGGAAAGTTTTCTGCTGACTCATCTGGTTCCGTGCGGAGTTCTGATCAATGATCAGATGGAGGTCGTTCGATTTCGCGGAGATGTCAGTCCGTATCTGTCCCTCTCCGCCGGTGAGGCCACCTTGAATCTGGGCCGTCTGATCGGCCATCGGGAAATCCTGGCCGAGTTGCGGTCGGCTGTGCGCCGATCCGTACGCGAACGCGTCGCTGTCGATAGCGAAGACATCCTGGTGAACGACGCCGGTCGCCGGCGGCGGATCTCCTTCGAGGTCGTTCCGTACATCTCCGGTCCGTCGGACGCGGATTTGTACTGGGTGCTGTTTCATGACCGCGGCGCCGTTTCAGCGCCGAAGTCCGGGAAAGGCCGCGGCCGCACCAGGCTGGTCAATGAGCCGAAGGAAGTCCTGGCGCTGCGTCAGAGACTCGCCGCCGTGGTGGAGGATCGCGAGCGCCTGGCCGGTGAGGCGGCCGCCGCCGCCGAGGAAGCGCAGTCGAGCGACGAGGAGCTGCGCAGCACGAACGAGGAGCTGGAGACCGCGAAGGAAGAGCTGCAGTCGGCGAACGAGGAGCTGGGCACGCTCAACGACGAGCTTCGCAACCGCAACGTGACGCTGACCACGATGAACGACGATCTGGAGAACCTCCTCGCCGCGGTGGAGGTCCCCATCCTGTTCGTCGGAGTCGACCTTCGCATTCGCCGTTTCAACGCCACCGCGCGCGCTCTGCTCAATCTCGACGCCGACTCCGCGGGTCAACCGATGACCGGGACGAAGTCGAGAATCGACGTGACGTTTCTCGAGCGGGTGATCACCGAGGTGATTCAGTCCAATACCGAGGCGGACGTTGAGATCCAGGAAGCCGGCGGCCGCTGGCGTCTGGCGCGCATCCGTCCCTATCGAAGCAGTAGCGGAGCCGTCGAGGGCGCGATCGTCGCCCTGATCGATATCGATGCGCTCAAACAGGCGGTCCTTGTGGCCGAGAAAGCGACCGCGAACGCGAAGGTGCTCGCAGACGCGAGCATCCTGCTGGCGTCCTCACTCGATTATGAAGGCACACTCGAATCGCTCACCCGTCTTTCGACGGCCGCGTTCTCCGACTGGTGTGCCGTCGATCTGGTGAACGCCGACGGGACGATTCGGCATCTGACCGTCACTCACGCCAACCCGGTCTTGCGCGAGCTGGCGATGCAGTTCCAGGAAGTCGCATTCAGTGAGCCGGACATTGCGCCGGGTGCTCCGGAGGCACTGCGGCTGCGCAGCTCGGTGCTGCTGTCGGACATCGCCGAGTCGAAGCTCACAAATCTCCGGCCGGACTCCAAGATCACACAATTGATCGGAGCGCTGGGAGTCAAATCGCTGATCAGCGTTCCGCTGATCGTGCGCGGAGACATTCTGGGAACGATGACATTCTCCTCATCGCGGCGGCGCTACGAATCTCTCGATTTGCAGCTGGCGGAAGAATTGGCGCGACGTGCGGCGACCGCCATCGACACGGCGCTGCTGTTCCGCGAAGCCGAGGGCGCCAACCGCTACAAGGACGCATTCCTTGGCACGGTCGCGCACGAGCTGCGAACACCTCTCACCTCCATCCTCGGATGGGTGCAGCTGGTCAAACAAGCGCCGAACTTGACCCAGGAAGCGCTCACTCAGGTCGAGCAGAGCGCGAATCTGCTGCGCGTCTTCATCGAGGACCTTCTCGACGTGGCCCGAATTCGGGAGCAGAAGCTGCGCATGGAGTTGGCCGACGTCGACTTCGCCAGCGTCACTCAGTCCGCGTGCGACATCACAGGAGCGGCTGCCGAGCTGAAAGGAGTTCACGTCGCGTGCGAGATTGCGCTCTCGCCGGCGCCGGTCGTGGGAGATCCCGTTCGGCTGCTGCAGGTCGTCTGGAACCTGCTGAGCAACGCAATCAAGTTCACACCGCCTGAGGGTTCGGTTGAGGTTCGCCTGGACCGCCAGGGAAATGAGGCCCGGCTGTCGGTTCACGACACGGGGGCCGGAATCAGCGACGAGTTCCTTCCGCATGTTTTCGAGCTGTTCCGTCAGGGCGAGGCCGTCCCGGGACACTCGCCGGGACTGGGGATCGGCCTGGCCATCGTTTCTCAGATCGTGAGACTCCACGGCGGCACGGTGCGCGGCGAGAGCCCGGGCCTCGGTCAGGGATCGACGTTTACGGTCATGCTGCCATTGGACCTTCCGGAATCGAAGCAGATCGCCAACGGCTCGGTCGTGAGGTCGGGCCGGCGTTCGCGCGCACCGCGCTAGCGATAGCGAGGGAACCTCTGCGCAAGTCGTTGTTCACGTCATCCTGAGCCGCGAAGACGGCGAAGGATCTCGAGATGGCAGGCGTTTTCGCATCCTGAGATCCTTCGTCGCGCTTCGCCGACTCAGGACGACGACTTGTGCGCTAGCGATAGCGAGGGAACCTCTGCGCAAGTCGTTGTTCACGTCATCCTGAGCCGCGAAGACGGCGAAGGACCTCGAAATGGCAGGCGTTTTACGCATCCTGAGATCCTTCGTCGCGCTTCGCCGACTCAGGATGACGACTTGCGCGCTAGCGATAGCGAAGGAACCTCTGCGCAAGTCGTTGTTCACGTCATCCTGAGCCGCGAAGACGGCGAAGGATCTCGAGATGGCAGGCGTTTACGCATTTTGAGATCCTTCGTCGCGCTTCGCCGACTCAGGATGACGACTTGTGCGCTAGCGATAGCGAGGGAACCTCTGCGCAAGTCGTTGTTCACGTCATCCTGAGCCGCGAAGACGGCGAAGGATCTCGAAA
>DATISF010000032.1:0-88115 GCA_035468985.1 Thermoanaerobaculia bacterium
TGGGAAACCAGGCCTTAGTGATCCGGTGGTTCTGTATGGAAGGGCCATCGCTCAAAGGATAAAAGGTACGCCGGGGATAACAGGCTGATCCTGACCAAGAGTTCACATCGACGTCAGGGTTTGGCACCTCGATGTCGGCTCATCGCATCCTGGGGCTGGAGCAGGTCCCAAGGGTCCGGCTGTTCGCCGGTTAAAGCGGTACGTGAGCTGGGTTTAGAACGTCGCGAGACAGTTCGGTCCCTATCTGTTGTGGGCGGAGGAGAATTGAGTGGAGGTTTCCTTAGTACGAGAGGACCGGGAAGCACTGACCTCTAGTGTACGAGTTGTCGCGCCAGCGGCACCGCTCGGTAGCTAAGTCGGGAAAGGATAATCGCTGAAAGCATATAAGCGAGAAGCCAACCACAAGATGAGTTCTCCCTGAAGGCCCGTGGTAGATGACCACGTTGATAGGCTGGATGTGTAAGCGCCAAGCTTCGGCAAGGTGTTCAGCTGACCAGTACTAATCGGCCGTTTGACTTGACCATAAATGCCTTGATTTGATGTTGTCTGCAGCCGTGCTGCACCGAAGTACACAACCCGTATTCAGTTTTTTCTGATCACAAGTTTCCGGTGGTCATAGAGCAGAGGTCACACCCGTTCCCATTCCGAACACGGCAGTTAAGCTCTGCATCGCCGATGATACTGCCCGGGCGACTGGGTGGGAAAGTAGGACGCCGCCGGGATAAATATGAAAGGCCCTCGGGGGAACTCGAGGGCCTTTTTCTTTCTGCCCATTGAGCGTGTGCCAGCATCGCGCCGTGGCTGACGTGCCGCGCGACACGTCCCGGCGCTGGTGGGCCGGTGCATTTTTCCCCGCTGCGCCGCCTCCGCTCTGCCCCTCAGGCAGTCGATAAGTGATGAGGTATGGCCGATCTGGCTCAGCACGCGGTCCAGCTCACGGTCTGGAAATATCTCGATCATCCCTGTTACCGCTTCGCGGAGTTCTATCAGATCAACTGGCTGACTCCTTATCTCCTCGGCACTTTTGCAATGCGCGTAGTGGCGATGGCAATGCCGGTGCACACCGCATTGAAGCTCGTCGTCTATGCGGCGCTTATCGCCGTTCCGCTCGTTCTCAGGCGCATTGCAGAGTTCAGCGGCATCGATCCCTGGATCGCGCTGATCGGATTCCTGATCGGTTTCGGATTCACGTTCTATTGGGGATTCGCCAACTTCAACATCGTCATTCCTCTCGTGCTGTTCCTGCTGCCGTATTGCTGCCGAATCGTGCGGCAGACGGCGGCTACGGTTGGGGCGACGGCACTTCTCGCGCTGTTCATCGCCGTCAGCCACGCACTGGCTTGCGCCTTCGCCGTCATCGTTGCGGTTCCGACGATGCTTTTCCGGCGCCTACGGTGGCATGCGGCCGCGATGCTCACGCCTGTCCCCCTCCTCCTGGCATGGATCATCCGCTCCCAGTCGCAGCAGCTGAGAGCGCGCGCCCCCCTGGGAGTGGCAACTGCATCCCCGCCGTCTCTTGCAGCTGCTCGACTTTCTGCTGTCGGCCGGCGGAGACGCCGACGCATTCTGGTTCGCCGTCATCCTGATGGTTGCCGCCGTTCTCATCGGCGTCCGTTTCTCAGCCGAGCGATGGCGTTGGATCCCGCTCGCTGCCGCGGTCACGGCATTCGGGTCGTGCGTGATGAACGGCGGGACCCCGGGATTGAAACCGGGCCGGTAGCGAACCACGGCCGGAAAGTTGCTCGCGAACGACCAGCCGATCACGCCCCCTTGCTCTCGAAGTAGTGACCGGCCCAATGAAGAAGCGGCATGCCGGTGATCTCCGGACTCTGCACCACATTGAGCAGCAGCACGCGCTGATTGGCCGAGATCGCGTCGACCAGTCGGTCGAAGCCGTCGGCGTCGAGGTCGAGGCGGCGGAATCTCGCCGCAAGAACGGCCATCCATGTCAGCACGACGAGCAGAACGAGTGCACGAGCGATGCGCACGTTGACGCGCGGAGCTCGCGGTGCGAGCGCGACAAGCGCGCGCAGGAATGATGGTCGACAGGCGCGGATGGAGCGTCTGACCGAACGCCGAAGAGGGGGTGAACAGGCGCTTCTTCGACTGGAAGCGGCACTCGCATTTCGACTACTTCATCGTGCGACCTCCGTTCGACATGACCGCTCTGATCTCTCGCGAGGCGCGGGGGCTGCTCAGTTGCGCCGGAGGTCCGGCGTGTGGTGGCTCTACGTGAACCGGGGCAGCCCTGGTGCGCCCTGTCCGCCCCTGGAACGGGACGCAGATCACAATCCGGCGCTGAACACGCGCTGGTAGAATCGATTCAAACGATGGCGGAATCGCAATCTCGCGACGCTCCAGCTTCGCTCAGCATCATCATCCCGGTCCGAGACGAGGTCGACAACATTCAGCTGCTCGTCAGCGAACTGGAGCAGTTCCGCGCCTCTCGCTCCGAGGAGATGGAAGTGATCGTCGTTGATGACGGAAGCAGGGACGGGAGCTGGAAGGCGATTCAGGAGGCCGCTTCGACACGGCCGTGGCTGAAGGCCCTCCGATTCCGCGCCAATCGGGGGCAGACCGCCGCGATGACCGCCGGGATTCAGCACAGCAGCGGGCAGCTCGTCGCCTTTCTCGATGCGGACCTGCAGAACGATCCGGCGGACATTCCGCGCCTCATCGAGCCGATTGTCGCGGACGAGGCCGACGTTGTCTGCGGCTGGCGTCGCCACCGTCGTGACAGGGCCCTCAGCCGAACGTTCCCGTCGGTCATCGCGAACTGGTTGATCCGGACGGTGCTTCGGCTCCGGATTCACGACGTCGGCTGTACGTTGAAGGTCTTTCGCCGCGAGTACCTCGAGTCCGTCAACCTCCTCGGCGAGATGCACCGCTTTCTGGCGGCGTATGCACAGGCCCAGGGTGCGCGGATCGTGGAACTGGAAGTGAATCACCGCCCGCGCACACGCGGCCACAGCAAGTACGGCGTCTCGCGCGTCGGGAAGGTCCTCATCGACCTGCTCACCGTGGTGATGCTGAGCTCTTATGGACCATCACCGGCCTATCTGTTCGGGAAGATCGCGGCTGTGTTATTCGCGTTCGGCACCGTGGCATTCGGAATCGTCTCTTACCGCGTTCTCGTCGAGCACCGTTACGAGACGACGCCGATGGTGTTTGTATGGATTCTTTCCTACATCAGCGCGCTGATTGCGCTCATGTCCGGCCTGCTCGCCGAGATCAACATCCGCGTGCTGTATCAGGTGGGCGTCCGCAAACCTTACGACATTCGCGAGACGATCGGATTCGGGAGCTGACCCCGTGTGCGGAATCTTTGGAGGGGCGGCACTGACGCGGCCATTTCTTGCCGAGACGACGTCGGCCCTGCGCGCTCTTGCCCACCGAGGGCCCGATGGAGAAGGGGCCGTCGAGATCGACAACGTGGTCCTCGGACACCGGCGGCTGGCGATCATCGATCTGAGCCACGAGGCCGATCAACCACTTTGGGACGCGCGGCGCCAGGTGGCCATTGTGTTCAACGGCGAGATTTACAACTATCGTGAGTTGCGTCACGAATGCCGTGCCTCGGGGCTGGAGTTCACGACTGCTTCGGATACCGAGGCCATCGTCAATCAATATCTGTTGTATGGAGAAAGATCGTTCGATCGCCTCAATGGCATGTTCGCGTTCTGCCTTTATGACACTCGAACGCGCGATGCGTACCTCGTTCGCGACCCCTTTGGGATCAAGCCGCTGTATTACGCGCCGACGAACCGAGGCGTTCTGTTTGCATCGGAGCTGCAGGCGTTGCTGGCGATCGATGATGTGGACTGCGCTGTCGACGCCGCGGCACTACAGGCCTATTTGCAGCTCGATTTCGTTCCCTCGCCCTACAGCATCGTGCGCGGCGCGCGGAAGCTCGAGGGAGGCTCGTTTCTGAAGATTGCCGCCGGCGGACGGTACGAGTCGAAGCGCTATTTCGTGCGTCGCCCGTTCCACTCCGACGACCCGGCGGCCGACTTCGGCCGGATCATCGACAAGGCCGTCGAGCGTCATCTGATCAGCGACGTGCCGCTGGGGGTGTTTCTCTCCGGCGGCATCGACTCGTCGATCGTGGCGGAGTCGGCGCGTCGCGTTTCCCGCCAGCCGGTGGCGACCTTCTCCATCGCATTCGACGAGGCCACGTTCGACGAGTCGAAGTATTTCGAGAGCGTGGCCCGGATGATCGGCGTCAATCAGCACACGCGGGCACTGGGTGCCTCGTCGATGATCGAGCTCGTTCCGCGCATCGGCATGCTCCTCGGCGAGCCGCTCGCCGACGGATCGATCTACCCCACGTACCTGCTGGCGAATTTCGCGCGCGAGCACGTGACCGTCGCCCTGTCGGGGGACGGAGCCGACGAGCTGTTTGCAGGCTATCCGACGTACTTCGCGCACGATGTCGTCCGTCACTTCCCGGCACCGCTGATTCGCCTTCTCCACGGCGGCCGTGGAGCTGCGCATCGGCTGATGCCGGTGCAGTTCGAGAATTTCTCGACCGATTACAAGATCAAGAAGTTCCTGGACGGGCTCGAGCCCGCGCTCGTGCGCCGGCACGTCCGGTGGATGGGTACATTTGACCGCAATGACCTGCCCGAGCTCCTGGTCCGATACGACCAGGAAGCCGAGGAGCTGCTGACCGCGCTGCTGCTGCAGCCGTCGCTGGAAGCGGACGATGGATGGCTCGAAAAGATCCTGCGCACCGACCAGCGCTTCTATCTGCAGGACGGCGTGCTGGTGAAGGTCGACCGCGCCAGCATGGCAAGCTCGCTCGAGGTCCGCGTGCCCTTCCTGGATCGGGAGATGATCGCGTTCGCCGACGGCCTGCGTGCCGACGCCAAGCTGCGCCGGAGCCGCTCGAAGGTCCTCCTGCGTCAATACGCTGCCGGGCGTTTTCCTCAGGAGATCGCCAACCGCCCGAAGAAGGGGTTTGGTGCTCCTCTCGGGCGATGGTTCCGTTCCGAGCTCCGCCCGTTGCTCGAAGAGGTGTTGTCTCCGCAGCGGGTGGAGAGCCGGGGCATCTTCAGACCACGCTACGTACAGCGCCTGCTGGAAGATCACTGGAGCGGGCGTCGCGACAATCGCAAGCAGATCTTCAATCTCCTGAGCTTCACGCTCTGGTACGACCACTTCGTGGCCAAGGAATCCATTGCACGAGCACACGCAGCGTAATCTCGATTACTACAGCCGATTGACGGCCGGGCGCGCCGACTACTGGCGTTACATGCCCGCGCCACGATTTCGCGCGCACGTGATCGCAAACATCCTGCAGAAGGAGCATCCCGGGTCGGTGGTCGATCTGGGATGTGGCGACGGAATGCTGCTGGCCGAGATCCGGGAAGCGGTTGCCGATGCCGAGTTGGCTGGCATCGACCTCTCGCCCGGGCAGATCGAACAGAATCGAAAGACGATGCCGGATGTCGAGTGGTTCGTTGGAAACCTGGAGAGCGACGAGCTCGCGCTCCCGCGCGGCTTCGAGGCATTGGCGAGCTCGGAAGTGATCGAGCACCTCACGCATCCGGCGAATTTCCTTCGCACTGCTTACAGGCTCGCATCGGACGGGGCGCTGCTGGTCCTGAGCACGCAGAGCGGACCGATCGGCGAGACGGAACTGCAGGTCGGGCACCTACGCCATTTCACGAAGGAGGAAATGACGGCGCTTCTCGAGGACGCCGGCTGGCAACCCGTTCGCGTTTGGAACACCGGGTTTCCTTTTCAGGATCTCTCGAAATGGGCCGCGAACCTCTCGCCGAACACGATGATGGAGCACTTCGGCGTCAAGCCTTACGGGCGTATGCAGAAGATCGTTGCGGCCGTGCTCCGGCTTCTGTTCCTGCTGAACTCCCGCTCGCGTGGCGCCCAGTTGTTCGCCGTCGCGCGTAAACGAACGACATGACCGATTCAGCCGACGCCGGGACCGCGCACGGGTTCGCGCAGTCGTGGAACCGCATCGGGTTCGTCTATACGCGGGACCAGTTCCTGGAGTTCGTCGCTCCGCTCACCGCCGATGATTTCATGGGTCACGCCGTTCTGGAGCTTGGGTTCGGCAACGGATCGCTGCTGTTTCATGTCGCCCACTGCCTGCCGTCGAAGCTCGTGGCCATCGACCTCGGCGACACCATCGAACGGACGCGACGCAATCTGGCGGACGTTCCGGTACAGCCGGAGCTTCATCGAGGCGATCTGACTACGGCGGATCTCGGGCTCTTCGATGTCGTCTATTGCGTCGGCGTCATTCACCACCTCCAGAAGCCGGAGGAGGGATTCGCTGCGGTGCTTCGCCACACGAGGAGTGGAGGCCGGTTTCATTGCTGGGTCTATGGCCGTGAGGGGAACGCGCTGATCCGGATGGTCGTCGATCCCGTGAGGCGCATCGCCTCGCGGCTGCCGTGGTGGATCACGAAGTATGCGATCGCCGTTCCGCTCGTGACGCCGTATTTTCTCCTGGCCAAGCTGCTGCGAGCATTCCGGCTCGACGGGCCGGGCTCGCCCGTGCGGTGGCTCCCCCTCTTCGAATACACGCGCTGGATCGCGCGCGAGCCGTTTGCGTTTTTCCGGCACGTAGCGTTCGATCAGCTGGTGGCCCGGTGTACGAGATACATCGATCGCAACACGATCGAGGAGTGGCTCAAGGATCCGCGGATCGCTCCCGCTTCGACGTACGTGATCTGCCGGAATGGCAACTCATGGAAGTTCGGCGGCAGGAAAGCGTGAGGGTGGTGCGTTTCGCCGGTCCGGTGCTCGTCACCGCAATCGTGATCACCATCGTCGCCGCTGCCGGCATCGACGTTTCGGCATTGCGCGATTTCGAGCGCGACGCCACGATGCGCCGCGAGCCGTACCAGGAGGGCGACCGATACTTCGATCCCTCCGGCGACGGCATGTGGTTGTCGTCGGACCTTTTCGTGTGGGACTCGGTCCGGCGCGGGGAGCTGCCGCTGTGGAACCGGCTGCAGGGAGGCGGCTACTCGTCGCTCAACGCCGTGCACGAAGGCGTCTTTCATCCGCTGCGCTGGCTCATGGCGCTCGTTCCGCGGCGGACTGCGCCGACTGCGCTGATTGTGATGATCCTGGCGGCCGCACTGACGGGGATGCATCAGCTGGCGCGGTCGGAATTCACATGTCGATCCCTTCGTCCACTCTCGCCGCGATGGCGTTCGCATTCTCTGCGGTGCTGATCTCGAGGGTCCATTTCTCTGGCGCGATTGTTCCGCTCGCGCACATCCCGTGGATCGTGTTCTTCATGCGCCGGAGAGCGGGCCGAGGCGCGATGGCAGGCATGGTCATCGCGTTGGCGTTGCTGTTCCTCTCCGGGCACCGCTGACGTATCCGAGCGAGCGGCGTGTGCTGATGAACGTCCGGAGCGCGACCGGCGGTCTCGTCGTTCTTCACGACAGCTTCGCCGATGGTTGGAACGCCTCGGTCGACGGGAAGCCGCCCGAAATTCTTGCAGTGAACATTCTTTCGCGCGGTGTCGTCGTTCCGCCGGGAGCTCATCGAATCGAGATGACGTACACGCCGTCGACCCTTCTCGCCGCGCAGGGAATCTCGGCGGCGACGCTGCTCGCGGTCTGCCTCCTGTTGCTCCCAAAGCTCCCGCTATACTCGTGATCGTGCCCGATCAGCGGAAGACATCCGAGCAGCGGTTCTACGATCGAGCGTACGAGAGCGGCACGGTCGACACGAAGAACGGCTTCTTCGAGATCTCGGCCGGCGTGCAGCGGTACCGGCAACTGATCCTGGCCGGCTGCGACGGGAAGCGCGCTCTCGAATACGGTTGCGGCCTGGGCGGACAGGCATTTGCGCTGGCTGAACGCGGGGCGACCGTCACTGGCATCGACATCTCCGAGGTCGCAGTCGCGCAAGCCCGGCGACGAGCGGCCGCGATTCCCGCGGCCAGTCTGCGATTCCTGAAGGCCGACGCGGAAGCGCTCGAGTTTCCGGACGGCTCGTTCGACCTCGTCTGCGGTTCCGGCATTCTGCATCACCTCGATCTCGATCGTTCGCTGCGCGAGCTGCATCGCGTTCTCGTGCCCGGCGGGCGGGGCGTGTTCTACGAGCCCCTCGGTCACAACCCCCTGCTCAATCTCTATCGTGTGATGACACCCGGCTCGCACACACCGGATGAACATCCGCTGCTGATGCGCGAGATCCGCGGGCTGCAGAACATCTTCGCCACCGCGCGCGCGGAGTTTTACGACCTTCTCTCCGTCTTCGTCATCCCGATCCTCAGCCTGCCCGGTGGAGAGAAGCTCCTGCGCGCGAGCGAGTGGGCCGACCGGCAGATCTTCCGGTTCCTGCCGCCGCTGCGCGCGTGGGGAGCGGTCGTGGTGCTGGAGTTGGGGAAGTAATCGTTGTTTCCGAATCGCGACACCATCGAGCTCGTAGCCGGGTCCGGCGTGACGGCGGCGATGACGATCGGGTACCTCGTGTTCGTCGGCCGCGTCATTGGACCGGCGGAGTATTCCGATTTCTCGGCGGCGCTCTCGATCATCTATTTCGTCGGGCTGACGCTCAGCCCGTTGACGCCGACGATCGCGCGCCTGACGGCGAGTTATCGCGCCCGCGGCGGCGCCGATGATTCCGTCGTCGCTCTGCGCCGCGCGGCGCTGCAGCGGACGATGCTCGTCGCCGGGGCGATCACTGTCGCCGGGATCGCGGTGTCGTTCGCGCTCGCGAATGCGTTGCGATTCCGCACGGCCGCGCCGCTGGCCTGGGCGTTTGCGGCTGTCTTTCTCTACGCGATCGTGTCGGTGGATCGAGGCGTCGCGCAGGGACTCCTGCTCTTCCGCTTCTACAACGCCAACGTCATCATCGAGGCCGCCGTTCGATTGGTCCTGGCCGTGATCCTGGTGCTGATCGTGCGAGCTGCTTCTTCTGCGTTGTTGCCGTACGTCGTCGGCCTCGGAATCGCGGAGATCGCGCTCGCCGGGCGATTGAGGCAGCGTGGTTCCGGGCAAGGGTCGGTCGACTGGCTGGACGTGCGGCGTCTGGCCGTTCCGATCATGATCGTGATGTTCTCGCTCGCCGTCTTTCAAAACGCGGACATGCTGGCAGTGAAGCGATGGTTTTCGCCGCGCGACGCGGGCGCTTACGGTGCGGCGACGGCGGTCGCGCGCGCGTTCGGCGTCATCTTCGTCCCGTTCTACGTGATCGCCGGGCCGTTGCTGACTTCACTGCATGAAGCGGGGAAGCCGATCGTGGGGGCGACGCTGCGGCTGACCGCATGGTTTGCGGCGGCGGGAATCGCCGCGCTTCTCCTCGTCGCCGCCGCGCCGCAACTGCTGCTCCGATCGCTCTACGGCGCCGATTTCCTTCGCGGAGCGAGCATCCTCGTTCCGCTGGGAGGTATTGCGATCATCAGCTACGCCGGATTGATGCTCGCTCAGGCCCTGCTCACCCTGCACGATTTCCGGTTTGTGGCCGGCTATGTCGTCTGCGCCGTGCTGCAGTGCATCGGCCTGGCGTTCTTTCACACGGATTATTCGGACGTGATCCGCGTCCTGTACGTTGCGCAGATCGCTGCGGTACTCTCCGTCTCGATCTTCTTCCTCGCGCGGAGGCGAGCCTGATGTTGAAGACGTTCTTCACAAAGATGTACGAGCACGCCGCGGAAATGAACCGGCAGAACCTGATCGGCCTCGTGCGCCGCGCCGGCGGCAAGTCGCTTCTCGATCTCGGATGCGACGACGGTGTGTGGACACGCCGGCTCGCCGATGCCGTGAGCGCGAACGACGTGCATGGTGTGGAAGTCGTCGCCGAGCAGGCCAGGAAGGCGGAAGCGAATGGTGTCCGCGTTCACACGATCGACCTCAATCAGCCGATGGCGGCCATTCCTTCGGATGCCTTCGATGTCGTGCACGCCAATCAGGTCATCGAACACGTCTCGAATGTCGATCTGTTCGTCTCCGAGGTGTACCGCGTGCTCAAGAGCGGCGGCCACGCCGTGATCAGCACCGAGAACGGCAGCAGCTGGCACAACGTGTTCGCTGCGACGATGGGCTGGCAGATCTTCTCGCTGACGAACGTGTCGGGGCGCAGGGCCGGCTTGGGCAATCCATTTGCGATCCAGCGCGGCTCCGATCCGTTCACCGGCACCTGGACGCACAAGACGATCTTCAATTATCGGGGTCTCATCGAGATGTTCGAGGTCCACGGCTTCAAGAACGTCCGCGTCGCCGGCGCCGGCTACTTCCCCCTTCCCGCATTCCTCGGCCGGATCGATCCGCGTCACAGCGCGTTCATCACGGTCTACGCCGAAAAGTAACGGGGGGTCAGAGCTTCGTTTAGCCCGTCTTTCTCCTGGTGGTAGAACATCGGGCTAAACGAAGCTCTGACCCCATCATCAGGTGACGAATAGCCGCTTGAAGAGCCAGTAAACGACGCGATCGGGCAACATGAGCAGGATCCCGTGCGCGGCGATGCTGGCCAACGCGCGCAAATTTGGCCGAAAACCATAATGGCGCAGCGCGTGAATCTTCAATCGCGTGCTGTCACGCAGTGCGGGACGCAGCAGGCGATGTTTTCCGGAGTCGGCGTGAATGCGGTAGGCGACGAGCGGCTCCTGCAGGTTGTGAAATTTCCCGAAGCGCGCCAGCCGCAGCCACAACGCGTAATCCTCGGCACAGGGGAAATCGTTCGTGTACCCGCCGGCATCGATCAAAGCCTGCCGCCTGGCCATTGCCGCCGGCTGGGCGACGCAATTGAGCGCGACCATCCGCTTCTTGATGTCCTCATCGTTCTCGGGATACCTGCGACTGCCGATCGTCTGCGATTTCTCGTCGATGAACCGGAGACCCGCCCCGACCAGGACGTGGTCGGGATGCGCACGCATGAAGTCGATCTGCTTCTGCAACCGGTCCGGCTCGCAGAAATCGTCGGAGTCGATGAAGGCGATGAGATCGGTGCGTGCCTCGTGCAATCCGGCGTTGCGCGAACCGCTCAAGCCGAGAGGACTGCTCGTCGTGATGATGCGGATGCGGGAGTCGCGAAATTTCTCGTCGATGCGCCGCGCGTCCTCGACGGGGCCGTCGTTGATCATCAGGTACTCGAAGTCGCGGAACGACTGCGAGAGCACGCTGACGATCGTCTCGTCGAAGTACCGTGGGTTGGCCTTGTAGAACGGCGTGAAGACCGTCAGCTCAGGCGAACTCATAGCCGGATCGTTCGTAGATTTCGCCGACGACCGCGAGCGCCGCGCGCGCGTCCTGGAGCGTCGCCGTTGGCTTGCGTCCGAGGCGGATGTCCTCGAGAAATTCGGCGGTCTCGAGCTGCCATGAGGTGTCGGGTCCCGGGAACTCCCAGATCGTCGTCTCCGGCGGGCCCATTTCCGGCAGCATCCGATACCAGGCCAGCCGCTCGACGCCATAGCTGCCGCCGAGGCCTTCGACGTGGAGCTTGGCGTTGCGGCCGTAGATCTCGAGCGAGAATAGATTTTTCCACTCGGTGCAGCTGACGTGCAGCGACGCGGTCTTTCCCTTTGCCGTGCGGAGCAACAGGAACGCGTTGTCGTCGACCGGCATGTCCCAGAAATATGTTTTCGCGAATCCGTCGACCGTCGTGAAGTCGCCAAGAAACGAGCGGGCCAGATCGATGACGTGAACCCCTTGATCGATCAGCTCACCGCCGCCGGCGAGCTTCGGGTCGGCGCGCCACTCGCGGTCGTATCCGACGCGTCCGCCGTGGCCGTAACGACCGCGCACGAACATCATTTCGCCGAGCGCGCCGTCGTCCTGCAGCTCGCGCGCTTTCATGATCGCCGGGTGGTAGCGATGATTGAATCCGACGTGAACGAGCGTTCCGCTCCGCTTCTGTGCGGCGATGACCGCATCCAGCTCGCGGACATTGCGCGCGGCGGGCTTCTCCACGAGCACATGTTTCCCGGCCTCGAGCGCTCCGGCCGCAACTTCGGCGAGCAGGCTGTTGATGGTGGCGACGATGACGACGTCGACGTCATCGCGGCGGACGACGTCGCGCCAGTCGGCGCTGCAGGCGGCGGACGAGCGGGACCCGAGGCCCCTGGCGCGATCGAGATCGATGTCAGCACAGGCGGTGAGCTTTGCCGCGCTGAGAGCGTCCGCGCGTTTGCGCCCGATCAGGCCGCAGCCGACGATGGCAACGTTCAACGATCTCCCCACTTGAGCCCGCGATCCTTCGGCACGATGCGGCGCAGCGTGTAGACGTCGCCGGCGAGGTCATCCTCGTGTTCGGGAAGCTCAGGCCAGGGATCCCAGATCGCACTGAGAATCTTTCCGGTGATGCCGTCGCTGGCCGCGGAGGCGAGAAACACGCAGAGGTCCGCTCCGCGATCGAGCGGCGCGCCTCCCTCCGCCTTCTGTTTGAGCGCCCGTTCGTAGAACGAGTGGCCGACTTTGTCAGGACCGGCCTGGATCACCTCGTCGAGCAGGCGCGTGTTCAGCGCGCCCGGCGCCACCGCATTCACGTCGATGTGATAGTCGCGCATCTCCTCGGCCAGCGTCTCGGCGAATCGTACGATGCCGGCCTTCGATGCGGCATACGCGCTGATGCGCGGGAGCGGATTCGTGGCCCCGCCGCCCGACAGCTGGATGATCTTTCCGTACTGTTGTTCTCGCATGTGGGGGATCACATGGCGGCACATCAGGACCGAGCCGAAGAGGTTGACCTCGACCGTCCGGATCCACTCGTTCCAGTCGACCTCGTCGATCGTGCCTTTCGGACCGTAAATGCCGGCGTTGTTGACGAGGATCTGCACGCTCCCCAGCTCGTGCATGGCCCGGCCGACAAGGGCCGCGGTGTCCGCGTCGCGGGAGACGTTCGCGACCTGTGCGAGGACTTTCTGTCCCGGCCGCGCAAATCCCTGGAGATGCTCATGCGCGTCATCGAGCCGGGTCTTCTCGCGCGCGCAGATGATGATGTTCGCGCCTTCGCGAACGAATGCCCGCGCGATCTCCAGGCCGAGGCCCTGGTTCGCACCGGTGATGATGGCGTTGCGGCCGGCGAGTTTCATGTCGATTTCCCCACAGAGTAGTAGCGGATGCCGGGGCGCGCGCCGAGAAATCCGTTCGGGTCGATGACGATCATGCCCGCGGGAATCTCCACGCCACGATAGTCGGGCCATTCCGTCCCGATCACCAGCGCGTTGGCCCCGTCCGCCGCGGCCTTCGGCGAGTTGCACACCATGACATCGAGATCCGCCGGAAGGGTTTTCACAGCCGGGTCGTGCGCGCGAACCTGCGCGCCCTGAGTCACCAGCCACCGGCAGAGCTCGACCGACATCGACCGGCGAAGCGTGTCTGTGCCGGGTTTATACGTCAGGCCCCAGATGGCAATTCGTTTCCCTTCCAACGTGCCGAGGACGCTCGTCAGCTTCGTGCGCGTCCAGTTCTTGTGCCGGTCGTTGCTCGTTTTCACGCTCGAGATCAGCGGAAGGTCGCCGTGCTCGCGGAGGAACTCGATGTCGCGCGCCAGCGTGCCGCCGGCGAACGGACCACCGGGCGAGAGATACGAGCGCTGGCCGATGCGCGGATCACTCTTCAATCCGCGAGCGACTTCCGTGGCGTCGGCGCCGACGGCCTCGCACACCGTGGCGATCTCGTTGATGAATGCGATCGACGTGGCCAGAAACGCGTTCAGCGCGTGCTTGGTCATCTCCGCGGACTCGATCGACATCCACTCGATGGGCGCCTTGATCGGGCCGAGGAGCTCGTTGACGACCGGCTTGGTGTCATCGGATCGCGTTCCGACCACGATTCGATCGGGCTTCAGAAATGCGTCGATGGCCTTCCCGAGCCGCAGATTCTCGGGCGAGCACACAAACTTCACACCGGGACGCTTCGCTTCGAGCCGCTTCACGGATCCGACCGGCAACTGCGATGAAACGATGACGAGCGTCGTCGCCGCGACGTGCTTGAGCAGCGATTCCGCGCGCGACATGACGAAACCGACGTCCGCTCGATCGTTGTCGTCCACCGGCGTGTCGAATGTGATCCACACAACGCGGGCGCCGGCAAGCGCGGCGCGGCGATCGGTCGTGAAGCGCAGGCGGCCGGCGTCCATTCCGGAGCGCACGAGCTCGGGGAGACCCGGCTCGTAGAGCGGCGGCTCGCCGCGGTTGAGCTTTTCAATCACCGTCTCGCTGTCATCGAGGCCGGCGACCTCATGGCCGATCGAAGCGAGGCACGCGGCCGTGACGGTGCCGAGGTGCCAAAGGCCGAAGACGCAGACTTTCACGGCCGCGTCTCGAGCACCCAGGGATGCTGTTGGAGATAGTCGACCGTCCGGATCACGCCCTCGCGAATCGACAGCGCCGGCTTCCAGCCGAGGGCCTTGAGTCGGCTGCAGTCGAGAAAGATGAACGGGCTGTCGCCGATCCAGCCGCGCGCACCGCCCGTGTACTCAATGTGCGGCTCGAGGCCGAGGTGTTCGGTGATCCAGCGGACGGAGTCGGTGACTTCGCAGTAGTCGTCGGCGCCCACATTGAAGATGTTGACCCGCTTGTCCGCCTTCTGAAACGCGGTGAGCATCGCATCGACGCAATCGCGCACGCAGAGGTACGACTTGCGCTGGTGTCCATCGCCGAGGACGCGGAGCTGGTGCGGATTGGCGCGGAGACTCTTCACGAAATCGAAGACGTGGCCGTGCGTGTAGCGCTCGCCGAGGATGGAGACGAACCGGAAGATGAAGGACTGCATGCCGTAGCCTTCACTGTATGCGCTGATCATGCCCTCGCACGCCAGCTTCGAGGCTCCGTAGAGCGAGGTCTGCACGGGGAACGGCGCGTCTTCCGGCGTCGGGAAGACCTCCGGCTCGCCGTAGATCGATCCCGTCGATGAGAAGACGATCCGATCGATGCGGTGCGCGCGCATGGCCTCGAGCACGTTGAACGTCGCCAGCGTGTTCTGCTCGAGGTCTTTCCGCGGGTGGAGAGTGCCGAAGCGGACGTCGGCGTTCGCGGCGATGTGGAAGACCGCGTCGCAACCGCGCATGGCGTTGCTGACCGCGCCGGCATCGAGCATGTCTCCGCGCACGACCGAGACGCGCCCGCTGGCCAGTGCGTTCTCGAGGAATTGATCGCGTCCGGTGGAAAAATTGTCGAAGACGACGGCTTCGTGGCCCTGCTCGACGAGGCGATCCGTCAGATTGCTGCCGACAAAACCGGCGCCGCCGGTGACGAATGCCCTCACGCGGGGGCGATTATAGACGGCCCCTGCTATCCTCGACGACAGTCGCATGCTGCTCGTTCTGACCGCGCTCGCGTTTCTTCTCCTCGGACGCGAGCTGTCGCTCCGGTGGTGGCGCGACCTTCCGTTTTACGAGTTCTGGACGTACGCGGGCGCGATCGGCGTCTGCCTCTGGCTGGCGTCCGTGTGGATCGCGGCGCTGCTGCACGTGATGACCGTGCCGGTGATGGTTGGGAGGACGTTCCTGGTCTTCGTCGTCGCGGTGTGGCTTACCTTCACCCGGCGCTTCGCGCCACCCCCTTCCGCGGGGCGGGAGAGGGCTCTGCTGGCGTTTGTGCTGCTTTGGATCGTCTTCATCCTCTGGCGGGGGTGGCTGCTGCCGCCGGTCAGCCACGATGCGCTCGCGTATCACCTGCCGAAGGCGGTCTTCTACGCTCGCGCCGCCGGTTTCGAACCGTTGTCGTTTCTCGATCCCCGGATCAGCACCATCCCCGCGAATTACGAGATGCTTTTGGCCGACGCGATCGTGCTGCAGCAGCGCGATCGCGAAACCGAGTGGATCTCCACGCTGTTCTACGCGCTGTTCGTACTCGCATCCGCCGCGATGGCCGAGCGCTGGTGGAAGTCGAATGCTACCGGCGTGGCATTGCTCGCCGCAGGGATTCCTGTCGCGCTGCTGCACAGCGGCGCTCACAAGAACGATCTGATGACCGCGTTTTTCATGGTCGCGGCTCTCGTTGCCAGCGGACGATTCATCAGCGAGAGGGATCAGCGCGCACTGTTGCTCGCGGCGGCGTCCTTTGCGGCAGCGATCGGAACGAAGCCGCAGGCGGCAGCGCTGGCGATATGTGTCGCGCCGGCGATTCTCTGGCGAGCCAAGCCGCGGCAGATCGCCATCGCAGCCGCCTTCTCGATCGCGGCGTTCCTCATCCTCGGCGGTGCGGTCTATGTCTCCAACTACATGCACCCGCGCGGAAGCGAGCAGCAGGTCATCCGGTACGGCGACTGGTCGAATCTCTGGCAGGGACCGTACGTCCTCCTCGCTGCGCCTTTCGCGCCGCATGCGAACGAGCTGCCGGTCCCGTGGGCCGATCACCCATGGTTCTGGCGGCGATACGAAGTCTTTTTCTCGCATCTCGGCATCCCGTTCGCGCTGTGTGCGATCGCCACGCCGTTCGCGATGTTCGCGCTGCGCAAGCGTGCGCCTGTCGAGGCATTTGCCGTCACCGGAGCGGCGTTCGTCGCGTTTCTGATCATGCTGCCGGTCAACTTCCAGCCGCACGGGATGTACGCGATCTCGCTGCCGCGCTACGCCTTGTTCATCGTGCCGATCGTGTTCGCGTGGGCGGTGCCACAGACAAGAGTGTCCGTGGCACAGGTGATCGCCATCGTTGCCCTGCTCGCGTACGGCGTCGACACGGCCAGGAACGACGCGTTCGCGCCGTGGGGATACGTGCAGTTTGTTCGCGCTCATCCGGACACGCGTCAGGTGCCGTTCGATCCGTACCGCGCGGCCGAGGTCGCCGATCGCCGCGCCGGTCCGAACGATCGGATCGCACTGGACGCGGCGTTCGGCACGTGGATTCATCCCGCCTTCGGCGCCGAGCTGTCCCGTCCTGTCGACCTCATTCCGGCGGGCGACGGACCTCCGCTGATCCGTGACGACGCCGACTGGGTCGTCGTCGACCGGCAGTGGAACATTCTCTGGCAGCACCCCGAGTTCCGCGACCTCAGCCAGGCGCGCAGTTTTCTCGTTCGCGGAAAGCCGTCCGAGGCCGATACGCGCGTGCTCCGCTACCTGCGCGCCGACAGCCGGTTCAGGCTCGTGTTCTACAATCCGGCGTGGAACCAGGCGGTCTTCCAGCGCATTCGGTGATGCAATCGCGGGGCGGTGTTTTCGTCGTCGTGCCGGCGTTCAACGAGGCCTCAGTGGTCTACGACGTCGTGCGCGAGTTGCGTTCGGAGTACCCGAACGTGGTCGTGGTCGACGACGGCTCGCGCGACTCCACTGCCGCCGAGGCACGGCGTGGCGGCGCGACCGTGCTGCGGCATCTCATGAATCGCGGCCAGGGCGCGGCGCTGCAGACCGGCATCGAGTACAGCGTGCAGAAGGGCGCGGAGATTGTCGTCACGTTCGACGCCGACGGCCAGCATCGTGCCGAGGATGTCGATCGCCTCATCGAAGCGCTCGAGAAGACGGGCGCAGACGTCGCCGTCGGCTCGCGATTCCTCGAGCTTCGATCGAATGTTCCGGCGCTGCGGCGGCTGATGCTGCGCACGGCGGCGATCTTCATGCGGGTCACTTCCGGCGTGGCGCTGACGGACGCGCACAACGGGCTGCGCGCGCTCCGGCGGCCGGCCGCGGAGAAAATTCACCTGGCCATCGACGGGATGGCGCACGCCAGCGAGATCGTCGATCAGATGTACCGCCTGCATCTGCGTGTAATCGAGGTGCCGGTTGTGATCCACTACTCCGAGTATTCGCTGCGGAAAGGGCAATCGAGCATGGCGGCGTTCCGGATCGCGTTCGACTATCTGATGAAGAGGTTCTTCCGGTGACCACGTTTCAGCTCGTCACATTGCCGCTTCTCGGCGTGATGGTTCTGGCCACGGCGATCCAGATCGGCCGCCGGCGCCTGGCCGCGCGATCCGGTGTGGCCTGGCTGGCGCTCTGGATCGCGGCGGCGGTTTCGATCGCTGATCCCGACATCCTCGTCCGCGCCGCCCACTACCTCGGCATCGGGCGCGGCGCAGATCTCGTCCTCTACCTTTCGATCCTGTTCACGTTCCTGGCGTTCTTCATCACGTATCTGCGCTTCCGCCGCGTCGACGAACAGTTGACGAAGATCGTGCGCCACTTTGCCATTCGCGACGCGGAGCCGCCGCAGGACAAATCGGAGGTTAGGTCATCCTGAGCGGAGCGAAGGATCTCAACATACGATGGATGGCATTCTGAGATCCTTCGCCGTCTCCGCGGCTGAGGATGACGTGGCGGGCCAATGAAGCGCGCGATCTTTCTCGACCGCGACGGAGTCGTCGACGATCTCGTCTATTACCCTTCGCACGAGGAGTGGGAGTCGCCCCGGAACGTGCGCGACCTGCACATGCGCGAGGAGGCGATCGAGCCTCTGCGAAAGGCCGGTGATGCCGGCTGGCTCCTGTTTCTGATCACGAATCAACCGAGCTACGCGAAAGGGAAGAGCCCGCTCGAAGACCTCCAGGAGGTGCACGAACGCGTGCTCGAGCAGTTGAGCGGCCGCGGCGTGAAGATCACCGATTCGTACGTCTGTTACCACCATCCGGACTCGAAAATCGCCGGCTTCGGGCCGTGCCAGTGCCGGAAACCAAGCCCGCAGTTTCTGCGGGAGGCGGCGGAGCGGTACGACATCGACCTCGTGTCGTCGTGGATGGTCGGCGACCAGGACAGCGATGTTGTGACCGGTATCAACGCGGGTTGCCGCACGGCGCTGCTAAAATACGAGCATTCCAGCGGGAAGCGCGGTTCGGCGAAGCCCGACCTCGTCTGTGCCGATCTCGCCGAGCTGGTTCGAAACGTCGTCGATGGCTCCCGACCTTCGCATTGATCTCTACGCCGATGGTGCGGACGTGCGCGACATGGTCGCGGCGCGTCAGAGCGGTATCGTCAAGGGATTCACGACCAATCCGACGCTCATGCGCAAGTCGGGTGTCAACGATTACGAGAAGTTCGCGAAAGAAGCGCTCAACGCCGTCTCCGGGATGCCGATCTCGTTCGAGGTCTTCGCGGACGATTTCGCGGAGATGGAACGCCAGGCCCGCCTGATCTGCACGTGGGGCGACTCGGTGTTCGTGAAGATTCCGATCACGAACACGAAAGGGGAGTCGTCGATCCCGCTGATCAAACGCCTCTCGTCCGCCGGAGTGAAATTGAACATCACGGCGATCATGACGGTCGAGCAGGTTCGCGACGTCGTGAACGTGCTCGATCCGAAAGTCCCCGCCATCGTGTCGGTGTTCGCCGGACGCATCGCCGACACCGGCCGAGATCCCGTTCCGCTGATGAAGCACTGCGCGGACATCGTCAAGAAGAAACCGAAAGCGCAGCTCCTGTGGGCCAGCCCGCGCGAGCTGCTGAACATCTTTCAGGCCGAGGAGTGCGGCTGCCACATCATCACGGTGACGAGCGACATCCTCAAGAAGCTGGCCATGGTCGGTAAGTCGCTCGACGAGCTCTCGCTCGACACGGTGAAGATGTTCTTCAACGACGCCTCCGCGGCAGGGTTCAAGCTGTGATCGTCACGCGGACCCCGTTCCGCGTGACCCTCGGCGGCGGCGGAACCGATCTCCCGTCGTACTACTCGCAGAACGGCGGCTTCATCTTCGCCATGGGTCTCGACAAGTACATGTACGTGATCGTGAACCGGCCCATCGTCGGCGACAAGATCATCCTGCACTACACGCAGAGCGAAGTCGTCGAGCACGTCTCGCAGTTGCGCCACGAGCTTGCGCGCGAAGCGCTGAAGCTGCATGGCGTCGAGAGCAATTTCGAAGTCTCGTCGTTGGCCGACCTTCCCGCCGGTACGGGGCTCGGATCGTCGAGCTGCTACCTCGTCGGCTTGCTGAACGCACTTCATCACGACCGCCGCGATTACGTCGCGCTGCAGACGCTGGCCGAGGAGGCCTGCCACATCGAGCTCGACATCCTCAAGGAGGGGATCGGGAAGCAGGATCAATACATGGCCGCGTACGGCGGTCTGACGATCCTGGAGATCGGACGCGACGGAAAGGTCGAGGTGCGACAGCTGCAGCCGTCGAGCAGCGACATCGCCGAGTTCGTCGCGCACACGCACATCTACTACACGGGCGCGCAGCGCGACGCGCGGGAAGTGCTCGCCGATCAGAACAAGGCGATGCAGAAGAAGGAGAGCGCCGACCACGCGCGCGTCGCCGACAGCCTCCACCGCATCAGGGACCTCGGCTACCGGATCCTGGAAGCCGTGCAGACGAGCAATTACGATCTCTGGGGGCAGCTGCTCGACGAGCACTGGCAGAACAAGAAGAAAATGTCGTCGAAAATATCTCTCACAAATGTTGATGAGATTTATGACGAAGTGAAGCAGCGGTTCGGCGTTCTCGGCGGCAAGATCGTCGGCGCGGGCGGCGGCGGATTCCTGATGCTCTACTGCCCGCGCCATCACGCCGCGCTGGAACGCTACATGGCCAGCCGCGGGATGGCCCGGATGCACTACACGATCGAGCCCGAGGGGACGAAAGTCGTGGCCCACATCGGAGTCGGGTTCCCGTCGGTAAAGCGCTCGCTGGCGGCCGCGCGGGAGACGGTTTAGTGTCATTCCGAGCCGCGAAGACGGCGAGGAATCTGGGGGACCGGGCGCGCCGCCCAGATTCCTCGCGCTCTTCGGCGCTCGGAATGACATGAGCGCTCAACCGATCCACCGCCGTGTCGCCATCCTCGGCGGCGGCATCTCCGGCATCTCACTGGCGGCGCATCTCGATTCGGACGTCGATGTGCTCGAGAAACGCGCGCGCATCGGCGGCCTCTGCGGCAGCGTCATCGACCGCGGCTTCACCTTCGACGCTGCCGGACCCCACATCATGTTCAGCAAGAACAAGGACGTCCTCAACCTGATGGTGAACGTCCTCGGCGACAACGTTCATCAGCGGCGGCGTGAAAACAAGATCTGGTTCAGAGGCCGGATGGTGAAGTATCCGTTCGAGAACGATCTCGCCGCGCTGCCGAAGCAGGACACGTTCGAGTGCCTGTTTGCGTACGTCGAGAATCCGCACGCGAACGACACGCCTGCGAATCTCGCGGAATGGTCGTACAAGACGTTCGGCGCGGGGATCTCGGACAAGTACTTCATCCCCTACAACCGCAAGATCTGGAATTACGACCCGCACAAGATCGGGCTGGAGTTCGTGTCACGCATCCCGAAACCGCCGGTCGAGGACGTCATCAAATCCGCGATCGGCATTCCGACCGAGGGGTATCTGCACCAGCTGCACTTCCACTATCCGGTGGAGGGGGGATACGAGGCGCTCGTGCACGCGTTCGCGAAGCAGGTGAAGGGATCGATTGCCACGAACTGGGAAGTGAAAGAGATCGAATGGATCGACGAGCACTGGCACGTGCGGTCGACGACCGGCGAGGAACGCCTCTATCACGAGCTCGTTTCGACGATTCCGATCCACGAGCTGCTGCAGGTCTGGCCGGCGGCGCCGCGGGAAGCGCGCGAAGCGGCATCGCGGCTGCGCTACAACTCGCTGATCAACGTACTTCTCGGATTTCGTGAGGACCGCGGACACCCGTACACGGCGATCTACGTTCCCGATCCCGACATCGCCTTTCACCGGATCTCGTTTCCGAAGAACTTCAGCGAGCGCACGGTGCCGGCCGGGCAGTCCAGCATCATGGCCGAGATCACCGCGAACGCCGGCGACGGAATCTGGGAGATGAGCGACGATGACGTGATCGCCCGCGTCATCGGCGACCTGCAGACGATGGAACTGATCGATCCCGCTCTGATCGTCTACAAACGCGTGGTGCGGTTCACGTACGGATATCCCGTGTACGATCTCGACTATCGCCGCAACGTCACCGAGTTGCGCGACAGCGTGACCAAAGCGGGCGTGCGTCTGCTGGGCCGCTTCGCGCAGTTCGATTACATCAACTCCGACGTCTGTGTCGAGCGCGCCATCGCTCTTGCCAACGAGCTCTGATGAAGCTGACGGTCTCGATGATCACGATGAACGAGGAGGGAGCGATCGCGAAAGTGGTCGGCGATATCCGCGGGGTCGTTCCGGATGCGGAGATTCTCGTCGTCGATTCCAGCCGCGACCGCACCGCCGAAATCGCCGAGAGTCTGGGCTGCCGCGTGATCAGGCAGTTCCCGCCGCAGGGTTACGGCCCGGCGATGGATCGGGCCGTGCGGGAAGGAAGCGGCGACATCGTGGTGACTCTCGATTGCGACGACACGTACCCGGTGAGGGTGATTCCGGAGCTCGTGCGCCGGATCGTGGGAGGCGCCGATCTCGTCAACACCACGCGCGTGAAACGACGGCCGAAGGCGATGCCGCTGCCGAATTTCATCGCCAACCGCGTGTTCGCGCTCGCCGCGCGCCTTCTGCACGGGATCAAAACAACGGACGTGCATAGCGGCATGCGCGCGTACCGGAGATCGATGCTCGAGCAGGTGACGTGGAATCCGCGTGGTCCGGCGCTGCCCGTGGACATGCTCGTGATCCCGTACCGGATGGGTTTTCGCGTCGAGGAAATCGCCATCGATTATCGCGAGCGCGTCGGAACGACCACGCTGAACCGCTGGGCCAGCACGGTGTGGACGTTCAGGAGGTTGTGGAAAGCGAGATCCACGCGCCCATGAAAGTCGTCGTCCTCGCCGGCGGCCGCGGCACGCGTCTCGGCGCGCTGGCGCGCGGGCTGCCGAAGCCGATGATCCGCGTCGCCGGCCGGCCGTTTCTCGAGCTGGTGCTGCAGTCGTTCCTCGAGCGCGGCTTCAACGAGTTTCTTCTTCTCGTCGGGCATCATGCCGATGTGATCGAGGCGCACTTCCGGCGCGGCGACGCCTTCGGTGCACGCATCGAGTACAGCCGCGAGCAGGAGCTGCAGGGAACCGGGGGCGCGATCCGCGATGCCAGCCACCTCATCAAGGACCGCTTCATCCTCACCTATGGCGACGTTCTGCGCCGCTTCGACTACGATCGCTTCGTGGAGGAGCACCCCGACAACTGCCTGGCCGTCTATCCCCGGCTGAGCGAAGGCAACGCCGAGGCGCTTCACGGCGTGGTCACGAGATTCGACAAGAGTGCGAAGGAACTGCCGTACGTGGACGCCGGGTTTGCCGTTCTGCGCCGCGACGTGATCGATCTCGTCCCGCCGCTCGGCGCCTGCTCGTTCGAGCAGGAGGTCTATTCGAAGCTCGCCGCGAACCGTGAGCTGGAAGCAGAAGTCGTCAACCACGATTTCTACGACATCGGGACGCCCGAGGAGCTGGCGAAGACGCGGGCGGATCTGGAGGCGGAGTGAGGGTTCTGGTGACCGGGGCGGCGGGGTTCATCGCCTCGAATCTGATTCCGCGGCTTCTGGCGCGCGGTGACGAGATCTGGGGCGTCGACAACTTCTTCCTCGGCAAGCGCGCATACGTGGCCAAGCACGAGCGATTTCATTTCCACGAGTTCGATCTGCTCGATCTGCAGAAAGTGATCGGGTTGTTCGAGACCGCGAAGCCCGATCTGGTCTGGCATCTCGCCGCGAACAGCGATATCAGCTACGGAACGACGTACACCGACTTCGATCTCAAAGGCGGCACGCTCGTCACGTACAACATCCTCGAGGCGATGCGCCGGACGGGCGTGAAGAAGATCATCTTCTCGAGCAGCGGCGCGGTGTATGGCGAGCCCTCCGTGATGCCGACACCGGAGGATTACGGTCCGATCTTTCCGATCTCGCTGTACGCGGCGAGCAAGGTCGCCTGCGAGACGCTCGTCACCGCGTTCGTGCACAACTACGACATGCGCTGCTGGATCTACCGATTCGGCAATGTCGTCGGCCCGAATCCGACGCACGGCGTCATTCATGATTTCGTCCTGCGCCTGCGCGAGAACCGGAAGGAGCTCAAGGTTCTCGGCGATGGAACGCAGTCGAAGCCTTACGTCTACGTCGAGGACTGCATCGACGGCATCGAATTCGGCTGCGCACAGGCGAGCGACGCGGTGAATTGCTACAACCTCGCGGTGGACGACCAGACGTCGGTCACCGAGATCGCGGAGTGGACCATCGAGGCGATGGGCATCGACCGGCGATCGATCGAAGTGAAGTACAGCGGCGGCCCGCGCGGCTGGAAGGGTGATGTGCCTCAGGTGAAGCTCGACACGCGGCGGATGACGAAGCTCGGCTGGCGGCCGAAGCTCTCCAGCCGCGAGGCGGTGCGGCGCACGATCGCCGACGTCGTCGAGCAGTTCCGGAACGGGCCGCTGTCGTGAGCGAGCGCGCCGTCGTCCGGCTCCTGATCGCGGTGACGATCGTCGCCGCCGCCGTCCGGATGCTTTCGGTCATCGGCCTGCATCCGCTGAACTGGGACGAGATCGAATTCTTCAGGGCCACCGATTGGGTGCGCCAGGGTCTCACGCCCTATCGCGACTTCTGGGAGCACCACACGCCGTTGCAGTGGTACCTGTTCGCGCCGTTCGCGGCGATGACGAAGAGTCCCGGTGCCGCGGCGATCGTCTGGATGCGCATCGTCCAGGTGCCGTTGTGGATTGCCACGTTCTGGCTGACGAATGTCTGGATGCGCCGCTCGGGACTGACGGCGTTCGGCCGCTGGACCGCGATCGCGCTGGCGACGTGCAGCTCGCTGCTGATGATCGCCGCGGTCGAGTACCGCGTGGATGTGCTGGGGTGTGCGGTGTATGTGGCGGCCCTGGTGGTGCTGTCCGTGGAGCGGCGGCCGTCCCCGGCCGCCGGCGACGCGCCAGGACGCGCGTCGCTCCACGCGTTCCTCGCCGGCGTACTCCTCTGTCTCACCGGCTTCGCCAACCTGCGCCTCGGCCCGTTGCTGGCGCTCACGGTTCTTCTCGACGCGATCATGGATCGCCGCGAGCATCGCTGGCGATTCAACCGCCGCGTGCTGTGGGTGATCACCGGCGTCATCGTCACGTTCGTGCTGGTCCTTGGATACTTCGCGGCGCGCGGTGCGTTGCGCGACATCTACCAACACGTTTGGTACGAAAACTACCTGGGCGACAAATTCGCCGATCGCGTTCCGTGGGCGTTCGTACATCGCATGCTCATCGCGTTCGGGATCCGCATCTACGGCGGCGGAGATTTTTTCGAGTGGAGCGGGATCGACATCGCCGGCGTCGCGCTCATCGTTCTCGGACTCATCGGGCTCGCCCGCGCCCTGGCGCGGTGGCGGCGTCCGGACGAATGGCTCTTCTTCGCCATCCTGCAGATCGCAAACATGCTCTTCATCGCCAAGATGAAGTTCGTCTACAACTATCACCTGGAGATCGTCGTGCTGATGATGCTGCCGTTCATCGCCGGCGAGGTCGAGCGATGGAAGCCGTTGCGGACCGTGGCCGTCTTCGCGGTCGTGGCGATGATCATCAGCGCGGGTCTGGTGATCTTTCGCGGCAAAGAACAGGATTTCGCCTACCAGGATCTCATCATGCGCGAGGCTCAATCGCACACGCGGCCGGGATCGAAAGTGTTCGACGGTGTGGGCTGGGCGCTGCGAAGGAATCCGGCGTATCGATTCTGGTTCCTGCCCGATCTCATCCGCCAGCTGATCGCGCACGGCTACGCGCCGCCGTATCGCGTGGCGGACTGGGTCGTCGATCCGCCGGCGGCGGTGATCACCGATCGCAACGCCGCGGTGTGGCTCGCCCAACATCCCGATCTCGGCTCGATGGTCGTCAGGCATTACCTTCCGCTGTGGCGCAACCTCTGGCTGCCTGCGCTCAGCGCGCGGCTCGAGCCGGGGCACGCGGTCGCGGAGTGGTACGGGCCGGTCGATGGCGACTATCGCCTCGTCGCTTCACTTGCGCTTGCGGAGCACCCGTGGTTCGCGCATCCGCTCGCGTATCGCGTCTCGGAGCCGACCGAGTTGCACGCCGATCATCCAAGTGCGATCGCCGATGTCATCTGGTACGTGAATCGCCGTCCGGCCGCGCCCGTTCGCGGGGTTCTCCGGCTCCGCAAAGGGGACGTCGTGAACGCGGTGTCGATGATGGGCGAGCCGGTCGGAATCTTTCTCGTCCCGGGAAGCGAGCCGGTGTGGTTCCGCCAGCCGCCGCTGGGAGTGACGCTCGATTCCGAGGCGCCGCGTGTCACGCATGTGCCCGATCTGCGGCTGGCCGTGAGTCACGGGCTGCGCTTCGATTGACGCGTCAGCGCACCGATTCCCACTTCGTCTGCGTCATCTTGAGCGCCGGATGGCTGACGAGCAGGTGCCAGACGACGGCGCAGAAGCCTTCCGTGTGCGGCGTGATGCGATCGTTCGAGACGACCGGCACGAGCACGCACTCGTCGGCGGATTTTTTCGTGTAGCCGCCGTCCTTGCCGACGATGCCGAACACCTTCGCGCCGACGCGACGCGCCTCGTCGATCGCTCGGACGAGATTCACCGAGACGTTCTTCTCCACGTTGCCCCCGCCGACGGAGAAGATCAGCAGCGCGTCGTTCTTCCGCAGCCGCGATCCCTTCAGCCACTCGACGAGGCAGCCTTCCCAGCCGTCGTCGTTGATGCGCGCGGTCAGCTCGGAGACGTTGTCGGTCGGCGTGTACGCCTCGAATCCGCAGATCTTGCGGAAGTCGTTGACGGCATGGCTCGCGTGTCCCGCCGATCCGCCGACACCGAGGATGAAGAGGCGGCCGCCGGCCTCGCGGGCGCGCGCCAGACCTTCGGCAAGACGGTCGATGGCGTCGGCGTCGATGCGGCGAACGACTTCCTGCGTCTCATCGAGATACGTTCGGCTGAAACTCATGCGTGGATGGTAACCCGACCGTGTACCGGCCGATGGTGATCCGCTGCGGATAATTCGCGTCGATCCATTTGGCAAGCCACGGAGTTCTTTGCCTGTTCGACACTCCGTCGATGTTCGCGAGAACTTCATGGCCTTTCACCACCACGAACACCGGCCGGTGCCGCTCGAGCTGCTTCATCGCCTCGCTCCCGAGCTTCGGATCGGAGAGGTAGGGGATGTCGTGACAGCGCGTCGCCGCCGGACGCGCCAGCATGTAGTAGAGAAACTTCTCTCCCGAGTAATCGAAGATCGGGCCGGGTGGTTGCGATTGCGAGAAAGCGTACAGCGCGCCGACATCATTCGCTTCCTGCTGATACGTGAAGAGATCGCGGGCGCGCGGGATCGGAAACGACACGGTGCCCGGCGTGGGATGCAGGCGTTCGCGGTAGGTCATCCAGTGACCGGCGAGATCCTTCGCGTTCGCCGGGAGCTCGAAATAGGGAATCGCGAGGACGATCAGCACAATCGCAAGCGCGATCTCCTTCCAGCGTTTCATTCGGATCAACGGCTCGATCGCAAACGCCACCACGATGATGCCGAGGAGAGGGAGAGAGAAGCGGATGTGACCCCAGGAGACGCGGCCTGAGGCCGTCCGGAATTCCACGAACGCGACGAACGCCAGAAGCAGCATCGCATCGCCGCGGCGGCGATCGGGGATCAGCAATGCCGCCGCGGCGAGAACGCCGTAGACGATCGGTGGAACGTAGTAGTGCGGCGCGTCCGACACCAGCCAGGGAAAGCTCAACGCCGGAAGCGGCGGTGCGGGCAGCGAGTAGATGGCATCGAAGCATTCGGGTAGACGGAGAAACGAGTCGCGGAAGAAACGGCTGATGTCGCTGCGGGTGATCAGTAGCAGCAGCAGCGGCGTCAGGATCGTGGCAATTGCTGCTCGCCAGTCCAAACGCTTCCGCAAAATCATCCAGCCCCAGATGCCCGCGGTCGCGAATAGGCCGACGTCGAGACTCCACAGCAATCCCGCCGATGCGACAGCGCATGCGGCGATGAGGAACGCGCGCCTCTCTTTCCGAATGGCGATCAACGCCAGCCAGACGGCGAGAAGCAGCGGCAGAAGCCGATAGTGCGGAGTGGCCGGGAGCTGTCCCGCGGCGATCGCCGCGAGCGAGGCCATCGTTCCGAAGATCACCCCGAGCCACGTCGATGAGACTTCCGCCGCGATCGGTACGAGCAGCGCGACCGTCGCCGCGCCCAACACGGAACGGATCCGGCGCGTGCGGAGGATCGAAGGGGGATCGCCGAGGACGAGGAGATCGAGACCGCCATCGGCGGCGATCCCGTGCATGAACCAGATGTCGCGATACGGGCGTCCGCCCGACATCATCACCGACGCGGCGGAGAGGTTCTCGCCCTCGTGGTAGGGATCGGCGAACGCGTACGGATGGTCGCGGGCCGGGAGAATTGCGAGGAACACCACGACCATCAGAAGCACGACGACAATGGATGGAGCACCGGCTTCAGCCGTTGTTGTTCCATCCCCGCTGAAACCGGCGCTCCATTCGCGCGTGAACCGTCCGGCGATCCAAGTCCCCAACCCCGCGACCGCGAAAAGAATCAGGACCACCGCGTAATCCCATCCCTTCGGATAGCGATTCACCGAGACGAGGCCGATGCCATGGCCGGGAACGCCGAACAGCGGACGAAGGAGCGGGAGGAGCGGGGTAACCGCGAACGCGGCGGCGATGCCGGCGGATACGCGCGTGATCACTACACCGCAGTTTAGTTCAGTGCCTCACGGCCCGCTGCCGCCTCGGAATCGGAGTGGTCGTCGGCACGAACCACCCGGCCGCCGTCGGCTCGCTCACCATGAACTTCATGAGCATCCCGGCTGATTTGCGCGCGCCTGCCTCGGAGAGCGTGAAACCGTCGGCGAGAAAATCGCTGCGCTGCCAGGTCAGACCATCCGAACGCGGCGTCGTCCCGTTCGCCCACAGATACGGACCCCACGTCGCCCAGGGTGCTTTTCCTTCGACATAACTGAGATCGGCGATGCGCGGGTCCCACATCTCACCTTTGCGCATGAATTCGATCTGTCCGAGGATCACCCAGCGGGCGGAGAGGCCGTCCTCGTAGGCGAAGGGCTCACCGAGCGTCTTCGTGGTGTCGTATCCGGCGTACTCGGGGCTGGAGAGATAGGCGATCTGCAGATTCGGGAACTGCTGTTTGAGCTCGCGAAGGATGTCGGCGAGCGTCGCTTTGAGCAGATAGGAGTCGGCGTACTGGATCGGCAGCGGCGTGTACGGGTTCTCGTTGATCTGCTGCACCCACGCGACCTGCACCTGCGCCGGAGTGACTCCCGCGGGCTCGAACACGCTGCTTTCGTAGCTGCCCCATGCCGTCTTCCACGGGAAGTCCCACTTCACGGCATCGAGGCGATCGGCGGCCGCATTCAGGAGCACCAGCGAGTGGTGATTGACGTGCGCATCGGCAGCGGCGAGCGACTGAAACTGCTCGAACGTCCGCTGCGTGTTGCCATAGCCGACAGACAGGAACACGACTTTGCCGTCCGGAGCAGGATTGCCGTCCGCGTCGAGCGGCTGGATGAGCGCGGCCTGCCGCAATCCGGCGGCGGCGTGATCGGCGGGAATGGTCTCGTCGCCGGTGTTCTTTACGTCCCACAGCCCGCCGTAGTAGCCCCACAGGTACGGCTGCGATCCGAGATCGTTCAGCGGTACGAGGGTGGTGGCAGCGAGCGCGATACTTGCGAGAAGGACGTTCATGGCCGACGGGCGCCTCAAAAAGAATGCCAGATGATCGACATCGAGCGAGCTTTTGACAGCATTGCGTCTTCCGCGTTCCGGCGCAAGTTCCGGCTGAAGGGCAGCGAGCTCGCCTATTTGCACAGGTGGGGCATCGAGCGGGTGATGGAGCAGGCCGCGAAGTTCATCGACGAGCGCCTCGCGCCCGCCGAGCCGCGTAACGACGGGCGGCAGACGCCCTGGCGCAACCATCCGGTGTTCGTGGCGCAGCACGGAACGGCCACCTGCTGCCGGGGATGCCTCGAGAAAGTTCACGAGATCGCAAAGGGCCATGCCCTGAGCGAGGACGAAACGCAGTATGTGCTGTCGGTGATGCGCCGGTGGCTCGAACGTCAGAAGGCAGAAGGCAGAGGGCAGAAGTAACGCCTTCGTATTTCTGCCTTCTGCCCTCTGCCTTCATACTTTTGGGATGCCGACCTTGATCTCGAAGCCATCCATCGTTCGCGCCGCCGGAAACAAGCCGAAGATCATCGAGGAGTACATCGGCCGCGTGAACTCGAAGAGCGAGGCCGTGAGCGTGGCGCGGATGCAGAGTCCATCCGGCTGGATCGAGCCGGGACAGACGCCGGAATTCGACGAATACACCGTCGTGCTTCGCGGCACTCTCCGGATTACGACGCGCGATGGATCGATGGACGTTCGGGCCGGCCAGGCCCTCATCATCCAGAAAGGCGAATGGGTGCAGTATTCGACGCCCGGCCCGGAAGGCGCGGAGTACATCGCCGTCTGTCTCCCGGCATACTCGCCGGCGACCGTTCATCGTGACGCCTGACGCATGCGTGTACTGATCGTCAACGAGCATGACGTCGAAACGATCCTGACGATGCGCGAGTGCATCGCCGCGATGGAGGAGGCGCTTTCGGTGCTCGCTCGCGGCGAAGTGACGCAGCCTCTTCGATCACTCGTCCGCGGTTCGGGGGCGCAGGGCATCCTCGGCCTCATGCCGGCACACCGCGGCGGAAAGAATCCGGTCTATGGTCTGAAAGAGGTCTGCGTCTTTCCCGGGAATCCCGCGCGCGGCCTCGACACACATCTCGGCGCGGTGCTTCTGCACAGCGGCGAGAACGGCGCGCTGCTCGCGGTCGTCAACGCGTCGGCCATCACGGCGATCCGCACGGCCGCCGTCTCCGCCGTGGCCACGCGCCTGCTCGCGCGCGAAGATGCGAAAACGCTGGCCATCATCGGCGCCGGCGTGCAGGCGAAGTCGCACCTCGAGTCCATTCCGCTGGTGCGGAAGATCTCGGATGTGCGCGTGTACAGCAGGACGCGGGAGAAAGCGGAGAAGCTGGTTGCGGGGTTGCGGGATTCCGCGGTCGCGGGGTCGGTCGAGGATGCGGTTCGTGGCGCGGACATCATCGTCACCGCGACGAGCTCGAAGGAGCCGGTGCTGCGAGCCGAGTGGATTGCGACCGGCGCGCACATCAATGCCGTCGGATCGAGCATCGCCGCGGCGCGCGAAGTCGACGGCGCGACGATGCGCGCCGCATCGCTGTTCGTCGATCGGAAGGAGTCGACGGTCAACGAATCGGGCGATTACCTTTTCGCGTTGCGCGAGGGAGCGATCAAGGAAGGCCATGCCATGACCGAGATCGGCGATGTGCTCATCGGCGCCGCGGGAGGCCGGAAGTCGCGCCACGAGATCACGCTCTTCAAGTCGCTCGGCCTGGCGATCGAGGACCTCGCGTCCGCGGCGTTCATCTACGACAAGGTGGGCCGAAGCGGCGGCGGAACGTTCGTCGAGTTCTGACTAACGGCCCTCGAGCTGCCGGATCAGGGCGTCCAGATTTCCCTCGTTCTGCGGCAGCCTCAGGATGCCGGTCACGTAGCGGTTGGCGCGCGCGGCATCGATCTTCTTCGCCTTCCGCAGTTCCGCGGCCCCTTCGGCGTTGCGTGCCGCCTGGGCCAGGCCGATTCCGAGGTAGACGTGGGGCTCGACGGAGGTGGGGTCGAGGGCCACGGCCCTTCGATACTCGGCGATCGCGGCGTCGAACTGACGCTTCTGCGAGAGCGCCACAGCGGAGTCGATCAGGCGGTCGACCTCCGACTCCCGCGGTTGCTGCCGCGGCGCGACCGGCGCAGCGGTGGCCTTCATCGACTGCACGAGCGCGAGATTGCGCTGCGCGTTGCCGGCATTCGGATCGATGCGCAGCGCGGCCTGATACTCGGCGCCCGCATCGTCGACCAGCTTTGCCTTCGCCGCCGGATCGCCGGCGGCTTTCGCCTTTTCGAGCAACGCCGTGCCGATGCCGACGTGCGCCTGCGCGTAAAGATCGGGCTTTGGTGCGTCGGGCGTCGCGCGCAGCGCCGCTTCCGTCAGATCGATCGCCCGCCGCAGATGATCGATGGCGCGATCGGGATCATTCGTCTCGTAGATCTGGCCGAGGGTGTATTCGGCGATCGGATTCGGCCCGGTCACGCCGATCGTGTGCGTGAAGAGCGTCTCGGTGTCTTTCCAGTAGCTCGTCTGAATGAACGCGAGCACGGCGAGAATCGTGACGGCCGCGCATCCCGCCGCGACCGCAACGCGGGCCGGGAGAAGATCGGCAACGCCCCACACGATGGCGATGAACAAGCCGATCGCCGGAAAGTACGTGTAGCGGTCCGCCATCGACGCCGCGCCGATCTGGACGATCCCGATCACCGGCACGAGCGTTCCGATGAACCAGAGCCAGCCGACGATGAGATAGGGCGCGCGTTTACGAAGGAACCACGCCGTGATCGTGATCGCCAGAAGAAGGACGAACGCGAGCGCCGCGGCCGATGGACTCACCGCGGTCAGAGGATAGATGGGCGCGAGTCGCGCGGGCCACAGCAGCTTGCCGATGTAGGACGTGTACGCGACGAGCGAGTTGGCGATGCGCGTGCCGAGCGGTAGCACGGCCGTGGTCTGCAACGCGTTCAGGTTTCGCTGGCCGGCCACGGCGAGGAACACGCCTCCCGCGGCGATGGCGAAGAGGTGGATCTTCTCGAGGATCGCCGGCTTCCTCCGCAACGGCCAGTCGTCGACCAGAAGGAAGAGGAACGGCAGCGTGACGAGCATCTGCTTCGACAGAAGACTGGCCACGAACGCGATCGCCACCATTACATCGCGCCTCACACTCCTCGGCATCGCGTAGAAGAGCAGCGCGATCATCCCGAACAGCGTGCTGAGCGTGTCTTTCCGCTCCGACACCCAGGCCACCGATTCGACATGCATGGGATGGATCGCGAACAGCGCCGCCACGAATGCGCTGGGCAGCGGCGCCGCCGTCATCCGGCTGAGTGCGAAGAAAAGCAGACAGCTGCTGAGGACGTGCAGCAGCAGCGCGGTTGCGAGATGCCCGCCGGCGTTGAGGCCCCAAAGCGAGACGTCCGTCATATGCGACAGCCACACGAGCGGGTAGTAGCCGAGCTCGGATGACGTCAACGCCCAGCGAATCGAGTCGCCGGTCAGGCCCTCCCGAACGTGAGCGTTTTCAGTGACGAACAGCCCGTCGTCGTACGTGATGAAGTGATGAGTGACGATCTGCCCAAAGACGACAACGGTGAGGATGGCGATGGCGAACGCGTAGGGCCAGATCCGTGGAGCGGCGCGCTTCAGCGTGCCGTCCGGCTCCGGCGGGCTGAAGCCCGCCGCTCCACGCTTCTCTCTCGATTTCCTTCCCAAAGCGCGCGCATTTTACGGGAGCGGACGGTAGAGGAAGTACTTCTCGTCGTCGATCCGGAAAATGTGTTGCCGCGTCGCGTACAGCAGCACGTACCCGCGCTTCGCAGGCGCCGGCATCGCGTTGTTGAGCAGCAGCAGCCACGGCTTCTTCTGTGCGGTGAAAAAACGGCGCGCGCTGATCTGCGCTTCGTCGTACGAAACCGTTCCGGCGTAGCGGAGGTGCCGGTCCCACTGCAGGTACGTGCCGTACTCGCCGAGGCCGGCGTACCAGAACTGTTTGCCGGGGAGGTAAGGGAGGACCGCCTCCGCTTCGTACGGCTTGTGGGCGGCGATCTCGTATCGGTCGAGATGGTGATCGCGGATGTACTGCCCCATCTCCTTCGACCCGGAGAACGCAAAGGCGACCTCCTGAATCTCGATGGGAATGGCCAGCAGCGCGGAGACCATGAGCATCACGTTCAGCGCGATCAGGAGGAAGCGCGCGTTTTCGATCGGATCCGCGATCCATAGCGCGGCGACGACGAGAATCAGAAGAATGCCCGCGTGCCGGAAACCGCCGAACCAGACCCGCCAGTAGAGTACGGCGAAGAACGCCAGCGGCAGAAAGATGAGAAACAGCGCGTCGCGGCGATGCCGCAGCACGATCACGACCGCGATGAGAAAGAAGATACCGATCGCACACGCGGCGTACAGCGGCACGGTCGGCAGAAACGACTGCCCGATCGTGAACATCAGCGCTTCGTCGTCGCGGTTGCGGATGAGGTGCGGAAAGGCGGCGTCCGCCGGAATCCGCAGCTGAAGGAACGCGAGAAACGCGCCGCCGGCCATGATGGCGATCGCGGCCGGTCTTCGCGGGCGGTCCAGAACGAACAGAAGAGCGAGCGTGGCGGCGATGATCGCGGCGTGGACGTTCGCGTTGAACATCAGCGCGATGACGATCGCGTACGCGATCGGCCGCTCGCGCCGCCGCGTATAAAGCGCGGCAGCGATGAAGAGCAGCAGATTCGTGAGCACGTAACTGCGCGCGATCACCGAGTATTCGTAGATGGGGTAGTACGAGGCGAGGAACAGCGCCTTCGTCAGGCGTGAGAACGGCGCGCAAAACAGGAGCACGGCCGCGGCAGACCAGGCCAGCAGGAGGTGGAGCAGCGTCTGCGAGAAGTAGGGCAGTTGCATCCACGCCAGCGGTTTGAGCAGCACGTACCAGAGCGCCGGAGTGCCGGCATATCGCGTCCAGTGGAAGATTTCCGGGAGCGAGGCGTGGTGGACGAGCAGCCAGGAGTCGGCCTCGTCGCGCCACGGCTCGTGATGGATCGCCAGGTACAGCGTCGCCGCGGCGTAGAGAACGAGAAGGGCGATCGCGAACCGGCGCGTCATTGCGGCTCGTATAGCCAGTACCGCTCGTCGAGGTGCCGGAAGACGGGCACGCTCGTCGCGTGAATCAGGCGGAATCCACGGCGTTCCGGCTGCGGCATCGGCGTATCGAGCAGAAGGAGCCATTTCCTGCCGCGAAAATGACGGCGCGCGCGATCGACCGCCAGCTCGTACGGCATGCGCGCTCCCAGTCCCTGCGCCGCGTCCCACTTCAGGAACGTGCCGTAATCGCCGAGACCGATGTACCAGAACTTCCTTCCCGGCAGATACGGCAGCACCGCCTCGGACGCGTAGATGTTGTGCGCGGCGATGTCGTAGTCGTCGAAACGATGATCGATGAACGAAGCCATGTCCTTCGATCCCGAGAACGCGAAGCGCATGTCGAGGCTCGCATTCTGAAACGCATACACCGCGGAGCCGAGGAGCGTGAGGTTGAGGAGGATCGCGGCGGCGCGGGTGAAGTTGGTGAGCGGTACATCCGACGCCAGCCAAAGCGCGGCGACGATCACGATCAGGAAGAGTCCCGCGTGCCGCAAGCCGCCAAACCAGATAACGGTGTAGACCGTCGCCAGGCCGATGAGCGTCTCGGAAAGAAACAGCAGGGCACCGCGATGACGGCGGACGGCAACGATGACCATGGCGATCAGTACGAATCCGAGGGGGACGGCAATCTGCGGTGGGAACGGACCGGGGAGGAATCCGTCGGCCACGGCCATCGGAACGGCGTAGAGATTGACGGCACGCAGCACGGCCGGATTTCCTGAGCCCGTTCCCGGTCGGAGCTGGAGGTAGGCGGCCAGCGCGCCGATGAGCATCACCGCGAGCGGTGCGATCATCGTCCGGTTTCGCGGACTGATCGCCAGGAAGACCACGAGCAGCGCCGCGGCGAGGATTCCGCCGTGCACGTTCGTGTTGAAGAGCAGAGCGACGGCAACAGCGAACGCGATCGGGCGCCGGAATGTCGCCAGGGCAACGAAGAGCAACAGGATCGTGAGCGAATAGCTCCGTGCCACGATCGAGTACTCGTACGCGAAGTAATACGAGGCGAGCAGGAGGAGCTTCGTCAGCCTCGTGAGCGGAGCAAAGAAGAGGAGAACCGCGGCGGCCGCCCACGAGATCGCCAGGTTGAGCAGTGTCTGCGCGATGTACGGCAGGTGCAACCACGCCAGCGGCTTGAGAACGAGGTACCAGAGCGCAGGGGTGCCGGCGTCGTGAGTCCACGCCAGGATGTACGGGATCGAGGCACGGTTGACAAGAAGCCATGAGTCGGCCTCGTCGCGCCACGGCTCGTGATGCAGGCCGACGTACAGCGTCGCGCCCGCGTAGGCGAGGAGCAGGAGCAGGCCGAGCGTCGCCGGTATCCGCTGCTGCGTGGTCAGCCGGAGCGGGCTCCACTCGTCGCGCATCGCGCGGTCAGTTTAAGGGAGTGGAGCGGCGCGCGTCTCGCCCGTCGGGAAGCGGCGGCCGGGGACGGCCGCCGCTCCACAGAGGCAGGATCAGTAGCTCAATCGGACGCCGAACTGGAATGTCCTGGGAACGGCGCCGGAGCGGAGGGAATTGAGAACGAGGAATCCGGTCGGGCCCGAGCGGACGTCTCCGGACGGGTTCGCGTAGTTCGCGCGATTCGTCAGGTTGAACACTTCGCCGATCAAGCGCACTTCGCTGCCAGCAACCGTCATCCGGTACGCAGCGCGGCCGTCGACCTGGAAGAAGTCGGGACCGCGCGCGCCGTTGCGGCCGCCGCTGCTGTGAACGGTGATCGAGTTCCTTCCCGTGCCGCTGTAGCTGCCGGCCGGGAGCGGATCGAACAGCACGCCGTTCTGGTCGGGATCGAAACTCGTGTTCTGAATCGTCAACGGGTCGCCGGACACATAGCGCGTCACCGTGGCCAGCTCGAGGTGGCCGCCGGTGTGGGGAACGCGTCCCGATGCGCTGAGCACGAAGTTGTGCGGGCGGTCGAAATCGGTCGGCCCTTCGTTCGCGTTCAGGCGCAAATCGTCGAGGTACTGGAAGTTGCTGGTGGGAATGCCGTTGCCGGACGTGTTCCCGCGCGACTTCGAGTACGTGTAGGAGATGCGGTACAGGAAGTTCTGACCGAGGTGATGGTCGACCTGGAACTCGGCGGCGTTGTACGTCGTCTCCCCGGTGTTGCCGCGCACGAGGACCGAACCGGTGAAGTTCTTGTTCACGCGAGTGACTGGATCGGTGCGGCCGGTTCCCGACCGCGTCCCGGGGTTGTACTCGCGCGACATGAACTGGTCCTGCCCGCTCGCGTGGATGAAATCAACGCTGAGGGCGAGGCCGGTGGTGATCTGGCGCGAGGCTCCGACCGAGAACTGATCCGTATACGGAATCACGCGATCCGGACTGTCGAGGATGACCGTGCCGGTGTTCTTGATTCGTGATCCCGGTGGGAAGCGCTGTGCGAGCAGCGCACGATCGACGATCGGACCGTTCGCGAGGAACGGATCGGTCGGACGCTGGCCCTTCGACGGACCGGGATCGGCCGCGCTCGTGGGAAGCGTCGTGACGAATGAATTCGAGAAAACGCCGCCGGTCACCGCGCCCTGGACCAGTTCGAGGTGGGTCTTGTCGTAGAAGCGGCCGTAGCCGGCGCGCAGCACAGTGTTGGTCTTCGGGTCGACGTTGTACGTGAAGCCGAGGCGCGGGGAGATGTTGTTTTTGTCGGTGGGATAGTCGTTGGGATTGGTGAACAGAGGATTGTCGGCCTCGTTGATCGGCAGTTTCTCGAGGTCATACCGCAGGCCGAGGCTGACCGTGGCGCGGTCGCTGACGGACCATTTGTCCTGGGCGAACACGCCGTAGTACTTCACGGCCAGATTCAGCTGGCTGGCGCCCGGAACGCGGATGGAGAAACGCTCCGGATAGGTGCTGAAGTCGTTCGGGTCGAACGGCTTGTTCGTGCGGAACGTGAACGTGCCGTTCATGTTGTCCTGGGCCGTCGAGCTCTCGGCGAGACGGGCCACCTGGAAGCCGACCCGGATGTCGTGATTGCTGACGTACGAGTTGAACGTGTCGTCGATGTAGTAGGCGTTGTTGATGCGGGCCTGGGCCACCGCGCTCTGCTGATCCTCGAAGTTCAGGAAGACGAGCGTCGGCTTGAGGAGATCCTGCTGCCGGCCGTTGCCGTTGAATCCGGGGTTGGCGAAGGCGACGTTCTCCTGGGTCCAGGTGAGACGGACGGTGTTGAGCTTGGAGTTGCCGAACAGGCTGCTCCACGTACCGACCGCGGTCTGGTCGACGTCGGATTCCTCGCGCGAGGCGTTGAGCGTCACCGGCACCGTTCCGTTGAGCGTGGCGTCGGGAATGATCTGGTTCTTTTGAGGCGACGACTCGCGGAGCCACCGGATCGCGCCCGACTCGCTGGCGTTGAGCTGCCCGTCGAACCGGATCATGGTGTTCCAGACGTCATCGGTGGTCGTCGGCGTGGCGTTGAACTCGGGCCGCGCCGGGATGTTGATCGCCGTCGCGCGCTTGTTGTAGACGCGCTCGAGGTTCGCGAAGAAGTGGAGCCGGTCCCGGACGATCGGTCCGCCGATGTTGCCGCCCCACTGCACGAAGTTCGTGTCGGGCTTCTGACCGTTGCGCTGCTTGGTGAAGAAGTCCTTCTCGGTGTACGACGCGTCCTGAAGAAACCCGAACGCAACGCCCTTGAACTGGTTCGTGCCCTGCTTGGTCACCGCGTTGATGACCGCGCCGGTCGTGCGGCCGAACTCGGCGTCGTACTGGCCGGTGAGGACCTGGAACTCCTGGATCGACTCGATCGGAGTGCGGGCCTGGGTTCCGGCACGCTGGCCGATGACGTCGTCGTTGTTGTTGCCGCCGTCGACCATGTAATTGTTGTTACGGCTGTCCTGACCGTTCACCGAAACGGCATCGGCGCCGAACGACTCGGTGCTGATGTTCGCCACGACGCCGGGCAGGAGTGCCACGAAGCCGATGAAGTTGCGGTTCACCGACGGCAGCTCGACCAGCTCCTTGCTGGTGATGTTGCCGCCGACCTCTTTCGAGGTGACGTCGATCATCGGCGCCGCCGCGGTCACCGTCAGCTCCTCGGCCACCGCACCGAGCTGCATTTTGACGTCGACCTTCGCGGTCTTCCCGATCTCCAGCCGCAGATCGTGATGGCGGAAGGTGTTGAACCCCGACAGCTCACCGGACAGCTCATACGATCCCGGGGTGAGACCGCTGATGAAGTAGACGCCGTCCTTGTCCGAGACGGTCTGTCGGAACATTCCGGTCTGCTCGTTCTTGACCATCACGGACACGCCCGGAAGAGCGTTTCCCTGGGGATCGAGAACGCGACCTTTGATTTCTGTGGTGCCCTGCTGCGCGGCGGCGGGAAATGCGATGGCCGCGAGCAGACCTATGACGATGAGGAGACGACGAACGAACATTTGTTGCTTCCTCCTAACAGGCCAGAAAAGGTTGTGCCGGGGGCTGCGACTCTTTCACAAATCGGATATGGCGAATCTATTCTTGTGACGGGGCTCACGTCAATCAGCGAACGTGAAAATGGCTGGTTACGGAGGCCGTCCGAATGGAGCCATTTCCCTTCGGAATAAGCAGTTCCGGGCGGGCGTTGAGTCGGTTCCGGGCTTGACAAAAGCTTAGGTCCCGCCTAAAGTGCGCGGGTTTTCCCTTCCGGGAAGTCTTTGTCGCTCCAGGTGTCTCAAGAGGATAGGTAAGGAATGCCAACGATCAACCAACTCGTCAGCGCAGGCCGTGAAAAGGTCCGCTACAAGACCAAGAGCCCGGCCCTGCAGTCGAGCCCGCAGAAGCGTGGCGTCTGCACGCGCGTCTACACCTCCACTCCGAAGAAACCGAACTCGGCGCTCCGCAAGGTCGCCCGCGTCCGCCTGACGAATGGAATCGAAGTGACGACCTACATCCCCGGCGTCGGCCACAACCTCCAGGAACACTCGATTGTTCTGATTCGTGGAGGCCGTGTGAAAGACCTGCCGGGCGTTCGCTACCACATCATCCGCGGCACCCTCGACACGGTCGGGGTGGCCAAGCGGATGCAGGGACGCTCGAAGTACGGAGCGAAGAGACCGAAGAAGAGCTAAACCAAGATGCCACGACGCAGAGAAGTTCCGAAACGCGAGATTTTGCCGGACCCGGTCTACAACAGCCAGCTGGTGACCAAGTTCATCAACTCGCTGATGACGCAGGGGAAGAAGTCGGTTGCCGAGCGCGTGTTCTACGGCGCGCTGAAGAAGGTCGAGGATCGGGCCAAAGACGATCCGATCAAGCTCTTCAAGAAGGCGGTCGACAACGTCAAGCCGGCGCTCGAGGTCAAGAGCCGCCGCGTCGGTGGATCGAACTACCAGGTCCCCGTCGAGGTCCGTCCGGCCCGCCGCACGGCGCTGGCCATCCGCTGGCTGATCAGCTACGCCGTCGCGCGTGGCGAGAAGACCATGCAGGACAAGCTCGCCGGCGAGATCATGGATGCGGCCAACGGGCGCGGCAACGCGATCAAGAAGCGCGAAGACACGCACAAGATGGCGGAAGCCAACAAGGCCTTCGCTCATTATCGGTGGTAATTAGTAGTAAGTCTTAGCAGTAACGGTTCTTAGTAGCAGTTTTTATCCACGCTTTTCCGAAGCTCCGTCTCGACCGGATAACACAGCGCCTACTGGTTCTGCGGTTCCGGACCGAGCAACGGGAAACGACAAAACGAACGATTTGTGTGTAGCGGCAGGAGCCGCTACGCGTGTGAATTGAATTCAGTTATGCCCAGACAAGTACCTCTAGAGAAGACGCGCAACATCGGCATCATGGCCCACATCGATGCCGGGAAGACGACCACGACCGAGCGGATCCTCTACTACACCGGCATCACCCACAAGATCGGTGAAGTGCACGAGGGAACGGCAACCATGGACTGGATGGTCCAGGAGCAGGAGCGCGGGATCACGATCACTTCGGCCGCCACGACGGCGTTCTGGGGCGATTGCCGCGTCAACATCATCGACACGCCGGGTCACGTCGACTTCACCGTCGAGGTGGAGCGCTCGCTCCGCGTTCTCGACGGCGCCGTGGGCGTCTTCTGCGCGGTCGGCGGCGTCGAGCCGCAGTCGGAGACCGTCTGGCGCCAGGCCGACAAGTACGGCGTTCCGCGCATCGCCTTCGTCAACAAGATGGACCGCGTCGGCGCGAACTTCGAGTCGGTCGTCAATCAGATCCGCCAGAAGCTGGGCAAGAACGCGGTTCCTCTTCAGCTCCCCATCGGAAGCGAAGACAAATTCAAGGGTGTCATCGACCTCGTGCAGATGAAAGCGCTCGTCTTCCACGACGAGACCCTCGGCGCGAAGTACGAAGTGATCGACGTTCCGGAGGAGTACCGCGCCGATGCCGAGCACTATCGCGAGAAGCTGGTCGAGTCGATCGCCGAGCAGCACGACGAGCTGTTGAAGAAGTACCTCGACGGCCAGCCCCTTTCCGTCGCCGAGCTGAAGGCCGCTCTGCGCGAGGCCACGATCGCTCAGAAGATCACCCCGGTCCTTTGCGGATCGGCGTTCAAGAACAAGGGCGTGCAGCCGCTGCTCGACGCGGTCGTCGACTACCTGCCGTCGCCGGTGGACATCCCTCCGGTCAAGGGTGTGAATCCGGACGACGAGTCGTTCACCGAGCGAGCGGCATCCGATCAGGAGCCGTTCGCGGCCCTGGTGTTCAAGATCATGACGGACCCGTTCGTCGGCCAGCTGGCCTTCTTTCGCGTCTACTCGGGACACGTGGCCACGGGTACGGCCATTCTCAATTCGACGAAGAGCAACACCGAGCGCATCGGCCGCCTCCTGAAGATGCACGCCAACAAGCGCGAAGAGATCAAGGAAGTGTGGGCGGGCGACATCGGCGCGGCCGTCGGCCTGCGCAACGTCACCACCGGCGACACGATCTGCGATCCGAAGCATCCCATCGTCCTGGAGACCATGAATTTTCCCGAGCCGGTCATCGCCGTGGCCATCGAGCCGAAGACCAAGGCCGACCAGGAAAAGATGGGCGTCGCCCTGGCGAAGCTCATGCAGGAAGACCCGACGTTCAAGGTCCATACGGACCGCGAGACCAATCAGACCATCATCCGCGGCATGGGCGAGCTGCACCTGGAGATCATCGTCGATCGCATGGTGCGCGAGTTCAACGTGGCCGCGAATGTCGGCAAGCCTCAGGTCGCGTATCGCGAGGCGATCACCCGCTCCAGTGAGGCTCACGGCCGCCACATCAAACAGTCCGGCGGTAAGGGTCAATACGGCGACGTGAAGATCCGCCTCGAGCCGATCACGGACAAGGATTTCGAGTTCGTGAACGCCATCGTCGGCGGTGCCGTGCCGAAGGAATTCATCAAGCCGACCGAGCAGGGCATCAAGGAAGCGATGGAGAGGGGCATTCTTGCCGGCTACCCGATGACGGGTGTGCGGGCGACGCTCTACGACGGCTCGTACCACGACGTCGACTCGTCGGAGATGGCCTTCAAGATCGCCGGATCGATGGCCTTCCAGGAAGGCGCGAGGAAAGCCGCGCCGATCCTCAAGGAGCCGATCATGGACGTGGAAGTGGTCACGCCGGAGGAGTACGCCGGCGACGTCATGGGCGACCTCTCCCGCCGCCGCGGAAAGATCCAGCAGATGGACGAGCGCGGCGGAGCGAAGGTCATCCGCGCCCACGTTCCGCTGTCGGAGATGTTCGGCTACGCGACGCAGCTGCGCTCGATGTCGCAGGGCCGCGCCAGCTACACGATGCAGTTCTATGCCTATGAGGCCGCGCCGAAGAGCGTGGCCGATGAAGTGATCGCCAAAGTGGCCGGCTGATGAAGCCGGCCATCCGGAGCCGCGGAGACGGCGAAGGATCTCGGAGAAGGAAAAGCTAACGGAGGTAGGAACCAAATGGCAAAAGAGAAATTCGATCGCAGTAAGCCCCACGTGAACGTCGGCACCATCGGTCACGTCGACCACGGCAAGACCACGCTCACCGCTGCAATCACAAAGATCCTCGCTGCGAAGGGAACGGCTTCGTTCGTTGCCTTCGATCAGATCGACAAGGCTCCCGAAGAGCGTGAGCGCGGCATCACCATCGCCACCGCGCACGTCGAGTACTCGACCGAGAAGCGCCATTACGCGCACGTCGATTGCCCGGGCCACGCCGACTACGTCAAGAACATGATCACCGGCGCCGCCCAGATGGACGGAGCGATTCTCGTCGTCTCCGCCGCCGACGGCCCCATGCCCCAGACCCGCGAGCACATCCTGCTGGCGCGTCAGGTCGGCGTTCCCTACATCGTCGTGGCCCTGAACAAGGTGGACATGGTCGACGATCCCGAGCTGCTCGACCTCGTGGAGCTCGAGGTCCGCGAGCTCCTGTCCAGCTACGAGTTCCCCGGCGACGAGATTCCGATCATCCGCATCTCCGCGCTGAAGGCGCTGGAGAGCGGCGATCCGAACTCCGAGTGGGGCAAAGGCATCATGCAGCTGATGGATGCGGTCGACAGCTACATCCCGATGCCGGTCCGCGCCATCGACAAGGACTTCCTGATGCCGGTCGAAGACATCTTCTCGATCTCCGGCCGCGGCACGGTCGTCACCGGCCGTATCGAGCGCGGTGTGGTCAAGGTCGGCGAGGAAGTCGAGATCGTCGGCCTCCGTCCCACGCAGAAGAAGGTCGTCACGGGCGTGGAGATGTTCCGCAAGCTGCTCGATCGCGGCGAGGCGGGCGACAACGTCGGCCTCCTGCTGCGCGGCACCGAGCGCAAGGACGTCGAGCGCGGCCAGGTTTGCGCCAAGCCGGGCTCGATCACCCCTCACACCAAGTTCAAGGCCGAGGTTTACATCCTGACGAAGGAAGAAGGCGGCCGTCATACGCCGTTCTTCAATGGCTACCGTCCGCAGTTCTACTTCCGCACGACCGACGTCACGGGCACCGCGACGCTGGTCGAGGGAGCGGAGATGGTCATGCCGGGGGACAACACCTCGCTGACGATCAATCTGATCGCCCCGATCGCAATGGAGAAGGGACTTCGCTTCGCCATCCGTGAGGGCGGCCGCACCGTCGGTGCGGGAACGGTCACGGAGATCATCGAGTAGTACCCCTGAGCGAGTGCAGGCGAGGCGCCTGTCCTCCACTGTTCTTTGAGGAACGAAGACCATGATGAATGAAAAGATCCGCATCCGTCTGAAAGCGTATGACTACCGCGTGCTCGACCAGTCGACGAGCGAAATCGTCGACACGGCCAAGCGAACGGGAGCGAAGGTGGCGGGACCGATTCCTCTGCCGACCCAGATTTCGCGGTACACGGTGCTGCGCAGCCCGCACGTCGACAAGAAGTCGCGCGAGCAGTTCGAGATGCGGACGCACAAGCGGCTGCTCGACATCCTCGAGCCGACGACGCAGACCGTCGACGCGCTCATGAAGCTCGAGCTCCCCGCGGGTGTGGATGTGGAGATCAAGGCCTTTGGCAAGTGACGTAGGTCCGACTCTCCAGTCGGACCGGGCCGGCCGAGAGCCGGCCCTACGTCGGAAGGTTCCAAGGTGAACTGACATGGCAATCGAAGGAATCATTGGCAAGAAGGTCGGAATGACCCAGGTGTTCGCCGAGGACGGTGCACTCGTCCCGGTGACGGTCATTCAGGCCGGTCCCTGCCTCGTCGTGCAGAAGAAGACCGCCGAGAAGGACGGCTATGACGCCGTGCAGATCGGTCTGGTGGAGAAGGTCCCGAACCGCCGCATCACCAGCGCCCAGCGCGGACACTTCGAGAAGGCCGGCATCCAGCCGGTGCGCACGCTCGCCGAAGTGCCGTACAACGGCGACGCGAACGTCGGCGACCGCGTCCAGGTCGACATCTTCAAGCCCGGCGACTCGATCGACGTCGTCGGACAGTCGAAGGGCAAAGGCTTCCAGGGTGTCGTCAAGCGTCATCACTTCAAGGGTGGACGGGCCACGCACGGCTCGATGTTCCACCGCGCTCCCGGATCGATCGGCGCCTCGGCATTCCCGTCGCGCGTCATGAAGGGCATGCGCATGGGTGGCCGGATGGGCGGCGATCAGGTCACGGTGAAGAACCTTCGCGTGGCGAAGGTGGATGCCGAGAACAACCTGCTCTACGTCAAGGGCGCAGTGCCGGGCGGCCGCAACGGCCTGGTCTTCGTCCGCTTCTCGAAGAACGGGAAGAAGGGTGAGTAACCATGCCGACCGTTGACATCAAGGACTGGAACAACAAAAAGGTGGGCTCGGTCGACCTGCCGGACGAGATCTTCGCGTATCCGTACAAGGAGCATCTCATCCACGAGGCAGTGCGCAACTACCTCGCATCGCTTCGGCAGGGAACGCACAAGGTCAAGACCCGCTCGGAAGTCAGCGGCTCGGGCAAGAAGCCGTTCCGGCAGAAGGGCACCGGCCGCGCGCGCCAGGGTGGCAACCGTCCGCCGATCCATCGTCATGGTGGAACGGTGTTCGGCCCGGCTCCGCGCGACTACTCCTACAAGATGAACGCGAAGGAGAAGAAGAACGCCCTGAAGTCGGCGCTGTCGCAGCGCGTGAAGGAAGGGAAGCTCGTTCTGGTCAACGACCTGTCGGTCGATGACGTGAAGACCAAGGCTCTCGCCCAGATGATCGCCAGGATCGGGGTCGAGGGGAAGGCGCTCCTGATCGATTCGCTGGAGAACACGAACGCCGTGCTCGCCTCGCGCAACAACCCGAAGCTGCAGTTCACCGAGCCGCAGAACATCAACGTCTACGACGTCGTGAACAGCCGCTACATCGTGCTGAGCCAGGCCGCCCTGGACCGGCTCACGGAGGTGCTGCAGTCATGAACGCGAACGACGTCATCCGCCGTCCGCTGGTCACCGAGAAGTCGACGCTGCAGCGCGAAATGGGCGCGAACATCATCGCCTTCGAGGTCGCTCCGGAGGCGAACAAGATTCAGGTGAAGAAGGCCGTCGAGGAGCTGTTCAAGGTCAAGGTCGCGGAAGTCCGCCTGGCGAACGTCCGCGGAAAAGTGAAGCGCATGGGCCGCTGGGCCGGAAAGCGCCGCGACTGGACGAAGGCTTACGTCCGTCTGAAAGAAGGAGAAAAGGCTCCTGACTTCATCGAGGGGGTCTAGCACGTAGGGCCGACTCTCCAGTCGGCCCGGGCCGACTGAGAGTCGGCCCTACGTGAGGAACGAACCATGGCAACGAAAACATACAAACCGACATCGCCCGGCATCCGGTTCCAGTCGCACGCGGATTTCGGCGGACTGACCAAGAAGAAGCCCGAGAAGTCGCTGACCAAGGGAAAGCCGAAGACCGGCGGTCGCAACTCGATCGGGCGGATCACTTCCCGTTTCATCGGCGGCGGCCATAAACAGAAGTACCGCGACATCGACTTCAAGCGCCAGAAGCACGGCATTCCGGCGAAGGTGGCGGCGATCGAATACGATCCCAACCGCACCGCGCGCATCGCCCTGCTCAACTACGCGGACGGCGAGAAGCGCTACATCCTCGCTCCGGACGGCCTGCAGGTCGGCCAGACGATTCAGTCCGGACCCGAGGCCGACATCCTTGTCGGCAACGCCCTTCCGCTCTCCAACATCCCCCTCGGCACGATGGTGCACAACATCGAGCTGAAGGAGGGAAAGGGCGGACAGATGGCGCGCTCGGCGGGAACGTCGGCGCAGTTGATGGCGCGCGAAGGCGAGTGGGCGACTCTGCGCCTTCCGTCCGGCGAGATGCGCAAGGTTCACATCCGCTGCTACGCGACCATCGGCCAGGTCGGAAATCTCGAGCATGAGAACGTATCGATCGGAAAGGCCGGGCGCACGCGCCACCTCGGCAAGATGCCGCACAACCGCGGCGTGTCGATGAATCCGGTCGACCACCCGCTCGGCGGCGGCGAAGGGAAAACGTCCGGTGGACGGCACCCGGTCAGTCCGTGGGGTCAGCCCGCCAAGGGATACAAGACGCGGCGTAACAAGCGGACGACGAAGTTCATCGTCAAGCGGAGAAAGTAACCAATGGCACGTTCACTCAAGAAGGGTCCGTTCATCGACGAGCACCTCCAGAAAAAGGTGGAGGCGATGAATCGCGAGCGCGAGAAGAAGGTCATCAAGAGCTGGTCCCGCCGGTCGACGGTCATCCCGGAGATGGTCGGTCACACGATCGCCATCCACAACGGCCGCAAGTTCGTGCCGGTGTACATCTCCGAGAACATGGTCGGCCACAAGCTCGGAGAGTTCGCCATCACCCGCACGTTCAAGGGGCACAGCGGGAAGAAGGCGGCGGAAAAGGCGGCGGCGCCAACACCGGGCAGGGGTCCGGGTGGAGCGGCTCCGGGCACGCCGACACCGTCAACTCCTGCAGCACCGAAGGCGTAGCGGAGAAGAATGATGGAAGCCACAGCAACCCTGAAGTATCTGAAAGGCTCGCCGCAGAAAGTGCGTCTGGTGGCGGATCTCGTCCGCGGCAAGAAGGTGGACGAGGCCCTGAGCATTCTCCGCTTCACCCGCCGCGCCTGTGCGAAGGATCTGGAGAAGCTCCTCCGCTCGGCCGTGGCCAACGCGGAGAACAAGGAGACCGGCGCCGACGTCGACGATCTCGTGGTCTCCAAGATCTATGTCAACGAGGGTCCGCGCGAGAAGCGCGTGCAGCCTGCGCCGATGGGCCGTGCCTATCAAATCCAGAAGCGCAAGTCGCACGTGACCGTTCACGTTTCGGATGAAGTGAAAGCAGTGAACGAGCGGACCGGCGGGACGAAGAAGACGACCCGCGCCCGCGTCAGGAAATAACGGAGGATATCTTGGGTCAGAAGGTCAACCCGTACGGATTTCGGCTCGGATTCAACAAGACGTGGCACTCCCGCTGGTATGCCGGGAAGAACTACGCCGAGACGCTGCATCGCGATCTGAATCTCCGCGAGGATCTGAAGAAGCGTCTCTCCCACGCCGGAGTCTCGGAGATCGACATCGAGCGCACCGCGAACAAGATGCGCATCAACATCTACACGTCGCGGCCGGGAATCATCATCGGGCGCAAGGGTGCCGAGGTCGACAAGCTCCGCGACGAGCTGCAAAAGCTCGTCAACGGTGAGGTCTATATCAACATCCAGGAGATCCAGCGTCCGGAGCTCGACGCCCAGCTGGTGGCCGAGAACATCGCCACGCAGCTGGAGCGCCGCATCGCCTTCCGTCGGGCCATGAAGAAAGCGATGGAGTCGGCGTTCCGCTTCGGAGCGAAGGGAATCAAGGTTCGCGTGGGCGGGCGTCTGAACGGCGCGGAAATCGCGCGTTCGGAGTGGTACCAGGATGGACGGCTTCCGCTGCACACCCTGAAGGCCGACGTTGATTACGGTCTGGCGCTCGCGCGCACGACGTACGGCGTCATCGGCGTGAAGGTGTGGATCTATAAGGGCGAGATGGCGAAGACGAAGAGCCGGAGACGGCCGGCGTAGGTCCGACTCTTAGTCGGACCGGGGCCGACTGAGAGTCGGCCCTACGTTCAAGGAGACAACGCATCATGATGATGCCGAAGAAGGTCAAGTTCAGAAAACAGCAGCGCGGACGCCGCCGCGGGCTGGCCACGCGCGGCCAGAAGATCTCGTTCGGCGATTTCGGGCTGCAGGCGCTGGAAGCGGGCTGGGTGACGGCGCGCCAGATCGAAGCGGGGCGTATCGCCATGACCCGCCACGTCAAGCGCGGCGGGAAGATCTGGATCCGCATCTTCCCCGACAAGCCGGTGACGAAGAAGCCGCTGGAAACGCGTATGGGCAAGGGGAAGGGTGCGCCGGAGGAGTGGGTGTGTGTGGTCAAGCCGGCGCGCATCCTTTATGAGATCGAGGGTGTGGACAAGGCGACCGCCGAAGAGGCGCTTCGGCTGGCCGCACACAAGCTTCCGATCAAGACGCGGTTCGTCAGCCGCGAAATGATGGAGACCGGTTCGTGATGAAGACCAAAGAGCTTCGGGACAAGACCGAGAACGAGCTGCAGACGCGGCAGCACGAGCTGGTGGAGCAGCTGTTCAAGCTGCGCTTCCAGCGCGCCACGGGCCGCATCGAGAACCCGATGAAGATCCGAGAGGTCAGGCGCGAGATCGCGCGTATCAAGACGCTGCTCGGAGAGCGCTCGCGGGCGTAGGACGAGGAAACCAGATGGCAGAGCAGGAAAAGAAACAAGCGAACGAGCGGACCAAGGTCGGCGTGGTGGTCTCCAACAAGATGCAGAAGACGGTCGTGGTGGCGGTGGAGAGACTCGTGCCGCACGGCATGTATCAGAAGTACATCAAGCGCACGAGCAAGTTCCTCGCGCACGCGAACGACCCGCTCAACATCGGCGACCGCGTGATCATCGAGGAGACGCGTCCGCTGTCGAAGCGGAAACGATGGAACGTCAAGGAAGTTCTGGAGAGAGCGAGCTAGCCATGATTCAGATGCGCACGATTTTGAACGTCGCCGACAACACCGGCGCGAAGAAGATTGCGGCGATCAAGATGCTGGGCGGCTCGACGGCCGGGAAGTACGCCGGCCTCGGAGACGTCATCACCGCTTCGGTCAAGGAAGCCGCTCCGGATGGAACGGTGAAGAAGGGCGCGGTGGTCAAGGCCGTCATCGTGCGCACGGTGAAGGAGCATCGCCGTAAGGACGGCTCCTATATCAAGTTCGACGACAACGCCGCCGTCCTGATCAACGACCAGCGCGAGCCCGTGGGTACGCGCGTGTTCGGTCCGGTCGCCCGCGAGCTGCGCGAGCGCAAGTTCATGAAGATCATTTCACTGGCCCCTGAGGTCATCTAGCAATGTACGGAAAAGCAGGCAAATACAAGGTCGAGCCGCACGGTAAGTCGCACGTCAAGAAGGGCGACACCGTGGTCGTGCTCAGCGGGAAAGACCGCGGGAAGCAGGGAAAGGTGCTGCGCGTGAGTCCGGCGAAGGGCACTGCCGTCGTCGAGCGCATGAACTTCTCCAAGCGGCACACGCGGCCGAACCCGGGAAAGAACATCCAGGGAGGCATCCTCGAGCGCGAGTCTCCGCTTCGCCTGGACAAGCTGCAGGTCGTCTGCCCCAGCTGCGGCGAGCCCACCCGGCTCGGCTCGCACCGGACGGACGAAGGCGCGAGCACCCGTTACTGCCGCAAATGCAAATCGGATCTGGGAAGCTGATATGGCTGCAAGACTGAAAGAGCTGTACACGAAGGAAGTCCGCCGCAAGATCCAGGACGAATTCAAGATCAAGAACCCGATGGCGGTTCCCAAGGTCGAGAAGATCGTTCTGAACATGGGCATGGGCGAAGCGATCCAGAACGCCAAGATTCTGGACACCGCCGTCGAAGAGCTGAGCCAGATCACCGGGCAGAAGCCTGTGGTCACGAAGGCGAAGAAATCGATCGCCAGCTTCAAGCTGCGCGAGGGTCAGTCCATCGGCACGATGGTGACGCTGCGCGGCGAGAAGATGTACGAGTTCCTCGATCGCCTGATCAACATCGCACTGCCGCGCGTGCGCGACTTCCGCGGCGTCCCGACACGATCCTTCGACGGCCGGGGCAACTACACCCTCGGCATCCGCGACCACGTGATTTTCCCGGAGATCGACGTGGCCAAAGTGGACAAGTCGAAGGGCATGAACATCACCATCGTCACCACGGCGAAGAATGACGAGCAGGCCCGATTCCTCCTCCGCGAGCTCGGGATGCCGTTCGGAAAATAGAGGACCAGATGGCAAAGACCTCGATGATCGTCAAGGCTGAGCGGAAGCCGAAATTCATGACCCGGAAGCGCAACCGCTGCAAGGTGTGCGGCCGGCCTCGCGGATTCCTGCGCAAGTTTCAGCTTTGCCGAATCTGTTTCCGCCAGCTCTCGCTCGGTGGCTATATCCCCGGCGTGACCAAGGCAAGTTGGTAAGGACTAGAAGGAATCACCTATGTCGATGACTGATCCAATCGCGGACATGCTGACGCGAATCCGCAACGGAATCCAATCGCGCCACGACCGCGTCGATGTTCCGGCCTCGAAGCTCAAGGTCGAGATCGCGCGCATTCTCAAGAGCGAGGGCTTCATCAGCAACTACAAGCTGGTGGAGGACAAGATCCAGTCCGTGCTCCGCGTCTATCTGAAGTATTCGGAAGAGGGCGAGCCGGTCATTCACGGGATCGAGCGCATCTCGCGCCCCGGACGCCGCGTCTACCGCAACAGGCAGGAGATCCCGCGCGTCCTCGGCGGGCTCGGTCTGGCCATCGTCTCCACCTCGAAAGGCGTCATGGCCGGCGCCGAGGCCGTGAAGAGCGGAGTGGGCGGCGAAGTGCTCTGCCAGGTCTGGTAAGGAGATCGACCCATGTCTCGTATCGGAAACAAAGAGATCGCGGTGCCCAAGGGCGTCGAAATCAAGAAGGACGGCAACGACGTCATGGTCAAGGGGCCGAAGGGCTCGCTGAAGACGGCGCTCGTCGAAGGCATCGACGTCAAGATCGAGAACAACGTCGTCAAGTTCTCGCGGAAGGACAACGAGGGGAAGACCAAGGCCCTTCACGGGCTCGTCCGCGCTCTGGTGGCGAACAACGTCCTCGGCGTGACCCAGGGCTTCAAGAGGGAGCTCGACATCGTCGGCGTCGGTTATCGCGCCGAGGTGAAGGGGAAGGAAGTGGTGTTCCAGCTCGGGTACTCGCATCCGGTGCGTTTCGCGATTCCGAAGGGAATCGATATCGCCGTCGACGGGAAGAGCGGACACATCACGGTGACGGGTATCGACAAGCAGCAGGTCGGCCAGGTGGCCGCCGAGATCCGCTCGCTCCGCGAGCCGGATCCGTACAAGGGCAAAGGCATCAAGTATTCGAACGAAGTCATTCGCCGTAAGGCGGGCAAAGCGGCAGGTAAGTGACGCGCGCCGTAGCGCGGGTCATCCTGAGGCGCTGAGCCATCAGCGAAGCGCCGAAGGATCTCGAGGTTGATATGGACAGAGCTAAACAGAGAGTCGTTTCACGAACGCGGATCAAGGAACGGATCCGCAGCAAGGTTCAGGGTACATCGGAGCGTCCGCGTCTCGCGGTGTTCCGCAGCCTCAAGCACATCTACGCGCAGGTCATCGACGACGCTTCCGGCAAGACGCTGGTCGCGGCATCGAGCAACGAGAAGGACTCCTCCGCGAAGGGTGCCAATGCGGCGGCGGCCAAGGCCGTCGGCGCGCTCATCGCGAAGAAGGCCAAGGACAAGGGAATCAAGCGCGTGGTGTTCGACCGCGGCGGATATCTCTATCACGGAAACATCAAGGCGCTCGCGGATGCGGCGCGTGAAAACGGTCTGGAATTCTAGGAGAGCAGATGCAGCGTCCAATGCAGCGAGGACAGGGTGGACCGCGCGGTGATCGTCGCGAGAGCGAGCGATCCGAGAGCGGGATGATCGACAAAGTCGTCCACATCAACCGCGTCACGAAAGTCGTCAAGGGCGGCAAGAACTTCAGCTTCAGCGCGCTGGTCGTCGTGGGCGACGGCAAGGGCCGCGTCGGCTTCGGATCGGGGAAGGCCAAGGAAGTGCCGGCCGCGATCAAGAAGGGTATCGAGATCGCCAAGAAGAACATGATCTCGATCTCCATGAGCGGGACAACCATCCCGCACGCCACCCTCGGCCACTATGGCGCGGGGAAGGTGCTGCTCAAGCCGGCCTCGGACGGCACGGGCGTCATCGCCGGCGGTCCGGTGCGGGCCATCCTCGAGTCGGCCGGCATCCAGAACATCCTGACGAAGTCGCTCGGCACCGCCAACCCGCACAACGTGGTCAAGGCGACGTTCGAGGCGCTCAAGCAGCTCCGCAGCGAGGCTCAGTACACCAAACTGCGCGGCGGCGAAACCGGCGGCGGCACCCCGACGCCGGAAGGTGAAGCATGAGCGCGAAGAAAGCCACCGAGAAAAAAGGCACGATCAAGGTCCGCCAGATCCGCAGCGGCATCGGATGCCCGCGGGAGATGCGCGAGACCCTCAAGGCCCTCGGGCTCGGCAAGATGCACCGCGTGGCCGAGCGCGTGGACAGCAAGGAAGTGCGCGGGATGATCGCCAAGATCCCGCATCTCGTCGAAGTCGTGGAGTGACGCGAAGCGTCATCCTGAGCCGCAAGGCGAAGGATCTCGTCGATGAGATGCTTCGCAAGCTCAGCATGACGGAGGAAACAAGATGGACCTGAACAACCTCAAACCGAAAAAAGGAAGCAAGCACGGCCGCAAGCGCGTCGGCCGCGGCCCCGGCTCCGGCCACGGCAAGACCTCCGGACGCGGCGAGAAGGGGCAGAAGTCACGCTCCGGCTACACCTCGAAGCTTGGCTTCGAAGGCGGCCAGATGCCGCTGCAGCGCCGCTTGCCCAAGCGCGGCTTCACGAACATCTTCAAGAAGAATCGCGCCGTGGTGAACGTCTCCGAGCTCGAGCGTTTCGACAACGGCGCGACCGTCGACGAGGCGGCACTGCGCAAGGCCGGCCTGGTCAAGGGTCAGAACGACGGGATCAAGATCCTCGGCGACGGCAAGCTGACCAAGAAGCTCACCGTCCACGCCACGAAGTTCTCCGAGTCCGCTCGGAAACAGATCGAGGCCGCGGGCGGCACTTGCCAGGAGACCGCGTAAGGTGAATTTCACAGACTCGTTCCGCAACATCTTCGCCATTCCCGATCTGCGCAAGCGGATCGTGTTCACGTTCATGCTGCTCGCGGTGTATCGCCTCGGGTCGCACATTCCGACTCCCGGAGTCGATCCGGTGGCGCTGTCGGAATTCTTCAAGGCGATGTCGGGCGGCGTCTTCGGTTTCCTCGATCTCTTCTCGGGCGGTGCCCTGCGCCGTCTGTCCGTGTTCGCCCTCGGCATCATGCCGTACATCTCGGCGTCGATCATCCTGCAGCTCCTCACGGTGGTCTGGCCGTACCTGGAGAAGCTCTCCAAAGAGGGCGAGATGGGGCGGCGCAAGATCAACCAGTACACCCGCTACGGCACGATCGTCCTCTCGATCATCCAGTCGCTCGGCGTGGCGTTCTGGCTGAAGGCTCAGGCAGCTCCGGGCGGCGCGCCGCTCGTGCCGCCGCACATCCAGGACTCGCTGTGGGGGCTCGGCTTCCCGATCATGACCGTGCTGACGCTGACGACCGGAACGTCGTTCATCATGTGGCTCGGCGAGCAGATCTCCGAGCGCGGCATCGGCAACGGCATCTCGCTGATCATCTTCGCGGGCATCGTCGTCAACCTGCCGCACGCGGTCATCGTGACCATCGATGAGATCCGCACCGGCCAGCGCAACCTGTTCGCGATCCTCTTCCTGGTCGTCTTCATGATCGCGGTCGTGGCCTTCGTCGTGTTCATGGAGCGGGCACAGCGCCGCATCCCGGTGCAGTACGCGAAGCGCGTGGTGGGCCGCAAGGTCTACGGCGGTGCGAATACGTACCTGCCGCTGCGCGTGAACACCGCGGGCGTCATCCCGGTCATCTTCGCGTCGTCGATCCTGGTGATCCCGCAGACGATCGCCACGATGATCAAGGCGCCGTGGTCGCAGTCGATTGCCGCCCAGCTCCGCTCCGGCGAGCCGCTGTACTACCTGCTCGAGGTCATCGGCATCATCTTCTTCGGCTACTTCTACACGTCGATCGTCTTCAACCCGGTCGACACGGCCGACAACATGCGGAAATACGGCGGCTTCATCCCGGGCATCCGTCCGGGCAAGAAGACTTCCGACTACATCGACCGCGTGCTGACGCGCATCACGTTCGTCGGCTCGGCGTACCTCGCCGCCGTGTGCATCCTGCCGGAGTTTCTGATCTCCGGCGTGCACGTGAATCAGCTGCCTTTCGGGGTGGGCGCGGCGCTCGACCGCTTCCTTCCGGTGTGGTTCACGGAAGGCATGGGCATCAACTTCTACTTCGGCGGCACCTCGCTGCTGATCGTCGTCGGCGTGGCCATGGATACGATCCAGCAGATCGAGTCGCAGCTGGTCATGCGCAACTACGACGGATTCATGAAGCGTGGACGGGTTCGGGGGCGCCGCGGTTAAATGAAACTGATCTTCATCGGTCCACCGGGGAGCGGGAAGGGAACCCAGGCCAAGCGGCTCGCGGGCCGTTTCGGGATCCCGCATATCTCCACGGGCGACATGCTGCGCGAAGCGGTGGCCGAAGGCACTCCTCTTGGGGTCAAGGCGGACAAGATCATGAAGTCGGGGGCCCTCGTGCCTGACGACATCATGATCGGGATGATCCGCGAGCGTCTGGCCAGGCCGGACGCGGCTAAAGGATTCATTCTGGACGGCTTTCCCCGCACGCTGGTCCAGGCCGAGAAGCTCGACGGGCTCGTCGCCGGGAATGGTCAGAAGGCTCTTCGCGTTGTGCGCCTACTGGTCCCCGACGAAGCCATCGTCAAGCGGATCGCCCTTCGACGCACGTGCGCGCAGTGTGGGGCGATCTACCACCTCGAAAACCGGCCGCCGAAGGTGGCTGGGGTTTGCGATCGCGACGGCGGGGAACTGATCGCGCGTCCCGACGACACCGAAGCGGCCGTCCGGAAGCGCCTCGAGTCGTTTCACCGGCAGACCGAACCGGTGGCCGACTACTACAAAACGAAGAGTGTCCTGAAAGAGGTCGACGGGATGGGTCCCGTCGATCAGGTCTTTGAACGGATCGAAAAGACGTTGTCGTAGGTAGATACCAAGCATGCTCGACAGGATGAAAGGACCGGTTCTGAAAACTCGCGAAGAGATCCAGGTGCTGGATCGCGCGAACAGGATCGTTCTGGAGATCCTGGAGATGATGCGCGCAATGGTCAAGCCGGGCGCCACGACCGCGCAGCTCAATGCGCTGGCGGAAGAGGAACTGGCCAAGCGCGGCGCGAAGTCGCCCTTCAAGGGCTACGCGCCGATGAACCTGCCGCCTTATCCGGCGGTGCTCTGCGCATCGGTGAACGACGTCATCGTCCACGGCATCCCGAATCGGGCGAAGCTGCAGGAAGGCGACATCATCGGCCTCGACTTCGGCTCGATTTTCGAGGGATTCGTCGGCGACGGCGCGATCACGGTCGGTGTGGGGAAGGTGAGCGAGCGAGCCGAGGAGCTGATGCGCATCACGAATGAGTGCCTGGAGCTCTCGATCGAACAGATGCGTCCCGGCCGTCACCTCGGCGACATCGGCGCGGTCTGTCAGGAGCACGCCGAGTCGAAAGGCTTCCACGTCATCCGCAACTTCGTCGGCCACGGAATCGGCCGGCGGATGCACGAGGAGCCGCAGGTCTACAACTACGGGAAGCGGGGTCGCGGCCTCGAGCTTCGCGAGGGAATGGTCCTCGCTCTCGAGCCGATGCTCTGCGAGATTGGCCCCAAACTGCGCGCGCGCATCGATCGCGCGAACAACGCGGGGATGATTCAGGACGTTCGCACCGATGCCGACGGATGGACGGCGCGGACGCTCGACGGAACGCTGGCCGCGCATTTCGAGCATTCGGTGGCGATCACGGCCAACGGCCCGATGGTGTTGGGAAAGTAATGGGGTCAGGTCTTCGTTTCTCCCGAAATTCTTCGCGGAGTAGAAGAACGGGCGAAACGAAGACCTGACCCCAAGACCGAAAGGAACTATGTCGAAGGAAGAAGCGATTGAAGTGACGGCCACGGTCCTGGAGACCCTGCCGAACGCCATGTTTCAGGTGGAGCTGGAGAACAAGCACAAGGTGCTCGCTCACATCTCCGGAAAAATGCGCAAGCACTTCATCCGAATCCTTCCGGGAGACAAGGTCCTCGTGGAGCTCTCACCCTACGATCTCACCCGCGGAAGAATCATCTACAGGTACAAATGACATGAAAGTACGTTCATCAGTCAAACGCATTTGCAGCAAGTGCAAGATCGTGCGCCGTCAGGGCGTGATCCGGATCATTTGCGAGAATCCGAAACACAAACAGCGACAGGGATAAGGAAACATGGCACGTATCGCAGGCGTCGATCTTCCACTGAACAAGAGAGTCGAAATCGGCCTCACCTACATCTATGGCATCGGCCGTTCGCGGTCGAACGACATCCTGAGCAAGGCTCAGGTCAACCGCGACACGCGCGTCAAAGACCTCACCGAGGATGACGTGCGCAAGATCCGTCAGGTCATTACGGACGAGGGAAAAGTCGAAGGCGATCTCCGCAAGGACGTCGGCCTGGACATCAAGCGGCTGATGGAGATCAACTGCTACCGCGGCATGCGCCATCGCCGTGGACTTCCCGTCCGCGGCCAGCGGACCCACACCAACGCCCGCACGCGCAAGGGTCCCCGCAAGGGCGCCATCGCCGGCAAGAAGAAAGCAACCAAGAAGTAAGGGATAAGCACACATGGCAACAGCAAGAGCACCGAAACAGGGTCAGCGTCGCGCCGGCAGCAAGCGCCGGGAGAAGAAGAACGTTCCGCACGGCGTGGCGTCGATCGCGGCGACGTTCAACAACACGATCGTGGCCATCTCCGACCCCGTCGGAAACGTGCTGGCCTGGTCCAGCGCCGGCCGTATCGGATTCAAGGGCTCGCGCAAGGGCACTCCGTTCGCGGCACAGGTGGCCGCGCAGAATGCCGCGCAGCTGGCGCAGGAACACGGCGTGCGCAGCGTCGACGTGAAGGTCAAAGGCCCCGGCGCCGGCCGCGAGTCGGCCATCCGCGCCCTGGCTGCGTCCGGCCTCGACATCAAGTCGATCAAGGACGTCACGCCGATCCCGCACAACGGGTGCAGGCCGCCGAAGCGGCGCCGCGTCTGAAATAGTCCCCATTTGTTACGCCGAGCAGCAGCCGGCGTATGCGGAGCGCGTCATGGTGGCGCGGGTCCGAACCATCAGGAGGCATAGTGGCTCGTTACTCTGATCCCGTCTGCCGGCTTTGCCGGCGCGAGGGCATGAAGCTCTTTCTCAAGGGCGATCGTTGTTTCAAGGACAAGTGCGCCATCGAGCGCCGCAATTACGCGCCCGGCCAGCACGGCCGGCGCCGCTCCAAAGTCCTCGGCTACGGCCTGCAGCTTCGCGAGAAGCAGAAGGTCAAGCGCATTTACGGACTCCTCGAGCGCCAGTTCAGTCTCTACTTCCGGCGGGCTGCCAAGAAGAGCGGAATCACCGGTGACCATCTGCTCCGCCAGCTCGAACTGCGGCTCGACAACGTCGTCTACTCCCTCGGATTCGCGTCCTCACGCGCGCAGGGCCGCCAGCTCGTGCGCCACGGACATATCGAGGTCAACGGCAAGAAGATCAACATCCCCTCCTATCAGGTCAAGAAGGGCGATGTGATCCAGGTTCGCGAGAAGAGCCGGAAGAACGAGCAGATCCGCCAGGCGGTCGAGACCGCCGCGGGCCGCGGCGTTCCGACCTGGCTCGCGCTCAACGCGGAACAGTTCCAGGGCACCGTCCAGGATGTTCCGAAGCGCGAAGACATCCGCCTGCCCATCCAGGAACAGCTCATCGTCGAACTCTACTCGAAGTAAAACCGAGGAGGCCGCTACATGTTGTGGTCAGATTTTCAGAAGCCGAAGAAGCTCGATTACGATCCCGAAACTCTCACGCCGAATTACGGGCGTTTCAACGCCCAGCCGTTCGAGCGCGGCTTCGGCACCACCATCGGCAACGCGTTGCGCCGGGTCTTGCTCTCCTCGATCGAGGGAGCGGCGATCACCGCGGTGCGCGTCGAAGGTGTTCTTCACGAGTTCTCGTCGCTCACCGGCGTCGTCGAGGACATGACCGACGTCGTTCTCAATCTCAAGCAGATCCCGTTCAAGCTGCACGGTGAAGGTCCGAAGACGCTGTACGTCGAGAAGAAGGGGCCGGGTGTCGTGACGGCCGCCGACTTCGAGCAGGACGCGGACATCGAGATCCTCGATCCCGGTGCGCACATCGCCACCCTGTCGAAGGAAGGCACGCTGAAGCTGGAAGCGCGTCTGAAGCGCGGCCGCGGCTACCAGGTCGCCGATCGCAACGCGGACTCCGATCTTCCGCTCGGCTACATCCCGATCGACTCGATCCATTCCCCGGTCCGGCGCGTGAACTATCACGTGGAAGGCGCACGCGTCGGCCAGATGACCGACTACGACCGCCTGATCCTCGAGGTGTGGACCAACGGCGCCGTCTCGCCGCAGGAAGCGGTCAGCCTCGCCGCCGATCTTCTCGGCGATCATCTCCGTATCTTCAGCTCGTTCGAGAGCAAGGGTGAGGCGGTGGAAGAGGCGGCCGCGCCGGAAGTCGATCCGCGGCTGGCCGAGCTTCTGGCGAAACCGATCGAGGAGCTCGACCTTTCCGTCCGCTCCGCCAACTGCCTCAAGAACGCCAACATCCGCACCCTCGGAGACCTCGTGCAGCGCACCGAGCGCGAGATGCTTTCGACCAAGAACTTCGGCCGGAAGTCGCTCGACGAGATCAAGGACGTCCTGGCGAACATGGGGCTGTCCTTCGGCATGACACGCGTTCCGACGCGCGGTGGCGCAGCGGAAATGCGGGAGTGACGCGCGAAGACGCGTGATCCTGAGCCGCGAACACGGCGAAGGATCTCGAACTAGCAGGCATCCTGAGATCCTTCGCTTCGCTCAGGATGACGGAAGAGGACAAACGAATGCGACATGGAATGGTGAACCGCAAGCTGGGCAGGACCGCGAGCCATCGCGCCGCGATGTTCCGCAATCAGCTCGCCTCATTGATCGAGAACGAGCGCATCGTCACGACGCTGCCGAAAGCCAAAGAGCTCCGGCCGCTCATCGAGAAGCTCGTGACCCTCGGCAAGAATGACAGCGTGCACGCGCGCCGGCAGGCCGAGCGGATGGTCGCGGACGATCATCTGGTCTCGAAGCTGTTCGGCACGCTCGGCCCGCGTTTCGCCGAGCGCCCGGGCGGCTACACGCGCATCATCAAGCTCGGCGCGCGCCGCGGTGACGCCGCGGAGATGGCCATTCTCGAGTTCGTCGGCTACCAGCTGCCGGAACAGGAAAAGCCGGCCGCAGGCGCGGGCGCCGCAGCCGCCGCTCCGAAGAAGGAGAAGAAGGCGAAGGCCGAGGAACCGGCCGCACCGGCCGAGGAGGCCGCGCCAGCGGAGGCCAAGCCGAAGAAGAAGGCCGCTCCCAAGAAGGAAGCGGCGCCGAAGAAGAAGGCCGCCGCAAAAGAGGACAAGCCGAAGAAGAAGCCTTCTTCTTCAAAAAAGAAGAGCAAGTAACAAAAAGAGCCCGCCGAATCGGCGGGCTTTTTCGTTAATCTGCCGTCGTGCGCCGGATCGTCCCGTTGCTTGTTTGTCCCCCACAACGACGAAGGTCGTCGCCGCGGTCTTGTTCAGGATCCGCGGTTTCCGGTGAAGGTCACGGCCGGCGCCGTTGATCGACAACCAGCCGTGCCAGCGCCGGCGAGTTGCAGTCTGGGGCCCGGGATCGTCTTCCTTCACGGAGGAGGATTCCGCACCGGCGACAGTCGGGGGCGAGGAGAGTCGCCGGACTCTGTGAGCAGTTCGCCAGCCGCCATTCGGGCGGTCCTCGATCTGTCCGGCACGATGAAGGGCGCGCTTGCCTCGATGCAACCGGGCGATCCGCTGTCGCCGATCGCGCCGCCGAAGTGGGTGTGCCGCACGAAACGTACTTTCGTGAAAGGAAGAGCAGCGGACACATCAAGTCATTCGCTGTGGAGATCGACGGCGTGACGTTGCTCGATCGAACGGTGGCTTCTTTTTCAGGTACCTCGACCTCGCGCATATGACGCAGCGGCGGTAAAGGAGTCCGCCGCCGGCATCAGGAGGTAGAGTTTTCGTCATGAATGACATCGAAGTCCGCTCGTCCTCGATCGAGGGTTTGGGCATCTTCGCGGCCCGGCCGTTCCGCGCGGGCGGGCGGATCACTCGGATGAACGTCGTGCGCGAAGTCACTCCTGAAACGCCGATTCGTCCCGATCTCGGCGAACGAATCGACCACTGCTCGTATCCTGATGGCAAGGTCGTTCTCATCGCCTTTCCCGAGAGACACGTGAACCATTCGTGCGATCCGAACGCGTACGAGCGTTTCGAGGGTCACACCTCGTTCCTGGTCGCGCTGCGCGGCGTCGCAAAGGGCGAGGAGATCACCATCGACTACAACGTCAACATCACGAACGGCACCGCCTGGCCGTGCCGCTGCGGTGCCGCTCGTTGCCGTGGCGAAGTGGCCGGCGATTTCTTCCGGCTCCCTGTCGAATGGCAGCGTGAATACAGGCCGCTCCTCGCCGAGTGGTTCGTTCGCCGGAACCGCGATCGCCTCGACGCGTCTACGGCTCGATCGTCGACGTGAAGATCGCGATCAGCACCGCGGTTGCCGGAAGTGCCAGCGCACCGAGCGCGGTGTACAGCAGAAGGCCGAGCGGAAAGAAGAAGATTGCCGCGATCGGGGCTGCGATCACATTCCTGAAGTGCATGGCAATCGCCGGCACAAGGAACAGGAAACTCACGCCAGGCAGCGTGAGCGCGAGCGCGATGGCGATGAGGTGCCACACGAGCGAGCGGCCATGCCACGAGCGCCTGCGCGTGAGCAGGAGCGTGCTGGCGAGCCCCACGATCCACATCGCCGCGACGGCGGGAGCAGGGTGGGCGAGACGGTGCGGCATCAGCTTCATGGCCATGATCCCGATCACCGCCGCGCACGCGATCGCGGCGGCGAGCATCAGGGCGCCCATGGCGATCTCGCGCCCCGGCTGACCGCGCATCGTGACGAGCAGCACGATCAGACTGGCGAGCGCGATCCAGATCGTCCACCCTTCCGGCCACCACACGACGAAAAACCCGAGGACGTCGAAGAAGACGGCATTGCCGGGACGCATGTGTGTGAGGTCGGTATTCCCGAGGGCCCGCAGCATTGCCAGCGCGTTGTCGCAATGATGCTGCAGCGTGCGCATGTCGGCGTGCGCGAGATCGTCGGTCGCCTTGTGATAGTTCTCGACTCCGCCGATGGCTGCGAAATTGACCGCGATCTTGCCGGCCCGCTTGAACACCGTCAGGTCGCTATCGTTCGGCATCAGCTCGTAGACCGCGTAGAACAGCGAGCTCGTGACCGGCTGCGGAATTGATCGGAACAGCGGGACGAGATCGCGATTGTTGCGGCTCGTCTCGTACAGGTAGCTCGGCCCCGATGTGCCACGATCATCGACGTTGACCACCGCGCGCACGGCCGCCGACCGCGGATCGCGCCCGAACGCTTCGGCGCCCAGAAGGCCGGCTTCTTCGCCATCCGTGATCAGGAAGCCGATCGGATTCCGGAACCGCTCCGTCCGAAGGATCGATGCACACTCGAGAAGAGTGGCGACCCCGACGCCGTCATCGGATGCGCCTGGCCCCTCCGGCCTGGAGTCGTAGTGCGCGACGCCGAGGACGATGTCGCCGGGCGTCTGCGGAAGGACGAGGATGTTCTCGACCGTCGCGCAGCGATGGCGGCGGCCGCCGCACGAGTACGCGCGCTGGATCACCGGCTCATAGCCGAGGGCGCGGAAGCGGGCCACGACGCGGTCGCGAACGACGGCGTTCGCCGGCGACTCGACGGGGTGCGGGACCTGCTCCCGGAGCAGATCGCTGAGCGTGGCCATCGCCCGTGAGGCCATCGGCCCCGGCGCCGGCCCGCGCAGCCGCAGGGCCGTGATGCCGAGGATCAGCGCCAGAAGCGTGACGATTGCAACCCTGGCGGCCGGACTCCGTAGTGTGTTTTCGGAGGAAGCCAATGCGCAGGTCTATTCTGCCACTGATCCTCGGGATCGCGTTCGCCGCCACCGCTTCCGCGGAGCGGCTTCAGGAGCCGTTCGACCGCACGGTCGACCTGCGGGCTGGCGGCGCGGTGACGATCGAAAATGTGAACGGACGGATCACCGTGTCGTCATGGGACCAGCCGCGCGTGCGCATTCACGCCACCCGGAAAGCGGAGACGCGCGAGGCGCTCGACAAACTTTCGATCGACGTGCGCCCGACCGCGGACGGCGTGGCCATCGTCACCCGCTCGCCGAAGCAGAGCGAGGGTGGATTGTTCGATTTCCTGTTCGGCAACGGCGACAACACCTCCGTCGAGTACGACGTCACCGTGCCGCGCTCCAGCGATCTCAAGGTCGAGAACACGAACGGATCGATCAACGTGGCGGACATCAACGGCCGCCTGGAGCTGAGCACGACGAACGGACGTATCGAGGCAATGCACTGCTCCGGCTCGATCAACGCCGGCACGACCAATGGTGCGATCCGTGCCGAGCTGCTTGAAGTCAGTCCGTCGAAGCGGATGGAATTCGAGACGACGAACGGCAGCATCAGCCTCACTGTGCCCCCGACGTTTGCCGCGGAGGTCGAGGCCGATACGACCAACGGATCAATCCGCACCGATCTGCCGATCATGACCCGGAGCTTCAGCCGCCGCGAGCTGCGGGGAACGATGAACGGCGGCGGGATGCAGCTCTCGTTGCACACGACCAACGGGAGCATCGAGATCCGCTCGACCGGCGTGACTCGTTGACCACCGAGATCGTGCCGTCCAGACTGACGCGATAGCGGAACACCCCGGCATCGAGGTCGAGCGGCGCGCGCAGCGCGCGCATGATCAGGCGGATGGGGTCGCGTTCGCGCACGTTCAATGTTTCTGCATCGCGTCGACGGTGTCGGGATGCAGGTAGATGTTCGAGCCGACCTGGATCCAGCCGCCGTTCTCTTTGTGGTAGACGTCGAGCGAGCGCAGTTTCGACGCACTCCACGTCGTGCCGGTCGTCTCCGCGACATACGGCACGAGCGCGACGTCGCCGTAGAACTCGTAGTCGATGCTGAGGATCTGGTAGGCGGTCATCCGGTTGGGATTCTTCGCGGCTGCCGCGGTGCACGGCGCGAACGACATGTAGCCGTCGATGCCGTGAACGATCGATCGAGCCTGCGTCGTGAATCCGATCCAGTTCGCGGAGTGCGTGGAGCGGATCGTCGCGCAGTCGCGGTCGATGTACGCCTGAAAGATCTTCTCGATGTGTGCGCGGATTGCGGCCTTGTCGGCGTCACGGTCCGCTGCGAAAACGGGGGAGCAGATCAGGAGGAGAACCAGCAGTCGTTTCACGTCCAATCCTTTCGTCAGCGCCCCTGCGCCTTCTCGCCGCGCAGGGTCATGAGCGTGCTCGTGGCGTGAGCGACGAGGTCACCTTTGGCATCGCGAACGTCACACGTGACCAGTCCGACCGTCTTCCCCCGCCGGATCACGCGCGCTTCCGCCCGTAATCGGCCGTTCCATACCGGCTTGAGGAAATTGATCTTCAGCTCGAGCGTGGTGAACGTCTCTCCCTCCTCGAGCTCGCTCGCCCAGGCCATGCCCATCGCTCCGTCGGAGAGATCGCAGAGAACGCCGCCATGCAGCGTTCCCATCGGATTGGCGTGGCGGTCGGCGTCCGCTTCCATCTCGAACGCCGCGCTATCCGGCCCGATCTCGACGATGTTGAAGCCGAGGGTCCGTCCGATGGGCACGGAGATCTCGCCGGCGATGATTTTTCGCGCGCGATCCATGAACGGGCGGCTCATGAGGCCGCTACACGTATCCGATTTCAGGCGTCAATGCAATCGTGCTGCGCATGAACGAGCCGCTGCCGCGACCGATCTGCTTGCCGCGCCCATCGTGGAGCTCCGCTTCAGCAACGAAAAGCTGTCGCGACTGATGAACCACGCGCGCCGTCGCTTTCATGATTCCTTCGCTGATCGGACGCGTGAGGTAGACGTTGTAGCTGACCGTGAGGACGAAGACGTCGGGCACGAGCGAGTTCACGGCGAAGAATGCCGCGTCATCGAGCGCTTTGAAGTAGACGGCTCCGTGCACGGCGTTCGCGGCATGGAAGAAGTCGGGCCGGATCTCGATCTCGACTTCCGCGCGCCCTTCACCGGAAATGGTGAGCCGCGGCCGGAAGTATTCATTGATCTTCGCGGCGGTGTTGTACATCCGCTCGAGTTTTCGGAAGTGCTCGGACATCGAGTGGAGTGTAGCGACTCCGGCGTGATGTATGCCTGCGTGATTCCGCCGTCCACGAGAAACGTTGCAGCATTGACATACGACGCCTCGCTCGGGCTAATCCACAGCCGGCAATTCGGTTGCCGGCTCCGCGGCCAGCGTGTGCCATCCGATCGCGCAGAGCACCACGACCGCCCCGGCGATCGCGAACCTCGACGGCGTTTCGCCGAGGAAGAGGAAGACCCAGAGGGGATTGGCGATGGGCTCGAGCATGCCCGTGAGAGACGCCTGCGTCGCGGTGACATAGCGCAGGCCACGGACGAACAGGACGTAGGGAGCGGCGAGCTGAAAGAGCCCGAGGAGGAGAAGCACGATCAGCGATCGGCGGGTCAGGGCGAGATCACTCGCCACGAACGGCAGCAGCACCGTTGACACCGCGACGTTGCCCCAGATGATCGCCGATTCCGCGGCGTGGTTCTCACGACGCAGGGCCAGGATCAGAGCCGCGAAAAAGACGCTCGAGACCAGGGCCATCAGGTTGCCCGCCATTCCGCGCGTCTCGAAGCGCCCGACGAAGAAGAGCGCCATGCCGGTCATGGCCACGGCGATGGCCGCGACGTCGCGGAGACGCATCGGCTCGCGCGTGACAACCGGCGAAAAGATCAGTACCCAGACGACGCCGGCGTACTGCAGGAAGATGGCATTGGCCGCCGTCGTCCACTTCGTGGCCACCACGAACGTGGTCAGGCATACGACGTAGCTGATGATCGCGGCGGCGAACACGCCGGTCGACGTCCACCGCTTGCGTCCCCACACGTCGCGCCCGAAGAGAACGAGCAGTGCGATCCCGGCAAACAGAGAGCGATAGAACGCGACCTTGAGCGGCGGATCGCTGACGGCCTTGATGCCGATCCCGCCGCTCGACCAGAGGATCGCCGCGGCGGCGATGAGCAGAAGACCTTTCCGTCGCGGATTCACGCGCGGATTGTAGTTCGTCAGAATGACCTGCGGTCACTTCACCAGTTTCGAGATCGCCCGAAACTCATCCGTCGCGGAGACCTTGGTGAGCTCGAACAGCGCCATCTCCGTCGAGCTGATCTTCGCGCCGTCGCTTTCCATCCTGCGCAGCGCGATGTTTTTGTTCTGCTGCGTGCGCGACGAAAGCGCATCGGCGATGAGCGTCACTTCATAACCGGCGCGCAGGAGATCGCTGACGGTCTGGTAGACGCAGACGTGCGTCTCGATCCCGGTGACGAGAATCTGCCTGCGCCCGCTCTGGCGCAGCGCGGACTCGAATTCCGCGAGGCCCTGAGCGGAGAAGCAGTTTTTCTCGACCGGCTTGTAGCTCGACTCGAGCGCGGAACGAACCGGCTCGATCGTGGACCCCAGTCCTTTCACGTATTGCTCGGTGATCATCGCCGGGACGCCGAGGATGCGGCAGCCGCGGATCATGCGGTCGATGTTGCGGGTGATCTCGTCGTGCTGATCGATGACCGGCATCAGCTTCTCCTGCACGTCGATGATGAGAAGCAGCGCGCTGTTGCGGTCGAGGCGGTTCATCGGGCACGACTATACAACCGGGTGCAGCGGCTTTTGGCCGCGGAAGAAGCGGAAGACGTCCGTCGCCGCCGACTCCGCCATGGCGTTGCGCGCCTCTTCGGTTGCCGATCCGATGTGCGGCACGATGACGACGTTCTTCATTGACAGCAGCCGCGGGTTGACCTCGGGCTCGTTTTCGTAGACGTCGAGGCCGGCGCCGCGGATGTGGCCCGATTCCAGCGCGTCGCAGAGCGCGTTCTCGTCGATCAGCGGCCCGCGCGATGTGTTGATGATGTACGCCCCGGGCTTCATCACGTCCAGCGCTCTACGGTCGATGATGTGGCGCGTGGCCTCGGTCAGCGGCGTGTGCAGCGTGACGATGTCGCTCGTCGCCAGCAGTTCACCGATCGGCATTCCGCCCGACTTCGAGAGGTGAACGGTGTCCATGCCGAACGCGGCGGCCCGGCGGGCGACGGCGCTTCCGATCCGCCCCATCCCGATGATGCCGAGGCGCTTGCCTTCGAGCGAGGTGCCGAGGAGTTTGAGCGGCTCCCATTCGCAGCGGCCGGTCGAGCGGATCTCCGCATCGCCTTCGAGGAGCCGGCGGGTGACGGCCAGAATGAGCGCCATCGTCAGATCGGCGGTCGCTTCGGTGAGCACGCCGGGCGTGTGTGTGACGACGATGCCGAGCTCGCGGGCAGCGGGAACGTCGACGTTGTTGTAGCCGACGGCGAAGTTCGCGACGATGCGCAGGTTCGGGTTCGAGGACAGCACACGGCGCGTCAGCGGATCGGAGAGCAGTGTGATCGCTCCGTCCGCCTCCGACAGGATCGTGATCATCTCCTCCTCGGTCCGCTCGTGCTCGGTGGGATGCTCGACGACGTCGAATTCGCCGGCGAGGATCTCGCGCGCGACTCGCGGGAATGCGGCTGTCAGAACGACGGTGTGCTTCATCGCAGGCCGAGGTAGCTGAAGATCATGCCCGTGAGCTCGCCCTCGAGGTCATCGGGCGCCCTCAGTCCGTGCGTTCCTTCCTCGTCGATGATCACCGAGCGAATGACGGCCGCCAGAGTCAGCATCGAGAAGCGGATCGCCTCTTCCGGATCGGGATGGCTGATCTTTCCGCTGTGCGAGAGGAGAAGCGCGGTGAGCGCGGCGGTCGAGGCGCGGTTGATCTCGCCGGTTCTCCGTTTGATGTCGGGGTGCTTCTGCGCGTATTGAATGAGCGCGAGCACCAGCTTGCGCTTGCGGCGGTATCCCTCCACCGCGCCCCGGATCATCCCGCGCACCAGCTCCTCGGCCGAAACGTTCACGCGGCTGAGCGTCGTCAGCATCATCGAATTCTGTTCGCCGGCGCGCCAGAGGTACCGCTCGTAAACGCCGCGGATCAGCGCGTCCTTGTTGGGAAAGCGGCGGTAGACGACACCGACCGAGACGCCGGCGCGCCTGGCGATGGCCGGAACGGTGGCGGCCTCGAGGCCGTCGTCTTCGAGCACGCGCTCCGCGGCGTCGAGCAACCGGTTGAGGGTCTGGAGGCTCCGCTCCTGTTTCGGCGGACTGGCGCGCAGGCGTTCGAAGATGTCGGCGGCCTCGTCGACTGGCGACCGCTGCGGCACGTGAGCAAAGATGGCCCTGACAGCCTTGTCGACATCCTGGCGATGCAGCACGACCATCCGGGGCGGCTGTTTCACGAATTCAGATTGACACATCACGAATGCGAATGTAAATTCGCAAAAAAGCGAATCGAGATTCACATATGAACGCAATCGAGACCCGTGCCCTGCGGAAGGTCTATGGAGAGGTCGTGGCTCTCGACGCCCTCGACCTCGAGGTGCCGGAAGGGGAGTTCTTCGGCCTGCTCGGGCCGAACGGTGCCGGAAAGACGACCACGATCGGAATCCTCACGACGCGCGTCAGGAAGACGGCCGGCGAGGCGTTCGTGTCCGGCGCGAACGTCACCTCGCAGCCGGCGGAGACCCGGCAGCGCATCGGCGTCGTTCCCCAGCGGCCGAATCCCGATCGAAGCCTGCGCGTCGCCGAGAACCTCGTGTTTCACGCGACGTACTTCGGCGTGCGGCGTGCCGAGGCCGTGCGGCGCGCGGACGCGCTCCTCGACCGGCTGGGCATCGCGGAAAAGCGCAATGCGAAAGTCGATGCCCTCTCCGGCGGCCAGCAGCAGCGGCTGATGATCGCGCGGGCGCTGATCCACGAGCCGCGCGTGCTGTTTCTCGACGAGCCGACGGTCGGTCTCGATCCGCAGGCCCGGCTCGGGCTGTGGGACACGCTGCGCGAGGTCCACAAGCAGGGTCGAACGATCGTGATGACCACGCACTACATGGAAGAAGCGGATCAGCTCTGCGACAGGATCGCCATCATCGACCGCGGCAAGCTGCTCGCGCTGGACACCCCGTCGAACCTGAAGGCGAAAGCGCCCGGCGACACGATCGTCGATATCGTCCTCGATGCCGATGCCGAGCCTCTCGTCGCCGCGGCGCGAACGACGCTGAGCGTAACGCGCGCCGAGGCTCGCGGGGCGACGCTGCGCGTGTTCACGCCGCGCGTCGGCGAGGCCGTGCCGGCCATACTCGCCCTGGCGGAGTCGCGTGGCCGCACCGTGAACGACATCCACATCTCCCGGCCCAGCCTGGAAACGCTTTTCATCTCTCTGACCGGAAGGAAGCTGACATGAACGACGCGTTTGCTCCCGTCTCTTCGCTGCGAATCTTCTGGGCGATCCTCATGCGCGACGTCACCGTGGCGCGGCGCGAGATCGTTTCGTTTCTGGTACGCACGGCGCTGCAGCCGATCCTCTTCACGATCGTCTTCGGATTTCTATTGCCGAAGATGCAGATCATCCCGCACGGCTACACGACGATGATGCTGCCGGGAATCGTGGCGTTGAGCCTCACGCTTTCCGCGGTGCAATCGGTGGCTCTCCCGATGGTCGCGGAGTTCGGCTACACGAAGGAGATCGAGGATCGGCTCCTGGCGCCGATCCCGACGCCGCTCGTGGCCATCGAGAAGGTCGTCGCCGGAACAATCCAGGGGCTCATCGCCGCCGCGTTCGTGCTGCCCATGTCGCGGCTCATCATCGGACCGGTTCCCGGCATGACGTTTCGCAACGCTCCGATGCTGCTCCTGATCACGATTCTCGGAGGCGCCGCATTCTCCGCCCTCGGACTCTTCTTCGGCACGGCCATCGCGCCGCAGCAGATCGGGTTGATGTTCAGCGTGTTCATCGCGCCGATGATCATGTTCGGCTGCGCCTACTACCCGTGGCGCGGACTCGATGCCATTCCGGCCATGAAGTACGCGGTGCTGATCAACCCGCTCGTCTACGCGTCGGAAGGAATGCGGGCGACGCTGACGCCTTCGGTGCCGCACATGCACCTCGGCGCCATCGTCGCCGCGCTGGTCATCCTCACCGCGATCTTCACCTGGCTCGGGCTTCGAGCCTTCATGAAGCGCGCGATCTCGTGAGCGTCCGGCTCAGCGCCGGCCGACTTCCATTCCCGCTTCGGTCTCGGTGATGGCGTCGTTCACGAGAACGATCGCCTTCGCCCGATGGCCGCCCTTGTCGGGCGTCGCCAGATCGAGCTCGTGACGCGCGGCGCGCAGATGATCGAGAGCGGACCTCATGTGCGGTTGGGCGGCGCTCGCTCGTCCGGCGATGAAACCGGTAGCGAGAATGACCACCAGCAGGAGAATGGTGAAAAGAGAACTGCGCTTCATCGTGCCTCCTTATCAGTGTGAATCGGCGTACTCCATCCCGGCCTGGACTTCGGAAATGGCGTTGTTGACGATCTCGATCGCCCGGACGCGATGTCCGCCTTTGTCAGCCATGGCGGAATCGAGTTGGCCTTTCGCGGCGCGAAGGTGGTCGAGGGCTGCGGCCATGTGCGGCTGACCGGAACCACTCGCACAGCCGGCCGCGAAACCGGCGACGAGAGTGACCAGGGCGAGGAGCGCGAAGAGAGTCCGTCGCATCGCATACCTCCACTCGTCAGGGATTGCAGGGGAATAGACGAGTACGCCTGGGCGGCCGTTTACGCCGCGGCTTATTTGAACATGAGGTGGGCCAGCTCCGCCTCGGCGTTCCAGTAGATGATCGCCACGGCTGTCACGTCGAACGCGGCGTGCGCGCAGATGGGTATCCACAGCCGTCCCGTGACGGCGTAGATCGACCCGAAGACGAGACCGGTGAGCACGGCCTGTTCGACGCCAGGAAGCCCCTGATCCCAATCGTGCGCGGCGGCAAATAACGCGGTTGTGATCAGCACGATCGCTGTTTTCGATCGAATCAATTTGCCGAGCCGGTCAAAGAGGAAGGCGCGAAAGACGATTTCCTCGCCGAAGCCGGCGGCGATGACCAGTGCCAGGATCGCCGCGGCCGCGGCCGGGTTTCCGGCGAGAAAGGCGTACGTGTGATTGATCGGATCGGCGCCGACGAGGGGCATGACGACCGCCTTCATCACGATCTTGAACGCCGCACCGAAAGTCACTCCGAGGGCCACGGTGGCGAGCCAGTTTCGCGGCGGCGCGAGCCCGAGCTCACTCCATGGCTTCCGCGTGAGTCGCGCCCAAAGCAGGACGAGAAGCGCGGCCGCGGTGGTCATTTACTGTGCCTTTTTGGCCAGCAGCCATCCGATCACGAACAACGCGCCGCCGATCGCCAGCAGGCGCACTTCGATCCCGACGTTGTCCCGGAACAGGCCCATGCCGAGGCCGATGGGAAGGAGCAGCATCGCGAAGAGCTGGAGCAGCCTGCCGAACTGCACCATCATGGTGTGGGTATACGCTCGTCGATGGTGATCGTTTCAACCCGATCGCCGCGCTCGGTCTGATCGACGACGCTGTTCATCCCCGCCGACACCCGCCCGAAGATCGTATAGCCGCCGTCGAGGTGCGGCTGCGGCGAGTGTGTGATGAAGAACTGCGATCCCCCGGTGTCGGGGCCGGAGAGCGCCATGCCCACGGCCCCGCGCGTGTATTTCTGGAGGTTGATCTCATCGCGGATCGCGTATCCCGGCCCGCCGTTCTGATCGTTCCGCGGATCGCCACCCTGGATGACGAAATTCGGCACGACGCGCATGAACGTCGTGTTGTCGAAGTACTTCTTGCTCGCCAGCTGTGCGAAGTTCCACGCGGTCATCGGCGCATCCTGCGGCAGAAGTGCGATGTCGATCGCGCCGCGCGTCATGTGGATCGTGGCCGTGTGCGGCTGCCGGGACCACGTCACGATCTGAGCGTAATCGGCGGTTGCCGGCAGCGGCGTGTATTGGGGTCGGGGCTTGTGCAGTTTCTCTTCGATCAGATCGGCCGCGAGGCGGCGCACGACCGGATCGTTGTCTTTCAACAGCCCTCGGAGGAAGGTTTCGTTGGTCATCCCGCGAATCGCCGCCAGCCGCGCATCATTCAGTTGATCCGCGCGGGCGTGCTGCTCGGCGGACAGGAGCGAAGCGTCCTTCAACTCGGCCGGCTCATTTTTCGACAGCACGTAGCGCTCGATCGCGTTGGAGCGCACGATCGCGTCGGGGTCACCGAGCCTCGTTCGGATGAGATCCATATCGTCGTCCACCGCGTCGTCGGGAATGGTGCCGATGGCGTTCTCACGAACGAGCAGATCGGGATCGTTCGCGTAGCGGCGTCGCAGCATCGATCCGTTCTTCTTCAACTGGGCGGCCGCTTCGAGAACGCGCACCTTCGCCCACGCCGTGAGCTCGGCAGGGATGAGCGACGGGTTGGTGTCGCCGAAGTGCTTCGCGATGGAGCCGGCGGCGAGCTCGCGCTCCCACATCGAACCGTTCGTGGCGATATCGAGCAGCCGCTTCCGCGCGGTCTCGTTGGTCTCTCCGTACCAGCCGAGAATGTCGATGGAGGCCGAGCGTGTCCCGGGATCGGGATCATCGCTCAACGCAAGAATCCGCGGCATCTCGGCCGGTTCGAGGACCGCGGCATTCTTCGCCGCCAGCCGTCCCACGGCAGTCAGTGCGTTCGTGCGCACCCACGGGTTGACGTCGCCGAGCGCGCGGACGATGACAGGCATCGACGCCGGAGCACCGATGCGGCCCAGTGCCGTTACCGCGTACGCGCGGGTGAGCGCGTTGCCGTCGCCGGTCACTAATTCGAGTTTCTCGCGCGCGCTGGCCACCGGTCGGCGTGACAGCGCGTAGGCTGCTTCCTGGCGCAGACCGCCGATCTCCGACGACAGTTGACTCAACGCGGCTGTGCTCGCCGGATCCGAGTCGAACCGGAACAGAAACCGGATGGCGCGTCCCCGCGCTCCTTCCGCCCCCGACGTCGTCAATGCCGCGTATCGCCCGATCGGCACGTCCTTCGCCATCTTCGACAGCGCCTCGGCCGCTTCAGCGGCGACCGTCGCGTTGCCGTCGTTGGCCAGCTTGAAGAGCGTTTCGATCGCGGCCTTGTCACCGATCTCGCCGAGCGCGAAGGCCACGGTCGTGCGAACGCCGGCGTCGCCATCGTCGCTCATCGCCGTCAGCTCGGCCACTCCGGCCTGACGTTCGTCGGCATCGCGCTCGCCGTTGCCGTTCGTATCCGCAAATGTGTGCGGTCCGATGCGGCCGAGAGCGAGGGCGATGCGCGCGCGGTGAAGAGGGTTCGGCTGCTGCACCCACTGCGCGACGACGGCGGCGTCGTACTCGCGCCGGTCTTCGAGCGCCAGAATCTGCGCCTCTTCCTCGACGGTCAATCCATGAACCTCGGCCGGCGCGGCCGCCGGTCGCGGTGGCACCGTGCATGCGAGGGGCAGAAGCGCGAGAAGGACGAGCTTGCGCATCATCGGGCCGACGCCTGGAACGCCTCGATGTCGGCGATCGATCGTGGCGCGCCCGCGCTGAGCACCCGGGCCGCGCCGTCGGCGATGAGGACATCGTCCTCGATCCTGACGCCGATGCCGTTGTACTTGTCGAGCGCGGCGCGAATCTTGTCCTGTTCATCGTTCGACAACGACGTGAACTCGGGACTGTTCACGACGTCGTCGCGGCGGACGTACACACCCGGCTCGACGGTGACGACCATGTTCGGCTCGAGATTGCCGTCGACATCCCACACATCGTGAACATCGAGGCCGAGGTGGTGCCCGACGCCGTGCCGGAAATAGAGGTACACCTGCTTCGGATCGTCTTTCGCAATCAGACCGAGCCTCAGCAGATCGCGGCCGAGAGATGCCGTGGCGGCGTTGTCGATGTCCTTCAAGCGCGCTCCCGCTCTCGCGGCAGCGATGCCCGCGTTCTGCGCGGCCAGCACCGCTTCGTAGATTGCGCGCTGTGCCGGCGTGAACCTTCCGTTCGCCGGATACGTGCGCGTGACGTCCGCCGAATAGCCCTCGATCTCGGCGCCGAGGTCGGTGAGCATGAGACCGTTGCGGTCGACGGGCGCGTTGTTCTCTTCGTAGTGCAGCGTGGTCGAGTTCAAGCCCGCGGCGACGATCGACGGAAATCCCCATGATTCCGCGCCGAGGTCGCGGTAGGTCGCGGCCACGACAGCGTCGACCTGGCTCTCGTTCGTTGCGGTGAGCGCGCGCTTCATCGCCGCTTTCTGCGCTGCGACGGTGATGTCGATCGCGCGCTGCATGGCTACGATCTCCGCGGGACTCTTGACCTCGCGCATGGCGCGGATCAGCGGCTGCGCGTCGCGGAATCTCGCTTCCGGAAACCGCTGGCGCAGATCGTTCGCGAACTGCTGTTCATCCGTGAGCGGTTGCGTGGCGGATCCGCGACTGGCGTGCGCGAGCCAGATCTCGGCGTTCCCGGCGAGGACCGCTCTGTAAAACGACGGTGCGCTGCGCGTCGGAAACCGTTCCGTGTCGTTGCCGCGCCGCCATGGCATGCCGAGGAGCATCGCCGCCACGAACGGCCGGAAGGCGCTCGATGACTCGACGCGTTTGATGCCGCTGATCTTCGTGATCGCGTCATGAGTGAGAGCGCCTCCGCCCCAGATCGCCGTTTGCGGGTTGCGATCGGTCACGAACACCACTTCCCTGAAGTCGGACTCAGCGGGCATCAGGATGAGCGTCGTATCGGACTGCGTGATTCCGGTCAGGTAGAGCAGATTGTCGCCCTGGCGGAATGGCCAGGTGACGTCGCCGTTCCGGGTCGCGGGACGGGGGGAAAAAACGATGAGCATCCCGTTCGGCCCGATCTCCTTCGCCAGCCGCGCGCGCCTCGCGGCGTGCTCGGCGGCGTCGGTGGCAAACACATTCGATGCAAGGATTACCGCAAGAATGGCGATCGCGGCGCGCTTCATGGCCCCGTATCGTATCCGCATTGAGCAGGCCTCGGGCGCCTCACGCCTCGGGCCCCTCGGTTGCCCCACCGGCCCGGCCGGGATCTGAGGCCGAGGCCTCCCTGTGACATCCATCACCCCCCGGTGTGAGACGATCCGTTGCCTGTGGTTGGTGTTACCGACGAAACTCCCCCTGCGATGACGGACGTGGTGATCGAGGCGGACCGCCTATCCCGCCGATTCGGCCGCCGTTGGGCCCTGACGGAGGTCTCGTTTCAGGTGCCGCGCGGAGCGGTCATGATGGTGGCGGGGCGTAACGGCTCCGGGAAATCGACCCTGTTTCGGGTGATTGCGACCGTCCTGAAACCGGACAGCGGGCGCGCGACGGTGGCGGGATTCGACGTCGTGCGCGAGCGTCAGGACGTCCGCAAGGCGATTGCGCTCCTCAGCCACTATTCGTATCTCTACGAGTCGCTCACGGCCCGCGAGAACCTCCAAGTCGCCGCCGACCACCTCGGCATCGGCCGGGGCGGAATCATGAATCTGCTCGAGCGGGTCACGCTCGCCGGCCGTGCCGACGATGCGGTGGCAACGTTCTCCGCAGGGATGCGCAAACGGCTGTCGTTTGCGCGCATCCTGCTGCAGGAACCGCAGATCGTGTTCCTCGACGAGCCGTACGGCCAGCTCGATCCGCAGGGATTCGCGCTCGTCGACGACGTCATCCGCGAGCTGAAAGCGCGCGGGACGACGGTGCTCCTGGCGACGCACCAGCTCGAGCGCGGCGGAAAACTCGCCGACCTCGCGCTGCATCTCGAGCAGGGACGCGTACAGTCCTTCGGGCCGGTGGTGCGGTCATGATTGCCGCCCTCCGAAAGGAAATCCTCCTCCAGTGGCGCACGCGCGCGCAGTTCATCGCCGTATTCATCTTCGGGGCGACGGCGCTCCTGCTGTTCAGTTTCGGGGTCGGACCGAATTCCGAGATCCTGCGGCAGTTTTCGGCGGGATTCCTATGGCTGGGTCTGCTTCTGTCGTCGACCCTGACGCTCGCGGAAAGCTTCCACGCGGAGATGGAAAACCGGGCACTGGAAGGGCTGCTCTTGTTGCCGGCGGACCCGCGCGCTCTCTACTACGGTAAGGCCGTGGCGAACTGGATACAGCTGACGCTGCTCGGCTCGGCACTCGTTCCGGTGATGGTCGTGCTTTACGACGCCGGGACGACCCGGGTGCTGACTCTGCTGGCGATCATCGCGCTCGGCGCGGCGGGGCTTTCTGCCCCGGGAACGTTGTACGCCGCCATGACCGCGCAGGTGAGGTCGAAACAGACTCTCCTCCCTTTGCTGTTGTTCCCTTTGATCGTTCCGGCTCTTCTGGCCTCGGTCAAGGCAACATCTCTCGTGATTCTCGGTGATCCCATGAAAGCACTCGGCTCGTGGATGGCCCTTCTCGGCGCATTTGACGCAATTTACTGGGCGCTCTGCGGGCTTTTCTACAGCCGCGTGGTCGAGGAGTGACCTATGAGTGAAACAAAGAACGGCGTGATGCAGAGCGCGCTTGCGGCTGTCCTTTTTTTCATCGCCATCTACTTCAGCGTGATCGCGCCGATCGCCGAGGACTATGGCGGCGTGAATATCGCGTTCGGATTGCCGCTCGGCGTCCGAGCGTCGCTCGCCGCGATCTGCGGTCTTGCTGGAGCGCTGTTCCTTCTGATTGTCGACAATCCGTCAGGCCGCGCACGGCGCGCGGGCGTTCTGATCGTCGCGGGGATCGTGCTGCTTCTTCTCGGCTCGTACTGGGGTCTGTTCATCGCGCCGCCGGAAACGTACATGGGCCAGGTGCAGCGGATCATGTACGTGCACGTCCCGACCGCGTGGAACGCGCTGCTGGCGATCACGTTCGCGTTCGCCTGCGCGATCATGTTCCTCTTCAAGAACGACTACCGTTGGGACGCGTATCTCGAAGCCTCGATCGAGGTCGGCGTGCTCCTGGGATTCCTGCTCTGCTGCCAGGGTGCGATCTGGGCGAAGCCGACGTGGGGTGTGTGGTGGGACTGGGATCCGCGCCTGACGACGACGGCCGTGCTGATCTTCGCGTTCCTCGGAATCCTGGCCCTCCGCAATTTCGTCGAGGAGCCGGCCAAGCGCGCGATCTGGTCGTCGGTGGCGACGATCATCGCGTACGTCGATGTACCGATCGTCTATTTCTCGGTGAAGTGGTGGAACTCGCTGCACCAGCAGCAGTCGACGCCGAACACCGTCTCGTCCGTTTTTCACGTCCCGCTGCGCCTGAACGCGTTCGCGGTTCTGTTCCTGATGACTGGATTCATCATGCTCCGCGCGCGGATCTCCGCGCTGCGGCTGTCGCATGAGATTGCACCTCCGCCCGTTCTCACGGCGGAAGAAGTGGGAGAGCTCGCATGAGAGGCGTCGTATCTGGTGGCTGGGCATACGTTTGGGCGGCGTACACCGTGACCGCGTCCGCGCTCGTGATCTACGGGGTGACTCTGATCACGAGGCTTCGTGACGAGTGGTCGCGCGAGGCCAAAGGACGGAACGCACAATGAGCAGCGCCATGAGCACCATCACACCGACGGCAACCCAGATTTCGCGCCGGCGGACGCGCCTTTTCATGCTCGGCGCGTTCCTGGTCGCGGTCATCGCGTTCGCGGTCATTGCCGCGAGCGGGATCAATCAGAACCTCATCTATTACTGGACGCCTGCCGATCTGCACAAGGCGGGCGACAAGGCCTACGGCGCGACGATCCGCCTGGGGGGCATGGTCGCTCCGGGTTCGATCAAGGCGGAGCAGGGAAGCTCGGCCGTCGAGTTCGACGTCAAGGACGGCACGGATATCGTGCACGTGAGGTCTTCCGGCGCTCCGCCGCAGATGTTCCGCGAGAACATCGGCGTGGTCGTCGAGGGAACGATGGTGCGCGGCGGCTACTTCAAGAGCGACCGCCTGATGGTCTCGCATAACAACGAGTACCGCGCGCCGAAGGCCGGACATCCGGTCGACAAGAAAGAGCTCGAGAAACTCATGAAGTCGACCGAAGGTCTCAAGGATTGACGATGATCGCACCCCTTGGAAGAATTCTGATTCTTGCGTCGCTGCTGGTGTCCGCGGCGGGCGCGGTGGTCGGTTTCGCGGCCGGACGCACTCGTTCGCGCGAAGGCCTGAAGTGGGCCCAGCGATTCGCGTACGCGTTCGCGTTCCTGATGATCGCCGCGACGGCGGTGATGGAGTACGCGCTGCTGACGCACGACTTCTCCGTCAGCTACGTCGCGCAGGTCGGATCGCGCGCGACGCCGATGTGGGTGACGATCGCCAGCCTCTGGTCGTCGCTCGAAGGCTCGATCCTGTTCTGGGGCTGCGTACTCGGCATCTACGTCGCCATCGCCACGTTCATGACACGGAACGACTACAAGGAGTACATGCCGGACGCGATCGGCGTCTGGCTGTCGTGCGCGACATTCTTCAGCTTCCTGATCGCCGGTCCGGCCAATCCGTTCCTCACCGTTCCGCAGCCGCCGCTCGACGGACCGGGGCCGAATCCGCTGCTGCAGAACCACATCCTGATGGTTGTGCACCCGCCGTTCCTCTACCTCGGGTACGTCGGCATGACGATTCCGTTCGGGCTGGCGTGCGCGGCGCTGATCAAAGGACGGCTCGGACTGTCGTTCCTCAAGCCGATTCGCGAGGCGCTCATGGTTCCGTGGGTGTTTCTCACGTTCGCCATCATGCTCGGCGGATGGTGGGCGTACGAGGTTCTGGGATGGGGCGGCTACTGGGCGTGGGATCCCGTCGAGAATGCGTCGTTGCTGCCGTGGCTGACGGCCACCGCGGCGATTCACTCGATCGTCGTCCTCGAGCGGCGCGGCGTTCTCAAGGGATGGACCGTCACGCTGATCCAGGCGACGTTCCTTCTCGTCATCCTCGGCACGTTCATGACCCGCTCGGGCGTGTTCAACTCCGTCCACTCCTTCACGCAGAGCGCGATCGGACCGACGATCCTCGCGTTTCTCACCGCGGCGCTGATTTTCTCCGTCGCCCTGCTGGCGATGCGCATCGATCTGCTCGAAGCGGAAGGCCGTTTCGAGAGTGCTGCCAGCCGCGAGGGGATGTTCCTCTTCAACAATCTTCTGTTCGTTGTCCTGACGTTCACGGTCCTGATCGGGACCGTCTTTCCGCTGATCGTCGAAGCGGTCCGAGGAAAGCAGATGAGCGTCGGACGTCCGTACTTCGACAGCATGGTCGTGCCGATCGGCGCGGCGCTGCTGTTCCTCCTCGGCGTCGGACCGGCATTGCCGTGGGGTCGTGCGACGTTGAAGCAGATCCGCAAGGCGCTGCTTCCGCCGCTGATTGGCGCGGCGGTGCTCGTCGTCGCGGGCTATCTCTTCGGAGTCCGGAACGGGTGGACGATTCTCACGCTCGCCTTCGGCGGCTACGCCGCGCAGGTGACGTTCACGCAGATGCGCTCACCGGTCACGCAGATCAAGCGCGCACGCAGACGCATCTCCGGCTACATCGTGCACGCCGGCGCGGTGATCGTGATTCTCGCGATCGCCATCAGCAGCACGATGCGCTACACGCAGGAAGTGCACTTCCCCAGGATCGGCAGCAGCGTGACGGTCGGCTCCTACGTCATCACTCTTCTCGGCATCGAAGAGCGTCAGGAACCGAATCGCACGGCCACTGTCGCGCGCATTGCCGTTGCGAAGAACGGTGTGCAGAAGACCATTCTCGAGCCGCGCATGAATCAGTACATGGCCATGCGCGAGCCGATCGGAACGCCTGACGTCTACAGCACCATCGGCGGCGACTTCTATCTCTCGGTGATGAACATCGATCCGGCGACGCAGAGCGTGGCCCTCAACGCGATCGTCACTCCGTTCGTCGGCTGGATCTGGAGCGCGGTCGTTCTGATGGGGTTGGGCGGTCTCTCTGCCCTGATCCCGCAACGAAAACTCGCCGTGGAGCGGCAGCCGTCCTCGGCTGCCGATGACTCGCTGGAGGTTGTCGCCGGATGAACCGGACCGTTCTCCTCGTCGGCCTGCTCATCGCGGCCGCGCTCGTCGTCGTTCTGTTCTTCGGGCTGGGGAAGGATCCGACAGCGATCGATTCTCCGCTGATCGGTCGTCCCGCTCCCGATTTCGCCCTTCGCGAGGTCGGCTCGGGCAAGGTCATCGATCTCGCCCAATTCAAGGGCAGGCCGGTCGTCCTGAACTTCTGGGCGACGTGGTGCGGCCCATGTTGGGAAGAGCATCCGACACTCGTCGCGAACGCGAAAGCGATGCAACCCGGCGTGCAGTTCGTCGGCGTCGTCTTTCAGGACACTCCGGAGAAGATCCAGAAATTCCTGAACGATCGCGGACAGGCCTATCCCACGCTGGTCGATGAGGCCGGGAAGACCGCGATTGCCTATGGCGTCGGCGGCGTTCCCGAGACGTTCTTCCTCGACAAGAACGGCAACATTCGCGCGAAGTTCGTCGGCCCGCTGGACAGCGCGCTGCTCCAGGCGAATCTCCAGAAAGCGATCGCACAATGAAGACACTCCTCGCTGTGATTCTTTGTGGAGCGGCGGCCCTCACGGCCGCCGGCCAGTCGACGGACGGGACGCCCGTCGCTCCACAAAACGCGCAGGCTCCGGACGCGCAGATGTTCGTCGGCCCGCCGCAGGGCAAGCCGCTCACCGGCGCCGAGCTCGACGCCAAAACGCACGAAGTCGCGGGGCTCCTCCGCTGCCCGGTCTGCCAGGGGATGTCCGTCGCCGATTCGCCGGCCGAGATGGCCGTCAACATGAAGCACCAGGTCACCGCGCTTCTCGCGCGCGGCTACACGCAGGAGCAGATCCTCACGTACTTCGAGCGCTCCTACGGCCAGTTCGTGCTGCTCAAGCCCAAGTTCCAGGGCGTGAACACGCTGGTGTGGGTGCTGCCGATTCTCGCGCTCGCGATCGGCGTCGTGATCGTCGTCAGCAAGATGAAGAAACTCGAGCAAGTCCCAACCGAGGACCGAGGACCGAGGACCGAGAACGATCCGTATCTCGATCAGGTCCGCGAACTCGTCGGCGGAGGAAAGAAATGACCGCATCCGCCGACTGGGTGAGCGCCATTGCCATCCTCGCGTCAGGAGTGATCCTCGGCGCGATGTTCATCTACTTCGTCCGGCGCAGATCGGGCGCTGCGCCGGCTGAGGATCTCGTGTTGCGCGATCTCGTGGCGAAACGGGACACGCTCGTCGAGCAGCTCCGCGATCCGGCCATCGACGCCGAAGAACGCACGCGCCTGGAAGTGGAGACGGCGCAGGTGCTGCGCCAGATCGACGAGCACAATCGCGTCGCGCGCAAACCGTCATCGCCCGGGAAACAGCCGGTTCCCGCCGAAGCGCCCCGGCCTCGCAACCGCGCCGCGCTTGTCGGCTTCGCCTGGGGTGCCGGCTCCGTCCTTCTCCTCGGCGGACTCGGATATTTCGTGATGCAGTCGGCGAAATCGCGCGAGCCGAACATGGGCGCAACGGGCGGGCAGAACACCACGATGGCTCCCGCACCGCCCTCCGCCGATCCGGCTGTGCTGCAGCTCGAAGCGGCGGTGCAGAAGTCGCCTGACGATCTCAACATGCGCGTCGAGCTGGCCAAGGCCTACCTCGAGCGCGACAACCTGATGGGCGTGTTCGACCAGACGCAGTACGTGCTCTCGAAGTCGCCGAACGACAGCCGCGCGCTGACGTACCAGGCGCTCGTCCGCATGGCCATGGGTCAGGCCTCCGACGCGGAAGGCATGCTGGAGAAGGCGACGAAGTCGGATTCCTCGTTCATCGATGCCTGGGTCGCGTTGGCCTGGGTGAAGACCAGCCAGGGGAAACCGAAGGAAGCGGAAGCGGCGATCAGCGAAGCGCAGAAGCGACATCCGCAAGAGAAGCAGCGCCTCGAGCAGGTCTATGCGCAGATGAAGCAGCAGGCCGCCGGTCAGCCGGCGGCAAAAGGTGCCGCGGAGCTTCCGCCGGGGCATCCCGCAATTCCCGAAGCCCCAGGTGGAGCGGCGCCCGTGTCGGGCGCCGGAGCGCCGCCGGCCGCCGCCACGCCGGACGCCATTCACATCACGCTCGAGCTCGATCCCGCGGCGCGAACGAAGAGCGGTGTCCTCTTCATCATGGCCCGCGGGCAGGGCGAGACCGCGGGGCCTCCGCTTGCGGTCAAGCGATTCGGTTCCGAGACGTTCCCGATGACTGTCGATCTCAGTTCCGCAGACTCGATGATGGGTCAGCCGCTGCCGGCGAAGGTCCGCGTGGAAGTGCGTCTCGACGCCGACGGCGACGCCGCGACGAGAGGGCCGGATGACGCGCACGCGGTCGCGGACCCGGTGACCCTCGGATCGAAAATCAAGATGACGTTGAAGTGAAGTAGAATCCGCACTCGTAGCAGGAGCCTAGGGGTGGCCGTCACGGCCTGAGATCAAACCCTTCGAACCTGACCCGGTTAGAACCGGCGTAGGAAAGGCGAATATGGTTTCCTCGTTGTTTTCCGCGATTCTCATCGCGGCTTCTCTGCACGGCGTTGTCCACGACCCGGCAGGTCAACCGATTGCCGGCGCCTCGGTCGCAGTCGCAAACGTAAGAACCGTCGAGACGGCGATCGACGGCACGTTCCGGATCGACATTCCCGACGGAACGTACAAGGTCATCGTCAGCCGCTCCGGATTTCAATCCGTGGAGCGTCAGGCGTCGAGCAGCGCGGCGATCGACATCACGCTGATGCCGCGCGTTGCCGAGTCCATCGTCGTCTCCGGCATTCGGGCGGAGCCGGAGACGCCCGTGACGAAAACCGACTTCGACCGGCAGCAGATCGAGAAGAAGTACTCCCAGCAGGACGTCCCGATGCTCCTGCGCGACGCGCCGTCGATCAATGCGTGGGCGGAGTCGGGCACCGGCAGCAGCGGCTATTCGTATTTCACGCTGCGCGGCATCAGCCCGACGCGCATCAACTTCACGCTGGACGGAGTTCCGCTCGCCGATTCCGAGGATATGGGGACGTACTTTGTCGATTTCCCGGATCTCGCGCATTCGCTGCAAAGCATCCAGATCCAGCGCGGCGTCGGGACGTCCACGGTCGGCTCGCCGTCGTTCGGCGGTTCGGTCAACCTCGAGAGCATCGACCTCGCGCAGAACGAGCAGACCGCGGCGCGCGTCGCCGGCGGTTCGTTCGGGACGCGCTTCGGCACCGTCGGATATCAATCGGGATTCCTGCCCGGCGGCTTCGCGGTCTACACGCGCGTCTCGGCGAACGAGACGGACGGCTTCCGCGAATCCTCCGGCACATCGCAGCGCAATATCTTCGTCAGCGCGGCGAAACTGGGAGAGTCATCGCAGATCCGCATCACCGGTTTTTCGGGTCACGAGCGCCAGCACCTGTCGTTCTACGCCGCGGATGCGGGCACGCTCGACACCGACCTCCGCGCGAATCCGCTGCAGCCGCCGGAGCGCGACAGCTTCGGATACGACCTCGCGAACGTGCAGTATCTGAAATCGCTCGCCGGCGGCGCATCGCTGACGGCGTCGGCGTATTACCAGCGGGGCTACGGCTGGTACCGTCTGTTCGACTATGGCACGCCCGATCTTCGGCAGTACGGCCTCGACGGCATGCTGATTGGCTCGATGGTCACATACAGCCGCACGCGGGGAGCGCTCACCGCGAATTTTGGCGTGCACGTGAACGAGTTCCGCCGCGAGCACACGCGCGATCTCATCGGCGGCGCGCGCGATTACTACAACTACGGGACGAAAGGCGAAGCGAACGCGTTCGCGAAGGCGTCGATCGATACCGCGCCGTGGCATTTTTACGGCGATGCCCAACTCCGCTACACCGACTTTCACTACCACGGCGACGTGCCCATCGATCCGATCCACTGGACGTTCTTCAATCCGAAGCTCGGCGTGCGCCGCGATCTGTCGTCGGGAGCGAGCGTCTATGCGTCGGCCGGGGTCTCCACCCGTGAACCGACACGCAATGACATGTTCCAGGGGGAAGACAACGCGTCGTTCGCGCACGATCTGCACGCCGTGAAGCCGGAGCGCCTGTTCGATCTCGAGAGCGGGATCGATTCCCGCACGGCGAATGCTTCGATCAAGGCGGACGTCTATGCGATGGAGTTCCGCAACGAGATCGCCTCGACCGGCGAGCTCTCCGACATCGGCCTGCTGCTGCGCCGCAACGTCGATCGCAGCTACCGGCGCGGAATCGAAGTCGATGCCACGTTCGACGCCACGCCTGTTCTGAGGTTTCGTACCATCGCCAACCTGAGCCGCAACAGGATCCACACCTGGACCCAGTTCTACGACGTGTACGACGCGGACGGGAACTACGTCGACAGCAAGCCGGTCACCTACCATGACGTCGAGCCCGTGCTCACGCCGTCGGTCATCGTGAACCAGGGGGTGGAGTACACGCCATCGCCGAAGTTCAGCGCCGGTCTCATGGGCCGCTATGTCGGCCGGTCGTTCCTCGACAACACCGACAATCCCGAATTCGTGACGCCGCGCTTCTTCACGCTCGACGGCAGCGCATCGTTCGCGATCTCCGGTTCGACGCGCCTGTCGCTGCAGGCGAACAACATCCTGAACAACAAGCGCGTCTTTCCGAACGGCTATGCGTACGTGTTTCTCACGCGCGAACGGAATCAGGACACGATGAGCGGCACCTCGTATCTGTTCCCACAAGCCACTCGAAACTTCGTCGTGATGCTCGATTTCAAACTGTAGACTGCGCGAATGCACGCAGTCCTGTTGGCTCTCGTTCTCCAACTGAGCGGCGTCGAGACCGTCACGACCGCCGCCGATCACTACGACAAGTACGCGTCGGTGGCCTTCGATCGCGAGGCGACGATGTGGATCGCGTACGCCTCGATGCATGGCGATGAGACTTCGATCGTCGTGCGGTCGAAAGCGGGCGGGCGGTGGTCGGGGGAGGAGCGTCTCGATCGCGGCGAAGGGTTCGAAGGGAATCCCAAACTGATCGTCGACGGCCGCGGAAATCTGTGGGCGATCTGGCATGGGCGCCGCCACGATCGCTGGAGCATCTTCGCGCGGCGGCACGTGCGAGGGACGTGGCAGGCGGAACAGCGCATCAGTCCGGCTGACGAGAATGCGCTTCACCCCGTCGCCGCGGTCGACCTGCGCGGCCGCATCTGGATCGCGTACGAGGTGGCGAAGCCGGGCGGCTTCGCGGTCGAGGTCATGAATCCCGGTACGAAGCCGAAGCGGATCAGCAGCGGCGGCAGCGATCGTCGTCCGGCCATCGCCGCATCACCGGACGGATCGGTCTGGATCGCCTGGGACTCGACGCGCAGCGGGAACTACGACATCTATCTCGCCAACAGCGCGAAGCTCGATCAGCCGGTTCAGGTCACCCGCGACGGCACCGTTGACGACACGCCGTCGATCGCCTGCGCCCGCGACGGCTCCCTCTGGATCGCCTGGAATGCGATGCGCGGTCACAAGGATGCGCCGTATCGCACGGATCGTCATGGCGGCGACGCCTTCGTGCGCGTCTATCGCGACGGCGAGTTTCTCGCGCCGCCGAACGGCGGTCAGGTCAGCTTCGGCGCAGTGAACAAGACGCCGCGCGACGCCGTCGATCCGTACTGGCACTGGCGGCAGACGCAGAACTATCCCGTCGTCTTCGTCGACAAGGATGATCGCGCCTGGGTCATCTGGAGGACCGATGCCACCGGCGCCCACAATTTCGATCTCTGGGCTCGCGTATTCGACAGCGGCCGCGTCTCGTCCGAGTTGCATCTCACCGATTTCTCGCCGGGCCGCGACGAGTTCCCGTCGCTTGCCGTCGGGCCCGACGGATTGCACATGGCGTGGGAAGCGCAGGCATTGCCGGCCCCGGGCGACGAGGCGAAGTTCGGCGGCGGCGATGTCGACCTCTACAACACGCTCGGCATCCACAACGTGATTCTGACGGCTGTGTTGCCGGTCCCGGCAGCCGGGACGGCCGCCGCTCCACTGGAACAGGTCAGTGAGGTCTTTCGCGAATCCGACGTCAACGAGCCGATGTTTCCCGGACCGCCTCCCCGCACCGCAACGACGACGGACGGGAAGTACCACATCTACTTCGGCGATCCGCACAGCCACACGATCCTCTCCGACGCGAAAACCGGCTGGCCCGATCAGCTCCTCGAGCTGGAGCGCGATCGTGAGGGTCTCGATTTCGGCGTCGTCAGCGATCACGCCGAGATGGGGAAGCTCCAGACCTCTGAATTTGCCGAGGTTCAACTGACGGCGGAGGCGTTCAGCGAGGGGGGGAGGTTCATGAGCTTGTCGGGGTGGGAGTGGACAGCGGGACCGGCGTTCGGGCATCGCGTGATCATCTTTCGCGGGAACCCTGTCCTTCCGCTCAGCGCTGCTGCGCCCGAGGGAGACTCGATCGAGAAGCTGTATGCCCACGTCCGCGGCCACGACGCGGTGATGTCGCCGCATCACACCGGCCATGCGACGTGGGGGCGGTGGAATCCCGATGCGCCGCACGACGAGACGCTCGAGCCGAACTTCGAGATCGCGTCGTGGCACGGGCGCAACGAGTACTACGGCAATCCGCACGAGGGGCGGCGCCAGGTTCCCGGGCATCAATATCAGGACGCGCTGCGGCGCGGGCGCCATGTCGGCGTGATGGCCGCGAGCGACACGCATCATCTGTCGCCCGGTGAGGGCGGCATCACCGCGGTTCTCGCGGAGCGGCTCGATCGCGAGTCGATCTTCAATGCCATCCGCAATCGCCGGAACTACGCGACCACCGGCCCGCGCATCGTTCTCGAGTTCACCGCGGCCGGTGCGCCGATGGGCTCGCGGATCACGCATTCCGGCCCGCTGGAAATGAAGGTTCGCGTCGAAGGAACGGCGGCGATCGACCACGTCGAGATCGTGCGCAACCTGATCGACACGTTCGCCGCGATCCGCATCGAGCAGAATCCGAACGGGCCCGACGGCGTCTACATGCTCTACGACGCTGCTGACCCGCAGGGCGGCAATCGCCTGGCCAGCAGCGATACGACGAAGCTCACCTTCACGATGCGCGACATCAACGTGCCGTCAGGTGAGGTCAGCTACTACGTCCGGGTCATGCAGGCCGACGGCAACCAGGCGTGGTCGTCGCCGATCTGGGTGACGAAGTGACGTTTTCTCCGCTCGAGGTCGCCGCGTTCGCGTTCACGCTCGTCAATGTCTGGCTGGCCGTGAAGGAGAACATCTGGACATGGCCCACCGGCATCGTCGGCGTCGCGCTCTACACGATCGTCAACTATCGGGCGCACCTCTACTCGAATGCCGGGCTCCAGATCGTCTATCTCCTCCTGTCGATTCACGGCTGGTACGAGTGGCTTCACGGCGGTGAGAACAAAACCGAGCTGCACGTGCGCCGCACGACGCGGCGGCAGTGGATCTGGTGTCTTTTCGCCGGCAGCGCGGGAACCGCGGCGCTCATCGCGCTTCTCCGCTGGACGACGGATGCCGCGTTTCCGTTCTGGGATGCATCGACGACCGCGTTCAGTCTTGTCGGTCAGTGGATGCTGAACGAGAAAATGCTCGAGAACTGGGCGATCTGGCTCGTCGTCGACATCATCTACGTTCCGATTTACTTCTTCGGCGGTCAGCGGCTGACGGCCGGTTTGTACGTGATCTTCTGCGTGCTCTGCATCCGGGGATTGATTGAGTGGAAGCGGTCGGTGGCGCGGGTTTCGGGAATCGGGAATCGGGATTCGGGAGTGTGAGTGGGCGGTCATCGCATCTGCCTCATCGGTCCCGAATGCACCGGCAAGACGACGCTTGCGCAACGGCTCGCGGAGCATTTTCATGCCTCATGGGTACCCGAGTTCGCGCGCGAATACGCGGAAGAACGAAACAACCGCCTGACCTACCAGGACGTCGAGCCAATCGCGAGAGGCGAGCTGGCGCAACTCTCGAGTCCCGAATCCCGAATCCCCAATCTCGTCCTCCTCGATACCGACCTCATCTCCACCGTGGTCTACGCACGCCACTACTACGGCCGATGCCCCGACTGGATCGTCAATGAGGCAAGAGACCGGCGTGCCGGCCTCTATCTGTTGATGGATACGGACGTCGAGTGGAAGGCCGATGCCGCTCGCGATACGGGCGGTGACGGGCGCGAGGATCTGTTCGATGCCTTTCGCCGCGCGCTCGACGAATTCGAGACCCGATGGGTGATCATTAGCGGTGACTGGGAGGAGCGGTTCCGATCCGCGATCTCAGTCATCGAGGAACAACTATGAATTGGCTGCTGAAGAACTTTCTGCGGGGTCTCATCATCGTCGTACCGATCGCCCTCACCATCTACCTCGTCTACGAGACATTCGTGCGGCTCGACCGGCTCCTGGCCATGCCCACTCCGGGACTGGGTCTTCTGATCCTCCTCGTGGCCACCGTGCTCATCGGCGTGCTGGCCGGAAACATCGTCGGGCGCAACCTTCTGCGGCTGACCGAGGCCGTGTTCACGCGGGCGCCGATCGTGAGGATCGTCTATGCGGCCATCAAGGATCTCCTGGAGGCGTTCGTCGGCGACAAGAAACGATTCGATCAGCCGGTCGCCGTCTCCCTCACCAACGAGGTCCGCGCCCTCGGCTTCGTAACCCAGGAAGATCTTGGATTTCTCTCGATGATGGGGGACGTAGCCGTCTATCTGCCGTTGTCCTACAGCGTGGCGGGAACTCTCGTGATCGTGCCGCGCTCCCGCGTCCAGCGGGTCGATGCCGACAGCGCCAGCATCATGGCGCTGATTGTTTCAGGAGGGGTGTCGAGAGTGTGATTCGGGGTTCGGGGTTCGGGGTTCGGGGTTCGCGGTTCGGGGTTCGGGGTTCGCGGTTCGGAGTTCGCTCTCTGCCGAACCCCGACCTCCGAACCCCGAACCCCGAACCCC
>DATISF010000033.1:0-112662 GCA_035468985.1 Thermoanaerobaculia bacterium
GAACCCCGAACCCCGAACCCCGAACCCCGAACCCCGAACCCCGAACCCCGAACCCCGAACAACGGAACATCGCACCACCCCACCACGTTTACACATCGAATGCCTCACCGCACGATCTCCATCCGCGGCGCCCGCACGCACAATCTCAAGAACGTTTCCGTCGAGATCCCGCAACGCCAGCTCACGGTTCTGACCGGCCCTTCGGGCTCCGGAAAGTCGTCGCTCGCCTTCAATACGCTCTACGCCGAGGGGCAGCGACGGTTCGTGGAGTCGATGTCGACATACGTGCGGCAGTTCCTCGAGCGGATCGACCGTCCGGACGTCGACGAGATCGACGGCATTCTTCCGGCGATCGCCATCGAACAGAAGAACTCGGTGAAGAACGCCCGCTCCACGGTCGCGACCGCCACCGAGCTTGCCGACCACATCCGCCTGTTCATGACGTATTGCGGCGAGACGCGGTGTCCCGACTGCGGCGTTCTCGTCCGCAAGGACACACCGGAATCGACGGCCAATGCGATCACGGAGTCGCTCGAAGGCAGACGGGTCGTGGTCCTCGCGCCGATCTTCTTCGACGCCATGAACCGCGTGGAGGTCCTGAAGCAGCTGATGAAAGGCGGCTTCTATCGCGCCTGGATCGACAACGCCATCGCCGACCTCAAGGAAGTCGACACGACGGGCTTCACCTCGCTCGAGCTCGTCATCAACCGCATGCGCGTCGATCGCGAGAAGCCGGGACAGGTCAGCGAGGCAGTCGAGCAGGCGTTTGAGCTGGCCAAGGGCACGGTCAACGTGCTCGAGGAGGCGAAGGAGGGCTGGATCAGCCATCGCTTCTCCTCGCGATTCGCATGCAACAAGTGCGGATCGGAGTTCCCGGAGCCGGTGCCGCATCTGTTCTCGTTCAACTCACCGCTGGGTGCGTGCACGCACTGCCAGGGCTACGGCCGGATCATCGGCATCGACATGGAGAAGGTGATTCCGAATCGCGGCCTGCGGCTCGATGAGCGGCCGATCGCGCCGTGGAACTCGGCCGGCTACGAAGACTGCTACGAAGACCTCGAGAAGGCCGCGAAAAAATACGGTCTTCGTCTCGACGTTCCGATCGATCAGCTCACCCAGACGGAATGGGACCTTCTCTACGACGGCCGCGCGAAGTGGTACGGCATCAAAGGCTTCTTCGACTGGCTGGAGACGAAGAAATACAAGATCCACGTGCGCGTGAAACTCGCGAAGTACCGCAGTTACGAGCCGTGCCCGCACTGCCACGGATCGAGGCTCAAGACCGCGGCCTCGAACGTGAAGTTCCGCGATCTCACCGTTGCGGATCTTTTCGCGATGGATGTGAGGCGCGCGCGCCATTTCTGGGAGTACCTCCCGCTTTCGAAGCAGGAGGAAGCGATGGCCGGACATCTGCGGCGCGAGATCGTCAACCGTCTCGTCTATCTCGACGAAGTCGGTCTGTCGTATCTCACGCTCGACCGGCAGACGCGGACGCTCTCCGGCGGCGAATCGCAGCGCATCAACCTCGCCGCGGCCCTCGGCTGCTCGCTGACCGAGACGATGTACGTGATCGACGAGCCGACGGTTGGTCTGCACGCCCGCGACAGCGAGCGGCTGCTGTCCGTTCTGAAGCGTCTTCGCAACGCCGGAAACACAGTCATCGTGGTCGAGCACGACCCCACGATCATCGCCGGCGCCGATCACACGATCGAGCTCGGGCCGGGTGCGGGGGAGTTCGGGGGGAAGGTGATGTATGAGGGAAAGCCGCGCGTACTGCCGGCCTCCGGCCGGCCTCCAGGAAAGGCCGGCGCAGACGCCGGCACCACACGATTGACCATCCGCAACGCCCGCGAGCACAACCTCAAAGGCGTGGACGTCTCCATTCCCCTCGGGCAGCTCGTGGCCATCACCGGCGTCTCCGGCTCCGGCAAATCGACGCTCGTTCGCAACTGTCTGTACAACCGTTACCAGCGGGAGTTCCGCGGCGTGAGCGGCGTCGAAGTCGGAAAAGTCGACGCGATCGAAGGGACGCAGCAGATCTACGACATGCAGTTTGTCGATCAGTCGCCGATCGGGCGATCGACACGCTCCAATCCCGCGACCTACGTCAAAGCGTGGGACGAGATCCGCAAGATTCTCTCCGACACGACCGGTGCAAAGCTCAACGGTGTCACCGCGGGCATGTTCTCGTTCAACACCGAAGGCGGCCGTTGCGACACGTGCGAAGGCGCCGGCACGGTGACGATCGACATGCAGTTCCTCGCCGACGTCGAAGTGATCTGCGACCAGTGCGGTGGCAAGCGCTTCAACGATCAGGTTCTGAAGGTGGCGTACAAGGGAAAGAACGTCGACGCCATCCTGGCGATGACAGTCGCCGAGGCAATGAAGTTCTTCGTCGACAAGCGTCCGCTTCTTCGCAAGCTCGACGCGCTTCGCTCCGTCGGCCTCGGCTACCTGCGCCTCGGACAGTCGACAGACTCGCTTTCCGGTGGCGAGGCCCAGCGCCTCAAGCTGGCGTCGTTCCTGAGCGAGAACGCCAGGAGCGACGCCAAACGGTTGTTTCTCTTCGACGAGCCGACGACCGGCCTGCATCAGACCGACGTCGAGCAGCTGATCAAGACGTTCCGCAATCTCATCGACCGCGGCAATTCGGTCGTGGTGATCGAGCACAACATCCAGTTCATCGAGGCAGCAGACTGGGTCATCGACCTCGGGCCGGAGGGTGGCGATCAGGGTGGTGAGCTTGTTGCGTTCGGAACGCCGGAGGAGATTGCCGCCAACGAGCGGAGCATCACGGGACGCTACCTGCGCGCTCAGGACGATGGGAGCCCACTGGCGATCAAGTGCGCCACCCTCAAAGGCTCCGGATAGTTTCCGTTGACTGCGTGCCGCTCGAGAATCGCATCCGTCTCGTCGTCAGTCAGTCCGACGGTCTGCACCCAGACGCCGCGAACCCGGTCCATCGCTCCGAGGCGCTCGATGATCTGCCACTTGCGAGCGCCGCCGCGGATGCGGAGCGTGAGCGTGTCGCGAATCGCTTTCAGATCCGGCTCCCGCCGGGCCACGACGAGAATCGGGAGGTCGGTCACCGCGTGCAACTCGAAGACGTCGACGACGTTGAACCCGGCCACGGCGATGCCCTGCAGCATGATCAGCTGCAGGTGCGCGGCGAAGCGTGACTCGAAGATCATCCGCGCCATGACCGAGGCGGAATTCGCACCGTCCCGGCGCACTCGCCCGGAGAGAACACCGTCGAGCCGGGCGCCCGCAAAGACGGCACCAACGAGGCCGACATCACCACGAGTCTCGCGGTCGAACGCACAATCGTCGTAGGCAACGACGTGGGAAAACCTGCGCAACGACGGCATTCGACACTACAAATTGATTAGTTGCAATCGTTTGCCGGATTACAATGCACCCGTTTTGCAAGAGAGGCCGCGGAAGGAGACTCGATGAGTACGGCACAGCAACTTCCGAATGAGTATCCCGACATCGGAGCGCAGCCCGAGCGTCCGACGTTCGTTCCGTACATTCCGCCGCAGACGCAACTCCGCGAACTGACGGTGGTTCCCGTGATCATGGGAACGATCCTCGGGATGATCTTCGGCGCGTCGTCCCTGTATCTCGTCCTCAAGGTCGGCCTGACCGTCAGCGCCTCGATCCCGGTCGCGGTCATCTCCATCACCCTCTTCCGCATCCTCTCGAAACTCGGCGCGCGCGAAGCGACGATCCTCGAGAACAACATCGTGCAGACCGCCGGGTCGGCCGGCGAGTCGATCGCCTTCGGCGTCGGCGTGACCATGCCGGCGATCCTGATCCTCGGCTTCGACCTCGAGAACACGCGCGTGATGCTCGTGGCGGTTCTCGGCGGCCTCCTCGGCATCCTGATGATGATTCCTCTGCGGCGCGCGCTGATCGTCGCGCAGCACGGTCTGCTCAAGTATCCGGAAGGAACCGCGTGCGCCGAGGTGCTGAAGGCAGGCGCGTCGCAGGAGTCGCGTGACGCGGCTTCGGAAGAGGCGAAGCGCGAGCAGGAAGCGCTCGGCGGCGCGACCACCAGCGCCAAGACGATCTTCACCGGGTTCGGCATCGGTCTCCTCTACAAGACGGCGATGAGCGCCGTCCGCGTGTGGAAAGACACGCCGGAGAAGATCTTCGGTCCGCCGTTTGCGGCCGGATCGATTTCCGCGGAGATCTCGCCGGAGCTGCTCGGCGTCGGCTACATCATCGGCCCGCGCATCGGCGCGATCATGTGCGCGGGCGGTGTGCTCGCATACCTCGTGCTGATCCCGATGATCAAGTTCTTCGGCGCCGGACTGACGACGCCACTCGCGCCGGAGACCACGGCGCTGATCAAGGACATGAGCCCGGGTGCGATCCGGAACGCCTACGTCTTGTACATCGGTGCCGGCGCGGTTGCGGCGGGCGGAATCATCAGCGTGGGCCGCTCGCTCCCGATCATCTGGCACGGCCTCAAAGGCGGCCTGGCCGACTTCCGCGGCTCCCGTAACGAGGCCGGCGAGCGCATCGTCGTTCTTCGCACGGATCGCGACCTGTCGATGAAGTTCGTCCTCGTCGGCATCGTCGCGCTCGTTCTGGCGATCGCCGTCTCGAATCCGCTGTATGTCGGCGGCGTGGGAATCGCCGCCCGCGTCGCGGCCGCGATCATGATCGTCGTTTTCGGCTTCCTGTTCGTCACCGTCTCGTCGCGACTCACCGGCGAGATCGGCTCGTCGTCGAATCCGATCTCGGGCATGACCGTCGCCACGCTCCTGCTCACGTGTCTCATCTTCGTCGTCCTTCGCTGGACCGGTTCGAATTACTTCGTGACCGCGCTGTCGATCGGCGGCATCGTCTGCATCGCGTCATCGAACGGCGGAACGACATCGCAGGACCTCAAGACGGGATTTCTCGTCGGTGCGACGCCGAGTGCACAGCAGAAAGCGATCCTGATCGGTGCGCTCGCATCGGCAATCATCCTGGGCCCGATTCTGCTCGTGCTGAATCGTGCGAGCTCCGTGTACATACCGGTCGGCAGGCAGCTGCCGGAGGGATTTGCCGCCGGCTCGGCGAACCCCAACGAGCGTGCCGACATCTCGCAGTTGCAGGCACGTGAGTCGGTGCCGGCCAACCAGGCGAATGGAGACACGAAGTCATACCTCGTCTGGCACCGTCAGGACGCGTCGGGTGGCAACGCCCAGAAGTATCTCGTCGATGAGACCGGCCGCCCCGTCTACTTCGTCGACCCGGGCATCAACGGCACGTACAGGGCCTTGCTGACCGGCGAGAAACTAACCACGAAGTTCGACGCCCCGAAGGCCACGCTGATGTCGTACATCATCAAAGGCATTCTCGGTGGCAAACTGCCCTGGGGCCTGGTGATCCTCGGCGCGATGATCGCCATCGTCCTGGAGATGTCCGGCATCCCGTCCCTGGCGTTCGCCGTCGGCGTCTATCTGCCGCTCTCGTCGTCATCCCCGATTTTCATCGGCGGCATGGTCCGATGGTTCGTCGATCGCTGGATCACCAAGAAGAAATTCGCGGGAAAGAATCTCACCGAGGATCAGCTCGTAGCCGAAGGTGACAAGAGCCCGGGAGTGCTGATGGCTTCCGGCTACATTGCCGGAGGTGCGATCGCGGGAATCATCATCGCCATCCTGTTGGGCGTACCGAAGTTGAAAGGGATCAACGACTGGATCGAGGCCCAGTCGAAGCTGAATCCGTTCTACACCGGCCCAAGCTCCGACGTGCTTTCCCTGATTCCGTTCGCGATTCTGATCATTCTTCTGTATCTCACTGGCCGCGAAAGGATTCTCGCTCATCGCGAAGTAGAGAGCTGATTCCGATTTTCGCTTTATTGACGGCAGCCGGGTATCCTTGCCCGCGGTCCGTCCATGATTGGCTTCCTGATCCTCGTCTTGTTCGTTGGGGCGATCATCGCCTTCGGCAAGATTCATGATCTGCAGCTCGATTCGCGGGCAGTGCGGAAGGAGCTCGAGGATCTTCGAAACGAGCTCGCCTCGCTCCGGCGACACCGCCCTGCTGAACCGGCATCAGAGCCGATCATCCCCACGGTTTCGCCGGCACCGGCGCCCGCACCGGCCGCCCCTCCGCCCATGCAGCCGACGTACACGCCGGCGCCGCCCATCCAGGCCTCTGCGCGCAGTGAAGCGCCGGCTTTCGCCGGCCCACCACCGGCTCAAGCCACGGCTCCAACCGTGGTCGTGCCACCGCCCATCGTGCCGCCGCCCATCGTGCCGCCACCCATCGCGCCACCGCCTCCCAAACGGCCGTCACCGCCGCCGGCCGCGCCGAAGAAGCCCTTCGACTGGGAGAGCATCGTTGGCGTCAAGTTGTTCTCGTGGATCGCGGGCATCTCCCTGGTGCTGGCCGCGGTGTTTTTCCTCAAGTACTCCGTCGAGCACGGATGGCTCAGCCCGACGATCCGCGCGATCCTCGGACTGATGACCGGAACAGCGCTGCTCGTCATCTGCGAGTTGCGCGTCGCGCGCAATTACGCGGTGACGGCGAATGCGCTTCACGGCGCCGGCATCGCCATCCTCTACTCGACGTTGTTCGCGACGTACGCGATGTGGCACCTGCTGTCGGGGCCTGTCGTGTTCGCGCTGATGCTCGTAGTGACCGCCGTGGCGGTCATGCTGTCGATCCGGCGCGACTCGGTCCTCATCGCGCTCCTCGGACTGATGGGCGGTTTTGCGACGCCTGCTCTTCTATCGACCGGCGAGAACCGCCCGATCGGTCTCTTCTCGTATCTGCTGCTGCTCAACCTCGGCCTGGCGTGGGTGGCGTTTCGCAAGGGATGGCCGGCGCTCACGTTCGGCAGCCTTCTGTTCACCGTTGCTTATCAGTGGGGCTGGACGGCGAAGTTCCTCACCGCCTCGCAGCTTCCGCTGGCGGCGACGATCTTCGGCGTCTTCGCGGTCGCGGGAACGAGCGCGCTCTGGCTGCGAAGAGGTTTCGGTCCGCAGGGCGCGAAACCGAAGTTCGAGCGGACAGCGATCGGCAGCGCGATCCTGCCGCTGGCCTTCGCCGTGTTCGGATCGGCGGTTCCCGCTTACGGCGCGCGCTACAACGTCCTGTTCACGTTCCTCCTGTTGATGACCGCGGGGCTTGCGGTGATCGCCATGATCCGAGGGCCGAAGTGGCTCCATGCGCTCGGCGGCGGGTCGGTGTTGATCACGTTCATCGTCTGGTCGGCGGTCTCGTACAACCAACGCGCGTTTCCCGCGGTTCTGGCTTGGATCGCGGCGTTCGTGATCCTCTACCTCGCGGCCGGTCTACGCCTGAAAACACAAGCGGTTCTCACCGCAGGCATTCTGTTCTTCATGTTCCCGGTGCTCGCGGCAGCGGAGCCGGCGACGAAATCGCCGCTCGTGCTCTTCGCCACGATGTTCGCGCTGCTGGCCATGACCGGCGCCTACGCGATCTTCACCGGCAGTGGCGGTGCGTACTTCGTCGCAGCGTTTTTCGCCATCGTGACGGAAGGTGTGTGGTCAGCGAGCTATCTGAGCGACGATCGCCTCGACGCCGCTCTCATCATCTACGGCGTTTTCGCACTGACGTTCCTCGGCATCCCGGTGTTGGCGAGAAGGTTCGGACGCACGCTCGATGCGAACGGAACGGCATTCACGGTCATCCTCGCACTCTGCGTCCTGTTCTTCCTGACCGGCCCGTCAGTCGCGGCAAGCGCGCTCTGGGGGCTGGCCCTGTTGCTGGCGGTTCTTCTGACGGGAACGTTCGTCGAGGCGAGTGCGGCGTGCAGACCCTGGCTCGCGGCCATCGCCATCCTTCTTGGCTGGATGGTGCTCGCGTCGTGGTGGAACGCCGCGCCGATCGTCCCGGCCTTGATTCCGGCGCTCGCCGTCATCGCCATCTTCGCGGTCATCGCTCTGTCCGGAATCGCGTGGGCGGTCCATCGCGATACTGCCGCCGGCTTCGAGCCCGCCGCGTACTTGGTTCTGCCGGCATACCTCTTCCTGATGTTCGTCGCTGCGCAGCAGCGGCTGGCGATTCCGCCATGGCCGCTGTTCGCAGTCCTGGCGGTCGTTGCGTTGGCGATCGGGACCACCGCGCTTTATCTCCGGCGCGGCGCGCTCGTGATCGGTGCGGCGGTCGCGACGCAGATCGTTCTCATCATCTGGAGTCAAAACGCCACTCTCCGGCCATGGCCGAATGTCGCGCTTGCGGCGGGGATCGTCGCCGCGGCATACGCCGTGCTCTGGTATGCGCTCGCGCATCGCGTCTGCCGCTCCGAAGAGGAACGCTTCCTCTGGGCGGCGATTCTCGGCCTCTTCACCGCGCACATCGTGGCGATCGCCGCCGGACGCGCGCCGGTGGTGCCGCTGTTCGGAACGCTTCTGACGACGCACGCGGTCCTGGTGATCGCCGTCCTGGCGCTTGCGTGGATCACGGAGCGGCACGAGATCGTCATCATCGACGTCGCGCTTGCCGGAATCGGCACCGCGCTGGCACGCCTCGATTCTCCGTCGCGCGAATTCTCGTTCGCCGTTGTTCTCTACGCGCTGTTCGTCGCGTATCCGCTGCTGCTCGGCGCGCGCGCGAAACGCCGCTTCGAGCCTTACCTCGCCGCGGTGCTCGCGAGCGTTCCCTTCTTCTTTTTCGCCCGCGACGCGATGAAGGAGGGCGGCCTCGATTGGTGCATCGGGATTCTTCCCGTCGGCCAGGCCATCGTGATGATGCTTCTCCTGGGTCAACTTCTCCGTATCGAGCGTCCGGGCCAGCGTCAGCTGACGCGCTTGGCGACCGTCACGGCGACGGCGCTCGCGTTCATCACGGTGGCCATTCCGCTGCAGCTCGACAAGCAGTGGATCACGATCGGATGGGCGCTCGAAGCGGCCGCGCTGGTGTGGCTGTTCAAGCGGATTCCGCATCGAGGTCTCATCGGCTGGGCGGCGACTCTGTTCGCGATCGTCTTCGTGCGCCTCGTCTTCAACCCGGCGGTGTTCTCGTATCACCCGGCCAGTCACACCGCGGTTTTCAACTGGTATCTCTACACGTATCTCGTATCGGCCATCGCCTTTTTTGTCGCGGCGTATCTCTGGCCTCGTGACATCCGCCTCGGTGTTCCCGCGACCACGACCGCCGGCACCGTGCTGCTGTTCGTTTTGCTGAACATCGAGATCGCCGATTTCTACTCGCGCGGTCCGAATCTCACGTTCAACTTCTTCTCTTCGTCGCTCGCACAGGACCTCACGTACACGATCGGGTGGGCGATCTTTGCGATCGCCATGCTCATCGCCGGCATCGTCATGCACACGCGTTCCGCACGCGTTGCCGCGCTGCTGCTGCTCGTCGTCACGATTCTCAAGTGCTTCCTACATGACTTGGCGCGGCTGGGTGGGCTGTATCGCGTCGGCTCGCTCCTTGGCCTGGCGGTTTCGCTCGTGCTGGTCGGAGTCCTCCTCCAGAAGTTCGTGATGGTGAAACGCGCCGCACCTGCGGGGGAGACGGCGTGAAGCGGGTGATGGCCGCGGTCGTTTTGATCGCACTCACCGCGAGCGCGGCCGCCTTTCAGCACCAGCGCACGATCACGCCGGCGGCAAAAGGGCCGAATCGCCTCGACGTCGATGTGCCGTTGCTCGCCGGCTCGGCGCGCGATCTTCATGACGTCCGCCTCATCGATGGCGATGGGCGTGAGATCGCCTACCTGCTGATTCAACCTCGCTCCGAGGAGCCGAAGTGGACAGCGACGACGCTGCTCGCTGTGGCTTCGACGAAGACGACCAGCGGCTTCGAAGCGGATCTCGGGTCCATTCGCGACGTGGATCGCCTGCGCCTTCACGGCATCGGCACCCCCTATCTGAAGCACGTCACGCTCGAGGGAAGCGGCGATCGTTCGCGCTGGACGATGCTTGCGGACACGACGGTCTTCAATCTTCCCGATCAGGATCTGCGGCGATCCGACATCGCGTTCACGCACGGCGCGTATCGATATCTGCGCGTCACCTGGGATGACAAGACCAGCGCCCGCGTTTACGGGGTGACTTCGGCGGAGGCTCGTCTGCACGATGCCACCGCGCCGGCCGAGCCGCTCCGCGCGCCGATGCCATTTCAGAAGCTCTCGAGCGAGCCGTCGCGCAGCCGCTATCGCATCGCTCTTCCCGGTCCTCACCTTCCGATCGAAGCGGTGGAGGTGCAGGTCAGCGTCGGCGACGTGTTCCGACAGGCGAGCGTGACCGAGCCACAGTTGACCAACGGTGCAATCGCGTCCGTACCGCTCGGTGCGGCGCAGCTGCGGCGCGCGGTTCGCAACGGCTTCGCGGCCTCGGAGATGTCGATCGCCATTCACGCGCCGGCCGGCCGGGAGCTGCAACTCGTCGTCGAAGACGGTGCGAATCCACCTCTGCCGATTTCCGCCGTCGTTGCTCGTCTCGCGCCACAGCCGTGGATCTATTTCGAGTCTTCCGATGCCGCGCCGCTCACTGTTGCCTTCGGTGATGAGCGCGCACAGCCGGCGCGATACGACCTCGAGGCCGCTCGGCCGTACGCGGGCCGCAGCGCGGTCGCGTATGCGCAGTGGAGCCCTTCCGCCGCGCAGATGATCGCCCGGCCGCCGGCCGCCGCCACGGTTCCACTTCCGAATTTCGGGCCGGCCATCGATCGCGCGTCATTTCGCCACTCCCGTCAGTTGCCGGCGGCCACACGCGGTCTCGTGATTCTTCCGCTCGACGCGGACGTTCTCGCGCGCAGTCAGGGTCTTGCGGATGTGCGCATCGTCGATGGCACGACTCGGCAGGTGCCGTACATCGTCGAACACCGTGACGAGCCGCTCAAGATCGCGCTTCCCGTTCCCAGGCGCGAGGAGAGCGAGGAGAAGACGTCTCGATATCGCTTGCCTCTTCCTTACGACACGCTTCCCGCCGGCACTCGGCTCGTCGTTCGAACGAATGCGCGCGTGTTCGAGCGCACGATTCGTCTGGTGCGGACCGCGGATGAGCGACGCGGCCGCGAGGAGGAGACGATCGCCCAGGCGGATTGGCGGAATGCCGATCCCGATACACCGGCAGCGCCGCTAACCTTCGATGTTCCGCTGTACGGGACCGCGAACGCGGACCTGCTCGTGAGCGAAGGCGACAACGCGCCGCTGCCGATTGCGTCCGTCGAGCTGCTCCTGCCGAATTACGCGCTGCGCTTCGAACATCCCGGCGGAGCGCTGACGCTTCTCTACGGAAACAGGAGCGCGGCATCGCCGCAATACGATCTCGCGTTGCTCACGCCGAGGATTCTCACGGAGCCCGCGAGAGAGATCGCCATCGCCGGCGCGGTCACTGGAAAACCAGCGGTCGAGATGAGAGAGAGGAAGTATTTCTGGATCGCCATCGCCGCGGCGGCGATCATCCTGCTCGCGCTACTGGCGCGCCTGCTTGTCCCATCCGCCCATGAAGAATCGCGCCCGCTCGGAGAGACTCCAGGTCGTCGCGATTCGCCGCGCTGACCAGCGCGGGAACATCCGCGTCATCACGACGTGCGTGAGGAGCAGCGCGTTCAGCGCGGCGAGGACCAGCACCGAGTCCGGCCGGCCGATCAACGGAACGTGCGAGTAAGGCCAGCGCACGAACATCCAGTCGACGCCGGCAAGAAGAATCAGCTGGGCGACGTCACACGCTGCCGCATGACGACGCGCGCGCACGATCGCGCGCCGGGAGTCGAAAGCGACCATCGGCGGACACCTGTCCGCCTTCACTCCGGGAAGAAGGTCTCTCCTCGCCATGGCAGAGATTGCGACAAGCAGGCGAGGAGAGAAATTCCAAATAACTGTCGGGCTTGCTACCGCACCCGGATCGTCTGGGCGATGTAATTCCCATCCGAGTCGCGGTAGGCCTTCACGAGCACGTTGTCGTTGACGTTCAGGTGATCCGCCGTCGTGTAGCCGCCGCTCTTCGTCCTGACCACGAAATCATCCGAGACATACAGCGGGATGATGCGGCCCGTGCGATCGCGAACGCCGAGGTTCGCGGCATTCTGCAGACTCTCGGTGACCGTACCGGAGATCGTCACCAGCCCGAGATCCGCCGGCTGCGATTCCGGCGAAGGTCCCGAGAGCACGTTCTCCTCCGCGAACCGAACCGTGGTTGCCGCGAAAATGTCGGAGCTCAGGCCGTAGTTGCCGCTGATCTCGACGCGGTCGCCAACCTGCAGGTCCGCGGCGCGGACACGGCGTCCAGTGGCGTCGTATGCACGGCTCATGTCGACGCGCACCTCGCCTCGCCCGGTATCGACGCGGGCGACGTCGGCGGTGCGGTCGATTCGCGTGACGCGTCCGGTCAGCGACGACACCCGCGCCCTCGAGCTCCCGCTCTCTTGCACGTTCTCGACGACCTCGATCGTGCGCGCCCGGATCTCGCGGTCGCTCGACGTCGCACCGTCCGACTCCACGCGAATCCGGTCGCCGACTTCCAGATTGCCAACCTGATACGTGTCGCCCCGGTAGTAGACCGGCGTGTTGGACGACGTGCGGATGTTGAAAATCTCGCGGCGATCGGTCTCGATTGTGACGCGATTGTCGGATGCGTTGACCTGGCGAACGATACCTTCCACACGGCCGTACACCGTGGCCGTGCTTCCGATCGTCGGCGTGGAGATGCTGCTCGGTGAACGCGTGTCGCCGATCCCGGTCGGACTCGCCGGCACCGAGCGTCCGAGGAGCGTGATGTAGTCGGCACGGACGATGCCGCTCCCGCGTCCGACACCACGAACCTCGAGCCGGTCGCCCGTCCGCACGTTCGAGAAACCCTTGCTGCCGACGAAGATCTCCGGCTTGCCGTTGATCACGTCGCCGAATCCGTTGTACTGCGTCGAAACGGAGTCGGTCACGACGGTGATGCGTCCGTAGCGGTCGTCATCCGACGCGAGCTGCAGTTGATTCCGCGCCTCGTTGACGTCGAGAGCGGTCCCAACGATGCTGCCCGAGACCCCTTCGACGATGTCCGTTCCCGTCTGCCAGACGGTCCGGTCCTGTGCCTTTGCCGACGCAGCCACGAGTACCACGGCCGCGAAAATCCATGCGAAATGTCGTTGTCGCCTCATCCGGCCCTCCTGCTGAACTTAGACGCGCAAGGAGCACGCCACGGTTACGCGGCGCCGCGCGTCCAGGCCTCTTTACCAGCAATGAACGCTCGCGCCACAGCGCGGTCGTCACCCATGAAGATCAGTCCCGCCAGCAGGTCTTCGACCGACGATGCGCGCTCGCTCCGGAGGGCGATCAGCGGGGTGGCCTGAAGATCGAGAACGAGGAAATCCGCCGACTTTCCCCGCTCGAGACTGCCGGTCTCTGCATCGAGCGACAACGCGCGCGCGCCGCCGAGAGTGGCCATGTACCAGAGGTGATACGGGCTCAGCGAGATCCCCTGCACCTGCTGGACTTTGTACGCGTCAGCCATGGCTGTGAACATCGACGGCGTCGTGCCGGCACCGATGTCCGTACCAAGGCCGACGAGCACGCCCGATTCGAGGACGTGGTGCAGCGGAAAGAGTCCGCTGCCGAGAAACAGGTTCGAGTTCGGGCAGTGCGCGATCCGCGATCCTCTTCGATTGAGGAGATCGAGCTCTTCCTCCGTCAGATGAACGCCATGCGCGAGCACGGTGCGATCGCTCAGCAGTCCGTAGTGATCGTAGACGTCGGCGTACTCCGCTTCGGGAAAGAGCTCGTGAACCCACTGCACTTCGTTCTTGTTCTCGGAGATGTGCGTCTGCACCCAGGCGTCGGGGAACTCTTTCTTCAGCGCGCCCGCGGCCTCGAGCAGCTCCGGTGTGGACGTGGGCGCGAAACGCGGCGTCACCGCGTAGCCCAGCAGCCCCCGGTTGTGCCACTTTCGCAGAAGAGCGCGGCTGCGGTCGTACGATTTGCTCGGTGTCTCGAGCAGGTATTCCGGCGCATTGCGGTCCATCATCGTCTTGCCGATGATGGCGCGGAACCCGCGGCGCTCCGCTTCGTCGAAGAAGATTTCCGTCGCCTCGGCATGAATCGTCGAGAACACGAGCGCGCAGAGCGTTCCGTTGCGGAGCAATTCGGAAAAGAGCGCCCTGGCGATCTTCGAGGCGTGTTCGGGGTCGGCGAATTTCGCTTCCGTCGGGAACGTGTAGCGGTTCAGCCACTCCAGAAGACGGCCGCCGTACGAGCCGATCATCTCCAATTGGGGAGCGTGCAGGTGCGTGTCGATGAAGCCGGGCGCGATCAGCGTCTGGCGGCCGAGGTCGACGAGCTCGCCGTCAGGATGGCGGGACCAGTCTCCGCAATCGCTGATGCGGCCTCCGTCGACCGCGAGGTAGCCGTCGTCGAACGCGAGGTAACTCGACGCCACGCCGCTGGTGAAGGGATCAGAAACCGGCGTGAACAGGCGCGCGCGGTAGATCTTCACGCGAGAGATTCTACAGGCCGCCCTGCAGGTCTTCTTCCTGTTCCGCTGGAGTGACGAGCTTTTCGAGAACCATCGCCTGCTGCTTCGCGGTCAGGACCTGCTGATCGTCGGTGGCGATCTCGATGGTTTCGAGCGACGACGCCAGCGCAAGCGAGCTCTGGTTCACGCCGTCGAGGAACGATTCCGACGCCGGAACCGCCACCTCTTTCCGCTTCGCCGCACGTTCCTCGGCATCGCGGAAAGCGGGCTCGAACATCAGGAGCGTCTGCTCCAGCTTGAGATACAGCTCGGAGGTGGCGCGCACATCCTCCAGGCAGTAGATGGCGATGTCTTCGTAGCGCCCGGCGTTGTAGAGCTTCTCGACGGAACGGCCGTCCATGCCGTCGGCCTTCGAGCTGACGATGCCGAACGACTTGCAGGCGAGGTCGAGGTTGAAACGCATCTGCCGCGGATTGACCGTGCCGTTGAAGTTCAACACTTCGCGCAGATCGCAGTTCGGATGAAAGCGGTAGCGGTTGCCGACCAGATCGCGCTTCGGCTTGATTCCATGAATCGCCGAACGAATCATCAGAAACGGGCCGTCGAACTGACGCCCGTTGAACGAGATGAAGCGATCACCCTTGTCGAGGAAGTCCCAGAACCTCTCGAGGATCTGCTTCTCCGTGCCGGAGATCAGCGTGCGATTGCCGTTCTTGCGCGTGACGAGCTCCGTCTGTCCTGGAACCTCGTACATCGCGCATGACTTGCCGGTCTCGGCGTTCACGACGCCGATGGCGACAATGTGTCCGGTGAACGGCGACAGCGCGCCGCGGCGTTTCTCTTCCTCCGCTTCGACCTCATTCATTCCTTTGATGAGGTACTCGCGGACGTAAGCGTCGTGCTCCTCCCAGGGAGTCCCGACGGTCTCGATGTCGATGACGAGCTTTTTCATGGGGGCAACGGTTATTTTATCCCCATGTCATCCTCAGCCGCGAAGACGGCGAAGGATCTCCTGCCACCAGGTCCTTCGGCTTCGCCTCGGACGGCCGTCTACGCCGCCGTCTTCAGCTTATCCACGAGCTCCTTGACCGCTGCCGCTGACTTGTCGAGCGCGGCCTTCTCGTCCGCCATCAGCTTGATCTCGATGACCTTCTCGAGCCCGCCACGGCCGAGCTTCACCGGCACGCCGACATAGAGGCCTTTGTATCCATATTCGCCCTGCAGATACGCCGCGCAAGGGAGGATTTTCCGCTTGTCCTTGAGGATGGCTTCGACCATCTCGACGGCGGCCGCTCCCGGCGCGTACCACGCTGATGTCTTCAGCAGGTTGACGATCTCCGCGCCGCCGTTGCGGGTGCGGTCGACGATCGCATCGATGCGCTCTTTGGCGATCAGCTCCGTGATCGGAATTCCAGCGACTGTAGAGTAGCGAGGCAGAGGCACCATCGTGTCGCCGTGCCCTCCGAGGACGAAGGCGTGGGTGTTCTCGACGGAGACGCCGAGCTCCATGGCGATGAATGCGCGCATGCGCGCGGAGTCGAGGACGCCGGCCATGCCGAGAACGCGCTCGCGCGGGAACTTCGAGACGCGCCGCGCCACTTCGCACATCGCGTCGAGCGGGTTCGAGACCACGACGATCACCGCCTTCGGCGAGCGCGATGCCACTTCCTTCGTCACCTGCGAGACGATCTCTTCGTTCTTCCACAGCAGATCGTCGCGGCTCATCCCAGGCTTGCGCGGAAGGCCGGCGGTGATCACGACGACATCCGAGTTCTCGGTGCCGTCATAGCCGTTCGATCCCTTGAGGATCGAGTCGTATTTCTCGACAGGAGCCGTCTCCATCAGATCGAGCGTCTTGCCCTGCGGTACGCCCTCGATGATGTCGACGAGGACCACGTCCGCGAGCTCCTTCATGGCGATGCCCTGAGCCACCGTGGCACCGACGTTTCCGCCTCCAACGACCGTCACTTTCGTTTTCATACAATCCCTCTCGCGCGAAAAGCGCGGCGGATTCTATCGCATGCTTTCGGACTTCACGGCTGTGGCAAACGCCATTGCGCAGACGACCAGGAAAAGCGTAAAGGAGCGCCTGCTGGCTGACTATCTTGCCGGGCTCGACGACGCGTCGCTCGAGCGGGCAGCGGTGTTCTTTTCGGGCTCGCCGTTCCCGCGGCGCGCCGAGCGCGTGACGGGCGTGGGCTACTCGACGATCGCCGATGCCGCGATCGACGCCACCGGCCGCTCGCACGAGGAGCTCTGGGCCGCCTGGCCGAAATACGCCGACCTCGGCGATACCGTGGCGGAGCTTTTTCCTGACGATCCGGCGCGGACCCTGACGTTGCCGGAGGTGGGCGAGCACTTCGAGCGCCTGACGGTCACGCCGGGGACGACCGACAAGCGCGCCGTCCTCGCCGATCTCTTCCGCAAAGTCGATGCTCGAGGCGCACGATTGATCGTAAAGATTCTGCAGAGTGAATTACGTATCGGATTACAGGAAGGACTGGTCGAGGCGGCCATCGCCAGGGCGTTCGGCCGCGAGCTCGAGTCCGTGCGCCGCGCGAACATGTTCACCGGCGACATCGGCGCGACCGCGCTTCTGGCCAGAGCTGATGCATTGGAGAGCGCGAAGATGTCGCTCTTCCATCCGTTCGCGTTCATGCTCGCCCAGCCGGAAGAGAACCCGGAGGAGATCGTCGCCGCACTGGGCGCCGGCGCGTTCGCCGACGACAAGTACGACGGCATCCGCGCCCAGATCCACACCGACGGCAAGCAGGTCCGCATCTACTCGCGGACGCTCGACAACGTAACCCATCGCTTTCCGGAGATCGAAGCCGCGGCCAGGGGCATTCGCCGCAACGTCATCCTCGACGGCGAGATCGTGGCGTTCCGCGACCGAATCCTTCCGTTCGCCCTCATCCAGACCCGGCTGGGCCGGAAAAAGATCACCGAGAAGCTGCTCGACGACGCTCCCGTGGCGTTCTTCGCGTTCGACCTTCTCTTTCTCGACGGGAAGGTCTTTTTCGAGACTCCGTTGCGTGAGCGATTGAGTGCACTTCGTGCGACCGTTCAAAACGTCCATCCGATCCGTCTCGGCGATCAGTCGATCGTCCGCGACGCGAAGCACGTCGACGAGATCTTTGATGCCGCCCGTGCACGCGCGAACGAAGGCCTCGTCGTCAAAGATCCGAGCTCGTTCTACACGCCCGGCCGCCGTGGCAAGTCGTGGCTGAAGTACAAGAAAGCGCTGGCCACGCTCGATTGCGTCGTGACCGCCGCGGAGTATGGTCACGGAAAGCGGCGGGGCATGCTTTCCGATGTCACTTTCGCCGTCCGGCGCGATCAGGAGCTGGTCAACATCGGCAAGGCCTACTCCGGGCTCACCGACGCGGAGATCGCCACGCTGACCGAGCACTTCAAGAAGACCACGACCGCCCGGCATGGGCCGGTGCATGTCGTCGAGCCTCAGATCGTCCTGGAGATTGCATTCGATCGCATTCAGGAGTCGAAGCGGCACAAATCGGGTTACGCTCTTCGTTTCCCACGGATCGCCCGAATCCGCGATGACAAGACGGCGGATCAGATCTCAACCGTCGACGAAGTCCGCCGTATCTACGAAGGACAATTGAAGCGCGAGGAAGGATCCTGACTATGCCTCTCTATCGTTCACGGCGTGACAGCATGATCGGCGGTGTTTGTGGTGGCATCGCGGAAGCGCTCGGATGGACGGCCTTCCGCGTTCGCGTCCTTTACGTTGTGATCTCGATATTATCGGCAGCGTTCCCAGGCGCGCTCGTTTACGTCATCCTGTGGATTGCGATCCCGCGCGCGCCTGAGACTTGAGATGCCGCCGCAACTACTTCAGAACACGTTCGTCGCCGCGCCGCCGAAGGAGCTCGTCCTTCCCGGCGGATTGAAGTTCATGCACGGACAGACGATCGCACCGTTCACGTTCGTCTACGAGACGTTCGGCGAGCTGAATGCCGACAAGTCGAACGCGATCCTCGTCTGCCACGCGCTCTCGGCGAGCGCGCACGTCGCCGGCAAATACACCGACGACCAGGACGAGCGCCCCGGCTGGTGGGACGGCCTCGTCGGCTACGGCAAGGGGATCGATCTCGACAAGTATTTCGTCGTTTGCGTGAACCTGCCCGGCTCCCCGTTCGGAACGACGGCGCCGCGATCGATCAACCCGGAGACGGGAAAGCCGTACGGATCACAGTATCCGTGGCCGACGATCGAAGACATGGTCCACGCACAGAAGATCGTCCTCGATCACCTCGGCATCACCCATCTGCGGTCGATCGCCGGCGGATCGCTCGGCGGCATGCAGGTGCTGATGTGGTGCGTGCTCTACCCGACGATCGCCGACTCGATCATCAGCATGGCCAGCGGATCTGCCGTCCCCGTGACCGGCATCGCCTGGCACATCATCGGCCGGAAGATCATCGAGGCCGACGCGCGGTTTCGAGGCGGCGATTACTACGATGATCCCGAGCCGCTGCGCGGCCTGCAGGTCGCGCGGATGGTCGGACACATGACCTACCTCTCCGCGCATGCGCTGCAGACCAAGTTCGGGAGGCGGCGCCGCGCCAACACGCGCCAGTTCGAGATCGATTCCTATTTCGAGCATCAGGGAAAGAAGTTCTCGCTGACGTACGACGCCAACTCCTACATCCGCATTCAGGCAGCGATGGACGAGATGGATCTCGAGGAGCAGTTCGGATCGCTGCAGGCAGCGTTCGGGCGCTGGCGCGGAGACACTCTTCTCGTTTCCTTCGACACCGACTGGCTGTTCCCCGTGTCCTCGGTGGAGAGCGTCACCGGCGCGATGCGCTCGCTCGGCATTCATGTGCGACACGAGCACATTTCGTCGGTGAACGGACACGACTCGTTCCTCATCGACTACGACCTGATCACGCCGCCGGTGAAGCAGTTTCTTGGGACCGCCTAACGATGCACGACAGATCGTTGCCGTGGCGGTACAAAAACCTGCGCGTATGAGCGCAAGAAGTTGATGGGCCGACTGGCAAACCGCGTGTATGACAGCGCGATCTGGCCGGCGGAACCGACGGCAATCGAATGCCGAAGCCTCGCTTCATCCGCACCATTCAATTGGCCGTTCAAACGTGACCGTCAGGGCCGACCAGCATGCCCACGACGTAATCATTGGACTGCTGCGAATCCTGATCCATGTAACGCGGAAGTTCGTCCCATCCAAGGTCCATGGAGAGCGAGTGCGCCTTCAGCAGCACGATCGTTCAGGCGGACTTCCTCTAAGGAAGCTCTGAACAAGTCGTCATCCTGAGTCGGCGAGCGCGACGAAGGATCTCAGGATGCGAAAACGTCTGCCATTTCGAGATCCTTCGCCGTCTTCGCGGCTCAGGATGACGTGAACAACGACCAGTTCAGAGCTTCCCTAAGGCCCTGACGACCTGACCCACGCCGCCGGTGCGGCAGTCCCTGAAGTCCGTGTCGCGGTGCGCGCGCGTGCCCCCACACACACGCACCATCTCGACCAGCGGCGGCACCGAACGGCCGTAGTCCGTCAGCGAGTATTCGACGAGGAGTTCCGAGGAATGGTGAAGTCGATCACGCGGTTGATCGCACGCTTCGCCCCTGTTTTCGCGCGAAACTGCGGGTACTCAAATTCGAATCCCATGACCCGCGCCTCATCGATGAAGCACCGCCGGACGACCGACACACGCCTGATGACGAAGTTCCGATCGACCGGCGTGACCGTAACCCGTGCGTCGGCCGGCAGCCGCCGTGGCAAGCAGAAGAAGCATCACGGAGTCTTGAGCTCGACGAGCACGAGCCGGATCGTCGTCGTTCCCACATTCTCCGCCCAGTGCGTGACCGGTTCGCGGTAGATCGTGTCGCCTGTCTTCAGCTCCGCCTCGCTCGTCTTTCCGTCGGGGAGGTGGTTGCGAAACTTGCCGCCGGCGAGGACATAGATGATGGAGGCGGGATGCGAGTGCATCGCCTCCTTGTCCCCCGGCTGCAGAGTGCTCTCGAACACCCGCACGCGACTGTTGTCGAGCGTGACCTTGATGAACTTCGCGTTGACTGCGGCGGGATCCTGAGCCCAGGCAGTCGTCGCAAGCAGCAGCACGAACAGGGCGGTGAATCCGATCTTCATGGCTTCCTCGCTTCGCAAGATTCCAACGTTAAGCGTGTCGTGCGGACATCGAGCAGGGGCCCCAGTTCGTAGATGTTCCTGTAACCATATGTGAAGAGCGCGATGTACGTCGAGAGATTCAGCGAGGCCTTCGCCATCTTCGTGGGAAACGCACTCTCCGCATTCGTGAAATTGTTGTTGCAGTAGATCAGCACCGGCGAGTTGAGATCGGGAATCACGCGCTTCAGATTGCCGGCCGTGAAATCGGGAAAACTGAGATTCACGGCGCCGCGCACGTGCAGCTCGCAGAACTTCTCGGCACTGCGGGCATCGAGAATCACCGCCCCCGGCTCGCGGCTCAGGCGGAGGAAATCCTCCTCAGACAAGCGTCGCGATTGGCGGTCAACCGCTGCCTCGTTCGCGATCCGAAGGTAACCCGGCATGTCGATGGCGGGGTTATCGAGCTTGCCGTCCCCCGCGAGTGCGGGCAAGGCAATGAACAGAACAAGAAAGCCGATCCGTCTCATGTCTCTTGAGACGGATCGGCGGGAGACAGGTGTCGAGTCACTGCCGCGTCGAGCGGAACGAGAATCGTCAGCATCTCGGGATTGCCGAACGGGATCGATTTCGGCATCGCCTCGGGCATCGGGTGCGCTCAGGTCGAATCGCAGGAGAAAGGCTTCGCCGAGGTTGACGCCCGCGGCCCAGAACGAGGTTCCGTCCGTTGCGAGGGCGATGTGTGTCACGCCCGGAGCCTCGCAGCTTCGAACGAGCGACCTGTCTGCCGTGAATTGCAGAACGGCGCGGCCGTTCGCGACCAGGACATCGCCGTTGCGCAGCTGCCGGATCGATCCCGCGTACTCGCCCGCGATCAGCGTTGCGAAATCCGTTTGTACCTGCTCTGTGCAGATATTCAGCCGGCGGACGCAGTTACCGTTCGCGTGGTCATTTTCGAGCGTGTAGAGGACCGTGCATTGATCGGCGAGAGCTGGATGTGGATGGCGCCGAGCGTTCCTCCGTTCCCGTCGATGAGCTCGAAAAAAGCGATACTCGGCGACGCGTCCCTCCAGGTCGAATTCGATCCGCTTCACGCCGCGCGCGCGATCGGCCCACCGTTCGGCGACATCCGTTCGCGGAGATGACGTTTTGAAACATCGCAATGTCTACGGTAGTTCCAGGAGATGAGTGGCAAACACTTCGTTGAAGAGCGCACCTGCACGTCGCTCGCGCAGACGCTCCACAACCTGCCTGCCGGGCATTCCGAGGCGATTCAGAATTCTGCCTGCCACGAGCGCCGATCGGTTGAACCCCATCCCGCAGTGGGACAGCACGCGATGGCCGCTGCCGACGAGGTGAGCACCGAGGGCGGCGACCGCCTCCAATTTCCCGAGGTCGGGAAGGTCCTCGTCGTAGATCGGAAAATAGACGTACAGGCAGCGTCCCGGCACGGTAGGGATGCATTCATCCAGTCCGCCCTCCAGGTCGATCACGGTGTCGATCCCGTATGCCTCGAGCACGGACCAATCCTTGATGACAGGTGAGATGAACAATGCGCCGGCGTCGTCGACCTGATACAGCTTGGAGAGGTCAACGAGAGCCACGGTCAGCTCGCCGCGTTCGTCGCCGGCGGCGGCTCGATCTTCTGCTTGTACCCGCACTCCGGGTTGTTGCAGGACTCGTGGAATCCGTCGCGCTTGGTCGTCTTCTCGAGCAAATGAACTCCCGCCTGATGCAAATGGGTCATAGGCGCGGGCCGCACGCGGAATTCTAGCGCTCTTCGCACGGCCGCGGCGGCTTGGACGATGCCACCGCTGCGATGCCCCGCTTGCCGCGAGCGCTTGCGCAGAAATTCTCTGCTGGTTCCGAACGAGGCGATGGAGTCACGCACGGCATCTGGAACATCCGGTTTGGTGCGTTGCCGCTCGGCCGCTCAAGTGCGGCAAAGTGTCAGCGATGTTCACTGGACCACTTTGTCACCGATGTTCCCGACCGTTCACTGCCGAGTGCCGCGGGGTCAACGAAGATCCGTGTAAGCCCACTCGATGGAAGGTCGGAAGATCAGGTAGAGCACGACGAGGATCGCAACGATCAAAAGCAGGATGAGCGATCTCGGCTTTCGCATTGTTCCTTTTCGCGACATCAACTAAAGAACGATCGTGCGACGCATACGCCGGCAGAGTGCTGCTGAACTGGGAGTCCCGGAATGGGCGGCGTCACGGGACGCCGGATTGGTCATCTGGCTTGCTGCGTTCGCAGTCACGTTCGGCGTGGTGCTCAGAATCGTCAAGCCGAGCTGATCATTTTTGCGAACTCAATTGCCGCGATGCAGATGACGACATAAGCGAAAGCCATGACCGCGACGCCGATCGGCGCCGCGGTCTTAAGCAGGTTCGCTCGCTCCAGCAGGAACATCCCACTAACTGACGCGACTGCACCAACGATTCCGAAGCCGCCCATTCGAGCCGCGATCCGCCGCGTTCGCGAAAACAGCGCGAATACGGGCACGAGCACGAACGCGCCCCACATCAATTGCGACGCCGCGATTGCGACGAATAGGCCCAGAAAGACTTGAATGAACAGCAGGGCTTCCGGCTGACGGTCCACCGGCATCTCCGTCCTTAGATTTCCGAGCGCAACGGCGAACGGAACTGCAATGCCGAGACTGAGGCTGAGCCACAGCAGCACCGATCCCTCCCGGAAGGTCATGACGCGATCCACGCTTCGCCAGAGCTCGATGACCGGTGGAATCAGAAACAGAACGCAAACGCAGAGATATCCTAAGAGAGCGCCGAGGTGCCGCGTTGTTTGTAACGCGGCGAACGTGGAAAACAGCTGGACAGCGGCCACTCCGTACAGCCAGAAGAAAACGCTGACCGCGAGAGCGCAAGCGGTCATCGCTCCGCGCATGTCGGCATGGGTCATCATCTTCGATGAGTGTTCTATCATTGACCGCCGGCCGGTAGCGCGAGAGTAGCACGTGGGGCGCGCACGGTTCGCAAGCATGCTCAGGCGGTAGATCGATGCTCATTGCACTGGGTGTGGTCGCCTGGATCGTTCTCGCCGTGTTGGCTCTACGCGGTGCAAGGTGGGCGTACGCGGTCTTCGTGATTCTGGCGTTTGTCTGGATTCCTGCGCGCACCGGTTTTCACCTTCACCGGCCGGAATGCCAGATGCGGCTCAGCCTGGACCTCGTGCTGTTCTCCTTAACGAAGTACAAACACGTTTTCCTTTTCGGGGTGTTCTTTCTGATGACACGAGTGCAGCTTGCTCGCACGCGGTACGCGCCTCTGCTTGCGGCGGCGGCGACCCTCGCCATCGGAGTTCTGATCGAGATCGAGGAAGGTGCCACGCGAACCGGCAATTGCGCAATGCGCGATCTCTTTCCCGATGGTGCGGGTGCGCTTGTCGGCGAGCTCATCACGAGAATCTGGAAAAGGCGTGAAGTCAATTTCTCGAGTAGGCCGCTGGAACCGGTAGTTGGGCGGCACGTTGAGTTGCTCTGAAGGTCGGCGGCACCGCACGTTGTTCACCGTGAGAGAGCAATGCTTCAACGACTAGCAGAGCTAAAGCCAGAGCGAACAACGTTGTTGGAGTCATGGCTGGGAACGCGCCGCGATCGCCTCGGCGCCTATGCCCTCTCCGAGGCTGGCGGCGATGACCTCGACTTGTTGAGACGGGCCGCGGCCTTGCCGTTTATGACGTGCCGAAGTGCGTTCGGCCGGCGAGCCTCTCTCACGCGCGAGAATTGACGACACGCAAAGCAGATTTGCAGGAAGCGAAGAGAACATGCGCAAAGAAGGTTCCCAGAAAGATGATCTGTTCGGGCAGAAGCAACGCCTCGGCAGGCGCGATGCACAGGAAGTACAGCAGAAGGACTGCGGCGACAATCCCGGAATAGAGTCTCGCTGACGCCGCGCGTCGGTCCAGAGTAAGTCGCAGCGCGAGCCTCGCGCCAACGGCGCCAAGACCCGCCGCGACCGGTGCAAAGAGCAGTGAATAAAAACCGAAGCCGAGGAACACTAATGCTTCGAATCCTGTCGTTGGCCCTCGTACCCGCCACGCCACGACCGCAAGCATCGTGATCGGAAAACAGCCGCCTAAGATCGCACCGGTGCGGGTGGCGAGCCGGAAAGGGTCGTCTGGGCCTTCAGCCACGGGCACGCTTGTCGTGGCGTTGATCATTCTTCGAGTCTACGCCTTCCGCGCCACGATGCGCCGCATGGCTTGGGTCCAGCTTCAATGGGAGATGGACACGGTGCTCGGCACCGGCGACACGCACTGCATTTTGAGCATGGTCGAACGGGCCACGCGCGCCGTGCTGATCGGGAAGCTGTCTTGTCGCAACGTCGCCGCTCTAAATCCTCGTTTGATCGAGCTGACTCAGGCCCATCCAGGTTTGTTCAAGACCATCACCGCCGACAACGGCAGCGAGTTCCACGCTTCTGCGAAGTCGAACGCGCCACGGGCGTGAAGATGTTTTTCGCCACGCCAGATCACTCATGGGAGCGCGGGACCAACGAGAACACGAACAGACTCATTCGTCAGTACCTGCACAAACGGACCTCGATGAAACGCCTGACGCAGGAACAGTGCAACGCGATCGCGAGCTCGCTCAACAACCGACGGCGCAAGCGCTACGGCTTCCACACTCCTCTCGAAGAGTTGTCCGAGCACTTCACGCTCATCTGAGGCCGAGCCGCCACCGCCCATCACCTCCGTTACGCGGACCGTCAAGGGGCTTCGCGCCTCCTTCGCTTCGCTTCGGCCCTTCGGGTGACACTCCGCTTCACTTCGGTTCTTTACCGCTATGCCGGACAGCGCGGCTTTCCGGCTCTCCAACCGGAAAACTCAGTAGCGGCTCTAGAATGCCCCGCGCCGTCACTGTTGCAGTTCAAACTTCAAGTCAAGCCGCACCGGCGTCTTCGAGCCTCATGAGGACGCTGTTCGCCTCCGAGAGCTGAGACTCGTTGAAGACATGGACACCGGCTTGTTGTAGCAAAGCGGCCGTGACGCCAAGGCTCGAAGCCTTCGTGCCAGTGAAAGTGCCGTCGTAGATGAAGCCGGTGCCGCACGACGGGCTGCCCTCCTTGAGGACGGCAACGCGAATGCCCAGTACGCGGGCCCGCTCGAGCGCCAATTGGGCGCCCGCTATGAACTGCGTTGATACGTCGCGACCTGTCGAGTCGATGACCGCGGCATTGCCAGCGAGGACGCTGAGACCGCCGGCTCCATTGATGATCTCGGCCGGCGGGCGCGGGACCGAGAGACCGCCGGCTACTTCGGGGCAGAACGACACGACGCGGCCTTCGCGAAGCCAACGTTGCAGGATGGCGTGATCGATTAGCTTGTCGCCACCGTTGTAGCGGACAGGCTCTCCAAGCAGGCAGGCGCTGACGAGGACGGATTGCATGTGGTGTGCGGCCTAACGTTCACAGCTGAGCGGCTTCACCCGCCGCCATGAACGTGAAATGAAGAGTAACAGAGTGCGGGGCGATGTCCGCTGGAGCTGAGAGTCAGACAGCCACGCGCTCAGGAACGCTTGGCCCATCGCGGGCGATGAACGTCCTCTTGCCGAATATATGTGATTGGCGGCGTATGTTTCTTGAAGCGCTTCCGAGCTTCCGGTCCGAGGCGTCTGAAGGCCTCTGCCGACAGGGCGACTCCGGTGCTGGCCTCCAGGCGCGCTGCCACATTGACCGTCTTGCCGAGCACGTCGTAACGACGGTCGGGTCCGGCACCAAACTCGCCGGCGGCTACAGGTCCAAAGTGAACCTTGACCACGAGGCGACAATCCCAACCCAGCTCCGCCATGAACCGATCTGCTGAATCCTTCAGATCCAGCAACGCGAGCGTGCCCCGATCAGCCTCCTCAGTCGGAAAGGCCGCCAACGTTGCGTCACCCATGAACTTTACGACCTGGCCGCCTGCTCCGCGGATGGCGGACCCTGCCAGCTCGTAGTAGGCGTTCATGACACGCGCCACGTGCGCGTCCCCAAGCCGATCAATCTGGGTGGTGTAGCGATTGAAACTCGTGAAGGCGACGAGGAGCGAAACTTCCGAGAAATCGGACATGAAAAGCCTCCAACAGTTTGAGGATTGTGACGTCGGCCCGAGGTCCGACAGAAACGTAGGAGCTGCGCAGGCCCGAAGTCCTGCAGTTACTCGACCGAGTTTACGTGCGGCCCGCTCAGCGCGGTAGGAAGAAGACCGTCGCTTGGCTGTCTAACGGTTTGCCGCTCACCGGCGCCAACCGCACGGGACACTCTAGCAAGATACGAGAACGGTGGCGCGGGCCGCGTCCGGCGCAGCGGCTGAGTTAGACGCCGCGGCGCCGGGGGCGAGAGCGTTGCTTCGGTGGAATCGTAGGATCACACCGTTGGCACCAGCGCTTTCCGTTCGCGATGCTGTACCCGCCTCTCGGAAGCACGATTCGTTTCCCGCACCCGTCGCATAGCGTCGGCGCAAAGGCTGGGGGCTCTATTAATTTCTCGAAATTGAACGGGTTCGTTGCATACCACGCGTACATCTCAGGTTCGAACTCCGCTCGGCACTTCGAACACTCCTTCCAGTGGCCCGCGTGCTCTTCACGATGATGAAAGGCGCAGAGAGTCTGGTGATCATGGTTCCTGTGGCAGCTGTTTCGGGCGTACGAGAATGCGACGTATTCCTTCTCGTCATCGCAAATCAGGTTGTCGCAGCATTCCGTACGGGTGAGTTCCTTCGTCGCCTCGCCACACAGGCCGCAAACGCGCAGGAGCGTGGGTCGCTCCGCGAGTTGGAGGTTCGGGCGCTTCGTGCTCTTGAGTCTCACCATCGGCGTCTAACGTTCAGAGCTGAGCGGCTTCGGCCCGTTCGATGCTCGTTGCAAGATAGCGTACCAGCGCGGCGGGTTGAAGTCCGCTCCAGCTTAGAGTTAGGCGCCGCGTGCCATTCGCCGCGTGGCGCCCCAGCCCGCAAGCGCGCCGGCGACCGGCAAGCCGACCAGAAACAGAATGACGAAGATAGGGTGCCGGCGGAGTCCGCGAAGACCAGGCGAACCCCTTCCGGCCAGACGATCGCTCCCACAAAGGCCGCGACGATGAATACCGCAACGGTTGCTGGCTGCACCGCACCCGGTTTCTTCTCGCGCGAAAGAACTCCGAAAGCTACGACCCCGAACACGAGTACGCCCGATACAAAACCGATCGCTGGCAGAAGCATGAATTTCGTGGCGCCTAACGTTCCCAGCTGAGCCGCTTCGGCCCACGCGAGGAACGTGAAAGTAAGCGTATCAGACGCTGGGCCGAAGTCGGCTCCAGCGTCGAGTTATGCGGCGGCGATTCACGCCCGGCTACTTCTCAGAGGCGCAATACTTGCCGATTGCTGAGAAGTCCAACCCTGTTTCTGTATTTGGGATGGTGACCCTTCCGACAGTAAGGGGCACCAAGCAACGGATTGATGGACCGATGCCCATTTCGATCTCGATCGAGTACTCGAGTTGGCACTTCGCATCCTTCGATCCGATGAGTGCATAAGTGGTTGACCCAAAGGTTGACGGGATATTGAACGTATGAGGGACGCAGGCTGAAAAATCGATTACGAAGTCAGAGGGGCTACTAATCACTCGTGCCCCAACGTAGCGATCCTGCTTCCAGGTTCGAACGATGGTCTGACTTGGTAGACGATAGATCCACTCGCCATTCTTCCTCCCGTTGACATAGTTTCCTTCCTGCTGGACCTCGCCATTTGGACCCCAAAGGATGTACTTCCCGTGGCGGGTTTCAGTCGTTCGACCAGCATCTCGTACACAGAAGTCCTCGCGCACGGGGTAATACGGAGTCGAACGAGTCTCACGCGACGTCGGAACACGCTTCAAGGTCGTTCCTTCAGGACAAGGATGCGCAGATGCGAATTTCGGACAGAAGATGGCCGAGATTGCCACGCAAGCTGCCATCAACGGCATTCTCATTGGAAAGCACCCTGGCAAGAACCTCGCCGCATAACTCTGATTATCCATCCTAATCCTATCGAGAAACGCCTGCAGCAGAGGGTGCTGAGCTGAGGTGTTCTTCTGCACGCCGGCTTGGCGGCAAGTCGCCTGAAACGCAACCGGTTGGATACAGCCGCCACGCCTCGCGTGAACACGTTATCCGTCGCAATGCCTCGCCAAAACTGACGGCGAATCTCCGATTCAAACGGTTGAATCCCGCAGGGTGTCGGCCGGACTGACCACGCCTCTTCCCCCGGCCCGGTTCAAGACGTGGGTGTAGATCATCGTCGTCGAGACATCGCGGTGCCCCAGAAGTTCCTGCACCGTCCGGATGTCGTATCCCCGCTCCAGCAGGTGCGTGGCAAAGCAATGGCGAAACGTGTGCGGCGTGACCGGCTTGTCGATCCCCGCACCCCGCGCCGCCGAACGCACCGCGCGCTGGACCACCTGCTCGTCCAGATGATGCCGCCGCTCGATCCCGCTCCGCGGATCGATGCTCCGGCGCATGGCCGGAAAAACGTACTGCCAGGCCCACTCCGCCGCCGCCGCCGGATACTTCCGCTCCAACGCGTGCGGCAGCCACACCGATCCGAAACCGGCAGCGAGATCCCCGGCGTGAAGCGCCCGAACCTCGTCGAGATGATCTCGAAGTGGCGCCCCCACGACCTGGGGCAGCATCGTCCTGCGATCCCGGTCACCCTTCCCTTCCCGCACCGTGACCACGGCGCGATCGAAATCGATGTCTTTGACCCGAAGCCGAAGGCACTCCAGAAGCCGCATCCCCGTCCCATAAAGCATCGTCGCCACGATCCAGGGGAGTCCGTCGAGCCGCGTCAACACGCGGCCGACCTCCGCTCGGCTGAGGACCACCGGCAAACGCACCGGCCTCGATGACCGAACCACTTCGCCGAGATCCGGGAGCGGACTGCCCAGGACGGTGTCATACAGAAACAGCAGCGCGGCGAGCGCCTGATTCTGCGTCGACGCGCTAGTGTTGCGATCGACCGCCAGGTGCGTCAGGAACGCATTGACTTCGGCCGTTCCCATCGTCTCGGGATGCCGTTTGCCGTGAAAGAGGATGAATCGCCGCGCCCACCCACCGTATGCCTCTTCCGTCCTGAGCGAGTCGTGTCGCGCTCGCAAACAGAAACGGACGCGATCGAGAAAGCGCGGCGGACGCTGCTCCATCGCCCGTATCTTCCCTCGGCCGCCGCGGCGAGGAGAATTCTCTACCCGGTGTGGAGGCGACAGCCGCTCAGCTCGCCGCGTTCGTCGCCGGCGGCGGCTCCTCGATCTTCTGCTTGTACCCGCACTCCGGATTGTTGCAGTACTCGTGGAATCCGTCGCGCTTCGTCGTCTTCTCGAGCAGATACGGCGCGCCGCATTTCGGGCAGGGGCGGGGAACGGGGCGGCTGTTGAGCGCGAAGTCGCACTTCGGATAGCGGGAACAGGAATAGAAGATGCCGCGGCGCGAGCGGCGCTCGAGCAGCTCGCCCTCACCGCAGCTCGGGCATTTCACGCCGGTCGGCTTCGGCGGGGTCGACTTGCCTCCGCCGATCTTGCGAATGTTGCGGCACTCGGGATAACCGGAGCAGGAGAAGAACGGGCCGTAACGGCCGCTCTTGAGCACCATCTCCTTGCCGCAGTTCTCGCAAGGCGGCTGCGGCTCGGTGGGGATGTTCGCTTTCAGCAGCCGCGGATCCTTCGTGTTCTTGCACTCGGGATATCCGGTGCAGGCGAAGAACTGTCCAAACCGCGAGCGCTTGAGCGTCATCGGCTTGCCGCACTTGTCGCAGATCAGCGTCTCGTCGCCGGCCTCGGCGGCATCGCCCTTCGCGATTTCCTTCGTGGTCTTGCACTCGGGGTAACGCGAACAGGCCAGGAATTCGCCGAACCGGCCGAACTTGATGACCATCGGCGATCCGCAGTTCTCGCAGATCTCGTCAGTGGCGATCCCTTCGCCCTTGACCTGCATCATCTCCGTCTTGGCGCGCTCCAGATCTTTAGCGAACTTGCCGTTGAACTCGCCGATCAGACTCTTCCACTCGAGCTTCCCGTCTTCGACCTCGTCGAGATCTTCCTCGAGCTTGGCCGTGTAGCTCTCGTCGATGATGTCGCCGAACGACTGCTTGAGCAGCATCGTCACGATGACGCCGAGGTGCGTGGGGTGGAACTTTCCTTCATGCTTGTAGGTGTAGTCGCGCGTCTGGATCGTGGTCAGGATCTGCCCGTACGTCGACGGACGTCCGATGCCGTTCTCTTCGAGCGCCTTGACGAGCGTCGCCTCGGTGTAGCGCGGAGGCGGCTGCGTGAAGTTCTGCTTCGTGTCGAGATCGATGAGCTTCAGCTTCTCGCCCTCCTCCAGCGGTGGCAGAGCTTTATCGTCCGCCTTCTCCTCGTCGTCATCCTCGGCAACGGTTCCGTCCTGGAACGCGGCAAGAAATCCGGCGAACTTCATCACTTCGCCGGACGCACGGAGAGTGAGGTTGACGCAGGCAATGTCGACGTCGGTGGCGTCGAAGATCGCCGGCGTCATCTGCGACGCCACAAAGCGGTCGAAGATGATCTTGTAGACGTTGTACTCCTCTTTGGTGAGGTAGTCCTTGATCTTCTCGGGATCGAACTCGACGGATGTCGGGCGAATGGCCTCGTGCGCTTCCTGGGCCTGCGCAGCTTTCTTGACCTTGTAGTAGTTCGGTTTCTCGGGAACGGAGTCCGCTCCGTACTTCACACCGATGAACTCGCGCACCTCGGTCAGCGCATCGTCGGACACGCGCACGGAGTCGGTGCGCATGTACGTGATGAGACCGACCAGACCTTCTGCGCCCAGCTCTTTGCCTTCGTAGAGCTTCTGCGCGATCTGCATCGTGCGCTTCACCGGGTATTTGTAGCGGTTGTAGACCGCGCGCTGGAGTGTCGAAGTGATGAGCGGCGGCATGGCGTGCCGCGATTTTTCCTTGCGCGTGACGGTGGTGACGACGTAGCCGCCGCTCTTGAGCTGCGCCTCGATCTTTCGAGCCAGCTCTTCGTTCGGCACCTCGGCCTTTTTGCCATCGACCTTGGTCAGACGGGCGATGAACTGCGGCGGCATGTTCGCTTCGAGCTTCGCCGCGAACGTCCAGTACTCGACCGGAGTGAATGCTTTGATCTCTTCCTCGCGGTCGACGATCATCTTCATCGCCACCGATTGCACGCGGCCGGCAGAAAGCCCGCGGCGAACCTTGTCCCACAAGAGAGGCGAGAGCTTGTAGCCGACGAGGCGGTCGAGCACGCGCCGGGCCTGCTGCGCGTTGACCTTGTTCATGTCGATGTCGCGCGGCTGTTCCATGGCCCGGCGCACGGCGTTCTTCGTGATCTCGTGGAAGAGCACGCGGCGGACTTTTTTCTTGGAATCGCGATCGAAGAGATTGAGAACGTGCCAGCCGATCGCTTCGCCTTCGCGGTCAGGGTCGGAGGCGATGAAGATGTGGTCGGCCTTCTTCGCCGCGGCCTTCAACTCGCTGACGACCTTCTCTTTTCCTTCGAGGACCTCATACGTCGGCTCGAAGGTCTCCTCGTCGACGCCCAGCTCGCTCTTGGGCAGATCACGGACATGTCCAACGGAGGCCTTGACGATGTAGTCCTTCCCGATGAACTTGTTGATCGTTTTCGCCTTGGCGGGCGATTCGACGATGACGAGGTTCTTTGCCATGCAGTGCCGCGCAAACGGCCGTCGCGAGCGCCGTTATTCCGAAGGCCTCAGGCCTCGGGCCTCAGGCGTCAGGTACAAGTCGTTTCCTTTCTGAGGCCTGAGGCCCAGGGAACCTCTGCACAAGTCGTCATCCTGAGTCGGCGAAGCGCGACGAAGGATCTCAGGATGCGACAACGCCTGCCATTTCGAGATCCTTCGCCCTCTTCGCGGCTCAGGATGACGTGAACAACGACTTGCGCAGAGGTTCTGTCTAGTCCTCCTCCTCCTCATCCCCGTTCGTCGACTTGTACTTCTTGGTCTTGTTGTAGAGCGTCTTGTAGGAGATGCCGAGGATCTCGGCGGTCTTGCGGCGGTCGCCGTCGGTCATGTTGAGCGTCTCCTCGATGACGAGGCGCTCCACTTCCTCCATCGGCTGGCCCAGAGGGATGGTGATCGCATTTCGCGACTTCCGTTTCCGGGCTCCGAGAAGTTTGTCCGGCAGGCATTCGACGCTGAGCGTGTTCGTGCGGGCCATGATGAAGGCCCGGTTGATCACGTTCCGCAGCTCGCGGACGTTGCCCTGCCACTCGTACTGCTGCAGGGCCTCAATGAACTCATTATCGATGTTCTCGACCTTCTTCTCTTCCGTCTCATTGAGCTTCTGGAGGAAGAAGTGTGCGAACAGCGGGATGTCTTCGAGCCGCTCGCGAAGCGGCGGGACCTCGATGGGAAAGACATTCAGGCGGTAGTAGAGGTCCTCGCGCAGCTTGCCGTCGACGATCGCTTTCTGCGGATCGCGATTCGAGGCGGCGATGATGCGGGCGTCGATGGTGATCTCTTCATTGCCGCCGACGCGGCGGAACTTCGACTCCTCGAGCACGCGCAGCAGCTTGACCTGGAGCTCGATCGGCATTTCCGTGATCTCGTCGAGAAACACGGTGCCGCCCTTGGCCAGCTCGAAGTAGCCCTCACGCCGCTTGATGGCGTTCGTGAACGCGCCCTTCTCGTGACCGAAGATCTCCGACTCGATCAGCGTCGGCGAGATCACACCGCAGTTGAAGGCGACGAACGGCTTCACCTTCCGGCGCGACAGCGAATGAATCGTGTTGGCGACGACTTCCTTCCCCGATCCCGACTCGCCCACGATGAACACGTTGGCGTCGGTATTCGCCACCATCTCGATCTCTTCGAACAGCTTCTGCATCCGCGGCGACTTGCCGACGAGATGCCCAAGCGAGCCCATCTTTTGCAGCTGACGACGAAGCTCGAGGATCTCCTGCTTCATCATCTGCTTGTCTTCGACGGTCTTGAGGATCACCTGCAGGCGCGGCAGATCCACCGGCTTGGTTACGTAATCCTCGGCACCGACCTTCAACGCTTTGACAGCGGAGTCGACCGTGGCATGTCCGGTGAGGATCACCACGGAGACGTCGGGGTAGCTCTCCTTGATCCGATGGAGCAGGTCCAGACCGGAGCCATCGGGCAGTTTCAGATCGACGATTGCAACGTCCGGGACGAGTTTGGAGACGGCGTTCCAGCCGGCCTTGAGCGTATCCGCGACTTCCGGCTCGTACCCCCACTCTTCGACCACGTCGGCCATTCCGGCGCTCGTGGCGCGATCGTCATCAACGATGAGGACTCTTTTCATTCTTCACCCAGTGGGAGCGTTAACCGCAGGACGACCTTATCACTTTCCTCTGTGGCGTTCAGCCCGCCACCGTACGTCTCGACGATGAGACGGGCGGTGGAAAGGGACAGTTCGGGATTGCCGAGCGGGTCCGTGTAGTAGAACTTGAATAGTTTGGTCGGTTCGAAGTCTGCCGCCTGTGGAACGCCGGCAACCGCGACCTCCAACCGGCCGGCTTCGCGCCTGATCACCGCGCGCACCGTTTCACGCGGAAACAGTTTCAACGCGCCCTCGAAGAACAGCTTGAACGCCTCGCGGATTCTCACCTCGTGCGCGATGACGAACGCGGCCGGAGTCTTGTCCGCCACGACGTCCGCTGCCGCCGCCGCTTCGACGAAGATCGGCATGACGTCGATCGCGGTCGGCGCCTCCAGTCCCCTCGGCGGAGTGGACAACAGGAAGAACGTGTCGAAGATCCGGGCCATGCGGCGCAGCTCGAGCTCGATGGCCTTCGTGTACTCAATGATCTTCGGGTCGTCGTTGCCCGCGGTGAGGTTGCGGATCCGCACCCGGAGCAGCTCGAGATTCAGGACCGCCACGTTCAGCGGCGTCTTGAGATCGTGCGCGGTGTCGGCGCTACGCGTGAAGTTCGCGCGAGCGAACTGTTCGAGCCACTTGTCCATCGGGATTCGGGATTCGGGATTCGGGTGGGGGTCCCGAATCCCGAATCCCGAATTCCGGTCACCGATTGATATTGATCATGGCGATCGACTCTTCCAGCCGCCCCTCGACGATCGCGAACTCAGGATCGTGCGACGAGAGATCGGCGATCTCCCGTTCCGCTTCCCGCCGTTGCTGCTCGGCCTGCGCCGGATCGATCTCGTCCGCCAGAAAACCGCGCTCCGCCAGCACGATCACACGATCCGGCAGCACCTCGGCGAATCCCCACGAGATGACCAGCTTCTCGACGTTGCCGCCCGTGCGGTAGCGCATCTGTCCGACCTTCAGCATGGCCAGCAGCGGAGTGTGGCCGGGCAGAACGCCGATCTCGCCGTCGGTCGCGGGCAGGACGACCTCGTCGGCTTGCGCCTCGAGGATCTTCCGCTCGCGCGTGACCACGGTGAGGTTGATCTTCGTCGGAATCGGCGGGATGTCGGCCATCACGTCGTCCTGAGCCGCGGAGACGGCGAAGGATCGCCGCAGCGTCGTACCTCGAGATGCTTCGCTTCGCTCAGCATGACTTACGCGGCTGCCTTCATCTGCTCGGCGCGCTCGAGCACGTCCTCGATCGTTCCCTGCAGCAGGAACGCCTGCTCCGGAATTTCGTCGTGCTTGCCTTCGACGATCTCCCTGAAGCCGCGGATCGTGTCCGCGATCTTGACGTACCTGCCCTTGATGCCGGTGAACTGCTCGGCGACGTGGAACGGCTGCGACAGGAATCGCTGGATCTTGCGCGCGCGGGAGACGATGACTTTGTCCTCTTCTGACAGCTCGTCGATGCCGAGAATGGCGATGATGTCCTGAAGGTCCTTGTACTTCTGAAGAACGGCCTGCACGCTGCGCGCGGTGTTGTAGTGCTCGTCGCCGACGATATGCGGATCGAGGATGCGTGAGGTCGATGCCAGCGGATCGACTGCCGGGTAGATGCCGAGCTCGGCGATCTGACGGGAGAGAACGGTCGTCGCGTCGAGGTGCGCGAATGCTGTGGCCGGAGCGGGATCGGTGAGGTCGTCGGCCGGGACGTAAATCGCCTGTACCGAGGTGATCGAGCCGCGTTTGGTCGAAGTGATGCGCTCCTGCAGCTCGCCCATTTCGGTCGCCAGGTTCGGTTGATATCCGACGGCTGACGGCATACGTCCGAGGAGCGCCGAGACTTCGGATCCCGCTTGCGTGAAGCGGAAGATGTTGTCGATGAACAGCAGCACGTCGAGGCCTTCGGCATCGCGGAAGTATTCTGCGACCGTGAGGCCCGTGAGGCCGACGCGGAGGCGCGCACCCGGCGGCTCCGTCATCTGCCCGTAGATCAGGGCCGCCTTCGACTTCGTTGGATCGCCCGGAACGATGACGCCCGACTCGGCGAACTCGAGCCAGAGGTCGTTCCCTTCGCGCGTGCGCTCGCCGACGCCGGCGAAGACCGAGAATCCGCCGTGTGCCTTGGCGACGTTGTTGATCAATTCCTGAATGAGAACGGTCTTGCCTACGCCGGCGCCGCCGAACAGGCCGGTCTTTCCGCCCTTCGTATAGGGCTCGAGAAGGTCGACGACCTTGATGCCGGTCTCGAACATCTCGATGTTGGTCGACTGTTCATCGAATTTGGGCGGATCGCGGTGGATCGACCAGTGGTCTTTCGTTTCGATCGGACCCTTGTTATCGACCGGCTCGCCGAGGACGTTCATGATGCGGCCGAGAGTGTTGCGGCCCACCGGGACGGAGATCGGCACGCCGAGGTCGAGGGCCTTCATGCCGCGCACCATGCCGTCGGTCGGCTTCATGGCTACGCACCGGACCTGGCTCTCGCCGATGTGATTCGCCACTTCGACGACAACGTCGATCTTCACCTTGCCGAGCTGGCCGTCATCGACGATGCGGATGGCGTTGTAGATCGGCGGAAGATGGCCCTCTTCGAACTGGATGTCGACGGCGGGGCCGATGATCTGGATGACTTTGCCGATTTTCTGCGCTTCTGCCATGAGCTAGCCTTCCTGAGCCGCGGCGCCGCTGACGATTTCGATGATCTCCTTCGTGATCGACGCCTGGCGAATTCTGTTGTAGGTGAGTGTGAGGTGCGAAATCATGTCCGAGGCATTCTTCGTGGCCGATTCCATCGCGGTCATGCGCGCTCCCTGCTCGGCCGCAGCCGATTCGAGGAGCACGCGATACAGCTGAAATTCGAGATGCTTCGGAAGCAGGTCGTTGAGAATCTGCTCGGGCGCGGGCTCGTAGAGATACTCGACCGCTGACGACTGCTCGTCCCAGTCGCGCTCGATCGGCAGCAGCCGCTCCACGCGAACGATCTGCGACATGATCGAACGGAATTCGTTGTACACGACGTAAACCGAGTCGATCTCGCCGCTCAGAAAATCCTTGGTGATCGATTCGGCGATCTCGCGAGCCGTGTCCTGCGACAGGGCCTGGAGAACCTGCGTGGCCTGGCGGCGGATGGTGATCGTGCGGCGCTTGAAGAAATCGTTCGCCTTGCGGCCGATCGGCAGCAGTTGCACGTTCTGCCAGTTGTGGTCGCGGATCGCGTTCACGGCCGCCTTGATGGAATTCGTGTTGAATGCGCCGCAGAGCCCCTTGTCCGCCGTCACCACCAGGAGAAGAACATTTTTCTCTTCCTCGGGTGCGTGCAGCAGCGGATGTTTCGCGACATCGACGCGCGTGGCCACGGACGCGAGAACCTGGCGCAGCGCAGCCGCATACGGTCGTGCGGCGAAGATCCGCTCCTGCGCGCGACGCAGCTTGGCCGCGGCCACCATCTTCATGGCCTTCGTGATCTGCTGCGTGTTCTTGACGCTGCGGATGCGGCGCCGGATGTCAATGGTGCTGGCCATCGTCTATGCCGCGAGTACTCCAGCGTTGTCCTTCACGTATTGTTCTTTGAATTCGGTGATCGCTTTCTTCAGATCACCGGAAAGCGCGTCGTCGAACTTCGGCGCTTTTTCCAGGCGATCGATGAGGTCGGCGTGCTCGTCGACCATCGCCTGATGCAGCGCCGTTTCGAACGGACGCACGGCTTCGACCGCGAGGTTGTCGAGGAATCCCTGCGTGCCTGCGAAGACCGACACGACCTGCAGGCCGACACGCATCGGCTGATACTGACCCTGCTTGAGAATCTCCACGAGGCGCCGGCCGCGATTGAGCTGCGCCTGCGTGATCTTGTCGAGGTCGGAGCCGAACTGCGCGAATGCGGCGAGCTCGCGATACTGGGCGAGGTCGAGCCGGAGCGTGCCCGAAACGGTACGCATCGAGCGGACCTGCGCCGACCCGCCGACGCGCGAGACCGAGATGCCGACGTTGACCGCGGGGCGGACGCCGGAGTGGAACAGGTCGGTCTCGAGGAAGATCTGACCGTCGGTGATGGAGATGACGTTGGTGGGAATGTACGCTGAGACGTCGCCGGCCTGCGTCTCGATGATCGGAAGTGCCGTCAGTGATCCTCCGCCCTTTTCATCGGACATCTTGGCGGCGCGCTCCAGAAGCCGCGAATGCAGATAGAAAACGTCGCCCGGATATGCCTCGCGGCCGGGCGGGCGGCGAAGCAGCAGCGAGATCTCGCGATACGCCTGCGCGTGCTTCGAAAGATCGTCGTAGATGCAAAGCGCGTGTTTGCCGTTGTAGAGGAAGTACTCGCCCATCGCCGCTCCCGTGTACGGCGCCAGATACTGCAGCGGCGCCGCCTCGGATGCCGATGCGGAGACGACGATCGTGAAGTCCATCGCTCCGTGCTCCTCGAGAATGCGGACCACCTGCGCCACGGTCGACTTCTTCTGACCGATGGCGACGTAGATGCAGACGACGTCCTTTCCCTTCTGATTGATGATCGTGTCGACCGCGATCGCGGTCTTGCCGGTCTGGCGGTCGCCGATGATCAGCTCGCGCTGTCCGCGGCCGATGGGGATCATGGAGTCGATGGCCTTGAGGCCGGTCTGCAGCGGCTCCTTGACCGGCTTGCGGTCGACCACGCCCGGCGCGATGCGCTCGATGGGATTGCGATTGGTGGTGTTGATCGGTCCCTTGCCGTCGACCGGCTGGCCGAGCGGACTGACGACGCGGCCGACCAGCTCCGGCCCGACCGGAACGGACATGATGATGCCGGTGCGCTTGACGACGTCGCCTTCCGCGATCTGGGAAGCCTCGCCGAGTAGAACGACGCCGACGTTGTCTTCCTCGAGATTCAGAGCCAGGCCGGCGATGTCATGCGGGAACTGCACGAGCTCCCCGGCCATGACGCGGTCGAGGCCATAGACGCGCGCGATTCCGTCTCCCACCGACGTCACCGTCCCGACCTCGGAAACGTCGACGCCGCGTCCGATGCCCGTTAATTGCTGACGGATAATCTCGGTGATTTCTTCTGCTTTCAAGTCGACAGCCATACTGTCTCCAATATTGATTTACGATAAAGATTCGCGGAATTTATGGATCTTTCCGGCGACCGAGGCGTCGTAGACCTCGCTGCCGATCCGGGCCACGAAGCCGCCGATGAGCGACGGATCCATCTCCAGATGCACCTCGACGCGCTTGCCGACCTTCTGCTCGAGCGTTTTTCGGAGCTGCGCCAGCTCCTGCTCGGTGAGCTTGTGCGCGCTGCGCACTTCCACGACGGCGACGTTCAGCTGTTCGTTCACCATCGAGGCCAGCGCGGAAACGATCGCGTCGAGTTGATTGATGCGGTGATTGCGGATCAACACTTCGAGAACCTTTCCGGTGAGATCGGAGAGGCCCATCCGGCTGGCGATCGCATGAGTGACCTTGAACTTCACCTCGAGATCGATGCCGGGATTCGCGTAGAGCTCCTGCAGGTCGGTGGCCTCATGCCGTGCCTGCTCGAACTTCTCGAGCTCGACGCGCACGGTGTTGGCGCGCTGCGGCGAGCCCGCCACATCCAGAACGGCTTTGCCGTACGGTCTGGCGAATCGGCGAATCAATTCTTCACCTCACCGACCTCGCGCAGGCTCTCATCGAACAGCTTCCGCTGATCGGCATCCGTAATCTTCTCGCGCAGAATCGCTTCGGCGCGTTCGGTGGCCAGCTGCCCGGCGTATTCGGTCAGCTCCCGACGGGCCGACTTGAGGCGGTTGTCGACCTCATTGCTTGCCGCCTTGAGGATCTTCGCCGCCTCCGCTTCCGCCGCGGCGATGAGCTCCTGCCGCTGGCGCTGGCCGTCGGCTTCGGCGCGCTCGCGAATCGAACGCACCTCCTGTTCGATCTGGTTGAGCCGGGCCTGAATGTCCGAGGCCATCCGATCGGCCTTGGTCCTTCGTTCCTTCGCCTCTTCCTGGTCGCGGCGGATCTGCTCGCCGCGTGACGCGAACGCGGCCTTGACCGGCTTGGCGACCCACCAGCCGAGGAGGCCGAGGAACACGAGCATGTTGACGAGCTTCAGGAGCCAGCCGGGGATGCCGAGATAGGTCTTCGGCGCCTCACCGCCCTCGCCGTGCGCCTCGCTGGGGCGCGCGGCCTCGTGGGCCTGCTTCTCGGATCCGTGGCTGGCCGCATTCGGCGTGTTCGGCTGCGCGAACGCGAACGACGCGATCGCGAAGAGGGCCAGCAGAACGATCAGCCGCCGCATCACACCGGTCTCCCGAGAATGCGCTCCGCGGCGAGCCGCGCGAGCGACTCCGATTCGAGAGCGATCCTCTCGCGTGCCGTTTTCACATCCACGCCGAGTTTCGCGTCGGCGTCGTTCACGAGGCGGCCGGCCTCTCCATGCGTCCGCTCAATCACCTGGTTCCGGTGCGCCGCCGCCTCCGAGCGGAAGCGGTCCCGAATGGCGGCCGCGTCCCGCTTGGCAGCGTGGACCTGCGACTCGATCTGCGCGGTCGCCTCGTTGAACCGGGCCAGAGCCTCTTCGTAGAGCTGCTCCGCCGTACGCCGCTCCGTCTCCCGCTGCTCGATCACATCATTGATCGGCCTCAGAAAGAACTTGCGCACGACCATGTAATTGAGGATGAAGATCACCATGATCGCGAGCAGAGATGGATCAGGCGCCAGATTAATCTGCATACGTTGGTTCTATTGGAAGCGACCCGGGGAAGTCGCCGCGGGGCGCAGTCTTTTATCACAGGGAACAGAGGTTGTCACGTTGCGGGTTGTCGGATTGCGGTGCCCGACGAAACCTACAAACGCATTCTCAACCGAGCCGACGAATTCTTCAATTCCGTCCTCGAAACGCAGCGGCAGAACATGCAATGCGGACGCGGCTGCTCACTCTGCTGCTACGGATTGTTCGAGATCAGTCCGGCCGACGTTCCGGTCATCGCCGAGGGGCTGGAGAAGCTTCATCCCATGCGCCGCAAGAAGATCATCCGCCGGGCGGCGGAGATCATCGCCGAGAGCCGCCATCCCGATCTTCGCGAGTGCTCGCCGATCGAGAAGGAGCAGTTCTTCAACCGGACGGCGTCGGTCCCCTGCCCGAATCTCTCCGACAGCGGCGAATGCATGATCTACGACTCACGTCCGCTCGTCTGCCGGACGTTCGGGCTTCCGCTGCGCGATGAGCAGCGCTACATCGGCGATGTCTGCGAGCTGAACTTCATCGATGCGCCGGCAGACCAGAAGATGGCCGCGGCGTGGGACCTGCGCTGGGAGGATGAGCTGGGGCCGGAGGATGAGTACACCGTTCCCGAGGCGATTGTGCTGGCAGCGAGACTGCGCGGATGGCTGTAAAGGGTCAAGCCTTTGCCGCGATATTGGTGACGTTTCCCTTCCGCTCGCGATCGCCCATGACGCAGTTGCCCTGGAAGATCGCTCCCTCTTCGATGATGAGCGCCGGGGTCTCGATGTCGCTGTAGACCTTTCCGTTCCGGTGAATCTCGACGCGCTGTTCGGCGACGATCTTCCCCACCACCGTTCCGCTGATGGCGACGCGGCCGACGTGGAGGTCGCCTTCGATATGCGCGCTCTCTCCGACGATCAGCTCGTTCTTCGACACGATCTTGCCGTTGAACTTTCCGTCGATCCGCATGGTGTCCTCGAACTCCATCTCGCCCTTGAAGGACGAGCCTCGATCGAGGAACCCGTTCAATTCACCGTTACTCTTGCCTTTCATCGTCGTCTCCCGGTCAGCTCATCATAAATGCGAATGAGGTCATCTTCGCTCGCGAATCGGATGTGGATGACGCCGCCACGCCGCTTGCGGTCGATATCCACCTTCGTCCGCAGCGTCCGCGTCAGGCGTTCCTCGGCATCGCGTGTGAAAACGTCCTTGTCCTGCTCTTTTTTCTCAGCCTTCTTCGGCGCGCCGCCGGACGCGATCATCTCCGTCTGACGGACGCTCAAACCATTCTTCACGATGCGTTCCGCAAGCTGCTCCTGTTTCCTGGCGGAGTCGAGCGAGAGCAGCGCGCGGGCGTGACCCATCGACAACTGGCCGCCCGCGAGGAGCTTCTTCACGGATTCCGGCAGCTTGAGCAGCCGCAGAAAGTTCGCCACGGTCGAACGCTCCTTGCCGACGCGGCGCGAGATCTCTTCCTGAGTCAACCCGAATTCTTCATGCAGCTGGTGGTAGGCATTCGCCTCTTCGATCGGGTTGAGATCCTCGCGCTGGATGTTCTCGATGAGCGCGATCTGCAGCGCGTCGCCTTCGCGCATCAACTCCTTGACCACGACGGGAACCGTCTGCAGGCCTGCCTTGCGCGCGGCGCGGTAACGCCGCTCCCCGGCCACGAGCTCGAAATGATCGCCGGCGCGCGTGACCACGAGCGGCTGCACGATGCCGTGCTCGCGAACGCTGCGCGCAAGCTCGTCGAGCGATGACTCGTCGAAGTTCTTCCGCGGCTGATAGCGGTTCGGCGAGATCTGATCGAGCGGAACCTGGAGCAGCCCCCCTCCCGAAAGCGGCGCGGCATCGATGTGCTTCGCCGGGATCAGCGCTCCCAGTCCTCGCCCCAGAACTTTTTTCTGTGTCGTCGTCATGCCCCGGCGTGCTCCGCACGTCCGATGAATTCCTTCGCCAGATTGATGTACGCCTCGCAGCCTCGCGAGCGAATGTCGTAGAGAATAATCGGTTTCCCGAACGAGGGCGCCTCCCCGAGGCGCACGTTGCGTGGGATGACCGTGCGATAGACCTTGTCGCCGAAATGATTGCGGACCTCTTCGGCCACCTGGCGCGCGAGGTTCATCCGCTCGTCGTACATGGTCAGGGCGATGCCTTCGATCTCCAGCCCGGGGTTGAGAAAATCACGCACCCGCTCGATCGTCGTCAGGAGTTGCGCAACTCCTTCGATCGCGAAGTACTCGCACTGCATGGGGACGAGCACCGAGTGCGCGGCGGTGAGCCCATTGACGGTGAGGAGGCCAAGGGAGGGCGGCGAGTCGACGAGGATGTAGTCGTACTCGTTGACGATCGGCAGCAGAGCCCGGCGAAGATGAAACTCCCGTCCGATGGCATCGCTGAGCTCGACCTCGGCTGCCACGAGATCGACCGATGAGGGTGCGATGTGAAATGCCGGCAATTCGGTCTCGCGAATGATCTGTCGGATGTCGGCGCCGTCGACGAGCACCGGATACATCGAATTTCGGTCGTTTTTGGAAACTCCGACGCCCGAAGTCGCGTTCGCCTGAGGGTCGAGGTCGACCAGAAGCACCTTTCGCTCACAGGCGGCGAGCGAGGCGGCCAGATTGATGGCTGTCGTGGTCTTCCCGACGCCGCCCTTCTGGTTCGCGAGTGAAACGATTCGACTCATGCCTGTTTCACGTGGAACGTCAGCACGACGAGCCAGTTCGATGCTCCCCGCGGCAGCCGCTCCGCGGCGAGGAGCTCAAACCCTTTGATTCGAGGTGGTTCGGGCATGGACTGGAAAAGGGCGACGCGAGCGCCATCGACGAGATGTCCCTCCAGCGACGGAAGCCACTCTTCCGCCTTCCCGACCGCACGCGATACCACAAGGGAAAACTGGAGATCGGGAGGGAATCGCTCGAGAGCGCGCGTCAATCTATCACCGTAAACAACCGCACTCAACGCGCACTCGCGCACCGCGCGCTTCAAGAACGCCCACTTCTTCTGATCTGCCTCGACCAGGTGAAAGCGCGCATCCGGCGAGACGATCGCCATCGGAATCGCCGGCAATCCCCCGCCGGAACCGAAGTCGAGAACCTCCCCTGCCGGCTTCAGGAACGCAGCAGCCGCGAGCGCCTCCTCGATGTGGGCATCGAGGTTCTCGCGCGCCTCCGGCCCGATGAGGTTGATCTTCTCGTTCCAGGCGAGAAGCAGGGACTTATACAGCGCGAGCCGCGGGTCGCGCGTCATGTCTCTTCTGCCGTAAGTGCATCCGAAGGATCGAGATCGCCGCGGGCGTCACACCCGGAATCCGGCTCGCCTGCCCGAGCGACCGCGGCCGCAAACGCGAAAGCTTCTCGACCACTTCCCGCGAGAGACCGGGCACCGCGAATGTCATCGCCGTGGGGATCATCGCCTCTTCGTCGTGCATCGCCCTTTCCGCCTCGCGCTGCTGGCGCTCGACATAACCGGCGTACCGAAGTGCGCCGACCACGTCGTCGCGCTCCCCTTCCGTCAGCGCCTCAAACGCCGCTGCGACTTCGGGCAACGCATCTGCCGCGGCCGTGGCAAACGCCGCCATGTCGAAGTCCACGCGCTGCATCAGCCGGGCGACCGACGTCTGCGAGCTGATCGCCCACCACGCCTGCGTGGCCCGATCCGGATTCAGCACCGTCTCCTCGGCCACTCGAGCCGCCCGGCGCATGCGCGAGACACGGGAGTCGACGCGGCGCTTCCGCTCCTCGTCGAGGATCCCAAGGCGATCGGCGACCGGCGTGAGCCGTTCATAGACCGAATCACATCCGAGAAGCAGCCGGTGCTCCGCGCGCGAAGTGAACATGCGGTAGGGCTCTTCGGTCCCGAGCGTCACCAGATCGTCGATCATGACTCCGGCGTATCCCTGATCGCGCCGCAAGACGACCGGTTCTTCACCGCGAATGAACTGCAGGGCGTTGATTCCGGCCAGCAACCCCTGGGCGCCGGCCTCTTCGTAGCCCGATGTTCCATTGATCTGACCGGCCAGAAAAAGACCTTCCGTCTCGCGCGCCTGCAGGGACGGCTGGAGCTGCTCGGGATTGACGAAGTCGTATTCGACGGCATAACCGTACCGCGCGATCGCCGCCTGTTCGAATCCCGGCAGCGAGCGGACCACGCCATCCTGGACGTCTGGGGGCAGCGAGGTCGAGATCCCGTTCATGTACAGCCAGGGATGATTCAGTCCTTCGGGCTCGACGAAGACCTGATGCCGCTCCTTTTCCGCGAAACGGACGACTTTGTCTTCGATCGACGGGCAATACCGCGGGCCGGTGGCTTTGATCTGTCCGGAGTACATCGGCGCGCGGTGGAGGTTCGCCCGGATCAGCTCATGCGCGTCGACGTTCGTGTACGTCAGATGGCAGAGGACCTGCGGCTGCTCGAGGCGGTCGGTGAGAATCGAGAACGGCCGCGGCTTCGGATCGCCCGGCGCTTCCTCGAGTTTTGTGAAATCGACGGACTCTTTCGCCACGCGCGGCGGCGTCCCGGTCTTGAGTCTCCCGAGGCGGAGGCCGAACGCCTGCAGCGAATGCGAGAGCGAGTCAGCCGAGGGCTCGCCGAACCGGCCGCCCACGGTCTTCGTCTCGCCCGAATGCATGAGCGCGCGCAGAAACGTACCGGTGGTAATCACTACGGCACGCGCGCGGAGCTCGCTTCCATCGGTCAGCGAGACGACGAATCCGCGATCGACCGATTGGACGGCGCCTTCGATGATGGTGAGGTTCGGCTCCGCGGCGAGGATGTCCTGCACGGCCCTGGCGTACAGCTCGCGATCGCACTGAGCGCGCGGACCCTGAACCGCGGGACCCTTCGAACGGTTGAGGACCTTGAACTGGATCCCGGCGCGATCCGTGGCCTCGCCCATCAGACCGCCGAGGGCATCGATCTCCTTGACGAGATTGCCTTTCGCCAGTCCGCCGATGGCCGGATTACACGACATGCGTCCGATGGCGTCGCGCAGCATGGTGATCATGGCGACAGGGATGCCGCCGCGGGCGCAGACTCTCGCCGCTTCCGCTCCGGCGTGGCCGCCGCCGATCACGATGACATCGAACTTGCGCATCACAGTTCCACGTGGAACGTTTGGGAGGTTCGGGTCATTCTGAGCGAAGCGAAGAATCTCTGACCTCGATGCTGGAGATCCTTCGTCGGCTGGCGATGGCTCGCCTCCTCAGGATGACGGCCGCGACGGCGGCGGTCACTTCCCGATGCAAAATTTTGCGAAGATCTCCGCCAGCACGTCCTCGTTGCTGATTCCGCCGGTCAGCGACGCCAGCGCGTTCGCGGCGGCGTAGAGATCGACGACCACCAGCTCCTCGTTCGCGCCGGCGTCGAGGCTCTGCAGCGCACGCTCCAATGCGGCGGCACTCTCGTTGACCGCGGCAAGCTGGCGTTCGTTGACGATCGCCGGCGACTCTTCGGGGACGGCGAACTGCTCGCGCACAAGCGAATCGAGACGCACGAGCAGCTCGTTCATGCCCTGGCCTGTCAGCGCGCTGATCGCGAGCTCGTTCGGAAGTCCAGCCTTTCGATCGCGCTTCGTGTACACGACGATGACCACTTGCGACGCAAGACGCGCGAGCTCCGCACGATCGTCGTCATCCATCCCGACCGTTGCGTCGATCAGATACAAGATGATGTCGGCGAAGCGCGCGGCGTCTCGCGCACGATCGACGCCGATGCTTTCGACGACGTCGGCGCTGTCGCGCAGACCTGCCGTGTCGGCAAGCGTGACCGGAAGTCCGCCGATCTCGATCGTCTCGCGGACGATGTCGCGCGTCGTCCCGGGAATCGGCGTGACGATGGCGCGATCGGATCCGACGAGCCGGTTGAGCAGCGTCGACTTTCCCGCGTTCGGCTTTCCGAGGATCACGGCCGCGATGCCGGCCTGCGTGGCGCGGCCTCGTCGAAACGTCGCTGCGATCTCGCGAACATCGTCCAGCGCGCTGTTGATGCGCGTGCGCGCTTCTTCGCGGCGGATGAACTCGTAGCCTTCTTCCGAGAAGTCGAGCGCGGCCTCCAGACGGGCGATGACCTGCAGCAGGTTCTCGCGTATCGCGGTCGCCGTGCCGCTCAACAGCCCGTCGACGTTGTGCAGAGAAAGCTTCGCTTGCAGCGGCGTGCGGGCGTTGACGAGATCGGCGATCGATTCCGCCTGCACGAGATCGAGCTTCCCGTTCAGCACCGCGCGCTCGGTGAACTCGCCCGGCTCCGCGATGCGCGCGCCGAGATCGACGCAGGCATCGATCACCTGCTGAACGATGAGCGGATTGCCGTGGAGAGTCAGCTCGACGAGATCGTTTCCCGTGAATGAGCGGGGAGCGGCGTAGCGGATGGCCACACAATCATCAATATTACGGACGTACGTATGGACTGCCATCCGTTCTTCCGGAACAACACGTCCGGTGAGAGCGGACAGCATCGCCGCGCTGCCCGGCCCGTCGATGCGGACGATCGCCAGCGCGCTGCGTCCGACCGGCGTCGCCGGAGCGACGATCGTGTCGGTGGCGCTCACGGCTCCGTGGTGTGTTGATCCTGCGGGCGAAGCTTGATGGCCACGCGTTTGTAGAAGCCGTCGCCGCGCGACTCGGTCATGACCTGCTCGTCGTCCTGGAGCGCCAGATGAACGATGCGGCGCTCGATCGGACTCATCGCCGGCAGAAGCTGTTCGCGGCCGTCGCGACGAACGCGCTCCGCGGTCGCCCTGGCGCGCTCACCCAGTTCTTCCACGCGCCGCTCCTTGAACGCGCCGCAATCGAGCTCGATGTCCTTCTCGATGCGGCGGCCGACGAGCGCCTTGTTCGCGAGCACCTGCAGGGCATCGAGCAGCTCTCCGTGACGATCGAGCATGCGCGAGGTATCGCGGCCGTAGAGTTTGACGACGATCTGCGCGTCGTTCTCCGACGTCCGCAGCTCGACTTCGAACCCGCCGAGCTGAAGCACCTCTTCGCACCACTTACGGACTGCCGAAGCGGCTTCCGACTCAGCTTCCTGCGGAGGAGCTTCTTCGGCCACCGGCGGCGGCATGGTTTCGCCGCCGCGATCACCGCGCTCTCCGCGATCGCGTCGAGAGCGACCGCGTCGCGGCTCCTCGCGGCCGGTGTCGCGCCGGCCTTCCCGACCTCGGCCCCCGCCGCCACGCCGCTCACGTCCCTGCCCGCCGCGCTCGCGCCGCGGCGGTCCTGAGGCCGGTGGCTGCGCCTCGGCCTGGGCCACCGCCGTTTCCGGCGCCTGATCGTTCACTTCCGCTTCGATGACCACTCGCTTCATGCCGCCGAGAAACCCGCGCTTCTCGAGCACCACGTGATAGAGCAGCCGATACCGCTCCACTCCGAGCGCCTCCGCGGCGCTGCTCAGGGCCTCATCGATGTTTTTGCCTTCGTATCGCTGCGCCATGACGTCCTCACATCACTGCTGCAACTCCGCGGGATGTTCCTTCCACCATCTATTCATGATCATCTGCTGCGCGATCGTCAATATGTTCTGCACGAGCCAGTAGAGAACCAGGCCGCTGGGCATCTCCTTGAAGAACCATCCGAAGACGACCGGCATGATCAGGAACATCCGCCTCTGGGTCGGGTCTCCGGTGGCCGGCGTGATCCATGTCTGAATGAACATCGTGATCGTCATCAGCAGTGGCGTCACGTAATACGGATCCTTGTCCGAGAGATCGTGGATCCACAAGATGAATGGTGCGCCCCGCAATTCGATCGCTCGCGAGAGCAGACCGTAGAAGCCCCAGAGGATCGGGAGCTGCAGCAGGATCGGCAGGCAGCCGCCCATGGGATTGATCCCCTCCTGCTGGTACAGCTTCATCATCTCCATGTTCATCTTCTGGCGCTGGTCGGCGTCGGTGCGCGCCTTCTTGTAGCGGGCCTTGATCGCCTCCATCTTCGGCTGCACCTTCTGCATCTTCTTCATCGAGACGATGCTCTTGTGCTGCAGCGGATAGAGAACGACCTTGATGATGATGGTCAGCACGATGATGGCAAAGCCGTAGTTCTTCGTCGCCGTATTGACCCAGATGAGCGCCTCGAGCAGGAATCGGGCGATGATCCCGAACATGCCGAACTGCAGCGCCGAGGCGAGACCGTAGCGGTCGAGAAGCTTCGTCTCCTTGGGCCCGAGGAATGCCGATCCGACGATCGTACCGTCCGGCGCAGCGTTGACTCCCGCGTACAGCTCCTTGCGCGTCAGTCCCGCTTCCTTCATGTCGACGCGGCGAAGAACCGCACCGCCGCTCTTCTGCGGCCGCAGCACTCCGAGGAAGTAGTTGTCCTCGATGCCGATGAAGTCGACGTTCTCGTAAATGCGAAGCCGGTCGCCCTTTTCCCGGTTGATGACGTCGAAGCTTCCGCCGCGCTGCACGACGCCATTCCCCGTCACCACGATCCTGCTGTCCCGCTCCTCGGGACTCAGCGTACGCAGACCGGGACCGGAGATGACGCGATACGGCACCGCGGGCGAAATCGCAACGCTGAATGCGAACTGATACTCGCGGCCGATGTGAAACGTCTTCGTCGCCGTGTAGCCGTCGGCGGCAAATCGATATTCGATGACCTCCGCACCATTGCGATCCTGCGTGACGTTCACAACCCACAAGCCTTTGTTGAGACGCTGGGCGAGCGGGCCGTTCTCCGCTTCGATGGCGAACGGAAAATCGGTCTGAGTTGCCGGGCGTGACTTCACGAGCTCGACGGGGTTCTTGTCCTTGTCGAGGTACTTCGTCAGCTTGAACGAGATGAGCTCGGCGCCTCGATTGGAGAAGCGCGCCACGAAATCCGGCCTGTTCACGACAGTGTCGATGCGCGACGAGGCCGAGATCGGAACCAACGGTGCTGAGCTCACCACGGCCGAGGCCGCCGGCGAAGGCGCGGGGCGAGCAGGCGCGGGAGCGTGCGTGGTCGTCTTCGCCGGTGCCGGTGCCGGCTTCTTCGCCAACTCAGGAAAGAATCTGGGAGCGAGCGCCGCCCAGATCCAGAGAACTGCGATCGAGACGACGATCGCGATGAAAATTCGTCTTTCCATTTCAGGGAACCGGGTCCCAACCTCCCGGATTGAATGCATGGCAGCGCGAGAGCCGCCGCACGCCAAGCCAGCCGCCGCGTAGCAGGCCGTACTTTTCGATGGCCTGCATCATATACATGGAGCAGGTCGGCTCGAAGCGGCACATCGGCGGCAGGATCGGCGAAATGAATCGCTTGTAGAACCCGAGCAGGAGCAGCGCCACACGTCGCATTCAGGGTTCGGCGATCCGCGCCAGCGCGCGTCCGAGATCGCGGCCGTAGTCGTCGAACGACGCCCCGGCGGCATTCGCTTTGACGTTGACCACGATGTCGACTTTCTGTCGGTCGAGCGCGAGCGGCTCGCGTTGCCGGCGATAGACCTCGCGAGTCCATCGCTTGAGCCGGTTGCGCACACTCGCTTTTCCGATCTTCTTCGTCGTGGTGATGCCGATCCGCGAATGCGGCAGCTCGTTCGCGGCAAAGAACAGCACAGAGTAACGGGAAAAAATCTTCCGGCCCGTTTCGTACACGTGAAGAAACTCGCGACGCTTCGCCAGCCTCTTTTGTTTCGGCAGCGCCTGCGAGCGCGGGCCCACGGGGCTAGACAGCGAGGCGCTTACGACCCTTGCGGCGACGGCGCGAGAGCACCGCCTGGCCGTCCTTCGTTCGCATCCGCACGAGGAACCCGTGCGTGCGCTTGCGGCGGCGGTTGTTCGGCTGAAAAGTACGTTTCATGACCTAACCTTTTGAAAAGAAAGCGGTGAGTATAGCCACCCGCCAAACGGGAGGCAAATTGAGCTTATTCCAGCCGTTTGGGCTTACTCTTTGGGCGTCAGGAAAGACCAAGCGAGCCATCGTTTTTCCTGACGCCTAAGGCCCAGGGAAGCTCTGCACAAGTCGTTGTTCACTTCATCCTGAGCCGCGAAGACGGCGAAGGATCTCGAAATCGCAGGCGTTTTCGCATCCTGAGATCCTTCGTCGCGCTTCGCCGACTCAGGATGACGACTTGTTCAGAGGTTCCCTAGCGCCTAAGGCCTGGTGGTGCTAGTATCGCGTCCCTTTTCCACGCAAAGAAATTTCCACAACTGTGGAAAAGCTGTGGATTTTCAACAAGATAAGTCTCCTTCCCACATGAACGTATGGAAGCAGGTCCTCGCCCGGCTGGAGCAAGTGCTTGATAGGGCGGACTATGTGACTTGGTTCGCCCCGACCCGCTTTGCAGGCCAGAAAGGCGAGACGGTCGACGTCAGCGTACCCTCCCAGCGATTCATCGATGAGATCCGCGAGCGCTACGGCCAGCAGATCCGGACCATCCTCTCGGACATCTCGCCCGAAAGGATCCAGGTGCACTTCCTGGTCGATCCGGAATCGCCGAGCGATGAGATTCAGGCATCGACGGCGCCGCCGAGAGACGACCTGCCGGCGGCGGTGTTCAATCCACGCTACCGCTTCGAGACGTTCGTCGTCGGAAAGTCGAACGAGCTCGCCTGGTCGGCATCGAAGTCGATCGCGGACAATCCGAGCGGCTCGTTCAACCCGCTCTTCATCTACGGCGGAGCAGGACTCGGCAAGACGCATCTGATCCAGGCCCTCGGGCAACAGATCCGCGAGTTGCGTCCCTCGATGCGCGTCGTCTACATGTCCGCCGACTCGTTCGTCACGGAGCTGATCGCTTCGATCCGCTACGACCGCATGCAGTCGTTCCGCGACCGTTATCGCTCAGTCGACGCCCTGCTGCTCGACGACATTCAATTCCTTGCCGGCAAAGAGCGGACGCAGGAAGAGTTCTTTCACACGTTCAACGCGCTCTACGAAGCGCAGAAGCAGATCGTGTTCACGTCCGATGCACCGCCGAAGGACATCCCCACGCTCGAAGAGCGTCTGCGATCACGATTCGAGTGGGGCCTGATCGCCGACATCCAGCCTCCCGACCTCGAAACGAAGGTGGCCATCCTTCGCAAGAAAGCCGAAGAGAAGAAAGTCGACTTGCCGCACGACGTGGCCCTGTTCATCGCCGAACGCGTGCGGTCGAACATCCGCGAGCTCGAGGGGCACCTGAATCGCGTTACGGCATTTGCGTCGTTGACCGGAAACCGGATCACGATCGATCTCGCTCGCGAGGCTCTGAAAGATCTCCTGTCGAAGGACAACAAACCGATCACGCCGCAGGAGATCATGAAGGTGGTCGCCGCGCATTACGGTTTGAAAGTGGTCGACCTCAAGTCGAAGTCGAACGCGCGCACCATCGCCTTCCCCCGCCAGGTGGCCATGTACATGTGCAAAGAGCTCACGGATCTCTCCTATCCGGAGATTGGACGTCAGTTCAACGACAAGCACCATTCGACGGTGATGTACTCCGTCGACAAGATCGATCAGTTGAAGGAAGACGACGCCGATCTTTCGAGAACTCTCGAAATGCTCGCGAAGCAATTCCGGTGACTGGAATCGCTGCGGATCCCTGCCACGAAAACCTGCGGAAGAAATCGACTGCGGCTTCGAACCGCGGCATGGTTGCGGAAAACGCCGCCGTTCTCCGTCGCTTTTCCTCACAAAAACTCGCAGGTTCAGACGATGTAGAGTTGCTATACTTTCGAGAGACTTGCAGCGTATCCCGATGTTTTCCGCACGCATCTACTGTTACCACTACTAACTCAATAAAGCCCTGTTTGAAGGAAGAACCATGGAGCTGAGCGTCGCGAAAGCGGATCTTCAGAAAGAGCTGCAACTGTGTCAGGGAGTCGTCGAGAAACGTTCGACGATTCCAATCCTGTCGAACGTGCTGCTCAAGGCCGCCGATGACCGCCTGCAGATCGCGGCGACGGATCTCGACGTGACCATTCTCAGTTCCTGTCCGGCGCGGATCACCACGCCGGGAGGCGTCACGATCGAAGCGAAGCGTCTTTTTGACGTGGTGCGTTCGCTTCCGGACGAGGACGTGCATCTGAATCTCCAGGAAAACAACTCGGTTCTCATCGAGTCGGGCACGGCGAAATTCCGTCTCCTCGGTCTGCCGGCGGAGGATTATCCGACGCTGCCGACCGTGAACGTGGCTGAGGCACACGCGATCTCGCTGGAGGAGTTGAAGACGATGGTGGCGAAGGTGAAGTTCGCCATCACACACGAGGAAACGAGATTTCAGTTGAACGGCGCGCTGCTCAAGGTGCAGCCCCAAAAAATGGAGATGGTCGCCACCGACGGCCATCGCATGGCGCTCATCAACTTCCCGAAGACCGGAAACGGAAAGGCGAGAAAAGGCAACGATCTCACCATCCTCATTCCGCGCAAGGCGCTCGACGAGATTCTCCGTCTCGAGGGTGGTGAAGACGGCATGGTGAAGTTCGGCGTTTCGGAGAACCAGCTGTTCTTTGAAGCCGGCGAGCGCCGCCTCATGGCGCGCATGATCGACGTCAACTTCCCGAACTACATGGAAGTCATTTCGCGTGACAACGACCGTCACGTGATGGTCGATCGGGAGCGGCTGCTGTCGACGATCCGCCGCATTTCGCTCGTGGCGAACGAGCGCACACGCGCGGTGCGGTTCGACTTCGCGCCGGGCAAGCTCACCGTCTCGTCGACGAATCCCGAGCTCGGCGACGCGCGCGAGACCGTTCCCATCGACTACGCCGGCAATCCGTTCTTCGTCGGCCTCAACGCCGCGTACGTGACCGATTTTCTGAGCGCGGTCGATACGCCGCAGGTGTCTCTCGATCTGAAAGACGAGAACAGCCAGTGCATCGGAAAGCCGGCCAACACCGCTGACGATCTGCCTTACGACTACCTGTACGTCGTCATGCCGATGCGGCTGGCGTGATGCCCCCCGGCGAGCCCGAGGAGCGAAGCGACGAAGGAGACTCCTGAGACGCAGCGATGATCGTTAATGGCTTCGCTATGCGTGGTGTAGCAGTAGACGCTTCGCTGCGCCCAGGGTTGACGGACGCGTGATCCTCGAGCAGCTCCACACCGAAAACTTCCGCAACCTGGAATCGACGCCCGTCGATTTTCACCCCACCGCGAACATCGTCCTCGGCCGCAATGGCCAGGGGAAGACGAACCTCATCGAGGCGATCTATTTCGTCGCCACGACGAAATCGTTCCGGACGTCGCGGATGGCCAGCCTGCTCCGTTTCGGCACGTCGAGCGTTTTCGCTGCCGGCAAAGTGAACCGCGATGGCGTGACCCGCACGATCTCTGTCGGCCTGGAGGAGGGCGAGTCGAGGAAGCGCATTCTGCTGATCAACGGCGAGCGAGTGACGCTGCCCGCCTATCTGCACGCGCTGACTGTCTTCGCCTACTCGGCCGCGCGGCTCGACATCATCCGCGGCGCTCCGGAAGAGAAGCGGCGCTTTCTCGACCGCGGGATCGCCAGCATCGATGCCGGCTATCTCGAGCAGCTGACGCGATACACGCGCGTTCTCAAGCAGCGCAACGCGCTGCTGCACGATCATTCGACGTCGTCGCTCGATGCCTGGGACGAAGAATTCGTCATGATCGGCTCTGCCGTCCAGGTCTCACGTGACGCATACGCGCGGGAGATCGCGGAGACGTTGCACACGGTCATCGCGGCGCACGGCTACCACGTCAGCACGATCGCGCTCGCCTACAAGCCGAGCGTTCCCGATCCGCGCAATCGCCGGGATGAGCTGCGTGCGCGCATGTCGCTCTCCGGTCCGCAGCGCGACGCCCTGGAGTTTCTCGTCGACGGCAGGCCGGCTGCGGAAGTGCTTTCGGGAGGGGAGCTGAAGACGATCGTGTTGTTCCTGAAGTTCGCGAAACTGGAGATTTTCCGGCGCCGATTCGACGAGCCGCCGTTGTTTCTACTGGACGACATCGACGCCGAGCTCGATCTCGAAATTCTGCAGCGGTTGTTGTCGAAATTGCCATCTTCCACACAGGTTTTTGCGACCTCTGCAAAGGAGGCGTTTCTGCAGGCGTTGGAGGCAGGACCGCACCGTCGCTTAGTTGTTGAAAATGGAAGAGTTACTGCTGCACGAGATTTCGCTTAGAAACGCAATTTTGAGGTACAATTTCCCGTTAGATTCGACGGTGCAAAATCCGCGATTTCCGGCCGCCGTGACGGCGCCCGCTCACCCACAAAAATCGCAGAACCATTGTCCCTAGAAAGCGAAGAGACTTGGCAGCAGAACACTACACAGCGGAAGACATCAAGGTCCTCAAGGGACTCGACGCGGTGCGCAAGCGCCCGGGCATGTACATCGGCGATACCGATGACATCACGGGCCTCCACCACATGGTCTACGAGGTGGTCGACAACGCGATCGACGAAGCGCTGGCGGGTTACGCGGATCGGGTGGTGGCCACGATCCACCCGGACAACTCGGTCACGGTCGAAGACAACGGACGCGGCATTCCGGTCGACCTTCACAAGGAAGAGAATCGGTCGGCGGCCGAGGTCATCATGACCGAGCTGCATGCCGGCGGTAAGTTCGACAACAACTCGTACAAGGTCTCCGGCGGCCTGCATGGCGTCGGCGTTTCGGTCGTCAACTTTCTCTCCGAGTGGCTCGAGCTCGAGATCCATCGCGACGGATTCATCTGGCGGCAGCGTTACGAGCGCGGCGTTCCCGTCGCGCCGATTGAGAAAGGCGAGAAGACCACCAAGCGCGGGACGAAAGTCACATTCAAGGCCGATAACGAGATCTTCTCTGTCGCCGAGATGAACTACGAGACGCTCTCGCAGCGTCTGCGCGAACTGGCCTTCCTCAACTCCGGCGTGCTCATCGAGATTCGCGATCTGCGCAGCGAGAAGGAGAAGCACAACGAGTTCCGCTACGAAGGCGGCATCGTCTCCTTCGTCAAAGATCTGAACAAGAACAAAACGCCGCTGCACGACGAGCCGATCTTCATCCGCGACGAAAAGGATGGCGAGGCGGTCGAAGTCGCGCTGCAATGGAACGACGGCTACGCCGAGAACATCTACACATTCACGAACACGATCAAGAACACGGACGGCGGCACGCATCTGGTCGGCTTCAAGGCCGCGATGACGCGTACGGTCGTTCGCTATGCCACGCAGCAGGGCGTGCTCGAGAAGGCCAAGCTCTCGCTCGAGGGCGATGACATCCGCGAAGGTCTGACCGCGGTCATCTCCGTCAAAGTCCGCGACCCGAAGTTCTCGTCGCAGACGAAGGAAAAGCTCGTCTCTTCTCACGTGAAGACGTGGGTCGAGCAGGTCATGAACGAGCGGCTCGGCGAATACTTCGAGGAGAACCCGAAGGAAGCCCGTCGCGTCGTCGACAAGATCGTCGACGCTGCCCGTGCGCGCGAAGCTGCGCGGAAGGCTCGCGAGCTGACCCGCCGCAAGGGAGCTCTCGATTCCGGCTCGCTGCCGGGCAAGCTTGCCGACTGCCAGGAGCGCGATCCGAAGTGGTCGGAAATCTTCTTCGTCGAAGGAGACTCGGCCGGCGGCTCCGCGAAGCAGGGCCGCGATCGCCGTTTCCAGGCCGTTCTCCCGCTGAAGGGCAAGATCCTCAACGTGGAGAAGGCCCGTCTCGACAAGATGCTCTCATCCGACGAGATCCGCCTGATGATCACCGCCCTCGGCACCGGAATCGGCGCGGGTGACTTCGACGTCTCGAAGTTGCGCTATCACAAGATCATCATCATGACCGACGCGGACGTCGACGGATCGCACATCCGCACCCTGATCCTGACGTTCTTCTACCGGCACATGCAGGAAGTGATCGCGCGCGGGCATCTTTTCATCGCCCAGCCGCCGCTGTTCAAGGTCACGCAGGGGAAGAAGGACACGTACCTGAAGGACGAGCCCGAAAAATCGCGCTTTCTTCTGAACCGGATCGCGGAGTCGGTGGAAGTCACTCCCGCCGGCGGCCTCACCGTTCGCGGCGAACCGCTGATGACCATGCTTCAGCGCATGGACAACTATCGCACTCACGCGCACAAGGTGCAGCTGCAGGGTGTGCCGCGGCTGGCCGTCGATGCACTGCTGGCGAACGGTTTCTCGGACCGCACCGCGCTCGCTGATGGCGATCGCATGAATGCCCTCGAGGCGGCGCTGAAGTCGGCCGGCTTCGAGCACGTCCGACAGATGACGGACCCGGTCACGGAGACGCCGACGATCCAGTTCACCGTCGGCGGAAACGGGACCGGCAAACGCATCGTCGTCAACAACGAGGTGCTCTCCAGTTACGAGTTCCGCCAGGCGGCGAAGTCGTACGAGCAACTCTCCGCGTTCGGCCTCGCGCCTTACACGGTGAAGCACGGCGACGACGACGCGCAGGCATTCAAGACGATCGACGAGCTGCTCGACGAGATCTTCAAGCTCGCCGAGAAAGGCCTCACCATCCAGCGCTACAAAGGCCTCGGCGAAATGAATCCCGAGCAGTTGTGGCAAACCACGATGAACCCGGAGACCCGGCGGTTGCTGAGGGTGACCATCGAGGACGGCATCGCCGCCGACAAGATCTTCACCATCCTCATGGGCGATCAGGTGGAGCCGCGGCGCGAGTTCATCCAGGACAATGCGCTGGACGTCAAAAACCTGGACATTTAATCGTCACATAAATAATGGCTGAATTCGATTACACATCTGGCAACGACCAGCAGGTACCCGTCAACATCGAAGACGAGATGCGCAAGTCGTATCTCGACTACGCGATGTCGGTCATCATCGGCCGCGCGCTCCCCGATGTCCGCGACGGGCTCAAGCCCGTGCATCGCCGCATCCTCTACGGCATGTACGAGCAGGGGAACACCGCCGCCAAAGCGTACAAGAAGTCGGCGCGCATCGTCGGCGACGTCATGGGCAAGTTCCATCCGCACGGCGACAGCGCCATCTACGACACCGTCGTGCGCATGGCCCAGGACTTCTCCATGCGCTACCCGCTCGTCGATGGACAGGGAAACTTCGGATCGCTCGACGGCGACAACGCCGCGGCGATGCGTTACACCGAGGTCCGCCTGACGCGGCTGGCCGAAGAGCTGCTGCGCGACGACATCGACAAGGAAACCGTCGACTTCGTTCCGAACTACGACGGTTCCATCAATGAACCCACGGTCCTCCCGGCGAAGTTCCCGAATCTTCTCGTGAACGGTTCATCCGGAATCGCGGTCGGCATGGCCACGAACATCCCGCCCCACAACCTCGGCGAGGTCATCGACGCCTGCCTGATGATGGTCGCGAATCCGAAGGCGACCTGGAAAGACCTGATGGCCGTCCTTCCCGGCCCCGACTTCCCGACCGGCGGCTTCATCCACGGCCTGGAAGGGATCCGGCAGGCGTACTCCACCGGCCGCGGCATCGTTCAGGTCCGCGCTCGGGCGGGAATCGAGACGACGAAGAAGGGCGACAAGCAGCAGATCGTCGTCACCGAGATTCCTTACATGACGAACAAGGCGCGGCTGATCTCGACGATCGCCGATCTCGTTCGCGAGAAGCGCATCGAAGGCGTTTCCGATCTGCGCGACGAATCGAATCGTGAGGGAATCCGGATCGTCGTCGAACTGAAGAAAGGCGAGGTGCCCGAGATCGTTCTGAACAACCTGTATCGCTACACGCAGATGCAGACGACGTTCGGAATCATCTTCCTGGCCATCGTCAACAACAAGCCGGAGGTGATGGACCTCGGCACGATGATCCGGCTCTTCATCGAGCACCGGAAGGAGATCGTCGTCCGCCGTACGCGATTCGAGCTGCGGAAAGCCGAAGAGCGTGCCCACATCCTGGAAGGTCTGGTCAAGGCGCTCGACATTCTCGATGAGCTGATCGCCTTCATCCGCGCGAGCCGCGGACCGGCCGAAGCGAAGAGCGGGCTCATCGCGCGCTGGCAGTTCTCGGAGCTGCAGGCCACGGCGATCCTGGGCATGCGCCTGCAGCAGCTCACCGGCCTCGAGCGCGAAAAAATCATCAACGAATACAAGGAACTGCTGGATACGATCCGCGGGCTCAAAGAGATCCTCGGCTCCGAACAGCTCGTGCTGAACATCATCGCCGGCGAGCTTGGCGAGATCAAAGAGAATTACGGCGACAAGCGCCGCACCGAGATCATCGCCGACGCACACGAGATCTCCATCGAGGACATGATCGCCGACGAGGACATGGTCATCACCGTGTCGCGCGGCGGCTACATCAAGCGCTCGAAGCTCTCGATGTATCGCGCGCAGCGCCGCGGCGGCAAGGGCCGCATCGGCATGCAGACGAAAGAAGAGGACATCGTCGAACACCTCTTCGTCGCCTCCACGCACGCCTACATTCTCGTGTTCACCGACAAGGGCCGGATGTACTGGCTCAAGGTGCACGCGATACCCGAAGTGGGCTCGAACGCGCGCGGCAAAGCGATCGTGAATCTGCTCAACCTCGAGCAGGGCGAGAACGTGCGCGCTCTCTTGACGACGCGCGATTTCACCGAGGGCAGGTACGTCGTCCTGGCGACGCGCGGCGGAAAGATCAAGAAGACGGAGTTCAGCGCGTTCTCGAACGTGCGCAACACCGGGATCATCGCCATCGACATTCTCGAAAACGACGATCTGCACAGCGTGTCGCTCTCTGACGGCAAGTCGGAGATCTTCATCGGCACTCATGACGGCCGGGCCATCCGCTTCAACGAAGAAGACGTGCGTCCGATGGGCCGCGGCGCCGCCGGCGTCAAGGGCATCACGCTGCGTCCCGGCGACTACGTCGTGGAGATGGATGTGTTGCCCGCCGGCGCCGATGCACCCGCGGTGGAGGACGCCGAGGAGTCCGAAGACAGCGATGCGGAAGTTCTGGCAGCCGATGAACGCGGGTACCTTCTCACCGTCACCGAGAAGGGTTTCGGTAAGCGCTCACCGGTCTCTTCGTATCGGCTCACGGGGCGTGGTGCGATGGGGGTCATCAACATCAAGACCACCGACAAGAACGGGCAGGTTGCCGGCATTGCTCACGTCAGCGACGACGACCAGGTGCTGGTCATCAGCGAGCAGGGGATGATCATCCGCTTCCCGGTCGAGGGCGTTCGCTCGATGGGTCGCAATACGCAGGGCGTGCGGCTGATCAATATCGAAGAGGGTGACAAGGTCGTGGCGGCGATGAAGATCGCATCCGTCGACAAGGAGCCGCCGGAGGACGGAGCGGCCGAGACCGATACGGTCGAGACGCCGGCTCCAGAACCGCCAACGGACGACACCGTCCACTGATTTGCGAGGGGTGCATGGTGAAGTTGTCGCGCGAACGTGTGGAGAAAGTCGCACGCGATCTCGTGGAGGCCATGTCCCGCTCGCGCACGGTGGTCTTTCTGAAAGACCGCGACGCTGTCCGCCAGGCCCTGGCCCGTGAGCTCGACGACGAGCTGCGGCGTGAACAGGAGCGCGAAGAAGAGGTCTGGCGCCGCATCTCCTCGATGCGCAAGGCGCCGCGTCCGGGTTCACCCGAGTGGGAACAGCTCTTCCACTCGTTGATGAACGAAGAGTATCTGCGCGACAGGGAGACGTAAGGCCGGCTCTCCAGCCGGCTTGGTCCGACTGAGAGTCGGACCTACGTGATCCGAAGGAGAGAACCTACGTGATCCGAAGGAGAGGTCCGACTGAGAGTCGGACCTACGTGGCTGCGGATGGCTCTTCCTGCCGGCGGCTCAGCGTGTCGTCCTCGTCGCTGATCATCTGCCGCCATCGCTGTGCTTTCATCCGCTCGAAGATTCCGCCGGCGTGACCTGCCGGGATCCAGCTGTTGCCGCCGCACTTCGGGCAGCGGCCGCGAAAGGCGATGTTTTTGCCGCAATCCGGACAGATGATGACGAGCGAGTGCGAGAGCTCAAACTTCTGCTCCCCCTCGGCGTCCAGGCTGTTCAGGAATGAGGCGAGGTTGGTGAAGGTCTCTTCCCCGGACATTTACTGCTCCGGCCGGTAAGAGTGCACGCGACGTGCCGGGCCAGTCTCAGATCCGCATAACATCAAACTGCTCGTGATGCAACGAGTCGTCCGGCTTGAACACCAGGTGGATGCCGAGGTTCCGCTCGACTTCCTCGAAGATGGGGTCGCCGCCGGCGAGCGAGGCATAGATGATCGGGTTGACGCGGACGATGACGTCCTGACCTTCGTGGAGGTCGCGGGCCTTCATCAGCTCGCGCCAGACCTCGAGGGCGATCGTGGTGTTCGACTTGATCCTGCCGCTGCCGCCGCAATACGGACAGGCCTGGGTCAGCGACCGCTCGAGGCTCTGCCGCACGCGCTTGCGCGTCATCTCGATCAGGCCGAACTCGGAGATCTGCAGGATCTTGGTCTTCGACCGATCTTTGCGGATCTCATGCTCGAGCGTCTCGAACAGCGCGGCGCGGTTTTCGGGCACTTCCATGTCGATGAAATCGAGCACGATGATGCCGCCGAGGTCGCGGAGACGGATCTGGCGGACGATTTCCTTGGCCGCTTCGAGGTTCGTGCGGAACACGGTCTCCTCGAGGTTCTTCTTGCCGACGTACTTCCCCGTGTTCACGTCGATCGCCACGAGCGCCTCGGTCTGATTGATGACGATGTAGCCGCCCGACTTGAGCCAGACCTTCGATTTGAGCGCCTTGGCGATCTCCGGCTCGATCCCGAATTCGTCGAAGATCGCCTCGTCGCGGCGATAAAGGCGGACGCGCGAGACGAGCTGCGGCTGGATCTGGTCGAGAAACTCCACGGCGCGCTGGTACTCGTCGACGGAATCGACCCAAACGCTCTTGAACTCGGCCGAGAGCACATCGCGGATTGTGCGCAGGATCAGATCGAGATCGTGGTGAATCGCTACGGGCGCGGATGCCTTCTCCGCGCGGCGGCGAATCTGTTCCCACAGTTCGGTGAGGTACTTGAGATCGGCGCGGAATTCGTCTTCTTCACGCTGCTCGCCGGCGGTGCGGACGATGAAGCCCCCACCTTGCGGCCGGATGCGCTCGACGATTTCCTTGAGGCGCGTTCTCTCGGCCTCGTCCTCGATGCGCCGCGACACGCCGACGTGATTGACCGTCGGCATGTAGACGAGAAAGCGCCCGGGGAGCGTGATGTGGCTGGTGATGCGGGCCCCTTTGCCGGCGATCGTGTCCTTGGAGACCTGGACGACGATCTCCTGGCCTTCGCGCAGCAGATCGGAGATCGATGCTTCCTGGCGTTGGCTGACTTCCTCGAGGCTCAGCTCGTCGGGTGTCTCGCTCTCGTACTCCTCGAGATCCTCGATGACGTCGGAGACGTACAGAAAGGCATCGCGCTCGAGGCCGAGGTCGACGAAGGCGGACTGCATCCCGGGAAGGACCTTGGTGACGCGGCCTTTGTAGATGTTGCCGACGACGGTGCGGTGGCGGGTCCGCTCCACCCAAAGCTCGACGACCTGCCCCTCGTCGAGGACGGCGATCCGCGACTCGTGCTTCGTCGCATTGATCACAATCTCCCGCGACATGAGGCGGCGATTGTAGACTGCGGAGATGGGCACGACCATCTACTTTTCGGGCTCGATCAGCGGCGGCCGCGAAGACGTCGAGATCTACCGCACGTTCGTCGCCGCGCTGCAACGCGCCGGTCATCAGGTATTTGCCGGGATGGTGACCGCCCAGCACGTCAGCGCCGAAGGGGAGTCGCTCTCGTCGCGGGCGATCTTCGAGCGCGATGTTGCATGGATCGAGGACGTCGCCCGCACCGGCGGAGTGCTCGTGGCCGAGGTCTCGCGTCCGTCGATCGGGGTCGGCTACGAAATTGCGCTGGCCCGGTACCGATTTGCGATTCCGGTGATCTGCCTGTATCGTCCCGCATTCACGCGGCGCTGCAGCGGCATGATCGCCGGCGACGCGGGTATCCGGCTCATCGAATACACCGACGAGACGGCCACCGCGGCCATCGGAAAATTGCTCGACGCGATCGCGAATAAACCTGTGGCGCCTATGGTTTAAGGCGCTTGCCCGAGAGTATTCCGGCATAGCTCAGTTGGTAGAGCAGCGGACTGTTAATCCGCGGGTCGTAGGTTCGAGTCCTACTGCCGGAGCCATTCCTTCCTGTTACTCTCAGCAGCAATGCCCCTGTTTCCCACGACCCGGCGCAGTGTCGTCCAGGGCCTGGCCAGCGCCGACGCTCACGAGCGCACGCGCGCGTTCGACACGCTCGTCGCGATCTACTGGAAGCCGCTCTACAAGCACGCGCGGCTGAGCTGGAGCCGCTCGCCGGAGGATGCCGAGGATCTGACCCAGGCGTTCTTCGCGCGAATGTACGAGCGGGAGAGCCTTTTCGGATTCGACGCGAGCAAGGCCGCGTTTCGCACGTATCTGCGGACGCTGTTCGAGCGTTATGCGATGAATGAGAACAAAGCGGCGAGTCGCGTGAAGCGTGGGGGGGGAGCGGTGGCGCTCGATTTCGACGACGCCGAGGCGGAGCTGGCGACGGTCAACACGGCGGCGTCGCCGGAAGATCTGTTCTATCGCGACTGGGTGCGCAGCGTCTTCCACGTGGCCATTTCCCGCCTGCGCGAAAGCGTTTCCGAGGAGCAGTTCGCCGTGTTCGAGGCCTACGACCTCGGCGACGACAATTCGATCTCCTATCGCCAGCTCGCCGCGCGATTCGGCATTCGCGAGACGACGGTCACGAATCACCTTTCCGCGGCGCGGCGGAGGTTCCGCGAAGCCATTCTCGACACGCTGCGCGATGCCACCGCCAGCGATCAGGAATTCCGGTCAGAGGCGCGCGCACTTCTCGGAATCGAAGAATGATCTCCGATCGCACCGTGGCCCGACTGCGCGAGGTCGCGCAGCAACCCGATCTGACAGGAACTCCGTACGCGATCGTGCGCGAGATCGGCCGCGGCGGCATGTCGGTCGTGTACGAGGCGCTGGACGCGCGGCTCGATCGCGCCGTGGCCCTGAAGGTCCTGGCCCTGGAGCTGTCCTCGCCGGACGCCGCGCAACGCATGCGCGAGGAAGCACGGACCATCGCGCGGCTCGAGCACCCGAGGATCGTGCCCGTACACGATATCGGCGAGTTGTCGGATGGCCGGGTCTTCTACGCGATGAAGCTCGTGCGCGGCGTGACGCTCTCGGAGTTCGCACGCCATCGCGGCGTCGCGGACCTGCTCAGAATCTTTCTGCGGATCTGCGAAACGGTCGCATTCGCGCACGCCGCCGGCGTCGTGCATCGCGACATCAAGCCGCAGAACGTGATGATCGGGGAGTTCGGCGAGGTGCTGGTGATGGACTGGGGCGTGGCCGCGGCGATGCGCTCGGAAGGGGAGATCGCGGGCACGCACGGCTTCATGGCGCCTGAGCAACTGCGAGGAGGCCCGGCCGATCAGCGAGCGGACATCTTCGCGCTCGGCGCCATTCTCGAGATCATTTCCGGGAGCAAGCAACTCCGCGCGATCGCAGCCAAAGCGAAGGCGGAGGATGTCCGCGAGAGATACGCAACTGCCGACGATCTCGCGGCCGACGTCACGCGCTACCTCGACGGGCAGCCGGTGACCGCGTATCGCGAGAACGCCATCGAGTGGATCGCCCGCTGGATCCGGCGCAACCTGGCTCTGGTGGGAATCGTGGCCGCGTACCTCATCATGCGGCTGATCATCTTTCTCTGGCTGCACCGCTGAAGGAACCTCTGCCCAAGCCGTCATCCAGAGCCGGCGAAGCGCGACGAAGGATCTCAGGATGCGAAACCACCTGCCATCACGCAGGGCCGACTCTCAGTCGGCCCCGGGCCCACTGGAGAGTGGGCCCTACGTGTGAAATAAGATCAGGGAAGCTGCGCAACTCGTCATCCTGAGTCGGCGAAGCGCGACGAAGGATCTCAGGATGCGAAAACGCCTGGGATTTCGAGACCCTTCGCCCCTCGTCGCGGCTCAGGATGACGCGAACAGCGACTTGCGCAGAGGTTCCCTAAAGGAATTCGCGCGAATGTTGAATCAGACGACATGAACAAGATTCTTGTTGGTCTCCTCCTAGGCGCTGTTCTCGGGGCCTTTGACGGTCTGACGGCGTGGTTCACGCCTGCCGTGAGGCCCGCGATCATCGGAATCGTCTTCGGCTCGACGATCAAGGGGATCATCGCCGGCGTCGCGGCGGGCTGGTTCGCGCGCAAAGTGCAGTCGATTCCGGCCGGAATCGCCTTCGGGCTGGCTGTGGGCCTCTTCCTGGCCTGGCTCGTGGCGCTGGCTCAGCACGGATATTATTTGGAGATCATGCTGCCGGGGGCCTGTGTGGGGGCGATTGTCGGGTGGGCCACTCAGAGGTATGGCCGGCTGGTCCCGAATCAGGCAAAATAAGGCTTGCGAAATTTTTCGCCCGCTGGTCTGCTTAGCGGCGAAAGAAGAGGCGGCCCATCCTCACCATCAACCAACTGCCGGATAGCCGGCGCGCGATTCTCACCACCCTCAAACAACAGGGCCCCGCGACGATCGCGCAGCTCGCCGATGCTCTCGCTCTCACGGGCGAAGCGGTCCGCCAGCAGCTCCTGCAGCTTCATCGCGATGGATGGGTGGACGCGCGGGTCGAGCGCAGCGACGAGCGCGCGCGCACGGGGCGTCCGGCGACGATCTATCGGCTGAGCGAAGCGGGCGACCACCTTTTCCCGAAGCATTACGACAATCTCTCGATCGAGATGCTGGACGCCGTGGCCGAGGAAATCGGCGGCGATGCGTTGACGCGGATTCTGGCCAGACTGGCCGATGAAAAGGCGGAGGTGTTCGGGGCCGGACTGCGCGGGCTGACACTCGCGCAGAAGATCGGGGCGCTCAAGAACTGGTACTTCGCCGACGATCCGTACATGGACATCGAAGCGACCGGCGGCACGTATCGGATGATGGAGCGGAACTGCCCGTTCCTCAACACCGCGCTGCGCCGCCCCGTCCTCTGCAGCATCTCCGTCAACGCTCTGACGCGCGTCCTCGGATATCGCGTCGTGCGCGAAGAGAAGTTCCAGGACGGCGCCGGACGATGCGTCTTCCGCGTGCTCGAGGATCAGCCGATCGATCCCGACTCGTGGGAGTTCAAGCTCGAGTCCGACCTCCCTCGGTAGAACCTCTGCGCAAGTCGTCATCCCGAGTCGGCGAAGGGCGACGAAGGATCTCCGGATGCGAAAACGCCTGCCATTACGAGATCCTTCGCCGTCTTCGCGGCTCAGGATGACGTGAACAACGACTTGTGCGGGGCTTCCCCAGCGGCCGCTTTTGCGCTGCTCGCGAGCTTCTTCACGTAAACGGTCTTCACGTTCACGAACTCGCGGATGCCGTATTCCCCGAGCTCGCGGCCGAATCCGGAGTGCTTCACGCCTCCGAACGGCAGCCGCGGATCCGATGCCACCATGGCGTTGACGAACACCTGGCCGCACTCAATTCCGTCGATGAAGCGGCGGCTTTCTTCGCGATCGCGCGTCCAGACGCTGGCGCCAAGGCCGAAGGAGGTGGAGTTGGCGATGTGAATGGCGTCGTCGAGATCTCGCGCGTGGAAAATCGAGGCGACCGGACCGAAGGTCTCCTCGAACGTCACCGGCGCCTCTTTCGGGATGTTCGACAGCACCGTCGGCGCGTAGAAGTTCCCCTTCGTTCCGATGCGCTTGCCGCCGGTCAACAGCTTCGCGCCCGCCTTCACGCTGGCTTCGACCTGTTTCTCGAGGTCGTCGATGATCTGCGGCATTGCCAGCGGACCGACGTCGGTGGAATCGTCGAACGGATCGCCGACTTTCAGAGCCTTCATGGCAGCAACGAATTTCGCCTCAAATTCATCTGCGATATTTTGATGAACAATAAAGCGCTTCGCGGCGATGCATGATTGTCCGTTGTTGACGATGCGCGCCTTGACGGCCACGCTCACCGCCTCGTCGAGATCCGCTGAGGGCATGACCATGAAGGGATCGCTGCCCCCGAGCTCCAGAACCGTTTTCTTGATGTGCTTTGCGGCGTTTGAAGCGACGCTGGCGCCCGCGGGTTCGCTGCCGGTGAGTGTGGCGGCCTTCACGCGCTCGTCATCGAGCAGGCGCGAGACCTGACCGGCGCCGATGAGCAGCGTCTGAAACTCATCGTGATCGAAACCCGCCTCGCGCAGGATTTTTTCGATCGCCAGCGCCGACTGCGGAACGTTCGAGGCATGTTTCAGCAATCCCACATTGCCGGCCATCAGCGCCGGCGCGGCGAAACGGAACACCTGCCAGAACGGAAAGTTCCACGGCATGACGGCCAGCACGGGGCCGATGGGCTCGAAACGGATGTAGCTCTCGTCGGCATCGGTCTCGATGAATTCGTCGGCGAGGTGGCGCTCGCCGTTCTCGACGTAGTAGCGGCAGGCCAGCGCGCATTTCTGCACTTCGGCGATGGCCGATTTGAGCGTCTTGCCCATTTCCAGGGTGAGCGTGCGTCCGTACTTCGCCGCGTCGCGCTCGAGAATCTCCGCCGCGCGTTTGAGACGCGCAGCGCGCTCGGCGAACGACCGCGCCCGGTTGACGCGAAACGCGTCGGACGCGCATTGCAGTTTTCGTTCGATTTCTCCGTCATTCAGCGCCGAAAATGTGGCGAGCGTTTCGCCCGTCGCCGGATTGATCGATGCGATGGCCATGGCAGCGCGCCATGATATCCTCCGCCCACTTCGTTCACGCGTGCTTCAGCAAAAGACAGACTCACCCTCTGATGAAGGAGCCCTATGTTCAAGGCCAATCGAACCAGGCACTCGCTACTCGTGTTTCTACTCGTTGCGCTCGCGCCGCTTGCATTGTTCGGCCAGAGCAGCAACGGATCGATCTCCGGAACCGTCACTGACGAAAGCGGCGGCGCGCTTCCCGGCGTCACCGTGTCCGCGGTAAACGCGGCGACTGGTTTGGAGCGCAACAACGTCACCAATGTGAGCGGCCATTACCAGATCGGACTGCTCCCGCCGGGCGTCTACAACGTCAAGACGGATCTCGCCGGCTTTCAGGCGATGCGGCGCGACAAGATCGTCGTGAACGTCGGCAGCGATACGACCATCGACATGAAGCTGAAGCCGGGCGTGGCCGAGACGGTCACCGTCACGGCGGCAGCTCCGGTCGTCGATACGACAAGGTCCGAAGTCAGCTCGGTCGTGAACGAAAAGGCCATCGAGAATCTGCCGACCAATGGCCGCAGCTTCATCGATTTCGTCCTGACGACGCCGGGCGTCGTCAAGGACGTCCGTCTCGGCGACATCAGCTTCGCCGGACAGCGCGGCACGCTGAACTCGATGGTCGTCGACGGCGCGAACAACGACAACACGTTCTTCGGCCAGACCGTCGGCCGCACCGGATCGGGTCGCGCGCCGTACCAGTTCTCGCAGGACGCGGTGAAAGAGTTCCAGGTGAACTCGAACGCCTACACGGCTGAATACGGCCGGGCCGGCGGCGCGGTGATCAACGTCGTCACCAAGTCGGGCACGAACGACTTCCACGGATCGGTGTTCGACTTCTACCGCGACCGGGACCTCAACGCGAACGACTACATCAACGAGATCAACAACCGCGCGAAGAGCCCGTACCACTTCGACCAGTACGGGGCGAGCCTGGGCGGGCCGATCGTGCGCGACAAGCACTTCTTCTTCGCCAACTGGGACCGCCAGCGCAACTCCGTTCCCAACCCGGTCGTCCTCGGCAGCGGCCGCATCACCTTTCCGACCGATGCGGACAGCCAGCGCGGCTTGCAGATGCTGCAGGCTCTCGGTGACAGCTACAGCCGGCAACAGAACCAGGACGTCTACCTCATCAAGACCGACTCGGAGCTGCCGGCGAACACGCATCTGTCGCTGCGCTACAACAAGCAGACGTTCCACGGCATCAACTACGAGAACGGCGGCATCGACAACGCCGCCGAGCACACTGGCAACTCGAACGTCTTCACCGATTCACTGTCGGCCGTGTTTGACTCGACGACCGGTGGGTCGTTCTTCAACGAGGTTCGCGCGCAGTACCTGAAGGATCGCGAGCCGGGCGAGGCCAACAGCGACAATCCGGAGGCCCAGATCTTTCAGGGCGGCAACCGCGTGCTGGTGATCGGCCGGAATTCCTTCTCGCCGCGCGAAACCACCATCAAGCGCTCGCAGATCGCCGACACCGCCACGTACGTGTTCACGAATCACACGATCAAGGGCGGCTTCGACTACAGCCACGACAACATCCTCAATTACTTCCCGGGCAACTTCTTCGGCGCATACACCTTCAACAGTCTGGCCGATTTCGCGAACAACAAGCCGGCAACGTTCCTCCAAGCGTTTGCCGGACCAGGCACGACCGGTCCGACCACGCATCCGAATCTCAACGAGTATGCGGTGTTCGCACAGGATGAATGGCGTGTCATGCCCGCTCTCACGGTGAATCTTGGCCTCCGCTATGACCGTCAGGTGATGGAGCAGCCGAGCGTCCTCAATCCCGACCAGCAGCTCCAGGCTGCCGGATACCGGACCAATCACATTGCGGTCGACGGCAACAACTGGGGTCCAAGGCTCGGATTGGCGTGGACTCCACTCGGCGGGCGCAGCGTCGTGCGCGCCGGTTACGGAATCTTCTACGGCCGCACGCCTTCGATCATGATCGGTACCGCGCATTCGAACAACGGCATCAACGTCCAGACGCTGTCGTTCAGCGGATCGGCGATCCCGACGTATCCGAACATCTTCTCGTCGATTCCCACGGGCGGGACGGCAGGGAAGCCGACGATCTTCGTGTTCGACCCGAATTTCCAGAACCCGAAGGTGCAGCAGTCGAGCCTCGGCGTCGAGCATCAACTCGGCAACGACTACTCGATCGGCGTCACATACCAATACGTCAAAGGCGACGACTTGCAGCGCTCTCGTGACATCAACGAGGCCACGCCGACCACCGTCAATGCCACCATCGCCGGCGGCGGCTCGGCGACGTTCACGCAGTACACGACGCGGCCGTTCCCGAATTTCACACGCGTCATCGCCTTCGAGAGTAACGCATCATCGAAGTACAACGGCATCACCCTCGACTTCCAGCGCCGTTTCGCCAACAACTGGCAAGCCCGTCTGGCATGGACGCACTCCTCGGTGAAAGACAACAAGCCCGACGCCACCGCCGTCGTTCCCGGCTCCTCGAGCGACGACGCCAAGTACGTCAGCGACCCCCTGAACATCAACGCCGACTGGGCTTACGGCGACAACGACGTCCGCGATCGCGTCGTCCTGAGCGGCGTCTGGTCTCTGGACAGCTACGCGCAGGGACTCAGCGGCGTTGCCCATGCGCTCGTGTCGGGATGGACGATCAGCGGCATCGCCAGCTATCAGAGCGGTCAGCCGTACACGGCCAGGGTTCCCAACATCGATCTCAACGGCGACCAGAACCGGCAGAACGACATCGCACCGGGCTACACCCGCAACTCACTGCGGCTGCCGTCGCAGTTCGATCTCAGCCCGCGCGTCACCAGGGACCTCAACGTGTTTCATGGCACGCGCCTCCAGCTGATTGCCGAGGCGTTCAACGTGCTGAACAGGAGCAACGTCAACGCGGTGAATACGACGCGCTACTCGTACAGTGCCACCACGAAGACGTTCACGCCGTTTGCGGCATTCGGGTCGCCGACCTCGAGCGCTGGGCCGCGGATCCTGCAGGTCGCCGCCAAAGTCACCTTCTAGTTCCAACCCCTCACCTTGCCCTCTCCCCGCGACGCGGGGAGAGGGTGGCCGAAGGCCGGGTGAGGGGTTGCTTTTTAGGTAGTTTGTAAATATACATTCATTTACAAATGGGCCGCCCACCCACGATCAGCCGCGAGCAGATCCTCCAGGCCTCTCGCGCCGTCTTCACGCAAAAGGGCTTCGCCTCGGCCACCCTGGCCGACATCGCCGGCGAGCTCGGCGTCACCGCCGCAGCCGTTCTTCGGCATTTCGACTCCAAACAGGCCCTCTTCAATGCCGCGATGCGAGGCAACGTCACGCTGCCCGACTGCATCCTCGCTCTCGAAACCGTCGACCCCGCTTCCGATCCGCGCCTCGTGCTGCGGCGGCTGGCCGAGCAGTGGCTTCCGTTCGCCCGCACGACGATCGTGCAGAACCTCGTGCTGAGCATGCACGAGCGCTCCAACCCGACTCTGGTCGTTCCGTTCGATCCGCGGCGCCAGGACAGTCCGCCCCGCCGTGGCCTGCGAATCGTCACGAACTACTTCAAACGCGCTCGCAAAGCCAGAGTCATCCGCGTGGAGGATCCGCGCGCCGCGGCGCTGCTGTTCATGGGCTCGCTGGTTTCCTACGTGTTCATCCATCACGTGCTGACCGTCGCCGAACGGCCGTATCCGCTCGACGCTTACATCGACGCGCTCATCGATCTCTGGAGCGATGGCGCGATCGTTTCCAGGCAGGGAGGTATTCGTGGCCGCAAAAAAGCCTCGTCTCACGCGCATCGTTCCGATCGTGGTGATCGCGATCGGCGCGATCGCGCTGCTGCTGTACATGCGGCAGAAGAGGCTGCCCAGACCGCTGGTTCTGTCCGGGACGCTCGAAGCGAGGACGGTCAACGTCGGCTCACTCGTCGGCGGACGCGTGTCCCGCGTCTTCGTCGATGAAGGCTCGCCCGTCGTCCCCGGTCAGGTCCTGGTGACGCTCGAGACCGAGACGCTCGACCGGCAGATCGCGCAGCAGCAGGCGGCGATCGAGGCGGCACGCGCTGCCTACCAGAAAGCGCTGGCCGGCCCGCGCCAGGATGAGATCGACAAGGCCGCGGCGATCGCCGCAAACGCCGAGCGCGAGCGTCAGCGCGAGGAAGTGCTCTATCGCGATGGCATCGTCGCCCGTCAGCTCTACGACGACGCGGCAACAAAGGCCAGGACCGCGTCCGAGGATCTCGACCTGCTGCGCAAGGGAACGCGAAAGGAAGACATCGAGGCCGCGCGCGCACAACTCGAACAGCAGCAACGCCAGCTCGGCGTGCTCCAGAAGCAACACGCGGAGACTGATGTGAGATCGACGGTGTCGGGCGTCGTGCAGTCGTTCGGATTACGGCCCGGCGATCTCGTCGCTCCGAGCCAGAGTGTGGCCGAGATCCTCGAGCAGGATCAGCTCTGGGTGCGCATCTACGTTCCCGAAACCATGCTCGGGCTCGTTCGCGTGAACCAGCCGGTCCGGGTGAGCGTGGACACGTATCCGAATCAATGGTTCCCCGGTCACATCGCCACGATCAACGCGCAGGGCGAGTACACGCCGCGCAACGTGCAGACGCGCGCGCAACGCGCCGAACAGGTGTTCGGGGTGAAGGTTCTTGTCGATCCCAACCCGAAACTCCACGCCGGTATGGCGGCGGCGGTCGACCTCGGCGTGAAAGTGAAGGGGCAGGGATGAGCGCCGAGATCGGCATCGACGTCCAGGAAGTCTCGAAGGACTTCGGCCACGTCCGCGCGCTCGATCGCGTCACGCTGCAGGTTCCGCGCGGGGAGATCTACGGACTCCTCGGGCCGAACGGATCCGGCAAATCCACGCTCATCCGCATCCTCTGCGGCTTGCTCGCCCCAACCGAGGGACATGCGACGGTCGACGGGTTCGACGTCGAGCGCGAAGGGGAGCTCGTGCGCCAGCACATCGGCTACGTCTCGCAGGCGTTCTCGCTCTATCGCGATCTGACCGTCGACGAGAATCTCGACTTCTTCGGATCGATCTATCGCCTGAAATCCGCGGAGCGCAAGGAGCGGAAAGAGTGGGCGGTCAACCTGACGCACATCGGCCCGTATCGCGATCGTCTGGCCGGCGCGCTTTCTGGCGGATGGAAGCAGCGGCTCGCGCTGGCCGCATCGCTGATGCACCGGCCGCGCGTGTTGTTTCTCGACGAGCCGACGGCCGGCATCGATCCCGTCGCCCGACGCGAGCTGTGGGATCTCCTGTTCGGCCTGGCGGGCGAAGGCGTGACCATGTTCGTCACGACGCACTACATGGACGAAGCGGAACGGTGCGGCACCGTTGCGTATCTCTATCTTTCGCGGCTGATCGTCAGTGGTCATCCCGAGGAGCTGAAGAAATTGCCCGAGGTGACACCGGAAGGAACGAGGCGCATTCAGGCGGAGTGCCGCGAAGGAGTGGCCGTCCTCATGACCTCGGCGCGCACGCTTCCGTACATCCGCGCGGCAACGATCTTCGGCACGTCGCTGCATCTGCTGATCGACGCGAATGTCTCCAATGAAAAAGTCGAACACGATCTCGAGTTCTTCGGGATCAGCGACGTTACGGTCGCCGAGATCGCGCCGACACTCGAGGACGTCTTCGTCCAGCTGACCGAAACGCGGGGAAGAGAAGTCGAGGCGGCACGGGCCGAGATGGCGGGAGCTCGAGAATGAACGGATTCTGGGCAGTCTTTCGCAAGGAGCTGACGCAGATGGTGCGCGATCGCACCACGCTGCTCTTTTCCATCATGGTCCCGACCATCGAGCTGATCCTGTTCGGCGTCATCGACATGAACGCGAAGAACATACCGACGGTCATCTTCGATCAGAGCCGGACGCAGGAAAGCCGCCGGCTTCAGGAGCAGTTGCAGGCCACCTCCTTCCTGCGCATCGTCGGCGATGCCCGGTCGCGGGCCGAGTTGCAGCGATCGATCGTGGCCGGACACGCGCAGGTGGCGATCGAGATTCCGCCGGACTACGCGCGCAATCTCGCCACCGGCCGGCAGGCGGACGTGCTGGTTCTCATCGACGGTTCGGACTCCAGCGTCGCCAACCAGGCGCTCGCCGCGGCCAACGGCGTCGTACTCCAGGAAGCGGTCCAGCGCCTCATGGAGAGAAGCGGACAGCGGCCGATGATCGAGGCCCATCCGATCATGATGTTCAATCCCGACATGCGCAGTGCGAACCTGCTCATCCCGGGACTGATCGCCATTCTGCTGACGTTCTCGGCGACGATCCTCTCGGCGTTCGCCATCGTGAAAGAGCGGGAGCGCGGAACACTCGAACAGCTGATGGTCACGCCCGTCTCACCGCTTGCCGTCGTCCTCGGCAAGATCCTTCCGTACCTCGGCGTCGCGTACGTGTCGCTGATGATCGTGCTGGTGCTGATGGTGGCGTTGTTCAGGGTGCCGATCAACGGGAGTCTCCTGCTTCTGTTGGCGCTCTCGTCGGTCTACCTGATGGCGCTGCTGTCATTCGGTCTGCTGATCTCGTCGCGGGCGAAGACGCAGATGGAGGCGATGCAGATGGCCATGGGCGTCATGCTGCCGTCGGTGCTGCTCTCCGGCTACATCCTTCCCCTTTCGTCGCTGCCGCTGCCGCTGCGTGTGATCTCCTCGGTCATTCCGGCAACGCACTTCATCAAGATCGCGCGTGGGATCGTGATTCGCGGTGCCACATTCGGCGATCTGTGGGAGCCGGTCCTATCGCTGCTCGCGATTTCTACCGTGCTGATCCTGGCGAGCGCGCGGGCGTTTCAGAAGACGGTGACGTAAAAGCATTCACCAGCCGCTCGTCCCATGCCGGGAGCGACTCGCCCGTGCGCTGCTTCCAGAGCCCGGCCGCCTTGTTGTAGGTGCCGAGGAGCGTGCGCGGATCGCAGAACGCGTTGATGAGCGCTTCGCGGCCCAGAGTCTTCTCGATCACGACGCACATCTTCCAGCCGACGGTGTACCACGGCCCGACCATGCCGAGGAATTGGAAGCCACGATCCCTCACCGCATCGCCGCTCAGCCGGCCGTCGAGGACGTCGAGAAGAAACGTCTCGACATCGTGAAAGTTCTTGTCGAGATCGCGTGATCCTTCCACAAACGCCTTTTGGACCTCGGGCTGCATTGCGTGCTCGGGGTCGTGATCGCCGCCGGCTGCCAGCGTCGCGTATCCCTCACCAAACGCCGTGAGCCAGTTCTCCAGCGCATGAAGATTTGGCGGCAGCTTCTCGATGGCTGTGCTGATTGCGGGCGCCGGACAGGCGCTGTCATAGCCGATGTGGTGCAGCTCGTGCGTCACGATCGTCTCGAAGCGTTCGCGCGGCTGATCCTCGACTGTCATGAAGATCGCGTTGCCTTCGAACACGAAGTTGTTCCTGGCCGGCTTGATCACGGGGTACACCGTGGCGCTGATTTTCGCGTCAGGCGGAAGGTAGGCGAGGGCCTGCCGGCCCGCCGCGCCGAGGTCCACATGCGACCAGTCGTCGACAACGTGGTGAAGCTCGGCGCGGCGCGCGAGGAGCTCCTCCGACATGACGAACTTCTGGAAGTCGTCATTCTCGAACTTTCGCTTCATGGCATGTTCACGTTTCTGAAGGCGAATGTAGCCCTCGGTCGCGAACAGGGCCTGCCAATCCGATTCGGCGAGCGGTTTGTGAGCGGCGCGTTGGTCGAGAATTTCGACGACCGCCTTGGCCTCGTCGGGCTGAATGCGGAGTTGAACGTTGGTGGGAAGAGCGGCGAACAGAATCCAAGCTAGCAGCATCCCCTGTTATACGGCGCGGCGACGAATTAGTTAGCTACAGCACGTACCGGGAGAGGTCTTCGTCTTTCACGATGTCGGCGAGCACGCGCTGCACGTAATTGGCGTCGATGGTCAGCTCGACGCCGTTCATTTCGCTGGCCTCGAACGAAACCTCGTCCAGGAGCCGCTCGAGGATCGTGTGCAGGCGCCGCGCGCCGATGTTCTCCGTCTTCTCGTTGACCAATGCGGCGTAGCGCGAGATTTCCTCCAGAGCGTCGTCGCTGAAGTGAAGCTTCACGCCCTCGGTGTCGAGGAGCGCGATGTACTGCATCGTCAACGCGTTCTTCGGCTCGCGCAGAATCCGCACGAAGTCTCCCTCTGTGAGCGACTCGAGCTCGACGCGGATCGGAAAGCGGCCCTGCAGCTCGGGAATGAGATCCGACGGTTTGGAAACGTGGAACGCGCCGGCGGCGATGAACAGGATGTGATCCGTGCGCACCATCCCGTACTTCGTGTTCACCGTCGTCCCCTCGACGATCGGCAGGAGGTCGCGCTGCACGCCTTCCCGCGAAACGTCCGGCCCGTGCGAGGCCTGCTGCCGGCCGGCGATCTTGTCGATCTCGTCGAGGAAGACGATGCCGCTCTGCTCCACTCGGTCGATGGCCTCCCGGGCCACGTTCTGCTGATCGACGAGCTTTTCCGCCTCCTCGGCGATCAGAAGGTCGCGTGCGTCGCGGATGCGCATCTTCTTCCGCTTCGAGCGTCCGCCGAACAGACCGGGCAGCATGTCCTTGACGTTGACGCCCATTTCCTCAACGCCTTGCGGCGTGAAAATCTCGAACGACGGGAAGCCTTGTTCCTTGACCTCGACTTCAATTTCGCGATCTTCGAGCCGGCCCTCATCGAGCCAGGCCGCCATCTTCGCGCGGGTGTCCCCGCTTTCCTCGGGTCCCGCCGGAGCGACGAACGCCGGACGAGCCGGAACGCGGTGCGAGTCGGGGAGAAGCGAGTCGAGAATCCGCTCGCGGGCATTGTGCTCTGCTGCGCCGCGCACGTTCCGGCTCTTCTCTTCCTTCACGAGCTTCACGCCGAGCTCGGTGAGGTCGCGGACGATCGATTCGACGTCCCGCCCGACGTAACCGACTTCGGTGAACTTCGATGCTTCGATCTTCAGAAACGGCGAGCGGGTGAGGCGAGCCAGTCGGCGGGCGATCTCGGTCTTTCCGACGCCGGTCGGGCCGATCATGATGATGTTCTTCGGCGCGATCTCTTCGCGCAGCTCCGGCGGAAGCTGCTGCCGCCGCCAGCGATTTCGCAACGCGATCGCCACGGCGCGCTTGGCGTTTTTTTGTCCGACGATGTACTTGTCGAGCTCGCGGACGATCTCGCGCGGGGTGAGACGTTCTCCCGTGAGCTCTTCGACCTGACCGGCAACCTGCATGACCATGGCTAGAGTGTTTCGACCGTGATGTTGTCGTTCGTGTAGATGCAGATCGTGCTGGCGATCCGCAGCGACTCCTCGGCGATCTGCTTCGCGGTCATGTTCGTGTGCTTCAGCAGAGCTCGTGCCGCTGCGAGCGCGTACGGCCCGCCGGACCCGATGCCGAGGATGCCGTCGTCCGGCTGGATGAGGTCGCCGGTGCCGGAGAGAAGATAGGCCTTCTCGTTGTTGGCGACGATCAGGAACGCCTGCAGTTGCCGGAGATACTTGTCGAGACGCCAGTCCTTGGCCAGCTCGACGACCGATCGCTCCATGTTGCCGCGATACTCCTCGAGCTTGCCTTCGAACCGTGAGAAGAGGGCGAACGCGTCGGCGGCCGATCCTGCGAACCCCGCCAAAATCTTGTCGTTGTAGAGCTTGCGCACTTTGGCCGCGCCGTGCTTCATGACGGTATTGCCGATCGTCACCTGCCCGTCACCGGCCATGGCCGTTTCCCCGTCGCGGCGCACGCAGAGGACCGTCGTCGCGCGGATGACCAGATCATCCATGGCGGCGCATCGTATCAGAGGAAATCAGGCGGGATCGGAGCCTCGATCGTGCCGAGCTCGGCGTGCTCGAGCTTCCAGGCGTGAAGCATCAGCCGCGCAGTGCTGACCGTCGATCCGTAGCGGCGATCGCCGGCGACCGGATGCCCGATCGAGCTGAGGTGCCGCCGGATCTGGTGCGTGCGTCCGGTCTCGATCTGGACCTCGACGAGACCGCCTCCGCGCGGCGTGACGATTGTGACCGCTTCTTTGCCGTCGATCGGTGTGTCGATGACCGCTCTCTCAGCGATCGGCGGATCGACCCGCGCAATGTACGTCTTCCTCATCTCACGTGACGCGAACAACTTCGAGAGGCGTGCCGCCGCTTGCGGGCTCCTCGCGAACACGACCACGCCGCTGGTCGGCGTGTCCAGCCGATGCACGAGCCAGATGCGCTTGTACTCGGCGCGAAGAATGTCTTCCAGGGAAAGTTCCTTGCGCTCGCGCGGCGGTTGCGTCGGCAGACCTGCCGGCTTGTCGACGGCAAGCCAGTCGGCGTGCAGCGCAAGGATCGGAATATGCGGCCGCTCGCCGACGATCGCGATCTCGTCCTTCTCGCCGACCTCGCGCGAGGCGATGGAGACGCGTCGGTGATTGACAAGAATGCTGCCTGAGGCGAGAAGCTCACGCGCCTTGCGGCGGGAGATGCCGGGAAAGCGTGCGGCGATGGCCTGGTCGAGACGCATGTCCACGTCATCCTGAGCGAAGCGAAGGATCTCCAGCAAGCCGCGGGAGATCCTTCGCTGTCTTGCCGGCTCAGGATGACGCGTCTGCGCGTGTCACCTGCTTGCCTTCTTCGGCTGCGGCTCTCCGCCTTCGATCACTGTCAGCTCGACGCCGCCGATGCCGAGGGCTTTGCGGACCTTGCCTTCGATTTCCGCCATGAGGTCGGGGTTGTCGGCGAGGAACTGCTTCGCGTTCTCGCGACCCTGGCCGATGCGCACCGCGCCATACGAGAACCACGAGCCTGACTTCTCGATGATCTTGTTCTCGATGCCGATGTCGATCAGCTCGCCGGTCTTGGAGATGCCCTCGCCGTAACCTACGTCGAATTCCGCCTGGCGGAACGGCGCGGCCACTTTGTTCTTGACGACCTTGACCTTCACGCGGGAGCCAATGACCTCCTCGCCTTCCTTGATCTGGTTCGTGCGGCGGATGTCGAGACGCACCGACGAGTAGAACTTGAGGGCCCGGCCGCCGGTGGTCGTCTCGGGATTGCCGAACATCACGCCAATTTTTTCACGTATTTGATTGATGAAAATAAGGCATGTTTTTGACTTCGAAACGATGCCGGTCAGTTTCCGCAGCGCCTGCGACATCAGGCGTGCCTGAAGGCCGACGTGGCTGTCGCCCATCTCACCTTCCAGTTCCGCGCGGGGGACGAGAGCGGCAACCGAGTCGATGACGATGATGTCGATCGCGCCGGAGCGCACGAGCACTTCGGCGATCTCCAGGGCCTGTTCGCCGCTGTCGGGCTGCGAGACCAGGAGGTTGTCGACGTCGACGCCGAGCTTCTTCGCGTACTCGGCGTCGAGCGCGTGCTCGGCGTCGATGAATGCGGCCAACCCGCCGACTTTTTGCGCTTCGGCGATCACGTGCAGCGAGAGAGTCGTTTTGCCCGACGATTCCGGTCCGAAGATCTCGATGATGCGGCCGCGCGGAAGTCCGCCGACGCCGAGCGCAGCGTCCACGCCGATCGATCCGCTGGAAATGCTGCTGACCGGCGCGAACTCCTTCGCGCCGAGGCGCATGATCGAGCCTTTGCCGAACTGGCGCTCGATCTGCGAAAGCGCGCTCTCCGCCGCTTTCAGTTTGTCCGTTGATACCGTGACCATGTGCCTGCTCCTATCTCAAGTCGTGCTGAGAGAAATGCCGTCTGCGGAGGATGTCGTCGGCGAGAGTGGGATCGAGTCGACCGGCATTCGTGTGGTGGATCGAGTGTACGAGGCGGATTTTCCGCGGTCAAGAAACTCTACCTGTTGTAGCCTCCCGTTGCATTCCGATGCCGCAAAAAACGTGGATGGCGGCCGCCTTTCTCTTCTGCTCCGGTGCCGCCGCGCTGATCTATCAGACCGTCTGGCTGCGTGAATTCCGGCTGATCTTCGGCGCGTCGACGTTCGCCACCGCCGCCGTGCTGGCAATGTTCATGGGCGGCCTCGGCGCGGGAAGCGCGATTCTCGGTAGGCGCGCCGATGAACGCGCAGCGCCGCTGGCGTTTTACGGGATGCTCGAGATCGGTGTCGCGCTCTCCGCCGCACTCTCGCCGATTCTGCTGATCCTCATCCGAAAGCTCTACATCGCGCTCGGCGGATCGGTGACGCTCGGCCTCACCATCGCCACGCTGGTACGGCTGATCTTCGCGACGGCGGTTCTCGGCATCCCGACGTTTCTGATGGGAGGCACGCTCCCGGCCGCCGCACGCGCCGTCGAAACCGACGATGACGGCGGCCGCCGCAATCTCGCCCTTCTGTACGGGACGAATACGTTGGGGGCGGTGACTGGAACGCTGGTTTCGACGTTCTTCCTGCTGGAGAGGTTTGGGAACCGGAGGACGTTGCTGGCCGCGGTTGCGCTGAATCTGCTGATCGGCCTTTTGGCGTGGGGACTCGGCCGGGACACGAGGACTCGAGGACTGGCGGTGCAGCAGTCCGAGTCTGGGAGTCCCCGAGTCCTCGCGTCCCCGCGGCGTCCCGTCCTCGTCTCCTCCGCCATCGTCGGCTTCGCCTTCCTCCTCATGGAACTGGTCTGGTACCGCATGCTCACGCCGCTTCTCGGCGGGACGACGTTCACGTTCGGTCTGATTCTCGCCGCGGCGTTGCTCGGGATCGGGCTGGGAGGCGCGGCGTATTCGTTGTGGAGCGGCACCAGGAGCCCGTCGGCAGGCGCGTTCGCGGTCACCTGCACGCTCGAAGCGCTGGCGATCATTTTTCCGTTCGCCCTCGGCGACCGGCTCGCGGTGCTCGCCAATCTTCTGCGCGCGCTCGGCCAGATCGGCTTCGGCGGCGATCTGATCGCATGGTCGCTGATCACGCTCGTCGTCGTATTCCCGGCGGCGTTCATCGCCGGAGTTCAGTTTCCCATCCTCATCGCACTTCTCGGCCGCGGACGGGAAGACGTGGGCCGCGACGTCGGACTGGCGTACGCGTGGAACACCGGGGGTGCAATCGCGGGATCGCTCGCCGGCGGCTTCGGGCTACTGCCGCTTCTCTCCGCTCCCGGATGCTGGCGCCTGGCCGCCGTCCTGCTCGTGCTCCTCGGCGTCGTCTTCGCGATCGGCAACCGGCATCTCGTGGCCATCGCGATCGGGCTCATCGCCATTGCAGGAATCGCGTCGCAAGGGCCGACCTCCGTCTGGCGCCACACGGGAATCGGCGCCGGACGCGCTCCCGACACGACGGACAGGAACTCGATCCAGGCATGGATCCGCTCGACGAAGCGCAGTCTTCTCTGGGATGTCGACGGTCGCGAGAGCAGCATCGCCGTTCTCGACAGCAACGACCGCGTGTTCATGGTGAACGGCAAAGCGGACGGCAGCGCGCGCGGCGACGCGGGGACCCAGGTCATGTCAGGGATGGTTGGCGCGATCGTTCATCGGAATCCGCGCACCACGCTCGTGATCGGACTCGGCACCGGAAGCACCGCCGGATGGCTTGGCTCGATTCCGTCGATGGAGCACGTCGACGTCGTCGAGCTCGAGCCCTCAGTTCTACGCGTCGCACACGACAACGCCGCGGTGAATCACGACGTCCTCCGCAATCCGAAGGTTCGCATCCGGATCGGCGATGCGCGCGAGGTCCTCCTGACCACACCGCGCCACTACGACATCATCTTCTCCGAGCCCTCGAATCCGTACCGCGCCGGAATTGCCAGCCTCTACACGAAAGAATTCTACGAAGCCGCGGCGGCGCGCTTGAACCGCGGCGGCATCTTCCTGCAGTGGGTCCAGGCTTACGATGTTGACGCCCAAACGATCCGCACGATCTACGCGACGGCGCATTCGGTGTTCCCCTACATCGATACGTTCCGGACGACGGAGACCGATCTTCTCTTCGTGTCCTCCCGCGAGCCGCTCGTCTACGACATCGACATGATCCGACAGCGCCTGTCGCAGGACCCTTACGCGTCGGCGATCCATCGCGCGTGGCGGGTGGAATCGGCGGAGGGCTTTTTCTCGGCATTCATCGGCAGCGACAAGGTCCCGGTTGCGATCGGGCCGGTTGCGCAGCTGAATACGGACGACCGCACGCCGATCGAATTCGGCTTCGCCCGCGGACTCGGCGACCGCTCGCGGTTCGATATCAATCAATTGATCTCGTTCGCCCGCGGCATCGGCGCGGATCGGCCGTCCCGCGTGCGAGGGATTGTCGACTGGCAGCAGGTGGAGTGGAACCGGTGGCACGACACCACGATCGAAGTCTCGCCGCTCGAGCGCGATCCGCAGGTCCGCATCCGCGCGGAGTTCACGAAGCTCTACGAAGAGAATGACCTTGCCGGCGCGCTGGCGGCATGGGAACGAACGCCGTTTACTCCTGTGAACAGCATCGAGGTCTCGCGCCTCGCCGAGGTGCTGGCGGAGGCCGGGCGCGAACAGGCGGTGGCGATGGCGGAGCGGCTGCGCCCCGCGGATACGACGGAAGCCGACGCGATTCTGGCGCGCGTCCGCATGCGTCAACGGCGCGATGCCGAATCGGCCGCCGCGCTGGAGCGGGCGCTGCTTCGCTATCGCACCGATCCCTGGCCGGCATCCGAGCCGATGGGCCGCGCCCTCGACACCGCAATCTCGCTGGCGCGCTTCGATCATCGGCTCGCACCGCGACTTTATGCGCTACTCGGCAAGCCGTTCAGCACGGGCCAGTGGGCGGACGAGCGCAAGATCTATCGCGTTCACGTGGCGCAGGCCGGATTCGGCTGCGGACCGCAGACGATCGCCGCGCTTCGCGACCTGGAGCCTGACTTTCCGTGGGCGTACGACCTGCTCAACACGCGGCGACGCTGCTACGCCGAGGCGCATCTCGGCGGGTTGTCCGCGCGCGCGGAGCGCGACTGGCGCGACTACGAATCGACCGAGCCGCAGCCGCTCATTCCAAAATCGCTTTCCGGAGTTTCTTCAGATCGTTGATGAAGCGCGCGATCTCGGCGTCCCGGGCCTCATCGGAGGGAGCACGCCGTAGAATCGGGGACAGGCGATGAGGCTGAACGAGCCGCTGACGTTCCTCACCGATGCCATCCTTGCGGCGGCGGCAGCGACATTCGGCGTATTGCTGTGGCGGCGAGGGAATCGCCCGTGGGCCATCGCCTTCTTCTTCACCGCCGCCGGCTCTTTCCTCGGCGGCACGTATCACGGATTCGGCGGAACGTGGATCTGGATCGCCACTGTCTACTGCATCGGATTGGCGAGCCTGTTCCTGCTGCTGCCGTTTCTCCGCGTTACGGCAATTGCGATCTTCCTCGTCTATGCCGCCTGGATGACGCTGCATTACGACAAATTCGTGTGGGTCATCGTCGATTACGGCGTGACGATGCTGCTGCTGGTGATCGTGATGCGATCACGATGGATGACGGCTTCGCTGCTCGCGTCAATCGCGGCCGCGATCGCGCAGCAGACGCCGATCCCGTTTCACAATGACCTCTACCACGCGATCCAGCTCGCCGGGCTATGGCTGCTCTACCGGGCGGGAGTGGAGTCCCGGCTTCAGCCGGACCCGGCAACCGGCTAGGGAAGCTCTGAACAAGTCGTTGGTCACGTCATCCTGAGCCGCGAAGACGGCGAAGGATCTCGAAATGGCAGGCGTTTACGCATCCTGAGATCCTTCGTCGCGCTTCGCCGACTCAGGATGACGACCTGTGCAGAGGTTCCCCTAGGCGGCCTGGCTGGCACGATACTCGCGTGATCAATGATTGACTCAGCGCCGCCTGCCTTCAGGACAAAAGAGAGATGTGAAATGGGCCTGTCCCCGAAACATTGCGTGCTCATCGTGGACGATGATCCGAGTATTCGACTCCTGCTGGTTGCCTTGCTGCGGCACCAGGGCTATCGAACTCTGCAGGCGCGCGCCGGGCGGGAGGCACTTGCGAAAATGCGGGACAGCAACCCCGATCTGGTTCTCATGGATCTCGTGATGCCTGGAATGTCCGGCTGGGATGTTTTGCGCGAGCGAGCTGCCGACCCCTCACTGCTGCGGATTCCGATGATTGTCGTCAGTGCAAGCGACACTCGCAAAGTGCCTAGCGAGGCGTTCGCCGTCTCCGGAGTCATCGCGAAACCCTTCGATCTCGATACCGTTCTGACGACCGTGAGAAAGTGCCTCGAGAATCCAATCAACGCGGCTCTGGCTGCAGCGTGACCAGGTCCAATCGCGCATGGTTCGTCCCCATGAGACCGAACGCGAGTGTGCACAATTGAACAGAACATATTCCGCAGTGACATTCCCCATCAATGCGCGTATGGTGGTCACACGGCGAGGAAACTTCCTCGTCCCTTCAGTCCGTCTGAACTAAGTCAGATCCTCTGGACTCACTCCTCTTAGCTTTCCAATCCCCTTGAAATGTCCTGATCCGGCCGCGCCTCCGTCGAGGTGTGCTCGGTCGCGGACTCGCTCGGGGCGGCCGGTACCACCGGCCAGGAGCTCAAATGAAACTCTACGTGGGAAATCTCTCCAGTCAGGTCAATGACGCGCAGCTCAGCGACCTGGCCAAGCCATACGGCACGCTCGTCTCCGCCAACGTCGCCGTGGACCGGTCGAACGGCGTCTCGAAAGGATTCGGCTTCATCGAGTTCAGTAACGCCGATGAAGGACGCGCGGCCATCGCAGGCCTGAACGGCAAGGAAGTCGACGGCCGGGCGCTGAAGGTCGACGCGGCCAAGCCGAAAACCACGGCGGCACCGGGGCGGTAGAGAAGAAGTCTCAACCTGGGGAGAACGGCTCGGGCCGTTCTCCATTTCGGAAAAGAGGAGACCTCATGGTGCCCTTCGTGTCGCTGGCGGCGATCGCTGTCGCTGCTTTTCTGTCCTGGAGTCTTTATCGCCGCTTTGGTTCGGATCGAATCGAGGCGCTGGTGGAGCGGCGTCGAAAGACGTCGCGCTTCGTCAGCCGCGGATCGTTCGTCGACGGGAGCCGTCAGCTCGACGTCGCGCTGGCGCTCGATCAGTCGACGTTCTTCTATGAGAACCGCGACATGGCCGCGTCGATCGATCTGCAGTGGGTTCGCGAAATCGAATACGACACGAAGCTGGCCACGGGCGCAGCCGCCGCCGGCGGCAAGATCCTGCGGCTGCGTTCGCAGAGCCAGACGTTCGAGTTCGTGCTGCCCGATGACGTCGTTGCGCGCTGGCACACCATGCTCCCGCAGCGTCCGAGCGCAGTACGGGCGAATTGATCGACTGGAGGCGCATGAAAATCACCATCAAGGACCGAGGGACTGCATCGTTGGCGGATCGGCTGCGCGAGCGACTGGAGCGCGCGGCGCGGCTGCGCTGCGAGGAGCACGGCCAGCCGATCGTGGCCGTCACGATCAACGGCCGCGAGAACGGCTGGTTCGACTCCACCTGGGTCACCTGTTGTGAGCGTCTTCTCCGGCAGGCCACCGCGATCGTGAAAGAGCGCTGCTGAGCGATGAGGGGAAAATCGATGTTGCCCACCCTCCTGACCGTGGTCGCCATCCTGGCGTTTCCGTTCGCCGCGCCGGCGCAGACGAAAGTGTTCGATCTCACTCCCGCGTTCGTCGACTGCGGTGCGGACATCGAAGAGCTGCTCGTCTATCGCGTCGGCGGCATCGTTCTCATCCGCGGTACGACCTCCGATGCCGCCAAGGCCGCGGACGTGGGCCGGATCCCCACGTTCCTCGGCTATGACCGCGTGGCCAATCTCATCCGCGTCATCGACGAGGGCTCCGCGGACGCGTTGATCGAAGCGCGCGGCCGCCGCCAGCTCGATCTCGAGCCGATGCTCCAGGGATGCAAATTCCAGATCGATTCCACGCTCGGCGACGTGCGAGTGGGTGGCAAGGTCAAGCGCGAAGCGCAGAAATTTCTTGCCGTCGAGATCCTCCTCCGGGTCACGGGAGTCAAGGAGGTTCAATGGGATCAACGATGATCATGGACAGGGAGACCGTCCGCGCCACTGCCGGACGCATGTTCCGCAGTGACGATCTTGGCGACAGCGAAAGACAGAACGCGGCGGACTTCCTCCGCGAACACCTGGCGCTCGGCAATCCTCACATGGTGAGGTGCGACTGGTGTCATGAGACGCTGATGCTCTTTCGAGACGAAGACATCGGCAGCTTCACCCGGACAGGACGCGGCTGGCGCTGCACCAAATGTGATGAGCATGCCCGGAGTCAGGAAGTTCGATTCTGATCCGTGCCGTCGTCAGAGAGGTGGGCAAACGTCGTCATGCTGAGCCGCGCGGACGGCGAAGGATTTCAAAATCCGCAACTCGAGATCCTTCCCCTTCGTTGCGCTCAGGGTCAGGATGACGTGATTCACGCATCGAACGGCCTTACGCCTCACACCGTTTCGTCCGGCACCATCTTGTCGCCCACCACGGGCTCGACGTAGAGCATCTTCACAGCCACCAGCGTCACGGCCACGAGCGGTTCGGCGATGACCACGCCGAGGACGCCGAGGACCATGCCCAGTGAAGCGATGCCGATGAGGCTGAGTGCGGGTGGAACTTCCACGGCCTTCTGCAACAGGAGCGGAATCAGCACGTTTCCCTCGAGCTGCTGAATGACGACGAACGCGATCAGAACCGCGAATGCCTTCTGCGGCGAGTCGACGAAACCGAGAGCGATGGCCGGAATCGCGCCGATGATCGGTCCGAACACCGGGACGAACTCCAGGAGGCCGGCGATGACGCCGAGCGCCACCGAGGCCCGGACGTCGAGGAGGGCCATCAGCGCGGTCACGACCATACCGATCGTGACCATGGCGATCGATCGCGCTACGAACCACGCGCGCAACGAGCGTCCCATCGTCGCCAAAACCTCGGTCATGCGCGCGCGATGATGGCGGGGCAGCAGATGCAGAACACCCTGCGTGTAGGTCTCCGGATCGGCCGCGAAGAAGATCGTCAGAAAAACGACCAGGATCAGTCCTGTCACTGCCGCGATGGTGGTGGAGAAGACCGGAAAGAGATACGGCATCACGCCGCCAAGCTGCTGTCCGAGAATCACGCGAAGCGGACTGCGTCGCAGCGTGGCCGCGTCCGCCGCCGTCTGTGCCTGAACCGCACGTTGTTCGACCGTTCTGGCCGGTGTCACTCTGACGGCGGCCGGCGGCGGCTCGCCGCCCTCGAGCGCGTTGGTCAGGATGTGCCGTCTGAGCAGCTCGCGATCGATCCGATCGATTGCCTCCGGGAGTCTGCGTTGGAGCTCCAGAGCCTGTTCCTGAAGCACGGGCGCGAGCAGTGAGGCGATTCCGGCCAACGCGGCGAAGAACACGGCGACGAGAAGAGAGGCACCGAGGGCGCGCGGCACGCGGAAGCGATGCAGCCACGTCACCGCGGGCATGATCGACGCGCCGAAGAGAAGCCCCAGGAATGCTGCCACGAAGATCGGGCGGCTGATCCAGAGGAAAAGAAGAAGAACGGCGACGCCCAGGAGAATCACTGCGAATCGCAGCGGCGATCGCCATGCTTCACGCCACGATTCTTCCGTCACTTCGTCTTTCATGTCGATCATCATGCACCAAGGCCCGGGGCAGCAGCACCACGCATGCTCCGCGCTGACGCGGCCGGCGCACGACCGACGATCTTCTTGAAGTCACCGAAGAAATGGCCTGGTCGGCTTATCCGAGGTCGAGCGCGAGTCCGGCAAAGTCTGCGACGGCGCCGGCAGCGAGCCGCTCGGCACCTTCGATCAGACGATCGCGCTGGATCACCCCTTCGGGGTAACTCCTACGTGGTCCCGGCAGCTGTACGCGGGCAGAGGAATGGGTTTCGATGTTTACGGTCGAAGGGCGATCACATGACCGTCGATCGTTCCGACGTAGAGCGTAGAGTCGTCGGAGCCGATGCCTCGTATGGGCTTGTCGTGAATGTTCTGCGACCAAACGGTGGCGCCGGTTGCCTCGTCGAGTGCATAGACGGTTCCGTCGCGATCTCCCACGACGACCCAGCCGTGCCAAATCCGAGGGCGAGGGGAGGTCCATTGACGTTTCGAGTCGGCATGCCAAAGAACGCGCGTGACGTTGGCGTCGACGAGCAGCACTTCCTTCTCGCTCATGAGATACACGCCGCGAGTGCCCATCACGGGCGTGTCTTTCGGGACGACGTCGAGATCGAGCGAGCCAATCACACGACCATCCGATGCGCGCAGGCGATAGAGCTTCTTCCCCTGGGTGCCAACAACGATCGCCTTACCCGAAACTGCAACAGCGGTCGATGCCGGCGCGTCGAGCTGAGTTTTCCAAAGCTGTCTGCCCGTTTGCGAATCGACGGCGTACACAGCACCATTGCTGGACCCGAAGAAGATCCGTCCATTCGCGAGCGCGGCCGACATCCCGACACGCCGGCTCCTGGCCTCGATCGGAAAACTCCAGATCTCGGCGCCGGAAGCGGCGTTCAAGCTGACAATGCGTTCATCGACGGTCACGCCGATGATGTGACCGTCGTCCAGCAGGACATCGCTCGTGAAGCCGCTGTCATCCTTCCCTTGATGCGCGTATTTCCAGACGACGTCGCCCGTTGCGCGGTCGAACGCGTAGATATGTCCGATCCGCTGGCCGTCGGTCGGAATGAACACCCGATCTTTCGTCGCCACCGGATTGCCGTGGAACTCTCTCGCGTCTCCGTCCGAGCTGATGTCGTACAGCCAGAGAGGTGTTCCATTGGATCGATCGATCGCCGAGAACACGCCGGAGCAGGCGCCGACGTAGATCAGATCACCCACGACCGTGGGCGTGGCGAACACTCATCCGCCCGTCTTGTACTTCCACACGACTTTCGCAGGCGTTCCGACCGCCGGCTGCTCCATAGACATGGACATGAGCACGGCCGAGAGAGCGAATGCGAGCATGAGGGTTCCTCCCTGCTCAGTGTATGACAGCGCTTCGCGCAGGTGCGCAGGACGTGCCGCGCCATCGTCATAAACTGAAATTTGGCGGATTGGAAGACCTTTGGTGGAGCGGAACGGGAACGGACCGACGACCTCCTGAGTGCGATTCCCGCGTTGTCTCGAGACATACGCGACACCTCCTACAGCCGTCCGGTCTCGTCCCGACTCATCTGGGAAAACTGACACTCTTTTTAGGGTGCGTAATCCCCGCCGCTTCAGTCAGGTATCCTCGCTGGCAAGACATGCGTTTGGAAGCCGGATCGCGACTCGGTCCCTACGAAATCTCCGGCGCCATCGGGGCGGGCGGGATGGGGGAAGTTTATCGCGCGCGCGATACGCGGCTCGGACGCGAAGTGGCGATCAAGATCCTGCCCCACGAAGTGTCGGGCGATCGGGACCGGCTGGCTCGATTCGAACGCGAAGCGCGAAGCTCCTCGGCTCTCAATCATCCGAACATCGTCACCATTCACGACTTCACGACACACGATGCCGAAGCCTGGCTGGTGATGGAGCTGATCCTCGGAGAATCACTCCGCGTCCTCCTTTCGCGCGGAGCCTTGCCGCTGAAGAAGCTCCTGTCAATCGGTGCGGGCATCGCCGACGGTCTCGCTGCCGCGCACGCTGCCGGGATCGTGCATCGCGATCTGAAGCCGGAAAACGTGATGATCACCAGCGACGGAACACCGAAGATCCTCGACTTCGGTCTGGTGAAGAACTTCGGCATGGCCGAGGCAACGAACTCGCCGACCGAAGTTCACGTGAGCCGTGACGGCACGATCCTCGGAACGGCCGCGTACATGTCGCCCGAGCAGGCCCGTGGCGAAGAAGTCGACTTTCGAAGCGATCAGTTTTCGCTCGGACTGATCCTTTACGAGATGGCCACGGGGAAGAATCCGTTGCGACGCGCGTCGCCGATGGAAACGCTCGCGGCGATTCTCAAAGACGATGCGCCGCCGCTGGGCGCCGAATTCCCCGAGCCGTTCGTCTGGATCGTGGAGCGTTGTCTGGCGAAGAATCCGGCGGAACGCTACGGATCGACCACCGATCTCGCGTACGAACTGCGGCGATGGCGCGATCGCGGCGATCGACAGATTGCCACTCTGCGCGCCCAAACCAAGTGGGGGCCTATCATCGCCGGCGCGTTGGCGATTGTGCTGGCGATCGGAGTCGTATTGTGGCGGCCCGCAGAAAAACTCGCTGAACCGATTCAGACAAGCGTCGCCACTCCCGAAATCGCGAATGTTTTCCTTGGGGAAGTGGCGGTGCCGATCGCTCTCTCGCCTGACGGTCGATATCTGATCGTCTACGGCGCCGACGCCGACGACTCATCGGGACTGTGGCTTCATGATCTCCGTTCGGGTGCGACGCGGCAGATTGCAGAGAAGACTTTTTCGGCGGCCTGGTCATCCGACAGTAAAGCGATCGCCTACCTGGCCGACGGGAAGCTGAAAACAGTGCCCGTTGACGGAGGGCCGGCGCGAACGGTGTGCGACGCGCCGCCGGAAGGGACGTCGACGTGGCACGGAGACACGATCCTTTTCGTGCAGTACTCGAAGGATCCCGGAATTTATCGAGTCAATGCCGCGGGCGGAACGCCCGAGCTGATCGTTCGTCCGGAAAAGGGTCTGGCGTGGTGGCCGCAGCTTCTTCCCGACGGAAAGCATTTTCTCTATCTCGTATTTCGGCCAATGGCGAGAGATTTCGGTCACGAGCTGCGCATCGGATCGCTCGATGGTGGGACGCCGAAGACGCTGTCGTCGACGATCGATTCGCGCGCGATGTACGCAAACGGCAACCTGCTGTTCGTTCGCGATGGCACTTTGCTGGCGCAGCCGGTTGATATCGACAAGGCGCGGTTCACCGGCGAGCCAAAACCGATCGTCGACCGCGTCCACTACTTCTTCAACACCGGCCTTGCGGCATTCAGCGTCTCCGAGAATGGAGTGTTGGCCTGGCGTGCCGCGGCGCGCAATTCACGTCTGGTGTGGCTCGACCGCAGTGGAGTCGAGCTGAGCGTGATCGGTAGCGGTGTGTTCCAGACCGATGGACGTTTGTCGCCGGATGGACATCGATATGCCGTCGGGATCGTCGATCCGAAACATGGAGCCTCGGATGTCTGGGTCTACGATCTCAATCGCGATAGTTCGGAGCGAGTGACGTTTCGTCCCCTCGACGAGAAAGCGCCGGTGTGGGCGCCGGATGGCCGCACCATTTATTACCGCAGCGACGGTGCGGGCGGACCGCCGAACATCTTTCGCTGGACGTCCGAGGCGGAAGGCGGCAAGGTCTACTACCGCGGGCCGGGCGTGCAGGAGCCGCAGGATGTTTCTCCCGACGGGAAGTGGTTGTTGTTCGTCGACCAGCGACAGGCAAGAGCCGGCGACATCAATATCCTGCCGCTGAGCCCTTCCGGCCCGGCGCGGCCGTTTGTGGCGACGCCATTCAATGAGTCCTCGCCGCGTTTCTCTTCAGATGGACAGTGGGTCGCTTATCAATCGGATGTGTCCGGCCAGCCCGAGGTGTATGTGAGGCCGTTCGAAGGTTCCGTGGTCACCACTCGTCTGTCGAAGGATGGCGGAACTCGGCCGCGCTGGAGCCGCGATGGGAAGGAGCTGTACTACCTTGCGCCCGGCGGGCGGTTGATGGTCGTGCCGATCAGCGCCGGCGTCAGCACGGCCGCGCCGCATTTGCTTTTTGAGGCCGCCTATGCGGTCGACTTCGAGCCTGCTGCGGACGGCTCACGATTCGTTGTGCAGCTCGAGGAGCCTTCGACCGAGCCGCCGGTGCACCTGCTGATCAACTGGCCGTCACGACTGGCCGCGCACTAGAACCTCTGCGCAAGTCGTCATCCTGAGTCGGCGAAGCGCGACGAAGGATCTCAGGATGCGAAGACGCCTGCCATGCCGAGATCCTTCGCCGTCTTCGCGGCTCAGGATGACGTGAACAATGACTTGCGCATGGATGCGCTCGTCCATCGGCCGATTGTCGATTCCGGAGCCACGGCTGGATCTCGTATTCACCCGACCTGCGGATTCGGTGGCCACCGCACGGGTCAGAGTTCGCTGGCGCGACCTCGCCTTCATGCCGACCACGTTCGGTGTGACTGGAGCAGGTCGGCTTCCAGCCTTCCTCTCCCCTCACCTCGCGCTGCTGGTCTGGGGCTCTTCCACCGTCGCCACCGGCGCGCCGAGAACGATCAGCAGACGGTGCTCGCTCCCGTCATCGACGAGCGGAATCACCTCGGGATCGACGGCCTTCCCATCGAGCTCGGCGAGCGCAATCCCCGAGCAAAGCGGCTCCGGGTTCTCGACGGCGATGGTGTATTTCGAACCTCCGAATCGCCACTGGAGTGAAAAGCCGGGCCACGAGGATGGGATGCACGGCTTCACTTCGAACGCGGCGCCGCGGCGCCGCAGTCCGAGGATCCCTTCGATGGCCACGCGATAGGCCCATCCGGCCGAGCCGGTGTACCAGGTCCAGCCGCCGCGGCCGCGGTGCGATGGATGGTCGTACACGTCCGCGGCGACCACGTAGGGCTCGACCTGGTATCGACGAACGTCGCTCTCGGTTCTGGTGTGATTGATGGGATTGAGCATGTGGAACAGCTCGATGGCCTCATCGCCGCGTCCGAGGTGCGTCAGCGCGAGGACCACCCACTGCGCCGCGTGCGTGTATTGACCGCCGTTCTCACGGATCCCCGGCAGGTAACCTTTGATATAGCCGGGATCGAGCGCGGTCTTGTCGAAGGGCGGCGTCAGCAGCAGAACCACTTCCGAGGCGCGGCGGACGAGCTGAGCGCGGACAGCATCGATCGCCCGTTCGCCCCGCACCCGTGAGGCGGCGCCTGACAAGACGGCCCAGCTCTGCGCGACCGAGTCGATCTTCCCTTCGTCGTTCTGCGCCGAGCCGAGCGGCGTGCCGTCGTCGAAATAGGCGCGGTGATACCACTCCCCATCCCATGCCTGCTCGAGCATCGCTCCGAGGCGATTCTGTTCGGCCCGGTATCGGTCCGCCCGCGGCACGTCTCCGCGCTCCTCGCACCAGGGTGCGACGAGCCCGAGAATCAGATGGAGGAACCAGCCGACGAACACGCTCTCCCCGCGCCCCTCGAAGCCGACGCGGTTGTAGCCGTCATTCCAGTCGCAGCTCCCGATGAGCGGAAGCCCGTGCGCGCCCACCGCGAGCGACTTTTCGATCGCGCGGACGCAGTGCTCGAAAAGCGTGCCGCTTTGGTTCGAGACTTTCGGCTGGCCGAAGGCCTCGGCTTCCCCCGATGGGAGTGGAGGCCCTTCGAGAAACGGGATCCGTACGTCGAGAATCCGGCGGTCGCCGGTGACGCGGACGTACTCCGCGGCCGCCCAGGGGAGCCACAACAGGTCGTCGGAACAATGCGTGCGGATGCCGCGGCCGGTGGCCGGGTTCCACCAGTGCTGGACGTCCCCCTCGACAAACTGCCTCGCGGCCGCCCGCAGAATGTGCTCCCGCGTCAAATCGGGACGGACGAGCATGAGCGCCATCACGTCCTGAAGCTGATCGCGGAATCCGAACGCGCCGCTCGCCTGGTAATAGCCGGAGCGGGCCCAGACGCGGGAACCGAGATCCTGATAGAGCAGCCAGCGATTGACGAGGAGATCGAAGGAATCGTCGGGAGTCGAGACGTGGACCGCTCCGAGCGTCTCCTCCCAGAATCGCTCGACCTGAGCAAGCTCGGCGTCCGCCGCGGAGGGAGCCGAATACTTTTCGAGAATCCGGCGGGCGTCCTCACGGCTCTTTCCTTCGCCCAACAAGAACACGATCCGCCGCGTTTCTCCGGGAGGAATGTCGATGGGAACCTGAAGGGCCGCGCAGGGATCGAGGCCGGCGCCGAAGCGTCCCGAGAGCTCGGGCTGACCGAGGCCGGCGGCGCGAGCGAGCGAGCCATTCCGGCCGAGAAACTCCCGGCGATCGCCGGTCGCGGAGCGAATCGGCCCGCTCGCGCCGGCGAACGCGATCCGTTCGGATGGATCGTCGCGATAGAGCTGCCGGGCGAGGACCGCGCCGGTCGGCGCGTCGCGCTCGGTCATCACGAATCGCGACACCCCCGGTTTCGGCGGCCCGAGCCACCAATCGTTGTAAGAAAACAGAGAGAGGCGCCGCGGCCGATTCGATCGATTGGTCAGGGTCACGATCGATAGCTTCACCGGCTCGTCTCGTGCCACGAAGACGGTGAGCTCCTGCTCGAATCCGTGTGCCACGCGGGCGAATCTCGTCGCTCCCGGCGCGTGCCGGACGATCCATCTCGCCGAGCGCGCATTCCTCCGGAGCGGCCCCGGAGCCGCGCCCGAAACGGCGCCTGTCTCCTCGTCGCGAATGAAGATTGCTTCGGCCGTTGGATCGGTCACCGGGTCGTTCGCGAACGGCGTGAGGCGATTTTCGCGACAGTTCTCCGACCAGGTGTGCGCCGCGCCCGACGACGTGATGATCGAGCCGAAGCCGGAATTGGCGAGGACATTGATCCAGGGGAGCGGTGTCTCCCGATCCCCTTCGAGAACGACGACGTACTCTTTGCCATCGGTCGTGAAACCGCCGATGCCGTTTTCCATGACGAGCGGCGGAATCGCGATCGGCGCGTCCAGCGCCTCGCCATCCCTCGGCTCGTCGACGAGCGCGGCGGGAAGAGGTTGCGGCACGCTGACCGACTGTTGCACATCCCGGCGGTCGATCTGCTGCTCGAGGTTGCCGAGCTCCCCGCGGAGCGTGGCCCGGGCGACCGTGGCCAGGAGGGTCACCTCTTTTTCCGGCATGGCGTCAGGGCGTAGCAGGAAGACTCCGCCGCTCTTGCTCTTCCACCCGGCGAACGGCCCGAGCTCGACCAGGCGCGTGAGCTCGACCTGCATCTCGTCCCGATAGCTCGCCGGGTGCTCGTTCAGGATCACGACGTCGGCGCGAAGTCCTTTGAGCCTCCATTGCTCCTGGGCCTTGAGTACTTGATTCACCAGACCGACATCGTCCGGCTCGGTCACGCGAACCAGGACGATCGGAAGGTCTCCCGAGATCGCGTGTCCCCAGAGTCCGGATTGCCCGAGCTCGTTCTTGGCGAGGATCTCTTCGTCCTCCCGGAGGGTGGCGTCGGAGAAGAAAACGCGGGAGCCGAGACGATCGAAAATCTCGACCTCTTCCGCGGTGACTCCGAGGTGACGGAGCAGGACCTGACTTTGCGTGTAAGCGGATGAGAACGTGCGGGCCGCGACCCCGGGATCGTGGTACTTCTGCGCCAGCGCCTGCGCGACGGTCTCGTCCTCGGCGACGCCGGTTGTGAAGGAGAGCCGCGCGAATCCTCCCGGGCCGAGCCGGAGCCGCGTTCGGAGGCTCAGGATTGGTTCGATCACTGCGCCGGCGGTCTCCGAAAGAGCGCGTCCGTCGAGAGCGATCGGGTCGTCGGGACCGCGTCCCCGGCCAAGAAACTTCGAGCGATCGGTCTCCCACTCGACGCGAGGGGGAGCCTTGGCCTCGAACGACAGAACGTGGAACGCGATCAGCGCCGGATCTTTCACGCTTCGCGGGCGGCGGCGCGCGAGAAGCGCCGTCGCCGCCGGCAGCCATTCGGTCTCGATGAAGAGTTTTCCGAACGCCGGATGTGCGAAGTCCTCGGCGAGCGACGCCAGCGAGATTTCGACGTAGCTCGTCACCTCGATCTCTCGGGTCCGGTCGCTGCGGTTCGTCAGCGCGATCCTGCGCACTTCCGCGTTGTCCTCGGAAGAGACGGCGACCTCGAGGCGAAGGTCGATCTGATGATCCCGTCGCTCGAAGGCCGCTTTTTCGGCGAAGAACTCGGCGGAGTATTCGGCCGGCTCCGAGCCGATCGGGTGATAGGTCGCCGACCAGACCTCCCCGGAGTGGACATCGCGCAAATAGAGGAACTGACTCCCGGGATCGCACGTGCGGTCCTCGCGCCAACGGGTGACGGCGCGGTCGCGGAAGACGCTCGAGCCTCCTCCCGAATTCGTGACGAAGGTGATGTACGACCCGTTCGAGAGAATCTGCGCGCTTGGGTGGTGACGGTGCGGAGACCGAATCCGGCGCGGCGCGCGCCAGGGCGCCGGCTCCGCCCGGTGGCTCTCCTCGGCGGGTCGCGGCTCGATGATCGGAGCGGCGCGGGGAGTCCGCTCCTGCAGGAGGAGCTCGGTCGCGCGAATCCGCGGATCGGAGTGGAAACGCTCGACCATGACGTCTTTGGCCAGGACGTTCGCGAGCGCGACGAGCGTCATCCCCTGATGGTGGGCGAAATAGGTCTTGAGCACGACACCCGATCGCGAGGCCGGCGTGACCGTCCCGTCTTCCTCCGGCTGTCGCGGTGTGTAGTCGATCGCTTCGTAGTGACCGAACGGTCCGAGGGTGTCCGCGCGCGCCAGGCGTCGGAGATTTTTCGCCGCTTCGAAGGGATCGACGAGGGCGGCCAGCGCGGTCGCGTGCGGAGTGACGACGACCTCGTCGGCCAGTCCGCGCTTCAATCCAAGCCCCGGAACTCCGAACGCCTTGTATTGATAGTTGCCGAGCCGGTCGACCACGTTGTAGGCCGATTCGGAGATCCCCCACGGGATGTGCCGCCGCCGGCCGTACGCGATTTGACGTCGCACCACGGCGCGGTACGTGCGATCGAGGAGCGTGCCGGGGTACGTCTTCATCAGGAGGAGCGGCATCAGATACTCGAACATCGATCCGCTCCAGGAGAGGAGCGTCGGCACGCCATCGACGCTGACGACCGGGCGCCCGAGATGGAACCAGTGTTCGACGCGGACGTCCTCTTTGGCGATGGCGAAGAAACTCGCCACGCGAGCTTCCGAGGCCAGCAGGTCGTAGTAGCCCTGGTCGAGCCGCCCCGGACCGGCGATGTCGGCCAGTCGGTAGCCGATGGAGAAAAGCCCGCGTTCCTTGTCGTAAAGAAATCCGAAGCTCGTTCCGTACGCGAAGGTCTCGGATCGGGCCGCGACGCGGGTGAACCTCTCGGACAACTCCGGATTCGAACGAGCGAGGTCGCGGCAGCCGGCCGCGAGCGCGAGGAGCGCTCCGGCGAGGTTTCCGCTGTCGACCGTCGAGACGTATCTCGGATTGAGCGGCGCGAGACTCTCCGTGTCGTACCAGTTCAGGAGATGTCCCTCGTGGCGCTCGAGGCTCTCGACGGTGGTCAGCATCTTCTCGAATCTCTCCACCATCGGACCTGGCGGAAGAAATCCGAGGTCGTGAGCGGCCAGCGTCGACAACAGTCCCAACCCGATGTTCGTCGGGCTGGTCCGGTGCGCGACGGCTGGAGTCCTCCCGTCCTGAAAGTTGTCAGGCGGCAGGAAATGGTCGGCCGGCCCCACGAGCGTTTCGAAATAGCTCCACGATTTTCGGGCCACGTCGAAAAGCAGGACCCGGTCCTCCTCTTCGAGCTCGTGACGAATCTCGGGCGTCGGTTGGCTGAGCCAATAGGCGATGAGCGGTGCCGTGGCCCAGAGAACGATGAATGGAATCGAAACGGGAAGCGCGGCGGGGCGAACCTTCTCCACCAGAGCGAGGACGGTGACCGCGGCGATCGGGCTCGCCGCCATCTCGAAGAAGAACGAGCGGATCCCTCCGCGCAGCAGTCCCGCCGCTCTCGCCGCTTGCACCGCCGCCGTCTCCCATTCGAGGAGGCGCCGGTGCGTGACGACGAGCCGAACGAGTGTGATGGCGATGGCCTGAGCCATTTCCCAGGCATGAAAAGCTAGGAGCACGAGCGTGAGAAGAGCTTGTGCGAAGGAGGTCGCGATGTCGTCGACGACGGCCCGGAGATGAACCCTGGAGGGCTCCTCCCTCTGCGGCCAGCGAATGGCCTGGAAAAGCGAAGTGATCAACGGAAACCCGACCACGCCGAGGCCGCCGAGAGTCCAGACGATCGGAGCGCCCGGAAGAACAATCCACGCCGCTGCGAAAAACGCCAGGAGAGCCGGCGGAACGAGACTTCGCCGCAGGTTGTCGAAGATTTTCCACTGGCTCATCACCGGAAGAGTGTTTCTGGCGAATCCATGTCCGACCGGAACGAGCGGCAGGAGCCAGAGAAGGATCTGCCAATCGCCTCGCACCCAGCGGCGCTGGCGCCGCGCGTGCGCCAGGACGTTGGCGGGGTAGTCGTCGACGAGCTCGACGTCGGTGACGAGCGCCGTCCTCGCGTAGAGCCCTTCGAACAAATCGTGCGAGAGAAGAGTGTTGTCGGGAGCCCGCCCCTCGACGCTGGCGCGAAACGCATCGACGTCGTAGAGACCTTTGCCGGTGTAGGACCCTTCAGCGAAGAGGTCCTGATACGTGTCCGACACCGCCGTCGTGTACGGATCGACGCCGGTGTGCCCTGCGTAAACCCGTGCGAACAGCGAACCGGCCGAGCTTGCATGGGTGACGCTCACGCGCGGCTGGAGGATGCCGAAACCCTCGGTGACCCGGCCCAGCGCCTCATTGAACACGGGACGATTGAGAGGATGAGCCAGGATTCCGACCAGAGCTCGAGCCGCATCGCGCGGGAGGCGTGTGTCGCTGTCGAGTGTCAGGACGTACCGGACGAGCGGAAGGACGGAGAGCTCGCCGATCCGGGTCGTGAAGGTCGTATCTCCCGCGCCGCGAAGGAGGCGATTGAGCTCCTCGATCTTTCCGCGCTTCCGCTCCCATCCCATGAACACGCCTTCTTTGGGATTCCATCGGCGAGCGCGGTGAAAGAGAAAGAATCGATTCCTCCCTTCGCCGCCGTGGCGCCGGTTGAGCTCATCGATTCCGGCGACGGCCACGGCGAGGATCTCGTCCTCACCGGGAAGCGACTCCGCGGAGGCGTCGGGGAAATCGCTCAGGATCGCGAAATGCACGTTGGGATCGAGATTGCCGAGAGCCTGGACTTCGAGGTGATCGAGAAGCCGGCGCACCCCGTCGGCGCTGGCGAACATCGTCGGAATGACGACCATGGTGCGGTCGCCATCGGGAATCCCGTCGGTGTAATCGAAACGGGGGAGCCGGCGCGGTGGAACGATCGCGGCCAGCCGCTGGATTGCCAGCATGGCCAGCTCGCTGGCGGGAATGAGAGCGAGAAGCGCCGCGATGAGCGCCATTTCCGGAGTGGCGGTGGAGCGGGCGTACACCCAGGCCGCCGCAACGGCGAGAGTCGTCAACAGAGCGATCGAGCCGAGGTAAGCGACGGTGATGTGCTTGAACGCGAATCGCCGAAATCGCGCGAAGACTCCCGGCCGATGCGCGACGTCGACCTCGAGTCCGGCTCGCCCGCGCCCGATCAGGTGATAACCGACGTGTGCGGTCCGATGTCCCATCCCTTTTTCTTTGGCCGCCTGCCGAGCGCTCTCGATGGCACGAAGAGCGACGCGGATCTGCGCTTCGCCGGTCGGCTCGGCCAGTTCCTCGACCGCCTGGCGATAGCGATCGCGGCTTCCGAAATCCATCTGAAGGTACGCCGAGGCCGGGTCGCGCCGGAGAATCTGCTCGACGAGGCTCACCCGTTCGAAGTAGCGGCTCCAATCAAAGGTCCCGCAGAGCCGGAGGCTGGTGATCGAGTTCTCCATCGAGACGACATCGATCGCTTCGCGCTGGTGCTCGGAGCGGACGGCATCCTCGGACGACGTTCCTCTGGCCACGAGATCGGCGTCGACGCGGGCGCAGAGCGCCGCGACACGCGGATCGTGCTCCCGCATCCGTTGGCGGAGCTGCTCGACGAAGGAGCAGGAAGGATCGTGGGGGAGATCCGGCGACGGGCCGGGTGTGTCGAGCCGGGCGATCACGTCGTTCGCCGATTGCCGCGCGGAACGGGCCGCCAGAATCAGCTCACCGAGGATCCGAACATTCTCCAGGAGCGAGAGCCGCAGCATGCTCGGCCAGGCCCAGAGCTCGCCGATCGTGAGCGGCGCGACGTTCTGGAATGCCGAAAGGAATCTCGTCAGCCGCTCGGAGTCGAGACGCCCATCGCCGTGCTGGACGAGCGCCACGGCCAGGGCGTGGATTCGCGCCTGTCCCACGTGCTCGCGCGCCGCCAGCTTCGGGAGCTTTCGGTAGTAGTGCGCGGGGAGATCGTGAAGAACCGAGCGCGATTCCGATTCGAGGAGATGAAAGTTGTCGAGAAGCCACTCGGCGGCGGGATCGATCATTTCTCCGCGCCGGCAGTCGTCCGACAGCAGGCGATAGGTCTTCCGGAGAGATCGAACGTTCTCGCGGAGCCGCCCGAGAACGTCGTAGCCGCTGGTTCGTCCGGGCGTGAGCGTGAATCGGGCGGCCAGAGCCCGGGCCTGCTCTTCGAGCGCCTCGAGACTCAGGATTTCGCCGCGGAGAGGCTCGTTCTCTTCGGAACGACGTTTTCGGGAGAGCGAGATCCAGGACATCGGTTTGACACCAGCGCCCAGTCGGCGTTCGCGACAGCAGCACTCTACCGCAACGTGCGCGCCTGATCGGACCGGCGCTCAGGGGAGTCAGCAAGGTTGTTGCCAGTTCAGATCCGAGGCCGAACCGCGATACTCTGGCGCGATGTTCGACTCGCGCAATCGTCTCCTCGCGGTTGGATTTCTCCTGTCGCTCGCCGTTCCAGCCTTTGCCGAAGACAAGTGCAGCGTGAAGGCCGTTCTCGGCGGGACGCCGGTCACGATGAAGCACTGCGCCGTGGCGCTTTACGACAGTGAAAAGAGCGTGACGCTGGTCTTTTCGGACAGCGCCTTCACGGCCAAACAGATCGAAGAATTCCAGGAGTCTTCCAGTCCGCCGGAGAAGGACGCGTCCGGAAAGGGGCGGACGATGATTCATTTCGCATTCTGTCCGGGCGGCGGGAAACCCGTGCCCGACCGAGCCGCCGTGAAGCTCGTGGAGATGAGTGTGGAGGTCGGCAGCTCGCCGTTTCTCGGATTTCAGAACGCCTACGATTTGCCGAAGGACAAGGCCATCGTGAACATCGAGAAGCTCTCGGGCGACTTGAAGTTGGGAGGCAAGCTCGCCGGACGGATCACCGGCGGGAGGATGGCCGACGGCAAGAAGTATTCATGGGTCGCCGACTTCGACATGAAACTGCCGGCCAAGGCGGCGTTCGGCGGACAGGGCTGCGGGAACTGAGCATCTTGACGGCGACCTTCCACGATTCAAACTTCATCGCCAACGCTGAATAGCGCAATCCTCTATTTAGTGTTTCTTCACATCGGGAGGCGTCGCCTTGAAGCGCGCGAAATGACCGGAACGCGGCGCAACCGCGTCTTTGCCTACGACGCGTATCTTTCGATTCTGAATGAGGGAACGGAGGCACTGTGATGCGAATCCTGATCGCTGCTCTCTTCGTGGTCACGACATCGGCCGTTGCGGTCGCGCAGAGCGTGCTCTTGCGCCCGCAGCGAGTGTTCGACGGTGCCAGCACGGCGACGCATGACGGGTGGGTGGTCCTCGTGACCGGCGAGAAGATCGCGGCGGTCGGGCCGGTGGGGAGTGTCGCGGTGCCGGCGGGGACGACGACGATCGAGCTTCCGGGGATGACGCTCCTGCCGGGGCTGATCGATGCGCACTCGCACATCTTTCTGCATCCCTACAACGAGACGCTGTGGAACGATCAGGTGCTCAAGGAGCCACTCGCGTATCGCACGATTGCGGCGACGATCCACAGCCGCGACACGCTGATGGCTGGGTTCACCACGCTCCGCGACCTCGGCACCGAGGGCGCCGGGTACGCCGATGTTTCCCTCAAGAAGGCGATCGACGAAGGGCGCATCCCCGGTCCGCGGCTCTTCGTGGCCACGCGCGCGATCGTCGCCACCGCCAGCTATGGACCCGGGCCGAACGGCTTCGCGCCGGAGTTCGATCCGCCGAAAGGTGCGCAGGAGGCGAGCGGGTCGGCGGAGATTCTTCGCGCCGTTCGCGAGCAGATCGGGCACGGCGCCGACTGGGTCAAGGTGTACGCCGATTACCGTCGCGGCGGAGGAGCGTCGACGCCGACGTTCTCGCTCGACGAGTTGAAGACGCTCGTCGACGAGGCGCACAGCGCCGGCCGGCCGGTGTCCGCGCACGCCACCACGGCCGAAGGGATGCGCCGCGCGGTGCTCGCCGGCGTCGACACGATCGAGCACGGATACGGCGGAACCGATGAGGTCTTCAAGCTGATGGCGCAGCACGGCGTGGCATTCCTCCCGACGCTCACGGCCGAGGAGGCGTACTCGGAGTATTTCCGCGGGTACAAGCGAGGGGCGACGCCGTACACGTCGGACATGGAGAACGCGTTGCGCGCATTCAAGCTCGCGCTCGCGGACGGCGTCACGATCGGCTGCGGCGGCGACGTCGGCGTGTTCGCACACGGCCAGAATTACCGCGAGGTCGAGTGGATGGTGAAAGGAGGCATGACGCCGGCGCAGGCCCTGCTCGCCGCCACCTCGGTGGACGCAAAAGTGCTGGGACAGCAGGAGCGTTTTGGCCGCGTGGCTCCCGGCCTCCTCGCGGATCTGATCGCGGTGGCAGGCGACCCGACGCGGGACATCACCGCGATCGAGCACGTGCCGTTCGTCATGAAGGGCGGGCGGATCTTCGTGCAGCCCGGGCATTGAGGCGCCGGCCATGAGCGAACCATTGGAGATCTCCGTCGGCGCGTCGGCATCCGAGGAGGTCACCGTCACGCGCGAGCTCACCGTGGCGCATCGTGCTCCCGGAATGCCCGAGGTGTACGCGACGCCGATGATGATCTACCTGATGGAGATCGCGTCGGCGCACGCGATCCAACCATTCCTTCCGGTGGGATGGGTTTCAGTCGGCACCGAAGTGAATGTCCGCCACCTGGCCGCTACGCCGATCGGCTTCGTGGTCAATGCTTCAGCAACGGTCATCGCGGTCAACGGCCGGACGGTGACATTCGCCGTGCGGGCGCATGATGGAGTCGAGTTGATCGGTGAGGGAACGCATACGCGCACGCTGGTGAGCCGCGATCGATTCAACGCGCGCGCCGCCGCGAAGGCGGCACGCTGACCGCTCGTTCGTGATGAACGGCGGGCGGATCTTCGTGCGGTCATCGTTGCGGGCGCCGACGGGCTGGATGCGAGGCGCCGCGACCTTGGCGATGCGGGACATCGTGGAGGAGCGGCAACGAAGCAGACGGCCCGTCGCCGCCCGCAACCCTCCGGGCTGGTGCCGGTTGCGGCCGATCTGCGGCGTCGCTGGTCGTCAACGATGTCACCACATCGCCTCCTCCTCGCTCCTTGCATCTCAGCCGCAAGCGGCACCAGCGAAATGCTGCGTATCTCTGACTCGCCACACTAGGGAAGCTCTGCGCAAGTCGTTGTTCACGTCATCCTGAGCCGCGAAGACGGCGAAGGATCTCGAAATGGCAGGCGTTTTCGGATCCCGAGATCCTTCGTCATGTCAGGCGTTGTCGCATCCTGAGATCCTTCGTCGCGCTTCGCCGACTCAGGATGACGACTTGTTCAGAGGTTCCTGGCGCAGCGGACGTTGCACTTGATGGCGTTGTGCAAGTATTGTATTGTATAAGTCCGATGGACCAGCCAAAAAGCAGGAGCGCTCAGGACTCGCACGAATGAATAAGGTTGGGATCCTGGAGAAGTTCGCCTTCTATCGGCAAGCACCCCACGCCTTACAGACCCAGATCGCGGCGGCCGCCGTGCCGGGCAAATTTCCCGCGGACGCGTACTTCTATCATGAGGGCGACCGCTGCGACAGCTTCGCCTTGGTGGGATCAGGCAACATCCGGGTGTTCAAGGAGGGTGGCACCGGCAGGCAAGTCACGCTTTATCACGTGCAGGACGGGGAAGCGTGCCTTGTGAACATGCTGTGCGTGCTTCTCGACAGGCCGACCATGGCTTCCGCCCAGACGGAGGTGGCCACGAATGCAGTCGTGCTTCCGGCGGCAGCAGTGCGCGAGTGGATCGCCACTCACGACGCTTTGCGGAACTTTGTGTTCGAAACGATGGCCGTGCGGGTCGTTGAGGTGATGACGCTGGTCGAGGAGATCAGTTTTCGCAAGACCGACAGGCGCCTGGCCTACTACCTGTGGCGGCGTTTTGCCAACGACGGTTCCCCGCTGCAGGCGTTCAGCGCCACGCACGAGGAGATCGCCGCCGAGCTCGGTACGGCGCGCGAAGTTGTCAGCCGGTTGCTCAAGATGTTCGAACGGCAAGGAGCGATCGAGATCGCCCGCAGACGAATCAGGTTGCGCAACGACGCTGTCCTTCGAAGCCTTACCGGAGACTGACGAAAACCGCGGAAGTTGGTGACAAAGTCACCGACAACCTGCCATAGCCGAAACAAGGATGTCCTTCATGAGCACGAATAACTTGACGTGTTCCGAGGAGGCATCACGACGACGGCGGCAGCGGACCAGCGCGCCCGTGGGCACCAAGTGACGCTGACCGCGACCCCGAAGAACAACTCGACACGCTCAACCTGATCCCGACCGTGCGGTGGCAATCGGCGCGATTCCGCGTCACACCGAACGACGTGACAAACGGTCAAGGCGACCTTCACGCGACGCTATGTGAAGGGGGCGAAGCAATCAAAGGAATAAGGAGACTTCATGCGAAGCGTACGAAGGTTCCCTTTGACCCCAACGATCGTGGCAGGGTTCTTACTTCTGGCGGCAAGCAGCTTTGGCGGTGGAATTCAAGCGAGCGACCAATCGGCGTCCTCTGCGTCGCCGACGACCACCGCGAGCTTTCTGCCGATCGGTCAGGGGCCGAAAGGCAGCGGCAGCGTGTTTAGTCGTGCCTGGGATGTGTCTGCCGACGGCACGGTCCTCGTCGGAGTCTTTCTGACGCCGAGCGGCGACGGCTTCTCCTTTCAAACACACGCATTCCGTTGGACTGAAGATGCCAGCTTCCAGGACCTGGGGACTCTGAATCCTCTCGCCCAGGAAGCGGAAGCCTATGCGGTGTCGAACGACGGCTCCAACGTCGTCGGCTACGCCAGGGGACTCAGCGGATACCAACGACCGTTTCTGTGGACCGCCATTGGCGGAATGCAAGAACTCTCCGAAGTCCCGGGCACAGACGCCTATGCTTCGGACATCTCGAACGATGGCAGCACCATCGTCGGCTCTTTTTACGTGGACGCAGAGGGAAGCTGGCACGGGTTCCAATGGAACGGGAAAAAGGTGACCGATCTCGGCGTCTTGAAGAAGGGGCACGACACTCCACATATGACGAAGGGGACCAACAGTAAAGGTGAGGGGGCGTGCGGGAATCACGTGGTGGTCGGCTCAACAATGACCAGCATTTTTGGCTCACAAACCGCGTTTCGCTGGCAACACCACCAAATGGAGAACCTCGGTGGAGTGGGCACGAATAACGTTGCCTACGCCGAAAGTTGCTCGGACGATGGCAGCGTCGTCGTTGGAACCAGCATGAACGACCTGGGGAACTTGCTCGCCACGCGTTGGTCTCCGGCCCAAATCCTGAGCATGGGTACGCTCGGTGGGCAGATGAGCGAGGCTCACGGTACTTCAGCGGACGGCAGTATCGCTGTCGGCGGGGCTGGACTTCCGTTCGTCAACGGAGTCTCTCAGTTCTCGGCGTTCCGATGGTCGAGCGCGACCGGGATGGAGCAGCTCAGTAAGGTGCTCGAGAACCTCCTGGGAGTGGACAAAGTGCAATTCTGCCATCAGATCCCCTGTCCGGCCGGCACCTGGTTCATTGACCTGGCAATGAACGTATCGGCCGATGGCAGCGTGATCGTAGGCACCACTTGGGATCCGAACCTCCCCGCCCCGATCAACGTTGAGGCGTTCCGCGCCGTAGTGCCGATCGCTCCCTGATGTCGATCTGATCAGCTCGATGGTGTGGTCACAATCATCTATGGCACCCATCACCATCACTGGTACGCAACGAAAGAGGGCTCAACAAGACACGCTACCGCAATGGTTACCGATCGCCCTTGGCGATTGCGCGCCGAGCGGCCGCGCACTGAACTGCCATCTACCGCTTCAGAACCATCGCTACGCGCTTCGTTCGGCTTGCCGCGTGCTTTGGCTGACGCATCCAATGAGATCGGATCAAGGAGACCGCGATGAACCTGCCACACCAAGTCTTAAGAAGTCTTTGTCTTTTCTTATTCGTTACAGCCACGGCAGCGGCACAGCCCAACATCGTTTCACTCTCGAGCACCACGGCGTCCCGCAGCAGCCGGTTGCTGATTCAGGGCGCAGGCTTTGGAGCTGTGCAGGGGACCGGGCACGTAGAGATCGGCGGCGTTCCTGCCCCACTGACGCGATGGAGCGACACACTGATCGCCGCTTACGTTCCCGAAGCCGCTCCTACCGGCACGGCCAGCGTACAGGTTTTCGATTCCGCTGGCGCTTCGAGCAACACAGTTCCGGTGGGCGTCACATTGCGCGATGTCGCGGGACGAATCCGCTGGCGATTTCAAGCCGATGCGGACTACATCCAAAGCCGCCCCGCCGTGGCCGGCGATGGAACGGTGTACGCAATCGACGTGTACGGCCACCTATATGCCCTCGCTCCGGATGGAGCGTTGCGATGGATCTTTAACGCGACCCTAACGGGGTTCGGCAACGTCAGTGTCGGTCCCGACGGCACCATTTACACAGGCAGCACCTCCTCCATCTTCGCGCTGGCACCGGACGGAACATTGAAATGGCAGTTTCAGCAAAACCCCGGCGCCTTCATCCTTCTGGGGCCTAATGTGGGACCGGACGGCAACATCTACGCGGTGGCCACGCAGGGGATGGGCGTTTTCTCCCTCACGCCTCAAGGCAGCCTGCGTTGGTCCGTGCCCGAAAACTATTCCCGGCCCATCGTCGAACTCCAGGAAATCGTCTTTGCACCACCGCCGGCATCCCGCCTGTACTTTCACGCCAATGATCACATCAAAGGCTTTGGACTCGATGGAACCCTGCTTTTTACGTATGTGGACGGGCTTCCGCAGGACGACCATCAACCCGCGGTCAGCCCTGATGGCTCCCTTTACACAAATCTATTCAGCGCCTTCGGACCGGGCCTGATGCTGGGGAAATTTGACGGCAGTGGCAATCTGCTTTGGCAAACCTTCGATAAATACCCAACTGGAACCAACGCACTCACGGCGCCCGACGTTGGACCGGACGGCGTTGTCTACGACGGGCGAAATCTATCGAGCCTCTATTCCCTCAACCCCGACTCGTCGGTGCGCTGGCAGTATATCGACAGCGGCATTCTTCTCGCGCCCATTGTCAGCCCTCTCAACGATCTGATCTTCGTCGGAGGAATCGTTGACTACGGTCAGCCGGGATTCTTTGAGGCAGTCAGCACGTCGGGCGTCTCGCTGTGGAAATTCGTTCTGCCGCTTGAAAACGGTCTGGACATTGTTCCCGGGTCCCGCGCTCGTTTCACACTGGACGGGCAGACAGCTTATATTGGGACGTCAATTGCGGGACAAACCACGAACGGGTATTCATACCTCTATAGTGTTCAAACCGCCAGCAGCGCCCCACCGGCTACCACGTATTCGTTCACCCTCACTCCGACCACCCTGGTCGGCGGAAATACTTCCAGGGGCGACGTGACGCTGAGCGCACCTGCGCCCAGCGGAGGGGCCGTGATTGCCCTGACCAGCGCCAATTCTGCCGTAGCCACAGTCCCGGTGTCTGTCACCGTCAAAGCGGGAGCAACCGCCGGCTCCTTTACTGTGAATACCAGTTCCGTGACGACAGTGACCGGCGTCCAGATCGCAACCTCTTACGCGGGCGCGATTGTAGGCGCGGTGTTGACCGTCCAACCCGGACCATCCGGGCCGTCTTTGTCATCGCTCAGCCTGTTTCCCACCACCGTCAGGTCGGCCGCCTCTTCGCAAGGTACGGTCACGCTAAGCGGCGCCGCGCCCGCGGGTGGAGTGCAGATCAGACTCTCCAGCAGCAATCCCTCCGTGGCCACCGTTCCAGCCAGTATCACGGTCGCGGCCGGAGCCACTTCAGCAACCTTTACAGTGCAGTCGTCGCAGGTGAAATCAAACACGAGCGTGACAATCTCGGCTTCACTTGGAAGTATTACAAAGACAGCGAGCTTGAGCGTGAAGCGGTAAAGAAGTCATCTGCAGCACCACCTGCCTGCGAGCGAAGGAGAACCGATGAAGGTCAGAACCACGAGCGCCACTCTCACCGTTGCGATCCTCGGATCGCTGCTGATGCTCTCCTCGATCGGTCACGCCGATGCGGCGGCGATCGATGGCAGGGGCGAAGCGCAACCGGCGAGCCAGCAGGCAGTCGTCACCCAGCAGGCGAGTGTCACCACGACGGTCTCGATCGATTCCCACGGCCGCGTGAGCACAACCAGCGTCGTGTCTCCCGTCGCCTCTCAACCGCACCATCCGTCGCGCGTGCTCGTGCGCTTTCGCGCGGGTACGAGCTTTCTTCCGCGTTCCGGATCCAGCCACGGCTTCGCCGCGCACCCAGGCCTGTACCTGGTGGAGAACCCTCCGGGGCTGTCGGTGGAAGAGGTCGTGCGCCGCTACCACAGCAATCCGAATGTGCTCTATGCCGAGCCGGACTTCGTCGTTCGGACGACGGCGGCGCCGAATGACCCCGCCTTCCTGACGAACCAGCAGTACGACATGACGAAGATCGCGGCGCCCGCGGCCTGGGACACGCAGACTGATGCGAGCGACGTCGTCGTGGCGGTCGTCGACACGGGCATCGATTTCACGCACCCGGACCTGCAAGGCAACCTCTACACGGGGGCCGGTGGGCTTCACGGTTACACGTGCATCAACAGTTCCTGCGTCGCCGGCGGCGAGGATGACTATGGCCACGGGACGCACGTCGCCGGCACGATCGGCGCCGCCACGAACAACGGCATCGGCATGGCCGGCATCAACTGGTTCGTCCAGCTGCTCTCGATCAAGTTCCTGAACTCGTCGGGCTCCGGCTTCGTCTCCGACGCGGTCATCGGGTTCGACCAGATCCTCGCGCTCAAGAATTCCGGCGTGAACATCCGGGTCACCAACAACTCCTGGGGCAGCTCCGGCTTCAGCCAAGCGCTCAAGGATGCGATGATCGCCGTCGAGAACGCGGGCATCGTCAATGTCTGCGCCGCCGGCAACTCGAGCCAGAACGAGGAAGTAATGCCGTTCTACCCCGCGGCGTTCGACAATCGGGGCCTCATCTCGGTGCTGGCCACCGACGCCAACGATGTGGGAGCCAACTTTACGAACTACGGCCTGGCCAGCGTCGACATCGCCGCGCCAGGCGTGAACACGTTCTCGACCGTGCCGGCCGGTACGTGTGCGCTGTGCGACCCGAGCGGGTACAAGCTGCTGTCGGGAACGTCGATGGCCACGCCGCACGTGACGGGTGTCGTGGCGGCGGTGCTTCACCGATATCCCTCTCTCACCGCAAGCCTGGCCCGCGATGCCATCCTCAACCCGGACAGCTACGACGCGGTGCTGGACTCCAAGGCGCAGACCAGTTCGACCGGCGGTCGCCTGAACTTCTTCAAGACGATCAACAACACGGGCTTCCTGTCGAACCCGACGCTCAACAACTTTCCCGTGCTGACGGTCGGGCCGGACGTCAACGCGTCGGCCGGCAACACGGTGACGCTGAGCGCGACGGCGACCGACGCGGACAACGACCTGCTCCGCTTCAGCCGCTTCCGCCAAGGCGACCTGACGTCACTCTTTTTGTTCGGCTGGGGGCTCGCCTCGGTATTTCCCGACGCGAGCGCGAATCCGTCGTCGTTCATCGCCCCCACGCTCGGTCGCGTCATCACCGTCCCTTACCGGACCATGGTCGCGGATGGCCGTGGCGGTAGCGCGGCGGCCGCGAACCTGGTGACGGTCTCACGCTCGGCGACGCCGGCGCAGCCTCCGTCGGGCAGGCTCTCGGTGTCTTCGAACAACGTCCCGGTGGGCACCACGATCGAAGTGGACTTCCCGCTGACAGTGCCCGCCGGCGGGCAAGCCGCCTGGCAACTCAGTACGGGGGGCGGAGGCTTGAGCTGTTGCTGGACCACGCCATACGCGCTCCTGCTGATGAACCAACCGGGCGTGTACCGTGTCGGAGGTCAAGCCATCGACCAGCAGCTCAACCTGTCGGCGCGGCAGACCACGCTGGTCACGGTCGGCGGTGCGACCGCGCAGCCGCCGTTGGCCAACGCGACGTTCGACCGGCTCACCGGCCCCGCTCCGCTCACCGTCAATATCGACATGAGCGGGAGCACCGACGCCGACGGCACCGTCACGGGCTACGTGATCGGTTGCGAAGGACCCGGCTCGGCGAGCTTCGTGCCGTTCACCTCGAACCCGAAGGGCACCTGCACGTACACCACCCCCGGTCCTCACTACATTTACATAGTGGTGCTCGACAACTCCCTCCTGCTCGACACCGCCACTGCGTATGCGATGGTGACCGCGCCCGACACGTTGCCTCCCACCGTGGCGATCACGTCGCCTGCGGACGGCGCGACGCTCTCGGGCCCGATCACGGTCGCCGGGACGGCCTCCGCGACCGACGTGGTGACCGACGTCGCGGTAGCGATCGATGACGGGGCCTATGCGGGCGCGACCGGGACCACGTCGTGGACGTATGCGCTCGATGCACGGGCACTGACCGCCGGGTCTCACAAAATCACCGCGCGCGCGACGGACGACTTCGACGGCACGACCGCGACCAGCATCAACGTGACCGTCCAGAACGCGGCGCCGAGCATCGCCATCACGTCGCCCACGAACAACGCGTCGGTGACCGGAACGATCACGGTGGCCGGGACGGCCGCGGATGACTTCGCGGTCGCTGGCGTGCTCGTTCGCGTCGATGACGGACCAGCCTCGCTCGCCTCCGGCACCACGAACTGGTCGTACTCGCTGGACACCAACACGGTGTCGGGAGGCACGCACACGATCTACGCACAGGCCGTTGACGCGGCCGGCCAGACGGCGACGGCCTCGGTTGTCGTGGACGCCACCGACATCGCGCCGGTCGTCGTGATCGACTTCCCGAAGAACAACAACTACATCGTTCCCAAGGGCGTAACCGGCTTTGCCGCGAACGGCACCGCATCCGACGCGGACGGCACGGTGGCGGCAGTGCAGAGGGCCGTGGATGGCGGGCCGTATACGACGTGCCAGGGCACGACGAGCTGGTCGTGCGGTGTCCCGCTGCAGGGGCTTCTGTCGGGCAAGCACACCCTCACGGTGATCGCGATCGACAACCGCGGTGTCGCCAGTAGTGGAGCGTCGATCCGGTTCTCGACCAAGTGATCAAGCCGGTCTAGTGTGGCGTTTCGCAAATAGACCGACTTTCGCTGGTGCCGCAACCGGCACCAGCCCGGAGGGTTGCGGGCAACGAAAGCCGGTCCGTTTGCGACACGCCACACTAGCAACCCGGTTACTGACGCGGCATGACGACCGCCCGGAGCTCTAATGTTGCGCCAATCGCTCCGCGCGCGTCTTGATGCCCAACAGCATCTTTCGAGTCATGATGAATTCCGCGACGTCGAGGAAAGCGTAGAGCGGTAGCTCCGCGATGCGCGGCCGGGCAAGGCCACGATAGCGGAGGACCAGGCGAGTGCCGCCGCTCGACGTAGGCGTGAGGAGAAACGACCACGTGATGTGCAGGCGCGCGCGCCGGATGTCGAGAACGAGGAGGTGTTCCTGGTCGAGAGCAGCGACAGGCCAGCCGGGATCATTCCCAATCGGGATGACGTCGCCGGCAGACAATCGTTGAAATTCCGGCAGCACGGACTGTGCACTTGGGCGATCCAGTACTCCCAATCGTTCTTCGAGCCAGTCGTAGCTGTACAGCCCACCGCGCCGATATCCCATTTGCACGAGCCACGGCCAAACCGCTGTTGGTGGCGCGTCAATGGAGACCGCGCGAGTCACGTTCCAGTTTGGGGCTGGAACGAGCTCGTCTCCCGCCATCTTGCCGGTGGCTTCCGCGGTTGTAGCGCCCCAGGCCTGGTGCCACGGTCGAATCATGAAAACGTAAAGGCCAGTGACACCGACGAGACTGATCCCGGTATAGCCCAGCAGGTGAAGCGCTCTTCTCTTGCTCATGTGAAGTTCCGGGCAGCTGTTGCCCAATTTCATGGCAACCTAGCGCTCCCGTTCCTGCCGGGGTAGTGATCAGGTCACCGAGCTCGTGTGACCGGTATGCGGCGCGATCGGCTTCCTCCGCGGACGGGAATGTGCTTTTGTTCTCAGAGATGATCATGCCCACGCGCTCGGTTGCAGAAATCGTTCACGCCACGCCGCAGCTCGAAGGGGAAGGGATGATCGTGACGCGTCCGTTTCCCACGGCGCGCCTCGATCACGTCGATCCGTTTCTGCTTCTGGACCGGATGGGACCCGTGACGCACGGCCCGGGTGAGGCGAAAGGCGCTCCCGATCATCCCCATCGCGGGTTCGAGACGGTGACCTACATTCTCGACGGGGCGATCGAGCATGCGGACTCGCAGGGCAATCGCGGCCGCATCGGCGCCGGAGACGTGCAGTGGATGACGGCGGGCTCGGGCGTGATTCACTCCGAGATGCCCGCGGAAGAGATTCGGCGGGACGGCGGACGGCTGCACGGATTTCAGCTCTGGGTCAATTTGCCGCGGCGCGACAAGATGATGAAACCGCGTTATCAGGAATTGCGCGCCGCCGAGATTCCACGCGCGACAAGCGCCGACGGATACGTCACCGTCACCGTGATCGCCGGCGAATCCCTCGGCACTCGGGCGACGATCGACACGCGCACGCCGATCATGTACCTCCACGTGCGCCTCACCGCCGGTGCACGTTTCACACAAATGATTCCCGACACCTACAACGCGTTCGCGTTCATCGCCAGCGGAGAGGTGACGTTCGGTGATCGGCGGGCGCGTGAGAACGACGCGGTCATCTTCGAACGCGACGGCGACACGGTCATGATTGCATCCGAAGGCGGAGCCGAGCTGCTGCTCATCGGCGGAATTCCGCTCAACGAGCCGGTCGTGCGATATGGGCCGTTCGTGATGAACACGGTCGGCGAAATCCGGCAGGCGATGACGGACTACCAGAGTGGCCACTTCGGCGAGATCGGTTGAGCGACGAGATCAGAGCCTTCTTCGTCGCTCGGCCTTGCGTACGCTTAACGCTCGCCTGCTGCTCAGGCTTCCCCATCGAGGCCATGTCCTGCGTGAGAAGCACGAGGCTGCCGACGATTGAGGTGATGCGCTGCAGAAACTCGGGCCTGACGGCGGCCAGACGATCGATGAGCGGCTTCAGGCGGGCGATGTCGCCCAGGTCGTTCGGAAGGAGATTGCCCGGCTTCTCGCCGAGAGCTTCGACGATGCTGATGAAATCCTCGACGTAGAGGCCTCGCTGATCCGCTTCCAGTCTGGCGAGCTGCGCCGCATCGTTGCCGCTCTGGAAACTTCTCAGGAAGAGGATCTCGCTGAAAAAGGCGGGCCGGAAAACCGGCCCGCCTCGTGAGGCAACTGCGATTACGTTCGGACTACGGAGTGACGTTGCCGCCCGTGCACTGACCCTGAGCCGAGGAAACCGGCGAAGCTGCGGTACCGGTGCCTGGTGGGTTCGGCGGAGCGCAAACGAGCACGCCACCGGCAGGCGCGATGCGGCCGATTGCGCTGCCGACCACACCAGACGACGTGGCAGGCAGAGCCGGCGAGCAGCCGTTGCCGAGCCATGCGGCGTCGTAATCCACGCCGTAGCGGCCTTCAGCAAACAGCGAGACGATGACCCAGTTCTGGGACACGTCGCGCGGGAAGACGCCCGCTGCGCCAACGCCCGCGCCAAAGCCAGGACGCGTCGCGTTGTACGGCAGAGCGCCGAAGTTGGCCAGCGCGAACGAA
>DATISF010000034.1:0-10404 GCA_035468985.1 Thermoanaerobaculia bacterium
CGCTTCGCCGACTCAGGGTGACGACGCTCCAGGGAAGCTCTAAACAAGTCGTTGGTCACGTCATCCTGAGCCGCGAAGACGGCGAAGGATCTCGAAATGGCAGGCGTTTTCGCATCCTGAGATCCTTCGTCGCGCTTCGCCGACTCAGGATGACGACGCTCTAGGGAAGCTCTGAACAAATCGTTGTTCACGTCATCCTGAGCCGCGAAGACGGCGAAGGATCCGATATGGCAGGCGTTATCGCATCCTGAGATCCTTCGTCGCGCTTCGCCGACTCAGGATGACGACTTGTGCAGAGCCCAGTAGTGATCAGCACCTCATCGTAAGGGCCGTGGAGCGCGAAGGACCCGGGCGGCGCAATCAAGCCTTCCCCCGGATCCTTGGCCGTCTTCGCGGCTCACGATGACGGCTGCGCCGTCACTTCTTCTCTTCGGTCTTGGCGATCTTGATCGGCGGGAGGCCGATGGCCTTGCGCACGGCGTTGATCGTGAACTCGCCCTCAGGACCGTAGCCCATGGGCTGTCCGTTGATGATGTACGTCGGCGTCGAGGCAATTCCGACCGAGAACGCCTTGCTGACCTGATCGAGAAGCGCCTGGCGCTCGGCCGTCGACGCGTAGATCTTCTCGATCGCCGGCCAGTTGATGTCGCGATCCGTGCAGAAGTTCTTCACGAACGCGTCGATCGTTTCTTTGGTCAGCGTCTCCTGGTTGGCAAAGACGAGGTTGACGTACTCCCAGTAATGGTCCGGCGCGACGCGCTGCAGCGCCCGCGCGCCCATCGCCGCCTGGAAGGACCACTCGTGGTGCTCGAACAGCGGGAGGTCGAGGCGGATGTAATTGACCTTCGAGAGGTTCTTCGCCAGAAGCGGCTCGAGCATCTTGTGGGCGCGGCCGCAGGTCGGGCACTCGAAGTCAGAGAGCTCGATGATCTCGTTTTCCGCCTTCGGGTTGCCGCGGCGCACGGCGTTGCTCACGCCCAGCGTCTCCTTCAGCGTCTTCTTCGGCGGATCGGCGAGGCTTCCCCGCATGCCGACGATGAGGAAGGACTCCGATGCGTCGACGAAGCCTTCATACGAGAACTGGCCGAACTGCGTCGGCCGGGTCATCGAAACGGCCTTCAAGCCATCCGGAAGGGCGACCGGCGCGATGCGCGCGGAGATCGGCGTCTTCAGGATGTTCGTGGCGTGATCGGCGATGCGAATGTGCACCGGACGCGGGTCCTGCGGCAGGCGAATGATCGTGCCGATGAGCGTCTGCTTCGTGCGAGGGGAAACGAGCAGGTATTTCTGGGAGCCGCAGTACTGGTCGCTGGAGGTCTGGACGACCTGATAGGCATCGAACCCGGCCGGGCCGGGTTGCAGGATCTGATCGATCTTGAACGTCTGCGCGGGGCAGAGCGGGAACGCCTGCTCGGCGTACTTGGTCAGAGTCGCGGTCGGAATCGATTGCGCGACGAGCGAGGGGACCGCGACGAGTGCGGCGAGGAGTGCGAAGGTCGTCTTCATCATTGCGCGTTAACAGTGTGATAGCCGCGCGCAATCCACGCCTCGAGACCTCCGGAGACGTGGACCACATTGCGGAAGCCGGCCAGGCTGAGCAGACGTGCGGCGAGCTCGCCGTCGGTGGAGCTCGCGCCGTACACCAGCACGGTGTCGTTCTGATAGGGGAGAAGCTCCGGCAATTGTTTCTCGATTGTGTCAAATGGAGCGCTGATCGCCCCGGCGATGTGGCCGTCGGGCCCGCGGTAGTCGGCGGCCGGACGCGTGTCGAGGATGACCAGCTGCCGCGTGTCGAGGATCATCTCGTTGGCGATGGTCGGCGACACCTCGGCATAACCGCCGGCGGTCGTCGAAACACCAACAGTCCTGCAGCTCGCGAACAGGAGCAGCGCCAGCAGAACCGAATCCCGAATCTCGAATCCCGAATCCCGCATCAAAGAAACTCCAATTCAAACTCGGCGCGGACCTCGCCGACGAGCGCTCCCACCACGTTCCGCAGTGGCCAGTCGCGGTAGCGCTGAAGGCCTGGGCGGCCGGCGAGATCGAGCCCGAGGAGCTCGAGCGTGCGCAGAATCACCGGATTGCGCCCCCGCTCCATCGACCCGTCGTTGATTTTGATTGCCACGCCGACCGCGCAATCATTGTCAACGCGGAGGCGTTCGGTCAACTCGTCCCGAATCGCCGGCGAGATTCCCATGGCATAGAACCCCTCGGCGCCCTCTTTGGCGAGGAGCGATCCGTCGAAGGCGGTCATCAGCGGCGTGGTGATGCTCCACGACCCCGCCACGTACTGTGGAAACGCTGTCATCGACTCTACGACGCGCGAGGCGCTCTCCGCGTATCGGTCCAGCGCCCCGGGCGAGTCGGGGCTGGCGCTGCTGGCCATGAGCCGGGCATAAGCGAAGGCGGCGCGGTACAGCGACAGGAAGAACGCCGGAACGCCGCAGCCGTCGACCGCGATCGGGATCTCATCGGATGTGAGGCCGGCGAAGTCGGCGATCGTCGTTCGCATCAGGGCCTGCACGGGATGGTCGGCATCGATGTAGCGGCTGCTGGGGACATCCATCACGCGCGTGGCGAGCAGCATTCCGGCGTGCTTCCCCGAACAGTTGTTGTGGAGCGCCGAGGGAAGCTCGCCCGATGCGCGCAGATCGGCGGCCGCTTTGTCGTCGTAAGGGATGTGCGCACCGCAGAGGAGGTCCGATTCGTCGAACTCTCCTTTACGCAGCATCGCCGCGGCAGTCGACACGTGCATTGGCTCACCGCCGTGCGACGCGCAGGTCAGGGCGATCTCCTCGCCGGTAAGGTCGAACTCCTCGGCGCCGCCGTATTCAATGAGCGGGATGCCCTGCAACGGCTTGGCGGCCGAGCGGAGGCAGGTGCGCGTCGACGGATCACCGGCGCAGGCCAGGAGACGCCCGAGCGAATCGACGATGGCGATGGATCCCGTGTGAAACGACTCGATCTGCGCGCCGCGGTACACGTTGGCGAGTGGCTGCACGCGATCAGTGTGTCACAGACACTCTTGTCTGTGCCGCGCAGACGGGAGTGTCTGCCCCACAGATCCAGCTACGACGCGCGCGCCGTACTGCTGCCGCTCTCGGCAGCGACGGCTTCCTCTTCCGTGTTGTAGATCTTGAAGACGGTATCGAGCTTGGCCAGCTTCAGGAGCTTCTGGATCCGCTCGGACGGGTTGACCAGGACGAGCTTGCGGTTCTGCGTGGTGAATTTTCCGAGGTAGCCGACCAGCTCGCCGATTCCCGTCGAGTCGATGTAGTCGATCTTCGTGAAATCGATGATGACGTTCGTGCTCTCGTTCTTCAACACGCTCTCCAGGGCCGAGGAGAAGAATTCCGCGCTCTCGCCGAGTTTGATGAGGCCCTCGACGTAGAGGATCGTGAAGTTGTCGAGATGCTTCTTTTCTACGATCAAGGGTTCCTCCGGGCGGAATGATACCAACGCTCAGGAAGGTAGCAAATCGGCTGCCACAGCAGTACGGACGGCGACGACCGCGTTCAACCCGCCGAAACCGAACGAGTTCGAGAGAAAGAGGCCCGCTCGCGCGTCACGGGCCTGGTTCGGAACGTAATCAAGATCGCAGGCCGGGTCCGGCGACTGGAGATTGATCGTCGGAGGAAGGAATCCGGCGTTGAGAGCCACCAGCGAGCAGGCGATCTCGATCGAGCCGCTCGCGCCCATGGCGTGCCCGTGCATGGACTTGGTTGAGCTGACGGGAATGTTTCGCGCGCTGTTGCCAAAAACCTGTTTGATGGCATTCGTCTCGGTCACGTCGTTGGCGACGGTTCCGGTGCCGTGCGCGTTGATGTAGGCGACGGCTGACGGGGCCAGACCGCCGTCGCGAAGCGCGATGCGCATGGCCCGCGCGGGCCCATCGATGGAGGGATCGGTGACGTGGCCGGCATCGCTCGTCGCGCCGAAGCCGGCGATCTCGCCGAGGATCGGCTGTCTGCGAGCGATGGCGCGCTCGAACGATTCGAGAACGAACACCGCGGCCCCTTCGGCGAGTACGAGACCCTTGCGGTCAGCGCTGAACGGACGGCAAGCACGCTCGGGATGTTCGTTGTCGATGGCCAGAACGCGCATGCTCTCCCAGCCGCGGATGATGCCGTACGTCAGCGGCGCGTCGGCGCCTCCGGCGATCATCGCGTCCGCCTGTCCGCAGCGGATGGCCTGGTAGGCGAGGCCGATGGCGTGCGCGCTCGACGCGCAGGCGGAGACCACCGCATACGACACCCCCTTGGCCTGGTACTTCGCCGAGATTGCGCTGGCCGCGGCGTTGTACATCGACATGGAGATCGATGCCGGAGGAATGCGCTGGCCTTCCTTGTAGACGCGGCGGTACCCGGCATCGAGCGTCTCGCATCCGCCGAGGCCGGTGCCGATGAGAACGCCGATCTGCTCCGGCGCCACGCCGATCGACGCGTACGACGCCTGTTCCGCTGCTTCCTCGGCCGCGATCAGAGCGAAGCGGCTGAACCGGTCGAAGCCTCGATGCTGTCCCGCATGCGCTTGGGAGGGAACTTCGCCGCCGATCCTGCATTGCAACTCCGACGCATCGATGCTCGTGATGAGGCGGATGCCGCTCGTCCCGTTGCCAAGGGCATCGAGCGCCGCGGCTTTCCCCGCGCCGAAGGGGGAGACGATGCCGATGCCGGTGATGGCGACTCGGGTCACGTCTGGCTCGGGACGAGCGATTCGACGGCGCTGATCATGTCGCCGAAGGTTTTCATCGCCCTGGCCTTGTCGTCGGGGATCGAGATCTTGAAGTGCTCCTCGATCGCGAACAGGATCGTGAGCGCGTCGAGGGAATCGATCCCGGCGTCGGCCAACGCGGTCTCGGGAGTGAGCGTTTCGTCGGGGAGATCGGGCTTTTCCTGGCGAACGATGGTCACGAGCTGCTGCTCAATCTCGTTCCGTGTCATGGGGCCGCTATTATAAGGACCGCCTTGCGAAACTCGCGATCCGCACGATTCGCCCCGATCTACATCGCGTGGATTTTTCTCTGCGCGATCCTTTTCGTCGCTCTCCGCGGGCTGGAGGATCCCTCGCGCCGCTCCGGCCGCATCCTTAGTAATGATGCCGGCGACCGCGCCGTGGCCATCCTCCGGCAAAAAGGTTTCCGCGACTACGAAGCCGTTCATGTCGCCTACGCCGACAAGCGATGGATCGTGCTTTGCGATCGAGTGCCGCACACGGCAATCCGCGATGCGGTGGTGGTGGAGCTACGGGCGGTGGATGGAACTCTGGTCACGATTCGAAAGCCGGTAAAGTAGATCGGGATTCGGGATTCGTAGAGTAGATCGGGATTCGGGATTCGTAAAGTCGATCGGGATTCGGGATTCGGGGTTCGGGATTCGTAACGTAGATCGGGATTCGGGATTCGGGATTCGGGCCCTCCCCCCGAATCACGAAGCCGTTCATGTCGCCTACGCCGACAAGCGATGGATCGTGCTTTGCGATCGAGTGTCGCACACGGCGATCTGCGATGCGGTGGTGGAGCTACGGGCGGTGGATGGAACTCTGATCACGATCCGAAAGCCGGTAGAGTAGATCGGGATTCGGGATTCGTAACGTAGATCGGGATTCGGGATTCGGGATTCGGGCCCTCCCCCCGAATACCGAATCCCGAATCCCGAATCCCGAAGCCGTTCATGTCGCCGACGCCGACAAGCGATGGATCATGCGGAGCTACGGGCGGTGGATGGAACTCTGATCACGATTCGAAAGCCGGTAAAGTAGATCGGGATTCGGGATTCGGGCCTTCCCCCCGAATCCCGAATCCCGGATCCCGAATGACGAAACCAACCAAACTCACGCCGATGCTCGAGCAGTACTTCGAGATCAAGCGGCAGGTTCCGGACGCCATCCTCTTCTACCGTCTCGGCGACTTCTACGAGATGTTCTACGAGGACGCGGAGAAGGCGGCGCCGATCCTCGATCTCGTGCTCACGGCGCGTGGCAAGGGGCAGGAGCACGAGGCGCCGATGTGCGGCGTGCCGTACCACTCGGCCGACGGCTACATCGCCAAGCTGATCCGCGGCGGCTTCCGCGTCGCCATTTGCGAGCAGACGGAGGATCCGGCGCAGGCGAAGGGCCTGGTCAAGCGCGAGATCGTGCGCATCGTCACGCCGGGAACCGCAACCGAGAGCTCGATCGTCGAGCGGGAGAGCTGTTATCTGCTGGCGGTCTGTGGAGCGACGCCCGTCTCGCGTGTCGATTCGGCGGCCGAGACGGCCGCCGCACCGCTCGGCGCGGCGTATCTCGACGTCTCGACCGGCGATTTCTTCGTCACGTCGTATCGCGATCTCTCCGATCCGCACCTCTCCGACGACATCGCCCGATTCACGCCGCGCGAGGCGATTCACGCCGCGAATGGCGCCGGTCCGTCGCTCGGAGTTCCGTCGACGCCTGTTGAGCCATCGATGTTCGATCACCCCGGCGAGTACCTCTCGAGGCACTTCGGGACGCACTCGCTTCGCGGCTTCGGCCTGGAAGGGGATGATCCGAGGATCGGGGCGGCGGCGGCGGCGTTGCGGTACGCGAGCGCCAGTCACAAGAAGAGCCTCGATCACGTGCAGTCGCTCCGCGTCGACAACGATGCCGATTTCCTGCAGCTCGACGCCGCGACGCTCGCCAATCTCGAGATTCTGGAATCGCGTGACGCGGCAAACCCGCGAGCGACGCTCTGGAGCGTGGTGAACGCCACCCGCACCGCGATGGGCGCGCGCACGCTGCGCCGCTGGCTGATCCGCCCGCTGAAATCGGGCGATGCCATCTTCGACCGGCACGATGCGGTCGACGAGCTGACGCGCTCCCGGGCCATCCTCGAGCCGATGACCGCGCGTCTCGCGCAAATCGCCGACCTGGAGCGCATCAGCTCGCGGGTGACGCTGCGCAGCGCCAGCCCGCGCGAATGCCTGACGCTGGCCGACTCTCTCGTGGCCCTCGATGATCTCCGCACGGTCATGGCGCCGCTCCAGGGGCCGCTGCTGGGCCAGATCCGCTCTGCGCTCGACCCGTTGCCCGATGTCGTCGCCAGGGTCGCCGCGACGCTCGATCCCAATCCGCCGCTGAACATCCGGGAAGGCGGCGTGATCCGGAACGGCATCGACGCCGAGCTCGATGCGCTCCGCACCATCGCCCGCGACTCGAAATCGATCCTGATGGAGATCGAGACGCGGGAGCGTGAGCGCACAGGCATTTCGTCGCTGAAAGTCCGCTTCAACAGCGTCTTCGGCTACTACATCGAAGTGTCGAAATCGAACCTGGCCAAGGTTCCGGCCGACTACATCCGCAAGCAGACGCTCGTCAACGCCGAGCGGTTCATCACGCCCGATCTCAAAACGCTCGAGGAGAAGATCGTCGGCGCCGAGGAGAAGGCGATCGCCATCGAGTTGCGGCTGTACGACGATCTGCTGCAGTCGATTTCGGAGCGAAGCGCGGCCATTCTGTCCACGGCGCGCGCGGTCGCCGATTGCGATGCCATCTGTTCGCTGACGACCATCGCCTTGCGAAACCGCTACACGCGCGCCACGCTCAGCGATCGCGCCGAGATCTGCATCACCGATGGGCGGCATCCGGTCATCGAGCAGATCACGGCCGAACGCTTCATCCCGAACGACACCGACATCGAGCGCGAGCGCAACGGGATCCAGATCATCACCGGCCCGAACATGGGCGGGAAATCGACCTACCTGCGCCAGGTCGCGTTGATCGTGCTGCTCAACCAGGCCGGAAGCTTCGTTCCGGCCTCGAAGGCGACCCTCGGCATCTGCGACCGCATCTTCACGCGCGTCGGCGCGTCCGACCAGCTCGCGCGCGGCGAATCGACGTTCATGGTGGAGATGCACGAGACCGCGAACATCCTCAACAACGCCACCGACCGTTCGCTGATCATCCTCGACGAAGTCGGCCGCGGCACGGCCACCTTCGACGGGCTGTCGCTGGCGTGGGCGATCATCGAGTCGTTGCACGACAACGCCGGGCACAGCGGAATCACCCTCTTCGCCACCCACTATCACGAGGTCACCGATCTGGCGAAGACGCGACCGCGCGTCGCGAACTACAACGTCGCGGTCAAGGAGTGGAACGACCAGATCATCTTCCTGCGGAAGGTTCTTCCCGGCGCCGCGGACAAGAGCTACGGCATTCAGGTGGCCAAGTTGGCCGGGATCCCCCAGCCGATCATCGACCGCGCGCGCGAGATCCTCGGGACACTGGAGCGAAAGGAACGCGACGTCGTGGAGGAGACCCGCAAGCGCGGTCCGGTCTCTCCCGGCCGGCAGCTGGCGCTGTTCGGCGCGCGCGAGCAGGCAGTCCTCGATGCCCTGCGCGCCCTGCAGCTCGAGACCATGTCCCCGATCGAGGCGCTCAACGCGCTCGATGCGTTGAAAAAGCGCTTGGACGAATAGTTGCTACCATCCACTCCGATGGAAAGTCAGATCCTCGGGATCGGTCTGGCGGGGAAATCGCTGACCGATCTCGAACGGCGCATCCTCCGCGAGTCGCCGCCGTACGGAATCGTGCTCTTCGCCCGCAACATCGCCGATCCGCCGCAGCTCCGCGACCTGATCGCCGAAGTCAAAGCGATCTCGAAGCATCCACCGCTGATCATGATCGACCAGGAAGGCGGACGCGTCGATCGCCTCCGCCACATGATCCCCGGCCTTCCGAGCGCGGAGACGTTCGCGGAAGGGGAGAACAGCGCCGGGATGGCGGAGTGGTTCGGAAACCTGATCGGGATGTCCTTGCGCTATTTCGATATGGAGGTCGATCTCGCGCCGGTCGTCGACATCCGCGGCGAGCAGGCGCCGAAAGGGCTGGAGCGGCGTACGTTCGGCAGGGATGCGGAGACGATCGTCGATCTGGCCGGAGCGTTCATGCGCGGACTCCACGCGAGAGGCGTCGCGTCGTGTCTCAAGCACTGGCCCGGGATCGGTTTCGGATCGGCGGACCCGCATTACGGCGCGACGATCATCGACATCTCGCTCCCGGAGTTGCTCGCGCGTGAGCTCGTTCCGTTCGAGCGGCTCGGCCGCGAGGCGGGAGCGATCATGATCGGCCACGGAATCTATCCGCGGATCGGCGAGGCCGATGTCCCTGCGTCGCTCAGCCGGCGGCTCACCGCCGACCTGCTGCGTCAGATCGGATTCGAAGGAATCGCGATCAGCGATGACATGGAAATGCACGCCGTTTCCGACCTCGGATCTTACGAGTCGATCGCCGAGCGCGCGCTCATGGCCGGGAACGACGTCGTGCTGTTCTGCAGCCACATCGAGCGCGTGCCGGAGATCCAGGCCTACCTGCGCGGCCGGATCGCCGAGGATCCGTCGGTCCGCCGCCGTTTCGACGATGCTCGCGCGCGCGGAGAGCGGTATCGGGCGCACTGCCAGTCGCTCCGCGCGAGCGCGGGGCCGCCGGTCAGCTCATTCGACGAGTTGATCGAAGAGTCCGTGCGCTTTGGCGAGGCGTTCGAGAAGACACGCCCGCCGCGCGAGGTGCTCGTGCCCGACGACGATCGCCGCAAGAATCCGCGCACGCCGGGTGGCCGGAGCGGCAGGGAAGAGTGGACTTGACGAGTCCTCGGGCCTCGGACACCGCCACCCTTCCAAGGCCCGAAGCCGGAGGCCTAAGCTAGAACGGAACCTCTTCGTCGTCTTCCTGCTGCGGCGCTGAAGCGGAGGTGCCGTTCTTCTTCGCGCCGGCGTAGCTGCCGCCTTCGTCGTCGCCCTTGCGGTCGAGCATCTTCATGTTCTGCGCGACGATCTCGGTCCGGTAGCGCTTCTGGCCGGTCTCCTTGTCGTCCCAGCTATCCGTGCGGATCGACCCGTCGATGTAGATGAGCTTTCCCTTGCGCAGATACTGGCCGCAGATCTCGCCGAGCTTTCCCCAGGCGACGATGTTGTGCCACTCCGTCCGCTCCTGCTTTTCGCCGTTGCGGTCGGTGAAGCGCTCGTCGGTGGCCATGGTGAATTTGGTGACGGTGGTGCCGCTCGGCGTCGAACGGACTTCCGGATCTTTGCCGAGGCGACCGATCAGAATGACTTTGTTGACCATCAGTTCTCCTTGTCTCACGCTGTTGTTTCACGCGTCCGACATGCGGGCGCGGTCCCGACTTGATCGGTCCAGTGCGGTCGCGCCGATTGTAAACGAGATTGCGAGTGCTCCACGCCGAGTAGAATCCGCCCGCGCATGAGCGCCGAAAATTTCTGGGACCGCGAAGTCGTCGCGCCGACGCACACGAGCTGGATGGAGCACCCGCGCATCCGCGAGTACATCCTCCGCTCGATCTCCCGTCACGAAGAGGGGCTGTGGCCGGTCGACTGGTTCATGCTGTGGCTGAAGGGACGGCGTTTCGCGCGGGGCCTCAGCATCGGCTGCGGC
>DATISF010000035.1:0-118752 GCA_035468985.1 Thermoanaerobaculia bacterium
GTCCCGACCGCGAAGAGCCGCTCGAGCTGGTCAGCTCGCAGCGCGTCGAGGTCCGCGGATGGCGTCACAAGGACCTCGAGCGCGCCTTTCGCGACAACGGTTTCCCATCGCCGACAACATACGGCGCGTTCGACAAATCGAGGTTCGATCTGCTGGAGTCGCGCGATGTCATCTTCATCGCGCGATGATCGGTCGCGCGGCCTGTACGCGTACAATGATCGCGGTCGGTCCAGCGGTCTTCGCGGTGTCCAATGGCTCCTTCGGTCGAGAACGTCCGTGACTTCGTTCTGCAGATCGAGAAGACGATCGCCGCGCGCCGTTTGTACAAGGCTGGCAGCGGTCCTTATCGAGAGGCGAACGAACGTGTGCTCGAGAAATGCCGCACCGCCGCGGGTGGTGAGGCCTTTACCGTGCGCGTCGGCGCCACCGACATCTTTCTCGAAAAGGTGCCTGTCCTCAGCCATCCGAAGCGCGAAGACTCCTTCTTCTTCCCGCTCTATCGCGACGGTCTCCGCGATCTGACATTCACACCGGAAACGAGCGCCGCCGATCTCGAAGCGCTGATCCAGGTTTTCGAGACGAAGGAGCAGCAGCTCGGATCCGCCGACGACATGGTGAACTACCTCTGGCGGCGCAACCTGACCACGATCCACCACACCGCCACCGACGGCATTTCCGAGGGTGAGGACGACGGGAGCGGCGGCCCGAGCCTGGTCGCGCTGATCGCCGATCTCGACGAGAAGATGCGGAGCCGGAAACCTTTGCAGAGCGCCCAGCCGCGACGCCCGGAGCACGCCCGGCAGGACGCCGCGGCGGTGCAGCGGTTGTTCGAGGAAAACGCCGCCGTGCTCCAACTCTCCGAGCCGCAGCAGGGTGAGCTCCGCGCGGAGATCGTGGCCGACGATGACCAGCACCTCATGGAGCGGTTCATCGAGATCCTCTTCACGATTCCGCGCTTCTCCTTCAAGTCCATCGACCCGGTCACGATCGCCGGCATCCTCGGACAATTGGTCGAGGGCTACTGGACGTCGCGCGATTTCGAGAAGCTGGCGGCGCTGCTCGCACACATGGCTGCGCTGTCGCACGACGCACCCGACACGGCGGCGCAGGAAGCGATGGCCGACGCCGTCAAGAACATCCTCAGCGACGATCGGCTGACGGCAATCATGGCCGATGTGGTCAACGGAACGATTCCCCCCGCCATCGCCCCGCGGCTCTGGGATCTCGCCGCGGATGCGCACGTCTGGCCGTTGCTTCTCGACTCGTACGCAAAACTCGGCGACGGCGAAGCGCGGAACGCGGTTCTGGCCGCGCTGCGCAAGCGTCTGGACGCGAATGTCGAGCTTCTCGGCGCCGCATTCTCGTCGCCGGAAGCCGGACGGGTGCGCGCGGCGCTGGCTCTGCTCGATGAGAAGACCGAGCAGCGATTCGCCGATCAGATCGTGAAGCTGGCCTCGCACCCCGACGAGTCGATCCGTCTCAAAGGCCTCGGCATCATCGTGAAGCTCGGCCGCGCCGAGTCGCTCGAGATCCTCTGGAAAGCGATGGAAAGCGATCCGTCGAAATCCGTCCGCCTCTACGCGTTCCGCGCCGTGCAGCAGGCGAAACTCACCGGTCTTGCGCCGCGCCTCAGGACGCTCGTCACCAGCCCGCAGTTCGCCGAGCGGCCTGCCTGGGAGCGCGATAAATACGTGCGGCTCCTCGGCAGCGTGGCCGGAGCTTCGGCCGAGTCACTGTTCGAGTCGTGGATTCCGGACAAGAAGTGGATGTGGTTGCCGAAGGACCTCGAGAATCTCGAAGTCGCGCTGCGGGGACTGGCGTCCACGGGCGAGAGTGGCCACAGGAAAGTGCAGGCCATCGCCGCAGGCAGCAATGCCAAGCCCGCCGAGATCGCGCGCAAGGTGCTCGAGAGCATGTCGCGGAGCGGCTTCCAGACGATGGAGCGCCCGCTGCCGGAGACGCATAAGTCATGAGCGATCCGGTCAAACCGGCGATGAACATCGATGCCATGGCGCTGCAGGTCGCGGGCGCCGCTGCCGGCGAGAAGGGTCCGAACGCGGTCATGTACGCGTTCTTTCAGCTCTTCAAGACCGCGCAGATCCACGCCATCGACAACAAGGCCATCGTCCAGCCCGTAAAGACGATGGCCGATCTGTCGTCGGCGATGGTCGCCGGCGAAGGGCAGATTTCGTTTCAGGTGAAGGACCGGTCGATCTTCGTCAACGGGACGAAATTGAAGCTCTCGGCCGACGAGTACGAGCTGGCCCGGGGCATCTTCGAGTTTTTCGAAGAGCGCGGGATCGGCGGCTTCACCATCGAGGCGGCGCTGACGACGGAGAGCACGCGCTCGCTGCTCAAGGCGCTCGTCTACCTTCCGCCGACCGAGCGGAAATTCGAGAACATCGACGCGGCGATCAAGGCCTCAGGCATTCCCTTCCGCATCAACAGACCTCTCGGCGGCGGGAAGAAGAGCGATTCGGAGATCGTCCTCGAGCGGCGCGCACTCAGTTTCCAGACGTACGCGAAGCTCGTCGTGCTGTACCAGAGCCTGATCGCCGGCGACAGGGTGAACGCGGCAAAGCGCCAGTTCGTGATGAAGAAGATCGGACGCACGGTGCAGACGCTGGTCGACCTCTGCCTCGAGGACGAGCACACGTTCGCCGGCGCCGCTTCCGTACGGAATGCCGATGCCTACGCGGCGCACCACGCCGCAAACGTGGCCGTGCTCTCGATGGTGATCGGCAAGAAGATCGGACTGCCGAAGTCCTCGCTCGCCGATCTCGGCCTGGCGGCGATCTTCTTCGACATCGGCCTGCGGCATCATCCGGACATCGTCGACAAGCCGGAGCCGCTCACACCCGACGAGCGGGCCACGATCGGCCAGCATCCGATTCGTTCGGTCGAGTTTCTGCTCGAGGAGCGAAAGCTGAGTAAGGCCGCGCTGTCGCGCATCGTCGTCGCCTTCGAGCATCACCGACATTTCGGCGGCGGCGGTTATCCGCCGGGCGGCGGGCGGCGTCCGCATCTCTTCACGCGCATCGTGTCGATCGCCGACGTCTACGACGCGCTCACCACGCAGCGGCCGTGGCGGAACGCCTGGCTGCCCGACGAAGCGATCGCGTTGATGATGCGCGAGTCCGGCAAGTACTTCGATCCCGCGCTGCTCAAGGTTTTCGTCAGCGCGATCGGCCTCTATCCCGTCGGCACGCTCGTCCGCTTCGACGATGGCAAGGTCGCCGTCGTCGTGCATAGCGGCGGCGACGGCGCCCGTGTAACGCGGCCTGCCGTCACGCTCATCGGCAGCGATGGCAAGCCCGGCGAGACGATCGATCTCGCCCGCAACAAGAATCGACGCATTGTCTCTGCCGAAGATGCGGCAAAATACGGCTTCCAAACGTCCAGCGTGGTCGCCGCAAGCGCCGGCATCGTGAACTGAATGAAATTTCCGGTCATCCTGAGTGTCCTTCTGGCCGCTTCGTCTCTTCGTGCCGGCGACGAAGTGAAATGCCGCTCACGCGTCACGTTCCAGCCGTCGAAGCTTTCGGTCAACATGCCCTTCCAGCGCTCGCATAACGGCGTGTTCGTCCCGGTGCACGTGAACGGCAAGGCCGAGACGCTGTGGTTCCTGTTCGACAGCGGCTCGGGGCACACGCTCATCAGCGACGCGGCGGCGAAGCGTCTGCTGATTCATCCCGGCGAAAAGACCACGATCCGTTCGCGCACCGGCCTGATGACCGTGACCGAATCGAAGAGCGCGTCGATCGGCATCGATACGATCGACATCGACCACGTCGACCTGCACACGGCGAACCTGGCCGGGCTCACGCCGGCCTGGGGACGCGCGGTCGATGGCATCCTGGGATACGACCTTCTCTGCCGCTCGGCCGTCACGATCGACTACGCCGCCTCGAGCATCACCATCACGCAGCCGGCCGTCTTCAAGTACGAAGGCACGGGCGATACGCTCCCGCTGGCCATCCGCAACGGCTGGGCGTTCGTGCGGGGAACGATCAAGGTCACCGGCCGGCCGCCGGTCATCGACAACTTCCTGATCGATTCCGGATCGCAGGATGCGGTGAATCATCCGATCATCCGCGACTCGAAGGGACCGCTCCGGACGGTCAAAGCGGGCGTGATCGGATCGAACGAGTGGTTCCAGCTCGGCCGGTACACGCTGGGAAGCACGCAATCCTCCTGCTGCGCACCGACCGAGGAGACGAGCCGCCAGATCGGTTCCGAGGTGCTGTCCCGCTTTCGCGTGACGCTCGACTATCCGCACAAACGGCTGATCCTGGAGCAGAGGACGAGGTAGGTGTCTGCGGTGGCGTGTCGCAAATAGATCGGCTTTCGTTGCGGGCGCCGAGGGGGCCAGATGCGAGGCGCCGCGACGAAGGCGATTCGGGACATCGTCGAGGAGCGGCAAGTCCGTCTATTTGCGACACGCCACACTAGCAGACGGTGTCGCGATCCGATTTGTCCATCTCGCCCGGCCGGGCGTCGAGGTGAATGAACCGCTCGCACTCCTCGGCAGGGACGGCCTTGCTGAAGAGGAAACCCTGGAACTCGTCGCACGACTGTGAGCGGAGAAAGTCGGCCGCCTCCTGGGTCTCGACGCCCTCGCCCATGATCTTGATGTGCAGCGCCCTGGCCATGCCGAGAGCGGCGGTGGCCAGCGGCCGGTTGTCCGTGCCGTTCACGGCGAGGAACGATCGGTCGAGCTTGAGGCCGTCGATCGGCAACCGGCGCAGATCGCGGAGCGACGAGTAGCCGGCGCCGAAATGGGCGATCACCACGAGGGCGCCCAGCGATTTCAACTCGCGCAGGATGCGCATGGCGATCTCGGCGTTGCCCATGACGCAGCTCTCCTCGATCTCGAGCTCGAGGAACTGCGGTTCGAGATCGGCATTGCGCAGCGCTTCGCGAACCGTGTCGCTGAGGTCGGGACGATGGAACTGACGGGCGGAGAGATTCACCGACACGACCAGACCGCGCGACCCTTCCGAATGCCACCGCTTCGCCTGGAGGCACGCGGAGCGCAGCGCCCACTGGCCGATCGGCACGATCAGTCCGGAGACTTCCGCGGTGTGAATGAAATCGACCGGCATGACCAGGCCGCGATCGGGATCGTCCCATCGCAGAAGGGCCTCGAACGCCACCACGCGATCCGAGGTCACATCGATGCGCGGCTGATAGTGGAGGATGAACTCCTGCCGCGCCAGCGCCAACCGCAGTCTCGACTCGAGCCGGAGCTCCTCGGCCGCATGCGTGTTGAGCGCGGTCGTGTACATCTGGATCGTGTCACCGCCGCGCTCCTTCGCCCGATACATCGCCGTATCGGCGTTTCTCAGCAATTCTTCGGCATCATTTCCATCTTCGGGATAAACGCTGACCCCGATGCTCGCGTTCACCACGATGTCGCGGCCGCCGACGAACAGCGGCCGGTGAAACGCGTCGAGCAGTTTCGTGGCAACCTTCACCACGTCGTCGTGGTGCTTGAGGCCGGGCATGACCAGCGTGAACTCGTCGCCCCCGATGCGCGCCACCGTGTCTTCTTCGCGAAGGCAGTCGCGCAGACGCTCGGCCACTCCGCGCAGAACTTCGTCGCCGACATGGTGGCCGAAGGAGTCATTGACGAGCTTGAAACGATCGAGATCGAGAAATGCGACCGCGACGTTGGTGCTGGCGCGGCGGGCGTAGGCGAACGCGATCGCGGCGCGATCCATGAACAGCAGGCGGTTCGGCAGATCCGTCAGCACATCATGAAACGCGAGCCGCTTCACCTCGGCCGTGGAAGCGATGGACCGTCTCCTTTCGAGGATCAACAGCCAGCCAAACAGGATCGCCACAACGAATCCGGTTGCGGTGAGGGCGATATTCCAAGTCTGACAATCGGCCATCCGGCCCCCGTGGTTAGTGCAAGTGTGCGAACCGCAGCATTTCCTTCTGGTTCATGAAGCGGTCGAAATTCGCCGGCGGCATCGGCCGGCTGAACAAGTAACCCTGGAGACGATCACAGGAGTGCTCGCGCAGGAACGCCAGCTGGCTGATCGTCTCCACTCCCTCTGCGATGACTTTCAGTTTCAAGGAGTGTGCAAGGGCGATGACGCCGAGCGCGATCTGCGCGTCTTCGGGAGCGGCGAGATCGCGGACGAACGAACCATCGAGCTTCAGCGTATCGATGGGGAACTGCTTCAGATAGCTGAGACAGGAGTAACCCGTGCCGAAGTCGTCGATGGCAATCCGGACGCCGAGGGTTTTCAGCTGCCGCAGCGTCTGAATGGCCTTCTGAACGTCCTGCATCGCGTAGCCTTCGGTGATCTCCAGTTCGAGATACTCGGGCTTGAGATCGGCCGTCTCGAGCGCTTCCTTGATGTAATGGATGAGATCGGGGTCGCCGAACTGCCGGCCGGACAGATTCACCGCCATCACGACTTTGTGGCCACGACGGTGCCAGTCGCTGGCCTGCTTGCACGCTTCACGAAGCACCCACCGGCCCATGGCGATGATCAATCCCGACTGCTCGGCAGCAGGGATGAAACGATCGGGACGCAGCAGACCCAGCTCGGGATGTTGCCAGCGAATGAGTGCCTCGAGTCCGAAAACGGTTGCTGAAGTGACGTCGACGAGAGGCTGATAGTACAAAACGAACTCGTTGTTCGCTAGAGCTCGTCGCAAACCGTTCTCCACCTCCAGCGCCTCGAGGGCCTTGTGGTTCATCGTGGCGGCGTAGAACTGGTAGGAATTCCGCCCCAGGTCCTTGGCGCGGTACATGGCCGTATCCGCATTACGGATCAGCGTTTCGCCGTCGGCGCCATCGATCGGAAAGATCGAGATCCCGATGCTGCTGGTCACGACGAAATCGCGCTCGTCGATGGTGATCGGTGCCTTGAGGGAGTCGAGCACCTTTTGGGCGATCTTTCCGGCATCCTCGATCTTTCCGATGATGTGGATGAGGATCGTGAACTCGTCGCCGCCGAAGCGCGCCACCGTGTCTTCCTCGCGGATCGCGCTGCGGATGCGCGCCGAGACGATCTTCAGCAGCCGGTCGCCGACGCTGTGGCCGAGGGAGTCGTTGATCTGCTTGAAGCGGTCGATATCGAGGAAAAGAACCGCCACCTTGTACCGGTGCCGGGACGCGTGGCCGAGGGCGACGGCGAGCCGGTCGCCGAACAGGGCCCGGTTGGGCAGTCCCGTGAGCGTGTCGTAGTACGCGAGCTGTTCGACCTGCGAGGATGCGAGCGCCGACGCCTCGCGCTGATCCTCGAGCACGAGCAGCACGGCGCCGAGGGCAACGATGGCGCTGCCGGCAAGCTCGGAGACGGAGAGCGTCATCAGCGGCACAGGCGCCGTGCGCGCGACGACGCTGCGCATGACCGTGATGAACTCGTTCATCTCGACGACGCCATAGACGATCCAGGCGATCGAGGCGATCGTGAATCCGGCCCCTCGAAAGCGGCGGATGGCGATCGCGCAGACCACGAACGTCAGCGCGCCGCCGAGCGCGTGCAGTCCCAGAAAGAAGAAGCGATGAATGGCGGGATCGCGGCCGGCGAGAAACGGGATCGCGCCGGAGAGAACCCCGACGCCGGCGAGAAGCAGAAACACGCGCTGCGGCTCGGCGATCCTGATGGCCTTGCGCTTGATCAGCTCCACGCCGCCCCACACCAGCCATCCGAGCTGCAGACAGGCGGCCGCGCCGCCGATCACCGCGCCGGCAATGAGTACGACGGGCTCCGCGACGCCGTCGCGGAAGAGAAGCGACGCCGCGGACACCTGAAAGATCGCCAGCGAGGCAAAGCTGAGCGTCCAATGAAGGACGTAGGAGGTACGGAAGCTGCGGTAGATCTGGAAGAGAAGTAGGGCCACGGAGACGGGTCCGAGTAGCTGAAAGCCGATCGCCTCGTAGCTCAATGTTTGCGCCGGCATCACTCGGGTCTCGGCACCTCGACCGGCCGATTGAGACTGCAAACCACCGTCACACCCTCCCGGAGAGTTCCCCGTGCCGAAGTTTCGGCCAATTCGTCTATGAATGCAAGATTTTGTGAATGATTTGTGGAGAGGATTCTTGGAGAAATTAGGAAGTAAAGATTCCTACTCCGTAATTGCTAACCACTTCTTGAATTGCTCGGCCTGTCCGGGCGCCGGCTTCTCCAACGTTCGCAGCCTCCACACGTTCTCCGGCTCCTCGCCGAACTTCACGCGCAGCGGCGTCAGCTTGCCTCGCCGCGCCACGGTGAGCGTCGCCTCGTCGCCCGCCCGGTACTGCTGCAGCCGGGTATCGAATCCGTCCGGCGGAACGCGATAGTCGTCCAGCGCGACGATCTCGTCGTCGACGTTCAATCCGGCATCGAACGCCGGCGTGCCGCGCTTCACCTGCGTGATCATCAGGCGTCCGCCGTCGACCCGCGTGCCGGCGCCGAGGTAGGCCTTCGGCTCCTTCGGTTCGCCGTCATCGCCGTTGGATTCCTTCTGCTTTCCGAACTGCAGCCCGAACCACGACAGCGCATCGCTGTAATCGAGATCCTCGGTCGTCGAGACCGCGTGGCCGAGCCATGTGGCAACATCCGCTCCCCCGATCTCGCGCACGACGCCGAGAAAATCGTCGGTCGTGAAACCGCGCGGTCCGGAGAAGCGCTGATAGGCCGTGCGCATGACGTCGTCGAGCGTGCGCGTACCGTTCGTCGCCTTCCGCACTTTCGCGTCGAGGATCCAGGCCACGATCGCTCCCTTTGTGTAGTAGCTGATCGCGGTGTTGTTCGAGTTCTCGTCGGGGCGGTACAGCTTGATCCACGCGTCGTAGGACGCCAATGCCACCGGTTCGACGAGCCGCCCGGGCGTCGTCTGCAGCGACTCGACCGTTCGCGAGAGGCGGCGAAGGTACTCGTTCGGCGTCATCAGGCCGGCGCGCTCGACATCCAGGGCTCCGTAGTAGTCGGTGAACCCTTCGGAGATCCACAGGTTCGACGTGTAGTTCTCGTTCTCGTAATCGAACGGCCCGAGCGCGATCGGGCGGAGGCGCTTGACGTTCCAGGCGTGGAACTGCTCGTGGCTGACGAGATCGAACCAGTCGATGGTGCCCCTTCGCGTCCGCATCTGGAAGCGGCGGGTCATGAGGACGGTGGAGCCTTTGTGCTCCAGACCACCGCCGGAATCGACGATGAAGTTGAAGAAGTAGTAGCGGTCATACGGCACGATGCCCCACATCTTCGCGTGCTGCTCGACGATCTTCTGCACGTCCGCGGTCGCGCGCGCCGCGTCCCAGAAATCCTCCCCGCCGATGTCGACGAGGTGATGCGGCTTCCCTGCGACCGTGAACTCGTGCACGTCCGGATTGCCGGCCACGATCGGCGAGTCGACCAGTTCGTCGTAGTTCGCGGCGCGAAAACGGTTCGGCGCGAGCACGGCCATGCTTGAGAGACTGCGCGACCAGCTCCTGGGCAGCTCGAGCGTCACTTCGTACGGCCCGCGCAGACGGTCGACCGGCGTGATGAACGTCGCCGCGCCGTTCAGCAGCGCGAAGTCGGAGCCGATGAAATCCGTCTGCACGCGCATCTCGCGGCCATAGACGCGATAGCGGAGCGTGATCGACTGCGCCCCACGGGTCGGAAAGCGCCAGCGGTTCTTGCGCGTCTTCTCGAGCGGAACGCTCTCGCCCCGATCGGTCGTGGCCGCGATGTCCTCGACGTTGCGCGCGTACTCACGAACGAGGTACGAGCCGGGCGTCCACACCGGCATCATCACTTCGAGTTGCTGCGCTCCGAACGACGGACATACCGCTTCGACTTCGACGTAATGCGTCTGCGCGGCCGGAAACCGCAGCGTGTAGCGCACCGGCTCCGGCGCGGGCTGGGCATGCGCCGCGGCGGCGAAAACGATCGAGAGAAGGAGGCTGGCTCGTCTCATGCGCCGTGAGAATACCAATGGAGCCGCGCGAAACCGAAGAAGTTGAGGAGTGCAGGTGGCCCACGATCGTCGATCACACCATTGCCGCCGATCTCACACGCAGGTGGTCAGCGGCAAAGAGGGAACCGCGTCATCCTGCGTCGCGTGGACGACGAAGGATCTCCGCCGACGAGATCCTTCGCCGCGCTCAGGATGACGCGGGGCTACAGGTCCGCCGCGTTGAACGTGTCGCAGTCCGCCACCCGGCCGCCCTGCAACCCCTGGCGGAACCAGTGCACGCGCTGCGTGCTCGTGCCGTGGGTGAACGAGTCCGGCACGGCGTAGCCGCGGGTCTCGCGCTGAAGGCGATCGTCGCCGATCGCGCTGGCGGCGTTGAGCCCTTCTTCGACATCGCCCTGCTCGAGAATGTGCCGCATCTTGTCGGCGTGATTCGCCCACACGCCGGCGAAGCAGTCAGCCTGCAGTTCCGTTCGGACGGAGAGCGCGTTCGATTGCCGGCGGCCACTTTGCCCGCGCGCGCCCTGCACCTGATCGGAGATGCCGAGGAGGTTCTGCACGTGGTGCCCGACCTCGTGGGCGATCACGTACGCCTGAGCGAAATCGCCCGGCGCGCCGAAACGCTGATCGAGCTCGCGGAAGAAACTCGTGTCGAGGTACACCTTCCCGTCCAGCGGACAGTAGAACGGTCCGGTCGCCCCCTCGGCGATTCCGCAGCTCGACTGCACGACATCGCTGAACAGCACGAGCTTCGGCTCTTCGTAGTCGCGGCCGATCTCGTTGCGGAAGATGTCGTGCCACGTGGTCTCGGTGTCTGCCAGGACGGCGGAGACGAAATCGCCGGTCGGATCCTGACCGGCAGCCGGGGCGCTTGCTCCCGGCTGCCCCTGCGGCTCATTCGTCGTGATCTCGCCGGGCGTTCCGCGGAAAAAGAGCACAAGGAGCGCGATGACGATCGCCCCGACTCCGCCGCCGGCGATCGGTAGGCCGTACCCGCGGCGGTCTTCCACATTCGAGCTTCGTTCACTCCCCAGTCGCATGAGCTTCCGCTCTGCAAAGGCAGCGCCCGTCAGCGTACCGCCCGGCGCCGCGGGAAGCGAACCGCGTTCCCGCCTCCGCCCTGGTTCTCGATCGCCGACACGCCGATGTCGTTCGCCTGCAGATCGTTGCCGGAGAAATGCAGCACCTCGATCGTGTTCGATACAGCCTGCGGTCCATTGCCGCCGATGAACACAACGCCCACCGCGCCTCCCGAGGCGCGATTCCCGGTGATCGAGAGCGTGCGGATGGCGTTGTTGCGCGCGCTCCCACCCTTCCCATCGCCCCCGACGATGCCGATGCCGAAGGCCTGCCGCAATCCGGCAGTGAGGACATTGTTCGCCACCGACACGTCCTCGAGCGCATTCGTGGTGACCGTTCCGTTGTTCGCCACGGCACCCCACACCCGCACGCCCGCGTCCGAGTAGCCGCTGACCGTGTTATCGCGGATCGTGATCCGACGCACGCGGTTGGAGTCGAATCCGGCGGAACTGCTCTCCGATGCAGGAAGGTCGGCTGCGCTGACCGCGATCCCCCGTCCCGTGGCTTTGATCTGATTTCCGGCGATCGTCAAATTCTCGATGATGTTGCCGCTGCCGATCCGCTGCGGCTTTCCATCGCCTGACGCGGCGACGTCGATGCCGTTCGCGGCCTCGATCTGATTTCCGGTGATCTGCAGGCCGGTGATGCGATTGTTGCTGTTGCCGAAGTTCGCGGCAAACACCTTGATCGCGGTGCCGCTCGTCTGGATCGTGTTCTGGTCGATCGTCAGGTTCTCGATCGTGTTGTTGTCTGAGAAATCGGGGGCCGAGGTTCCGTCGGCCGCAATGATGCGGATGCCGGCGGGTGCGTTGATCTTGTTCCTGCTGATCGTGACCGCGCGGGCGCGCTCGTTCGAGAATCCCTGAACGGCTACCGACATCGAGACCCCGGTGCCGGCCGCGGAGATTTCGTTTCCGCTGATCTGCAGGTCGTCGAAGAAGAGATCGCCGACGTACGGGATCATGCCGGAGCGCGGCGGTCCGATGGACACCTCGATCGCGGGTCCGGCGAGATTCACGATCTCGTTGTCCAGAATCCTGATTCCGCGAAGAAGATGATCGTCGCAAACGAAATCGAGACAGGCGAACGTGATGGGCGCGCCGTCGAATCCGGTGATGAGATGAATTCCCTCGATCGTCGTGCGGCTCGAACGGATGACGAACGCCAGGACCGACCCCCGCGCGGCGGCCAGCGTCACGTCGGGCGTCCCGTTGCCGTCGAGATCGCCGAGAATCGTGATGTCCGGCGTATCGAACACGAACAGACGGCGGTCGTCGGCAGTGGTCGTGACCTCGATCGTCTTGCCGATCAACGACTCGTTAAAGGTGATGACCTTCTTCCCCGTCATCGCGCTGGCAGCCTTGAACGCCTCCGCGAAACTGATCCCGTCCGAGCCGGGATGAGCGATCAGCGAAGGGATATCGGTCGTGTCGCCGTTGATGACACTAGTGGTGTTATCGACGACGACGATGTTCTCCTCCTGCGCGGAGGCTGCAAGCGCGAACCATGCTCCGGCGATGATCATTGCCAGACAGACTCGCGCGAGCTTGGACATACGATGGAGATTCTAGTGTGGCGTGTCGCAAATAGACCGGCTTTCGTTGCGGGCGCCGCGGGGCCAGATGCGAGGCGCCGCGACGAAGGCGATGCGGGACATCGTCGAGGAGCGGCAACGAAGCAGATGGTCCCTTGCCGCCCACAACCCTTCGGGCTGGTGCCGGTTGCGGCACCAGCGAAAGTCGGTCTATTTGCGACACGCCACACTAGGCTGGTCTTGGGACATGGGTCGTAGGGATCGGGGGCTTCATCGCAAACCGATCCGCCACCTGTTCTGGTGGGCTGTTTGCACAAAGGGTGACCGATGGAGGTAGGCAATGGCTACAAGGCATCACACAGACGAAGAAGATGATGATCACGGCACGGCCTCGCGCGGCGGGCGGACGGCGGGCGGGCGGCGGCGGGGCGGTGGGGGGGCGGGGGCGGGGCTCTCGACCGCGGCCATCCTCGACATCGTCGAGCGCCTCGGCCTCATCGATCTGATCGTCGAGAGGATCAAGACCAGGCTCGAGGACGTCGATACCGATCAGATCCTCGACGATATCGCCGACTACCTCAAGAAGAATCCGGAAGTGCTCGTCGTATCGCTCGGCGCGGTGACGATCGCCGCCGGCGTCCTGGTCTATCTCAATCGCAGGAAGTAACCGTCACGATGACGGCACACGAACCCGCGGCACGGCGGCCGGAAATTCCGCCGCTGCTGCCGGCGGGTGGAACGTCTCGGCCATTTTCACCGGAAGGCGCGGCCCTTCTTCGACCATGGCAGGGGTGATGGCAATGCCGACGGTCTTCCACGCTGCCAGAACCGCATGCTGCGGCGCGCTTCCCGCACCGAAAAGATCGCCCGACACTTTCCACGTCGCGTCGGCGCACTGCTGAAAATTCGCGCGCGAGCGCAGCTCGTGAGTCAGCGTCCGGTACCAGATCTTTCCGGCCACTTCCCACGACTTGCCTCCGAGAAGGCGCGCCAGCTCGTAGAAAGCACGATTCGGAATACCGGAGTTGATGTGAACGCCGCCGTTGTCGAGCTCGGTGACGACATAGGCCTTCATGGACGACGGCTGCGGGTCCTTCCCGAGAACCGGATCGTCGTACGCGGTGCCGGGCGCCTTCATCGAACGGATCGCCGATCCGTGAACGCGACTGGTGAACAACCCCTCGCCAATCAGCCAGTCCGACTTCCCCGCGGTCTGCTTGTGGGCGTGCTGCTTGACGAGGATTCCGAAGACGTCCGAGAAGTGCTCGTTCAGCGCGCCCGACTGAGCGTCGTATTCGAGCACCGATGTGTACTGCGTGATGCCGTGAGTCAGCTCGTGTCCGATGACGTCGAGGGCGGCCGTGAAGCGGTTGAAGAAGCGGCCGTCGCCATCGCCGTAGATCATCTGCCGGCCGTTCCAGAGCGCGTTTTCGTAGCGCACGCCGTAGTGCACGGTGCCGTCGAGGCGCAGGCCGCGATCGTCGATCGAGTTCCGTCCGTAGACGCGTTTGAAAAAATCGAAGGTCTTTCCGGCGCCGTCGAACGCTTCGTTGACCGCCGTGTCGCGCACGGCAGAATCGCCTTCGCCGCGCACGCGCTTGCCGGGAAGGTCGCGCGTGTTGTGCGCGTCGAAGATCGTCCGGCGCTTCTCGCCGGCAGGAACGGAGAGCGGGCCGGCCATCTCCGCGAGCGCCGTGCGCTGTCCCCGCGCGTGCGCCGTCAGCTCGAGCGCCATCTGCGCGTCGCGGCGCGCGTCCTCATCGCCGCGTTCGGCGATGTTTCGCAGGATGTGCGGCGGGATGATGCTGCACGTCGCGATGCGGCGCATGCGGACCTCCTTGTCGGGATGTCCGCATCCTATCGCTCCAGCGTGGCGCGCGCTACTGCTTGAGAATGTCTTCTAGCGCCGCGAGCGCACGCGGATCATTCTTCTGACCGAGCCAGAATGCCGCCTTCTTCCGGACCTCCCGGCTGCGGTTCGTCTTGAGCAGGTCGACCAGCAGCGGAATGGACTGATCGTCCGGCAACTGCGAGATGCCGAAGACCGCCCTCGCCTTGACGTCCTCTTCCGGATCGTTCTCCACCGCGTCCTTGAGAACCGAAGCCGCGCGATCCCCTGCCGCCTGAGAAACCCAGAAGAGTGCGGTGCCTCGAATGCGCGCGGAAGAGTGATGCCTGGCGATGTCGATCAGGTCGTCGACCGTCCCATCCTGCAGAGCGAGCGGGGTCACGGCTTTTCTCGACACGGCGCCGTTCTCGTCGACCAGGCGGCGCAAAAGACGCGCGCTGTCGCGCGGATCGACGTTTTGCAGCCACTGATCGGGAGCATCGGAGCGACATTGCGGCGACGACACCCGGATCGAATCGATCGCGCCGTTGCTCACGTGGTACAGCACATACATCGAAGATGCGCGCTCGACGACGAACCCGTCGTCGTGCGAGCAGATGGAGCGGTTCCCGCTGATCGGAACGGAATAGCCGACCCATCCCGACCTCGATTCAATCTGCTGGCGCAGATCGGCGTGAAGCGGAAGCGCGAGCACGACGAGAAACACGGCGATCAGAATTCTCTTCATGCGCCGTTGGACGAGCCAATGGAATTGCGGTTAGTTGTTTACAGGAATGTGACGGTTCCATTATTTCGGCTTGCGCACTGTCGCGCCCGCTTTAGAATTCGCAGTCCCCGGACGCCCAATCGGTTCGATGTTCAGCCCGATCCCACAGCTCATCTGCACAGTCATCGAAAGAGAACTGGAAGCGGCGGTTGAAAACGACGCTCTGCGGCTGCACTACCAGCCCCAGGTGCATCTGGTGACGCATCGCGTCGTGGGCCACGAGGCCCTGCTGCGCTGGCAACACCCCGTGCGCGGGCTGCTGATGCCCGGTTCGTTTCTTCCGCTCGTGCACGGCTCCAAGGTCATGCTGACGATTGCCGGATGGACGCTGCACGCTGCGTTGCGCGACTGGGTCGAGCGAGCGGACGGCAGCTCATCGCCGCCGGTCGCGGTCAACATCAGCGCATCGCTCGTCGACGACCCGACCTGCATCAAGCTGGTGAAGACCGCGCTCGATGTTCACGGCGCACCGCCGGAAGCATTGAAGCTCGAGATCACCGAGCAGAGTCTTCTCATGCGGCCCAAGCGCGCCATGGACGTGCTCAAGCGACTGCATCGGTGGGGCGTCGGGATCTCGGTGGACGATTTCGGCACCGGCTTTTCGTCGCTCGTTCACCTGCGCGATCTTCCGATCACCGAGGTGAAGATCGACCGGTCGTTTGTCGAGGCGCTGGCCGGCAGCCGGCGCACGCAAAAGATCGTGCAGACCGTCGTCACGCTCGGCTCGCATCTCGGCATCGATGTGATCGGTGAGGGTGTGGCCTCGCCGGAGCTCGAAAAATACCTCCTCGGCACGGGCTGCGAGCTCGGTCAGGGCTACTACCTCGGCTATCCCAGCCCCATCACCGCAATGAATCCGCTTTCGGCCGCGTTGTAGGAAGCCGCGGACTTGGCTATACTCCGCGAGCAGTCATGAACCGAACGACGACGACCACGCAGACGCGAACGACGAGCTCCGGCTCGCCCTGTCGTTGATCGTTTATCCACTTCCAGATCACCAGACGGGGCCGAGGCAACTCGGCCCTTTTCATTTTCAGGATTGAGCTCATGCACGTAGAACTTCCGGACGGATCGAAAAAAGAAGTACCGCAAGGCGCGACGGTCGCTGATGTCGCCGCGTCCATCGGCAAAGGACTGGCGAAGGCCGCCATCGCCGGCAAGATCAACGGAAAGATCGTCGACGTCTACGCAAAGGTGCCGGACGGCGCGAAGATCGAAATCGTCACACCGAAGAGCGCGGCCGGCCTCGACACCATCCGTCACTCCACCGCTCACCTCATGGCCATGGCCGTGCAGGAGCTTTTTCCGGGCACACAGGTGACTATCGGCCCGGTGATCGAGAACGGCTTCTTTTACGACTTCGCCACCGACCGTCCCTTCAGTGACGAGGACTTGCGCCGCATCGAGGAGAAGATGGCGGAGATCGTCAAACGCGATCTTCCGATCCGGCGCGAAGAGTGGAGCCGCGACGACGCGATCAAGACCTTCGAGAAGCTCGGCGAGAAGTTCAAGGTAGAGATCCTCCAGGCCATCCCCGGCGGCGAGACCCTTTCGGTCTACCGGCAGGGCGAATGGTTTGACCTCTGCCGCGGCCCGCACGTGCCTTCGACCGGAAAGCTCGGCGCCTTCAGGCTGCTCTCGGTCGCCGGCGCCTACTGGCGCGGCGACGTGAAGAACCAGATGCTCCAGCGGATCTACGGCACCGCGTGGGCGGATGCCAAAGAGCTGGAGGAGCACCTCCACCGCATGGAGGAGGCGAAGGCGCGCGATCATCGCAAGCTCGGAAAGGAGCTCGACCTCTTTCAGTTCCATCCGTTCGCGCCAGGGGCGGCGTTCTGGACTCCGAAGGGCACAACCCTCTATCACACTCTCGAGGAGTACATGCGCGACGTCACCCGCGAGAACGGCTATCTGGAGGTAAAGACCCCGCTGATGTTCAACAAGGGTCTCTGGGAGATCAGCGGCCACTGGGGCAAGTACCGGGAGAACATGTTTCTCGTTCTCGACAGCGAGACCGGCGAGCACGACTTCTCGCTGAAGCCGATGAACTGCCCCTCGCACTACCTGCTCTACAACATGAAGCGGCACAGCTACCGCGAGCTGCCGCTGCGCTTCAGCACTCAGGACCCTCTGCATCGCAACGAGGCGTCCGGCGTGCTGAGCGGGCTGACTCGCGTCCGGCAGTTTGCGCAGGACGACGCGCACATCATCTGTATGGAAGAGCAGGTGACTGATGAGGTGCGCAGGTTCGTCGGACTGCTCGATCAGGTCTATTCGTCGGTCGGTCTCGACTACATTGCCAAGTTCGCCACCCGTCCCGAGCAGCGGATCGGCGATGACGCCCTTTGGGACCGCGCCGAGTCGATGCTCCGGAACGCTCTCGACTCGCTCGGCCGTCCCTACGAGCTGAAGCCGGGCGACGGTGCGTTCTACGGACCGAAGATCGATTTCGAGGTGTCCGACAGCATCGGGCGGAAGTGGCAGCTCGGCACCTTGCAGCTCGACTACAACGCGCCCGAGCGGTTCGATCTCGTGTACGTCGGCGAAGACAACAACGAGCACCGTCCGGTCGTCCTGCATCGCGCGATCTACGGATCGTTCGAGCGGTTCATCGCCATCCTGATCGAGCACTTCGCCGGCGCGTTTCCGTTCTGGCTCGCCCCGGTGCAGGCCGTTGTCCTGCCGATCTCGGAGAAGTTCGTCGATTACGCCGATGCCACCGCCGCGAAATTGCGCGCGGCGGGGCTGCGGATCGAGGTCGATCGCGGCAATGAAAAGCTCGGTGCGAAGATCCGAGACGCCCAGCTCGCAAAGGTCCCGTGGATGCTCGTCGTCGGCGAGAAGGAAGCGTCCAGCGGCACCGTCAGCCTGCGCAAACGGACCGGCGGCGATCAGGGCAGTATTCCGGTGGAGGAATTGCTGGGGCAGGCAATAGAGTTGATGCAGTCCCGCGCCTTGACTTTGTGAAGTGTTTATCCGTAGATTCCCGCATCCCCCAGGCGCCTAAGGAGGAAGACAAGCATTTACCCCCCGCGACGAGGCTCACGATTCGACCGTAGACCGGCAGAACCAGAATCAAGAATCAACGAGATGATCCGTGGAATCCCCGAAATTCGCCTCATCGGGGCTGACGGCTCACAAGTAGGAATCGTTCCTCTCCAGCAGGCCCAGGACATGGCCCGGGAGAAGGACCTCGACCTTGTCGAGATCTCGCCGACGGCGAATCCGCCCGTCTGCAAGATCATGGATTACGGGAAGTACGTCTTCCAGCAGAAGAAAAAGCAAGGCGAGGCGAAGAAGAAGCAGAAGGTCATCGTCGTCAAGGAGGTGCAGTTCCGCCCCCGCATCGACGAGCACGACTTCGACTTCAAGAAGAACAACATCATCCGCTTTCTCCAGCATGGGGATAAGGTCAAGGCAACTGTCCGGTTCCGCGGACGCGAGATGACGCACATGGAGCTGGGCAGGGCCGTGCTCGACCGGCTTCTCTCGGACATCAAGGAGTTTGGTGCCCCCGAGAGCCCGCACCCCGACGTGCAGGGAAACCGGATGACGATGGTGATCGCGCCGGTCAAGGCGTAGGTCAACAGGGGCCGGATTCGACCGTCGAGCCGGCCGTCGCTCCAGGGGAATCATCCACAGACCAATCTGGTTTGGAGCCAAGCTATGCCGAAAATGAAGTCGCACCGCGGCGCCGCGAAACGGTTCAAGAAAACCGGAACCGGCAAAATCCAGCGGAACCACGCGTTCCACTCGCACATCCTCACCAAGAAGCGTCCGGGCCGGAAGGCCGCGCTTGCTCAGGAGACGGAAGTGTCGGGCGCGAACAGGCGGACCGTGAAGCGGATGCTGCCCTACTAACGTAGGACCCACTCTCAGTGGGTCCGGGCCGACTGAGAGTCGGCCCTACATCCATCGGAGCGAGCCGAGGTTCAAGCCAACCTCCTGACCCGGCCGCTCGAAAACGTCAGAAACGAGGAGAGGACATGCCAAGAGTCAAACGAGGTCCAAAGAGAAAGAACCGCCGCGCCAAGATCCTGAAGCTGGCCAAGGGCTACTACGGGATGAAGTCGCGCGGTCACCGCATCGCGAAGGAAGCCGTCGACAAGGCGCTGAACTACTCCTTCGCCGGCCGCAAAGATCGCAAGGGTGACTTCCGCACGCTGTGGATCGCCCGCATCAACGCCGCCGCCCGCCTGAACGGCATCTCGTATTCGCAGCTCATCAATGGCCTCAAAGCGGCTGGCAACACCGTCGACCGCAAGGTCCTCGCGGACATCGCCGTCCGCGACGCCGCGGCGTTCTCCGCTCTCGTCGAGAGCGCTCGGGCTGGACTCCAGAAGCTGAAAGCTGCTACGAAGTCTTAGTGCTCGACGCCATCGCGCAAGCTGGCCGTGAATTCGACGCGGCGCTGGCCGCCGCGGGCGACGCCCGCTCGCTCGACGAGCTGCGCGTCCGCTACTTCGGCCGCAAGGGCGGACTCATCCCCTCCCTCTTCTCCCAGCTGAAGGACGTCCCGAAAGAGCAGAAGAAGGATGTCGGCGATGCGCTGAACAAACTCCGCGACCGACTGGAATCCGCGCTCAAGGAGAAAACCGAGCGCATTGCCGCTGGCGAGGCGGCGCGCAAGGAAGCGCGCGAAGTCATCGATGTGACCCTCCCCGGCCGCAAGCCACACCTCGGCCGCCTGCACCCGATCACGCTGGTCCGCCAGCAGATGGAACTGATCTTCCGCGAGATGGGCTACTCGGTCGATCCCGGTCCGGAGATCGAGAGCGACTGGTACAACTTCGAGGCGCTCAACTTCACACCCGATCATCCCGCTCGCGACACGCAGGACACGTTCTTCGTCGACGTCGACGAGCTCCTGCTGCGCACGCACACCTCGAACGTGCAGATCCGGTCGATGGAGAAGGACAAGCCACCGATCAAGGTCATCTCCTGTGGTCGCGTCTACCGCCGCGACGAGATCACGATGCGCCGCTCGCCGATGTTCCACCAGGCCGAGGGGTTTCTGGTCGACCGCGGAATCCACATCGGCCACATGCGCGCGACGCTCGAGCACTTCGTGAAGAAGCTGTTCGGCGGCGAGCCGAAGTTCCGGCTCCGCCCGAGCTTCTTCCCGTTCACCGAGCCCTCCGCGGAGCTCGACATGTCGTGCCTGTTCTGCGGCGGCGCCGGCTGCGGCACCTGCTCCCAGACCGGCTGGATGGAGATCCTCGGCTGCGGGATGATCCACCCCCAGGTCCTGCGCAACGTCCACATCGATCCCGAGGAGTGGAGCGGCTTCGCGTTCGGGATGGGCATCGACCGCGTGGCCATGCTCAAGTACGACATCCCGAACATCCGCACGCTGTTCGAGAACGACCTGCGGGTCCTCCAGCAGTTCTGAGGGGTGACGGCAGTCACCGAGAAAAGTGCTGCTGTAATGACATCCTGCTGGTAACCTCGTCGCCAACACCAGAGAGAGAGCGCTCATGATCCCGACAATCCGGCGGATGTGTCTTCAATCGCTGTTGGCGATCGCCGTCGTGCCGTCGCTGATCGCGGCGAATGCACGTCCCATCTCCGAAGCCGAACGCGCGGCAGTCGACCACGCCCTCGCTTACCTGAGCGGCGGTCCTGACGCACTGGTTCAACGTCTTTCGTCAACCTCGCCGATCCGCAAGCTTGGCGATGCCGACGCCGCAAAAGAAATCGAAGTCCGCCTGGGACCCGCGGCCAACACGAAGTGGGAGCTGCAGACCGTCGTACCGGCACTCGCCGACAAGGCGGCCGTGTTCCAGATCGAGTATCCGTCCGGTGTCGACGAAGCGGCGACATTCGAGCTCACCAAGGAAGGCGCGGAGTACAAGATCGAGAACATCCGCATCCTGGCCGAGGAGTCGCGGCAGAAGCCGATCTTCCCGCCCACGCCGGCCGAGCCGGAGAAGAAAAGCGAGGCACGCTTTCCGGCGGACACGGTCGCCCTCGCTCTCGGATTGGCTGGCGCAGCGATCGCCGCCGCGGCGCCGTTGGCCAGGCGAGCGAACAAGGGATTGGCGAAACTGGCGATCTCGACGGCCACCATCAGCGCGATCGGCGGCCTCGCCGTCGCGCTCGTCTTGAGCGATCACGCCCGCATCGGTCAGAAACACGCGCCTGCTGTCGCTCCCGCGGCCGTGGCGGATACGTTTCCCCGCCTCGCTGCGCTGCTCGAGATCCGTCGTTCCATCGCCAGCGGCGCCGATGTGGGAAGCATCGCCGCCGTCGCGACGCGGGGGCCGTTGTGCCGCGACGTTGCGCAGCTCTGGCGTGCGCAGATCGATCTGCAGCAGATGCGCATCGATTCGGCGAAGAAAACACTGGCGAGCTTTCCCACTCCGTCGACGATTCCGCTCGTCGAGATCCTGCGCGGACGGGTCGCCCTGTTCGAGCAGGACGAAAGCGCATCGGCGATCGCCTACGAACACGCGGTCAGCCTCGGTCCCGGCCGTGACGGCCTCTGGTCCGAGACCGCACACGCGCTGCTGGCCCTCGGTTACGAGGACCGAAGTCTTCGCTATCTCGAGCGGCTCGATCGGATCGGAACGCGCGACGCCGACTCGTACTACACGCTGGCGATGTTCCGCGCAGCACGGAACAAGGAAGAGGAGGCGGAGAAGCTCCTCGAAACCGGGTGGTCGCTTCGCCCGGCCCGCCGCGCTGACGTCATCGGCGCGCAAATTCTCTGGTCGGTGATCCGCACGCCGGAGGCGGCGAAGTTCATGAACCTGAGCGAACCGGACGAATCGGTCGTGACCTCGCCGGCCACGTCCACGCGCGCGCTGGCCCTCCCACTCGCGGCAACCGCACGCGTCTCGGGCGACTACCTCGACATCGCCATCGCAGACGAGCAACTTGGCGTGCCGGGTGGCGCATGCCTCGCGCCGGCCGGCTCACCGGCAGTCGACGCAGCCACCTGGGTGCGTAACGAAAACGAAAAGGCGCTTCACGATTACGACCGGCTTCTGGCCGTCGCCGGCACGGCCGGAGCCTTCACGCAGCCGAGCCTGCGCCAGCGGATCACCCAGACCGCCATCGCGCTTGCGGAGCACAACCGCTGGCCGGAACTGATCCGACTCACCGACGGCCTCAGTCCGAAGTCGGAACACATCCCGCCGCTGCTGTTCTTCATCCGCGCCACGGCGCTGCAGCGCGTTCAGCGAATCGTCGAAGCCAAGCAGCTGCTCACCGCGGTGGCGTCGGGCCGCGCACTGCAGCGGAGGCGCGACGCCAGCGCCCTCGAAGAGCTGGGAGAGTTGCTCGCGTCGCATGACCTGTACGACGACGCGGTGCGCATGCTCGACAAGGCCCAAAGCATCAAGCAGAGCGAGCGCGTCGAACAGACAGTCGCGCAGATCCAGATGAACAAGCGTCTGGCGACGAAGTACTCGATCTACACCTCGGGACACTTCGAGGTGCACTACCCCGATGACGTCAGCCCCGTTTCCGCGAAGCTGATCGGCGACATCCTCGAGGCCGAGTACAAGCGGATGCAGGTGTGGGTCCCGACGCCCGAGTTCAGGCCGGTCGTCGTCAACATCGTCTGGTGGCACGACTTCAAGTCCGTCCTCACCGGCAACGAGTTCACTCTCGGCATGTACCAGGGGAAGATCACCGTTCCGCTCGCCGGGATCCCGATCTATCCGCCGGAGATCGTGGCCATCCTCACCCATGAGCTGCTGCACGCGATGCTCGCGCAGGCCACCAACGATCAGGCGCCGCGCTGGTTCCAGGAAGGAATGGCCCAGCGCGTGGAGATGGTCGGCGTCATGCGCAACGCGTTCAACATGTACGACGACTCGAAACTGCTGGCGTTCTCGCTGCTCGACCGCGTCATGCGCGAGTCGCCCGATCCGGAAATGATCGGAGAGGGCTACCTGATGTCGGAAGCGGCCATCCGCTATATCGAGGCGAAGTACGGAAAAGCGGGTCTGGTGAAGATGATCGAACAGTTCCGCAGCGGAGCGACGACCGAAGACGCCATCCAGGCGCTCTCCGGCGGAACGATGGCGGAATTCGACCGGCAGTTCCGGCAGTGGGGCCGCAGCGAACAGCGTGTGTTCGAGACGCCGATCGTCGCCCGCTACGACAACGATGACGAATTGCAGATCCGCGTGCGGAACGGCCCGGCCGCCACGCCCGCGCAACCGACGGCTGCCGCTCCCACAGAGCAGCAGCGCGGCAAACTGGGAGGCGGAAGTCTCTATCCGCTGAAGAGGCCATGACACGATCATTCGACGTCGCAGGACTCACGCTCACCATCGGCAGCATCGTCGCCGCCGTTGCGGTCGCGCAGTGGCTCGTCATGCTGATCGCCGCGGCAGTCTCGAAGGAGAAGCTGCCGCAGAAGGGACTGCGATCCGCGGATCTGCGGATGATCATCAGCAGCGCTGTGTTCGCCGTCGGCTGGATCGGCGTGTTCGCCGGCACCTCCACCGCTGCGAAGACGAATGCGGCCGCCGTGGTCAGCGGAAAGTCGCACGGATCGTGCTCCCAAATCTCGACGGACATGGCCTCGAGCGTCGTGAAGAAGAAGCTCGGCGATCCCGACGAGGTCCGCTCCGAGGAGGACACCCGCGGCCCGGGGGCCGCAATCTGGGTCTACCGCGACTCCCGCTGCGCCGTCCACATCTTCGACAACAAGGTCGAGTTCATCGATTGAGTCGAAGGTAAGACGTCGGTAGGAGTTCGCCTCCGAACCTCCAGAAACGGCTACAATCGCCGGCACACACAACTAAACGGAGGTAAGGAATGGTCACGACCGAGGTCACCAGTCAATCCTGGTTTGGCCGGATCGGGAACTCGATCAAGAGTTTTCTTTTCGGCATTGTGCTGTTCATCGCGGCGTTCCCGGTTCTCTGGTGGAACGAGGGGCGCGCCGTACGGACCGAGAAGAGCCTTCACGAAGGCCAGGGCGCCGTCATTTCGGTCCCCGCCGATCGCGTCGATCCCGCGAACAACCAGAAGCTGGTTCACATGACGGGGAAAGCGACGACGACGGAGACACTCACCGATCCCGATTTTCTCGTTGCCGCGAATGCCATCAAGCTGCGGCGCCACGTCGAGATGTATCAGTGGCAGGAGAAGAAGAGCTCCGAGACGCGAAAGAAGGTCGGGGGCGGCAGCGAGACCGTGACGACGTACAGCTACGAGAAGGCATGGTCCGATCGCCCTGTCGACTCCGCGAGCTTCAAGGAAGCCGGCGAGCATCAGAATCCGCCGGAGATGCCGTACCAGAGCCGCGATGCCCAGGCGGAGCACGTCACTCTCGGTGCGTTCGCCCTCACACCGTCCCTCCTCGACCAGATGTCGGACTACGAGGCCGTCCCGGTCACGGATCAGAGCCTGTCGGCGCTGTCGGCCGACCTCAAGGCGAAGCTGAAAGCGCACAACAACGCGTTCTATCTCGGCGCCGATCCGCAGACGCCGCAGATCGGCGACGTGAAGATCACGTTCAGCGCCGTCACGCCGGCGGAAGTCAGCGTCATCTCCAAGCAGACCGGCACGTCGTTCGAGCCGTACAAAGCGAGCGCCGGGATGGACATCGAGATGCTGAAGCGCGGCGCGTTCACGGCGCAGCAGATGTTCCAGCAGGCGCTCCAGGCCAACACGGTCATGACGTGGATCCTCCGCGTGGTCGGATTCGTCCTGATGTTCATCGGCCTGGCGATGTTCTTCAAGCCGATCTCGGTGGTCGGCGACGTGCTGCCGATCTTCGGAAGCATGCTGGCCTTCGGCACGGGACTCTTCGCGTTCGTCGTGTCGGCGGTGCTATCGGTCGGCACGATCGGCGTGGCCTGGGTCTTCTACCGGCCGGTCCTCGGCATCGCCCTGCTGGCCGTTGCCATCGGCGCGCTGGTGTGGCTCGCAGTGAGCGGCAAGAAGAAAGCCGCCGCCACGGCGATGGCGCCCGCGACTGCACACTAGTCAGGAATCAACTGGAGAGGGCACAGAGATTTCTGTGCCCTCTACCTTCTCATCCGAAGATCTTCCGCTTCTCCCCCGTCAGCGCGTTCCAGCGCCACAGTGTGCCCTTCGCATCGGAGACCACGAACTCGGTGGTCGCGTCCGGCACACGCGGATCGGCCGGCCAGAACTGCTCGCGGATCGCGAGGTTCCGATCAACTCGCTCGACGACGCCACGCTCGAGGTCGACGATCGCGAGATCGGAACCGATCGCGGCATTCGCCACGTACGCACGGCGAATCACCACCAGCCATTTTCGGTCCGGCACGAGCTCACGCACGTGCCCGCCGAACACGCCGCCTCCGAGGGACACGTCGCGTACAAGCTGCCCCTTTCCGTCGAACCAGCGGACGCGCGTCGAATCCACGAAGGCGATCCCACCGTTGGAGAGCAACTCGATCCAGCGGAACCGGCCCTTCGGCACATCGATCGTGGCACGCACCGCCCCGGTACGCCCGTCGTTGAACACGATTTTTCCCTCCGGGACGCGGACCACGACCAGCGTCGAACCGTCACGGCTGGTCGTGATCCGGTAGAAAGCCGACGCCGGCAGCCGGCCGATTTCCTCGAGGCGCCGATTCTCGATGGCGAACTCGAAGATCGGAACGTCCGATGGAACGATCGACCCCCTGATTTTGTAGGTGCTGAGCACGTACAGCCGCACGACCGAGGGAGAAACGAAGAACATCTGCGCATCGTCGCCCGCTGGAATACGCACTGAGGCGAGGAGCGCGTGCGACTCCAGGTCGTAGACCGACAGGAGATGCGCGTCGTAGATCGCCACGCGGCGGAGGTCGTCGGAGAGCACCACGCGCGCGAAGATCGAGGTTTCGATGCCCGTCGCCGGGTTCGCATCGGGCGAAGCGATCCTCTGCACGTACAGCTCGCCACGCGCGCTCCGAATGCTCTCGGCACTGGGACCGATCGAGATCGCTGCATCGCCGCGCCGCGTGAACTCAGGCGATCTCCATCGCGCGCCGGCAAAGTGCTTCGATTTTCCCGTCCGTGTATCGACGAGAAACGACGGCGCGTAGTCGCCGCGGTTCTTCGCCACGCCGGTCATGGCCATCCAGTCGGCGCTGTTGTTCGCCGCCACCTTGACGTCTCGGAGGTCTTGCGGCGTCGCGGAGAGCACCCACGCGACATATGCCGCCGCAACGGCCACGATCACGGCCATGCAGATCCAGAAGAACCGCGACAGCTCGCGGTGGCTGCGGCGGATGTCGGTGCGCCCGCGCGACAACTGCCACGCGCCGGCCGCGGCGATTGCGACCGGAATGGCTGCAGCGACGAGACCGATGACCCTAGCCACGACGCCCATCGCCAGGTTCACGAGCAACGGCCTCACGACGAGCCACATCGCACCCGCAAAGAGCGCGAGAAGTGACAGGTCGAGCGCGACGAGCGCCGACCGCGAGCGCACCATCGAGCTCAGCGCGTGCATGACCAGCAGCAGGTACACCGAGGCGATCAGGACCAAGCCGGCGTATCCGGCGGCGGTCATCTGCCACAACGTTCCTGCCCACACCGCGTGCGCGACAACGTAGGACGGCAGGAAGATCAAAGTGAATGAGATCGCGATCGTGACGACCGCGCCGCCGAGCTTTCCGATCCAGATCGCCGACGGCGACACAGGCCTCGAGAAATAGAACGACAGGCGCCGTTCCGACAGCTCACGCCCGACCATCGACGCGCCGAGGACGCCGGCGAGTCCGAGGGTAAAGATCAGCGACATTGCGAAACCGGCCACGGCGATGACCGGCAGCGGCGCCGTATTTGCAGAACGGAGCACGGCGGCGATGAACGGCACGAGCGCGATGATCGCGGCGGTGACGAAGACAAAGCTCCGCTCACGAAGCTCGCGCGCGGCGATGGTGATTGCCCGGGTCATGGCCGAACCTCCTCGCCGGCGACGGCGATAAAGATCTCTTCCAGCGACATGGGAGCGATCTCGGCGACATTGGTGGTGCTGCGGAACCGCTCGAACGCCACGTCGTCGTAGTTCGAGACGACGGCTTCGGTGCCGCTTCCCCACTGCGTGACCGACGCCGCCAGCAGGCTTCCGTTCGCCAGTGCCACCGGAGCGGAGGCGAAGCGGATCCGGCGGAATCGCGACTTCAGCGTTTCCATCGATTCGTCGAGCACGAGATGGCCGTCCTTGAGGATGGCCACGCGATCGGCAAGCGACTCGATTCCGGCGAGATCGTGAGTCGTGATGAAGGTCGTCGTGCCGCGATCGGCCATGTCGCTGATGACTTCGTCGAACAGCGACTTGCGCGCAACCACGTCCAGGCCGAGGGTTGGATCATCGAGAACGAGCAGCTCGGGCGAGACCGCCAGCGCGACGGCGAGCATCACCTGCTTTTTCTGCCCCTTCGACAGCGTGCCGAACCGCGCGTCCGGCGAGATCGAGAAGCGCTTCAGAGGTTCGCTGACCGTGGTGCCGTTCCAGCGCGAATAGAGCCGGCTGCAGAATTGCGCCACCCGCCCGACGGTCATCTCCGGCGGCGCGTCCGCCTCCTCCGGCACGATACCGACGCGCTCCATGAGCCGCGTCCGCTCGCTCCAGACGTCCTCGCCGAACAGCGTGATGCGTCCGCTGGAAGGCTTCTGCTGACCGACGAGGCAGCGCACCAGCGACGACTTCCCGGCCCCGTTCCGGCCGAGGAGTGCATAGACCGACCCGGATGGCACGCCAAGCGAGACCGAAGACACGGCGACGTTGCGCCCGTAGCGGACGGAAACGGATTCGACGGCGATCACCGGCCTGTCGCTCATGACTTCCTCCTGGACTCTTTGACCAGACGGTCGAAGCTCTCCTCCAGCTCGTCGGCCGCCTCGTCGCTCGATGCACCGACGGAGATCGCCACGCCGGCGTAGCGCGTCGCCGCCTCGCGCAGCTTCTCGTTGCGTTCGGACTTCTTCTCCTGCACCGGCTCCTCTGCCACGTACGTCCCATCCCCCCGGCGCACGGAAAACACGCCGCGGTCCGTGAGCCGCTGGTAGGCGCGGGCGACGGTATTCGGATTGACTCGCAGCTTGCGGGCGAGGTCGCGGACCGAAGGAACGGCATCGCCGGGGTTGAGCGCTCCCAGAGCGATCATGCGGCGCATGCCGTCCTCGATCTGCTGCCAGATCGGTGCGGCGTCGGAAGGATTGATGTCGAACATGTTTACTGTATTAACGTATTAATACAGTAAGTTCATAGGGTCTCCCTGTCAAGAGTTAACCAGGCCGCTCCCGCCGACGTATTCATCGCAGATGCTCACGGCAGGTTTCGCCGATTTCATCGTTCGCGAGCGCGTCTACAGCGCAGGCACTCGTCTGCCGAGGCATTCCCATGAGTACAGCAATGTCAGCATCGTGACCGGCGGCGAGATTGCCGAAGCCGCGGAAGGCGGAGAACATGAAGGCCGATGCTGCAGCGTGGTCATGAAGCCGGCCCGCAGCGAGCACGAAAATCGCGTCGGCAGAAACGGAGCTCGCACGCTGACGATCGAGGTGCGCACCACCAGCGCGCTGGCGCCGGAGATTGCGGCACGAACGTGGACATGGTTCGAGCACGCTCCGATTACGCGTGCGGGCCTGGCCCTGCGTTGCGCGGTGGAGAACGGGTGTGGAACCGAGGGGTGCGCCGTCGCCCTTCTGAATCTCGTCCTTTCCGCTTCCGGCGCTGATCACGGCGCGCCACCGTGGATCGCGGACGTGGAGCGGATGCTGGCGCAGCGATTCGCCGAAAGCGTCCGATTCGACGGGATCGCGCGGAATCTCGGCGTTCATCCGGTCTATCTCTCTCGCGCGTTTCGCCGCCACGCCGGAGTGTCGATGACGGAGTACGTGCGGACGCTTCGTCTTCGCCACGCGCGTCATCTCTTCACCACGTCACGCCGTTCCATCGCCGCCATCGCCGCCGAGTCAGGCTTCACCGACGCCAGCCACCTTTCGCACGTGTTCTCCGAGCTGCTCGGCATGACTCCCCGCGCTTACCGCCGCATGTTCAGCGGGGTTTAGTCCGTACAAGTTTTCGTCCGCAATGCACGTACGATTCATGGTCATGAGAACGACAGCCGCCCTTCTGTTGCTGCTCAATTTTTCGTGCCGCACGGCGTCCGATGTCGACGGAATCGTGAATCAGACGCTGCGCGCGATTCCCGACGTTGCGGGCGTCGGAGTGGCCCGTGGTTCGCGATGGCAAGCCCTATCTCGCCGCCGCGTACGGATATGCCGATTTGCAGTCGAAGACTCGCGCCGGAAGGAACACCGGCTACTACATCGCGTCATCGACGAAGTCCTACACCGGCCTGGCCTGCGCGATCCTGGCAAGCCGGGGTCTTCTCGATCTCGACGCGCCGATCACGAAGTACCTGCCCGAAGTGAAGATGGCGCCGCCTCTCGATGCGAACACCGTCACGCTCCGCAAGCTCCTCACGCACACCTCCGGCATCGGCAACGACGGGATCGTCTTTCGTACTGCATTCAGCGGCGAGCACACGCCGGAGCTGCTCGTCTCGCTGCTGAACCTCAGCAAACCCGCCAAGCCCGGATTCCAGTACGACAACCTCGGCTACGTCGTGGCCAGCCTCGTGATCGAGCGCGTGACCGGCCGTCCCTGGCAGAAAGTGCTCGACGAGACGGTCTTCGCCCCGTTAGGGATGCATCGCACGACGGCGTACATGTCCGAGGCAAAGCAGTGGCCCATGGTCACGCCGTATGACGTCAATCGAATGGCGGAGCTTGAGCCGGTGACGCTGATCAAGAGCGATCAGATGATGCATGCAGCCGGAGGCATCGTCACCACGCCTGCCGACCTCCTGCACTGGCTCGAGGCGAACATCAACGACGGCCGAATCGGCTCTCGCCAGGCCATTCCTCCAGAGCCTTTCCGCGAAGCGCACCGCAAGCAAGTGGACGCATCTGCCACGCGCGATCGCTTCAAGGCGTACGGCTATGGACTGGGCTGGTACCAGGCACGGCTCGACAACGACGAAGTCCTCTTCCACCTTGGCGGGTTCCGAGGATGCCGGGCCCACGTGTCCTTCATGCCGGAGCGGAAGATCGGAGTCGCGGTCGTCACGAACTCCGGAGGCATGTCGGGAACGGTGATGAATTTCATCGCCGCAGCGATCTACGACCGGCTCCTCAACAAGCCCGACGCATTCGAGCGCAACCTCGCCACTCTGAAGGAGAATCTCGACAAGCAGCGCGCGACCTACCTGGCCGATGTCGAGAAGCGGTCGAAGCGTCCGTGGATGCTGAAGCACGCGAATGTGGCGTACGCCGGCATCTACGAGAGTCCGCTGTATGGAACGCTGAAGATCGAAGTTCGCGGCGAACAGCTGGTGGCGTCGCTCGCACATCTGACGGCGACGCTGGAGGCGTTCACGGAGCCGGAGACAGCGCGCGTGGAGCTCGTTCCGGGCTCGGGTGAGATCCTCGCCTTTTCGTTCCGCGATGGCGATACGGCCGACTCGGTGAAGTGGGGCGACGACGTGTTTCGGCGGGTGCAGTAATGTTCTGGCACAATCGAAACCATGCGATTCCCTGCGGCGATCGTGTGCGTTGCGTTGCTGGCCGGCTGCGGAGTTGAGGCCGACTTCAGCGGCAGTCTGCAGACGCAAACGCTGGTCGCGGAGCGGTACGAGCAGGAGATCAAGACGATCGATCGTTTCGTCTTCGAAGAGAAACCGCTCGGCGAGGACGGCGCGCGGAATCTCGAGAACGTTCTCCACGGCCTGTCGGGTCGGGTCTGCACGCGCTGCGATTCGAAGTTCCTGAAAGTCGAGTCGCTGGAGCTGCAGCTTCTCGCCAAGCGAGCGGGGCGTCTCGCGCCGAACGGCACGGGTGCATCGTTGCAGAACGACTGGATGCGCATTCGCAACAACCTCTTCGATGACCGGGCCTGGTTCGCGCGCAGCGCCAGGGATCTGGACTACGCATCGTCCGAGCAACCGGAACCGAAAAGAATCGTTGCTCGCGCCGCGGCGCCGCCTCAGCGAACCCTCACCGGCCGCTGGCGCGCGGTGTCGATCCTTGCAAACGGCCAGCCGCGCACCGACGCCGAGTTGAGCGGCTCGATCTGGACGTTCGACCCGCCGCGCCTCATCGTGCGGGATCTCGCCGGCCACGAGACCACCTACAACTTCAACGAAGAGGACGGATACCTCTCCGTCATGACCGTCTCCGGCAAGGAAGGCTGGATGAAATTCGACCTCGGCGAGGAAGGGCTGCGCATCGCCTTCTTCGACGGCCTCGGCGGGAAGCCCGAGGCGTTCGAGCCTCCACCGGACTGGCGCGATCCCATGCTGGTCGCCGTGCGGCTCGTTGCGGAGCGTTGACCCTACGACACCGGACGCCGCGACGCCCACTGCTTGTCGAGAAACGCGAGCGTCTGCTCCGCCATCGACACCACTTCCTTTTTCAGATCGGGCCCCGCTTTGCTGATGCGAGCGAATTCGGGAAGCATCGCCGCGGCGAATCCATCGGTCGTGAAGTGGACGTGCTGCATGCTCTCCATGCGCACCAGTTCCAGATCAGGCGTCCGGAGCGACTTGAGCATGCGAAAGTCGGGATTCATGCGGTCGTCGAGGATCTCGTAGAAGTGAAGGACAGGCGGCATCTCGACTGTCAGGTCCATCATCTTGTGATCGAGCATCGATTTCGTTCCGGGCGTCGTCCCGATCCCGCCATCGAGGCTGATCAGCGCGTTCGTCGGGTGGTGCATCGCGTAGATCAATGCGCCGCGCGCGCCGAAGCTGTGGCCGATGACCGAAACGGGAATGTTGACTGCATTCGGCCAGTCGCCGATCGCTGATGCCGCGCGATCGACGTCCTCGGCCTGCTCGACCGACTTCTGCCCGATCTGCTCCATGTTCTCGAGTGGCGTCGTCAGCCGGGTGATGGACGGCGTCGTCACGACGACATATCCGTGGCTGGCGAGATATTCGGCGAGCACGGCCTGCGCCGCAGCCGCCTGGCCGTTGCCCTGGACGATGACCACCATCGGGAACCGCCGCCCGGTCAGCGATGGCGCGTCGCGGTGGGCGTACATCGGCGTCTCGATCAGCGTGTGCACCGACTTCGCCGACAGCCCTGCAGAGGTCAGGAACTTCGTGAAGTCGTCGAGACCCGCTTTCCGCTGCGCCTCCGTCGGCGCCTCGGGCGATTTCTCGGTGAGGCTGAGCAGGAGGTAATCGCGATAGCGCATCGATGCGCCGCGCGGCTCGGCCGGATACCAGACGCTGATCTGGATCGGATGCGGCGCAGCGAACTTGAAGTCGGCAGCCTGGGCGCGAAGCATCCACGATTTGAAGCCGACGGCGAACTCGCCCGGCGCGAGACCGTTCCAGATCGGCGGAGCGGTGGCCGCCTTGCTGGCCGGAGGCGCGCTGGCGCACGAGGCGAGCAGGAGAAGGGCGAGCGAGAAAACGAGCAGATTACGAGTCATGGGCGCGGAAGGATATCAATCAGCCGCTTAGGACGGGCGATCACGTACAAAGGTTTCCCTCTCCCGGGCGCGGGAGAGGGAAACTAAATCGCGGCCGGAACCTGTTCCAGCTCCTCTTCCGGCACCGACTCCACGGCTTCCGGCTTCCGGCGGCGGAACCGCTCCTGAATATCGTCGAAGAGCGAGTACGCGACCGGCGTGGCCAGCAGCGTGAGCAGCAGCGCCAGCGTCTGGCCGCCGATGATGACCGAGCCGATGGCGCGGTTCGTCGCGGCGCCCGTGCCGCTCGAGGCGACCAGCGGGATCATGCCGGCGACGAACGCCAGCGTGGTCATGAGAATCGGCCGCAAGCGGTCGCGATTGGCTTCGCGGATCGCCTGCGCGCGCGGCAGACCCTCGGCGCGCAGGCCGTTCGTGTGATCGATCTGCAGAATGCCGTTCTTCTTCACGATGCCGAACAGCACGAGGATTCCGAGCATCGAGAAGATGTTCAGCGACTGGTTCAGCACGAGAATCGAGAAGAGTGCGAATGGCACCGTCAGCGGCAGCGCCAGCAGAATCGTGACCGGATGGATCCAGCTCTCGAACTGCGCGGCGAGAATCAGGTACATGAAGATGATCGACAGGAAGAACGCCAGCATGAAGTTGGCGAACGCTCGGCCCTGCTCGCGTGAGCGGCCGGTGAAGCCCGACTGGTACTCAGAGGGCATGTTCAGACGCTTGGTCTCGGCGACGAGCGCGTCCATCACCGTCTGCGTGGAGTGACCCGGCGCCATGTTCGCGGTGAGCATGACCTGCCGCTGGCGGGTGATGCGGTTGATCGTCGCCGGACCGGAGCCGGGTGCCATGGTCACGACGTCGCGGAGCTGCACGGCGTTCCCCGTCGTCGACGGAACCTGCGCCTGGGCGATGCCCTGCGGATCCCGACGGAACTGTCCCTCGGCGCGCATGTGCACTTCGTACTGCTCGCCGCCTTCGTAGTAGTCGGTGATCTTCAGTCCGCCGACGAGAACGTTGAGCGTCGAAGCGATGTCCTGGACACGCACGCCCATGTCGGCGGCTTTCTCGCGGTCGATGTGCACGCCGAGCTCGGGCTTGCCGGTGATGAACGTCGTGTCGGGATCGACCACGCCGATCTTCTGCATGTCCTTCAGCTTCGCCAGGAGATCGTTCGAGTAGGCTTCGAGCTTCTTCAGATCGGGCCCGCCGATCCAGTACATGATCTCGGCGTTCACACCGCCGCCGAATGCGTTGACCTGCGCAACCGAGGTGCGCAGGTTCAGACGCTGATACTGCGGCAGGATGTTCCGCCGGACGTCGGCCATGATCGTGAACTGATCGCGCTTCCTTTTTTCGACCGGCTTGAGATGCACGTAAACGCCGCCGAGGTTCTGGGTGATCTGCGGGTCGTCACCGACGGTGACCATGGCCAGATCGACTTCCGGGAGCTGCCGGATGCGCGCGGCGATCGACTCCATGATCGTGGTCGTGGCCTGCAGGCTCGTTCCTTCCGGCGCGCGCGCCGTGACCTGGAATTGCGACTCGTCATCCTGAGGCAGGAAGTTCTTGTTGACGGCCATGCCGAGCGGGACGATCGAGAAGAGCGCCACCACCATGGCCACGACGATCACCCAGCGGTGGGCCATCGACCAGTCCAGCATCTTCAGATACGTTCCCTCGATCAGGCCGTACACGCCGTGCTCGCGCGTCGACTTCTCGTGATGCAGATCTTCGCGACGCAGCCAGCGCGACGACATCATCGGCGTCAGCGTGAACGAGACGAGCAGCGAGACAGCGATGGCGATGGCCATGGTGATGCCGAACGAGTTCATGAACCGCCCGACGATGCCGCCCATGAACGCCACCGGCAGGAACACCGCGATCAGCGACAACGACGTGGACAGAACGGCCATACCGACTTCGCGGGTGCCCTCCACCGCCGCGTCTCGCGGCGTGCGCTTCTTCTCTTCCATGAAACGGAAGATGTTCTCGAGCACGACGACGGCGTCGTCGATGACGATGCCCACCGCCAGCGTCAGCGCCAGCAGCGTGATGACGTTGAGAGTGAAGTTTTCGTAGCGCATCGCCGCGAACGTGGCGACGATCGAGCTCGGGATCGCCACCGCCGAGATGATCGTCGGCCGCGAACGGCGGAAGAAGTGGATCAGCATCGCCAGGCCGACCATCCCGCCGGCAAGGCGTACCGGATTGAGCACCAGCGTCCCGCCCGGTACCACCGAGGCGACGAGCAGCGCCAGGAACCCGATGACGATTCGGGGCGCGATCTTCAGCTTGAACCTGGATGTGGCCCACGCCCCCACTGCAAACAGAACCATGAACGCCAGGACCGACACGTGGAGATCGGGGATGCGCATGGCGAAGTCATGCAGCCCGAAGAGCAGCAGGTAGACCACGAGCGTCGCGCCGACGAGCGTCAACGCCTCGACCAGCTTCGGCGATGACAGGAAGAACCAGACGATGAGTGCCGCGAAGAGCGAGCCGAGGATCAGATGCTCCTTCACCGCGTTGACCGCGGCGAGGATGAAGTCCGACTGGTCGCGGACGATCTTCATCGTCCACCCTTTCGGCAGATCCTTCTGCACCTCCGCCATCCGTTCCTTCAGGCGGTTCACGACCTCGATCGTGTTCGTCCCCGACTGTTTGCGGATGTTCAGAACGACGGCGGGCTTCCCTTCGATGCTCGCCACGGAGGTGGGCTCGGCCACGCTGTCTTCGATGCGGGCCACATCGCCCACCTTCACGACGTAGCCGTTGTGAACGGCGACCGGGATGTTCGCGAAGTCTTGCGGTGTCTGCACGCGGCCGTACGTCCGGAGCGACAGATCGCGCAGCCCCTGCTCGACTTTGCCGCCGGGAATCTGCACGTTCTGCGACTGCAGCGCGGCCATGACCTGGGCGCTCGTCAGTCCCACCGCGGTGAGTTTCCCGGTGTCGACCACGACGTTGATCTGACGCGGACGTCCGCCGATGATCATCACCTGGCCGACGCCGTTGATCGATTCCAGCCGCCGGCGCAGCTTCTTGTCCGCGAACTCGGTGACGTCGCGGATCGGAACCGGACCGGAGAGCGCGATGGCCAGAACGGGAATCGAATCGGGGTCGAACTTCTGGATGATCGGAGGATCGGCATCCTTCGGCAGCTCGCCGAGGATCGTGTTGACCTTGTCACGGACTTCCTGGGCGGCGACGTCGGCGTCCTTCTCCAGTACGAACTGGACGATGACCTGCGAGACGCCGTCCGAGGAGATGGACTGCAGCTGGTCGATGCCGCTGATGGTGTTGACCGCTTCCTCGATCTTGTCGGTGACGTCGGTCTCCATCTCCTCCGGTGCCGCGCCCACGAGGCGGGTGGTGATGGTGATCGTCGGAAAGTCGACTTTGGGGAAGCGATCGACGCCGAGCTGCTGGTACGCAAAAATGCCGACGACGACGAGCGAGAGGATGAGCACCGTCGCGAAGACGGGCCGGCGAACGCAAAGTTCAGCGAGTTTATGCATATCGTCTCCGGCTTATCCGGCCGGCTCCAGTTCCACTCTGGCGAACATGCCTGGTCTCAATTTGCCGTCACGGTTCGGGAATTCCGTCTCGACCAGAAGCGAGCGGGTGGCCGGATCGATCACGCCGCCGATCACGGTCACGCGCCCCTCGAACACCTGCCCGGGATACGGATCCACGTTCGCCTTGACGGACTGTCCCTTGTGCACGGACGAGAGGTAGCGCTCCGGCACGCGGAAGCGCAGCTTGAGCGGTGAGGTTTGTGCCACAACGACCGCGACCGTGTTGTCGGAGAGGCGCTGTCCTACATCGGTCCGCTTCGCGGCCACGACGCCATCGATCGGCGAACGAACGACGGAGTCTTCGAGCTGCTGGCGGAGCAACGCCACCTGCGCCTGCGCGCTCGCGTACGCGGCATTGGCCTGGTCGAATGCCGTCAGCGAACGGTCGAAGGTGGCCTGGGGGATGGAATTGGTGGCCATCAGCCCCTTCTTGCGCTCGAGATCGCGCTTGGTATCGTCGAGCATGGCCTTCGCCCGTGCCGAATCCGCCTCGGCCTTCTGCAGGTTCAAACGGACGTACTGGGTCTCGATCTCCAGGATCGGCTGCCCTTTCGTGACACGCGACCCTTCGTCGACGTAGATCTTCCCCACGCGGCCGGTGATGCGCGCCGAAAGCTCGGACCGCACGGGCGAGACGAACTCGCCGGTCGCGGCAATCTTGCCGCCGGCGATCTCCGCTGCTGGAGCAGATGGAGCACCGGCTTCAGCCGGTGCAGTCCCCGCTGAAGCCGGGGCTCCATTCGTCGCCACGGTCGCCACCGCCTGCACATCCGCCGGAAGCGGAGGCGGCTGCGTGCTCGTAGCCTGCGGAACCTGTTTCTTCGTGCAGGCAGCGATCGTCAAAGCGATCGTCAGGATCATGAGCGTTTTCTTCATCATTGGTTCGAAACTCCCTTTACGTCATCCTGAGCGGAGCGAAGGATCTCCGATTGCGGTTTTTCGTCGGCGAGACCCTTCCTCGCTCCGCTCCTCAGGGTGCCTGTCTCCGCAGGCACTCCCACGGCGTCTTTGATCTCGCCGGCGGCGTACCAGACGCGGAGCTCGGCGAGATCGCGATTGAGTGTTTCTTCGGCGACGGCGCGGCGGGCATCAGCGAGCGATGCTTCCGAAGTGGCGACGTCGAGCGAGGTTGCTTCCTGGGCCCGATAGAGCTCGAAGGACTGCGCGTACTCCGCCTCCGCGGCGGCGAGCTGCTCCTTCGCCAGTCCGAGGCTGGTGTTCGCGGACTCGAGCGCGACGAGGGCCTTGTGGACATCCTCGCGGGCGATGATCTTCATGTTCTGGAGTCCGATCTTCGCTTCCTCTTCGCGCGCTTTCGCTCCGGCGACGCGGGCGATGACCTCGCCCGACTGGAAGATCGGAACGCTGAACTGCAGCGCGCCGAAGACATAGTTGTTCGCCGGGAACGACGACTTCTGATTGATCAGACCGCCGTTGAAGAAGACGGTCGGCAACCAGAATCCGCGCTGCTTCGAGACCTCGAGCCGAGCGATCTGCAGATTGTTGCCGGCCACGCTCACATCCGGCCGGGTTTCCTCGGCGCGGCGGACGAGCGTCTCCTCGTCAGGGACAGGGGGCAGCTTCTGCTCGGGCGGAACGGCATCGATCGGGCCGGTGAGGTCGAGCGCGGCGCGGAGATCGCTCTCCGCGTTCTGACGGGCTTGCTGTGCCGCGGCGAGCTGGCGCTGTGCCGCTTTCACGGCAGTCTCGGCGCGGAGCACGTCCACGCGCGTCACTTCGCCGGCCTGGTAGAAAGCCTGCGACTGCTTGCGGCGGTTTTCCGCGAGCTCGATGTTCTTTTTCTCGACGTCGATGCGCGCGTCCGCGTTGATCAGCGCCAGGAAGCTCGAGGCCACCCGCAGAATCGTGTCGTCTTCGGTGCCGCGGGTGTTCTCGCGCGCGTTCTGCACGCCGAGCTTGGCCTGCGAATACGCCCGCAGCTCGCGGCGGCCGGCGAAGAGCGGCTGCTGCATCGTGATCTGGTAGTTCCAGTTGTTGCGCGGAAGGATCGTCACCGCGTCCTTCCCGCTGCCGAAGCTCCGCTCGATGCTGTTGCGCTGCAGATTTCCGTTCAGGTTGATCCGCGGCATGACCGCCGAAAGCAGAAAGCTCCGGTTGGCATCGGCGGCGAGAATCTCCTGCCGCGACTGCTCGACCTGGTTGTTGACCTGGACGGCACGCTGAAGAGCAGCGTCGAACGTGAGCCGTGTCGGGCTGATTTCAGCGGCGATCGCCGGCACTGCACAAAGCGCAATCAATAGGATGATGGTTCGTCTCAAACTCAGCTCCGTTGGGGGCGAATCCCGCCCATGATCACCTGCATCAAGAACTCGACGTCGTCCTCTTCGGGCGGAGGCGTCTCCTCCTTGACCCGTTCGACGACGATGGCGTTTGATCCTTCGACGATGAACAGAGCGAGGCGCGCCGGATCGAACCGCCGGATCTCCTTCCGATCCATTGCCTCGGACAGCAAGTCGGTGAGACGGGCGACGGCGGCGCGGTACTGTGGCTCGCACGTCCGCTTCTGCCGGCGCTGCTGCTGCGCGTCTCCCTCGGGGATTCGAAGCGACATGTAGAGGCGGAAGAACTCGCGGTTCTCGCGGAAGAACGCGAACTTCGCCGACATGGCCGCCCGGATCTTCTGTTCAATGGTCTTCTCAGAGGCCATGGCATGGTCGATGCGCTCGAGCAGCTGCGTGATCGCCGTCTCGAACGTTTTCTCCACGAGCTCATCGCGGTCGCGGAAATAGAGGTAGATCGTCCCCTTGGCCACTCCCGCTTCCTCGGCGATCTCCTGCATGGTCGCGGCGGCCATGCCCTTGCGGGCGATGACGCGCATCGCCGCGTCCTGGATGGAGTGGACCCGGTACTCCTGAACGACTTCTTCTTTTGATCTTGCTGTCATGGTCTGGTCCGGTTCAGCCCACTGAACGGACGGTCAGTCAACCAGAATTTCCGGTCATACGCAAGAACGCATGGGTCAGTTTCAGCCGAGTGTCACGAATCGGACACACATCGTTGGATGAACCGTTGGTCAGAGCCGTAAGTTAGGTCGAGGAGAACGTTTTCGATGGCACACCGCAGATCCCTGCTGTTCGCAGTCGCCGCAGTCGTGTTTGCGCTGTCCGCTGCCGTGCAGGCGCGCGTGATCTCGTACGCGCCCTACACCGACCGCACGGCCTATCCCGCGCATCAGGCCAGGACCAATCGCCACTTCCTCCTTCTGGAAGCGGCATCGTGGTCTTCGTTCAGCGCTCCGCCGGCCGCAACGTACGGGCAACTCGTTCTCTATGATTTCGAAGGGGCCGAGGAGCCGAAGGTGGTGTTCCCGGTGGAGACGCAGTATGCGATTTTCACGGCCGCCGCGATCCGCGAAGCCGACGACGGAACGCCGGTGATCTTCGCCCAGGCCGGCAATCCGGCAGACAACGTCTACAAGTCGTATCTGAGCATCGACGGCGGGAAGAGCTGGAAGCAGGTCGCCGACCTGCCCACGACGGCGATCGGCCAGCTGGGGACGACCGGTTCCGACAACGGCGGCCCGTTCGCGTCGTATCGCTATTCGCAGATCCGCATCGGCACGTCTGACCTCCCGTTTGTCGTGGCCACGAATGGCGCCGTGTACTCGATCTCGATGACCGGCGCGGCCCGGAAGATTTTCGAGAGCGGGGCGCCGGCCACGGCCCTTTCCGGACGCAACGCGAACGGAACGAAGTTTCTCGTCCGCACGAGCTCGCAGCTGGTGATCGTCGATCTGGACGGCAAGACGAGCACGGTGCTCAACTCGTTCATCAGCCCGCAGCCGGCATTCGAAGGGTTCATCACTCCCGACGACTCCGTGTACGTCGATGAGCGCTCGAGCAACAGCGCCATCGGAAAGCTATGGTTCGTCCAGAACGGCAGCCGCTCCGAGCTCTTCTCGATCCGATGGGCGGACACCGCCACACCGAGTGTCTTCGCGGTGCCGGCCATCGACTACCGCGGCGCGTGGATCATCCAGCGCGGCGGCGGACAGCCGACCGTGCTCTACCGGCACACGCCGGGGCACGAGATCGAGACGATGTGGCAGGACATCACCGCTCCCGACGTCGAGGCGCTGCATGCCGGCTCGTCGGGCGACAAGCTGCTCATCCAGGTGCACCGCCCGCGTCCGGCCGTCGATCAGCGCGTCTTCCGCGATCCCGCCCTGGCGATCTGGCACATCGGTGACCCCGCCCCTCGCGTCTATGACGAGCTGTTCATGAACGAGCAATGGAACAAGGGCTTCGTCCATCTCGACGTCGAGAAGATCGCCGGCGGCGAGCCGTTCGTGTTCGATTCCGGCGCCGCTCCCATGGGCGGAGGCGGAGGCGTGATCGTCTCGCCTCCGACATCCGGCGGCGGCAGCGACGTCACGCAGGAGTGGGGTGTGGTCCGCGCCTCGCTGAAACAGCAGCTCGTTCTTCCCACGGTCGGCCGCACGAAGGGCGCATTCGGAAGCGACTGGTCGAGCGATGTCATCATCCAGAACCCATCGGACAGCGCGCAGCGAGTCGTTCTGAAGTTCGTGCCGGACGGCCACTCGACCTCCGCGACCGACGCGAAAGAGCTGACCCTGACCCTCGGCGCGCAGGAGATCCGGATGATCACCGACATCGTCGGATCGTCCTTCGGAATCCAGAGCGGCATCGGCGCGCTGTTCATCACACCCGAGGAGGGCGTCACGGTGACCAGCCGGACGTATTCGAAAGCCGGCGCGGGCACGTTCGGATTCGGCATGAACGCGATCGACGTTCTCGCCGCGGCGGCCAGCCCGCGCTTCCCGGTCTCGTTCTCCGGCGCGTTTCCGGGAACGAACTTCCGCACCAACGTCACGATCACGGACACCTCCGGCCGCGGCACGGAAGTGACGCTGTCCGCGTCGGGCATCGACGGCATCATGGGCTCGGACGTCTCGATCAGCACCGGGGCGAACGGGCACCAGCAGATCAATTTCATCGGAGCATCCCTCGGTCTGTTCCCGTACGAGACCGGAGCGCTGGTCCTGCGGCCGGCGCGCGGCACCGCGGTGACGGCGGCGTTCGCCATCGACAACCGCACGAATGACTCCACGTACTTCCCGCCCGACCTCCCCTCGTCGTCCATGGTGCGAGTGATTCCGGCAATCGGGCATCTCGACGGAGCGAACAACTCGCGCTTCCGCAGCGATCTCTATCTTTTCAACCCGTCCGATCAGCCGCGCGTCGTCACGCTCGAAGCAAAGGCGTGGGACATTCCGGAGTCGCCGGGATTCCTGCAGCTGACGCTCCTGCCGAACGAGGCCCGCACGATCCGCGACGTGCTGTACACCGCATTCGGGAAAACGGGCATCGCCCGCCTGCGCATCACGTCGCAGGTGCCGTTCGGCGGCAGCGGCGTCCGCGTCACGTCGCGCACCTACAACGTCGACAGCAACGGCGGGACGTACGGCTTCCTGATGGCGCCGCTGAACAACTTCCAGATCGGTGGCTCCGGCGACACGCTCGAGATCCTCGGCGCCATCGCCGATCCGAAATACCGCACGAACATCGGCCTCGTGGAGATGAACCCCTGGCCGACGAATCAGACGGCGACGGCGAAGGTGGAGATCCTCGACGCCTCATCGAAGACGGTCGACTCGTTCACGGTCAATCTGCCGGTGGCCGGCGGCACGCAGCTCAACGACGTCTTCCGCGCGCGGGCGATCAACGTCTCCGGCCCGGTGCTCATCCGTGTGACGCCGACCAACGGCGTCATCGGCGCGTACGCCACCACGACGGACAACGTGACGAACGACTCGAGCTACCTGGCCGCGAATCTGGCGGCGAAGGAGTGACGCGGAGACGTCATCCTGAGCCGCGCAGACGGCGAAGGAGTCACGCCGAGACGTCATCCTGAGCCGGCGTAGACGGCGAAGGAGTGACGCCGAGACGTCATCCTGAGCCGCGTAGACGGCGAAGGAGTCACGCCGAGACGTCATCCTGAGCCGCGCAGACGGCGAAGGAGTGACGCGGAGACGTCATCCTGAGCCGCGTTGACGGCGAAGGATCTCGAGATGCGTAACCCGAGTTCCTTCGCCGCGCTCAGGATGACGTCAGTACAGCAGATACCTCGCTCTCCGCGCGGGAAAGTCCGATGCCCACAAGGCACGAATTTCCTCCAGCGACTTTCCCGCGCGGATGGCGTCGAGCGTCGCCGGATGGCGTAAAAGGCGCTGCATTTTATCGAGCGGAAATTGTGGACCGTAATCGTGCACGAGAATCGTCGCTAAACTGATGCCGACGTCGACGGGCCGCATCGCCCCGCGGTCGGTGATCGTGAGACGCACACCGCCGCACGACTCCCCCTTGTGAACGCTCGCCTCGGGCGTGAAGCGAATCGGCGTGAACGCGATCCCGGGCAGCGCCAGTGCGGTCATCTCGCGCGCCAGCCTCTGGCCGTCGATGTACGGCGCCCCGACGACCTCGAATGGCGTCGGCGTGCCGCGCCCCACCGCCACTGCACTCTCCAGCAGCCCGATTCCCGGATACAGCGCCGCCTCGGTCAGGCTGCGCATGTTCGGCGAGGTGTTGATCCACGGCAATCCCGCCTCGTCCTGCCACCACTCGCGCTTCCATCCCTTGATCTGGATGACGGTCAGGTCCGTGTCGAGGTGCTTCTCGTCGCGATACATTCGCGCGAGCTCACCCACGGTCATCCCGTGGCGGATCGGAACGGAGTGATACGCGACGAAGTCGGTGGGCCCTTCGAAAACCGGCCCTTCGATGATCGCGCCGCCGATCGGATTCACGCGATCGAGCACGAAGAACTTCACCTTCGTCCCGGCGACGGATTCCATCGCCAAGCCGAGGGTCGACTCGTACGTGTAGAAGCGGACACCGACATCCTGGATGTCGTAGACCAGCGCGTCGAGATTGGCGATCTGTTCCGGCGACGGCTGCCGCCGCTCGCCGTAGAGGCTGTAGATCGGGAGGCCGGTGACCTCGTCGCGCCCGTCGCCGACTTTCTCATCCGCGGCGCCGCGAATGCCGTGCTCGGGGCTGAACAGCGCGACGAGCTGCACGCCGGGAGCGCTGCGCAGCAGATCGATCGTCGGATTGCCGGCGCGATCGATGCCGGTGTGATTGGTGATCAGGCCGACGCGCATTCCGCGCAGCGGCTCGTAGTGATTCGCCGCGAGCACGTCGATGCCGTTCATCGCGTCGGCGCCGCCGGTGATCACCCGCACTCCCCCACCCGCCCTCTTGGGCAGCGCGCCCCGGACGTTCGTGAAATCGACGCCGCGCACGGCCTGGGCGACAAGCGTTCCGAGGTCGCGCTGGAGCGGGAGGACGTTGCCTTTGCCGTTCGGATGCACCCGATTCGACATGAAGACGTAGAACAGGCGCGAGAACGGATCGATCCAGATCATCCCGCCGGTCCATCCGGTATGACCAAACGATCCGATCGGAAACAGCTCGCCGCGAGGACGGCTGAATCCGGAGTCGACGTCGAATCCGCCGGCGCGGCGAACCGCGACTCCCGGCGGCGACTGCACGGATGTCATCTCCTTCACGATCTCGGGCGTCCACACGCCTCTACCGCCGTTGAGCAACGCGCGGGCGAACTTCGCCAGGTCGGACGCGGTCGTGAACATGCCCGCGTGCCCGGCCACGCCGCCCATCCGGCGCGCCGTGGGATCGTGCACGACGCCGCGGAGCATGCCGAATTCGGAGTCCTGCTCGGTCGGCGCGATGCGGGTGAGGTCGCGAGGTTTCGAGGGCACGGGGTAGAACCGCGTATCCATCATCCCGAGCGGTTCGAAGACATGCTTGCGCGCAAATTGATCGAGCGGCTCGCCGCTGACCCGATGCACGACTTCGCCGAGGAGCTCGTAGTTGATGTCGCTGTAGCGGAAGGCTGCGCCGGGACGCTGCAGGACCTCTTCGTTGACGATCCGCTTCCACGCCTCGTCGAAACCGCTCCACCCGTCGGTGAGCGTCAGATCGGGACGCAGCCCCGAGGTGTGCGTCAGCAGATGGCGGATCGTGATCTCGTCACGCCAGCCGCCGGTGAACTCGGGGATGTAGGTGTTCACGGGCGCGTCGAGCGCCACCTTCCCCTGCTGGATCAGCAGCCAGATCGACGGTGCGGTCGCCGTCACTTTCGTCAGCGATGCCGCATCGAAGATCGTGTCCTCGGTCATCGTCTCGACCGCGGGCACGAGCGAGCGGTTGCCGTAGGCGCGGTGATAGGCGACGCCGTTGCGCTCGATCCACAGCACGCCGCCGGGGATCTGGTGGTCGGCAATGGCTTTCTCGATGCGGGCGTCGATCTCGCGGAGCCTGGTCCGGTCGAAGACTTCGTCGACGCGCGGCGTTGTCGACGCGCAGGCGAACAGAAGCGCTAGAAAAAAAAGGCGCCGCCGAGACCGGCGGCGCCACACTGGGAGCTGGTTGATCATCAATAGAGAAGTCTAAACCCGAGCTGAAGCCGCCGCGGGACGTAGCCAACCGATGTCGAATTGATCGTCCCGAAGTTCGCGGCGTTGAAGTCGTTCGAGGGAATGCCCCACGTTTCGTGATTGAACACGTTGAACACGTCGAAGCGGATCATGAACGACATGCTGGCCGGCAGCCGGAACGTCTTGTAGAGACCCGCGTCGACGTTGTCGACGCCGTCGGAGAAGAACGTGTTCCGTCCGATGAGGTTCGACAGCGTGTCGCCGTAAACAGGATGCCGGTATGCGCTCTTGGGCATCTCGGTGGTTGAACTGCCGCGGTTGTTGACGTGCCATCCGCCGCAATACTTGGGATCGATGCACACCGGACGCTGATTCGCGGCCCCGTCGAAATCGATATCGTCCGCACCCAGATCCTGAATCGTGAACGGCGTTCCCGATGAGAGGCGGACGACCGTGGACAACGTCCATCCGCCGAGGGTGGCGCCGACCCAGTCGTTTCGATTCGCGAGCCACGGCATTCGATAACTGCCGACCATGGTAAAGCGATGCCGCGTGTCGAAGCGGGAGAGTCCACGCTTGTAATCCAGCGGCGCGTAATAGGAGAAGAAGTTCACATCGCCCGTGCCAACCGACGTGGCCTCGGAACCTTCGTCGATGGCCTTGCTGTAGGTGTAGGTCATGCGGCCGCCAAAGCCGTGATACTCGCCGCTCTCCCACTCGATCTGACCGGCGTGATACCAGCTCTGCGAGCCGTTGGTGACTTTCAGATTGCTCGTGCAGCAGGCGTTCGGGCGCCGGTCGTTCGTGCGCGGGAAGCGCAAGCTGACTTCGTTCGCCGCGATGGGGACGTCGTTCGGGCATGCCGTAGTCTTCGGCGCGCCGGTCAGTCCGGTTCCCGCGCACCGCCAGTCCTGCGCAACGACCCACGCCGCGCCCTGCGTCCCCGGAGGAGCAGGCAGGACCGGCAGGTTGTCGAACGAGTACTGAAGAAGATCCTTGCCCAGCGTACCGATGTAGCTGAGGCGCAACCGCGAGTTCCAGAAGGCCTGGCGCTCGAACGTCAGGTTCCACTGACGCGTCTCAGGCATCTTCAGGTTCGGAGAGATCAGGGCCAGCGAGACGCGTTGCGTCAAGGGCTTGGAGGGATCGAATACAAAACCGTTGGTCGGATCGGCGAGATTGGTGGCGTTGGAGAACGCGAGCAGCGCTGCATTGGGTGGATTGCTGCGGACGGAAGCGCCGCCCTGCGAGAAGATCGACTGGAACACGCGGCCGTGGTAGATGCCGAAGCCGCCGCGGATCGAGAACCTGCCATTGCCGCCGGTGAGGGCGCGCAAGACACGGTTCCGATCCCAATCCGGCGTGTACGCAAAGCCGAGACGTGGATCGATGTAGTCGCTGGCTTTGATGCCGTAGTTGATGCGGTCCTTGTCTTCCTTCGGTGCGCCGACGTTCTCGTATCGCGCACCGAGATTGAGGACGAGGTTGTCGAACGGCCGCCAGTCGTCCTGCGCGTACACGTTCGTCTCCTGGATTTTGTTCTCGAGATAGTTCGGGCCGTACGCGATCTGGTACGAGCTGACACAACCGGCCCAGAACGCCGCGATCGACGTGCCGTAGTTCACGCCGCCGCAGGTCGATCCGATGTTCCAGAAGCCACGATTGAAGTTGTCGGCGCGGTCGTTCAGCTGCGACCGGCGGATGTCGGTGCCCAATTTCAACGTATGTTTCGCCCAGCGAGCCGTGGAGATGTTGTAGACGAACTGGTTGTCGTGCTGATTTCGAATGATCGGAAACGAGCCGGCGTTTCCAAGGATCGTGAAGGTGAACCCGACACCGGTGGACATGCGCACGACCGGCGTGTCGTTGCCGCCGCTGATGTTCACGTTCGTGCTGCGGAGGCCGAAACCGTAGCGCGCTTCCTGGACGGTGTTCGAGGTCAGAATGTTCGTCCAGGTGAGGCCGAGGTTCGACTGACGGTTGTCCTGGACGGCAGCCTCTCCGATGATCAATTCACCGGGCTGACGGATCTGCCGCGTCCTCTGATATCGCGCGGTGAGTGTGTTGTTCATCGAGGCATTGAAGTCGAGACGTGCCCCGCGATCGCGATCCGGAAAATTCTGGTCGATGAAGTCCTGATACGCGCGCGTGCCGATTGCCGGCGCGTTCGGCGTCGCTTTCGGGAAGCGGGCGATGATCGCGTCCTGCCAGGCGCGATTGGCGGGCGTGTCATTTCCCAGCGTCAGCCGCTTGGAAGGATCGAGATCCGACGGCAGGAACACACCGGCCGTCGTCGTCGCCGTCCCCTGGTCCTGAAGATCGTCTGTATTGACGAATCCGAACAGGCGGTCGCGAATGATCGGGAAGCCCGCCGTCACACCATACTGCCGGCGATGGCGATTGGCATGCTGGAGACTCACCTGCAGGATGCTGCGGGCGTTGTACTTTGCGTCCTGCGCGTACCCGTACAGCTCGCCGTCGACGCTGTTCGTTCCCTGTTTGGTCTGCACGAGAACGACCGCGCCGTAGCCGCGGCCGAACTCGGCGCTGAAGCTGTTGGAGAGAACCTGGAACGACTGGATGGTCGCCAGCGGAACGCCTTGCCGGTGTTGATTCTCAGATGAGTCGTCGTTGTTGACGCCGTTGATCTGGAACGTCGTTCCACGCGTGCCCGCGCCATTGAAGTTCACCGAAGACCCGGACGACAGCGTCGGGTTGTCCTGGCCGCTGGTCGGATTCTCCTGGTATCCGCTGAACGTCGCCGCCAGTCCCAGGAAGCTGGTCTGGCTGGCGGACGGAAGAGTCATGATCTCCTGCGACCGCATGGTCTGCTTGATCTCGCCGTCGGTGACGTCGACGCGTGGTGCGTCCGCGCTGACCGTGACGGTCTCCGTCATGGTGGCAGGATCGAGGACGAACTCCTGGACGGCGGTCTCGTTCAGATCGACGCGCACGTTGTTGTGCTTCATCGTCGCGAAACCGGAAAGCTCCGCCTGGACGTTGTAGCGGCCGATTTGCAGGAACGGCGCGCTGAACGAACCGTCAGAGCCGGTGACGGCCACGCGTTCGAGGCCGGTCTCCACGTTCTTGATCGTGATCGTCACGCCGGGCAACGCGGCCGCCGATCGATCGGTGACGGTGCCGCGCATGGTGCCGGTGACGGTCTGCGCGGCGATCGGAAGTGAAATGAGGGTAAGGACGAGAAGAAGCAACGCGCGACAGACCGCACGGTGGGTGTGAGTCATAACTCCCCTCCACTTGATTGCTGTTTTCGGACTGCTGCGAGTGCTGCAACGCTACGTCTTGTCACGAATCAGTGTCAAGAATCTTGTGCACTCTCGCCGCGCATTGTTATGGCAAGGGCCAGAGTGGAGAAGCCCGCAACAACCGTCAGCACCATCGCGGTATACCGATGGTGAGGAGGAAGAAGACGCCCACGATCGCGAAATCGATGGCGTTGAGTCTTACTGGTCCCCGGTCCTCGGTCCTCGGTCCTTCGTTTTTTGAATGCCGTCCCCGCGCCGATGCAGGTTGGGAATGGTCACCGGCAATCGTCCGCCGATCGAAATCTCTCCGAAGATCGCCTGCACGGCTGCGGTCTGCATGACCGGCTGCACGCCGTAGGCGCAGAAGTACGTTTTGAGCCCCGGAAGATCGCGGATCAGGTACGGGCTTCCGAACGAGACGGCGATCGTCTTCACGTTCGGCGGCAGCTGTTCGATGACCATGCCCGCGGCGTCGGGGATGGCCAGATGTCCCGCGCCCGATCGCACGCGGATGCCGAGGGCGAGGATGACGACGTCGGCATTCTGGGCGGCGACGATGGGCGGCTTCGCTTCCTCGATCCGCGAGCGCGAGTCGAGAAAGAACGAGGCCGGCCTACTCGTCAGGCGCGCCGCCACTTCGGTCTCGACGGCCGCGAGCGGGTTGGCCAGCTCCGGGAAATCGCTCACCGACACGATCACGACGCGCGCGTCCTTCCGCAGCGGAAGCACGCCGTTCTCTTCGCGGAGAAGCGTGACGGCGCGGCGCGCGATCTCGGTCGCGACGGCGCGATGCTCGGGCGAATCGAGCGTCCGGAAGATCTCCTCCTGCGAGGCTCTCGGCACGCCGACACGCGCTTTCGCGGCGAGGATGCGGCGAACCGATTCATCGATGCGCGATTCGGGGATGCGGCCGCTGCGCACCGCTTCCTTGACGGCCGCGATCGCGGCGTCGGTGTTCGCCGACTTCACGACCTGGTCCTCGCCCGCTTCGATCGCGCGTACCGCCGCCTCGCCGGCATCGAAGTGCGCGACGAGCCCACCCATGTCGAACGCGTCGGTGACCGTCAGGCCGTCGAAGTGCAGATCGCGGCGCAGAAGGCCGGTAATGATCGGCTTCGAGATCGTCGCCGGAACGGTTCCTTCGCGCTCGGTCTCGTGCTCGAGCGTCCCGTACGGATTGTCCTCGTGCTGATCGACATGCTCGCGCACGGGTGCGGGCGTGGGATCGAGCGCGGGAACGGATAGGTGGCCGATCATGATCGAGCCGACTCCCGCGTCGATCGCGGCGCGGAACGGCACGAGCTCCACGCGATCGAGGCGCTCGCGCGTGACGTCGAGCACCGGCAGCGAGCGGTGCGAGTCGACGTGCGTGTCGCCGTGACCGGGGAAGTGCTTCGCGGTGGCCAGCACCTTCTCCGACTGCACGCCACGGACGAACGCGGCCACGAATCGCGCGGCGTCGCGCGGGTCCTCGCCGAAACTGCGCGTGTTGATCACGGGATTGTCGGGATCGACGTTGACGTCGGCGACCGGAGCGAGCACGTGATTGATTCCGATCACCTTCGCATCCCTCGCCGTGATCCTCCCCATCTCCTCGGCCAGCTTCGGATCGCCGGTCGCAGCGACCGCCATGGCCCACGGCCAGAACGTCGTGTCGTTGAAGCGCATCCCCACGCCGGCCTCGAGGTCCGCGCTCACGAGCAGCGGGATCTTCGCCTCACGCTGCAGCCGCTGCGTCAGCCAGGCGGTCTCGTAGACGTCGGAGACGAACCAGATGATCCCGCCGACCTTGTTGTCGCGGACCTGGTGAACGAGATCGCGATAGAACGGCGATTGCTCGTTCGCGTAGACGCCGTGGCCGGCGTAGACGAAGAGCTGGCCCACCTTCTCGTCCAAGGACATGGTCTCGACTGTCTTCACGGATGCGCACCCATTCACGATCGAGGCAGAAGTCAGAAGGCAGATGGCAGAAGTGAGCCGCAGCCACTTCATGCCTCTGCCTTCTGCCCTCTGCCTTCTGCCTTTTCAAATGCGGCAACAATCGACCCGACAACCAGCGTGGTCATACTCCCGATCAACGTGTACCACGGCCACGCCACGCGCGTGCCGAAGGCCACGAACATCACCACGACGATTCCGGTCAGCATTCCGGCGAACGCGGCCGCGCGCCCACCCCGCCGCGTGGCACCGAGGAGGAAGACGCCGAGGATGGGGCCGTTGATGAGGGAGGCGATCGAGAGGACCGTGTTCAACGCCGAGCGGCCACTGTGTTCCATCGCCACGCCGACCGCGATCTGGGCGATGCCGGCGATGATGGTCACCCATCGCGAAAAGTTCAGGTAATGGCGATCCTCGCGGTTCGGAACCAGCGGCTTGTACAAGTCGGCCGTCACCGTCGCGGCGATCGAGTTCAGCGATGACGACATCGCCGCCGCGAAGATCGCCGCCACGACCAGTCCAGACAATCCGACAGGCAGATGGTTCGTGATGAAGTCGGGGAAGACGGTGTCGGGCGCGGCAAATGGCGCGACCGATCCCGCTTTCGCGTACGCCGGCAGCCGGTCGGGCCGGTAGAACGCGAAGAGCAGTACTCCGATGAACAGGAAGCCGATGAACTGCAGCAGGATCACGAGACCCGACAGGAGCAGTGCCGCGGCGGCCTTGCGCGGCCGGTCGGTGCACAGATAGCGCTGCACCATGTACTGATCGGTTCCGTGCGTCGACATCGTCAGGAACGCGCCACCGATGACCCCTGACCAGAACGTGAATGTCCTGGTGATGTCGAACGAGAAATCGAGGAAGCGGAACTTGTGGGACTCGCCCCCGAGCTGCATGACCGTCGACATCCCGCCCGGAATGTCGCGGACCAGAACGATCGCCGCGGCCAGCGCACCGCCGATGTAGATGCCGAGCTGCACGACCTCGACCCAGACGATCGCCTCGATTCCGCCGTAAAGCGTGAAGACGATCATCACCAGCCCGATTCCGATCACCGATCCGGCCACGGCCTTGTCGGCGATGTTGAGACTCTGCACGACCGCGGCGAGCACGAAGCCGGTCAGAAGGAGGCGCACGCCGTCGGCCACCGTGCGCATCACGACGAACAGCGTGGCCGCGAGTGCCTTCACTCCCCCACCGAACCGCTCCTGCAGCAACTCGTAGACCGTGACCAGCTCGCGCCGGAAATACGCCGGCATGAACAACACCGAGATCACCACGCGCGCGACGATGTAGCCGAAGACGATCTGCAGGAACCGGAAATCACCCTGCGACGCGTAGACGATGCCGGGCACGGAGATGAACGTGACCGTCGAGGTCTCCGTGGCCACGATCGAAGCCGAGATCGCCCACCACGGCACCTGGTGCCCGCCGAGAAAGTAGCGCGACGTCGACTGCTGGCGCGCCCCGAAATAGAAACCGGAGCCGACAACCATCGCCAGATAGAGGACGATGATGGCGAGATCGATCCAGTGCAAGGCGCGGGGAGTTTACTTCGTTCGGGGTTCGGGGTTCGGGTTTCGGGGTTCGCTGTTCGGGGTTCGCTGTTCGGGGTTCGCTGCTCGGGGTTCGGGGTTCGGGGTTCGCTGCTCGGGTTCGCTGTACCGAACTCCGAACTCCGCTTGCCGAATCACCGCGCTCACCTCGAACGTCCCCGTGATCGTCGGGTCCTTCTTTGCGGTGAAGGTGACGGGCGAGGGGAGTTTACTTCGTTCGGGGTTCGCTGTTCGGGGTTCGCTGTACCGAACTCGGAACTCCGAACTCCGCTTACCGAATCACCGCGCTCACCTCGAACGTCCCCGTGATCGTGGGGTCCTTCTTTGCGGTGAAGGTGACGGTCTCGTGCAGCGCGCCTGCTTTCGCCTTCGCGCCGTCGATCGTGACGGTGATCGTCTCCCTGGCGCGTGGGGCGATGGACGTGGCGTAGTCGTAGTAGAGGCAGCGGCACGTCGAGCGCGCCACGTCGAGCGAGATCGGCTGATCGCCGTTGTTCGTCACCTGGAACTGCCGCACGGCGCGCGTTCCCTTGCGGATCGTGCCGTAGTCCTGCGACGGCGGATCGATCGACAGCGCCGGAGGCAACGGTTTCGGCGCCGGCGTCACGGGAGCGGGCGCGGCTGTGTCCGGCGTGACCGTAGCGGTGTCGGTGCGGATCGACGTTTCGGGCCGCTCTCCGCTCGCGCGCCACAGAAGCCAGGCGATGAGGGCCAGCACGACCACGCCGGCGGCGATGATCAGCGCCACGCGCGGCATCGCGCCGGCGGGAGTGGCCGGCTCCTCCGCATCGGGATTGATCATCCCCGGCGGCGTTACCAGCGGTCTCGATCCCGGCTCAGTCTTCAGCGGCTGCGTGTCGGAAGGCTGGAGTCCCTCGAGCTCTCCGAGCTTTCCGAGGGCTGTGTCGATCTCTTTGATCAGGCGGTGGTATTCGGCGGCCAGGTGCTCGCTCGGCGCTTCCGCAGCCATGTTGGACAGGCTCTCGCGGTGCCGGTAGTACTGCTGGCGGAGGATGTCGATTTCGCGCGCGCGATCGCCTTTGCGCACGCTCACGGTTCCGAATTCATTCGACATTGCTCACCTCGCCCCTCGTGATTGCAAAAAGCGGGGCGAGTGCATTGTAGGTCGTGGGTCGTGGGTCGTGGGTGACGGGGGCCGCAGCGACGGAGGATCCTCGGGCTCGAAGGCCCCGGTACCTCGTCATCCTGAGTCGGCGAAGCGCGACGAAGGATCTCAGGATGCCAAAACGCCTCCTATCTCGAGATCCTTCGCCGTCTTCGCGGCTCGGGATGACGTGAACAACGACCTGCGCAGCGCTTCCCCAGGGACCTCTGCGCAACTCGTCATCCTGAGTCGGCGAAGCGCGACGAAGGATCTCAGGATGCGATAACGCCTGCGATTTCGAGATCCTTCGCCGTCTTCGCGGCTCGGGATGACGTGAACAACGACTTGGGCAGAGGTTCCCTAAATCGGCAACCAGTAAGAGACCTTGACGAGAAACACATCCTTCGACAGGGCACTGGGAATGGCCGAGAAATCCCTCCGCAGGCGGAAGTCGCCGACCGGCACCACGTCCGACCGGTTCTCGTTCCAGACGAGGTAGAGCGCCGAGCCCGGCCGGAACTCCCAGCGCACGACGGCGCTCCCGCGCACGCTGCGCAGGTTGAAATCGGGATTGTTGAAGGTCTGGGCGCCGGAAACGCGGTAGGAATTCGTCGACGGCTCGAAGGTGAGCGCGTTGCCGTCCAGCGAGATGTAGTCGCGCGACCGCGGCCGTGCCAGCTGCTTGTACTGGTGATAGCCGCCGCTGGCGATGAACGGCTGCAGGAAGAGCTGGAACGACAGTCGGGCGTTGACGGTCCACTCCACGCGCGTTCCGAAATCGAGAGAGCGCTGCTCGAGCGTGGCGAAGATGTACCGGTGGCCGTACGTCGATGACGCGGTCGGATCGTCGATCGTCGTCACGTACTGCGTGACGGTGTGGTTGCGCGTATACGAAGGGCCGAAGCTCAGGCGGATGGCCGTGTTCGGACGATAGTTCGTGGTGAGCGAGAAATAGTTCAGGAACCCGCCCTCCTGATCCACATCGCGCTCCGCGTTCACCTCGGCAAAGAACTTCTTCCGGCTGTCACTCCCGAAGCCGAGGCTCACGTCGTTGTCGCCGGGCCGGATCGCCAGCGGGCCGCCGCGCGTCTTGCGGTCGTCGAGCACGGAATTCGAATGCCCCGCCGAACCGAACGTGTACCAGTAGTTCTTCGCCTGCACGTACCAGTTGCCGTACACGCCGTTCGCGATCAGGTCGCTGCCGTAATTCCAGTTCTGATACTTGCCGGCCCAGACGCTGACCTCGCGCGTGTATTTCCGCACGTCCTGATCGTCGTAGTACAGAACCGCGTGGGTGTTGATGATGTCGACGCGCTGCATGTAGCCGACGTCGTTCACGTCGAATCCCGGCGAGTACGTCTGCACCTGGATGTTGGGCCGCCACTTCCCGGTCTGTTTGCCCAGCATGGCCCGGCCGCCGAATCCGCTGAGCGACGTGCGGCTCGGGTCGTAATGCAGATGATCGGCATCAGGGCGGTTGTACAGATGCGAGGAGTTCGTTTGCGTGGCATCGATCGCCTTCGCCGTTCCGGCGACGCCGGTCGTGCCGGCCAGCCACTCGAAGATCCAGTCCTTGTCGTGCAGCAGCGTGTAGCCGTCGACGCCGAGCTCGTACGCGCTGCGCCGGAGATCGAGCAGCTCCGCCGGAAGGCGGCGGTTCACCGCGGTGAAGAGGATTCCCACGCGCGAGCTCTTTCCGTACTCCTTCGTCGAACGCGCGACGAGATAGTTCGTCATCGGCTCGACCGCTTGCGACCACATCGTGCCGCCGGACTCGAAGCGTCCGTTCTCGCGATCGGTGACCGCATCGAGCACGCCGATGGACCAGCCGTTGCCGAATTTCCCCGAAAGTTTCGCGGCGCCCAGGATCGTCGTCTGACCCGGTTCCTCGGAGTAATCGGCGGAGGCGCTGCCCTGCGGCGATCGCCCGATCCGGCGTGAATAGAAGAATTGCGGCGGATAGAGATTGAAGTTCCAGCGCGAGTTCGCCGGCCCGCTTCCGAACTGGAAGATCTGCGCGCCTTCGGTGAAAAACGGCCGCTTCTCCGGGAAGAACGTCTCGAATTGTCCGAGGTTCACGACCGCGGGGTCGACTTCGACCTGCCCGAAGTCGGGGTTGATCGTGCCGGTCAGCGTGAGATTCGAGGAGAGGCCGTACTTCACGTCGAGTCCGCCGTCGAGCTTGTAGTCGGACCGCCGCGTGAACGGATCGGCGGAGTTGATACTGCTCGTCAGATCGGAGCGCGTGACGGCATACGGCATCAGCTCGAACGGGCGGTCGGGATGAATGCCCTCGAGGCCGGTGAGATCGGCGAACCTGGAGACCCAGCCGGTCTGCCCCTTCGGCACGTTCACGAGGCGGTCGACTTCGTTGTTCTTGTTGATCTTCCTCGTGAAGTTGACGCCCCAGGTCTGCTGCGCCTTCTCGGGAAAGCGAATCTGCGAGAACGGGATGCGCATCTCCGCCACCCAGCCGCCGGGAACGACCTTCGCCGCCGACTCCCATACCGCGTCCCAGCCGGAGTCATCGTAGATGTCGTTGTAGAGGTTCGCGTCGTACTGAACGTTCGACGGATTCACCCAGAACGAGGCGCCATTCAGACCGTCATGCTGCGAGTCGATGCTGACGTAGAACCAGTCCGACTCCAGGCTGCTGTCGCGACGGCCGAGGAGCGTGGTGACGGGTCGCGTGTCGTACATCATCGCGCCGACGTAGATCGCGTGGTCGTCGAAGACGACTTTGACCACCGTCTTCTGCGTGGCCGGCTTGCCGTCGTCGGGATCGTGCTGCGTGAAGCCGGCGATCTCGGGCGCGTTCTGCCACGCGGCATCGGAGAGATCGCCGTCGATCAGAGGTGGAACCGCCGCCCGGACCGCTCGAAACGACGGCCGCCCCTCCGATGCCAGAACGGTCACGGGTAAGAGGAGGAGCCAAAAGAATCTGGCATTCATCTGCGTTCAATTCCGTTGTTTCGTTAAGCTGAGACGTACCATGCCGTCCAAAGTTGGATATCCGGAATGAAAATTTACGTCGGCCAGCTCAATCCCACCGTCGGCGCCCTGTCGTCGAATGCCGATCTGATCCATCGGACCTACGAAGAAGGCGTCCGCGCCGGTGCAGACATTGTCATGGTTACGGAGCTCGCTGTCACCGGCTATCCGCCCCGCGACCTGCTCGACCGCGAGATCTTCATCAACGCCGCTCTGGGGGTGCGGGACGCACTCGTTCGCTCGACCGGCAAGACGGCCCTGATCTTCGGCTGCATCACCCGAAACGAGAACTGGTGCGGCAAGCCGCTCCACAACACGGCCGTCGTCGCACAGAACGGCAAGATCCTGCTCGAGCAGCACAAATCGCTGTTGCCGACCTACGACGTGTTCGACGAATTGCGCTACTTCGAACCGGCGACGGCCGTCAGCGCGATCGACATCGGCGGAATGTGCGTCGGCGTCAGCATCTGCGAGGACTTCTGGTTCGACGACGAAATCCTCGGCACGAAGCTCTACTGCAGCAATCCCGTCGATCAGCTGGCGCGGCAGGGCGCGAAGGTGTTCCTCAACATTTCCGCCTCGCCGTTCAACTCCGGGAAACGCAAGTCGCGGTACGAGCTGTTCTCGGAGATCGCCCGCCGCTACGACACGCCGCTGGTTTACGTGAATCAGGTCGGCGGCAACGACGAGCTGCTCTTCGACGGCTCCTCGATCGTGATCAACGCGCGCGGCGAGACGGTGTTCTGTGCACCGGCGTTCGAAGAGCATCGAATGCTCGTCGACCTCGACGGCCCTCGCTGCGACTCTGTCCTCTCCGTTCCGAAAGACGAGGAGATCGCACGCGGCCTGATCCTTGGCCTGCGCGACTACATCCGCAAATGCGGTTTCACGGACGTCGTCGTCGGTCTCTCCGGCGGAATCGATTCCGCGGTCACAGCGGTGATCGCGGTGGAGGCGCTGGGGGCCAAGCACGTGACCGGCATCGCCATGCCGTCGCAGTTCTCATCGCAGGGATCGATCGACGATGCGCGCATCCTCGCCAGGAACCTCGGCATCGCCTTTCACGTGCTCTCGATCGAAGCGATCTACGCGCCGTACGAGAAGGCGATCGATCAACTGTTCGGCGATCACAAGTTCGACACGACCAACGAGAACGTGCAGGCCCGCATCCGCGGCAACATTCTGATGGCCTGGTCGAACCGGACCGGTGCGCTCGTGCTCTCGACCGGAAACAAGTCGGAGCTCGCGGTCGGCTACTGCACGCTCTACGGTGACATGGCCGGCGGCCTCGCCCTCCTCGGCGACGTGTACAAGACGATGGTCTATCGCGTGGCCCGGTGGTTCAACCGCGAGCGCGAAGTGATCCCGAATTCGTCGATCACCAAGCCGCCATCCGCCGAGCTGCGGCCGGACCAGACCGATCAGGACACGCTGCCGCCGTACGAGGTTCTCGACGAGATCCTGAAGCTCTACATCGAGGAATGGCGGGAGGTCGACGAGATCGCCGCGCGCGGCCACGACCGCGCCCTCGTCGAAAAGATTCTGAAGATGGTCGACGCCAGCGAGTTCAAGCGCCGCCAGGCGGCGCCGACGATCCGCGTCTCGTCCAAGGCATTCGGCAACGGCCGGCAGATGCCGATCGCGCAACGCTGGAGGCAGGAGCCGGCGCGGTGGGTGAAGTGACATCCGTCATCCTGAGCCGCGGAGACGGCGAAGGATCTCGGCCGACGAGATGCTTCGCTGCGCTCGGAATGACGCTCCTTCTCCTCGCCTGCAACTCGCACGTCACCCGCGACCGCTGGCAGAATATGCCGCCATCCGAGAAGACCCTCTACGTGCGCTCGATGATCGGCGCGGAAAAGGTCAAGCACGCCAAGGGCGGCTCGGGCCACGAGTACCGCGGACAGGTGGAGGATTACGTGAAACAAATCGATGAAGCGTATTCGCATGGCGACCGGCGTGATCCTGCTGATATCTTTGCCGGGCTCGCAGACCATCGATGAACCTGGCACCTCACCCTCCACTGCAAGAGTTCTACGGCGACGCCTCGCGACGGCAGTCGTTCGTCCGGGACATCTTCGACGACTCGGCACCGTGGTACGACCGCGCCGTCGCGGTGATGTCGTTCGGCTCGGGCAGCCGCTACCGGCGCGACGCCCTCAATCGCGTGGGACTCAAGGCGGGCATGCGCATGCTCGATGTGGCGACCGGCACGGGCGTGGTCGCCCGCGCCGCGGCCGAGGTGACCAATGATGGGGAGAAGATCGTGGGCCTCGATCCGAGTTTCGGGATGCTCGCCGCCGGCCGCGCCAAACGCGTCTTCTCGAATGTGCAGGCCACCAGCGAGCAGCTTCCGTTCGCCGACCGCTCCTTCGATCTGATCACGATCGGCTTCGCGCTTCGCCATTTCGCCGATCTCGATCGCGTGTTCGCCGAATGCTTCCGCGTGCTGCGGCCCGGCGGGCGGCTGTTGATTCTCGAGATCACCACGCCTGAATCACGGATCGCGCGAGCGCTCCTGGCCGCCTACATGGGAGGAATCGTGCCGGCGGCCGTGGGGCTCGTATCGCTCAGCGCGAAAACCGCGAGACTGATGCGCTACTACTGGGCGACGACGCGCGACTGCGTGCGGCCGGCGGCGATCCTGCAGGCGATGGAGCGCGCCGGGTTCGACAACGTGAGCCGTCACGTCGAAGCGGGCATCTTCAGCGAGTACTCGGGACGCGTTTAGCTTCGCGAAGCATCCACCGCACGGCTTTGCGGATGAGATCGTGCTCGTCGTCCCGCAGCAGCTCCGCAATCCGGAGCGTCTCGCGTGCTTCACCCTGCCGGATGAAGTGAAACGTCGCCAGAATCGCCATGCGCCGTTCCCACAACGACTTCGAGCGCGCCAGACGCCTCAGCACCGAGCGGTTTCGGTCCTGCAGGTACGCACCCACGATGTGCGGAGCGGAGATGTCGACGAGATCCCAGTTGTTGATGCGATCCGTGTGGCTCAGATAGGAGCGGTAGATCGAGCGGCGCACGGCCTCATCGCCGCGCTCGAACTGATGAATCATGACCACGAGCCCGAGCAGCCGCGCCTCATGCCACGGCGACGCCAGAAGCTTTTCGATTTCACCCAGGGGGAGCAGGCGGAACTCGCGCGCGATCTTCCGCACTTGCGGAACGCGAAGGCCGAGAAACTTGTCGCCTTCGCCGTATTCGCCGGGACCGGCTCGAAAGAATCGCCGCGCGAAACGCGCGCGCTCGGGATGCTCGAGCGCACGCAGCGCGCGGAGCGCGTCGGCAGCCCTCACCGCTAATCCGCGGCCTGTTCCGCGGCGGCCGCGGCGGCGACCTCTTTCTGCTTCTCCTGCAGCCGGTTGATCTGGATCTGCAGGAACTCCTTGAGCGGCTGCTCCTGCTCGGCGGGCATCTGCGTGAACTCGATCGCCGAGCGGAACACGTACTCGGGACCCTTGTCGCCGCGGCGCACCTGCACGATCGAGCGAAGGACCGTGCACGGGATGTAGATGCCGCCGTAGCTCGGAAAAATGAGAGTCGCGGAGCTTCCCGCCTTCACCGGCGAGCGGTGGACGACCGCCGCTCCGTGCTCGCTCAGATCGATCAGCTCACCGTTGATGTCGGAGAGTTGCACAGGGATCGATGCAGTGGGAATTCGCTGTGATCGTCTGCGGTCGCGACTCATGGGACTTCATTTGATTATGCGCCCCTGAATCGCGGACACGAAATCGTGCGCGATCTTCGCGCCCGCGTACTCGGCGGGACCGGCATTCTCCGCGATGATGCCGAACGCGATGCGCGGCGCGTCCGCCGGCGCGAAGGCCATGATCACAGCCTGGTAGCCGTCCTCGCGCTTCCCCGCGGTTCCCGTCTTGAGCGCGAGCGACAGAGCGTCGACATCGGCGCGACGTCCGGTTCCTTTCGGCCGCTCCACCACGGCGATCATCGCCTGCACCATCCGCTCGGCCGCCTCGCGCGGCGCGATGCGTGCCTGCGCCTGCGGACCCGGTCCCGTCACCACTTCGCCGAGGAGCGAGCGGCGCGCGCGGACGAGACGGGGTGTGGTGAGCACGCCGCGATTGGCCATCATCGACGCCAGCATCGCCACATGCAAAGCCGTCACTGACTCGTGCTCGAGCCCGATGGCCAGAGACGCCGTCTCGAATTGGTTGAACATCTCACCCTTCAGCTGACCGAGCGGCACCTGGAACAGCCCGATGTCGGTCTGACCGTCGAAACCCGCGCTGATCATGAACCGCCGAAGACGGTCGGCGCCGAGCTTCAGTCCGAGGTCCGCGAAATAGACGTTGCACGATTCGGCCAGCGCCTCGTCGAGATCGGGCAGATCGCCGTGACCGAACGGGAGCCAGTCACCGAAATGGCGCCCATCGATCAGGAGATCGCCGGAGCAGTGATACGGGAACATCGACTGGACGTCGACACCGCTGCTCATCGCGTTCAGCCCGGTGAGGACTTTGATGATCGAACCCGGCTCGTACTGCGCTTCCAGCGCGAGATTCGACTGGTGACCGTTCGGATCACTGCTTGCGATCGCCAGAAGTTCGTTCGTGCGCGGATCGATGGCCACGATCGAGCCGCGATAGCCCTTCAGCGCCTCCTTCGCGGCGTGCTGGACTGCGGAATCGAGCGTGGTCTCGATCGTTTCGTGGTGGCCGATTCGCGCGGCGTACGCACCGATGGTGAGCTTCCCGGCATGGGCATCGATGAACGATTGGTAATCGGGGTTCGCGCCAATGGTTGTCCCATCACGATCGAGCACGTGCGGCGATTCCTGCGCCAGCGCGTTTTGGAGCGCGGACAATTTGCGCGAATCGACGGCCCGACGATCGATGGATCGCAAGACCGCGTTCGCCGCCGGAATGCGATCGGTCTCCGCAAGCGCTGCCGCCCGGTACAGAGTGGCATCGGCCGGCTCCTTCCGCTCGTGAATCGCGGCGTCGTACAGCAGAAAGCCCGCGTAATCGCCGCGTGCAAAGAGCCGGTTGGCGACATCCGTCTTGGCCATGACCGAGAACCACAGCTCATGTCCGCGCAGGGCGTCGAGATAGGGCTTCGCCGCGTCGGAGTGGCCGCTGGTGAGATACGCCGCTGCCAGGACCTGCTCGTACTGCCTCGGCCACATCCGCGTCCTCGACCACCCCTCGGCCGTGGCGATGGCGTCGGCGATATGGCCGCCGCGCCACTGCGTCCGCGCGCTGCGCAGCGGGAGCCACGTCACGATGGCGAACAGGATGACCAGAACGACGAGCGCCGCCACGAGCGGCGCAAACGTGCGTCTCAACGGCGATCGATCCGGCATACCTCCACTCGGCCGAGCCGCCTCATCTGCAATCGTTCCGCGGCGCTCCCGTTCGCGACCGAGATCTCGATGCACCCCGACGAGCCGACGATGAGAAATGCGCCCGGCGCGGCGCCGGCGTAATGCGTCTCGAGGCGATCGATCACGATGCCGTGGGCCTCGAGCACGAACGGCGTGAACGGAATCCGCGCCGCCTCGATGTCGGTGATCAGATTGCCGAAGCGATCGACCGCCACGATCGAGCCGCGCACGACATCGCCATACTGCGGCGGCTCGTAAGGAAGCTGCACGATCTCGTCGATGCGCGGCCCGAGCTGATCGAGGGGAAGCCCGTTGGCAATCGCCGCCGCCACCGGCGCAAAGCGGTCGCGCCCATGGAAGGTGTTGCTGCCGTCCGGCAGGAACAACGACTCGTTCGTCACCACGAAACCGAGGACCGAGGACCGAGGACCGAGGACAAGCGAAAGCAGTCCGTTATCCGGCGCCAGAAACACGCGGCCCTCCTGCTCGACGGCGATGATGCGCCGCGACGACCCGACGCCCGGATCGACGACGCAGACGAAGATCGTCTCCGCCGGCCAGTAGCGCACGATCGCGCGAAGGAACCAGGCCGCGCCGAACACGTCGTACGGCGGAATCTCGTGCGTGAGGTCGATGATCGGCGCCTCGGTGCGCGCGGCGATGACGCCCTTCACCGCCGCGACGTACGGGTCGCGCGTGCCGAAGTCGGTCAGCAGCGCGATCCTCATCATCCGTTTCAATATACTGCCGCTGATGTTCGCCACGATCGCGCCGCCTCCGCAGCGGCTCCTCGTTTTCGCGCGCCTCCCCGAGCTGGGAAAGGTGAAGACCCGCCTGGCGTCATCGATCGGTAACGAGAGAACGCTGGCGGTCTACGAGAAGATGCTGCGCGATCTGCTGAAGTCGATCGGCACGTCGACACCGGAAACCGAAATCGAGATCGTCTGGGCGCCGACCGCATCCGCGAACGGCCAGTCGTTGCGCCGCGCCTTCGGCGATTACACCTTGGCCATGCAGACCGGCGCCACCCTGGGCGACCGGCTGGCGATGGCGTTCTCCGAACGGTTCTTCTTTCACAGCACGCAGAAGATCGTGGCCATCGGCGTCGACGATCCGCGCCTGTCACGCGAAGCGATCGAGCACGCCTTCGCGCTGCTCGACTCCTGCGAATGGGTCGTCGGTCCGGCGCGCGACGGCGGCTACTACCTGATCGGCTGCCGCGCTCCCGCCTTCGACGCCGCGGTCTTTCAGGGCGTCGACTGGGGATCGCCGACCGTGCTGGAGACGACGCTGAAGAAGATCCGGAGCTGGAACACGTGTCTGGCGGTGCTGCCGGTGCGCTCCGACATCGACACGGTCGAGGACCTGGAAGGGTACGAGGCGGCGTCATGAAAATTCTCACCTCCGAGCAGATGCGCAACATCGACCGCCGCACGACGGAGAGCTTCGGCATCCCCTCGATCGTGCTGATGGAGAACGCGGCGATCGCGGTGATCGACGCCATCCATGCGCACTACCCCAACGTCGATCGCGCCGCGGTCTTCTGCGGAACGGGACAGAACGGCGGCGACGGCTTCGCCATCGCCCGCCATCTCGAGAATCGCGGCGTGGTGCCGGTGATCTTCATCGTCGGCGACCGCTCGAAGCTGACCGGCGACGCGCAGACGAATCTCCTGACCTGCCAGCGGCTGGCCATTCCGATCTACGACGTCACCGACCCCGACCATGTCGAGGACGTGCTCGTCCGCGCTTCGGATGCGGACGTCGTCGTTGACGCGATCTTCGGCACGGGCCTCGACCGGGCGCCCGCCGGCGTGCACGCGGAAGTGATTCGAGCGATGGCCGAGTTGCGGCTGCCCGTCGTGGCCGTCGATCTGCCGAGCGGCGCGAACGCGTCGTCGAGCCAGGTGTTCGACCCTTGCGTGCAGGCCGAGATCACGGTGACGTTCGCGGCACCGAAAATTTGCCACGTCTTCGAGCCGGCCGCGGCGTACTGCGGCGAGGTCATCGTCGCCGACATCTCGATCCCCGAGACCGCGATTGAAAGCGAAGTGGTGACGCTCGCGCTGCTGACTCCGAAAGACATTCAGCCGGCGATCGCCCCACGTCTCGCAAACACGCACAAAGGCACCTACGGGCACGTCGCGGTCATCGCCGGATCGCCGGGCCGCAGCGGCGCGGCAGTGATGTGCGCGCGCGGCGCGATCCGCGCGGGTGCAGGCCTCGTGACCGTGATGACCGATCCGGAAACCGCGCGGCTCGTTCACAACGCCTCGATCGAGTCGATGACTTTCTCCGGCGGCGACCTCGGCGAATTCCTGAAGAACAAGAGCGCCGTGCTCATCGGTCCCGGGCTGCCCGATACCGATCGCGCGTACGCATGGGTGCGGTCGACGATCGCGTCGATCGAGCTGCCGGCGATCATCGACGCGTCGGCGCTCAACGCCTTCGCCGGACGAATTGCCGGGATCAATCCGAACGGCCATCCGCGCGTGATCACACCGCATCCCGGCGAGCTGGCCCGGCTCACCGGCGGAGAGACCAAGACCATCAACGCCGATCGCGTGGCGTCGGCGCGCGATGCCGCCAAGGCGTCGAATTGCGTTGTCGTCCTGAAGGGATATCAGACGCTCGTCGCCGAGCCTGACGGCCGCGTGTACGTGAATCCGACCGGCAATCCCGGCATGGCCAGTGGCGGCATGGGCGACGTTCTCTCCGGAATCGTGGCCGCATTTCTCGCCCGCGGGGGCGATCCGACGGACGCGGCGTGCGCCGCGGTTTACCTGCACGGCGTGGCCGGCGACATCCTCAAGGACGAATTCGGCGACACCGGGCTCGCGGCGATGGATCTCGCCGACCGGATTCCGGCGGCGATTCAGCGCGTCCGCGGCCTCACGTCATCCTGAGCGCGGCGAAGGATCTCCGGTTGCGGCCACCGGTGCATCCTGAGATCCTTCGCTCCGCTCAGGATGACGAAACACTTCGTTTGCCGGACCGAGGACGAAACACGGCGGGCGGGCCGGGAGATCGCCCATGATCTCGCGCCCGAGGCGGTCGTCCATCTCGTCGGCGATCTGGGTTCCGGCAAAACCTTTGTCGCGCGCGCCATCGCCACGGAGCTCGGCGCCGATCCACGTGAGGTGAGCTCGCCTTCGTTCGCGATCGTGCACGAGTATCCGCGAGCCGGCGGCCCGCCGATCATCCACATCGACGGCTATCGCCTCTCCGAGCGGCCGCGCGAGTGGCTGGAGATCGGGATCCCCGAGATTCTGGCCGGCCCCGGCATCAAGCTGATCGAGTGGCCGAAGCGTGAGTTCGAGCAGTTCGAGGACTCGCACGTCGAGATCACGATCCGCGCCCGCGACGACGGAACGCGGGAAATCACGGTCGCCTGACGAACGGAACGGCGCCGAGGCGTGTTCCAGAGGCATGCAGGCAACCGCAACGAAGGAACGGGACTACGTCCTCGGCACCCACGACGAAGAAGTTGACAGGCTCGGATTGCAGCATCGCGTCTGGCGCGGTTACGCGCTCGACGCCTGGCGCCGCGCCGGCTTCACCACCGGTCAGACCCTGCTCGATGTCGGCAGCGGGCCCGGCCACGCCACGCGCGATCTTGCGGACATCGTTGGTCCCGCGGGTCGGGTGATCGCCGTCGACGGTTCGCGCCGTTTTCTCGACGTGATCAATCGGATCGGGCTGCCGAACGTCGAGGCACACGAGATGGACCTCGACGCCGCCGGTCTTCCGTGGACCATCGACGGCGCGTGGGTGCGATGGGTGTTTGCGTTCGTGAAGAATCCCCGCGCGCTGCTGACGCGTATCGCCGGAGCGCTTCGTCCCGGCGGAACGATCGTCATTCACGAGTATTTCGATTACGGCACGTGGCGCCTGACGCCGCGCTCGCCGATCTTCGAGAGTTTCGTCGCCTCGGTCATGGAGAGCTGGCGCGCCACCGGCGGCGAGCCCGATATCGGGCTGACCATCCCCGTCTGGATCGAAGAGCTGGGTCTGCGCACCGTGTCACTGCGGCCGATCGTCGACGTGATTACGCCGGCGAGCGACATCTGGCAATGGCCGAAGACGTTCATCGAAGTCGGCCTTCGCCGCCTCGTGAACCTCGGCCGCATCTCCCAGGATCGCGCTCAGACGATTCTCGGCGACTTCGCAGTCGCCGAGGCCACGCCGCGGACGATGATGGTGACGCCGGCCGTGCTGGAGATCATCGCCCAGAAGCGCTGATCTGCCTTCGCGCGAAGGCCAGCTTGTCCGGATTGAGAACGGAATTGATCTCGGCGATGCGATCGCCGTCGAAATCGAACGTGACGATCCCGTCCAGCCGCTCGTTCGTGTAGAGCACGAGCGCCGGCGAGCCGTTGACTTCTTCCATCACCAACCGCTGCACGGGCAACACACGTTCGGCGAGGCTGAGGTAGAGCCGGGCCACCTTGTCGAATCCCAGAACGGGGCGCATGCCGGCGCCGGCGACCTTGCCGCCGCCATCACCGCGAGCGATGACATCGGCCGTCAGCACGTCGCGAAGCATGTCGACGCTGCCGCTCTGCAGCGCGCCCATGAAGCTCTCGATCAGGCGCCGCTTTTCGTCCGCGGACGGCTGGAATCGCTGCTTCTCCGCGGCGATGCGTTCGCGCGCGCGGTGCAGGTGCTGGCGCGACGCTGCGGTGCTGATGTCGAGCATCTCGGCGATCTCATCGTGGTCATACTCGAGCACTTCGCTGAGCAGGAGCACGGCGCGCTCCTGCGGCGACAGACGCTCCATCGCCGTCAGCAGCGCGACCTGGATCGCCTCATCGCGGGCGGCGCTGGCGAACGGGTCGGCATCGCGGCCCGTGAACACCGGCTCCGGCAACCACGGTCCGATGTACTGCTCGCGCTGCACCTGTGCGGATTTGAGGCGGTCGAGGGCGAGCCTGGTCAGGATCGTGACCAGGAAGGCCTTCACGTCGCGCACGACGTCGCGATCTGTCGACGCATACCGCACATACGCGTCCTGCACGAGATCCTCGGCATCCGCCGCGCTGCCGATCATCCGGTATGCGATCGAGAAGAGCAGTCCCCGATAGGTCTCGAAATCGTTCATGCCGACGCTGTTTTCGGCCAACTGTAGTGCACCCCGATCCGTTCCAGGCGGATCGAGCTGACGACGAACCGGCATATGAGCTCCTTCACCCATGCGGCGGGGCGGCCGCTGAGGAAACGCTGGCGGGGCGTGTCATCGGCTTCGACGAACTGGATGATGCCGTCGTGGCGGCCGAGCGAAATGCAGTTGATGACGAATCCGAAACGGAACGGGCCGTCGGTCGCACCGGCGAGATAGTCCGCGGCGTAGGCGGCCATCGGCATCGCCGAGACGCAGCCCATCCGGAGATCGCGGAACGCGGCGGCGTCGCCGACGGCGAAGATCGACGGATCGGACGAGCGCAGATTGTCGTCGACGAGAATCTGCCCTCGCCCGTTCACCGGCAGCCCCGATTCGCGCCCGATCGGCGAGACGCTGAACGAGTTGCACCAGAGCACGAGGTCGGCATCGACGTTCTGGACACGCTCGTTCTCGCGGAACGCGACGTGGTGCGCCGACATCCAGGAGCGGAGATGACGCGCCGCTCCTTCGCTCAGATCCGCGCCGATCGTTCCGGAGTCGAAGAGTGTCACACGCGTTTCGGGGAACCGCTCGGCGATCTCCGCCGCGCTCTCGATTCCGGTGAGCCCCGCGCCGACGACCGCGACCGACTTCGCGGTCCGCAGGCGCTCGCGGAGGTTGCGCGCCGCCGCGGGACCGGTGAGCCCGGCACTGCTGCTGCCGAGGGCGTAGAGCAGGCGGTCGTACTGAAGGTTGCCTGCAGTGGTCTCGATGAGGCGCCGACCCCGATCGATGCGCGACACACGGGCGCGGATGAACTCGATCGGCAATCCGCGGAACAGTTTCGAATACGGCACCGGTACGACGTCGTCGCCGGCCATGATCTGGTGCAGGCGCACGCGCTCGACCAGCCCGTCGTTCGCGTCCACGAGCGTCACGGCGATGCCGCGCTTTGCCAGGCGGACGGCGGCGAGAGAACCCGCGTAGCCGCCGCCGAGAATCACGATTCGCTGCATGAATTGCCTCCTCGCCGATTCAAGACGAGAAGGCGGACGAATCTGTGACAGCCCGTCATCCTGAGCGCCGCGGAGCCCGAGGGATCCGGGCAGTGGAAAAGCGCGCGCCACCGCTCAGATCCTCGCCGTCTTCGCGGCTCGGCATGACGAGGCGTCTACAATCCCGCCATGCAAGATCCGGCTGTGACTCCCGAGCTGGTTTCCTCCCACGGCATCAGCGAATCCGAATACAAACTCATCGAGCAGATCCTCGGCCGCGCGCCGAATTACACGGAGCTCGGCATCTTCTCGGTGATGTGGTCGGAGCACTGCTCGTACAAATCGAGTCGCGTGCATCTGCGCAGGTTTCCGACCTCCGGGCCGCGCGTCGTGCAGGGACCGGGCGAGAACGCCGGAGTGATCGACATCGGCGACGGATGGGTGGCGGCGTTCAAGATGGAGTCGCACAACCATCCGTCGTTCATCGAGCCGTACCAGGGAGCGGCGACCGGCGTCGGCGGAATCCTCCGCGACATTTTCACGATGGGGGCGAGGCCCATCGCCTGCCTCGACTCGCTGCGCTTCGGCGCGCTCGATGCGCCGCGCATGCACTACCTCGTCGACGGCGTGGTGCGCGGGATCGCCGGATACGGCAACTGCATCGGCATCCCGACGATCGGCGGCGAGACGAGTTTTCATTCATCATTTAACGGCAATATTCTCGTGAATGTTTTCGCGCTGGGGGTGACCCGGCGCAATCAGATCTTCAAGGGAACGGCGACCGGCGTCGGCAATCCGGTGATCTACGTCGGATCGAAAACCGGCCGCGACGGCATTCACGGCGCGACCATGGCCTCCGCCGAGTTCGACGAAACGTCGGAAGAGAAACGGCCGACCGTGCAGGTCGGCGATCCGTTCACCGAAAAGCTCCTCCTCGAGGCCTGCCTCGAAATCATGCAGGGCGACGCCGTCGTCGGCATCCAGGACATGGGTGCCGCAGGCCTGACGTCCTCGTCGTTCGAGATGGCCGGCCGCGCGGGCACCGGCATCCGCATGGAGCTCGACCGCGTTCCCGTGCGCGAGAGCGGCATGACGCCCTACGAAATCATGCTCTCCGAATCGCAGGAGAGGATGCTCATCGTCGCCAAGCGAGGCCGCGAAGACGAAGTGGTGCGCACGTTCGAGAAATGGGACCTCAACGCCGCCGTGATCGGCCAGGTCACCGACGACGGCTTCGTGCGGATCTTCTGGCATGGCAAGGAAGCGGCGAAGATCCCCGTCGAGCCGATCTCGACCGAGGCGCCGGTGTACAGCCGGGAGATGGTGAAGCCGGCGTATCTGGCGCGAGTGAAGACGAAGCTCGACCGCGCCCGCACCGCCGACTCCGATCTGACCGGCACGCTGCTGCGCCTAATCGCCTCGCCGAATCTCTGTTCCAAGCACTGGATCTGGGAGCAGTACGACACGACCGTGCGCACGAACACGATCGCGCGCTCGGAGCAACGCGACGCCTCGATCGTCCGCGTCAAAGGCACCGGCCGCGCTCTGGCCATGACCTCGGACGTCAATCCCGTTTACTGCTATCTCGATCCGTACGAGGGCGGGAAGCAGGCGGTGGCCGAAGCGGCGCGCAATCTCGCGGCCAGCGCGGCCCGGCCGGCGGCGATCACCGATTGCCTCAACTTCGGCTCACCGGAACGCGCGGAGATCATGTGGCAGTTCTCCGAATGCATCCGCGGCATCAGCGACGCCTGCAACGCGCTGGGAACGCCGGTCGTGTCGGGCAACGTGTCGTTCTACAACGAGACGGAAGGGAACGCCATCTACCCGACGCCGACCGTCGGCATGGTCGGCATCCTCGAGGACGAGACGCGCGGCTGCGATCTCCATTTCCCGGAGCCCGGGCTCGACATCATTCTTCTCGGCGAAACGCGGGACGAGCTCGGCGGATCGGAGTGGCAGCAGCTGACGATGCCCGACGCGCTCGCCGCACCGCCGCGCGTCGATCTCGACCGGGAGCGCAGGCTCGTCGACCTTCTCCTCTCCCTGCACGAGAACAGGCTCGTGCGCAGCGCACACGATCTGTCGAACGGCGGCCTCGGCATCGCGCTCGCCGAGTCCTCGATGAAAGGCACTGGTTGCCACGTCGATCTGGCCGGTCACGCCGACGAGGTCGATTCCGTCGGACTGCTGTTCAGCGAGTCGCAGGCGCGCGCGATCGTCGCCTGCACGCCGGAGCATCGCGACGAGATCCTGAAGCGCGCGAAAGCGACCGGCCTTCGCGCGCAACGCATCGGCAGGACGGAGCCGGCGACGTTCCTCATCGAGCGCAACGGGACGCCGCTGGTGCGCACAACGGCCCCGGAGCTCGGCCGCATCTGGCGCTCCGCCTTCGCCCTTCTCCTCGGCGGCGACTCGATCGACGACGTCATCCGCGGCATCGGCGAAGAGGCCGAGATCATCGCGCGGTAACACCGACCTCGTAAACGTTGATCGATCCGCCGATCGACGTCACGTAGCGCGCGTGCTGTGCGGCGAGACAGGCGTCGTAGTCGATTCCCCAGATCCCGCGGCTGAGCCGGTAGAGATGCCGGCTCACCGCGAAATAGCCGCGCGGCAACGGCGTCAGCGGCGGGGCGCTGATGATCCTCGCCTGCGTCCAGCGCATGTCGTAGGCGATGTCCGCGCCGCCGAAGTAGTGCACGGAGATCTGCTTGATGCCGCGCTGCCGGCACCATTGATCGAGCCGTCGGAGATCCTGTCCCCAGTCGAGGTTGGAGTCGATGAGGAACTTGTCGGCGTTGCGCGTCGAGCCGATGAGCTCATTGAAGTACGCGATGTGCGACGGATAGCTGATGAGGTTCTCGCCGGCGTGCCAGAGCACGAGGATGGCGATCACGACGCGCAACCCGCGCGTCTGCTGCTGTCGTCCGAATGCGATCGCGATCGCCGCGTAAATGAATGGATAGATCGGCAGCACATAGCGGATGCCGAGGTCGATGTGGCCGGCGGAAGCGGCGGCCATGAACAGGACGACGAACGTCAGCAACGCGTACAGCTCGAACGACCTGCTGCGAATTCCGGCGACCACGGCAGCGATGAACAGGATGATCGCGGGCAGCGTCGTCTTGAGAAGGAACGCCACGAGGTAGTAGTCCCGCCAGCCGCTTCTGGAGATGTTGCCGAGCCGATATTGCAGGATCTCATTGCTCTGCGAATAGAACGTGCGGATGTAGCGGACGACGTCGCTGTAGTACACGAACGGGACGAAGAAGCGCGGCGTGTCAGGATACTGCGCGGCGACATACGCGAGACTCATCTCCGCGACGAGAAACGTCTCGATGGCTACGATGGCGATACCGCATGCGAGCGCGAGCATGCCCGTGAAGCGCCGCCAGTCACGAACGCGCCGCAGGGCGAACGCGCCGGCGATCACGATCACGAAGTAGGGGCCGAGGATGAGGGCGGAGATCTTGGTGAGCATCGCCGCGGCGACGCTGATGCCGAGGAGGACGGCGCGCGCGATCGACGCCTCCTCGATCAGACGGAACATGGCAAGGGTGGAGACGAAGGCGAAGACCGTCATTCCGCAGTCGACCGTCGCCAGCCTGCCGTGCGCCATCAGGTTGGGGCAGAAACCGGTCATCGCGGCCGCGGTGAGCGCCCACCACACGCTTCCCGTCTGCCGCAGAACGAACAGGTAGACGACCACGCAGAGAGCGAGGAACAGCAGAATCGCCGGCAACCGAGCGAGAAACAGCACGCGATGCGCGGGATAGCCGCTCTGGTAGATGAATCGTCTTCCGACCGACCATTCGTCGGGTCCGCCCTTCCAGCCGTCCGGCATGCGATATCCGGCGGCGGCCAGCGGGACGGCGCTGATCGAATTCATGAGCGGAACCTGGCCGTGATAGAAGCCGATCCACCCCTGCGAGAGATCGATCATTCCTGCCGCGATGTGCGCCGGCTCGTCGACGGTCGCGCTGTCGGTCCGCGCGCTGCCGACGCAAAGCGCGGCCACGAGGATGACGAGCGCGACCAATCCGAATTTCCCTGTCATAATCAGCGTTGAACCGACTGCATGTGCGGCGTCTTCGGCATCACCAACCATCGCGACGCGGCGAACCTCGTCTACCTCGGCCTTTATGCTTTGCAGCATCGCGGTCAGGAGAGCGCCGGGATCGCCTCGGTTTCCAATCAATCGGTCATCTCCGAAGCGAACATCGGCGAAGCCTGCGGGTCGTCGGGGACCGGGGAGCAGATCATCGCCCCGGGCACTCCGCAAATCCACAGCGAGCGGGAGATGGGCTACGTCGCCGACGTCTTCACGCACGAGCGCCTGTCGCGTCTTCCCGGTGACTCCGCGGTCGGACACGTCCGCTACTCCACCGCCGGCGGTTCGATGCTGTGCAACGCCCAGCCGATTGTCGCCTCAACGAACAAAGGCCCGATCGCTCTCGCGCACAACGGCAATCTGGTGAACGGGTCCGAACTGCGGCGTCAGCTCGAAAACGAAGGGGCCATCTTCAACTCGATGTCTGATACGGAAGTGATGGTGCACCTGATTGCCCGTTCGAAGGAAAAAGATCTGGAACGGGCGTTCATCGATGCGTTGTCACAGTGTCGCGGCGCGTACTCGATCGCGCTGCTCGCGCCGGGACGGCTTCTCGCCGCGCGCGATCCCTACGGCTGGCGGCCTCTGGTCCTGGGCCGCTATGACGGTGCCATCGCCGTGTCCTCGGAATCGTGCGCGTTCGACCTGATCGCCGCCGAGCCCATCCGGGAGGTGCGCGCCGGCGAGGTGGTCTCGATCGAAGGGAATCCGGCGCGACTCCGCACCATCCACCAGTTCGCCTCCGAGCGTGAAGCGCGATGCATCTTCGAGCACGTCTACTTCGCGCGGCCTGATTCCGTGGTCTTCGGCAACAATGTGGCCGAGGTGCGGAAGCGCTTCGGCGCGCAGCTGGCGCGCGAGCATCCGGTCGATGCCGACATCGTCGTTCCCGTTCCCGACTCCGGAGTGTTCGCCGCCCTCGGGTACGCACACGAGTCGGGCATCCCCTTCGAGTTCGGCCTGGTGCGCAATCACTACGTCGGCCGTACGTTCATCGAGCCGAAGCAGGCCATCCGCCATTTCGGCGTGAAGGTGAAGCTCAATCCCGTCCGCGAGATCGTGGCCGGCAAGCGCATCGTGCTGATCGACGACTCCATCGTGCGCGGAACGACGTCGAAGAAGATCGTGAAGATGCTCAAGCAGTACGGTGCGAAGGAAGTGCACATGCGCATCTCCTCGCCGCCCACGACCGGCCCGTGCTACTACGGCATCGACACGCCGCAGCGTCGCGAGCTGATCGCCAGCTCGAACTCCGTCGAGCAGATCCGCGAGTTCATCGAGGCGGACTCCCTCGGCTATCTCTCCGAGAACGGCATGCTCCAGGCCGTCCGCAACGGCGACGATCCGGCGCGGCTCTACTGCACGGCGTGCTTCAGCGGCCGTTACCCGCTGGCGAACGATCCGAAGGCGTGCGAGCCGGCGGCCGTTCTCGAGACGTCGTAACGAGCCGAACGCCGGCGTCAGTCGCGATTTCCCTCGTCACCGGGACCTCCCGCACCACATCGCTCGGCCCGAGAAGCTCGTCGAGCAGCGACCGGAAGTGCAGCATCGCCTGACGCAGATCCTCGGTCGTCGTTTCCCCCGGGGCGTGATTGCGGATCACGTTGTGACCGGCGCGGTAACGCTGCGCGAGTCGCGGGTGCTGCGTCGAGAGATGCGCGATATGGCGCTCGAAATCGCCCAGCGGATAGCCCTGCGTGCGGAGAATCTGATCGATGAGCTCGTCCGCTTCGGAGACCGCCATCGCCGGACGCTCCACGAAGTGCCCTTCGATGGCCTGCCATTCGCGGCGGAAACGGTCCGCATCCACGGGCGACAGCGGCCGTACAGTGAACGTCTTCGCCTCCTCGGCGCGTGCGAGCATCTCCTCCTCCGCGCGCCTTCGGCTGCCATGCTCATCGAGCAGGTAGTCGTATTCGGCACCGAATTTTTCGCGCAGGCGGGCTGAGCGGCTGCTCCGTGACGCCGCCGACAACAGCGCGACGATGACGAGCACAGCAATCACCGCGGCCGCGATCCAGATCCATTGTGGGTTGATGGCCATGCCAGTGCCTCCCTGGAGCCCCCGCTTCATCCGGGGACACCACCGGCTCGAGCCGGTGCTTCATACGCCGCAAAGGATGTGCCCGCGTGAGCGAAATTACGCCAGCGCCCGCACGGCGGCCAGCGTCTTCTCCACCTCCGCCGGAGTGTTGTGGATGCCGAAGGCCACACGCGCGTACGAGATCGCGTACGGCGTCGTCGAGGCGATGATCCGATCCTTCTCGAGCAACCTCTGCACGACCTCGGTCTGCTTCATTCCTTTCACGTCGAAGCAGACGATGCCGGCGGCGAGATCATTCGACCGCGGCGTGTAGAGGATCACGTGCGGCATCTTCGCCAGCCCTTCGCGCATCTGCTCGTTCAGGCTGTGGATCCGCTCCGTGATGCGCGCCGAGCCGATGCGCCGGTGAAAACCGAACGCGGCCGGCAGAGCCCAGTAGTGCTCGAAGGCCCAGAACCCGCCGGGCGAGAACCACGCGGCGCGCGGAGGCTGGGCGGGCGTCTTCTCCGCGCTCCACGCTTCGAACACATCCAGCGAGGTGAAGGTCGGGATGAGCGGCCGCATCGTCGCCCACACATCCCCTTTCGCCCAGGCGAATCCTGTCCCCCGAGGTCCGAAGATCCATTTGTGTGTGCCGGCGGCGAACGCATCCATCCCCATGGCCACGATGTTCGGATCTTCCACGCCGATGCCGTGCACGCCGTCGACGATGAGCAGCACGCGATCGCCCCGCTGCTTGTTGACCTCCGCGATCGCGTCGGCGATCCGGCGGATCGGCAGCTTCAAACCTGTCGAGGAATGCACCCACGTCACGCCGACCGCGCGCGTCTTCGGCCCGACCGCCTTGCGGATGCGATCGACCATGTCGTCGGCGGAGATCTTGTCGTGTGAATCGAACAGCGGAATCTTTCTCCATGTCGCACCGGCACGCTCGGTGGCGTACCGGATCGCCTCGTGATGCACGTAGTGATCGTGATTCGTGGTGAGGATCTCGTCGCCCGGCTTGAGCGGCAGGCCGTGATAGATCAGCGAGAGTCCCGTGGTCGTGTTTTGCGTCAGCGCGATGTCGTCGGGCTTGCCGCCGATGTAATTCGCAATCGTGCTGCAGGCGCGGGTCGGCAGATGGTCTTCCGGTTTCTCGAACATCGATCGCTCCACGGTGAGGAACGGGTTCGCGTCGAGCTTGCGCCGGTACTCCTCGATCGCGGCCTGCACCGGCCGCGGATGCGACGCCATGTAGAAGAGACCGAGGTGGATGTAGGTGGGGTCGATCGCGAAGTTCGCCCGGACGGCGGGCCAGTTGGTCAGGTCCGTCGAGGGGTTCGGGGCGGGGGCTTTCGGCTTCGCGGCGATGGCCACCGCGGCGAGCGAGGATGTCGCGAGAAAACTGCGGCGAGTGAGCATGGGCAAGTGCTCCTTTCCAATTGTCCGGAAGACTGAAGTCTACTTCACCGCGGCGCGGATTTCGTTCGCGATGGTCTCGACGTGAGCGACCAGACCGTGATCGCCGCCGGCGATCTCGATGAATTTGGACGCTGCGACGAGCCTCGCGCCGCGCGTCCATTCCTCCCACACGTTGCGAACCCAGCTGAAGGGAACACTCTCATCGTTCCGGCCCATGAGGATGGTCACCGGCACCTCAGGCGCTTCGTGTTCGGGTTGAACCGCCGCCATCGTCTCGAAAAACGCGCGGTGGATCGGAGCCTGCGCGTTGCGCGCGTGGTTGAAGACTTCGATCGGATCGCCCGGCGGCAGCTTCGACCGCCAGCGCTCGCCGATGCCGACTGCCGGAGCGATCAGCACCAGAGGCACGCGGATACCGCGGCGGACAGCCTCCAGCGCAACGAGAGCGCCCAGCGAGCTTCCGACGATCACCCGCGGCGGCCGCCTGTGCGCCTCGGCCAGGGCGAGCTGCGTCATCGCCTCGAAATCAAGCTGCTCGAACGACGGCACGTTCATGTCAGGCGCGTTCAGCTCGATCTCGCCGTCGATGATCCGCTCGAGCGCCACGAGCTTGCTGCTCTGCGGCGAGGAGGCGAAGCCGTGGATGTAGAGGACGGCGGGGATCATGGAGTGGTCCTGTCGATTTCGATGTTCCGGACGATCTCGCCACCCGGAAGCATCTTCAGCGTTCCGGTCATGTGATCGCCGGTCCGCGTAAACGTCCAGAGCAGGTGCATGTTGTTGAACGTGAGCTCGGACGACAACGTGTTGCCGCCGACCTGGTAGTCGAGCGTTCCCATCGTCTGCTCCTCGCCGTCGACGAGCTTGTTCATCGTCATCGTGATCGTGTTGGGCGATGGACCGGCGGCGACGTGATACACGGCCTTCTCGTCATGGCATGAGGGGCGGACCGCGGTGCAGATCGACGTTCCGGTCCACGTGCCGAGGAAGCCGGCGGCCGAGGACGGTCGCCGCTCCACCGAGATCGCCCAGACGTCCTGCGGACGGAATTCGCGCGTCAGCTCGAGCGCGCCGTTCTCCGCACGCGTGCCGAACGTCGCTCCGGTCTCCAGATCGTGGATCGTGTAGGAGCCATCGGGCATCGCCAGTCGGAGGCTCGACGTCTTCGCCGTGTCCGCGTGATTGAACGCGACGGCGATCATTGCGTCTCCGCTGCGCATCGCCCGTACTTCGACGTTCGCCTCGACCGGCCGCCGGACATGCGCCCAGTCGAGAAGTCCGCGAATGAACGCCCCCGTCGCATCGTCCTTGTCGGCCTCGAACGAAGTGCCGAGGAACGTGCCGATGGCCATCATCTTTCCTTTGCCGAATTTCGAGTCGACGATCGCCGGAGATCCGTCCGCGAACGTGCCGATGACTTTCCCGGTCGAAGGCGTCAGTACCTCTTCGTAGAGCGCGCCGCGAATCTTCGTCGAGCCCGTCGTGATCTCCGTCTTTCCGCTCGCCGTCTGCTGCACGGTGGTCTCGCGGCATCCGCAGACTTCGTTCAGGCCGTAGCCGGGGATGATCTCCTTCGCCCTCCCCCGCTCGTCGTTCCACGCTGCGCGCGCTTCGGTGACCAGCGCGCCGCCGTTCTTCACGTAATCGGCGAGAGCGCGGGCCGCCGGCTCGGAGAGCATCAGCGGATACGGGAGGATGATCAGTTTGTATGCGCCCGCTTTTCCGCCGGCGATCTCGTCGATGTGAATGAAATCGACAGGCACGTTCGACGGGAACAGCGCGCGGTAGTAGCCGAGCATCGAGTTCCGCTGGATCGCCGCGACCTCGCCTTGCGCGCCGGTCACGGGCGCGGACTGCCGGCCGCCGACGAAATACGACAGCGGGTTGTAGACAATCGCCACCTCGGCCGCGACCGGCCGCGCGTCGAGGAACAGCTGCTGGTTGTTCGCGATCGCTTTCGCCACCGATCCCGCGGAGCGGGCCCGTTCGGTCAGCGTGCCGTCGAGATTGATGAGGCCGAAGCCGCCCGATTCGTACCCGCTGCTCATCGGATACCACGCGTAGACGCTGAGACCCTTCGCGCCGCGCGCAAACGCGCTCCACATCCATACCCGTTCGTCGGACGGCGTGACCGTGCCGCTGAGCCGCAGCGCCACCGTGCCGAATCCCGCCTGCAGCTCGCCGACGTAGAAGCCGTTCGCTTTTGCATCGGAGCCGGAGCGCGAGAAGTCGAGCAGCGCGCCGCGCCACGCCGCATCCCGGCCGACGGGATACGAATGCTTGGGATAAAAGGAGGTGCCCCAGTAATCGACGACATCGGCCATCTTCCAGTCGTCGGGAGCTCCGGCGCCCGACAGCGGTGAGGTGAACAGCGACGGCGCCGCGGCGTGACTCGTGGCCACGCGATCGGGAAGCACGCCCTTCACCGCGTCGTACTTCATGTGCAGGTCCTCGGCGAGCTTGTCGACGATGAACTCGCGCCAGTCGATGTAATCGGTGTACGAGAGGATCGTCGAGAGGCGGTTCGGCTCGACGTCGTCCCACTTCTCGAACTTCCGATACCACGCGCGATTCAGCGCGTCGAGCGATCCGTACTTCTGCTGCAGCCATCCGCGGAAGCGCGCCACGGTGTACGGGCAGAAGCAGAACTCCGCCGACCGGATGTAGGGCGCCTCGGCCCAGTTGATGACGGCGGGCTCGCTCCAGAGGTCCCATCCATAGAATGCCGGTTTCGTTTTCATGCGCTCGGCCAGCGCTCCGAAGAGCCCGAGGATCGCTTTGCGCACGCCGGGGTGATCGAAGCAGAAGCCGGGTGCGGCATTCGAAGGCATGACCTCGCCGCCGATCGACACGAAATGCGAGTCGGGGTACTTGCGGCCGACCCAGTCGGGTGCCGAATCGACGTAGACCTGCACGATCACGCGCAGACCTTCCTCCTGCGCGAGATCCGTCAGCACATCGAGGGTCTCGAAGTGATACTGGCCCTCATTCGGCTCGGCGCTCGCCCAGTCGATCCAGCAGCGGACGGTGTTGAATCCGACGGCCTTGATCTGCCGCAGATCGGCGCGCCACGCCTCCTTGTGCGATTGCGGATCGGGCTCGAGCATCGGCGCGCGCGCTTTCCCGCCGCCGTACCAGACGGCCACAGGGAGGAAGCGCTCCTGCGCGGATGCTGTGGAGGCGAGAAAAAGAAATAGCGCGATGAACGTCTTCATCGCGCCCGATTCTATTGCTTAATCTTTGCGTCCTCGATCAGCGCGCCGTACTCGTAGCCCGAGCCGAAGTCCTGGTCGACGCGCAGCGTTCCGGTGACGATGACAACGTCGCCCACCTTCGCCGAGCCGCTCGTCGTCACGGTGATGTCGTCGTCGCCTTTGGCACGCGTGCCGGAGCCATCACGAAGATGCATCCAGTTCTTGCCCATGATGTCGGGGAGAAACTTGACGACCGTTCCGCGGATCACCACCGGCTTGTCCTTCAGCGCGTTCTTGCCCGCCCACACCTCGGCGATGGTCTTGCCGCCCTCGGCCTTTTCGACTCTGACGTTGGGAACACCGGCTTCCGCCGGTCTGGTCATCCCCGCTGAAGCCGGGGCTCCATTGCGAACCGTTCCGAAGATGATGTTGTCGAACTTCCTCTTGAGCGTCTGCGACTCGAAGTTCGGAACGACCATCTGCGCAACGATCGTGACGTTGTCGCCCACCTTCACCGGGGTCTGCTGCACCGCCGCCCATCGATCGCCGCTCTCCGTGGCCACGCGAACGTACGTGTAGCCTGCGGCGTTCATCGTCTCGGCGACTCTGCCGGTCACGAGATTCGAGGAAGCAGAAACCTGGGGTGGAGCCGGCTGAGCCTTCGCCTGAACGGGAGCTTGCGCCGCCGGTTTTCCGCTGCAGGCAGCGAGGACAGCGGCGGATGCGAGAACGAGGAGTGTTTTCTTCACGTGGTCACCTTTCCGGCGACATGTTGGCCGGGATTCGCCGCCGCCGGACGGCGATCCCGTCACCGAATCAGGTGTTGTTTGTCACACGGAGCCATTACGGAACCTCTTCGCAAGTCGTTGTTCACGTCATCCTGAGCCGCGAAGACGGCGAAGGATCTCGAAATCGCAGGCGCTTTCGTATCCTGAGATCCTTCGTCGCGCTTCGCCGACTCGGGATGACGACTTGTGCAGAGGTTCCTTGGGCCTTTCGCAGTGCGGTCACGATATCTTCGGTTTTCCTAAGGCCTAGTGTGGTGAGTCAGAGATACGCAGCATTTCGCTGGTGCCGCTTGTGGCTGAGATGCAAGGAGCGAGGAGGAGGCGATGTGGTGACATCGTTGACGACGAGCGACGCTACAGATCGGCCGCAACCGGCACCAGCCTGGAGGGTTGCGGGCAACGAAATGCTGCGTATCTCTGACTCACCACACTAGGAACTCACGACCGCGCCGCGCGCCGAAAGTTTCGCCGGCGCGTCCCCAACCTTCAGCCCGCCGGTCGCCAGCGCCAGCATCGACGCCACATCGGCGAGGTTGGCGGGCACGATCATGGTGTTGCCGCTCTTGGCGATGTTGCCGAACTGGGTGATGTACAACTCGGCGATGCGGAGCTGCATCGCTTCGGCGCCGCCGGCGGTCTTCAGCGCGTCGGCGACTTTCTTGATGCCTTCCGCCGTCGCCTCGGCAACCGACAGAATCGCCGCGGCCTGACCCTCGGCCTCGTTGATGGCCTGCTGCTTCTTCGCTTCCGACTTCTTGATGGTCTGCTGCTTCTCGCCTTCGGCGCTGTTGATCCCGGCGTCGCGCTGGCCTTCCGACTGCAGAATGACCGCGCGCTTCTCGCGCTCGGCGCGCATCTGCTTTTCCATCGCCGCGAGCACATCCTGCGGCGGCGTGATGTTCTTGATCTCGTAGCGCAGCACCTTCACGCCCCATGCTTCGGACGCTTTGTCCACTTCGCTGACGACCTGCATGTTGATGTTGGTGCGCTCTTCAAACGTCTTGTCGAGCTCGATCTTGCCGATCTCGCTGCGCAGATTCGTCTGCGCCAGCTGCGAGATGGCGTAGTTGTAGTCGTTGATGCCGTAGGAGGCGCGTTCCGGATTGAGGACCTTGAAGTAGAGAACTCCGTCCACCGCCACCTGCACGTTGTCTCTCGTGATGCAGACCTGCTCGGGCACGTCGAGCGCGAACTCCTTCAGCGAGTGCTTGTAGCGGATGCTGTCGAAGAACGGCCAGAGGATGTGGAAGCCGGCCTGCAGCGTGCGGTTGTAGCGGCCCAGCCGCTCCACGATCCACGCCTGCTGCTGCGGAACCACACGGGCGATGCGTGACACCATGATGATCGCGAAAATCGCGATGACGGCGGCTACGACTAAGCTCCCCATAGAGATCCTTTCCTTTCGGCTATACCGCTCGGATACGAATGACGAGCCCGTCGATGGACTCGACCGTACAACGTTGACCTTTTGACAGCGGTGTCAATCCGACGTTCTGCGCGCTCCACGTACTCCCGCGCATCTCCGCTTTTCCGACGCCCTGAGCCGCGATGTCCTCGATGGGCGTGGCAAGCTCGCCGATGAGCGTGTCGACGACTCTCGCCTCATTCAGCTTGAGCCTGCGCATCAGCGGGGGACGGAGAACAAAGAGACCGAAGAGCGCCGAGCCGCTGAAAACGAGCAGCTGCGCCCAGAGCGGACCGTTCCAGCCGAGCCCGACGAGCAGGCCGACGAACAGCGCCCCCGCCCCGAAGAAGCCGACGTGCATCGTCGTCGACATCATCTCGACGGCGAGCAGAAGGAAGCCGAACAGAACCCAGATCCACCAGGTCATCGAAGGACGTTCTCGGACGTGAGAGCGGAGGTTAGCACATCACCGCAATTGCCGGTTTGTTGGTCGGTTGTTCACAGCCCTGTAGCGAACGCGTGCATATGATCTCCCACACACAAAAAAGGGAGGAGAAATGATGAGGAGACTCGCGATAGCCACAGCCCTGGCGCTGGCCGCGATCAGCGCGTTCGCCCAACCGATTTCCGTTCCGCCCAGCGGCGACAACCAGCATGCCATCGTCACGCAGTTCATCGGTCCCGTGAAGGTGACGGTCGACTACAACAGCCCCAAGGTGCACCACCCCGTCACGCACGAGGATCGCCGCGGCAAAATCTGGGGCAAGCTCGTTCCGTACGGCCTCACGAACCTCGGATTCGGCACGTGCACGGAGTGCCCGTGGCGCGCGGGCTCGAACCAGAACACGAAGTTCACGTTCTCTCACCCGGTGAAGATCGAGGGACAGGATCTTCCGGCCGGAACGTACGGTTTCTTCATGATTGCCGATCCCAACGAGTGGACCGCGATCTTCTCGAAGAACTCGACCTCATGGGGCAGCTTCTTCTACAACCCCGCCGAAGATCAGTTGCGCGTGAAGGTGAAGCCGGAGAAGTCCGAGTACAACGAGTGGCTGACCTACGAGTTCACCGAGCGTCAGCCCGATCATGCCACCGTGGCGCTGAAGTGGGAGGACCTGCAGGTTCCGATTCACATCACCGTTCCGAACGTCGACGACATCTATCTCGCGCAGATCCACCAGGAGATGCGGAACTTCCCCGGATTCGCCTGGCAGAACTGGAACCAGGCGGCGCGCTTCGCACTCCGCGAGAAGCGGCTCGACGACGCCTACGAGTTCGCCAAAGGCGCCACCGATACCAAATCCGGCGTCGGTGTCGAGAACTTCCAGACGCTCAGCACGCTTGCCGACGTCCAGGAAGCGCGCGGCATGGCCGAAGCGAAAGCGACACGCGAGAAAGCGCTTGCCAGTCCGACAGCGACCCCGGTCGATCTCCACATGTACGCGCGGCAGCAGATGCAGAAGGGCAACAAGGCCGAGGCCGTGCGCGTGTGGCAGCTGAACGCGAAGATGCATCCGAAGGAGTGGCCGGTGAACGTCGGCCTGATGCGCGTCTACTCCGCCCAGGGCAACTTCAAGGAAGCGCTCAAGTACGCGAAGCTCGCCCTCGCCGAAGCACCCGATCCGCAGAACAAGGCCAGTCTCGAAGATGCGGTGAAGAAGCTCAGCGAAGGGAAAGAAGTGACGCAGTAGCAGAACCCCTCACCTTGCCCTCTCCCCGCGACGCGGGGAGAGGGTGGCAAGGCGTCTCGTGTGGCGTGTCGCAAATAGACCGACTTTCGCCGGTGCCGCTTGGGAAGCTCTGAACAAGTCGTTGTTCACGTCATCCTGAGCCGCGAAGACGGCGAAGGATCTCGAAATGGCAGGCGTTTTCGCATCCTGAGATCCTTCGTCGCACTTCGCCGACTCAGGATGACGACTTGTTCAGAGGTTCCCTTGCGGCCGAGATGCGAGGCGCGAGGAGGAGGCGATGCGGTGACATCGTTGACGACGAGCGACGTCGCAGATCGGCCGCAACCGGCACCAGCCCGGAGGGTTGCGGGCGGCGACGCCCGCAACGAAATGCTGCGTATCTCTGACTCACCACACTAGAACCCGGCTTCCACACCCTGCACGAGCAGCGGATTGGCGCGTGGATCGAGCCACAGAAGGATGGTCTGAAGATCCTCCTGACGCATGGCGGTGCAGCCCGCGGTCGTGGAATTCGGTCCGCTCCAGATGTGAAGAAAGATGCACGAACCGCGCTGCGGCTTCGGCGGCGTGTTGTATTCGACGACCACGCCCCAGTGGTACTGGCCGATCTCGCGCATCTTCTCCGAGCTCGACCAGTCCACCGGAACCATGTCGCGGTCGACGATCTGGTTGTAATAGAACGAAGCGGAGTCGTCGACGCACTCGGTCGTCTCACGCAGTTGCCGGTACGGCATGCGCAGATCGATTGACTGAGCGAAGCCGAATACCGTCCCCAGCGGAAAGATCCCCGACGGCGAGCGCCCGTCGCCTTCGCGTTTCTGACCGGCCGGAGCGAGACCCTTGCGCCCGAAGACGACCGGCACCGCGTCGCCGGCCGCGCGCCACGGTGCCTGGAGCGAATCGCGCTCATAGCGCTGCAGCTTGCCGGTCGTCGCGTTCGGCTGGTCGGCGACGACCACGATCGCCTGCCGCGATACAGCGAGCGCGTTCGGCACGATCCGCGGCGGCTGACACGCCGCCGCGATCAGAAGCAGCGCGCCGAGCCTCACCAGCAGCACGGAGTGACGATGATATCGGCGTCCTCGTCCTTCGCCGACTTGTCCTTGCTGAACATCTCGTATGTGCATCGGAAGGTCGGCGCGTCCTCCGTCTGGTTCGGCGGCACCTCGGCGGTGCACTGATCCCCCTTGCAGGCCGGTTGTGGGATCGGGCAGCCGGGTTTGAACGTCACCAGGAGATTGAACTTGGGGTCCTTCGCCGTCCACTCGATGGTGACCTTTTTCGTCTTCGATCGTTTGAGCGGAACCGCGTTCACATCCTCCGGCTGCACGTCCCAGACGACGGCCACCCTGGGAACTGCCTTCAGATCTTTCGGATTCGCCACATCCACGGAGACCTTCGGCTCGTAGCGTTCCTTCTTCGGCGGCGGGAACCTGTGCGGTGGCGGTGACTGTGGAACTTCCTGGGGTTTGGCGCATTGAAAAACCATCACCGGGACCATGATCAAGAGGAGAAGGGCAAACCGACCGGTGGAATGGACCGACATGTTGCTCCCCCTTATTTTTTCTCTGCGACCTGTCTCGGAAAGGCCGGATCGGCACGCGCCGTCCGGAACTCGGGATCATGCTGAAGATCGGCGATTGGGTAACCCGCGCTGACCGCGCGTTGCAGCCAGCCTATCGCAACGTCGCCGTTTCCGCGCAACTGGGCGACGACGGCCGCCGAATAAAGAACGGCCTGATTCGTCGGATCGAGCTTGAGGGCGCGGTCGCTTTCGGCCGCGGCATCGGACAGCCGCCCCAGCTTCGCCAGGGCGTTGGCGGCGAATGAATGGGCGACCGAATCGCGAGCATTCACGTCGATCGCCTCCTTCGCGGACTTCACGACGTGTTCGTACGCGCCGTTCGCCCGGGTGCGCAGCTCCGGCGACCAGCGATAGACATCGCCGAGGGCGAGCCAGGCCAGATAGCTGTCGGGTGAAAGCGCGACGGCCTGCTCCAGAGCGCGGGCGGCCGCCGGGAGATCGCCCATGTAGTAATTGAGGATGCCGAGGTTCCCGTAGGCGTCGCTGTACGGGCCGAGCGCGATCGACTTCTGGTATGCCGCGCGCGCCTCGGTGTACTTTCCAAGAGCCTGATACGCGGCGCCGAGATTGTTGAACCCGCGCGGGGTCGGCGTCAGCTCCGTGAAGCGGAGGAAATTCGCCGCGGCTTCCTCGGTGCGACCGCCGTTGAGAAGGAAGATCGCGTATGAGTTGTACGTCCCGGCGTGGTTCGGCCGGAGTTGAATGGCCTTCTTGTACATCGCTTCGGCGTCCGCGGCGCGGCCCATGGCCACATTCGTCTCGGCGAGTCCGAGGTAGGCGTCCGCGTTGTCGTCCCGAAGAGCGAGCGCGCGACGGAACTCGCGCTCGGCATCGGCGTATCTGCCCGCAGCATTCCGTAGCTGGCCGAGGCGGACGTGAATCTCGGGAAGCGAGCCGTCGATCTCCGCGGCGCGCTCGGCATAGAGCGTGGCCTGTTCGATCAGGCCCGGCCGCCGGCTCAACTGTGATTTGTAGAAGAGAGCGCGCGCCAGCTGGGCGTTCACGATCGCAGAATCGCGAGCATTGCGAAGGAGATCGGTCAGCGTGGCGATGGCCCGATCGACCGATGACTCGTCACGCGCGTTCTGCAGGAGACCGAGCGCCTCGATGTATGCGTTCTGATCGGCAGCGTTGGAGAGCGCGGTCGGAACCGATCGCTCGTGCGGATCGCCGCGGACGTTCATCCCGGCGAGGATCAGGTCGACCGCACTGTTGTGAAGCCCGAAGATGTCGCTGGTCGTGCCGTTCAGCGTCTGTCCGGCGACCTGTTCGCCGTTCGCGGCGTTGATCAGGGACACGCTGAGGTGAACCTGGCTGCCTTCACGTTGGGCGGTGCCGGTGATCACATAGGCGGTATTGAGTTGACGGGCCACCGCGGTCGGGTTCGCGCTCGACTCGTACTCGAACGTCGGAACGACGCGGATGGTGGGCGTCTCGCCGAGGCGCGAGCGAATCATCTCCGCAACGCCGTCGGCGAAGATCTGTCCTTCCGCCGTCCCGCCCACGTTCTTGAACGGAAGAACGGCCACGCTGCGCGGCCCGCGTTGCTGCGGCACATTCTTCGGCGCCGGCGTTTGACGCAGACTCATCAACAGTCCGATGGCCAGGAGAGCCGCGCCCACGCTCGCCCCTCCGATCCAGGCCATGCGCCGGGAAGCGCGGACAGGCGGGTGGTCGCTGCGGTGGCGCGGCTCGGAAGCGTTCGAGATGCGATCGCGGATTTCGCGCAGATCGTGTGCGAGATCGCGCGTCGAGGCATAACGATCGGCGGGATCCTTCGCCAGACAGCGCTCGAGAATGCGTTCCAACTCGGGAGGAATCGCATCGTTCGCGGCCGACGCCGGCGCCGGATTGCTGCGGATGATCGCCGCGAGCGTCTCCGCCGCGGTCGCTTCGCTGAAGGGCATCTTTCCGGCCAGCATCTCGTAGAGGATCACGCCGAAGGCGAACTGGTCGGAACGGAAATCGATGACCCGTCCCGCCGCCTGCTCCGGCGACATGTACGAGACCGTGCCGAACACCGCGCCGGGAGTGGTATGCGGCGCGGTCGTCTGCGTCGCGGTGATCGGCCGCACGAGCTTCGCCAGTCCGAAGTCGAGGATCTTCACGAAGCCGTCGCGCGAGATCATTACGTTCTCGGGCTTCAGATCGCGGTGCACGATGCCTCGCTCATGCGCCGCGGCCAGACCGTCGGCAACCTTCACGGCGATGCGCAGGACCTGCCGGACCTGCAGCCGCTCGCCGGCCTGGAGCGAACGGAGGTCCTGCCCATCGACCAGTTCCATGGCGATGTAGGCGGTCTGCTCGAACATCCCGATGTCGTAGATCGTGATGATGTTCGGGTGGTTCAGCGCCGACGCGGCGTGAGCTTCCTGCTGGAAACGGCGCAGGTGCTCGGAGCCGCTCGACGCCAGCTCCGCCGAAAGGACCTTCAGGGCCAGGTCGCGGTTCAGCCGGTCGTCACGGGCGCGGTAGACCTCACCCATTCCTCCGGCGCCGAGCGGCGAGAGGATCCGGTACGGCCCAATGAGCGCTCCATGAGTGAGATGCAAAGGATATGGATGGAAGCATAGCACCGGGATGGGACACGGCGAGGACGCGGCCGGACTCGGCCGGGACTCGGCGGGTGCTGGAGAACCTCTGAACAAGTCGTCACCCTGAGTCGGCGAAGCGCGATGAAGGATCTCAGGATCCGAAAACGCCTGCCATTTCGAGATCCTTCGCCGTCTTCGCGGCTCAGGATGACGTGAACAACGACTTGTTCAGAGCTTCCCCAGTGGCGGCGCATCACTCTTCGTCCCCGCCGAGTCCTCGTGTCCCCGCCGAGTCTTCGTCTTCACGGCACGTAGCGCCGCGTCCCCGTCCCCTCTTCCTTGCTGATGCTCAGCTGGGCGAGGATTTTCGTCAGGCGCCTTCCTTCATCGGTCGTCTGCTCGTAGGTCTTGCACAGCAGATCGACTTCACGAGCCTCGACCTCCGCCGAAACCGTGAAGCCGTCGACCGGCTGCTGGCGGATCGCCGTCTCGACTTTGCGCCAGACGCCGTCGATCATCTCGCAACGGCGGAAGCGGTCGCCCTTGCCGACCTGATAGTTGTACGTGTCGAGCGGCGGGATGCCGCGCGCGTTGGCTTTCTGCTCTTCGAGCGCGCGGATCACCCGCTGCGCGATGAGCTCTCTCAGCACGTCCTCCGAATCGCCGACCGGTTCGAGGATGCGCACGCCGGAGTGGTAGATCGACTTCTCGTCCGGCCTCTGGGCGAGCCGGAACAGCGTGGAGCGCGCGACGACGCAGCCGAACTCCATCGTCTTCTCCTCCCATTCCACACGGATGTGGCGCGTGGGCGCCGGGGAGATGCGTGCGCCATGAGCGACGCGAAAGCCGGAGACGGACGCGTCGACCACGCTCACGGGGATTTCGTCGAGAAATCCCCGGAGCGGCGGGTCGAGCTCGATCCGGCCGAATGCTCTTCGCTCATCGCCACGGACGGGCACGGAGGCGATTATCGCGTGGTTTCGGCCTGCAAAACGACTGTGCGTTGGCGGCCTTTATGCGTTGACGACCTTGCGAACTGCGGTCTGGACGTTCCCGACCTGATCGTCAATGACGTCTTTGAGCTGCTTCTGCAGCTTGCGACCCGGCATCGGGGCGAACAGCAGCGCCACACCCGCGCCGATCACGCCGCCGAGCAGCACGAACAGCGCATAAGCCCAGAAGTGATTCTTGCGTCCGAACATAGCTGGCCTCCTTCCGGAAGCAAGCTACGTCCGGAGTGCTGCGCGGCCATTGACTGGCAACACAGCGTTAGGTGATCCGCGCGGCGAACGTGCGAATCGCATCGGCCGTGCCGCAGACCCAGATGCCGCCGGGCTCGACCGCAAGGATCGAGCAGGCGCCGTCGCGCGATTTGAGCTCCTGCATCGACAAACCGGCCAGCGAGCGGGCAGCGAGTCTCTCCACCTTGCGACGCTCGTCACGTGCGCGGGTACCGCCGAGGAGGCGGGTGGAGAGCATTTCGCCCGAGACGTCCGAGATGGAGAGCGCGTAGTCGGCGCCGGCGCGATGAATGTTCTCGAGGTTGCGGGCGTGATTGACGCGCGCGTACACGGCGACGTCCGGCGCGGCGTCTCGCGCGATCACCGTGGCGAAGAGCGTCGAATCGTCGCTGTCGAGCGCCAGGATCAGCGCCCGCGCTTCGCCGAGCCCGGCCCGCTCGAGAACGGAGGAGTCGAGGACGTCGCCAGCCACGTCGACATCGGGCGATTTGTATCGCTCGATGACGCGAAGCTCTTCGCCCGCGTCATGCAGCAGCTCGTGGACTTTCCTTCCTACCTCGCCGAAACCGGCGATGAGGAATGGGCCATGATTGCGGATCAGCGATCCGCCAAACGCCTTCGCGGCACGGTCGAGCGATGCCGCGTCGCCGACGAGCTCGATCACCGCACCCGGCTCGACGACCATGTCCGGCGCGCACGGCGCGACCAGCCGGCTTCGCATCCACTGGCCGACGACGACCGCTTCGATCGGCAGGTCGCTGAATTTCTTGCCGGCGAGCGGACTCCCCGCCGGAACGCGCACGTCACGCCGCTGCATGCCTCCGCCGATGCGATCGAGCCCCGGCAGCCGCGGGCTGATGCGTTCGCTGGCGTGCGCGGCGAGCGCCGCGGCCACGATGTGACGCGGCGTGTACGCTGCCGTCGCGCCGGCCAGCTCCATGGCCTTGCGATGCGCCGGCTCCTCGACGAACGAATAGATCTCGCCGCGAAAGCCGGTCTGCCGCGCGCGCAGAATCAGCGCCGCGTTCTCCTGATCGCGCCCGTTCGCCACGATCGCGCGCGCACGGGACACCCGAGCGATCTCGAGCGCGTCCTCCTCCGATCGCGAGAAGACCACGTTCTGACCCGTCTCCATCACGGCGCGCGCGGCCATCTCGTCGATCTCCACCACGAGCGAGCGCACGTGCGCGGCGCTGAGGCGCTGCAGCAGCGTCTCGACCGCGGGGCCGTAGCGGAACACGATCACGTGATTCGCGAGTTTCTCGTCCGTCTCGCGAGGAACCCGCTGCTCGAAGTGCTCCGCCAGGAACGGGAGGAGATAGATCGGAATGATCAGGAAGACGAGAAAGACGCCGACGAACTGCACGCCGACGACGAGAAAGACCATCAGCGGATGCGACCACTGGCTGTCGCGGCCGTAACCGGTGGTGCTGAGCGTCTCGCCCGCCCACTCCAGCGAATCCATGAATGTGCGCGGCTTCCCTTCGAGACGGGCCATCCCGACCTGATACAGCAGCGCCGAAACGATCACGAACGTGATCAGGGCGAGCATCAGGATCAGGAACCTCGTCCTCGACCTCTGCCTCTGCACAAACTGATTGTAGAACCGGCTACATTGCTTGCGTGGTGACGCTGCTCTGTACGGTGCGTGACTGCCGCCAGCCGCTGGCGCGGGAGGAGCGCCGGCTCGTCTGCCCGCGCGGACACTCGTTCGACGTGGCCCGCAGCGGCTACTGCAACCTCCTGCAGCCGCAGGACCGCCGTTCCCGGCAGCCGGGAGACTCGAAGGAAGCGGTCGCGGCGCGACGAAGATTCGCCGATCGCGGCTTTCTCGAGCCGCTGGTTCGAGACATGATCGAGACAATCCGAGGACCGGGGACCGAGGACCGAGGACCCGTCCTCGACGTCGGCTGCGGCGACGGCTATCACCTCGCCGCATTCCAGAAAGCGCTCGGCGGCGAAGGGCACGGCATCGACATTTCCATCCCGGCGATCGACGCCGCCGCGAAGCGCTACCGGCAATGCCAGTTCATCATCGCCAACGCTGATCGCTTCCTGCCGTACGCCGGCCGCTCATTCGCGCTCGTTGCCTCGATCACCTCGCGCATGAATCCCGGCGAGTTCCGGCGCGTGATCGCTTCCAACGGAACACTCCTCGTCGCCATCCCCGGCCCCGACGACCTCATCGAGCTGCGGGAAGCGGTCCTCGGCGAGGCGAAGCAGATCGATCGAGCGGATCGGACGATCGAGGCGTTCGCGAGCGACTTTACGTTCCTGAAGCACGCGCAAACGCGGCACGTCGCGCACCTCGATCATCAGGCGATCCGCGACGTGATGGAATCCTCCTATCGAGGATTGCGCACAAGACAACGCGAGCGCCTTGCGGCGCTCGCGGATCTCGATGTCACGTTGAGCCGGGACCTGCTCGTGTTTACGTCATCCTGAGCCGCGTAGACGGCGAAGGATCTCGTCTGCGCAATCTGAGATCCTTCGTTGCGCTCAGGATGACTTCGTCACTTCTGCACCGTCGCCGGCGTCTCGAAGTTGATGTTGCGCACGTAGTGGCACGTGTATCCACCGGGATGCTTGATGAGATAGTCCTGGTGGTAATCCTCGGCCAGCCAGAACTCCTTCGCCGGAACGATCTCGGTCACGACCGGCCGCTTCCACGCGCCCGAACGATCGACCTTCGCCTTTTCCTTCTCCGCGATCTGACGCTGCTGCTCGTCGTGATAGAAGATCGCCGACCGATACGACGAGCCGATGTCGTTCCCCTGGCGGTTGACCGTCGTCGGATCGTGTAACTTGAAGAAGAAGTCGAGGATCTGCTCGTACGACGTCTTCGTCGGATCGAACACGATCTCGACCGCCTCGGCGTGCCCTTCATGGTTTTCGTACGTCGCGTTCTTCACGGTCCCGCCGGTGTACCCGACGCGCGTCGTGACGACGCCCGGAAGTTTCCGCAGAAGATCCTGCATGCCCCAGAAGCAGCCTCCGGCAAGCGTGGCCGTCTCGGTCTTCGCGTGCGTGGTCTTCGTGGCCGACTGCGACGATCCCGCCGCGGCCTTTCCGAACAGCGGCAGGTACTGCCCGTAGCCCTCGGCCGCGAGCTTGTCGACCGGGATGAAGCGCATCGACGCGGAGTTCATGCAGTAGCGAAGGCCCGTCGGCGCCGGACCATCATCGAACACGTGTCCGAGGTGCGAGTCGGCGTGCTTGGAGCGAACTTCGGTGCGCTCCATGAAGAACTTGTGATCCGTCTTCGAGACGACGTTCCCCGGCTCGAGCGGCTTCGTGAAGCTCGGCCAGCCCGTGCCGGACTCGAACTTGTCGAGCGAGCTGAAGAGCGGCTCGCCCGAGACCACGTCGACGTAGATGCCGGCCCGGTGGTTGTCCCAGAACTCGTTCTTGAACGGAGGCTCCGTGCCTTCGTGCTGCGTCACTTCGTACTGGATCGGCGTGAGCGTCTTTTTCAGCTCGGCGTCGGACGGTTTCTGGCCGTTGTGGCTCACGGTGGCTCCTTTGTTGGTCTGCGACGCGCTGATGACGAACAGCGCCGCCGCGACGAGGGCGATGACGAAGAAAAAGCGGTTCCTCATGCTCATCGAAACCGCTCCCGGGGCAGCAATGTTTCAGAGGGCCGGCGATCAGCGGTGATTGCGAAGCATCTCATGCTCAGTGTCGTAACCTCCAAGGAATCGTTTCGATCGTTCGCGGTCACGCTCCTTCGATGCTCGTACCGTCTCGATGGTTACAGGGCAGGAATCGGTTCCCGCCACGATGCGTTTTTGTTGTGTCCGATGAAGAAGATCCGTGCTCTTGTGCTCGATCGCGCGTTGCCGTCGCGCCTGCTGTTCGTCACCGTTTGGTTATCGCTCTTCGCGTATGCCGGACGGCCGCTGCTGGTCGCCGCGCATGCCGAAGGTGTCGCGCCGGCGGTGGCGTGGCTGGCCCTGTTGGGCTGCTCGTTTCTGCCGATGCTGCCGATCCTGGCCCGGCGGACTGGCGGGCTGATCAAACGGGCACTTCTGCATTGGACCGGATACGTGGTGCTGGGCCTTTTCTCGCTTCTCCTCGTGCTCGTGGCGCTGTCGGACCTGGTCCGGCTGCTGTTCGCGATCAGCGTCCAGACCATGAGCTTCAGCGTGCTCGCTGCCGCGGCCGGACTGTCACTCGTCGGTCTGTTCCAGGCGCGATTTCCGCGCGTGAAACGCGTCTCGATCGCCATCGATCATCTTCCGGATGACCTGACCGGGTATCGCATCGTGCAGTGGAGCGACGTTCACGTCGGTCCGACGATCCAGCGCCGCTTCGTGCAGGCGCTGGTCAAGAGAACGAATGCGATCGGCGCGGATGCGATCGCCATCACCGGCGATCTCATCGACGGATATGTCGACGATCTGCGCGATCAGGTGCAGCCGCTTGCCGATCTCCGCGCGCGCGACGGCGTCTTCTACGTCACCGGCAATCACGAGTACTACTGGCGCGCCGGCGAATGGGTCAACGAGATCGAGCGCCTCGGCCTCACCTTCCTGAAGAATCGACATCGCGTCATCGAGCGAGGCAGCGCGAAGTTGCTCATGGCCGGCGTCACCGATCCGGCGGGGCGCGACGCGCACAAGCCCGATGTCGCGGCAGCACTCGAAGGCGCTCCGGCCGGTGCGGTGAAGGTTCTCCTGTCGCACCGGCCGCAAACGGCGAGGACTGCCGATCGGTTCGGCGTGGACATCCAGCTCTCCGGCCACACGCACGGCGGGCAGTTCTTTCCGTTCAACATTCTGATTCGCCTGTTCCAGCCGATCGTCGCCGGACTGCATCGCGTCGGCCGCACCTGGCTGTACGTGAGCCGCGGAACCGGCTACTGGGGACCGCCGTCGCGGCTCGGCGTGCACGGCGAGATCACCGTGATCACGCTGAATCGTTCGATTTGACGAACGATCGTCCGTCGCCAGAATCAGGTGCATGCGCAACGCACACCTGGTGTCCGACATTCAGCGTGATTACCCGCAGATCTACCTCGCATGCCACGTCGACCACGTCACGGCACGCTCGACGAGGTGGCGGCTGTCATCGAGAGACTCCTCGATCCTCTCGCACCTCGATCGCCAGCGGCCGATGAGCCCGCGCCAGTTGGCGGGCCATCTTGGCGTGGCCTCGTCGACGTTGTCCGCGACGATCGCGCGGCTCGAGCGGCTGGGTTATCTGGCGAGCGATGCCGCCGAATCGGATCGGCGCCGGCGGGAGCTCCGGCTGACGGAGCGGGGCGCGGAGGCGATGGCCTCAACCTCGGTGCTCGACGCCGGGAAGCTCACGAAACTGCTGGAACGGCTCAGCGGCCGAGAGCGCGATGAGGCAGCGCGCGGACTGGAACTTCTGGCGCGCGCCGCGCGGTCTCTCATGAAGGAGAGAAAGCGATGAAGATCGTTCTCATGCTCGCCGGCGCCGTGATCGCCCTGATCGCGATCGTCCTGATCGTCGGCGTCGCCCTTCCAAAGCGGCACACCGCGTCGCGATCTGCGCTCTTCAAACAGGACAAGCGAGCGGTCTACGCCGCCGTCCGTGACGTGGCCTCCGCGGCACAGTGGCGCGATGGGGTCGAGAGAATCGAAGTGCTCGACGCACATCATTTTCGCGAGAGGTCGAGAATGGGCAGCGTCACATACGAGATCACCGACGACGTCCCGGCAGAAAGGTTTTCGACGCGCATCGTCGAGCGCGACCTTGGCTACTCGGGATCGTGGACATACCGCTTTGAAGATGTGCCCGGCGGCTCGCGCCTCACCATCACCGAGAACGGCGAAGTGTCCAACGTGTTCTTCCGCTTCATGTCGCGATTCGTGTTCGGACACCGCGCGTCGATCGACGCCTACTTGAAGGCGTTGGCGCGGCGGCTCGCCTAAGCCATCGCCGCTGACCCGATTTCCGGGTGCGCGCGCGCGAAATCGACGAGGCGCGGCAGGTAGTCCCGCAGGTGCGGAATGCGCATCGAGCCGAGGTCGTGCCGCGTGTTGGTGGTGTCGTATTCGGTGGGATGCACGAAGTAATCGATGGCCTCGGCCGGGATGCGCATCAATCGATACACGCCCGGAACATACCGCACCGCTCCCTTGGCCACCGCAAGCGGCAGAGGGATGCGGACGAGACTGTGGCCGGTGGCGCCGGCGATCGCATTCACGCTCTCCTCGATGGTCATCGGATCGGGATCGGCGAGCTGGTACACCTTCCCGAGGGATTGGGGCATCGCGCTCAGACGGTCGAACGCCTCGATCACGAAATCGCGTGGCACGACGTTGAGGTGGTAGCGCTTCGAGCCAGGCACCATCGGCAGAACGGACAGATGCGGCTGCCGCAGGATCCACTGAATCACGAAGTAGGGTCCGTCGAATTTCTGTGTCTCGCCGGTGACGCTGTCGCCGACCGTGATCGCCGGCCGGTAGATCGTGGCGGGAAGTCCGGCGTGCATCCGCTTCTGCACTTCGACTTCCGCGAGGTACTTCGTCTCCTCGTAGTAATTGCCGAAGGCCTGCCCCTTTTCGAGGTCCGTCTCGCGGAACACGCCGCGATACTGTCCGCTCACGTAGCAGGTCGACACGTACTGAAAGCGCTGCAGTGATGGACAGCGCGCCGCGAAATCGAGAACGTTGCGCGTGCCGTCGACGTTCACCCGCATGGCCAGATCGCGCCGCACCGCCAGGTCGTAGATCGCCGCGAGGTGATAGATCTCCACGACGTCATCGCTACGTGCCGTGATCGGCTGGGTGATGTCCCCTTCGACGATCTCGATCCGTGTGCCGCCGCCGATTCCGGAGGCGCGCTTCCTCGCCAGCTCCGCAAACTTCGACTGCACCAGACACCGCACGCGCACATCCGGTGAACGCCGCAGCAAACGTGGCAGCAACTCGGCGCCGAGGAAGCCGGGGAAGCCCGTGAAGAAGATCGTGGACATGTGAAGCATCCCTGTATCACAGGTGAGTCCGCGGCGACTGTGAGCGCGGCCGCGCGCCGCGCGCGAGATGGTCATCGGCGCGCCGACCGGCTGCTCGATGCACTAAGGAACCTCTGAACAAGTGGTCATCCTGAGTCGGCGAAGCGCGACGAAGGATCTCAGGATCGGAAAAGGCCTGCGATTTCGAGATCCTTCGCCGTCGTCGCGGCTCAGGATGACGTGAACAACGACTTGTTCAGAGCTTCCCTAACGCTACAATTCCCGGATGCTTCAGGATCGGATCATCTGGCTCGCGCTGGCGTTCAGCACGTTCATCTACGCGCTGGTCTTGTATCTGGCGGTCGGGCAGAAGAGCCACGCCTCGTTCGATCAGAGCCTCAGCTCCCCGTACACGATCGTCCTCTATGTGATGGCGCTCGGGGCGTTCGCCGCGGCGACGGCGATGTCGTTCATCACCAGGAACCGGCCCCGTCGCCTGCGCATGATCATCAGCATGGCCCTCTATGAAGCCAGCGCGATCTTCGGGCTCATGGCCGCGTTTCTGGTCGCCGACTGGCGCGTCTACGTCGCTCCCTGGGTGGTTTGCCTGATCGGCTTCGCGCGCATGTTCCCCTCCGCCGAACCGGCGGTCTAGACTGCGCGGATGCAGAGCATGAAAGTCGGAGTTCTCGGGTCCGGTGACGTCGGAAAGGTTCTCGCCGGCGGATTTGTGTCGATCGGCCACGAGGTGAAGATCGGCTCGCGCCAGCCGGCCAAGCTCGCGGAGTGGGTCCGCGGCGCCGGCAAACGCGCGTCGGCCGGCAGCTTCGAAGACGCCGCCCGCGACGGCGACATCATCGTCCTGGCCACGCTCGGATCGGGGGCTGAGAACGCCATCCGTCTCGCCGGGGTGAAGAACTTCGCCGGGAAAGTCGTCATCGACGCAACCAATCCTCTGGAGTTCTCGACCGGCGTGCCGCGCCTCTACGTCGGCCACACCGACTCCCTCGGCGAGCAGGTCCAGCGCTGGCTGCCCGACGCCCGCGTGGTCAAGGCATTCAACACCGTCGGCAACGCCCACATGATCAAGCCGAAGTTTCCGGGCGGACCGCCGGACATGTTCATCTGCGGGAACGACGACGACGCGAAGCGCCTCGTCTCCCAGATCTGCGAGCAGTTCGGCTGGGGCGTGATCGACATCGGCGGCATCGACGGCTCGCGCCACCTCGAGCCGATGTGCATGGTCTGGGTGCTTCACGGGTTCCGCGTGAAGTCGTGGAACCACGCGTTCAAGATGCTGCACAAGTGACGCGCAGCGTCATCCTGATGAGGTAGTGGACCATGGGCAGCATCTCGATCACCACTGGCATCAACGCGCCGGTCGACGTCTGCTTCGACGCTGCGCGCGACGTCGCCCTGCACATGAAAAGCGCGGCATTCTCGGGCGAGCGGCTGATCGCGCCGGGCAGACTGGAAGGATTGCTCGAGCTCGGGGACCTCGTCTGCTTCGAGGGGCGGCATTTCGGCATTGGCCAGACGTTCTGCGCGCGGATCACCGAGGTGCAGCGGCCCGATCGCTTCGTCGACGAGATGGTGCGGGGCGCGTTCCGCTGGATGCGCCATGTCCACGCATTTGAACGAGACGGCCATTCAACGGTCATGCGCGATCTCGTGATCTGGGAAGCGCCTCTCGGGATCCTCGGCCGCCTCGCGGACAAGATCTTCCTCGAGAGGCACATGCACCGCTTCGTTGAGACGAAACAGAAACAGTTGAAAGGCCTGATCGAAGGCCGCCTGTGAACCGAGGAGCGAGGACCGAGAACCGAGGGCAACGCAAGTAAGCGGCCCCGGCACTACAATCGTCCACTACTCCAAGTACGGGGCAGCAAAATTGCAGCCGCGGCAGTCGCGTTCACTGATTCCCTCGAGGTGCAGATCCATGCGTAACGCAGTGAGATTCCTGGTAGCCCTCCTTCTCGTCCTTCCCTTCACCGTCACCCCGGCCCACGCCCAGTATTTCGGACGCAACAAGGTGCAATGGGAGAACTTCCACTTCAAAACGCTCCGGACCGAGCACTTCGACATCTATTACTACGATCAGGAAGCCGACGTCGTGAACGACATCGGACGCATGGCCGAGCGCTGGTACGCGCGCCTTTCGAAGACGTTCAACCACTCCTTCAATCGCAAGCCGATCGTTCTCTACGCCAATCCGGCGGACTTCCATCAGACGACCACCACCGGCGGCCTGATCGGCGAGGGCACGGGCGGATTCACCGACGAGTTCATGAACCGCGTCGTTCTTCCGCTGACCGGCGACTACGCCGAAAACGATCACGTTCTTGGCCACGAGATCGTGCACGTCTTCCAGTACGACATCGCCGCCTCGGCGACCAATCAGCGGCGCCGCTTCAATCTCGAACAGCTTCCGCTGTGGCTCGTGGAAGGCATGGCCGAGTACTTCTCCAAAGGGCGCGTCGATCCGCTGACGTCGATGTGGATTCGCGACGCGACGATCAATGACCGCCTTCCCGATCTGAAGAAACTCTCACGCGATCCGCGCTACTTCCCGTATCGCTACGGCCAGGCGCTCCTCGCGTACATCGGCGGACGCTTCGGCGATGAGGCCGTCGTCCGCTACTTCCTCGCGGCGGGCATGGTCGGCATCGACCAGGCCTTCGATCGCGCGGTCGGAATCTCCTCGAAACAGCTGTTCACCGACTGGCAGGAGTCGGCGCGTGAGCTTTACAACCCGGTCCTCACCGCGCGCGCCAATCCGCCGACACCTCTCATCGGCCGCAAGCCGATCCCGGGCAAGAAAGGCTCGCGTCGCGCCAGTGAATTGAACGTCGGACCGGCGCTCAGCCCCGACGGCAAGTACGTCGCGTTCCTCTCCTCGCGCGAGCTGTTCGACATCGATCTCTTCCTCGCCGATGCGCACACCGGCAAAGTCATTCGCGACATCGTTTCCTCCGATCGCGATGCTCACTACGAGTCGCTGCGATTCATCGAGAGCGGCGGCGCCTGGGCTCCCGACGGACAGCGTCTCGCGTTCATCACGTTCGAGAAGGGCGATAACTTCCTCTCCATCGTCGACGTCAACAGCGGCGCGATCCAGAACATCCGCGTACCGGGCGTCGACTCGATCTCGAACGTGGCCTGGTCGCCGGACGGCCACACCATCGCCATCGCCGGACAGACCACCGGCGTGACCGACCTGTTCCTGTACGACATGCAGGACAACAGCGTGCGCCGCCTGACGAACGACAAGTACGCCGACCTGCAGCCGGCGTTCTCGCCGGACGGACGGACGCTCGCATTCGTGACCGACCGCAGCGCCGGCCCCGGCCTCGAGCAGCTTCGCTACGACCAGATGGGCATCGCCACGATCGAGATCAGCAGCGGCACGATCAAGCAGCTACCGCTGTTCCCGAACTCGAAGCACATCAATCCGCAGTGGGCGCCGGACGGGCAGAGCCTCTACTTCATCGCCAATCCGGAAGGGATTCCCGACATCTACCGCTACAACTTCGCGGACGGAACGATCGGACGGGTGACGAACGTGCAGACGGGCGTCGCCGGAATCACCGACCTGTCACCGGCGCTCTCCGTGGCGTCGAAGAGCGGCGACATCGTCTACTCGCTGTTCGAGGATGACAGCTACAACCTCTACTCGCTCCCGACGACCGCGCCATCGACGGCCGTCGCGATCAGCGCACTGCCGAAAGACACCGTTCCGCGCGCAGCGGTGCTGCCGCCGTTCCGCGCTCAGGGCTCCGAGATCACAGCCTATCTGCAGCATCCCGAACAGGGGCTGCTCACGCCCACGACGACTTTCGAAGAGCGGTCCTACAGTTCCGACCTCCACCTCGCCTATCTCGGTCCTCCGACGATCGGCGTCGGCGGCGACCAGTACGGGTACGGCGTGGCCGGCAGCGTCAGCGCTTACTTCACCGACATCCTCGGCCAGCACAACGTCGGCTTCACGTTCCAGGGATCGGGTGATAGCACGACCAGCTTCGCCGACCAGCTCGGCGGCGAGCTGTTCTATCTGAACCAGAAGAGCCGCTTCAACTGGGGCGCCGACTTCCTGCACATCCCGTACGTCAGCTCGTTCTGGAATTACGGACAGGGCCTGGTGAACGTCAACGGGCAGCAGGTGCTCGCCGACATCTACCAGAACACACAGATCGTCGAGACCATCACCGATCTCTCGCCGATGGCGCAGTATCCGTTCGGCCCGACGCGCCGCATCGAAGGCTCGGTCGGCTATCAACGCTACGGCTACAAGGCCGAGGTCGAGACGTGGATCGCGATCGGCGATCAGATTCTCGATCGCACGCGCGAGCGGTTGCCGGGCTCGTTCAGCGTGAACCTGTTCAAGGCGTCGACGGCGTTCGTCGGCGACAGCTCGCTGTACGGGTTCGTCTCACCCGTTCGCGGAACGCGCTATCGGTACGAAGTCGAATCACTCACGGGCGATTTGAAGTTCACGACTGCCCTCGCCGACTGGCGCAAGTACTTCTACCGCCGGCCATTCACGCTGGCCGTGCGCGCATTCCACTACGGCCGCTACGGCAGCGGATCGGAAGATCAACGCCTGTCGCCGCTGTACCTCGGCGCCGGCGATCTCGTACGCGGATACGATCCGTACGGGATCAATCCCGCGCTCGAATGCCACACCTCGACGGGTTGCCCGGTGTTCGACCGGCTGATCGGATCGCGCGTCGCCGCGGGAAGCGTCGAGCTGCGCGCGCCGCTGTTCGGAACGCCGGAGTTCGGACTGATCAACGCCAGCTTCATCCCGACCGAGATCTTCGCGTTCGGCGACGTCGGCGCGGCGTGGAACGGCGCCGACAAGGTCAAGGTGAAGTGGGCGACACAGACGAATGAGCGCGTGCCGGTGGCCAGCGTCGGTGGCGGCGTGCGCATCCTGCTCAGCTACATCCCGATCGAGTTCTATGTGTCGAGGCCGTTCCAGCGCCCCGACCAGAGCGTCGTGTACGGATTCAACATCATGCCCGGGTGGTGATCGAACCGGCCGAGTTCGACTCGCTCGTCGAGGAAGCGCTCGCGCAACTTCCAAAGCAGTTCGCGCGTCTGCTCGAGAACGTGGTCGTCGTCGTGGAGGAAGAACCGACCGACGACGACCTCGACATGCTCGAGGATGAGGATGACGACGAGCTCCTCGGCATCTATCGCGGCATCGCGCTGACCGAGCGTTCTCACGACATGCTGCCCGGCCTCCCCGACCAGATCGCGATTTTCCGCGGCCCGATCCTGCGCGTGGCCCGCAACCGGCGGGAGGCGCTGCGCGAAATCCGGGAGACGGTCATCCACGAGCTCGGCCACTACTTCGGCCTCGACGACGACGAAATGGTGTACTAAGTTTGGGGGTCAGGTCTTCGTTTCGCCCTTCTTTCCACAGGGCTTAGAACGAAGGGCGAAACGAAGACCTGACCCCAAGGTTGTGTTCCTCCGGTTCTTCGCGTCTAACGGAGAAAAAGGAGGAACCCCATGCGCCGCCTGCTTCTTCTCGTCGCCCTCATTCCGTTTCTCATTGGATGTTCCGCCGCCAGGTCCGGCTCGTCGGGAGCGATTCACGGAATTGTCTCGAGCAGCGGAGCCGTCCTCGCCGGCGTCACGGTCACGCTCAGCGCGAATGGCTTCAGCCAGACCGCAATCACCGATGCGCAAGGACGGTACAACTTCGTGAACGTACCGCCAGGGATCTACACCCTGCGCGCGGAGCTGCCCGGGCTGGCGACGGAACAGGTTCGCGTCGCGGTCGTCGCAGATCAACCCGTCGAACTTCGTACGGACATGGGTCCGGCCAGGGTCGCAGAGGCCATCACCGTCAGCACAGTCGTGAACCAGGCCGGCATTGATCAGGCTTCCGCCTACCCGGCGGCGAAAGTCTCGGGCGTGGCGGGCGGCGTCATCGCGGCGGAGATCAAGGCCGAGCCGCAGTACGCGCATTTCGCCGATCACGAATTCCTCGGCACCGGGAAGGACGCGACGACGACCTTCGCCATCGACGTCGATCGCGCCTCGTACGCGAACGTGCGCCGCTTCCTCACCGCCGGACTCGTTCCGCCGCCGGACGCCGTGCGCATCGAAGAAATGCTGAACTACTTCGCCTACTCATATCCGCAACCGGCCGGCGTGCATCCCTTCTCCATCACCACCGAGGTGGCGAGTTGTCCGTGGAATGCGGACCATCGTCTGCTGCGGATCGGGATTCAGGGGCGGAATCTCGAGGAGTGGCGCATGGCGCCGAACAATCTCGTCTTCCTGATCGACGTGTCGGGATCGATGCAGCCTCCGGCGCGCCTGCCGCTGCTCAAATCGGCGTTCAAACTCCTCGTCGACAAACTGCGGGCCGAGGATCGGGTCGCGATCGTCGTGTACGCGGGAGCGGCGGGAGTCGTCCTGCCGTCGACTTCCGGAGCGGACAAGCAGACGATCCTCGCCGCGCTCGACCGGTTGAACGCCGGCGGCTCCACGGCCGGAGCCGAGGGAATCCAGCTCGCGTATGACGTCGCGAAACAGAACTTCATCGCCGGCGGCAACAACCGCGTCATCCTCGCCACCGACGGCGACTTCAACGTCGGCGTCACGGATCGCGACGCCCTTCTGAAGATGATCGAGGATCGCCGTGACGCCGGCATCTGCCTCACGACCCTCGGCGTCGGCGATGACAACTACCAGGATGCGCGGATGGAGATGCTCGCCGATCACGGCAACGGCAACTACGCCTATCTCGACAACCTGAAAGAGGCGGAGAAGGTGTTCGTGCACGAGCTGACCGGCACGCTCGTCACCATCGCCAAGGACGTGAAGGTGCAGCTCGAATTCAATCGCGCCCTGGTGAAGTCTTACCGGCAGATCGGCTACGAGAACCGTGCGCTCGAGAACAAGGACTTCGACGACGATACGAGAGACGCCGGCGAGCTCGGCGCCGGCCATTCGGTCACGGCGCTGTACGAGATCGTGCCGGCCGACAACGGGCGAGGGACGATCGCCGACCTGCGGCTGCGCTACAAGCAGCCCGCCGGGACGAAGAGCGACCTGATCACCGCTGCCGCCGTCGACGACGGAAAGAACATTTACGAGGCGTCGGCCGATCTGCAGTTCGCCGCGGCGGTCGCCGAGTTCGGGATGCTGCTCCGCCACTCGAAGGATCGCGGAACAGCGACCTACGCCGATGCTCTGGCGCTGGCGCGCGCGTCGCGCGGTGTGGATCTCGACGGAACGCGCGAGGAGCTCCTGCGACTGCTCGACGCCTCGCGCGCTCTCAGCGGCGAGGCCGGTCCGGCCATGGCCCGGCAATGAGGTGTCAGAAGTGGTCGCGGAGCCGCATCGACTCGCGCATCACGTCACGCATGAAATCGGGGAACGTCTGGCGGGCGTTCCCCACAAACGCCTCGCAGGCTCCGCGGCTGCCGAATGACATCGCCTCGATCGCGCGGGTGTAATCGCGCGAGGCCCGATCGAAATCGAACATGTGCGACAACTCATGGACCAGATAAATCCGGTTTGAGAGATACACGATCGGCTTCGATGTGATCTTCGCCGTCGCTTTCCACGCTCCGGCCCGCAGAAAACAGGCGCAATAGAGTGTGGTGAGGTCGAAATTCGTGCAGGCGGTGTCGACGGAGTGGCAGACCTCCCGGATGTTCGTCGTCATCACCACCCGCATTTCGAATGCGTGCAGCGGCGCAGTGGCGAGGAGGAGGGCGGCGAGAAGCAGGTTTCTCATGGCGCGGCGTTGAATTTCGTGGGGTCCGCATGCCGGTGAGATTCGGTGAGTTCGTGTTCGACACGGAGTCGCGGCAACCCCTCAACGGGGGATCGGACCTCCACCTGTCGCCGAAAGCCTTTCGTCTGCTCGAGGTTCTGATCGCCCGCCGCCCCGCCGTCGTCTCGAAGCAACCGCTCCTCGATGAGATCTGGGAAGGTCAGATCGTCGAGGAGGAAAGCGTGAAGAACCTCGTCGCCGAAGGGTTTGCCCTCGCGGAAAACGATGTGATCACGATCGGATCGGTGAACCTGACGCTGCATGGCGACGTGGCTCCGACGGCAACCCTGCCGGCTCCCTGATCACTCGATGGGCCCCGCGATCTGGACTCCGTCGCGACGCATGGTCGTATCGCGGTAGATCAGCTTCATCGTGTGCCCGAACGTCTTCGCCTCTTCGTCGACGAACGCCGTGCAGGCGCCTTCCGTCTCGAACGTCCGCAAGAGGATCGCGGCCGCGTACGCGTTCAGGGCCCCGCGGATGTCGGCGATGTGCTGGAGCTCGTGCCGCAGCACCTGGTCGGTCGTCGTGTAGATGACCGGCTGGGCGATCAGGTGCGGATGCGCTTTCCAGGCGTCGCCGGCCTGTTCGCAGCCGCAGAAGAACTCCGTCGACACGGTCGTGCACCCGCGCTTGTGGGCCATGCACGGTGCATCCACGTCAGCCATGTATTTGATGTGGGGCCGCTGCATCTCGACAGATGCCGCGCGCGCGGCCGGGGTCAGAAGGGCAATCGCCAGGAGCACCGTCGGGTTTCGCATACCGTTAAAGACGAAGCGGATGAAATCCGGGTCGTCTCAGAACGGTGAGAGATCGGAACGGTGGTGCGTCGAGATGCGTCAGACTTGTGACGCTGTTTTGAGATCAGTCACGAGGGATGTGAAAGGGGACCTCGTCCTCGACATCCACAAGAGCCAGTTCCCACTCCACGGGGTTCTCGGGAGTGTTTTCAAGTTCGTCATCTTCGGTAAGGCAGGGGCGGATGTCTTCCATGCTGGTCCTCGCTTCCGTGTCATTCCGAGCCGCGAAGCCGGCCAGGAATCCGGGTGTGCGGTCCACCGCCCGGATTCCTCGCGCTCTGCGGCGCTCGGAATGACGAGTTGTCAGAACTGCGCTGCCTCGGTCGATCCCTCGAGGGCGATGGTCGACGCCTGGCCGGCGCTGATCACCTTCGTCACTTCGTCGAAGTAGCCCGTGCCGACCTCACGCTGGTGCTTGGTGGCGGTGTAGCCGTTCTTCTCCGAGGCGAACTCGGCCTGCTGCAGTCGCGAGTAGGCGGTCATGCCTTCCTCGCGGTACTGCCGCGCCAGCTCGAACATCGAGTAATTGAGGGCGTGGAACCCGGCCAGGGTAACGAACTGGAACTTGTAGCCCATCGCTCCCAGCTCGCGCTGGAACGTGGCGATCTGCTGCGCGTCGAGCTTCTTCGCCCAGTTGAACGAGGGCGAGCAGTTGTACGCCAGCATCTTTCCGGGGAACTTCTCGTGCACCCCTTCGGCGAAGCGGCGGGCCTCGTCGATGTCGGGCGTCGAGGTCTCGCACCACAGGAGATCGGCGTAAGGTGCATACGCCACGGCGCGCGCCACGGCCATCTCCAGGCCGTTGTTGATCCGATGGAAACCCTCCGCGGTTCGCTCGCCGGTGAGGAACTCGTGGTCACGCTCGTCGACGTCGCTCGTGAGCAGGTTGCCGCTGCAGGCGTCCGTTCGCGCCACCAGAATCGTGGCGACCCCCATGACGTCGGCCGCCAGCCGCGCGGCGGTCAGCGTCCGGATGAACGCCCCCGTCGGCACGAGCACCTTGCCGCCGAGGTGGCCGCATTTCTTTTCGGAAGCAAGCTGGTCCTCGAAGTGGACGCCGGCGGCGCCCGCCTCGATCATCATCTTCATCAGCTCGAAGGCGTTGAGGTTGCCACCGAAGCCGGCTTCGGCGTCGGCGAGGATCGGGGCAAACCAGTATGTCTCGTTGCACCCCTCGCAGTGATCGATCTGATCGGCGCGCTGCAAGGCCTGGTTGATCCGCTTCACGACCTGCGGAACCGAGTTCGACGGATAAAGACTCTGGTCGGGGTACATCTGGCCGGCGAGATTGGCGTCCGCCGCGACCTGCCAGCCGGACAGATAGATCGCCTGCAGACCGGCGCGCACCTGCTGCACGGCCTGATTGCCGGTCAGCGCGCCGAGCGCAGAGACGTACGGCTCGCTCTGCAGCAGCTGCCACAGACGCTCCGCTCCCATCTCCGCGAGCGTGTATCTGATTTCGATCGACCCGCGCAGACGCAGCACGTCCTCGGCGCTGTACTCGCGCCGAATGCCGCGCCAGCGAGCATGCTTCTCCCACTCTTGATCGAGATCCTTCGACCGCCTCACGGCTTTCAACGGAGCCAAACGAGCACCTCCATCCAATGTGTGTGTAAAGATGAGCGAAGATTCTGCCAACGTCAATAAGTTTCGATTGGCCAGAGTGTTAGGCTGTTGTGGGTTGTAAAGTTCTGCTTGTAAAGCAGTAAAGTGATGTAAAGTTCCGAAGATGGGGAGCGGCGGCCGTCTCAGCCGCCGACGGCGCGCCGGACGCGCGCCGCTCCAGAGGGAGTGCCACAGACATGCCAGAACAACTCCGGCTCGGCACCAAGGTGCGCGGGATGCGCAGGCGGGAAGGGCTGACGCAGATGCAGCTCGCGGGCAAGCTCGACATCTCGCCGAGCTACCTCAACCTGATCGAGCACAACCAACGCCCTCTGCCGGCGCATCTTCTCGTGAAGATCGCCCAGGTCTTCGAGATCGATCTCAGCGCCTTCGCCGATGACAGCCAGGTCCGACTCTCCGGAGATCTGCAGGAAGTCTTCGGTGATGCACTCTTCGAAGAGCATCCGTTGACGACGAATGACGTGCGCGAGCTCGCCGACAATCCCTCCGCCGCCCGCGCGGTCATTGCGCTTTACCAGGCCTACCGTACGTCCGTGGAGTCGACCCGCGCTCTCGCCGCCAAGCTCTACGACGGCCGCGACTTCCTCGGCCTCGATCCGGCGCATCTCCCGTCGGAAGAAGTCAACGATGTCATCCAGGCGAGCCTCAACTACTTTCCGGAGCTCGAGGCCGCTGCCGAACGTGTCGCCGCGCAGGCGCATCTCGACCGCTCCGACCTGTTCCGATCGCTGACGTCGTACCTGCGCGAGAAGCACGGCATCGACGTCGTGCTCATGCCGGTGAACAAGGACAGCGGCGTCGTCCGACGCTTCGATCCCGATCGCCGAGTGCTCTCCCTCTCCGAGATCCTGCCGCCGTGGAGCCGCAACTTCCAGCTCGCGCATCAGATCGGGATGGCCGACGCGCACGACGAGATCCAGCACATCATCGTCCGCGCGCAGAAAAACCTCACCGCGCCGGAGTCGGTGCGCCTCGGCCGGGTCGCGCTCGCGAACTACTTCGCGGCGGCGCTGCTCATGCCTTACGACGAGTTTCTGCGCTGCGCCGAAGAGATGCGTTACGACGTGGAGCTGCTGCAGCACCACTTCACGGCAAGCTGGGAGCAGGTCTGCCATCGAATGACCACCATGCGCAAGCCTGGGGCGCCCGGTGTGTCGTTCCACTTTGTGCGCGTAGACATCGCCGGCAACATCTCGAAACGATTCAGCGGCACGGGCATCCGGTTCGCGCGCTTCAGCGGATCGTGTCCGCGCTGGGACGTGCATGCCGCGTTTCTCACGCCGGGGCGCATTCGCACCCAGGTCTCGAAAATGCCGGACGGCACCGCGTACTTCTGCGTCGCGCGCACGATCCGCAAGAGCCGCGGATTCGGATCGGGCGACACCCTGATGGCCGTCGGGATCGGCTGCTCGGTCGGCGAGGCCCGCAAGCTCGTCTACGCGGACGGATACGACCTCTCGAATCTCGACGCGGCGATCCCGATCGGCACGACGTGCCGCCTCTGCGAGCGGCTCGACTGCGAGCAGCGCGCGTTCCCCGCACTCCAGTGGGGAATGACGATCGACGAGAATGTGCGCGGCCGCTCGTTCTTCGCGCCGGTGGTTGCTCCGGCCGAGACTGTCCCCGCGACCGGTGACGAGCCTCACGGCCGTCCACGAAAAGGGCGCGCATCGTCCCAATCGAGGTGACATCATGCAGACCACCGCATACGGAATTCGACGCGTCGTCGATCGCACCTACGATGACGCTCTGACGCGAACACGCGCCGCGCTCGCGGCCGAGGGCTTCGGCATCCTGAGCGAGATCGACATCAAGGAGAAGCTCAAAGAGAAGCTCGGCGTCGACTTCAAACGCTACGTGATCCTCGGCGCCTGCAATCCGCCGCTCGCGCACAAGGCCTTGCAGGCGGAGCCGGAGATCGGACTGCTCCTTCCCTGCAACGTGATCGTCTACGAGGAGAGTGCCAAGCGGTCCGTCGTGGCCGCGATCGATCCCGACTCGATGGTCACGGTCACAGGCAACGCCAGGATCGCGGAGATCGCCAAGGACGCCAAGGCCCGTCTGGAGCGCGCGCTGAAAGCGATCTGACGCTTGACTTCGTAAACGCGTAACCGTAGAGTTACGCGTTAATGCGAAACCAAGCGGTTACATATTCCGAGGACGCGGCGTTCCGGGCCATCGCCGATCCCACGCGCCGCGCCCTCCTCGACCTCCTCCGTCTGCAGGGAAGCGTCGCCGCCGGAGAGACGGCCCTCCCCTTCCCGATCTCCCGTCCCGCGGTCTCCAAACATCTGCGCGTCCTGCGCGACGCCGGTCTCGTCCGCGAGCGCCGCGAAGGCCGCAATCGCTTCTACGAAGTGAACCCAGAGCCGCTCGAAGCGATCAATCGCTGGCTGGAGTCGTATCGCGTCTTCTGGAATCGCAAGCTGAAAGGATTGAAGTCGCATGTCGAAACAAGACGCCGTCGTCAGTGAGATCGAGATCGGCGCGCCGCCCGAGGCCGTCTTCCGCGCGCTGACCGACTCGAAGGAGTTGTTCGCGTGGTGGGGAACCGAGCCGAGTGTGGACCTGAAGCGATTCGATATGGACGCCCGCGTCGGCGGGCGCTGGTCATTCGAGGGCTCGGATACGGCCGGGCGGCCCGTCAACGGCGTCACGCATTTCGAGGCACACGGCGAAATCGTGGAGATGGTTCCTCCGCGGCTGCTCGCCTACACATGGATCGCGAACTGGCACGACGATCCGAAACAGCGGACGCTCGTGCGATGGGAGCTCGAGGAAACCAAAACGGGAACGCGCGTGCGCGTGACTCACAGCGGTCTGGCTCGTCTGGACGTCGCGCGGAAGGACTACACGGGTGGTTGGCCGGGAGTGTTGAAGCTGCTGGAGAAATCCATGGCCACGTCATCCTGAGCGAAGCGAAGGATCTCGACCAGCGCTGCCTGAGATCCTTCGCCGTCTTCGCGGCTCAGGATGACGTTACGCTGCGGTTTTTGCGCAGTACTGCTCGAGTGCCGACGCCATCCTGAGAAATCCATGGCCACGTCATCCTGAGCGAAGCGAAGGATCTCAACCAGCGCTGCCTGAGATCCTTCGCCGTCTTCGCGGCTCAGGATGACGTTACGCTGCGGTTTTTGCGCAGTACTGCTCGAGTGCCGACGTCATCCCGAGAAATCCACGGCCACGCCATCCTGAGAAATCCACGGCCACGTCATCCTGAGAAATCCACGGCCACGTCATCCTGAGCGAAGCGAAGGATCTCAACCAGCGCTGTCTGAGATCCTTCGCCGTCTTCGCGGCTCAGGATGACGTTAGGCTGCGGTTCTTGCGCAGTACTGCTCGAGTGCCGACGCCAGTTCCGCGGCGATGTCGTACGCCGCGCGGCCTTCGATCTGCCAGCGCTCCAGCATCTTCACCACTTCGCCGTCGCGAAAGAGCGCGATCGACGGAGAGGACGGCCGGTAGCCGGTTAGGTACTCGCGCGCGCGGGCCGTCGCGTCGCGATCGTTGCCCGCGAACACCGTGATCATCTTGTCGGGCACAGCGTTGCGCTCGCGCGCGGTCTCCAGCGCCATGGCCACGGCCGGGCGCGCCATCCCCGCGGCGCAGCCGCACACGGAGTTCACGACCAACAGCGCGGTCCCCTTCTTCGTTCCGAGGACGCGATCGACCTCGGCGACGGTCCGCGCTTCCTCGATGCCGAGCTGCGTCAACTCGCGACGCATGGGCTCGACGAGCATTTCATCGTACATGGGCTTCCTCCGGAAGGATCATAACAAGAACGGCTCCTCACCCGGCCTCCCCTCTCCCCGCGACGCGGGGAGAGGGGAGGGTGAGGGCTCAATGCTTCGTCGCGTCGGCGACCTGCAGCGAATTCACCATGGCCTGCAGCACCTTCGCGTAACGGCTGGCATCCTTCTCCGGCGTGACGAACAGCATGTAGATCAGATGCCCGTCCCCGAGCTGCCGGGTGATGACGTTCACCCGCTCGTTGACGCCGGTATTCGGATCGGTTCCCCGCAGGGCGACGGCCAGCGCACGACCGCCACTGACGTTGAAGCGCTGCGTGGAGTTGCTGATCACGTTGAGATACGGGCTCCCCTTCCGGACTTGTCCGAGGAGATCGTTGGTGGCGTCTTCGAGCGTGACGTTGCCCTCGTAAACGCTCGGCGCGCCGCGCAGGCTCGAGGACATACCCGACGAGCCGAACGGATCGTAATGATTGATCATCGCGCCGTAGATCACTTCCGTGCGGCCGCCAACGTTACCCACCCCGCCCGGCGGAGCGATCGTCACACCCGTGCTCCCCTCGGCAAAGACCTGCCAGTTCGACGGATACGAGATGCGGTAAACGCCCGACTGCGCGGTGTAGACGCGCAGGGAGGTCGATGGCGCGGGGACCTGAATCTTCTGCGTCCCGGGGCGGTTCACCGAGCGCGTGCGGCCACCGCTCGTCGCGGTCGGGGTCCCCTGGGCGATCTGGGGCGTCGTCGAAGCGCCGCCGAGGCCGCGCAAATCCGCCTGGATCTGCCGCAGCTCGGTGACGTTCGTGGTCGGCGCCTGCGACACCTGGAGCAGGCTCGCTTCCTTCTGGATGCGGCTGATGCGATCCGGCGGCGCGGGGTGATCGGAGAGCCAGCTCGTCTTCTTCGATTTGTCGACGCTCTCCAGCGTCTGGAAGAAGCTGATCATGTCCTGCGGCGAGTAGCCGCTGGCCGCCAGGATCTGCGATCCGCGGACGTCGGCCTGCGATTCGAGATCGCGTGTGTATTTGAGGAACAGCGCGTTGAGCCCGATGCCGCCGACGGCGTCGATGATCTGCGCGGTGTTCGCGCCGACCTTCCCGCCGAGAATCCCGCCGAGGATGCTCAGGCCCGCCTGCGCGGCATAGGCCTTCGAGGCCTGATGCGTTCCGTGCCGCAGCGAGACGTGCGAGATCTCGTGCGCAAGCACGCCCGCCACTTCACCTTCGTTCTTGGCCTGCTCGAGCACGCCGCGGTTGACGTAAACGAATCCGCCCGGCAGCGCGAACGCGTTGATGTCCGCTGCGTTCACCACGCGGAAGCGGTACTGGAACTGCGGTCCGCCCGCGTTCTGAGCGAGCCGCTGGCCGATGCGATTCACGTAATTCTCGACCTGGCTGTCGCCCAGGATCGGGAACTGCTGCTCCGCCTGAGCCGCCGACTGCTGGCCGATCTGTACGTCGTCCTGCGGGGAGAAGAGATTCCAGCCTGGTTTGACACTGGTCTGCGCGCTGGCCACGCCGCTCACCAGAACGAGCGCGGCAAAATACGCGATGAGTTGCGTACGTCGATGCATGGGACACCCTCCTTGAGCGCGCCATTCCGAGCCGCGAAGACGGCGAGGAATGACATGGCCCTGCCCTGACCTAGCGCCTTTCGTGCCTCTAATGCCCGCTTCGCACCGCGCGCCGTCGCGGTCCCGTCAAACGGACGACCTCGGCACGATCGCGCTCGTCGATCACTCCGTCGCCGTTCGCGTCGCAGCCCCAACTCCCTGCAAATGAACCGGCTTGCGCGGCGTACGTCGCCTCCGGCGCATCGGCGAGCTCGCGCTGAAACGCATCGAGATCGCTACTGCTGAGCCGGCCATCGCCGTTGCAGTCGCCGCGCATCGGAACGATCAGTCGGTAAATCGCGCTCCCCGTCGTGAACAGAATGTCGCCCCTGGCGGACTGCGCGATGTCGATGATCGGTCCGGTCTCGTGATCGATGAGCACGATCGGATCGGGAAACGGATTGGCGTCGATGTCGGGAATGAAGTGGATGGCCTTCGACACGAATCCGCCGAGCAGGATTCCGGCGCGAAGCTGCGGATTCAAGCCGTTGAGCGCGATCATTCCCGTGGGCGCGATCGTCTGAGCGAAGTCGTACACCGGTTGCGCGACGCCGTCGACCGGCGGCCGTCCGCCGAAGCTGAACGGCCATCCGCAATTCGCGCCCTCGCTGATCGCGAAGAGGGCATCGCCGATCGTGGCGCCGTTGTCGGCGACGAACACCCGCTGCCGCTTGTCGTCCCAGATCATGTCGAATGGATTCCGCATTCCTCGGGAGAACTGAATGACGTCTCCGCTCGGCGTGATGCGAAAGATCTTTCCCCCGTTCCACTGCGGCAGCGATGCGATCAGCCCCGCGGCGTAGTCGCCGATGCCGACGAGAATCGACCCGTCCGCGCCGATGGTCGGGTTGCCGCCGTGATGCTCCGCCGAAGAGCCGCGTTCCGGAACCTCGATGTCGCAGGCGAACTGGTGAATCACAGTCTCGGCGCCGGTCGTCAGGTCGATGCGCGAGAGGATGTCGTAGGTCGTTCCGATCGTCGTGTAGTGGACGACGGCGGTGTTGTCGTCGACGAGCGCCATGCCGAGGAGGCCGGAGTCGCTGATGGCCTCGGTGGTGACGCCGGCGAGGCGGGTGCTCGTGCCGTTCTCGAATCGGAAGAGGCTCCCGTCCTGCGTCGTGTAATCGATGTTGCCCCTGGAATCGATGACCAGGGAGGTGGAGAACCCGCTCGTGCCGCCGAGTTTTTCGACACGGAATCCCGGCAGCGTTGCGCCTGAGGCAGCGACGGCGGTGAGGGTGAGGAGGAGAGCGAGAGCGGACTTCATTCGCAGACCGCGGGAAGAACGAAGCGTGCCAGATTCATGCGGAAATATCGAGAGGAGCGAGCAAGTTACAGAGGTTCCTTGACGCGAGAGCGCGGCCTGCAGATAATGCGCCCCTCTCGCCGCAGCCGTCCTTCCAATTGTCGCGGGGTGGAGCAGTCTGGTAGCTCGTTGGGCTCATAACCCAAAGGTCGGTGGTTCAAATCCACCCCCCGCAACCAACATCTAATCAGCAGATTAGCTCTCGCCTCGTGGGAGCTTTTCTTCTTACCATCGCAGCTCTTCCACTGAACTTCTACTGAGAACATGCAGTGTTGAGGGCGCAGCATCGGTACAATTCGGTTCTGCGGTTCTACCAGTCCAGATTCCGTGAAGGGGTGCGATGAGCCGATTCGACGGACTCACGTGCAGGGTAGTCCTCAAATCGATCCTCGAAAGATGCGAAGCGATTGACCCTGCGGCGGCATTTCCCGGCGAGGGCGGCGAGCGTCCTTTCCGAGGTTGGCTGCGGAGCGAGTTCCTTGAGAAGGTTCTCGGATGGCCGCCGCTTCAAGTACTGGCGGGCGAACGGTTCGACATTCTTCTGCTCGATGACGGTGGTCATCCTGTCGTCTATATCGAAACGAAGCCGCCCGCAGCCAAGAAGGTAGCGAAAGAATTCAAGACATTCGAGAACAGGCTGCGTGAGTACCCCACGCTCCGCAGCGCTTACTTCACGAACGGGTACGAGTGGGATCGACTGGATCTCGCGGCACCAAGCGGGTCGCCCGTAGTCGTCAGGCGAACGTCGTTGAATCTCGACACCGCCTCCGAATCGCCACTCGCTGACTTTTTTGATGCGCTCGATCCAGTTCACTACCTGGGCGCAACGCACAAACCTGACCGTGAACATCGGGTCAGGATCTCGTCGTCGGATTCTCACGCACTGACGACGCTGACGGCCACGCTCGAAGTGGCGGTTGAATCACTCACAGAATTCTTTCGGCCGTTCTTCGAACAACTCCGGCAGGGTGCCGCCGGCGAAACCACGGCCGCAACGACCGTCAGTATTTTTCACGTTTGGTGCGACAAGTCTTTGATCGTTCCGCCGGAGTCGGCTGCGAAACTGTTACGTGACCGGTTCTCCGAAAATGCTGCAAGTCCCAACGATCTAACCAAGGCTCTCCTCGACCTTGGTTTCGAGAAAGACGCGATTGCGCCGCTCGTTGACGATCTGGTACCCGTTCTTCGAAGCGCGTCGAACGAGTCAGGCGATGTCGTGCACGCTCTCTGGCCAGCGTACGTTCCGGCTATCCGCACGTTCTGCGCTCAATCGGCGCACGTTCTTCTCGCACGCGTACTGCTCTATCGAATAGGCGAAGACAAGGGCCTTTTCCCACGAACGCTCGAACAGGCGGTAACGGAAGCGGCCACGCGCGCCGACGTTATAGCCGACTCTGTTCTTCGATCGCTTCCGGTTAGCCGGACTCTCACAACCATCCGTCAAGAACTCGAAGACTTCTCGCCTGCGGTCTACAAACTCGGTGAGTTTGACTGGTCACTCGTACCCGAAGAGAAGAGATCCATCCTTACGGGTTCGGAACGGGCTTGGCTGCACGAACGGGATTCGGAATTTGAGCTGATTGCGACCCGGCTGGCCAGTTCGCTCACCGATTACGACTTTGCGAATGTCGATGTCGATGTATGGCGGAACGTGTACCAGACGTATCTTCCACCCGAGGAACGCCAACGTCTCGGGGGCTTTTACACCCCAGACGAGCTCGTAAATCTTGTGCTCGATCTCAGCGAGTTCGTCGTGGAGATGCATGGGTTGTGTCACTTAACGTTCATCGATCCAGCCTGTGGAAGCGGGGCGTTTGTCACTGGAGCCCTTTCCCGCTTGTTGCGCCACCTTCAGTTGCCGCTCGATTGCCACGAACGATTCGCTGGCCCCGCGCAGCGCCCACAGCGGGCGGCAGCGATGCTGAAGATCGTTGCTCACAACGTTCACGGCATCGACGTGCATCCGTTCGCCGCCTTCTTGACGACGATCAACGTGCTCTTTCTATTGATGCCGTTGTACGAGCTGGCACGAAAAGGCAATCAGGAGTTCACGCTGGAACTCGATATTTTCTCAGCGGACTCGCTCGACAATCTGAATCGTCAGCTCATCGATCCCGGCAGTTACGCGAAGCTGAACTCGCGCATCCACCTAACACTTGCCTCGTTCGAGCGCTTCAAGAAGATGCTCGGACGTCGTTTTGACCGAGTGTTCGGTAATCCACCTTGGGGCGGCATTCTGAAAGGACCGCTCGCCCCTGTGTACGACGAAGCGAAGAAGCAACGGTTCGCTTCAGAGTATCCATTCAGTGCTCACGGCAAGTACGACGTGTACGCGCTGTTCATCGAGCGTGCGACACATCTTCTGAGTCCGAATGGCCGCTTTGGCTTCGTAACGCAAGGCACTTTCATCGACAAGGAATGGGCGTCGGGCGTGCGAAAACTGCTCTCGTCGAAGACTCGTCCTCGCGTCATCGCCGATATGAACCCGTTCGGCCAGCTCTACTTCTCGCGCATGAATACACCGTGTGTAACGACAGCCGATCTTGCGGAACCTCAGCCTGAAGATTCGGTGATAGCTGTTACCTCTTCAGGGCCGCCGACCGGTTGGGCGGATCTCACGCAAGCTGAGCGCCGTCGGCTCGTAGCGGACGTGATTCGCGACTGTGTTGACGCGGCACTATCAAATGGTCGCGGAAAGATTCAGTTCGCTTCCGCCACAACAATACCGATCAGTGAACTGGCGCGAACGGCAAAAGATGGTTGGGATCTGTCAGGCCGGGAGATACGACCCGTCCCGAAGTCGTGGCTGAACATCGGAAGCGTTTACGAGGCTAATCAGGGAGTAACTCCCGGGGGAGAAGGAAGTCTCGACATATTTCTCTTGACACGACCAGAGGCAGTGCGACACGGGCTAGAGCCCGAGTTACTGCGACGTGTAGCGAAGGGGGCGGATCTTCGTCGGTGGGTCGGCCCGACAGGTGGCAGTGTGATCCTTTACCCTTACGCATCGGTGAATGGCGAAGTAGTTCCCGCATTCACGGTCACGCCAAACGAACTCGACGACGATATGCGAGATCTATTGCGACGGTCTCGCCTGAACGATGCGCTTGACTTCGACGTGGTGCTAGACAACCGGGAGTCTGCCATCCTCAGAAAGTCGGGATTGACCACCGACGCTCTGTCCGAACTACTGAACCACCGCATATCACTCGGATTGGTTCGGTTCCCGGCCACGGCGAAGTACCTTGTCGGCAGATACTCGGTTCTCGAATCTCGCACGTTCAAGAAGAAGAATATCCGCACCTTCAACCGACGATGGTACGAGTACATCTGGCCACGTGACGCTGCCGCGATGTTGGGCGGTCCCAAGCTTCTAACTCCGAGACTAGTTAAGGACGGCATCGATGCTTCGATGGTCGGCCCGGACGTCGTACCGCAAGACTCCTGTATTTGGTTGGTCGCATCGAAGCGCAGCGCGAAGGCGTACAACATGCTCGCGGCACAACTCTCCTCGGCGCTGGGGGAGGCAGCCACGGCCGTCTCGGTGTATGCCTACTGCGCCGCATTCCTGAATGCGTCAGACGCGTACGTCAGACTGACTTCAGGTCAGATCCCGACACCGAAAGGGTTCTACGCAGTGACCGAGAAACATTTGGCGAAAGTTCCGATACCGCCGCCGAAGCAAGGCACTGCTCGATCGATTGTCGAAACGGTTCTGAAGCTTGAGAAGTCAAGTGACCCGCAGCGCACTCTGGCACTCGAAGCTGATCTTCAAAGAGCAATCGATTCTGCGTTCGCGGCGGGGTAAACGCCGTTCTCGTCGGACCATGCGACATCCATACGCCTGAGATGTCGGGGTTTGTCCGTTTTGCAACGCATCGGCAGCCTGGGACGACGGCGACTCCTGGAGCATTCGTGGTGCTCCGGCCAGGCAGTGCCCGTGGCTCCGTCGACCGTCGAGCTGTACGCGGTCCAGAGATTCGTCGCCCAAGTCGAGCGAAATGCGAACTCGCGCGTGTTGCCAGAATGCTGGCGGGGCTGTTCCGCGGGCCGGATTCCATCACCGGTCCGGTGTGCTACGCTCCGAAAACACGACAATTCGACTTTCCCTTCTCGCCCTTCTGATCTGCTCCGCGGCTTTTGCACAGCAGCCGCGGATCGACGGCATCACACCTTCGAACGGTCCGATCAGCGGCGGCACGATCGTTACCGTCAGCGGCGCCGGCTTCACCGGCTCGACGGTCAAACTCGATGGCGCAACGATCACGCCGCTCACACAGTCGGATACGCAAATCGAGTTGCAGATGCCGCAACGCGACAACGGTTACGCTCCGATTCAGATCGGCGATGCAGTCGCGGAGTTTCTCTATGTGCCGCCGAGACTCGAAGATCTGCCGCCGGGCTACGTCACGACCGTCGCCGGAATCGGCTCATTCACGCGCGACTACGGGCCGGCGAATCAGGCCGTCCTCAAGTCGCCCTGGGGACTGGAGCTCGATGCCGACGGCAATCTTTACCTCGCGGATACCGCGGCGGCTCGCGTCTACAAGATCCGCACCGATGGCATCATCGAACGCGTCGCCGGCTCGGGCGTTTCCGAAACGCTGACGGGGGACGGCGGGCCGGCAGTGAAGGCATCGCTCACGTTTCCACGCGACACCGCGCTCGACGGCCGGGGGAACGTCTACATCGGCGGCGATGCGTGCAGACTGCGCCGTGTCGCTCCCGATGGAATCATCACCACCATCGCGGGTGACGGGACATGTGCGTTCTCCGGCGACGGCGGACCCGCCTCGAGCGCGCGCATCGGTCAGCCGACATTCCTCGTGGCCGATACCGATGATCTCTTCTTCATCGATTGGAGCGCGAAGCGCGTGCGGCGCATCCACTTTGCCGATGGCACGATCTCGACGTTCGCGGGAAACGGCACGGCTGGATTTTCCGGAGACGGCGGCCCGGCGACGAGTGCGAGCTTCAACCTGCCGAACAATGATCTCGGATCGCTCGCCCTCGATCCGCAAGGCAATCTCTACCTCGCGGATGAAAGCAATTCGCGCATTCGCCGCATCGATCGTCAAACCGGCATCATCACGACGTTCTACATGCCGCCCACCGGATCGCAGGGACAGGATGCCGTGCAGAGCGTGCGATCCATCGCATTCGATCGGGACGGCAACCTCTACTACGGCGGAAGCGGCCGCATCGTGAAGGTGAATCCGGCAGGGCAGTTCGTCACGGCCTGGGGCAACGGGAAGTATGCCTTTCCTGTCGACGGCGCTCCCGCCGCCACCAGCGGCCTCGGTCACGACATCGGCCTGGCCATCGATCGCGCCGGCAACATCATTTACTCGGATGACGCCATCCGCCGCGTCCGGCGCATCAACGTGGCGACGGGATTGCTCGAGACCGTCGCCGGCATTGGCCCCAGCATCGTCGGCGAGAACGGTCCGGCAATCGCCACCGACGCGGGGTCGGGAACTGAAGGCGCGGATCTCGCGTTCGGGCCGGACGGAGAGCTCGTCATCGCCGACGCCGGGAATGGCCGCATTCGCCGGCTCGAGGCAAACGGCAACTTGACGACGATCGGTGGAACAGGCGGCGCTGTCGGGTCCATCTCCGGTGGAGTCCCCGCGACGGGCGCGTCCATGTATCCCATAGGCGTCGAGGTCGATCGGGCGGGAAACATCGATGTCGCACAACGCGGCCCGTTTCTTCACATCGACACGAAAGGCATCCTCACCTACATCGGAACGTCCAATCCTGCCTGCGGCTACGCGGGCGACAACGGTCCGCTCGCGGATGCCCGCTTCTGCCAGGCGTACGATCTGACCCGCGATGCGGATGGCAACCTCTTCATCGCCGACACGAACAACAATCGCGTTCGGCGGGTCGATGCGAAGACGAACATCGTCACCGTCGTCGCCGGCAACGGCGGTCCGGTGAACGGTTTCGAGAATTATGGCCACGGTCAGTATTGCGGTGACGGCGGACCAGCGGTCGATTCGTGCATCAACACGCCGTACGGGGTCGTGTTCGACGACGACGGCAACCTCTTCGTGACCGAGGGCGGCCGCATTCGCAAGATCGATCGGGCCGGAATCATCTCGACGTTCAGCGGCGCCCCGACCCTGCCCAGCCTCACGAAGCTCGCATTTTTCCGGGGCTACATTTACGCCGCTTCACAAGGAGTCACCCGGTTCGACCGCCACGGTGTCCGCACGCGCATCGCCGGCCTCGGCAGCGGCCCGCTCGGCGACGGTGGGCCCGCACTCAGCGCATCGCTGGGGACCGGCGGCCAGGCAGTCGGCATCGCCATCGATTCCCAGGGAAACATCTTCCTTGAAGATGTCGGTCATCGCCGTATCCGCGCGATCCGTTACGGCGCGCTGTTGCCGCCGTCCGATGCGAGAATTCAGGCCACGACGGCCGGATCGTCGATTCGCGCGACAGTGACCGACGGACAGGGACGTCCGGCCGAGAGCGTTCGCCTCGACTTTACAGCGCCGGCAGGAGGGGCGACCTGCGCCCTCTCATCGTTGTTCGCAATCACCGATCGTGACGGGGTCGCCACGGTCACTTGCACGCCGGACTGCGTGGCCGGCTCGTACAACGTGACGATCTCTCCGCTCGCTTCAGCGACCAGCGTCTCCGTGCCCATGGCGAACAGCGGACCTTGCCGGCGCCGCGCCGTGCGGCACTAGGGAAGCTCTGAACAAGCCGTCATCCTGAGTCGGCGAAGCGCGACGAAGGATCTCAGGATGCGAAAACGTCTGCCATTTCGAGATCCTTCGCCGTCTTCGCGGCTCAGGATGACGTGAACAACGACTTGTTCAGAGCCTCCCTACTAGCCGTCGTCTGATCCGTAAATTGACGACAAACAAGCCCCGCATGGTTCAGGACCAATGGGCGAAAAAACGTTGGAAAGCGTAGTGCCAGGCGAAACCGAAATCCACCCCCGGCAACCAACCTTCAAGCCTCCTGAAGTTCTCGCCACTTTTCGATTCGCACCCCTTTGATCAGCAGCCACAATGCGAACGACGTCTCGCCGATGAACACGGGAGCGGCCATGATCATGAACGCGCGGCCGGCGAACTGGGGCGCGAGGATCAACGCGAAGCCGTTGAACATGTACGCCAGTCCGGCAAGCTGGTACAGGACGCCTAACGGCTTCGGAAAATAGCCCGACATGAAGATCAGGTATCCGGTAACCAGGAAGAACGGGCCGAACAGCAGCAGGGCGATGCCGAATCCGAATACATGGGCCTTCATCGCCAGCGCGGTCATCGCCTGGAGTTGGGCGGGTGTGAAGGCGGTCAGGTAAGCGTTCGTCCCGAGCGGGAACAGAGCCTCCACGAGCTGAATCGAGTACGCGCTTTCAACGGCCATGGCGATGGAGCCGAACAGCAGCGCCAGCAATGCCAGTTCTTTGTGGACCGGTCTCGTCAAAACGTAGAGGACCACCGCAAGGACGATGGTCAGGATCGCCATCAGCTGCTCGATCGCAATGCCGGTCCGCCAGAGCATCTCCATCTTCCGCAGATTGGCGAACGTCGCGGCTGCATCGCCGCCGACGGTGATGCGGCCGCGGATGAATACCTCTTCGATGATGCCGAGGGCGATCATGATCACATACAGAATGCCCCCCACTCTCGCGTAGACCTGTGGATTGATTTCCCTCTTCATTCGCTCACTCCTTCGTGTCGGACGACCGCCGGCAACGCGCGGCGGCCGCGGACCGTCCACAACCAATAGGACATCGCACCCAACAGCAGCAGGATCGGTAGCGCGCGCATCGGCGCAGTCGTGAATGGCTTCGGAAGGACCTTCGCCACACGCTCACGGATGGAGAAGAACGATCCGGCCGCGATGAACAGCGCGAAGCACATTCGCCACAGATGGCGCGCCAGGCGCCGGCCACCGCGCGGCATGCCGAAACGCATGATGCGCACGTCGCCGGCCGCCGCCAGGATCATGACGGCGGCGAGGAAGAAGAACATCGGGAACGGGACGCCCTTGAGGAAACCCCCAGGGCTGTTGAAGGCCTGCACGCCACCCA
>DATISF010000036.1:0-31361 GCA_035468985.1 Thermoanaerobaculia bacterium
AAGCTCTGAACAAGTCGTCATCCTGAGTCGGCGAAGCGCGACGAAGGACCTCAGGATGCGAAAACGTCTGCCATTTCGAGATCCTTCGCCGTCTTCGCGGCTCAGGATGACGTGAACAACGACTTGTTCAGAGCTTCCCTAGTGAGCGTCGCGCTCGTACGTCAGAAACGAGTACGGATAGGGATTCCGCTCGTCGGCTTCGTAATGCTCGGCGTCGACGAGATGCCACTCGTTGACGTCATCGAATTCGGGGAAGAACGTGTCGCCCGCCGGCTCGGCATGCACGCGGGTCAGGTACATGCGATCGGCACGATGAAGCGCCTGACTGAAGATTTCCTGGCCGCCACCGATGAAGATCTCCGTGTCGCCGGCAGCTTCCGCTTTGCTGATCGCCTCATCGACCGAGCGGGCCACGGCGACCCCCGCGGGCGCGTAATCGGGACTGCGCGTGATGACCACCGTGGTGCGCCCCGGAAGCGGCTTCCCCACCGACTCGTAGGTCTTGCGTCCCATCAACAGATGATGGCCGGAGGTGAGCTGCTTGAACCGTTTGAGGTCGGCCGGCATGTGCCACGGAAGCTGATTGTCGCGGCCGATGACATTGTTCGCGCCCAGCGCGGCGATGATGGAGACGGTCATACCGCGATCGGCGCCTTGATGCTCGGGTGGGGATCGTAGTTTTCCAGCGTGAAATCGCCGAACCGGAAGTCGAAGATCGATTTCACGTCCGGGTTCAGTTTCATCGATGGTAGCGGACGCGGCTCACGCTCGAGCTGCAGACGCGCCTGCTCGATGTGATTGAGATAGAGATGCACATCGCCGAACGTGTGCACGAATTCGCCGGGACGGAGACCGCACACCTGCGCCACCATCATCGTCAGCAGGGCGTACGAGGCGATGTTGAACGGCACGCCGAGGAAGACGTCGGCGCTGCGTTGGTAAAGCTGACAGGAGAGCCTGCCGTCCGCGACGTAGAACTGAAAGAGAGCATGGCACGGTGACAGCGCCATCTTGTCGAGGTCGGCGACGTTCCACGCGCTCACCACGAGGCGGCGAGAATCGGGATTGCGCTTGATCTCGGCGATCACATTCGAGATCTGATCGATGTGCCTGCCATTCGCGGCCGGCCAGGAGCGCCACTGGTATCCGTAGATCGGCCCCAGCTCGCCGTTCGCGTCCGCCCACTCGTCCCAGATCGTGACGTTGTTCTCGTGCAGATAACGGACGCTCGTCTCACCGCTCAGGAACCACAGCAGTTCATAGATGATCGAGCGCAGATGCAGCTTCTTGGTCGTCAGCAATGCAAAGCCAGCCTCGAGGTCGAAGCGCATCTGCGACCCGAAGACGCTCAGCGTTCCGGTGCCGGTGCGGTCGGATTTCTTCGTTCCGTTGTCGAGGATGTGGCGGACGAGCTGGAGGTATTGCTGCATGCTTCATTCTAGCGTGTAAACTTCACGGCCCTGATGGAGTACCGCGATGGCATTCTCCACATCGGCGCGGTTTCGGTGCTCGAGATCGTCGAGCGCTTCGGGACCCCGGTCTATGTCTACGACAGCGCGGTCATCCTCCGCCAGATCGAGAAGGTGAAGCGCGCCTTCTCCGGCCTCCCCTTCCGGCCGTTTTACGCGATGAAGGCGAACGGCAACCTGGCTCTGCTGCGGCTGATCCGTGCACAGGGTTTCGGATGCGATTCCGTTTCGCCGGGAGAGATCTTCCTCGCCGAGCACGCCGGCTGCTCGCCGGACGAGATCTGGTTCACCTGCTCGAACGTTTCCGACGAGGACCTGCGCGCGATCCCCGATCCTCGAATCGTGATCAACGTCAATTCCATGTCGGAGATCGATCGTTGCATCGCGCTCGAGCTGCCGAATCCGATCGCCCTGCGCGTGAATCCCGACGTCGGCGCCGGACATCATCACGATGTGGTCACGGCCGGCGGCGGCGTGAAGTTCGGCATCGACGTCGCCGAGGTCGGCACGGCGCGCACGATCGTGGAGGATTCCGGCCGCAAGGTCGTCGGCCTGCACGCGCATATCGGATCCGGCATCGATTCGATCGACCCTCTGCTCTCTTCCGCGCGGCGGCTCCTCGAGATCGCGCCGGCCTTTCCGCACCTCCGTTTCATGAATTTCGGCGGCGGCATCGGCGTGCCGTACCGCCCGGGCGACCGCGAGTTCCCGATCGGCGACTACGGACGGGAGCTGGCGCGCATCGCCGGGGAGTTCCTTCGGGCACGCGAGCTCACCGCGATTCTGGAGCCGGGCCGCTATATCGTGGCCGCTTCCGGAACGCTGATCGCGCGCGTCACGTCCAAGCGCGTCAGCGCCGGAATCGACTGGGTCGGCTGCGACACCGGATTCAACCACCTCGTCCGCCCGTCCAAATACGGCGCTTATCACCACATCGTGAACGCGACACGAGGATCGAACGCCTCGCTGCGCGCAACCTTCGATGCCTCGAGGATGACCGAAGACGTCGTGGTCGCCGGAAATCTGTGCGAGTCGGGTGATGTGTTCACCCGCGAGCAGGACGGCAACCCGATCACGCGGAAGATCGACGCCACTAGCGTCGGCGATCTCATCGCACTGTGTGACGCGGGTGCCTACGGCTTCTCCATGGCATCGCACTACAACGCCCGGCTCCTGCCGCCGGAAGTCCTGATCACAGGAAGTGAGATGCGGCCCATCCGCCACCGCCAGTCATTTGAAGATCTGATCCGAGGAATGGAATGAGAAAGACGATCGTGGTGCTCGCGCTGCTCGCGGCTTCGTGCGCAACACTTCCCAGACAAAGAATGCTCGACCTGAAGATCACGAACGGACGCATCATCGACGGCACGGGCGCGCCGTGGTATCGAGCCGACATCGGCGTCAGCGGCAACACGATCGTCGCCATCGGCGACCTGCACGCCACACCGGCGACCACGACGATCGACGCCCACGATCAGATCGTCTCCCCCGGGTTCATCGACCTCCTCGGACAATCGGACACGACGGTTCTTCAGGATCCGCATCTCGAAGCAAAGGTCCGCCAGGGCGTGACCACCGAGGTGACGGGAGAGGGCTTCTCGCCCGGTCCGTCGAAACCGAATCCGAACGCGCCGTGGCGGAGGTTCGCCACGCTGCGCGAATATCTCGACACGATCGACCGGCAGGGCGCCGCGCTCAACATGGCCCTGCTCGTGGGCGCGTCGAATCCGCGCGAGCTCGTCCTCGGCGACATCAACCGCCCCCCGACCGCCGACGAGATGCGGCAGATGGAGGCCATCGTCGACCAGGCCATGCGTGACGGCGCCATCGGGATCTCGACGTCGCTGATCTATCTGCCGGCGATGTATTCGTCGACCGAGGAGATCATCAACCTCGCGCGCGTGGCCGCGCGGTACGGCGGCATGTACTTCACGCACATGCGCGATGAGGGCGACAAGATCGATATGGGACTCGACGAGGCGTTCCGCATCGGACGCGAAGCGAACATTCCGATCAACATCTGGCACCTGAAAGTCGGCGGGCGCGCGAATTGGGGCCGTATGCCCCACGTGATCGAGCGAATCGAGCAGGCCCGCGCGGAGGGCATCGACGTCGCGGCGAACGCGTATCCGTACATCGCTTCGTCGACGGGACTGAGCACCCTGGCGCCCGACTGGGCGCTCGAAGGCGGGTACTCCGTCTTCAAGACCCGGCTCGCCGATCCGGAGCAGCGCGCGCGCATCCTCGAAGAGTTCCGGAAGCAGTTCGCCAAGCGCGGCGAGCGCGGGATCTACGTCACGCGGATCGTCAATCCAGCCTTCGCGCAGTACGAGAAGCACTTCATGCCCGAGATCGCCTCGATGATGGGGATCACGCAGGAAGAAGCGCTGGCCCGGCTGTTCAGCGAAACGAATGTCACCCCGCGCGTGATTTTCTTCTCGATGGACGAGAACGACGTGCAGTTCGCGCTGAAGCAGCCGTATGTCTCGATCGGATCGGACTCCGGCTCCCCCACTCCCGCCGACCGCACCGCGAACACCGCCGTGCACCCGCGCGCGTACGGGACATTCACGCGCGTCGCCGGACACTACGTTCGCGACGTCAAGCTCTTCTCACTCGAGGAGGCTGTGCGAAAGATGACCTCGCAGGCCGCCGACCGCGCCCATCTCGAAGATCGCGGCGTCCTGCGTCCCGGGATGAAGGCGGACGTCATCGTCTTCGATCCGGCGACCATTCGCGATGTGGCCACGTTCGACGACCCCCACCACTTTGCCGAGGGCCTGTCGAACGTGATCGTGAATGGAGTGCCGGTGTTGCGTGATGGAGCGATGACTTCAGCGCTGCCCGGTCGCACGATTCGCGGAAAAGGTTACGTGAACAAACGAATTCGGAATTGAGAAACGCGTGAAGTGGCTCTTCATTCTCCACTCACCGCTCTCCATTCTGCGTTCCCCTTATGTCTGATCATTCGACCGCAAAACTCGTTCGAGCCATCGGCTTCTGGGGCCTGGTGGCGATGTGCATCAACGCCGTTGTGGGCAGCGGCGTCTTTCTTCTCCCATCCGAGTCGTACAAGCTTCTCGGCGCCTTTTCGCTGTGGGCTCCGCTGATTGCGGCGGTGCCCGTCTTCATTCTGGTTCTCTGCTTCGCCGAGGCGGCGAGCCATTTCAGCGAGCCGGGCGGGGCGTATCTGTACGCGAAAACCGCGTTCGGCGACTTCATCGGCTTCGAGACGGGCTGGATGAACTGGATCGCGCGCGTCACGTCGCTGGCGTCGCTCTCGAACGGCTTCGTGGTCTCACTGGCGCGTCTCTTCCCCATCCTCGGCACAGGCTACGCGCGCGCGGGGGTGATCATCCTGACACTGGCGATCCTGATGGCCATTCACCTGGTCGGCGTTCGCTACGGCGCGGCGTCGATCTACGTTTTCACGTTCGGCAAGCTCATTCCGCTCGTCGGCTTCATCGTGCTCGCGCTCGTCGTCTGGAAGAGCAATCCGGTTCCGGCGTCGATGCATTTGCCCGGCCCGGGAACACACTGGAACGACGTCTGGCTGTTCATGCTGTTCCTCTACGCGGGATTCGAGAATCTCGGTGTGCCCGCGGGAGAGTTCAAGAATCCGCGGCGGGATCTGCCGCTGGCGCTGCTCGTCGGGATCCTGATGATCGCGGCGATCTATGTGCTGACACAGCTCGGCGCGATGGCCGCGCTTCCGGACCTCTCGAAAACCGATACTCCCATCGCCGACGCTGCCGCCGCCATCATCGGCTCGCCCGGCGCGATCATCATCACTCTCGGCGCTCTGCTGTCGATGGCCGGCACGAATTCCGGCACGATGTTCGAGGGCTCGCGCATGCTTTACGCGCTGTCGCTCGACCGTCCGAAGCTCCGCACCATCAGCTACGTCCATCCGCGTTTCCACACGCCGATCATCGCGATCGCCATCCACGCCGTGGTGGCGACTGCCCTTGCCCTCGGCGGCTCATTCGCGAAGCTGGCACTTCTGTCGGCGGTCGCGCGCCTGACGACCTACCTGTTCACCTGTGCCGCGCTGCCGCGGCTTCGCAAGATCAACGAGGGCTTCCGCACGCCGGGGCTCATCATCCCGATTCTGGGGACGCTGATTTCCATCGCCACGTTTTTCTTTCTCGACTGGCCGAAGTTCCTTGCCGCTTCGATCGCGCTCGCGGCCGGTGCAATCATTGCCCTGCTGACCAGGAACGGACGAAGCGCGCCGGCATGACGGCTGGGGAATCTCTCCGCAAGTCGTTGTTCACGTCATCCTGAGCCGCGAAGACGGCGAAGGATCTCAAAATCGCAGGCGTTTTCGCATCCTGAGATCCTTCGTCGCGCTTCGCCGACTCAGGATGACGACTTGTTCAGAGGTTCCTTAGGTTTCCTGGTTCCCGCGCGTGAGCAGCGCGAACCCGATCATCTTGTAGAGCAGCCGCGCGCCGACGTTCGCATCCCATTCCGTTTCGCCCGGCGAGACCTCGCAGAGATCGAGGCCGACGATCCGCTTGCCGGATCGATGGATCGCGCGCAGCAGGCCGACCGCTTCGTTCCATGACAGTCCGCCGGGAACCGGCGTTCCCGTTCCGGGGCAGAGCGTCGGATCGAGACCGTCGATGTCCCAGGAAAGATAGACGTCACGGGGAAGCTCGGCCACGATCCCGTCAGCAATCCGCGCGAACGGCTTTCCTTCTTCCTTCGCGGCCGCGAGGTCGGAGTCGAAGAACGTGATGATGCGGCCGTCCGATTCTTCGATCATGCGTTTTTCGGCTTGGCCGATGTCGCGGACGCCAACCTGCACGAGCTTCCCGACGTTCGGAAGCTTCGTCATCACGTTGAAGAAGATCGACGCGTGCGACCAGGTGAACCCTTCGTACGCATTCCGCAGATCGGCATGCGCGTCGAGATGAAGGATGCCCATGCCGGGATATCGCTCCGAGTATGCGCGGTGCGCGCCGAACGGCACGGAGTGGTCGCCGCCGATGATGACGGGCATCTTCCCTTCGGCCAGCAGCGTCCGAGTCTGGTCGTAAACCCATTGATTGACGGAATCGCCGATCTTGTTGACCGCCGCAATCTTCTTGCGGCCGAATCTTTTCGCCTCCGCGTTCCAGCGAACGATCTTCTTCGGGATCGGAAGCATCGCGATGCCCGCTTCGTATGGCCGTCCGGTGTCGTGATCGAAGAGATCGACCTGCTTCGATGCTTCGAGCACCGCGGCCGGACCCTTCGCAGTGCCGCCGCCGTACGAGGTCGTCGCCTCGAAAGGAACAGGAACAACGACCACCGAAGACTCCTCCGGCGAGAACGGAAGCCCGTACATGCCGGAGCCGGGAACGGCGGCGGCGTCGGGGTCGAAGACGGGTCGGCGCTTCAATCCATGTCCATCGGATTGATGTAGGGCTTGTCCTTGTCGGCGCGTTTGAGCGCTTCCTTGAACTTCTCCTCGAGCAGCCGCGCACGGTCCTTCTGACTCTCGAGCTGCTTCTCGAACCGTTTCTCCGCCTCGCTCTTCTGCGTCTCCAGATTCGAGACCATCGATTCGAGCGATCCGCTGATCTTCCTCTCCTTCTCTTTATGGAAGAGGAGCTCGCCGGTGATGCGATCGATGACGATGAGTGACTCGCAGCAGGGACAGGTGATTTCGAGGTTCGCGGCCATGAGCAGCTCCCGACGTCATTCTAGTGCCTGGCGGAGATCCTCGACCAGATCGGCGGCGTGCTCGAGCCCGATCGACATCCGAAGCAGGTTCTGCGGCGTCGTGGACGTCGGTCCCTCGGACGAAGCGCGATGCTCGATCAGGCTCTCGACGCCGCCCAGGGACGTCGCCCGCGTGAACAGCTTCGTCTTCGCCGCGACGGCCAGCGCCTCCGCCCGCCCGCCCCGAACGAGAAACGAGAGCATGCCGCCGAACGCGCTCATCTGCCGCCGGGCGATGTCGTAGCGCGGATGCGACTCCAGTCCGGGGTAGTACACCGCCTCGACTCGCGGATGCTTCGCCAGGAAGCGCGCGATGGCCATGCCGTTCTCGCTGTGCGCGCGCATGCGCACCGACAGCGACCGGATGCCGCGCAGGACGAGCCAGGAGTTGAACGGCGAGGCCACGCCTCCGATGAGGTGGCGCACGGATTCGGCGCGATCGAGCAACTCCGTGTGCCTCGCGAAGATCAATGCCCCACCCTGCACGTCGGTGTGGCCGCCGAGGTATTTGGTGGTGGAGTGAAGGACGATGTCCGCGCCGAGCTCGATCGGCCGCTGCAGCGCGGGACTGGCGAACGTGCCGTCGACCATCGACGCCGCTCCCCGTTCACGGGCGATGTTGCAGAGCGCGCGGATGTCGACAACCTTCATCAGCGGGTTCGACGGGCTCTCGATCCAGATCAGCTTCGTCTCGTTGCGCATCAACTGCCGCACGCGATCCAGGTCCTCCATCGGCGCGACGTCGAAGGTCATTTTCCACTTCGGAAAGAACTCCGCCGCGGTGGCGCGGAACGAGTAGTAGCTGTCGTCGGGAAGAATGACGTGCGCGCCGGCGGGAAGTGCCTGCAACAAAGCGGTGCCGGCGGCCATCCCCGAAGCGAACACGAGCGCACGCTCGCCGGAGTCGATTGCCGCAAGGGCCTCCTCGAGCCGCATCTGCGTCGGATTGCCGTCGCGGATGTAACTGAATCCGCGCGGCGTGTCGCCGGCAGCGCTGCGCTCAAACGTCGTGGAGAGATGGATCGGGAGAGCGACCGCGCCGGTCTCGTCGTCGATGTGCATACCTGCATGGATGACCGTCGTTTCGAAATGCATACGCGGAGTATCACAGAGGAGTGTGCAGCCCGTCGCTCTATTTTCTCGAACCGTGACCTCAGTCACGAAGAGAACCACCGTTGGCGATTACGGTATTTTGAGGAGCGCCTTTGCGATCTTACTTACCTGCCCCACCCTGCCCCCCTCGGAGGAAGTCTGGAACCGGCGTACCGGGCCCCAGGATGGCCCGCGACTTGAAACGCTCGTCCCCACTTAATTAACTCGTCCATGCGCACACCCCACTTGCGCCGTCGCACAGACCAGGAAACTGGGTCTCCGGCGCCGCTCCGCGCGCTCGTCGTCGACAACCATGACGATTACCGCAAGTACATCGCGGAGCTGGCCGCGAAATTCGGGTTCGCCATTACCGGATGCGGCGATGGTGCCGCGGCGCTCGAGATCCTGCACGAAGGCAGCATCTTCGATCTTCTGATCGTCGATTCCGAGACGCCGCGACTTTCGGGGCTCGAGATCATTTCCGCCGTTCGCTCACACGACGTCCATGGCGACATCTACGCGGTGATGCTCACCGCGCGCGAGGACGTCGCCACCAGGATCGAGGCTCTCCGCCTCGGCTTCGACGACTTCATGATCAAGTCGGCCACGGAGTTGGAGATCGGAGCGAAGTTGAGCGCCGCGCGGCGTCTGATCTCTCGGCAGAAGCGGCTCGACGAGACCGTGCGCGAGCTCTACGGCCTGGCCACCCGCGACGAGCTCACCGGCCTGTTCAACCGCCGCTTCTTCTTCTCGGAAGCGGAGCGGCTCCTGTCCGAGGAAAGGGTCGTCAACCTGATCATGTTCGATCTCGACGAGTTCAAATGGGTGAACGACACGTTCGGCCATCTCGCCGGCGATCGCATCCTGCGCGACATCGGCGCCCTGTTCATCCGCCGCACCCGCACCGAGGACCTGATCGCGCGTTACGGAGGCGACGAGTTCGTGATGCTGGTGCCCGATCTTCCTCCGCCGTCGGTGGAGATGCTCGGCCTGCGTATCGCCGAGGAGATCGGTGCCGTGCAATGGACGTTCGGAACGGATGTCTTCAGCGTTGGCGTGACCACGGGGGTGGCCTGCTCATCGCTGCTGCAGAACGCGACCCTTCCCCAGCTTCTCAGCGCGGGCGACCGCGATCTCTACAAAAACAAGTGGGTTCGCAAGAATCCCGATGAGGATCCGTCACTTTACGAGTACGATTCCGCGCGCGATGCTCATGTCATCGAAATGGTGAAATCACCGGCCGATGACGTGAAAGCGGAAAAGAAGTGATCCATCTCGGCTCGATCCGCGGAACCACCATCACCGTCGATCTCAGCTTCCTGATCCTTGTCGCCCTCTTCGTGGCGAGCGACTACGATCCGAAAGCCGGGATCCAGCACGCTTTGCTCTGGGCTCCGGTGCTGTTCATCAGCGTCCTGATCCACGAGCTGGCGCACGCGGCGATGATCGGCGCATTCGGCTACGGCCCGAGCGAGATCGTCCTCGGCGGCATCGGCGGTGCCACGATGAACAAACGCACCGCGAAATCGTGGCACAACGTGATCATCAGCCTGGCCGGGCCGGTCTCGAGCTTCGTTCTGGCGTGGTCGATCGCGATCCTGATCCACCGCGTACCGTTCGCCCACCGCGATCCGATGATGATCGAGTTCCTCCCGCTGCTGGCGCGGGCGAACCTCTGGTGGGGCATCTTCAATCTCTTTCCGATCGCGCCCCTCGACGGCGGTCACGCCGTGCGCAGTTTCCTCCGAATCTTCCTTCGGGAGGGCACCGCGTTCACGATTTCCACCTGGATCGCGATCGTCGTCGGCGTCCTCGTCGCGCTCGCCGGTCTCTATTTCCGGTTCATCTTCCTCACCGTTCTCATCGCCTGGTACGTCTTCATGAACTACCAGCAATGGCGGCACTTCCGGGAGCACGGCACCCCCGGCGATTAGGGACGTCACAAATTCCCGTAGAATAGTCCTTCATCTCCATGACTCTGCAACCGGACCCCAGATTCCTGCCGGCATCGTCACGGCTCGCGACTGCGAAGGCCGCGCTGCGCCGGCTGTTCCGACGCGGCCACCGGAACTCGCTGCGGACGACGATCGCCATCCTCAAGGCACAGCAGGAAGCGACCCTCGACGGCATTCTGGTCATCGATCAGGAGGGGAAGGTCCTCTCGTACAACCGCCGCTTCCTCGAAATCTGGCGGATCCCGCCGGAAGTCGCGAACAGCACCGACGAACAGCTGCTCGAATATGCACGCACTCAGGTCCTGGACTGGTCGCATTTCATCACCGAGGTCGAGTACCTGTATCAGCATCCCCGTGAGGTGCGGACCGGGCAGACGATCGCTCTCAACGATGGGCGGATCTTGTCACGCACGTCGGTCCCGGTGATCATCGCCCGCGATACGGTGGCGGGACGGGCCTGGTACTTCCGCGACATCACGGAAGAGAAGCGTGCCGAGCACCTGCAGTCCGCGCTGTTCCGGATCGCGCAGCTCACGCGTGAGTCGGAAAACCTCGATGAGTTCTACCGGGCCGTCCATCGGGTGATCAACGAGCTGATGGAGGCGACGAACTTCTACATCGCTGAATACGACAAGCAGCGGAACATCCTCACGTTTCCGTATTTCGTCGACCAGTACGATTCGCCGCCGCAGGGACGCTCGCCTGGGCATGGCCTGACTTCCTACGTCCTGCGAACGGGCGAGCCGCTGCTCGTCCTTGGCACGGAAGCCTTCGACGAGCTCGCCGCGCGCGGGGAGGTCGAGCAGATCGGCGCACCTTCCATCGACTGGCTCGGCGTGCCGCTCAAGACCGGCGACCGGACCTGGGGCGTCATCGGCGTGCAGACGTACGACGAGTCGAAGCGGCTGTCGAGTCGCGACAAGGACGTGCTCGTGTTCGTCGCCCAGCACGTGGCCAGCGCCATCGAGCAGAAGCGCCAGGAAGACGCTCTGCGCGAGAGCGAGCGGCGCTACCGGCAGATGTTCGAGAACAATCGCGCCGTGCAGCTGCTGATCGACCCCGGTACCGGAGACATCGTCGACGCGAACATGGCCGCATGCGACTTCTACGGATACCCGTCCGGCGAGCTGAAGTCGATGCACATCTGGGACATCAACGTCCTTGGCAGCGATCGCGTGCGCTCCGAGATGAACGACGCCCTTTCCCGAGACAAGAGCTTCTTCGTCTTCCGGCACATGCGCTCGAACGGCGAGATCCGCGATGTCGAGGTTCACTCAGGGCCTGTGGACATCGGCGGCCGTCGCCTCCTCTACTCGATCATTCACGACATCACCGAGCGCCGGCGCGCGGAACAGGCCCTTCAGCAGTCCGAGGAGAAGTACCGCAACATTTTCAAACACGCGCCGGTGGGAATCCTGCAGACGACGCGAGACGGGCACATGATCACCGCCAACACCGCGCTGGCCCACATGCTCGGATACGGGTCAGTCGACGAGCTCCTGCAAGTGAACGCCGCCGATCTCTGGCTCGACTCGCAACAGCGAGACAACACCTGGGATCTCTACGAGCCGCGGGGGTCCATCGGCAACCTCGAGGTGCAGTGGAAGAAGAAGGACGGCACCACCATCTGGGTGCAGGTCAACGCGCACGTGGTGAAGCGCGAAGGCGACTCCTCCTATGTCGAAGGGTTCGTGTACGACGTCACCGAGCGGAAGCGCGCCGAGGCGATGCTGGCCAGCGCGAGCGCGCAGCGGAAGGCGGTACTCGAGGCAGCCACTCGCGTGTCGATCATTGCCACGGATCCGCAGGGAGTGATCACGGTCTTCAACTCCGGCGCCGAGCGCATGCTCGGCTACTCGGCCGACGCGATGATCGGGCAACGTTCGCTGCTCGCTCTTCATCTGCCTGAGGAGATCCGCGAGCACTGCGAGGCGCTGTCGCAGGAGTTCAAGCGGCCGATCAGCGGCTTCGACGTACTGGTTCTTCGGGCTGCGCTCGAGGATCTCGAAGAGCGCGAGTGGACGTATGTCGGAAAACAGGGCGAGCGGAGGACCGTCCTCGTCGCCGTGACCGCGTTGCGTTCCGACCTCGGCGACATCACCGGCTTTCTTCACGTGGCCAGCGACATCACCGAGCGCAAGCAGAACGAGGAAATGCTGCACAAGCAGTCGGCGGCGATCACGGCGTCGATGGACGGCATCGGCATCCTCAACGAGGCGCTCGAGTTCACGTATCTGAACGACTCGCTGGCGCGGCTCTACGGTTATCCCAAACCGCAGTCGATGATCGGGAAGTCGATGCGCGAGCTTTACGACGACCCGGAAGTCGACCGCCTCGACAGAGTCATCATCCCCGCCGTGCAGTCGCGCGGCCGCTGGCGCGGTGAAGCGACCGGGCGCCGTCGCGACGGCTTCACGTTCCCGCAGGAGATCTCGCTGACGGCGACGGACGGCGGAATGATCTGCATCGTCCGCGACGTGACCGAGCGGACCTACGCCGAAGAGCAGATCAAGCATCTCGCCTACCACGATGCCCTGACCGGACTGCCGAACCGTCTCCTGTTCAAGGATCGCCTGACCGTCGCTCTCTCGCACGCCCAGCGCGATCACAGCAGACTGGCCGTCCTGTTCCTCGATCTCGACCGTTTCAAAGTCATCAACGACTCCCTCGGCCACAACGTGGGAGATCAGCTGCTGCAGGCCGTGGCCACACGCGTCCAGTCCTGCGTCCGCGACAGCGATACCGTCGCGCGCCTCGGCGGCGACGAGTTCACGCTGCTTCTTCCCGCCCTGATCCGATCGGAAGACGCCGCGCTCGTCGCCCAGAAAATCATCGAGTCGGTCCGCTATCCGTTCCACATCGAGGGACGGGAGTTCTTCATCACCACCAGCATCGGCATCAGCCTCTATCCCGAGGATGGCGCGGATGCAGCAACGCTGATCAAGAACGCCGACACGGCGATGTACCAGGCCAAGGAGCAGGGCCGCGACAACTACCAGCTCTTCAACGCATTCGTGAACGCCAAAGCGCTGCAGCGCATCGCCCTCGAGCACGGCCTTCGCCGCGCGCTGGCCAACCAGGAGATGACGCTGTTCTATCAGCCCATTTTCGACTTCCGCTCCGAACGCATCACCGGAATGGAGGCTTTGCTGCGCTGGACACATCCCGACATGGGATCCGTGCCGCCCGCGGTGTTCATCCCGCTCGCGGAAGCGACCGGCGTGATGGTGCCCATCGGCGGCTGGGTGTTACGCACGGCGTGCCGTCAGGCGAAGGCGTGGCACGACGCCGGATATCGCAACCTGTCGCTCGCCGTGAATCTCTCCGTCACACAGTTGCAGCAGCCCGACCTCGTGGAGCGCGTCAAGGAGACGCTGGACGACACCGGCCTGCGGCCCGATCTCCTCGAACTGGAAATCACGGAGAGCAGCGCCATGCAGAGTCCGGAGATGAGCGTGCGCACGCTGATCGAGCTGAAGAAGCTCGGCCTGCGAGTCTCGCTCGACGACTTCGGAACCGGACACTCCTCGTTGAGCTATCTCAAGCGTTTTCCCATCGACACGCTGAAGATCGACCAGTCCTTCGTCCGCGACATCACGACGGACACCGATACCAGCGCCATCGTCACGGCAATCATCGCCATGGCTCACAGTCTGAGGATGAAGGTGATCGCCGAGGGCGTCGAGCAGCCGGAGCAGTCCGCGTTCCTCAAACGCCACACGTGCGATCAGATGCAGGGGTTCCTGGTGAAACCGCCGGTGCCGGCGATCGAGTTCCTGGAGCTGATGCGACTCTCCGAGGTGTAGACGGTCATCCTGAGCCGGGAAGACGGCTCAGGATGACATGCGTCTATTTCACGCAGCCTCTCGCCGAGTTCGAGTACTCCATCTGATACGCGAACGTACCGTCTGCAGTGACCTCGGTGAACAGGAATTTGAGGTTGCGTCCCCACGCGCACTTGTCGTCGGCTTCGTAGCCGGCGTTGTCCCACCAGGCGTTGAGGCGGGCATCGGTCATCGCTTCGCGTGTCTCGTGGACCACGAAGTGCTGCTGGTCGTTCGCGGCCGTCCAGCTGGCAAGGCCGTGGCAACCGGAGCAGCTCGGATACGGCTGAATCGAGTACTTGATCGACGAGCTGAGATTCACGCCGTCGCCGTTGCCGTGATACGCGCAGTACACCAGATTCGTTCCGCCGCACGACTGCGCGCCGGAACCGTCGTCGGAGAAGTAGCCGGACGGAATCAGCACTTCGTAGATCGTGTCCGTGCGGCAACCGCCACTTAGTGCGGCGCATTCCGCTGCGACCTTCGCCTGGACCATCGAGTCGGTGACCTTCAGCGTCGGAGGCGGAACGGAGTCATAGACGTCCGCCTGCCCGACGAAGCCGGTCGAACCGGTGCTGCGGTACTGGCTCAGCATTCCTACGTGCTTGATCATGCCGTTCGGGCTGCTGCGGAACGTCACGACCTGCTGCACGTACGGATCAGTCGTGCTCGAGGCCCATCCCCAGAAGATGTAGACGACCTTGGCGTTCGTCAGCACTTCGCCGCCATGGTCGATCAGGTTGCCCGCCCCGCCGGCGCCGCCGGCCTGGTCGTTCGGGAACCGGTCTTTCGACGGGAACACGTGAATGCGCTGGTTGTTGAGCTCCGGCGTGTGGGCATCGCCGGCATAGACTGTTACAACACAGACAAAAAGACATCCCAAAACTGCAACGAGTTTCTTCATCCGGGCAGTCATCCTTTCCGTTTTGTGGATGACCTAGGATAAAGACTGTTACGAAGTTGTCAATGCTGCGCGGCTCGCCTGCGGGGCGTGACGATGCGGAGCGTCATCGTGGTGACGCTCGTGGCCCCGGCTGCATCCGTCACGCGAAGAACGACGGGGTAGTCGCCGAGCTTGTCGAAACGGAGCGTCACCGTGCCCTGGTCCGACCGCCGGCCGTCGCCAAAGTCCCAGGAGTACGTGTTCCCTCCCGCCCCCCCGTCGATATTCGCCGTGAACGTAACCGATGTCCCGGCGCGCACCACCTGCGCGGGAACCCCGATCGTTGCGGTCAGCGGGCAGTGGCGGACGACGTAGGAATCGGGCTGCAGGCTTCCCGAGGCGCCGCGGCTCGCCGCGCTGACGTAGCTCGAACCGGTCCAGACGATGGGAAGCGATGTGGCGAGCTTGCTCAAGATGGGATCGGGCGAGAAGTTGCTGTCGCTGATCAGATCTCCCGACGCCGTGAATCGCCGAAGGCGGAAATCGCCCGACACCTGCGTGAAGGGAAAGAGCGATGACAGGTAGGCGAGCGCCCATTCGGATCGCGTCGGATTCCAGATCAGGGAGACGGGCTGGATCTCCGCGCCGCGTCCGAACAACTTCGTCGACGGCATCGTGATCCTTCCATGTTCATCGACGATCGCAAAGTCGATGTCGGTCGGTCCGGTGATGGGGGCGTTTCCGGCGACCACGAATGACGATCCGTCGCTGCCGATGACGGCGTCGCGTGCGTTCACCAACGGCTCGATGCCGCTACCCGTGCCGGCAGCATCGAACACGCGGCTCGAGTACACGCCGTTGCGCAGGAACAGAACGCCGATGCTTCCGGAGCTGTTCACCGCGACGTGCGGGTGGAGGGGAGTGGCGATGATCGCCGTGACGACGATCTCGTTGCGAACCGATCCATTGCGTTCGAGGATCGTGAGCCAAAGGCCCTTGTCGAGGCCGTCCAACACGGAGTGAACGATCACGTACGCCTGCCGGCTCGGATCCCAGTCCGCGTCGTATTCACGCGCCTTCGATGTCGGATGGTTCGGCGCCACGGCTATGGAGCCGCCGATGGGCTCTCCCGTCGTGGAAACACGCTGCAGGATCAGCTGTCCCGTGGCGTCCACGTAGAACACTCCGAGTTCGCTGCCGTTCCAGACGAGATCCGTCACGCCGGCGAACGATCCTCCGGCGATCAGACGATCGGAGGTGAGCGGAACCAGCCCTTCGCTGTACGTGGCGAATGTGATTTCCCTCGCGCCGCTGCCGTCCACCTTGGCCACGCCGAGGAGCGTGCCGGTCCAGGCGACGCCGGCGGTGGTGCGGTTGAAAACACCCGAAGAGGCCTCACGCATCTGCGACACGCATTCGGCGTGCGCGATTGCGGACCAGGCAAGCGCGAAGACGACGGCGACGACGCGAAGCGATCTGACACTACCCATCACACACACTCTCTCTCCGTGGTGCTGGGGCGGAGTATAACCGCTAGACGCGCTGTCTGTCGGGGCGCCAGTTGCGGATGCGGCGCTTGATGTTTTCGCGGCCGCGAACCTCGCCGGAAAGGATGGCTCGCGTCAGCTCCGGCAGTTCCTCATCGCTGCAGAACCGGAGAGCGATCAGCTGTCCGGTGCTCAGTTCCCCGATGCGCGGATGCATCTCCGGTGGAAGAACGCGAAAGAGACGAACGATCTCCTCCAAGCGGATGATCCGGTCCTGATTCTTCGTCGCGTAGAAGCGGACGATCACCACGAGCATCATCAGCGCGAACGCCACGACGACGTTCCACAACGCGAGGAGTGAGAACGAGCGCACGGCCACCACGATCGTCACGATGAAGTTGATGATCAGGATCGGCAGCGTGACGAAGTGATAAATCGTGTGATAGCGGCGGTGGGTGACGTAGGACTGCGCGGGTTCTGTTGGCATGGGGCGAGGACGCGCGAAGTATAGCAATGAAGCTCCACCGCAACCGGGGCTCCATCGTTGGCCACTGGCGTCGCGCCGAGCCCTTCATCGTCGAGACTGCCGGCTCGGCAACCCGCGCCAGCGATTGCGTCAGAAGACGTACCGCGGGCTCGCATGCACCTGCTGCAGAGCCTCGTTCAGCGCAGGACCGGGCTGAACACGAAAATGCTGGTTGAGCTTGAGCCGGATCTCGCCGTGTTCCGGAACTTCGGTCAGCCTCACCGAGATCGGGATCTCGCCCGGATGCTCCTCCACGATCTCCCGGATCTTCTTGACCATGTCTTCGCTCACGCGCGGATAGGGGACCTCGAGTGCGATCTCGCGGACTTTCTTGTCGCGAATGCCGTCGAGGGGAACGATCTCCAGCGCGTTGAGCTCGGGCGTGACCGGCGATTCGGAGAACGCAGCGGCGTGCGAGGCGAAGTTGGTTTCGTCGGATGGAGCGCCGGCTTCAGCCGGCGGCTCTTCGTCGTCACCGGCTGAAGCAGGTGCTCCGCCGCCAAACAAATCCAGGTTGTTCTTCCGATCCCCGTACTTCTCGCGCTCGATCTCCTTCGGATCGCGATCATCCTCGGCGTCCTCTTCGCGAATCTCGTACGCCGAGATCCGCGGACGCTCCTCCGGATGGCCGCCGTATTCATCGTCGATGCGCGACGCGGCCTGCTCCGCCGATTGCAGCGATGCGCTCCGGCCGGCCGACATGCCGCCGGTGTCTTTCACGGTCGCGGTCAGCAGCACCGCGATTCCGTTGTCGAGCCACTTCAGATACTTCGCATAGAGATCGCTGAACACGACGACGTCGACCGACCCGTATTGATCGTCGAGGACGAACTTCGCCATCAGCTTCCCCTCGTTCGGCCCCTTCTTGATCTTCGAGCGCTTCATCTGCGAGACGATGCCGCCGATGTTGACGGTGTCATCGATGTGGCGATGCAGCGCCTCGGTCGTGGCACTGGCAAACAGCTTCAGCTCCTCGGCGTACTTGTTCAGAGGATGGCCGGACACGTAGAAGCCGAGGGTTTCTTTCTCGTGGCGGAGTTTTTCTTCATCGGACCATTCGGCATGGAGCACCGGCTTCAGCCGGGGTGAGAGACCGGCTGAAGCCGGTGCCCCCATTCCGAACAGGCTCACCTGCCCTCTTTCCTTCGCTTCCTTCTCGCGCTGGGCCGAATCGGCGGTCGGCTCGAGCTGTTCGAACAGCGCCTTCCGCGTTTGACCGAGAAAATCGAATGAACCCGATTTGACGAGAGCCTCGAGCACTTTCTTGTTACAGGCGCGGAGATCGACTTCTTCGCAGAACTGAAGCAGCGATGTGAACCGGCCGATGCGCCGCCGCGCCTCGAGGATCGATTCGATTGCGCTCGATCCCACGCCTTTCACCGCTCCGAGGCCGAAGCGAATGTCGGGGCCGACGACGGTGAACGAGTAGTTCGACTCGTTGATGTCCGGGGGCAGAACCTTGATGCCCATCGCACTCGACTCGTGGATGAACTTGACCACGTTCTCGGTCTTGTCCATCTCCGACGTCATCAGCGCGGCCATGAAGTGCCGCGGCTGATGAACCTTGAGCCACGCAGTCTGGTACGCCACGAGCGCGTAGGCGACGGAGTGCGATTTGTTGAAGCCGTAACGCGCGAACGGCTCGATGTAGTCGAAGATCTCGTTGGCCTTCCTCTTCTCGTACCCGTTCCTCAGAGCGCCGGCGACGAACTTGTCGCGCTCCGCGGCCATGATCTCGGCGTCCTTCTTCCCCATCGCCTTGCGGAGAAGATCGGCCTGGCCGAGCGTGTAGCCGGCCACGGCCTGCGCGATCTGCATGACCTGCTCCTGGTAGACGATGACGCCGTAAGTCTCCTCGAGGAAGGCCTTCATCGCCGGAACGAGGTACTTCGCCTTCGACTGCCCGTTCTTGCGGCGGACGTACTCGTCGACCATGCCGGCATCGAGCGCGCCGGGACGATAGAGCGCGTTGAGCGCGGCGAGATCCTCGAACCTGGTCGGCCTCGATTTGCGGAGCAGATCGACCATGCCGCCCGATTCGAACTGGAACACGCCCTTCGTGCGGCCTTCCTGGAAATGGCGGTAGACGTCCGGATCGTCGAGCGGCAGGGAGTCGATGTCGATCTTCGTTCCGTTCTCCGCTTCGGCGGACTTGATCGCGTCGTCGATGACGGTCAGCGTCCGCAGGCCGAGAAAGTCCATCTTCAGAAGACCCATCTTCTCGACGACGCGCATGTCGTACTGGGTGACGATTTCGTCGCGGTTCGTCAGGTAGAGCGGAACGAAGTTCGTGACCGGCTCGGGCGTGATCACCACGCCCGCCGCGTGCATCCCGGCATGCCGCGAAAGACCCTCGAGCTTCGAGCCGATCTCGATGATCTGCGCGACCTCCTTGTCGTTCTTCACGAAATCGGCGAGCGCTGGTGAATCCTGCACCGCAGAGGGAAGCGTCACTTCCGGTCCGGCCGGAATGGTCTTCGCGACCTTGTCGACGAGACCGTAAGGCATGCCCAGGACGCGTCCGACGTCGCGGACGACCGACTTCGCCGCCATGGTCCCGAACGTGATGATCTGGGCGACGTTTTCCTTCCCGTATTTGTTGCGCACGTACTCGATGACGCGCCCGCGGTTGTTCATGCAGAAGTCGACGTCGATGTCGGGCATCGAGATGCGCTCGGGATTGAGAAAGCGCTCGAAGAGAAGGTCGTATGCGAGCGGATCGACGTCCGTGATGCCCATCGCGTAGGCCACGAGCGATCCCGCCGCCGATCCGCGGCCCGGTCCCACCGGAATCCCGTTGTCCTTCGCGTATTTGATGAAGTCCCAGACCACCAGGAAGTAGCCGGGGAACCCCATCGACTTGATGATGTCGATCTCTTTTTCGAGCCGGTCCTGATATTCCTGCGGCTCGTGCTTGCGCGCGGCCGGCTTGTCCAGCCGCCGCTTCAATCCCTCGTGGGCGATCTTCTCGAAGTAAGCCCCCGCGTCGTAGCCCTTCGGCACCGGGAACTTCGGCAGGTGGTGCCCCGAGACGTCCAGCGACATGTTGATCCGCTCGGCGATGCGCACGGTGTTCGCCACCGCCTGCGGATACGCGCGGAAGACCCGCTCCATCTCGTCGGGTCCCTTCACATAGAAATCGTCGGAGTAGAACTTCATCCGCCGCTCGTCGCCGAGGGTCTTGCCGGTGCCGATGCAGAGGAGGACCTCGTGCGCGAACGCGTCGTCCTTGTTCAGGTAATGCGAGTCGTTCGTGGCGACGATCTGAAGCCCCGTCTCTTCGCCGAGGCGGGCCATCATCGGGACGATCTTCTGCTGGTCGGGGATACCGTGATCCTGGATCTCGAGGAAGAAATTCTCGGGTCCGAGGATGTCGCGGTACTGGAGGGCGGCCTCTTTGGCTTTCGCGTAGTTGCCGCCGGCGAGATTCTGCGAGACCTCGCCCTTGAGGCACGACGAGAGGACGATGAGCCCTTGGCGATGTTCGCGGAGAAGCTCCTTGTCGATGCGCGGCTTGTAATAGAAGCCTTCGGTGTAGCCGGCGCTGACCAGCTTCACGAGGTTGCGGTAACCCTCGTTCGTCGCGGCGAGGACGATCAGGTGGTTGTTCGATCCGGCGTCGGCCTGCTGGTCCTCGACGCCGAGCTTGTCGAGGCGTGAGCCGTAAGCCACGTACATCTCGCAGCCAATGATCGGCTTCACTCCCGACTTCTTCATCGAGTTGTAGAACTCGACCGCGCCGAACATGTTGCCGTGGTCGGTGATCGCGCACGCGGGCATGCCCAGTTGCGCGACCTTGACCGCCAGCTGCTCGGGACGGCTGGCACCGTCCAGGAGGGAGTATTCGGTGTGGAGGTGAAGGTGAACGAAGGACGACATGGGGTCGGGGTCAGTTTATCGATTCAGGAGGGAAGTTTGGCACAAGGCATTGTGCAGGTGCCGAAACCTCTACCCGGCGTAGAGACCTCCAGGGAACCTCCGCACAGGTCGTCATCCTGAGTCGGCGAAGCGCGACGAAGGATCGTGAGGATGCGAAAACGCCTGCCATGTCGAGATCCTTCGCCGTCTTCACGGCTCAGGATGACGGGAACAACGACTTGCGCAGAGGTTCTAGTGTCCTCTAGTTCGGCATCCCCGTTCCCCAGAAGTACTGATCGAGGAACGGCTTGTAGTCGGTCTTCGTCATGTACTGCAGCAGCCCGGCGACGTCGTTCGTCGTTCCGAACTTCCACTGGAACGACTTCTGGTACGACTTCATGAACGTCAGGAACTGCGTGTCGCCGACCTGCTTGTGGAGGACATAGAGAAGATAGGGCCCTTTCGCGTACAGCAGCCCGAACCGATGGACGAATGCTGTCCGTGGATCGCCGGCAATCCGGTTCGCATAAGGAATCGGCGCAACAGCCGTGGCCTCCTTCGCCCGCGACCGCCACGTGTTCAGGCGACGGGACTGACATCGTTCGCGATGGTCAGTTTCTTCGTTTCAGAGACATACTCCGCGAGCGACGCGCCTCTTGCAGCCACAGCGAGAACACACACCACCGCCATCGATACCGCGAGAGATCTCGAAGCCATTTGGGGGGACCTTCCTGGGCGGTCGTGATTGTAACGCGCGACCCGCCGCAATAGACTAGCGCTCAGCTTCAGCATTCTTTCCAGAACAGATCGAGGGGTTCCATGCGCCGATTGATTTACGCAGTCGTGTGTGTTTCGTCCGTCTTGTTCGTGGCGAGTGTGTCCGCGCAGCCTACTGTCGTCACGATCAACGGAAGTCCGCTGACGGTGATCGTCGGCAGTGATACGTCGTTCCAGCTGGTGAATTCGGCCTTCCCGCTCACCGGCCAGATCTTCCCCGGCGGCTGCATCAACAGTGTCGCCGATGCGGGAGTTTTCGCCGCGATCAGCGGAACGCTGTATGGTCCCGACTTCGGAACGCACCCCTGCGGTTCGGCGGCGATTCTCCCGACACCATGGACGCCGGTCTCGATCAGCCCGGTCACGGGCACAGGAACGGCCGCGGACCCGTTCAAAGTGGCCGTCGTCGTCGATGCCGGAGCGACCGGCGTTCGCCTCACGGCCACGTTCTCTTACGTCAATGGTGACGGCTTCTATCGACTGACGAAAACCTTCTGCTCGACGACGTCGACGGTCTCGATGAATGTCTACATCGGCGCGGACATCTACCTCGCCGGCTCCGACAGCGGCATCCCGTATCTCGAACCGACGTCCTCGAGCCCCGGCGGCAAGGACTGCCTCGCCACCGGCTACACGATTCTTCTCGTCCCGACGACACCCGCCGACCGATACGCGGCACGCGGCTTCGGAACGATCTGGAGCGAGATCAGCACGCAGGGCGATCTCTCCAACATCGTCGACACCGCGGCCGGCTGTATCGACAACGGCGCGGCGCTGGAATGGAAACGCACCGTCACCGCCGGCTCGTGCGTCACGCTCACGTCGGCGAGCTCGTTCGGAGCCGTACCGGCGATCACGCAATTCAGCGTCGGAGGGGTCACACCGAATCTGGGCAACCCCGGACAGTCGATGACCGTGACGGTCTCCGGCATCGGATTCCAGGGTGGTACGGCCTTCACCTTCGGCGCCGGCATCACGGTGACCTCGACGTCCATCCTCTCCTCGTCGCAGGCACTCGTGAACATTTCCATCTCGCCGACCGCCACACCCGGACCGCGCGATGTGACCGGCACGCAGCAGCCGGCTGGATTGACGAGCACCGCACCGGGCGCATTCACCGTCGGCGGCGCCACGACGTGTCCGCCGGCGCCGGTCGTCTCCACGCCACGATCAGGAGCGACGAGCGGCACGATCGCATGGACCGGAACGGCCGATTTCTTCACGATCTACTTCGGCCAGGGCCGCGCCGGCTGTTCTACCCCCGTCGGCACGACGGCCGGCAACTCGTTCCGTTTCGGCAACCTGGCGCCGAACAGCACCTACTCGTTCCGTGTTGAGGCGAACACCGTCGGCTGTCCGACGGTCGGCAGCAACTGCGTCACGTTCTCGACCGGTGTTCCCTGCACCGGGACGGCGCCGACGACCATCGCGCCAGCCGGCGGAGCAGCGAGCGTCGCTTCGCCGGTAACCTTCAAGTGGTCCGCTGAAGCGGGCGCGACGAGCTACACGCTCTACGTCTCGGAGAACCAGAAGCCATACCGGGCGGTGGGACCGACAACCGGAACGCAGATCACGGCCGATGTCGAATCGGGACCGATCTCGTGGTTCGTCGTCGCCACGTTCGCGTGCGGCGCAACCGCGCGCTCGAATTTCAGCGGCTTCAACGCCACGCCCGGCTGCGGCACGCCGGATGCTCCGGTCGCGCGCGCCGTGGCACTGGTCCGCTCGAACGAGAAGTACCACTTGCTGTGGAACGCGGTGGCCAACGCGGATCAATACGAGTACGACGTCGCTACCTCCCCCACGTTCAACGACGCGAAGACCAACACGACCTCGAACCTCGGCGTCGAGCTCAGCCAGACCGTGGCCAAAGCGACGGCCTTCTACTTCCGCGTGCGCGCGAAGAACACCGCATGCAACACGATCAGCCCGAACTCGATGACCGTACGCACGGTCGTCGTACCGGAAGACTCGTCAACGTCGTTTGAATTCATGCTGCAGGCCGAATTCGGCACGGTCACGCCGATCAGCCAGCAGGTTCTCGTGCGGCCGCCGGCGGGCTCGCTCGCCATCGCCGCCGTCACCCGATTCAGCGCCACGACCGACAAGCCGTGGCTCAGCGTCACGCCATCGACCGGCACGATGCCCGCCGAAGGAGTGCTGCTCACGATCACGGCAGATCCGCGCGGGCGTCCGGCCGGCTCGAGCACCGGCACGCTCATCGTCACGACCGAAACCTCCGCGAGCGCAACGACACCTTCGACGACCGTTCCGATCTCGATCAGCCTGGCCACGCCAGTGACGCCGACACAGACCACGAAGCCATCGGAAAACTCGCTCATCGTCCCGGCCGTCGCGCACGTCGACGGACTCGCGTCCACGTGGCGCTCCGACGTCCGCATCGCCAACCTTGGCAACGCCGCCAGCAGCTATCGTCTGCTCCTGTCGCTGACGACCGGCGCGGGCGTGACGGTGAACGAAGCATCCGCCGACGTCTCGCCGGGCAAGACGCTGTCGCTCGATGACGTCGTCAAGAACTGGTTCGGATTCGGGCCGCTCGGCGACGGCTCGAACGGCGTGCTGGAGATCCGCCCCGCCGATCCGGCGGCTTCGCGCTCGCTCACCGCGGCGGTGAGCAAGACCTACGATGTCACACCGAACGGAACGCTCGGCCAATTCATCCCGGCGATCCCGTTCGGCCGCTTCCTCGGAACCACATCGAGCTCGCTCGTCGTGCAGCCAGTCACCGAAACGCCGACGTATCGGACGAACTTCGGCTTTGTCGAAGCAGCAGGCAGTCCGGCCAACATCGTGGCGAAACTGTTCGACGCCACGGGCAGGCAATTGTTCGCACAGACGTTCGCCATGAAGGGCGGCGATCAGCTTCAGCTCAGCGGCCTCCTCGCGCAGCAGAACATCACTGTCTCGAACGGCTGGCTCGACGTCGCACTCGAATCAGCATCGGGTGGAAAGGTGACGGCGTACGGCTCGGTCGTCGATAACCGCACGGCGGACGGCACGCTGGTCATCGGTGTCGATCCGAAAGAACACGCGTCGGCTCGCTTCGTCGTCGCGGGCGTCGGCCGAGCGAGCGGATCGAACTGGCAATCCGACGTGACGCTGCTCAATCGCGGCACCGAGCCGATCGATGCCACTCTCACGTTCTCGGCACAAGGATCGTCGGACCGGCCGAAGGCAACCGTGCACATCGATCCGCAGCAGGTGAAAGTCCTCGACAACGTCGTCGGATCGCTATTCAACGTCCAGAACGCGCTGGGATCGCTGATCATCGACACGCCCGCCGCCGCGCCGCTGGTCGTCGAAGGCCGCACGTACAACGACCGTCCCGACGGCACAGTCGGTCAGGCGCTCGCCGCGTTCACGTTGAGCGATGCGGTCGCGCCGAACGGACGCGCTCTCCAGATCCTCAACATCGAGGAATCCGAACGCTACCGCTCGAACCTCGGACTCGCCGAGGTCACGGGGCAGCCGGCGACCGTGGAAGTGACCGGATACGACGCCGAGGCGCTGGCGTCGCCGACGATCACGGTGCAGCTGGCGGGGAACGAGTTCGTGCAGCTGTCGAGCATCCTCAAGCAGCTCGGCTTCGAGCGCACGTACAACGGACGCGTCGCGGTTTCGGTCGTTGGAGGGACGGGGGCGGTCGCCGCGTACGTCTCCAGCGTCGACAACCGGACCGACGATCCGACGTTGGTGCCGGCCCAGTAGAGGCTACGAATCGAACGCGACGCCCCCGATGGGGCGTCGCGACCCGCGCGCGGTCGAGTCGAAGCGGCCGTCGAGCAGCTCCCGCAGGTTCGTCATCTCCAGGAAGAGATGGCGATGGCGGATGCAGTGCACGCCGATCGCGAAAAAAAGAATCGAGACGATGCTGAAGTACCCGAGCGATGCCGGGCTGGAGGCGGGAAGCGGCGCCGTCGACGCATGCACGAACAACTCCTGCGTCATGACCAGTCCGAAGATGGGCAGCGGCAGGAACACCAGCGCCGACAGAAAGCGGCTCGCCTGAATGCGGAAATACGGTCTCAGCGCGAGGAGCGACAGCGACACGAAATATCCGAGGAGCAGGAAGCCCGCGAAGTGCATTTCGGAGAGCCACTGACCGAGGGGCGTCTGCACCCCGTGTCGAACCAGCACGAGCATGCGCGACTGCAGGAGAAGAACCGCCGAGAGCGAGGCGATCGCTCCCGCGACGCAGAGAAGCGCGAGAAATGCGCCGAAGAGGTTTCGCGCAGCCAGCAGCGCTGCCATGCGCACGAAAATGACGGCCACAGCCAGTCCGGCCAGCAGGGCGACGACGATCGCCCACGGCCCGCGCGGCGAGAAGAGCCCGCCGCTCTGGAATGCCGCAAATGCCAATCCTCCACCCTGCATCTCACGCATGGACTCAGCTGCGCTGGTCAGCGCGACGAAGAGACAAAACGCGGTGCCGGTGTAGAAAAGAAATTTCGGCATGGCTGAATGGTACTCCACCGGTCGTCGGTCGGAAGTCGTGGGTCACGGGGCCCCAGGGAACCTCCGCGTAAGTCGTTGTTCACGTCCTCCTGAGCCGCGAAGACGGCGAAGGATCTCGACATCGCGGGCCGGCCCGGGGCCGACTGAGAGTCGGCCCGACGTGATCGCGGGCGGTTTCGCATCCTGAGATCCTTCGTCGCGCTTCGCCGACTCAGGATGACGGCTTGCGCAGAGGTTCCCTGATCTTGCTTCACACGTAGGGCCCACTCTCCAGTGGGCCCGGGGCCGACTGAGAGTCGGCCCTCCGTGATCGCGGGCGGTTTGTGCAGAGGTCTAGGCGCGACGATGCCCCACGACCAACGAGCTACGACCGGCGATCTGGTTACTCTTCCTTCATCGAAATGATCCGATCGAGCCGGATCTCCAGCGGCCCGCGGCCGGATTCGAATTTCACGAATTCGGCGCCATCGGCCGTGTACACGTCCGAGATCCGGCCGCGCTCCCTCTGGGTGACTCCCTCGAGGTCGAACTCCAGCTCCACGGGCCGCTTGTGCATCGCCGCCGCTTCGAGCTGATCGTGGTAGTGGCACGACACCGGTTCGTACCGTTGACTGGACATGCGAACCCTCCCCCGACAGAGACAAATACAACATCGGTGCCGTGCTAGGATTAGGGCCCCCCATGAGCATCACATCGCTGTTCCAATTCCACAGTCTCGCGGCGGCGATGCCTCTCGTCTTCGCGGTCGTGCTGCTCGTCATTCTGATCGTGTCTTTCCGCTCCCGCGCTGTCGTTTTCTGTCAGTACCTGGAGACGATGACTGGCATCCGCCTGAAGCCGACGGAAGTCCGGAAAGTCTTCGACCAGGCCGGCCGGAACGGCGTGCGGGAGATGTTCCTCGACCTGATCATCCGGGAGGACCTGAAGGAAGGCCCGGCGGAGATTCCCGAGGGACAGCCCGAGACGCAGCCTGAGGAGCAGAAGGACGAAGTCGCGGTCAACTAACGTGGAGCGACGCGCGTCCTCGCGCATCGACGGCGGCCGGGACGGTCGCCGCTCCGCAGTCAGAAGGAGAGTCATGTTCCGATCCGCCGTCGCAGTTTGCGCCGTGCTCCTGCCGATCCTCGCGGCGGGTGCGCCCGTTGCGAAAAGGAAACCCGTGCCGCCGCAAGAGAACATCCTCCCGTTCGCAGCCTCCGAGAAAACTCTCGACAACGGCCTGCGCGTCATCGCTGTTCCGACCGGCTTCCCGAATATCGTCGCCGTCTACATCACCGTGCAGACCGGTTCGCGAAACGAAGTGGAGCCGGGGAAATCGGGCTTCGCCCATTTCTTCGAGCACATGATGTTCCGCGGCACGCCCTCCTACCCGCCCGAGGCGTACCAGGCGATCATGACGAAGGCCGGCGCGACGTCGAACGCCAATACGTCCGACGACCGGACGATCTACTACACGACGTTCGCGAAGGATGATCTCCCGAAGGTCCTCGAGGTCGAGGCGGACCGTTTCCAGCACCTCACCTACTCACCCGAAGCCTTCAAGACCGAAGCGCGCGCAATCCTCGGCGAATACAACAAGAACAGCGCGAATCCGATCGCCAAGCTCGATGAAGCGCAGCGCGACGCCGCGTACACCACGCACACGTACAAGCACACCACGATGGGCTTCATCAAAGACATCGAGGACATGCCCAATCAGTACGATTACTCGAAGGTCTTTTTCAGGCGCTGGTACCGGCCGGAGAAGGCCGCCATCATCGTCGCCGGCGACATCGATCCCGCGAATGTCCTCGCGCTCGTCGAGAAGTACTGGAGCGGCTGGAAGCGCGGCGACTACGTCGCCAACATCCCGCCGGAGCCGCCGGCGAAGGGGCCGGTGTACGCGCACGTCGCCTGGCCCTCGCCGACCCTGCCGTGGGTGACGGTTGCGTTTCACGGGCCGTCGTTCCTGCAGATGAAGGAGCAGGCCGCGCTCGACACGGCCTTCGCGATTGCGTTCGGCGAGACCTCCGACATCTACAAGAAGCTCGTCGAGGACGAGCAGAAGGTCGATCAGCTCTTCGCTGACACCGGCCAGAACGTCGATCCGTCGCTCGTCACCGTCTACGCGCGCGTCAAGAACATCAACGACGCCGTCTACGTCCGCGACGAGATCCTGAAGACGTTCGGCGCGATGCGCAGCAAGCCGCTCGACGCGCAGCGCGTGAACGAGACGAAGTCGAACGCCCGCTACTCGTTCCTGCGGAGGCTCGACAACACCAACGCCATCGCCAACGTGCTGGCGAATTTCGCGCTGTACGAGCGCTCGTACCAGACGGCCAACAGGTACTACCGGGCCCTGGCCGACGTCACCCCCGCCGACATCGAGGCCGCGGCGCAGAAGTACTTCAGCGACGCGAATCTCGTCGTGGCGACGCTGTCGAAGGATCCCATGCCGGCGGCGATCGAAAAGGCCGCCCTGCCTCCGGTTTCCGCAAACGCTGCCGGGGCGGCGCCACACGTCATCAGCCAGAAAACGGTCTTGCCGAACGTGATGGTCAAGATGCTCTTCACCGCGGGGTCGGCGAACGATCCGCAGGGAAAAGAAGGGCTGGCGGCGCTCGCCGCGTCGATGATCAGCGAGGCCGGATCGAAGTCGATGCGCACCGACGAGATCAGCAAGGCGCTCTACCCGATCGCCGGTTCGTTCAGCAATCAAGTCGACAAGGAGATCACGACGTTCACCGGCGTCGTCCACCGCGACAACTGGCACCGCTTCCTCGAGGTCGTGTTGCCGCAGCTCCTCAGCCCCGGACTGCGACAGGAGGATTTCCAGCGGCTGAAAGACCTTCAGCTCAACCATCTGAAGCAGGATCTCCGCGGCAACAACGACGAGGAGCTCGGAAAGGAAGAGCTGCAGAACGTCCTCTTCGCCGGCACGCCCTACGGCCACACGGCCGCGGGCACGATCGCCGGGATCGAAGCCATCGCGCTCGATGACGTGCGCGACTTCATCGCCGGTCACTACACGCGCGCGAACCTCGTGGTCGGACTCTCCGGCGACTACCCGCAAGCGCTCGCGGATGAATTGAATCGCCAGCTGGCTGACCTTCCGGCCGGTCAGGGGGCACCGAAGCGGCGCGCCGATCTGCCGGCGATCAATGCCCATCAGCCTTCGGGACTGGAAGTGGAGATCATCCAGAAGGAAACGCGCGCGACGGCGATCTCGATGGGGCGGCCGATTCCGATCACGCGCCAGGATCCCGATTTCGCCGCGCTCAACGTGGCCCGCTCGTGGCTCGGCGAGCACCGCGCGTCATCGTCGCATCTCTATCAGCGAATCCGCGAAGCCCGCGGATTGAATTATGGCGATTACGCGTACATCGAATCCTTCAATCATCCCGGATTCCAGTTCTTCCCGAGCCCGAACATCGGGCGGCGCTCGCAGCTTTTCGAGATCTGGATCCGGCCGGTCGTGCCGGTGAATGCGCAGATGGCGATGCGCATCGCGCTCTACGAGGTCCAGAAGCTGATCGACAACGGCATGTCCCAGGAAGACTTCGAGAACACCCGCGACTTCCTCATGAAAAACGTCTATCTCATGACCGCCAATCAGAACCAGCGCCTCGGGTACGCACTCGATTCGTGGTGGTTCGGCATGCCCGAGTTCACCGAGTCCATGCGAAGCCGATACGCGAAGCTGACGCGCGACGACGTGAACCGCGCCATCAAGAAGTATTTCTCGGCGAAGGATCTCGCCGTGGTGATCGTGACGAAGGATGCTCAGGCCCTGCGTGACCAGCTCGCCGCCGATCAGTTCTCGGAGATCAAATACGACGCGCCGAAGCCGCAGCTCGCGCAGGAGGACAAGATCATCGGCGCGTACAAGCTCAACATCGCGCCGGAGAAGATCCGCATCGTGCCGGTGGACAACGTGTTCGGCCAGTGAGTGGAGCGGCGGCCGTCCCCGGCCGCCGTTTCGACGCGCCAGGACGCGCGTCGCTCCACCTATACTGCGCGGCGACATGAAGCGTCTTGGCCTTCTTTTTCTCATCGCGCTCCCCCTTTTCGGGCAAACGTCCGACGAGATCACGTTTCAGCGGACATTTCTGCTGCGCAACATCTCGGGGACGTCGTTCAACCCGGGGGCGGCGCCGCACCATCCGCACATCGTGAACCGCGGCCCGTGGACGACGTTCTGGGACGGTGCGCTCTTCGCGTCCTACAGCAGCGAGAGCGGACCCGATCAGCAGCGCAACGAAGCGTTTTCGACGAACTGGATCGCCGGGGGCGCGCAGCGGACGCTCGGCTCGCGCGGACTGGTGCTGTTTCGCGGACGGGCGTCGCTCGAACCGTACACGATCAAGGAGCGCGGGTATCCGCAGATGCTGCAGTGGGTGTCGCCGGAGAACGGCGGTCCGCTGCTCGATTCGATGCGCGCTCACGATCTGATCGGAGAGGCGGCCGTCGATCTCGCGTTTCGCACGTCGACGACGACGTTCCTTCACCTTTATGCCGCCCCGGCCGGCGATCCGGCGTTCGGCGCCGTTCCGTACGCACAACGCACGTCGTCCGAGGAGTTCGCGGAGGCGCCGTTTGCGTACGACGTGCAGGAGACGACGCATGACTCGACACGCGTGGTCACCGCCGGATTCGGGTCGCGTTTCGTCACCGTCGACGGCAGTGCGTTTCACGATGCCGTCTCGCACGGACGCCATACTTCGTTCGACAGCGGCGGGAACCTCGACTCGCATTCCGCGCGCCTGACGATCACGCCCGTCCGCGATTTTGCTCTGCAGGTTTCCCGCGCCGAGCTCGGCGACGCAAAGCGCGACCTCACCAGCGCCTCGCTGACATACGGCAGCGAAAAAGGCGCGGTCAGCGCCATTTGGACGAAACGCGAAGACCTCGGTTCCGGGACCCTCGAGGGCACCGTTCGCCTCGGACACAACACCCTCGAAGCGCGGATCGAGAGCGTCGATCGTCCGCCGGGATTTCTCGGCCGGACCGACATCTGGCGGACGACTCACTTCACCGTCGGCTACCTGTACGACTTTCTGATCAACGCGTATCGCGCGGGCGCGGGAGCGAACGTCGACTATCACACGCAGTACCGGCAACTTCCGACGCGTTACGGCCACAAGCCGCAGGCGATCTACGTGTTCGTGCGACTGCGGACGGAAGCGCGGACGCGCTAGTGTGGTGAGTCAGAGATACGCAGCATTTCGCTGGTGCCGGTTGCGGCCGATCTGCGGCGTCGCTCGTCGTCAACGATGTCACCACATCGCCCCCTCCTCGCTCCTTGCATCTCAGCCACAAGCGG
>DATISF010000037.1:0-5943 GCA_035468985.1 Thermoanaerobaculia bacterium
GGCCTGGTCGGCCGTGACGCTATAGGTGATCGTGCCACTGCCGGGGGCGTCCGCGTGCAGCCGGATCAACGCGAGGATGTTCTGGTTCAACCCCAGCGAGCCGAAGCTGCAGACATTGCCGGTGCATACCGGCCCGTTGTAGCCCTGATCCGCCGCCACGCTCACGAATGGCGGAAGCGTGAGCGTGACGGTGACGTTCGTCGCCGGATCGGGGCCCAGGTTTGTGATGGTGAATGATTGTCCGCCGATCGCACCACCGACGACACCCTGAAGCGGACCCGAGTTATCCGTGACACGCAGGTCGGAATTGCCGGTGGCCAAGGCCGTGCCCTTCTGCGCTACGAGCCCCACGACGAGCGCAAACAGGAAGATCGCCATGCGCTGAGTACCCGGACCGCCGGTCCAATGAGGCAGAACTGCGCCCTGATGAGAAGCAAGGCGTGCAAGAAAGAGCGCCGGACGGCAGTTCGAGAAACGGATATCCATCATCCACTCCTTAGAGAAGCTCTGCACAAGCCGTTGTTCACGTCATCCTGAGCCGCGAGACGGCGAAGGATCTCGAAATCGCAGGCGTTTTCGGATCGTGAGATCCTTCGTCGCGCTTCGCCGACTCAGGATGACGACTTGTGCAGAGGTTCCTTAGCCGTGGGGAAGGTCACTTTTTGTGATCGACAGGCACCTATATGCCCGTTCCCTATCGCGCGGCAGTGAGCCATGCTCCACGGTCTTGTGATGAAGTGGACGCGGACCTGTCCGCGGAGGGATCTCTGCATCGATGAGCAGCGGTCCCGGATTCAACGCGCCGTGCTGTACGGCGTCGGATGACGTGGTCTCCCGCAGCGGGGAAACGACAGCGTTGACCGCGACGTTAGGGTGTGGTCGTCACTCTCCACCTCTGCTCGAATGGGCGAGGTCAGCCTCGAACGAGCGACGCCCACGAAACGGAGCTCCCGATCTCATTGACCGTGGAAAGATTCAGTGGGTCCCGTGACCGGGCTCATATCCGACGCAGAGATCGCCGTCCGACCTGCCCGCTGCTGAACAAGCGCCGCGAACCAGACCGGTGCAGCGGGTTGCTCCGCAAACGTGCTCAATACCCAACTCGCGTTCGAATCGCAACGCGAAGAAGCTCCGTTTCCGAGAGGATTTGCGCCTGACTGACCGGAAGGTTGGTAGACCAGGCGGTTCCGAGTTGGAACGATCTGCTGCTGATGCTTCGGCAATTGGATTCGGTCCGGCACGCCGTCATGGACGACCACAAAGCCGTACGCGTACTCAGCGGAACGATCCCGATCTCCCGTTGCGGCGGTCCGAAAGCGCTTCGCTACAAAACGCCGCCAAAAGGTGTGTGATTCGTGATCTTTTAACGGGTTAGGATGAATCGACATGTTCGTAAAATCTGGAACGACGAAGATCTCATCCGCGGTTCTGCTGGTTCTTCTCGCCTCGAACGCGAGGTCCGACACCGCACCGTCGCCATGGGCGGCGATGGCGCAGCGGGACCTGCAGGCGATCCATGACACGATCCGCGACAACCATCCGGGTCCCGTCGATCCGGAAAATCCCCGCTTCCGCGACTGGCTGGAGAACGGCCTGACGGTCGCATTACAGAAGGCCGCCCAAGCTCGGACGTACAGCGACTACACCCGCGCGCTCCGTCGGTACACGAACGGCTTTCAGGACGGCCATGTGATCGTCTCGTTCGGGATCGCGCCGGCAAAGATCGATTGGCCGGGCATCGTTGTTGGTGGCGATTCGGATGGCCGGCCGGAGATCGTCTACGCAGAACCGGATGCCGGCGTGAAGCGCGGCGATCACATCGAGAGCTGCGACGGCGTATCGTTCGATGCGTTGATGAAGGAGCGGGTCGATCCGTATTTCTGGAACAGCGCGATTCCGCAGGCGAGGATGAGCATGGGGACCTACCTCTTCCTCGCCAATCCCGACGAACGCGCCCACCGCCTGACTCGCTGCCGCTTGTCGTCAGGGGAAGTGCTCCTGAAATGGCGGACCGGCGAGGCCGCAGAAGTCAACAGGACACTCGGCACCGCGCTTGGCGGAGGCGATGCCCAGTTCGAGATGAAACCGGTCGACGGTGTCTGGTTTATCCGTCTGCCGCGTTTCTGGTTCAACTCCGACGCGGAGACGGCGAAACTGAGCGCGCTCATTTCCGACCTCACGTCGCAGGCAGCGGCCCTGCGGAAGTCGACGGTTGTTTTCGACGTACGTGGCAACGGCGGTGGGGACAGCCTGTGGGGCTATCGTCTCGCCGTCGCGCTCTGGGGAAAGCCGTGGGTGGACCGGGTCGAAGAGAGCTTCGACTCGACGCACGACGTGCGCGTTTCGGCCGCGAACATCGAGAAGGTCGCCGCCATTCTCGAAAGCGCGAAGAAGAATCAGACCGAAGCCGTGGAGTACTGGACTCTGGTGATGAACGCGATGCGCTCGGCCGAGGCGGCAGGCCAGCCGCTGGCGCGCGTCAGCCTGCCGCCGTCCACGCCGGGGGATCCGCCTCCGCCCAACCCGATCTCCGGCCGAGTGTTCTTGCTCACCGACGCCGGATGCGGAAGCGCCTGCCTCGACTTCGCTGACCTCCTGCTCCGTTTGCCCGGCGTGACGCAGGTCGGCCTGCCGACGTTCGCCGACGCGGTGTACATCGACGTCAATGACGCCGAGCTGCCGAGTGGCCTGGCAACACTGTCGTACGGCATGAAGGTCTTTCGGCACCGCGTGCGTGCAAACAACCAATGGTACGAGCCGAAGTATCGGTGGCCCGGCGGTCCGATGACGTACGAAGCGCTGGCGCGGTGGCTGCGCGGGTTACCGCGAGGCGGCGCATGACGAGGCCGAGCCAATCCCGTGGTCAGGAACGCCGCTGTTGTGCCGAAGCGCTCGCCAACATCAGCTCTTCGCTTGTCGCTCTCACTGCTCGGCAACAGAACCCCATGCGGTGCGCGCGCATCGCACCTAGAGGGAACCTCTCACAAGTCGTCATCCTGAGTCGGCGAAGCGCGACGAAGGATCTCAGGATGCGAAAACGCCTGCGATTTTGAGATCCGTCGTCGTCTTCGCGGCTCGAGATGAGGTGAACAACGACTTGTGCAGAGGGGTTCCATAGAACGTTAGGCCCTGGTCGCGGCTGATTCCGTTCAGCTGCTGCGTGCTGGTTTCAGTGGTGGGCGTGGTGGGCGAGAGCCGAGAGGCAGGAGTCCGTCATGAGAACGCCGCCTGACCATAGAGACGCGCGGCTCGTCGTCTCTGAGTCTTGTGCTTGGTAGCGCATACGGGATTCGAACCCGTGTTACCGCCGTGAGAGGGCGGCGTCCTGGACCCCTAGACGAATGCGCCGTTCCGAAGGGAGGGGGAGCGTAGTTGCTGCGCTCCCGGGGTGTCAAGGCGATCTAACTTCAGCCGGTCCAGCGGCATTCCCGGTTATGGGGTCTGCTTCACCGGCCCTTCGAACGTGTACGAGTACGAGTCGCCGTTCGAAAGCTCGACGATCACCAGCAGCACGACCGTTCGCGACTCATCGGGCCGGAACTGGCGCGCGAAGCGGCCCCGCGTCTTGATCTCGAACAGATGATCCTTCCCCGGGTCGAGCAGCTCGTTGAACTTCTGCACCGTCGGATAAACCTGAAACGCGCCGCCGCCGTCGGTGCGGACCGAAATCCTCGTGACGGTCAACAGCGTGTCGGTGCTGTTTCCGACCTCCACCTGGAGCGTGTACTGGCGCGAACCATCGGGATCTGGCACTTCGACTGAGTTGTCAACACTGGCAATATCGACCGTGATCGGCTGCCCCGGGCCGCCTTCGACGGTCCTGGAGACCAGATCCGATGACGACGAGCAGGACCATGACAGCAGGAGCAGTGCGAGCCAGCGCATCACAACATTGTGACTGCTCCCGGTGAAAAGTTCACAGGCTTCGAACAAACTCTGACCTCGTTGCGTCGTATTCATATCAACAACGTGAACTGTGCTGAATGTGAGGAACCGGCGACCGTTTACAACGCAGGCGTGCCGTTGTGCGGAACCTGCTTCTACAAGCGCGCCCTCGGCCAGCGGACCACTCCCGGCGAGCCCGCCGGCAGCAACGACGTCTGGCAGCGTCTCACCGCCGCCGTGGCCGCGCTCGAATCGTTGATCGCCAAGATCGCCGGCGAAGTCGAAGAGCTGAGTCGAAAGCGTCACGACTGAGCCTCCCGCGGGACGGCAATCGCCGCCACCCGCGCATTCGGCAACTTCAGGAGCTCGTTCGGATCGAGGCGGATCTTGCTCGTGCGATTTCCTCCCCCGACGATCACCGACGGCCGCTCGGTCACGCGCTCGTCGATCAGAACGGGAATGTCGCCGGGCAACCCCACGATTGTGACGCCGCCGATGGCCTGCCCCGAGATCTGCGCGGCTTCCTCGAATGATGCAAACGACAGCCGCTTGAACGCGACCTCGGCCGCGACGCGATGGTTCACGTCCAGCTTGGTGTCCGCGCGGACGAGACAGGCCGCATACCGCTTCGGCGTCGTCTTCAGCACCACGATGATCGCGTTGCACGCCTCGTCCTGCGAGATGCCGTAGTTCGCGCAGAACTCGGCGGTGTCCGCCCATTCCTCGCGGCAGGGGATGGCCTCGAACTGAACCGACGCGGACTGCAACGCTGCCCGCACGGCCGGATGGAGGATCGAAGAATCGCTCATCGAGGGATACGCGTCGCGCATTGTCGGACAAGCCGCAACGACAGACAAGAAGGAGATCGACATGCCCCATGCGATCACGATGTTGAAGTCGGATCACGTCGAGGTGAAGGGCCTGCTGCGATGGCGGAACGCGCTACGAAAGAGCGCCAGCGCTGAAGGCGTCGAATCCGAAGTCGCCGGAGTTCGGCGCGAAGGCGAAGGTCCTGAACGAGCTCCTCGAGCATCACATCGCGTGCGATCACGCAGGGCGACTCTCAGTCGGCCCCGGGGAGGAAACCGAGATGTTCGACCCCCTGCTCAGGCCGGTGAGGAAACTGCGGCGATGAGGGAAGACGCGCGATCGCAGGGTAGCCGCGGCGCGCATGCGGACGTAACTTGTCGAGTACATCAATCGACAAGGAGGAGCTGCATGCGCGTCCGCGAGATCATGAAGACCAAGGTGTACACGGTCGCTCCCACCGATTCCGTCGTCGCTGCCGTCAACCGCTTCCGGACGAATCAAATCCACCACCTCATCGTCGCACGCGGCTCCAAAGTCCTCGGCCTCGTCACCGACCGCGACGTCGACCGCGCCGTGGAGCGCGGCGCGAACGGGACGGCGGTCGCCGACGTCATGACCAGCGACGTCGTCACCGTCACTCCCAACACCACCGTTCGCGAAGCAGCGAACAAGATGCGCGGCCGCACCATCGGCTGCCTTCCCGTCGTCGAGGAGCAGAAACTGGTGGGCATCATCACCCGCTCCGATCTGGTCGATCTGATCGGACGCGGCGCGATGATTCCGGTTCGCAAGGCGGAACGGCGGAACGGCCGCCGGCAGCGCTAGAACCTCTGCGCGAGTGGTCATCCTGAGTCGGCGAAGCGCGACGAAGGATCGTAAGGATGCGAAAACGCGTGCGAGAACGTAGGGCCGACTCTCAGTCGGCCCCGGGCCCACTGGAGAGTGGGCCCTACGTGTGAAACAAGATCAGCGAACGTCTGCGCAACTCGTCATCCTGAGTCGGCGAAGCGCGACGAAGGATCTCACGATGCGAAAACGCGTGACGATAACGTAGGGCCGACTCTCAGTCGGCCCCGGGCCCACTGGAGAGTGGGCCCTACGTGTGAAACAAGATCAGGCCCTACGTGTGAAAAAAGATCAGGGAACGTCTGCGCAAGTCGTCATCCTGAGTCGGCGAAGCGCGACGAAGGATCTCAGGATGCAAAACGCCTGCGATGTCGAGATCCTTCGCCGTCTTCGCGGCTCAGG
>DATISF010000038.1:0-227774 GCA_035468985.1 Thermoanaerobaculia bacterium
GAGCCGACATCGAGGTGCCAAACCCTGACGTCGATGTGAACTCTTGGTCAGGATCAGCCTGTTATCCCCGGCGTACCTTTTATCCTTTGAGCGATGGCCCTTCCATACAGAACCACCGGATCACTAAGGCCTGGTTTCCCATCTGTTCGACTTGTAGGTCTTACAGTTAAGCTCTCTTCTGCCTTTACACTTGACGGCTGATTTCCAAACAGCCTAAGAGAACCTTCGCGAGCCTCCGTTACGCTTTGGGAGGCGACCGCCCCAGTCAAACTGCCCGCCTGGCAATGTCCCGGATCCAGATGATGGACCTCGGTTAGAACTCCGGTACTGTAAGGGTGGTATTTCACCGTTGCCTCCACCGAGTCTAGCGGCCCGGCTTCAAAGGCTCCCACCTATCCTACACATACAGCACCAGAGTTCACTGCCAGGGTGCAGTAAAGGTGCACAGGGTCTTTCCGTCTAGTTGCGGGTAGCTGGCATCTTCACCAGCGCTACAGATTCGCTGAGCCCCTCGTGGAGACAGTCCCCAAATCGTTACGCCATTCGTGCAGGTCGGAACTTACCCGACAAGGAATTTCGCTACCTTAGGACCGTTATAGTTACGGCCGCCGTTTACCGGGGCTTCGGTTCGTAGCTTCGCCTTGCGGCTAACCACTCCCCTTAACCTTCCGGCACCGGGCAGGCGTCAGACCCTATACGTCGTTTTCGACTTAGCAGAGCCCTGTGTTTTTAGTAAACAGTCGCTTGGGGCATTTCACTGCGACTCACCGTCGCTTTGTTTCGCGAGGAAACTAACGACAGCAAGCACACCTTCTTCCGAAGTTACGGTGCTAATTTGCCGAGTTCCTTCACGAGGGATCACTCACGCGCCTTGGAATACTCTTCCCGTCTACCTGTGTCGGTTTGCGGTACGGTCATCCTTTGGCTGAAGCTTAGAGGTTTTTCTTGGCAGCATGGACTTACTGACTTTGCGGGCTAAAAGCCCTCGGCCTTACTCCTCACGTATACCCGAACGGATTTCCCTATCCGGACACGCTACGAGCGGGCGGCGACCAATTCCGCTGGTTTCGCCTCAGCTATCCTCCTGCGTCACCCCATCGCACCAAAGTCTGGTACAGGAATGTTGACCTGTTTCCCATCGGCTACGCCTTTCGGCCTCGCCTTAGGGACCGACTAACCCTGAGAGGACGAACCTTCCTCAGGAAACCTTAGACTTACGGCGAGTGTGATTCTCACACACTTTATCGCTACTTGTGCCGGCAGAGTCTCTTCTCAACGGTCCACCAGTCCTTTCGGTCTGACTTCACTCCAGTTGAGAATGCTCTCCTACCACCTGTTGAATCCCGAAGGATTCATCAGATCCGCAGCTTCGGTACCACGCTTAAGCCCCGTTACATTGTCGGCACGGAGCCACTTGACCAGTGAGCTATTACGCTTTCTTTAAAGGATGGCTGCTTCTAAGCCAACCTCCTGGCTGTCTAAGCGTCTCCACATCCTTTTCCACTTAGCGTGAATTTGGGGACCTTAGCTGGCGGTCTGGGTTGTTCCCCTCTCGACGACGAAGCTTATCCCCCGCCGTCTGACTCCCGTACATTGCATTACTGGCATTCGAAGTTTGGTTGGATTCAGTAACCCGGTAAGGCCCCTAGTCCATCCAGCGCTCTACCACCAGTATGGTCGGTACGAGGCTATCCCTAAAGATATTTCGGAGAGAACGAGCTATAACGGAATTTGATTGGCCTTTCACCCCTACACACAGGTCATCCAAGTTGTTTTCAACCAACACTGGTTCGGACCTTCACCTGGTGTTACCCAGGTTTCATCCTGCCCATGCGTAGATCATCCCGCTTCGCGTGTACTCCCAGCGACTATGTTCGCCCTATTCAGACTCGCTTTCGCTACGGCTATGCAAAATGCTTCACCTTGCCCCTGAGAGTAACTAGCCGGCTCATTATGCAAAAGGCACGCGGTCCCACATTCCGACCCGAAGGCCGGCATAGTGGTTCCACTGCTTGTAGATCGACGGTTTCAGGTACTATTTCACTCCCCTAACAGGGGTTCTTTTCACCTTTCCCTCACGGTACTAGTGCGCTATCGGTCACAGAGTAGTATTTAGCCTTGGAGGATGGTCCCCCCAGATTCCCACAGGGTTCCACGTGTCCCGTGGTACTCGGGTACCCGGCCGGAGGCAGCGAACCTTTCGTCTACAGGACTGTCACCTTCTTTGGTGTGCCGTTCCAGGCATTTCGACTAGGCTGCTGCTTTGTGACTCCATGTGGCCAGGCCCCACAACCCCAGGGTGGCCGAAGCCATCCTGGTTTGGGCTCTTCCGCGTTCGCTCGCCGCTACTGACGGAATCACTGATTTGTTTTCTCTTCCTCGAGGTACTGAGATGGTTCACTTCCCTCGGTTTGCCTCTTCCAGCCTATGAATTCAGCTGGAGATCACTGGACATGACTCCAGTGGGGTTGCCCCATTCGGAAATCTCCGGATCAAAGCGTGCTTGCCGCTCCCCGAAGCATATCGCTGCTTGCCACGTCCTTCATCGCCTCTCTGTGCCAAGGCATCCACCGTCAACCCTTAGTAACTTGACCATAAAGTGCCTTGATCTCATGCGATCTGCAGTTTTGAATCGTTAAAACGGATTCATCGTGCATATCATCTTTTCTACAACCCGTATTCAATTGTCAACGAACTCTGCGGTCGCGAAGACCAACGCTGAACTTCAATCATGCGATTGAGGCCCACCGTTTGTCTCGCGGCGTGCTTCGCTCTCGTTTGCTGCGGACCCGGTACAACCTGGGGAGGGATGATCCTATTTCGGCTCGACCGTGAGGATTGGTGGAGCTGATCGGGATCGAACCGACGACCCCCTGCTTGCAAAGCAGGTGCTCTCCCAGCTGAGCTACAGCCCCATCGGTTCGGCAAGGAGGAATGAAGATTAAGAATCCAGACCGGCGAATTTACCGTTTCGCCAATCTCGCTCCTCAATCAATTCGCGTTAGTGGTGGGCCTAGGTAGATTTGAACTACCGACCTCACGCTTATCAGGCGTGCGCTCTGAACCAACTGAGCTATAGGCCCGTTCCTGGTGCAGCGCGTGATCGGGTTCCGATCTGTGCCACCTTGATGCCGCAGCAATTCGATTGTCAGAGAACCAGGCGGTTCCTTGAAAACTGAACAGGATGAACGAAGACCGACAGCCGTTACTACGATTCCTGTCGACCTAGGGAAAAATTCGCAACCTCGTTTTGATCCGAGGCGGAAGTAGTTCCTTAGAAAGGAGGTGATCCAGCCACAGGTTCTCCTACAGCTACCTTGTTACGACTTCACCCCAATTACCGATCACACTTTAGGCGGCTGCCCCCCTTGCGGGTTGGCCCACCGACTTCTAGTGCAACCGACTTTCGTGATGTGACGGGCGGTGTGTACAAGGCCCGGGAACGTATTCACCGCGGCGTTCTGATCCGCGATTACTAGCGATTCCAGCTTCATGCACTCGAGTTGCAGAGTGCAATCCGAACTGAGAACGGCTTTTTGAGATTAGCTCCCCCTCGCGGGATCGCGACTCTTTGTACCGTCCATTGTAGCACGTGTGTAGCCCTGGACATAAAGGCCATGAGGACTTGACGTCATCCCCACCTTCCTCCGGTTTATCACCGGCAGTCTCCATAGAGTTCTCGCCACTACGCGTTAGCAACTATGGACAAGGGTTGCGCTCGTTGCGGGACTTAACCCAACATCTCACGACACGAGCTGACGACAGCCATGCAGCACCTATGTAGCGGCCTCCGAAGAGGGGACCTCATCTCTGAGGCTTACCACTACATTTCAAACCCAGGTAAGGTTCTTCGCGTTGCTTCGAATTAAACCACATGCTCCACCGCTTGTGCGGGCCCCCGTCAATTCCTTTGAGTTTCAGCCTTGCGACCGTACTCCCCAGGCGGAGTGCTTAATGTGTTGACTTCGGCACAGCAGGGGTCGATACCCGCTACACCAAGCACTCATCGTTTACGGCGTGGACTACCGGGGTATCTAATCCCGTTTGCTCCCCACGCTTTCGCGCCTCAGCGTCAGAACCGGTCCAGCGAGCCGCCTTCGCCACTGGTGTTCCTCCCAATATCTACGCATTTCACCGCTACACTGGGAATTCCACTCGCCTCTCCCGGCCTCAAGCAAAGCAGTCTGGAAGGCAGTTCCTCAGTTAAGCCGAGGGATTTCACCTTCCACTTGCCAAGCCGCCTACGCGCCCTTTACGCCCAATAATTCCGAATAACGCTTGCCCCCTCTGTATTACCGCGGCTGCTGGCACAGAGTTAGCCGGGGCTTCCTCTGCAGGTACAATCAACTCCCTGACGTATGAGGTCAGGTCGCTTTTTCCCTGCTGACAGGAGTTTACAATCCAAAGACCTTCATCCTCCACGCGGCGTTGCTGCGTCAGGCGTTAGCCCATTGCGCAAAATTCCCCACTGCTGCCTCCCGTAGGAGTCTGGACCGTGTCTCAGTTCCAGTGTGGCCGATCACCCTCTCAGGCCGGCTACCGATCGTCGCCTTGGTAGGCCGTTACCCTACCAACTAGCTAATCGGACGCGGACCCCTCCAATGGCGAGAGCCCTTGCGAGCCCCCTTTGACCTCTCGGTATCATGCGGTATTAGCCCGAGTTTCCCCGGGTTATCCCCCACCTCTGGGCAGGTTATCCACGTGTTACTCACCCGTTCGCCGCTCGACTCGGGTATTGCTACCCGGCCTCGCTCGACTTGCATGTGTAAAGCACGCCGCCAGCGTTCATTCTGAGCCAGGATCAAACTCTCCAGTTTAAATGTGCAGCTCTTGCGAGCTGCTTTAACTTGGCGTTTGAAGCTCTGGCATCAATCGATTGAACGACTGATGCTTATTCGGATTGTTCGTATGGGTACGAACTAATCGTGTTCTGATTCTTGAGCCTCTTTGCAGAGACTCCAAAGGAATCACGTTGTCTGTCTTGTCATCCTATTCAGTTGTCAAAGAACCGACTTCCGTCGAAAGGGCGGCCAATTTGCCAGACCCTCCCGTCCGTGTCAAGCAGAATGTTTCCGTGCTCGATGTCTCGCGCGCGAACCCATTCCGGTTGACCCGGACCGCTCACTTGTGGCTTGTTTCGGGAAGTAGGAAAGATCGTTCGGTTACGCCGAAGGGACCCGAGATTTTAGGTCCCGCCCGATGCGTTGTCAAACTTGCGCCGGGAACTGCTACAACCTTCCACCCTCAGGCGTTATTCCAAAGTCGCCGCCAGTTCGCCGCCTTCGGGCCCCTGAAGCATAACTCATGATTGATGAGTCGTTTACGCCGCCATCTCCGAGATCGTTTCCCCGCTCAGGGACCCAGCACAACGGGCCCCCCTACGCTGCTATTCCACGATTCTGGAGCCTCCTCGCATAGCCGGCGAGCCCCACCGCTGCAAGAAAGGCGACACCGACCGAGACTCGGAACGGCAGAGGCCGGTACTTCACGGACACATCCGATACTCCTGCCGGGACGAAAAAGCTCAAAAATGCACCGTTTACGCGCAGCGGCTGGACCAGTTTCCCATTCACCTTGACCTCCCACCAGCGCATGGCCGGCTGACTGGAGGCCACAAGCGCCCGCTGAGGCACCACCACGCGCAAGCGGAACTCGGCCGGCCCGTACGTCCGGCATGTCACCGTCGCCTCGCCCGGATTGACGACCACCGGCGGCAGATCGCGTCCATAAACGAGCGGCGTCTCCTGAAAATCAGCCGAGGCAACCAGTTCCCGTTCCCAATCACTCTTCCGGACGCGCCGGGCCAGGTGCGGCACGAAGAACCGGGCAATGAAGTTGCGATTCTCATAAAGCTCGCCGTCAACGCCGCTGTAAAGCCGCATCCACTTGCCGCCGAGATTCGCGTGCGGCTCCGTGAGCAGATAGCGCACATTGAGAAAATCGATCGCAATGTGCGCCGGATCCGCAATTCTCTTCACATCGATCGACGTATCTTTCACCTCAGCAACCCGGAAGAAACGGACGTAGTCGCTCCACTCCATCGGGTCGCTCCCGCGAAGGTCTTCAAGTCCATACTGCGCCGCTGCATTCGGGAGGAGAACCCAATCCAAGCCCAGAACGCGGAAAGGCTCGGACGGAGCGATGGCTGCAAAGCGATGCAATGCATCGATAATCGGCAGCCGCGGAGCGTAATAGCGCCGATCTGTCATGGCGTTGTAATCGAACGTGAAGACGAATAACTCGACGCCGGTGAGGACGCATGCCAATCCTGCCGCCCACTCGCGCTTGATCAGCACGCCGATCCAGAACAGAACGATGCACGCCATGCCGACGGCCGAAATCGGCGTCAACGTAATGCCATACATCTTCATGAAGACGTAAATCGCGAGCGGGAGTGCGATGGCTGTACTGACCAATGAAAGCGCCACGTCCCAATTCTTGAAGCGGCTTACCGATCGCGCCGCGACGATCCCCGCAAAGAAGCAGACGACGAATCGCAGGCGGTCGTGTGCAATCCATGAAAATGGCGGAACGGCGTACGCCAGGCTCGCCAGTGGAGTCCAATGCAGCGAGACGAGAAAGAAGATGATTGCAGCCGCGGCGAGCAGGCGGTCGCGGGTCGTCGCGCGCGGGGACAGCAGTCCGGCCGGGAACAGCACGGCGGCGATCAACCCGATGTATACCGATGCCACGTGCGTGTACGACATGATCCAGCCGTAATTTCCATGCGCGGGGTTCCCGAATCCGTCGGGATTGAGCATCGCCCATAGCGTGGTCGCCGGAAATGGCCCACCGGTATTCATCGTCTTGATCGACATCACCCGCAGGCTGACGCGCGCCTGCTCGAGGACAGGAACCCACGCCGGCGCTGCAATCAACAGACCGAGGATCGCGGCGACAGCGACGCGGACAAAGTCGCCGAAGCTGAATCGCTCACTAATGAAGTCGATGAGCACCAGCGCGAGCACCGCAATCGCAACGTGAAAGACGCTTTCAGGATGGCCTCCTGCGAGGAGCGACGCCACCACAATGGCAACGAGAACGACTGGCGCTCCGCTGCGTCGCCGGAGACACAACAAGATCGCGTAAGCAGCGGCGGGCAGAAGCAAGGTCACCGCCGTCATCGGGTAATAAAGAAACGCGTTATTGAAGATCGCGAACGCGAACAGAAGGCTGCCGAAGACCGAAGCGGCATGGCCGGCGCCTTCCCTGCGGATCAACAGATACCCGAACAGCAGCGCCACGAAGAGTTTGAGCCCGGCCATGGCCACGATCTGTTTCGGCAGCGGCACGAAGAGCGTCAGCAGGAAGAACGGAGAAAACGGAGCGCTCTGTCCATTGCCGAGGAGCGGGTAGCCGCTGAAGAGGTAGGGATCCCACACAGGCGCGCGGCCTCGCGCAAACTGTTCCCGCACGACATGCATCCACGGCAGGATCTGTTTGACCGTGTCGTTGGTCAGATAGTTCTTCGATTTCTCGACGCCGAAGATCCCTCGATACGGATACCCGCGCATGACTTCATCGAGAGGTACCGGCATGCCCGAAGTGAACACACCTCGCGCGGTGAAGGCGAACACAATGGCGAGGAGAAGCGCGGCGATCGGCCACGAGACCGGGTCGAACCAGCGCCGCACCGCGAGCACGATCAGCGCCGAGGGAACTGTGACGCCGAGAATCGTGAGGGCGATCTCGATCATCGCCACTCCGAGAGAAGTTTCGACCTCAGCAGCTTGCCGAGGGGCGAGCGCGGGATCGCAGCGACGCGGCGGACCTCGCGGATCCGCTCGAACGGCAGCACGCGGGCATTGAAAGCATCGCGGATGGGTGAGGCGTCATCGACCGTTGTGGCCAGATGGATGACATGCCCCAGTCGATCATCGGACACGGCCACGATCGCTGCATCTGCCGTTCCGCGGACGCTTTCGAGAATGTTGTCGAGGCGCGCGAGATCGACCGTCTCGCCGCCGATCTTCACGAACTCGCCGGCACGTCCGCTGACCCGCAGCGTATCGCCGTCGACGGATCCAAGGTCCTGCGAGACGAACCAGCCGTCGACTTTCGGATCGGCGAAGGACGCGCGTCCGTCGATATCGTAGAAGGCATAGCCGGTCAGAAGGCTCGCTCCGCGGAAGGCGAGCCGTCCGTCCGCCTCGGCGCGCGCCTCCATGTGCGAAAGAATCTCGAGCTCCGGCGACGCATCCTTCGCCGTGGCGATCTGCGAGCAAGCCTCGGTCATTCCGTAGCTCGGCAGCACGGGCCATCCTCGCGCGCGCGCGGCCGAGTAGAGATCGAGAGAAAACGCGCCTCCGCCGACCACAATCGCGCGCATCGCCGGAGGCGCGGGATCTCCGAGCGCGACAAGATCGCGGACCTGAGCCGGGACCAGAGATGCCAGCGTCACGTTTTCCGCTGCCACCGTTCGGATGAATTGTCGCGCATCCCAGGCCGATGAGATCACCCGCGATCCCAGGAGCGCCGCCCGCGCGAAGATCCCGAGGCCGCCGACGTGAAATGTGGGAAGGACGCAGATCCAGACATCGCGGCCTGTAGCGTGGAGATGACGGTTCACTGCCTCGGCCGATGCGAGGATCGCGCGCTTCGACAGCGCAACGAGCCGCAGCGCTCCCGTCGTTCCCGACGTCGCGATCCACACATGCGCCTCGAGCTGCGGGACGTCCCGAGCCAGACGCTCGAGCGCGCCGCGGTCGCCCTCCGGCAGCCGCGGGTTCAGGAGCAGATGCGTCTCACGGCTCGAGAGATCGATCATTCCAGCTTTTTCCAGGGCAGCCGTTCGAGGAGATCGTCGAACCCGAAGCCGGTGCCGTCCGGGGGAAGGAGACGCGCGCCTTGGGAACGGATCCGTTCGAAAAACGGATCGGGTTCGAACAAAGCGTGCGTGAACAGCCCGCAGCGGCGGCTCACGCGAGGGGCATTGCTCGCCGCGACCCACGCGGCCGCCATCTGTCCGATTCCATGATCCATAGACGACGTGACGACGATCTCGCGCTTCATGTCGGGAAACAGCTGCACGACAGGTTTTACGACGAGCACGTCCACGCTGTCGCTTTCCGCGGCGCGGTCGAGAGCGAGGCGCATCCGCGTTTTCCGGCTCAGATCGCCCCATACGCGCGCGTCGTAGGGACACGGATCCTCGATGAAGTCGATGCGCTCGCGGGGAAGGGTCTTCGCGATCCTTTCGAATTCGTCGGGCGTCAACGTGGCGTTGAAGTCGATTCGAAGGCGAACGCGTTCGGGGAGTCGATCAATCCCTTTTACCTTGGCAGTGTCGAATTCCGGCGGCGGATCGTTCCCCGGCCAGTGACTCTCAGGAATCGTGAGGCCCTGGAACGCGCTGCGGCCCTGGCGCCGGAACTCGCCGTCGATTCGCGCCAGATCGACCGATCGCGCGGTGAGTGGCGTGGTCTCTCCGCGGCCAAGCCGCGCGAGCTGCTCATCGAGCGGGAGATCGCCGAGCTCCGGCCACGGGTGCACATCGGCAACACCCTCATCGACGCGAATCAGCGCGCCATGCCTCGGACCCGGCGCGGCAATCGCGCTCAGCGGGCGCTTCGGCCTCAGGGTGTAACCGTGAACCCACATATCATGGGGAAGCATGTCACGTGCGCTCGAGCAGCGGACATTTCTGCTGATCTGTCTGTTCTGCATCCTCGCTCGTCTGGCGCTCGTGGCCATGACGTACGGCTCCAACGACATGGACTTCGTCGCCAACTGGGCCGCGCTCGCGAACCACGTGGGAATCTCGCGCGCCTATCTGTACACGCGGATGGTGAATCATCCGCCGGCGTCGCTGGCGCTGATGTCGTGGATCATGCGCCTGTCGGAAGCGAGCGGGATCTCCTTTCCCGATCTCTTCCGGACATTCCAGGTGCTGGCCGACGCGCTCACCGCTGCAGCGCTGTACCGCATCGGCGGGCAGAAGCTCGCGCTGTTCGTTTTGCTCTCGCCCGGCGCGGCGTTTGTGTCGGCCTTTCACGGAAATACGGATGCGACGATGACCGCGCTGCTGGTCCTGGCCATTGCGCTGGCCATTGCCGATCGCCCGGCGCTGGCGGGAACGGCACTGGCGCTGGCGGCAGGGATCAAGATCATCCCGTTTCTCGCCGCGCCGCTGTTTCTCGCGTTTTTCGAACGGCGCGCGCGCATCCTCTTTCTCGTGGCCTTCGCCATCGCGACCGCGATCCTGTTCGGGCCGGCGATCGCGATCGGCGGTCCGGTCGTGATTCGCAATATTTTCGGTTATGCCGGAGGGCTGCCGTGGGAGTGGGGATTCACGGGTGTGGCCTTTGCCATCTCGCGAAAGATTCCGACCATGCGCGCGGCCGGCGACGCGGCGATCGCGTTTTACTCGGCCTGGGGACGCTACTTCGTCTATGCGGGAATCGCCGCGGTGTTCGTGCTTGTGTTCGCGAAACGCAATCGCGAGACGCTCGCTCTTCCGCACGCGATCGAAATCATGCTGATGACGATCCTCGCGCTCGCCCCCGGGTTCGGAGTGCAGTACATCGGCTGGCTCATCCCGCTTCTGCCGTTCGCGTTCGGCTGGCGCGCGGCGATCGCCTTGAACGCGGCGATGTCGGCGTTTCTCTTCATCACGTATACGGTCTGGAGCGGCGGATGGCCGTGGTGGTTCGCGGATCTCGCGCGGCCCGGCCCGTATCGCTACGTGGCCGCGCTTGCCGGATGTGCGATGTGGATGATCCTTTGCGTCGCGCTCGTGGTCGCCGTTCGCCGGTTCACGCGAACGACGACGCCAGAAACAGCAAGCTGAAGATCGTCTCCAGTCCGCCGGCCATGGCCAGGCAGCGATTCAGCTCACGGCCGCTGCTGCGATAGACGCGGAGGAGCAACGCGATCGCCAGCGGCACGGCGAGAAATACCGCGCAGAGCCACCCATCCGCCAGGAGCCACGCCACGACCGCGACCGCCGCGAACGGGATGGCGGTGAAGATGGCGATCTCGACCCGCGCTCCTGCTTCGCCGAGGCGAACGGCGATCGTGCGCTTGTTGTTGGCGCGGTCGCCGGCGATGTCGCGCAGATTGTTGATGGCCAGGATCACCACCGCCAGCGATCCCACCGCGATTCCGCAGAGAAATGCTTCGATCGCGTACTGCAGCGTCAACACGTAATACGTTCCGCCGGCCGCGATCATCCCGAAGAACAACATCACGAACAGCTCGCCGAGGCCGTGATAGGCGAGCGGCCAGGGCCCGCCCGTGTACGCGTACGCCGAGATCAGAGAAGCGACGCCGATGGCCACGATCGGCCATCCGCCGCGGAGAATCAGAGGAATCCCGAAGAGCGCGGCGACGAAGAGGCAGACGTACGCGCCGACCAGCACGGTCTCCGCCTTGAGCAGCCCCGCCTGCGTGACGCGCATCGGGCCGAGGCGATCATGCGTATCGACGCCGCGTTTGAAGTCGAGGGCGTCGTTGATGAGATTCGTGGCGATCTGGATGAACAGCGCGCTCAGCAGCGTGGCCGCTGCATAGACCCACGGCACGTCACCTTTGATGCGATGCGCGAGACCGATCCCGACGAGCACCGGCGCAATCGACGCCGGAAACGTCTTCGGCCGCGACGCCAGCAGCCAGGTTTTGATCACGGGAAGCGCGGGAACTTCTTGAAGTCGGGTTTGCGCTTCTCCACATACGCATTCCGCCCTTCCTGCGCCTCCTCGGAAAGGTAGTAGAGCAGCGTGGCGTTTCCGGCGAAGTCGAGCAGGCCGATCTGGCCGTCACAATCGGCGTTCATCGCCGCCTTCAGACAGCGCAGGGCCATCGGCGAGAGCTGCAGCATCTCGCGGCACCACTTGAGCGTCTCTTCCTCCAGCTTGGCCAAAGGCACGACGGTGTTGACCAGACCCATCTCCAGCGCCTGCGCCGCATCGTATTGGCGACAGAGGAACCAGATCTCGCGCGCTTTCTTCTGTCCGACGATGCGGGCGAGGTACGACGATCCCAGTCCGCCGTCGAACGAGCCGACTTTCGGCCCGGTCTGTCCGAAGCGGGCGTTGTCGGCGGCGATCGTCAGGTCGCAGACGACGTGCAGGACGTGGCCGCCGCCGATCGCGTACCCGGCAACCATCGCCACGACCGGCTTCGGCATACTGCGGATCTGTTTCTGCACGTCGAGGATGTTGAGGCGGGGAACACCTTTGGCGTCGACGTAGCCGGCCTTGCCGCGCACGCGCTGGTCGCCGCCGGAGCAGAACGCGTCGGGTCCTTCGCCGGTAAGAATGACGACGCCGGTCTCGGCATCGTCGCGGGCGAGATCAAACGCTTCCTTCAGCTCGCCGACGGTGAGGGGGCGGAACGCATTGCGAACCTTGGGGCGGTTGATCGTGATCTTGGCGATCCCGTCAGCCGTCCGTTCGTACTTGATGTCTTCGAATTGCTTGATCGAGGTCCATCGCTCTGACATGGCGGCAAACTATAGCCTCGTCAGCTGCTCGATGAACCACTCCGGCTTTTCCCACGGCACACGATGCGCCGCGCCGGGGCAGACGACCAGCCGCGCGTCCGGTAGCAACGACACCGCGCGCTGCCCCTCGGCGACGTATTTCGCATCGCGCTCGCCGGCGATCCACAGAACGGGAATCGCGATCTCGTGAAGCCGCGGCGCGAGCGGCGGCAGGGCCGCGGGCGAGTATTCGCGCATCGCCTTCACCACGCCGGCGCGTTCGAAATCGCGCTCGCGGCGAACGCGAACGTGCCCGCCGAACAGCGGCTGCGCGTTCCAGTCGCGCATCACCGCCTCCCAATCCTCTCCCTCGAATCGTCGGGCCCACACCTCGTCGGCCCGGCGGCGCGCGGCGCGATCGTCTTCGCTCTCGATGCCAAGACCGGCCGAGATGATCACCGCCCGCCCGTACCGCGCTCCATCGAGCAGCGCGTGCAGCGCGAGGCGTCCACCCATCGAGTAGCCGAGGATCGTGTCGCCGGCGGGCGGGATGTCGTCGAGCTCGCGGGCATCGACCTCCAGCCCCGCGTCGCGCAAGAAATCCCAATCCGCCGGGCGGCCGAGAAATCCGTGGAGCGCGACGATCATCGATGCTATTTCTACTCCAGCGCCGTCACGAAGAACAGAATCGCATCACGCGATGAGGTGCGCTTCGACGCGCCGACGGAGATCGTCTCGCCACGATCGAGAGCGAACGAGGTCGACTGGATTTTCCCGCGGGATTCGTTTGGTCACACGACGATCACGACCACAGCTCGTCGAAGCGCTGCCAGACGCGGGCGCTCGCGTCGAGGTCGGGCCGGATCTCGATGACCGCGCGGCCGGCATCGCGATTGTTGTAGGCGAGCCCCCACATCGTTGCCCACGGCTCGAACGAAAGCGTGTGCGAGTTCTCGATCAGGCGCTCGCGCGTCTCGGCCGGGAGCGCGCGCAACGACGGGACGCGCGAGAAAATCCTGCCGCCGCCGTTGTTGATGATGTGGACCTGGAATTCGATCGCCGGATCGAGCTGCGGCACGATCCACGGCGCGTTCATGTCGTACAACGCCGTCAGATCGCCGACGATCGCCACGTTGAGCGCATCGGGCGAGCACCAGCCGAAAAATGTCGAGAGCTGGCCGTCGATGCCGTTTGCGCCGCGATTCGCCTCGATCGTGAAGCCGCGATCCTCGCGCGTGGCCACGAGATCCCACTCGCGAACCGGAAGGCTGTTGCCGAGATAGACACGCGTGCCGTGCGGCAGGTCGCGCGAGAGCGAGCGGATCAACGCCAGCTCCGACTCCGGCTCCACTTCGAGAATGCGATCGAGGCGCTCGGCACGATCGCGGTCGCGCGCGGCCAGGAACTCGTCGCGATCGATCGGCTCGATGTCGCGCGGCAGCTTGTCGAGCCCGTGCACCTCACCGCGCGAGAGGCCTCGAAACGGCAGAGCGCTGTAGCTGACGACCCGCATCTCGCGCATCGACTCGTCGAGATCGCGCCAGAAGCGGACGGCCGGCACGTTCCCGACGCGGATGACGCGCGTGAATCCGGCGGAGGCCAGGATCCGCTCGTTGCGAAGCAGCAACGGGGCGAGCTGCACATCCTCGCGCAACCCGGACAGCGGCTCCGCATACACCGGCGCATTCAGCCGCAGCGCGAACTCGCGCACGCGATCGCGTTCGCCGCGCGCCAAACCGCCGATCAGGACCAACGGTTTGTCACTCATCGATGAGCGGCTCGTCGAACTCGGCGTTCAGATGCAACGGCGTCTTGCAGCTCCAGCCCTCGAGCGAGGTCGCCGCGTACGGACCGAAGATGCCGATCTGCTCGATCGCCTGCGGCGCACCCGTTCCGCGATAACGCTCCGGACGATCGGCGGTGATGAGAACGAGCGGCAGGCCGGAGTAATGCGCTTCGATGACGGCCGGGAGAAGCTCGGCCACCGCCGTGCCCGACGTCGTAATGACCGCCGCGGGATGGCCGGTCGATTTCACACGGCCGAGCGCGAAGAACGCAGCGGAGCGTTCGTCGACAAACGAAAACAACGTCATCCTGAGCGAAGCGAAGGAGCTCGACGGTTCAGATGCTTCGCTGCGCTCAGCATGACGTGCCAGCACGGCGATCAACGGGCTGTTGCGCGACCCCGCACACACGCAAAAATCCTGCGCTCCGAGGTCACGCACCTGCTGGACGAGCCGCCGCGCGCGCTCGAGGTTCGTCATGTCCAGGCTTCGACCGCCGCGCCGGTTCCGAACAGCGCCTTCACCTGTTCACGCTTCTGCCGCAGCTCCTCGAATTCGGACTCCAGCGCGCTCTCGGCGATCACTCCCGCACCCGACCCGATGCGAATCGAGGTTCCGCTCCACTCGATGTTGCGGATCCCGACCAGCGCGAGCGCATATCGCCCCTCGCGCTCCAGGCCGAACGGCGCGCCGAATGCGCGGCGTTGCGCATCGCGATCGGCCTCGCGCAGCCATCGCTCGCCCGCTTCGGTCCGCGGCCAGACGCCGAGCGCCGCCGTCGGATGAAGCCGGCGCACCATCTCTGCGAACGACATCCGCTCGCTCCCGCTCTCGCGGAAGAAAATCGGCGTGACCAGATGCGCGATGCGCGGCAGCTGCATGATGCCGAGCGCGCCGATCTCGACGTTGCCGAACGGAGCGAGGCGGCGGGCGATGTCCTCGACGACGAAACGGTGCTCGCGAAGCTCTTTGTGATCGCGCATGAGCTCCGCCGCGCGGCTGATCGGGCGCGTTCCGGCGAGCGCCATCGTCGAGTAGCCGAGGCCGTGGGTCTGGAAGAGGATCTCGGGCGCGGCGCCGGCTATCGATCGGCCATCGATCGAGCAACCGTATGCGTAGAGGCCGCGCGGAAGCGAGGTGAGGCGGGCGATTGCGTATGGCCAAACTGAGGCCTCAGGCCTCAGGCCTCCGGCCTCGAACACCACGGGAACGATCTTCTGGAAATCGCCTCGAGCGATGCCTTGCTGCGCCGATTCGAACAGCGGTGCGAATTCCCTCGGCTCGACCGGGCTCCACTCGATCTCGGGGACGACTTCCTTTCCGAGGCGCTGGGCGAGCTCTTCGATCGCGATTTCTTCCCAGGTGGCGGGGTGCCGCCAGGGCTTCGCCTCGTCGAGAAAGAAGTCGGTGATGAAGAACGCCGGCCGGTCGGGGCGGCGGAACGGCAGCCGCTCGAACGGTCCCCAGCCCACGAAAACGCGCCCGGGAGCGGTCTGGATAAATGCGAAGTCGAGCGCCACGGCGCGATTTTATGCGTAAGATCGCGCCCCTGTGACGCATTCAGGGCCTGAGCCCGCCACGATCCAGAGCATGTTCGCGTCGATCGCGAAGCGCTACGACCGCGCCAATACGGTTCTGTCGGCGGGCGTGCATCACCGCTGGCGCCGGCAGACAGTGCGCTGGTCGGATGCGCGTCCGGGCGATTCGGTGCTCGACTGCGCGACCGGCACGGGCGATCTGGCCATCGCCTTCAAGACGGCCGTCGGCAGCGGCCGCGTCGTCGGGAGCGATTTCGTCCCGGAGATGCTCGACATCGCGCGCCGCAAATCGAGCGAGATCACGTTCGACATCGCCGATGTGACGGCCCTCCCGTACCCGGACGGCTCGTTCGACATCAGCTCGATCGCCTTCGGCATCCGGAACGTGCACGACGCGGAACTGGCGGTCAGGGAGCTGGCCCGGGTCGTCCGGAGCGGCGGGCGGGTGATGATCCTCGAGCTCGGCCGGCCGGCGAACCGCGCGTTCGGTCTTTTTTACGAGCTCTACCGCAGCCGCGTTCTGCCGCATGTCGGCGGCGCGGTCACCGGCCGCAAGCAGGCGTACGAGTATCTGGAGAGCTCATCGGCGCGCTTCCCGTGCGGCGAAGACTTCGCGCAGATCATGCGCGCGACGGGCCGTTTCGCCTCCGTCGACTGGAGGCCGCTGACGTTCGGCATCGCCTACCTGTATAAAGGCGTCAAGGTCTAGATCAGTGAAACGCCTCGAGGTCCACAAGTTCGGCGGAGTTGCCGTCGGCAGCGCCGACGCCGTGCGGACAGCGATGCGGCGTGTGGCTGGTGTCAGAGCACGAGTGGTCGTCGTGGTATCCGCGATGAACGGCATCACCGACCTCCTCCTCGGCTGTGCGCGCGCGGCGCTCGATGGCGATCGCGACACGTGCCGCCGCGCCACCGCTGAGTTCGAATCGCGCCACATGACTCTCATCGAACAGCTGGCACCCGATCGCGCGACGGCCGACGAGCTGTTCGCAGTCGTGGACACCGCGACGCAGGAGATGATGTCGATCGCCGAAAGCATCGCCGTGCTGCGCGAGCTCACGCCCCGCGCGCAGGACGCGATGGTCTCGCGTGGCGAGCGCGTGCTGGCGCGCATCTTCGCGTCGTGTGCGGGCGCCGCGTATGTCGACGCGATGCACGTCATCGTCGCCGAGCGCCGCGCCGGAACTCTCTGGCCGAACTTCACGAAATGCGAGCGCGCGGCGAAGAAGCACATCCTGCCGTTGCTCGATCAAGGTGCCGTGGTCGTCGTTCCCGGTTATCTCGGCAGCGGTGCGGACGGCGAAGTGGTCACCCTGGGCCGCGGGGGCTCCGATTTTTCCGCGGCCATTCTCGCCCGCAGTCTCACCGCCGATTCGGTGACGCTGTGGAAGGAAGTCGACGGACTGATGACCGCCGATCCCCGCAGCGTGCCCTCCGCACGCGTTCTGCCGGAGCTGCACTATCGCGAGGCCGCCGAGCTGGCGTTCTACGGCGCGAAGGTTCTCCACCCGCGGACGATGATTCCGCTCGCGGATCGCGGCATCCCGCTGTACGTGCGCAACGCGTTCCGCGAGCATGGCGGGACGCGCATCTCCGCCGACGCGCAGCCGGGCGAATATCCGGTGAAGGCGCTGACCGCGGTTCACGGACAGGCGCTGGTCTCCGTCGAAGGCAACGGCATGATCGGCGTGCCCGGCGTCGCCGCGCGCACGTTCGCCGCGCTGGCGGAGGCGGGACATTCGGTTTCGATGATCAGCCAGGCATCGAGCGAGGCCAGCATCTGCTTCGTCGTGCCCGAGGTCGAGGCCGCGCACGCGGTCGAAGCGCTCGAGGAGGCGTTCCTGCTCGAGCGCAAGATGAAGTTCATCGATCGCATCCGCGCCGAGAAGGGCATGGCTCTCGTTGCCGTCGTCGGTCTCGGCATGCGCGGCCGTCCCGGCATCGCCGCGCGCACGTTCTCCGCGCTCTCATCGGAGCGCGTGAACGTGCATGCGATCGCCCAGGGCTCGTCCGAGCTGAACATCACCGCCACGATCGCGGAGAAGGACGTGACGCGCGCGCTGCTGGCACTGCACGCGGAGTATCAGCTCGACAAGATCCGTCCGCTCGCCGACACCTCCGGGCGGGAGTCGAAAGTCAGCTTCCTTGGCTTCGGACAGATCGGCCGCGCGCTGGCACGCCAGCTCGTCGCGCAGGAGAAACATCTTCGCGCCGACCTCGGCGTCGACATCAAAATCGTCGCCGTGGCCGATCGCTCCGGCATCAAGGTCGAAGAGAAGGGATTCAAGCCGGAGGAGCTCGAAGAGATTGCCGAACGGAAGGAATCGGGCGGACGCCTGTTCGACGGACGCTCGCCGCTCACGCTCGCGCAACTGCAGTCGATGATGCGCAACGAGCTGTGGCTCCTGCCGTCGCACCGGCCCATCCTCGTCGATCTCACGTCGGAGGAGACCGCGCCGCTGATCCAGGAAGCGCTCGAGCAGGGATTCCACATCGTGCTGGCGAACAAGAAGCCGCTGGCCGTTGCCCAGATCGAGTACGACCGCCTGATGCAGACCGCGCGCGATCGCGGGCTGGCCTTGCGATACGAGGCCACCGCCGGTGCGGGGCTGCCGGTGCTCGACACGCTGGCCAAACTTCAGGAGTCCGGCGACCGCGTCGACACGATCCTCGGCTGCTTCTCCGGAACGCTCGGGTACATCATGACCGCGCTCGAAGACGGCGTCGCGTTTTCCGAGGCGGTGAAGCAGGCGTGGAAACTCGGGTACACGGAACCCGATCCGCGCGACGATCTCTCCGGCACCGACGTCGCGCGCAAGGCCCTGATCCTGGCACGCACGCTCGGCCGCTCGCTGGAACTTTCCGACATCAAGGTCGAGCCGCTGTTCGGCCGCGAAGTCGACAGCGACGATCCGGCGACGTTCGTCTCGAACCTGAAGAAACTCGATGACGAGCTGCGGCGCCGCGTCGAGCGCGCACGCAAAGAGAAAAAGGTGCTGCGCTACGTCGCCAAGATCGCCAGGAGCATTCGCGTCGGCATCGAGGAAGTCGATCGCGGCTCGCCGATGGGCGGGCTGCACGGCACCGACAATCAGATCGTCATCTACTCGAAACGCTACAAGACGAATCCGCTCGTCGTCACTGGGCCCGGCGCAGGGGCGGAAGTCACGGCGGCGGGGGTGCTGAACGACATCGTCGCCATCACCACGCAGGAGAGACGGCGCGTCCCGCGCCGGCGAAAATGACGACCGTTTTCTCGCCCGGATCCATCGGCAACGTCGGCCCCGGCTTCGACGTTCTGGGACTGGCGTTCGAAGGCGCAGGCGACAAGGTCACGGTCACGTTGACCGATGGAGCGGCGCGCGTGGAGTCGATCACCGGGCGCGATGCGTCACTGCTGCCGCGCGATCCCACGGAAAACGTGACGGCAATCGCCGCGAGCGCCTGGCTGCGCGAAGCCGGCATCCGCAAGCAGCCGGTCGTCTCGATCGAGAAAGGGCTCGCTGTCGCGGGCGGGATGGGCGGGAGCGCCGCGAGCGCGGTGGGAGGAGCGCTTGCCGCGTGCCTCGCCGCGGGCGCAAGGCCTGAGCCGAAGGCGATCATGGAGGCTGCGCTCGAAGCGGAATCGATCGTCGCCGGGCGTCATCTCGACAACATTGCCGCCTCGACCCTCGGCGGACTGGCGATCACGTTGTCGGTCGATCCGATCGACGCGATCTCGGTGCCCGCACCCGCGCAGTGGCGCGTGGTGCTGCTGACGCCGCGCGTGCGCATCGAGACGAAAAAGGCGCGCGAGATTCTTCCGGCGCATTGGGATCGCGCCTCCTGGACGCGGCAAATGGCCAGCACGACCGCCCTCGCGTACGCGTTCGCGACTGCCGACGCGCAGCTCGTCAGGCGGGCGCTCGACGACCGCTATGCCGAGCCGATCCGCGCCGATCTCATTCCGAACTTTCGCGATGTGAAACGCGCCGCTCTCGATGCCGGCGCCCTCGGCTGCTCCATCAGCGGATCGGGGCCGACGATTTTCGCCCTCACCACCGACAACGACGCCCGGGTCGCCGAGGCCATGCGCGCGGCGATGCGTGAGGTTCCGTGCGATGTGCATGCGGGGATGATCTCGAAGCGGGGAGCGCACGCCATATGAAGGCCTCGGGCCTCAGGCCGCGGGCCTCGGAGTGGCTTGCCTGCATCTCGTGCGGCAAGCGCTTCGACGTGACGGAGATTCGCTACACGTGCGATTGCGGCGGACTGCTGTCCGTTGAACGCGATGAAGTGCCTCGAGACACGAAACTGTTCGATGATCGCGTCCGCGGCCCGCGGCCCGAAGCCCGAGGCCTCGGTTTGAGCGGCGTCTGGCGCTTTCGCGAAGCCGTCCTGAACGTTCCCGACGATCAGATCATCACGCACCCCGAAGGCGGTACCCGACTCTACGAACGCGAAGGACTCTTCTTCAAACATGAAGGCGAGAATCCCACCGGCTCGTTCAAGGATCGCGGGATGACCGTGGCGATGACGCAGGCGGTGCGCCTCGGTGCGCGAGCGGTGGCGTGCGCGTCGACCGGAAACACGAGCGCGTCGCTGGCCGCATACGCCGCGCAGGCCAAGGTGCGCGCGATCGTGTTCGTGCCCGCCGGCAAAGTCGCGAGCGGAAAGCTCGCCCAGACGCTCGCCTACGGCGCGACCTGTCTGCAGATCCGCGGCGATTTCGATGCGGCGATGCAGCTGGTGCTCGACGCGTCGAAGAAGCTCGGCATCTATCTCGTCAACTCGATCAATCCGTTCCGCATCGAAGGGCAGAAGACGATCGTGTGGGAGCTGCTGCAGGATCTCGGCTGGAACGCGCCCGACTGGATCGTCGTCCCCGCCGGAAATCTCGGCAACACGAGCGCATTCGGGAAAGCGCTGCGGGAAGCGCGCGAAGCGGGATGGATCGATCGCGTCCCGCGGCTGGCGTCGATTCAAGCAAGCGGCGCGAATCCGTTCTACCGCAGTTACCGGGACCGGTTCGGAGAAAGGCATCGCGTGGCGGCGGAGACGATCGCCAGCGCCATCCGCATCGGCGATCCGGTGAGCCACGACCGCGCCGTCGCCGCGATCCGCTACACCGGCGGCGTCGTCGAAGAAGTCACGGACGCCCAAATCATGAGCGCCAAGCGTGACATCGACGGGATGGGAATCGGCTGCGAGCCCGCGTCCGCGGCCACGCTGGCCGGAGTGCGCAAGCTTCGCGCGTCAGGTGTCATGCACAACGGCGAGCGCATCGTGTGCGTCCTGACCGGACACATGCTGAAGGACACGGACGCGATCCTGCGCGATCCCGCCGGACGATCGATCGAGATCGAGCCGACGATCGACGCCGTCGAACGCGCGCTCAAATGAAAAGCGGCGGCCATACTCCGGCCGCCGCCTCATGGAGCCCCGGCTTCAGCCGGGGAAGACACCGGCTAAAGCCGGTGCTCATCCATCACGCCTTCAGGTGCTTGTTGACCAGAGCAGTCATCTCGAACATCGAGACCTGCTTCTTGCCGCCGAAGATCTTTTTCAGATTGTCGTCGGCGTTGATCATGCGCTTGTTCTGCTGATCCTGAAGGCCGTGCTGCTTGATGTAGTCCCAAACCTTCTTGGTCACCTCGCTGCGGGGCATCGGCTTGGCGCCGATGACCGCGCTGAGGTCCGCACTCGGCGTCACCTCGGCCGCGAGGCCTTTGCCTTTGGAACTGGAACCCTTCTTCGAAGTCGCCATCAGTCTCCTCTTTCGGTTTTTCGCGGATTCTGCGCTGTTTACGCCGGATCGTCAAACGGTGAAAAGCGTCATTTCACACAATGGAACACGCGTGCCGGAAGTATGTTGCGCGGTTCGAACACCTGGCGGACGCTGCCGAAGATCGCTTCCAGGTCGCTTCGGACGCGTGCCGAGAACTGGTAAACGAGCAACGAACCGCCCGGCCGGAGCGCCTCGTGCGTGTTGCGAAGCACGGCCAGCCGCTCCTCGTTACTCATGATGCTGAAGGGGATACCGGCGATCCCGCAGTCCGCCGGGGGGAGTCCCAGCGCGTCCAGAACCTTCAGGATGTCGGCTCCGGAACGGTGGATGACCCGCAGCCGCGGATCGTCGAAACGGCGGGTCAGGATGTTTACGAACTCATCATTGATCTCGAAAACCAGCAGGGTGGCATCGCTCCGCATTCTTCGAAGAATTTCACCGCTGATCGTGCCTACGCCCGGTCCGAGCTCCACGATGACCCGCGCCTCGCTCCAGGGGATATCGCGCAGCAGATTCTCCACCAGGTAGCGTGAGCTCGGGATCATCGATCCGAGCATCCGCGGGTTCTTGAAGAAATTGCGCGCGAATGCGAGCGCCTGACCGTTGCTTTCCCTTCGTTCAAACATTCGATTCATCGATGGAGCTTGCCAGTTCAAGTTCCGAGCCTGCTGTGATTGCGGATGATGTCGGCGATCTCCTCGATCGAATCGGTGACGCGCACGAGGTTGGCGAATCCCTCCTCCGTCGCCAGTTTGAGAAGAAGTGGATACACCTTCTTGCTCCGGCCGGCGAGACCGTCGCCCGGCGGGTTCCAATACTCCGTGCCGAAGAGAATCAGCGGCGTGCGCGACCGGCGATAGGTGCGGTAGTACACCTGACAGGCGTTCTGAAAAATCTCCTGCAGCGTGCCCGCGCTCCCTTCGGCGAAGATCACTCCGCGCGACGCGACGGCGAGCAATCCCTCCTCGCGCACGCTGTTCTCGAAATACTTGGCGATGTAGGTCGCGAACACGTTCGGCTGTTCGTGTCCGTAGAACCACGTCGGCACGCCGACGCTGCGGAAGGTCTTCGCGGATGCCGGCGGCGGCAGCAACTCCTTCACGCGATACGACGCCACGAGATACCTCGGATCATCGTGAACGGGGACGACCGACAGCTCGCGCACCGCCGATTCGAGCGCGTCATCCGGATGCGGCGCGACGTACACGCCGAGGTTCGCAGCTTCCATGATGCCGGGACCGCCGCCAGTGACGACGAGAAACCCTTCACGCGCGAGCGTACGGGCGAGCCGTGCCGCTTCGGTGTAGGCCGGAGCGCCGCGCGGGACCGAATGACCTCCCATGATTCCCACGACGCCGAGGCCCGACCACCCTTTGAGGTTGTCGTCGAGCGCGTCGGCGATCGAGAAATCGTGAATGCGGCGCGCGAGCACGTCGTCGAGATTGCAGTTGTGTGGATCGCTGTAATGCGCGTAGATGATCGCGTCCGGCGTCCTGGCGTACGACTCGGGATGCTCGGGGTCGAATCCGAGGAGAAGCTCGTCCGGCGTGTAGAGCGAGACGCGGAACGGATCGAACGGCTTGCCCGGAATCGGCGGAATGTTCAGACATGCCACCGAGATCAGATGGACGGCAAGCCGCTCGCTCATGTGGCAGCCGATGAACATGCAGCCGCGCAGGTCGATCGCCAGGAGCTTGTCGTCGTACGGCCGGAGATCGAGTCCCTGCAGGATGACGTCGTGACTCCGCGACGGCGAAGCCAGCCACTCCTCGATCGCCGGTTGAGTATCGATCTCGCGCGTCATTCCATCTTCGGCATGTCCGTTCCCCAGTAGTACTGGTTGAAGAACGGCATCCAGTCCTTGCCGCCGTCGATGCGTTGCAGCAGGCGCGCCGCGTCGAGCGTCGTCAGATATCGCCACGCGAACAGATGCTGAAGATTCGCCAGCCAGCTGATGAACTTGTCGTCGCCGAGCTGCTTGTGCATCGAGGCAAGGATGTACGCGCCTTTGTCGTAGATGAGGAACGTGCGGTAGCGGAACGTATCCATGTCGTTGTTCGGAACGCGGATCCGGTTCGCCAGCGAGATGGATGAGACCGAGCGGGCCTCGTTCGCGTTTGCCCGCCACGTCGAGATCATGGCGTTGTACGCGCCGTTTCCCTTCAGCTGCTTGATCGCCAGCGCCGACGAATACTCTGCGAACGACTCCGTGACCCACTGCTCTTCGGCCGATCCCATCTTCACGACGTGTCCCCAGTACTGATGCGCGATCTCGTGCGCGAAGCGGTGATTCACGCCCCGCGAAAAGAGCTGGTTGTCCTCTCCCATCAGCGGATTGAACGCTTCCTTGGTGATGAACATCGTCGCCGGCGGCGCCTGGCCGAACCCGAGCTCGTGAATCTCGATGACGTTGAACTCCTTGAACGGGAATGGCCCGAGGAACAGCTCGTAGAACTTGATCAGCTTGTAGGCGAGGTTGTTGAGCTGCTTCATGGCCCGATCGTTCGGCATCGCATACGACGCGACGCGGATCGTCGGTCCATCTTCGTATTTCTTCTCGTCGACGGCGTACTTCCCGGCCAGCACGACCGCGAACTGCACCGGCTTGTCGATGCGGTTCTCCACGACGTTGAAATCGCCCTCCTCGCCTTTGCGGATGGTCTCGCCGGGCGCAAATGCGATCCACGGTTTCTTCACCTTCACGATCGAATGGATCGTGTAGTACTGCCCGTTCAAGTCGGGCTGCGGAAACCAGGGGGAGGTGCCGAGCTCCCAGTAGCTGTCCGCGTTCGGATGGAAGAGAAAGTCGCCGTCGATCTCGTACCGGATCTGGAACGGCTCGTTCTGCGCCATCTTCTGCGGCATCCCGACCACGAGATTCTCGTGCGCGTGGACAAACGGAAGATCACGCCCGGCCGCGTCCTTCACGCTCCGGAGGTTGAACGTGCGAGGCCGCTCGCTCGTGTCGTAAATGGTCGAGTGAAGCGCGAAGTGGAAGACGCGCTGGGATCCGGTGCGAGGGGTGATCGTCTCCGTGACCGAGAGCCGGCCCTGCTCCTTGTCGTCCGAGACCAGCGTGTAGTCGATTCCGGTCAGCAGATACAGCGGCTCGGTAAAGTCGCGGCGGCTGCGCCCCACCGGCTGGTCGGAGATCGTGACCGGCCACCACATCCCGGCGAGCTCACGGTTCTCGAACATGCGGTCGCGCGTGAGCGACTCGACTGTCTCACTGCGCGCGTCGATCGTGTCGAGCGTGTAGATGATCGGATTGCCGCCGCCGGTGAATTCGGCGATGGCCACGGGAGACGACGGATGATCGAACTTCTGCAGGATGAGCAGAGGCGTCGCCGACTGCTCGCGCCGCCGCGCCATCGACTCACGATGCTTGGCCAGCGCCTCGGAGAGATTGGAACCGGCAGCGCCCTGAAGATCCGGCAGCGCGATCGCCGCGGCTCGCAGATACAACTGCTCGAAGCGTCCCTTGAGCACGGTGGCCTGACCCGCCGTCGCCACTTCGAGGTCCGAAGCTTTCTTCGCTTCGAACCTGACGATGGTGTCTTCCAGCGGATCCGCGGCGCGGTATTCGAAACTGCCGTTCCCGGCGAAGAACAGCCCGATCGCGGCGCCCGCTGCCGTGACCGGGGCAGCGTTGCCGGATGCCAGCCGAATGGTCATGTTCGGCGAAAGCTTGATGACGACGTCTTTCACGGTCACGGCCGGCCCGGCCTGAGGTTTCTCCAGCGCATCGGCAAGAGAGGCGACGTTGTCCTGCGCGAGAACGGCAACAGCCCAGACGGATGCAGCAACGGCAACTGCGAGGAAGCGCTTCATGGGATCTCGCTTTCGATCGAATTTGGGCGCGAAGAACTTAGCACATCGCCGGCGAGGTCACGTCACGGCGAACGCGCGACGCGCGGTCACGCTCGGGGAACATCCTTGCGGAACGTGTAGCGTCATCCTGAGCCGCGGAGACGGTGAAGGATCTCGGTTTTCGTAACCGGAGATCCCTCGCTCCGCTCAGGATGACGGCGATAAGATCCCCCTATGCGACAGCTCGCAATCCTCTCTCTCTTCCTGATCCTCGCCTCCTGCGCATCGCAGCCCCGGCCCGCGGCACCTGCCACCGCGCAACCCGTCATGTCATCGACGGGCTTCGATCTGGCCAACCTCGACCGGACGGCGAGCGCCTGCACCGATTTCTACCAGTACGCGAACGGCGGCTGGATGAAGACACATCCGATTCCGCCCGGGTACTCGCGATGGGGCAACTTCTCGGTCGTCGATGCGAACAACCTCGACAAGATGCACGCCATCCTCGAAGAGGCGGCGAAGGCGAGCGCGCCCTCCGGTTCGGATCAGCAGAAGGTCGGCGACTACTACGCGAGTTGCATGGACGAGAAGGCGATCGAGCGGGCGGGCGTGGCTCCGATCAAGGCCGACCTCAACCGCATCGCGCAGCTGCGAACGACGACGGAGCTGCCCCAGCTGCTGGCTCGCGTGCACTCATACCGCATTCCGGCCGTGTTCCAGTTCTCCTCCACGCAGGACTTCAAGAACACGGAGCAGGTCGTCGCCAACGTCACGCAGGCCGGCCTAGGGCTCCCCGATCGCGACTACTACACGAAGGACGATCCGAAATCGAAAGAGATCCGCATCCGCTACCTGCTTCACGTCTCCGACATGCTGCAGCTCCTCGGCGACGACAAGGTCAACGCGCAGAGGGAAGCGCACAACATCATGGACCTGGAGACCGCGCTGGCGAGGGCGTCGATGACGAACGTCGAGCTGCGCGATCCCGTCGCCACGTATCACAAGCTTACGCGCGACGAGCTCCAGGCGATGACTCCGTCATTCTCCTGGCCCGAGTACTTCGCGGCCGTCGGCCTTCCGGCGGTGCAGAGCATCGTCGTCGGCCAGCCGAATTTCCTCACCGAGCTCGACCAGCTCGTCAAGACCACACCGGTCGAGACGTGGCAGGACTATCTGCGCTGGAACCTCGTGAACTACGAAGCGACGAAACTCCCGAAATCGTTCGAGGACGCGGACTTCGATTTCTATCAGCGCTATCTCACCGGGACAAAGGAGATGCTGCCGCGCTGGAAGCGCTGCACGATGGCCACCGACACCGTGCTCGGTGAGGCGCTCGGAAAACTATGGGCGCAGCGCTACTTCCCCGAATCGGCGAAAGCGCAGGCGCTGGACATGGTCCACAACCTGATGCACGCGCTGCAGGAAGACATCACCACGCTGTCGTGGATGAACCCTGAGACTCGGCAGCAGGCGCTGGCGAAGCTCCAGGCATTCGGTCTCAAGATCGGCTATCCCGAAAAGTGGCGCGACTACACGGCGATGGCCGTCTCGCACCAGCCGTATGCCACCAACAACATCGCCGCGAATGAGTTCGAGTTCCATCGCGACGCCGACAAAATCGACAAGCCGGTCGACCGCACGGAGTGGCTCATGTCGCCGCCGACGGTCAACGCTTACAACAATCCGCCGATGAACGAGATCGTCTTCCCGGCCGGCATCCTGCAGCCGCCGTTCTACGATCCGAAAGCCGATGACGGTTACAACTACGGCGGCATGGGCGCGGTCATCGGACACGAGATCATTCACGGCTTCGACGATCAGGGCCGCCAGTTCGATCTGCACGGCAATCTCGCCGACTGGTGGACATCCGAGGACAAGCAGCGATTCCTGGAGCGCGCGAAGTGCGTGTCGGATCAGTTCAGCAGCTACACCATCAACGGCGAGCACATGACCGGCGACCTCGTCCTCGGCGAAAGCATCGCCGATCTCGGCGGCCTGCAGATCGCGTACGCCGCGTACGAGAAGTCGCTCGAAGGAAAGCCGCGCACCACGGTCGACGGCTTCACTCCCGAGCAGCGCTTCTTCCTCGGATGGGCGCAGGTGTGGGCCGAGAACGCCACGCCGGAGGTGGAACGGCTGCAGATCACCACGAATCCGCACCCGCTGTCGCGCTTCCGCGTGAACGGCCCGCTCTCGAACATGCCGGAGTTCGCGGCGGCGTTCAACTGCAAACCGTCGGATGCGATGGTGCGAGCGGACGACAAGCGGTGCAATGTGTGGGGGACGCAAACGGCGGCCGCTGCCGGTCACTGACAGCGTTTTTCGCGCTCGAAGGCCGTGTCGGAAGTGAACGAGGTCTTCGTTCCCGGCGGCACCGTCTCGTAGAGCATTCGATCGAAGCGCTCGCGCCCGAACGCGCGCCGAGCTTCGCGCAACGCATGGCAAGCGTCCGCCTGTTTGCGCTCCTGAAGCGCCGAGACCTTCGCCTTGTCGAGCGCGTCCGCCGCAGCGCGCTCTTCCTCGAGCGTGACCGCGTAGTCCGCAACGATCTCGCGAAACCGACCCCACTCCGCGAGATTCCGGAAGAGGTCGGAGCTGCGCTGCCGAACCATCTGCGGGTACACGGCCGGCATGTTGACGAGCGAGCGGACGAGCGTCTCGAAAAGCTCGGTCGGAAAGAAAAGCTCGGGATTCACATCTCCGTCGATGACGTGAACACCCTGCCTGGCCTGCGCGCGTTCCGCGGCGGTCCACTCCCATGGCCCACGCGACGCCGCCAGAAGGGAGAGCGCACACACGGTGATCGTCATCAGTTGTTCATGCATGACGGGGTCCTCGGAATCTTACTCACGTCGAACCGGGCCAGCGCCTGCTCGAGCATCTGCGCAGGCGTCCCTCGGTCAACCTCGATGCCGAGAATTCGCAGGGCCAGCTGCAGAGACTCATCGCCGACTCCATGCAGTCCGTTCCGCTTGCCGATCTTCGCACCGGCCGCGTCGACGACCAGCGGCAAGTGCGCGTACTGCGGCGTTCGATATCCGAGGGCGCGCTGCAAAGCGATCTGCCGCGCGGTTGACGAAAGAAGATCCGCCCCGCGTACGACCTGCGTCACGCCCTGCGCTTCATCGTCGACGACGACCGCGAGCTGATACGCGAACACGCCGTCGGCACGTTTGATCACGAAGTCGCCCGTCGTCGCTGCGAGATCTTCTTCGACGTGCCCGAAGACAAGGTCGTCGAGCGCGATCACGCCCTCCCCGCGGAAGCGTACCGATCGCGCGGCGCGTCCCGGAGGCAGGCCGTTGCGGCACGTCCCGGGATAGATGCGCTCAGCCGGATCCGATTCGGCAGGCGCGGACGCCGCGCGCTGCAGCTCCGAACGCGAGCAAACGCAGTCGAACACTTGACCTTTCTCGCGGAGCTGCCGCAAGGCGTCATCGTAGAGGTGCGTGCGCTGCGACTGGTACACCACTTCGCCATCCCATTCGAGACCGTAGCGGCGCAGCGCATCGAGAATCTGGCGGTCCGCACCTTCGACGACGCGCGGCCGGTCGAGATCCTCCATCCGCACGAGCCACCGCCCACCCGCCGCACGCGCGAACAGCCACGACCCGGCGGCCGCCACAAGGCTGCCGTGGTGAAGGGGGCCGGTCGGTGAAGGGGCGAAACGACCGGCTGCGCCGGCCGGGGGTCGTCGGTCGTGGGTCACGTGGACATTTTCGCGCTGAGGCCCCACGACCTACGACCGCTGACCTCATTCTTCTTCCAGCGTGACATTCACCGGATCGACATGCCAGATGTCCCGCGCGTAATCGAGGATCGTGCGGTCCGCCGAGAACCAGCCGCTGCGCGCGACGTTCAGGATCGACATGCGCGTCCACTCCTCGCGTGACAGCCAGGTCTTCGCGGCGCGGTCCTGTGTCTCCATGTATGAGGCGAAGTCGGCGCAGAGGAAGTAACGATCCGCTGCCGTGAGCGAGTCGACGATCGGCCGGTAGATCCCGCCATTCAGGCCGGAGATCAGATCGATCACCCGTTTCAGCTCGGCATTGCCGTCGATGAACGACTGCGGGTTGTAGTTGCCGCGCATCGAGACGATCTCGTCCGAGGTCTTGCCGAATACGAACATGTTCTCGGGGCCGACCTCGTCGCGGATCTCGATGTTGGCGCCGTCGAGCGTGCCGATGATGATCCCGCCGTTGACCACCGCCTTCATGCAGCCGGTGCCGGAGGCCTCCGTTCCCGCGGTCGAGATCTGCTCCGAAAGCTCGGTGGCCGGGAACAGCAGCTCGGCGCACGAGACGTCGTAGTTCGGAACGAAGACGATGTTGAGGCGCTCGGAGGAACGGGGCGTTCTGCGAACCAGCGCGGAGATGTCGTGGACGAGGCGAATGATCAGCTTCGCCATGGTGTAGCTCGGCGCGGCCTTTCCGGCGAACATGACCGTGCGCGGCACGATCTCGATCCCGTCGATGGAGCGGTGATAGAGCACGATCGCGTGCATCGCGTTCAGCAACTGGCGCTTGTACTCGTGAATGCGCTTGATCTGGACGTCGAACAGCGAGTCGACCTCGATGTCGTGCGCGTGATGACGCCGCAGCCAGCGCGTGAGGATCTCCTTCCGCTCTCGCTTGGCTGCTGCCCAGCGGATCTGGAAGACCTTGTCGTCAACGACCGTCTCCAGCCGCCGCAGTTGTTTGAGATCGCTCGGCCATCCTTCGCCCACCACCTCGGTGATCAGCGCCGAGAGCTCAGGATTGCACTGCAATAGCCAGCGCCGCGGCGTGATGCCGTTGGTCTTGTTGTTGAATTTGCGCGGGTAGAACTCGTCGAACTCGCGGAAGAGGCTCTTCCGCAGGATGTCGGTGTGCAGCTTGGCGACTCCATTGACGGAGTGGCTGCCCACGATCGCCAGATGCGCCATGCGGACCGTGCCGCTGCTGAGGATGGCCATCCGTTCGGCGCGCCCGGGATCGGAGGGATTCGTGGCCGACACATCCGAGCGCAACCGGCGATCGATCTCCTCGATGATCTGAATGTGCCGCGGCAGGAGACGGGCCATCATGTCCTTCGGCCACGCCTCGAGCGCTTCCGGAAGAACAGTGTGGTTCGTGTACGCGAAGACGCGTTCGCAGATCCACCAGGCGCGGTCCCATTCCACCATCTCCTGATCGACCAGCACGCGCATCATCTCCGGGATGGCGATGGAGGGATGCGTGTCGTTGAGCTGAATGGCCACCCGGTCCGGCAGCTCTTCCCACGTCCTCCCCGGATATTTCTTGAAGCGGCGGATGACGTCCTGGATCGTCGCCGACGTGAAGAAGTACTGCTGCTTGAGCCGGAGCTCGCGTCCTGCGTACCGTTCGTCGGACGGATAGAGCACTTTCGAGATCGTCTCGCTGCGGTCCTTGTCCTCGACCGCGGCAACGTACGCCCCGGTATTGAACTGCGCGAGATCGAATTCGCGGCTCGACTTCGCCGCCCACAGGCGCAGTGTGTTCACCGTGTCGTTCCGGTATCCCGGCACGGGCATGTCGTACGCCATCGCGTAGACCTCTTCCGCTTCCGTCCAGCGATAGCGCTCCTGCCCTTTCTCGTCCTTGTAGAACTCGACGTGCCCGTAGAACTTCACCGGGAAGAGCACGTCGGGACGCGGGACTTCCCACGGATTCCCGTAACGCAGCCAGTTGTCGGGCGCTTCGACCTGCTGGCCGTCGATGATGCGCTGCCGGAAGATGCCGTACTCGTAACGAATGCCGTAGCCGTAGAACGGAATCGCGATCGACGAGGCCGAATCGAGGAAGCAGGCCGCAAGCCGGCCGAGGCCGCCGTTGCCGAGGCCGGCGTCGTTTTCACGCTCTGCGAGTTCTTCCAACCCGAACCCCAGCTTTCGCATCGCCGCGGCATGCTCCGGCTTCGCCCCGAGGTTGATGATGTTGCTCATCAGCAGGCGGCCGAGGAGGAATTCGAGGGAGAGGTAGTAGACGCGTTTGGTGTCGGCTTTGTAGTACGTGTCCTGCGTCGCGAACCAGCGCTCCATCAGGCGGTCGCGGACGGCGAAGGCGAGCGCCTGGAAGGCGTCGAGGTCGGTCGCGTTGTAGTTGTCGCGCGCGACCGAATACATCATCCGGAACGCGAACGACTGGATGATGGAATCAGCGTCGAGGCCGCCGGGCTGCGGCTTCGGGATGGTCTGTTCCCGAGCAGCGTCTCTGTTCATTGCGAACCTCTTGGACCAGAACCGATCATAATCTACACGGCATGGCCACTCCCAATCTGGAACTGATCCGCGCGCCGCGTGTGACAGCCGACAGGCTTGCCGGTGACACCACTAATCAATCGAGGTTGCGGTCCACCGCGCGAGCCGCTACCCGAAGCACGACCGCCGCGACGACGTCGACTCCATGCCCGCGCGGGCGGATTTGCTCGAAGACGCGGTGAACCAGGCGAACGCCTTCTCTGCAACGTCCGCCGGCGTCGGTGAGGTCCGCGGAACTCTTCGAAGCGAACGTCGTAGCCCGCCGATTGAAGCCGCGAGACCATGCGCTTCGTGTTCTGGATCGGGAGCACCGTGTCTTCGGATCCATGGGAGATGAACATGCGCGGCGCGCCGTGCTGTGACGCCGGAGAGGCGAACCCCGGCGAGAACGCGATGACGTGCGAAAAGAGATCGCCGTTCGTGATCCCGAGTGAGAGTGCGTACGAGGCACCGTCGGAGAAACCGGCGATGGCAAGATGGTGCGGGTCGACGTCGTATCGATTGAACACGTGTGCGAGGGCGCCGTCGATGAAACGGACGTCGGGTCCGTAACCGGTGTGCACGAGGTCCCACGTCACGCCGCGCGAATCGGGAGCAAGGATCATGAATCCGAACTCGTCGGCGCGCGATCGATAGTTCTGGATGACGCGCTCGGCGTTGCCGCCGGCGCCATGCAGCATCAGCACGAGCGGCAGTCGCTCCGCCCGCGGCACGTAGAGCAGCGCGTCGCGACCGGTGGCCAGACCGAGCGGAAACATGCCCCCGCCACTCTCCTCCGAATGAGGATGAGGGCGGGCGGTCAGGCGGCCGGGGCCGGGCCCGTCGTCCGCTGCGGACGCGCAGCGCACGGTGGCCGCAAGCGCAATGAGGCGAAGGAGCTCGCGGCGTGTCACTCGCCTCTCGCCGGAAGAACGATGCCCCGGCATTCGCCGAAGCCGATGCGCGGCAGGCCGGCGCGCTCGCACCACGCGCGCATGATCACTTCGTCGCCGTCCTCGAGAAAACGGCGTTGCTCGCCGCTCGGCAGGTCGATCGGATCGGTGCCGCGCCAGGTCAGCTCGAGCAGGCATCCGCGCGATTGCTTGTCGCGGCCGGTGATCGTTCCGCTGGCCAGGAGATCGCCGGCGCACATCCGGCAGCCGTTCGACGTGTGATGGGCGATGAGCTGCGCGATCGTCCAGTACATCTCTCGGAAGCTTCCGCGGCTCAAACGCAGCGGCTCGATGTTCTCCCCGCGCATGCGCTGCGAGGCGATCGACACCTCGACCGTGATGTCGATGGCGCGATCTTCGTCGAAGTCGAGATACGGCAGCGGCGCCGGATCGCCCTCCGGCCGCTTTGTGGTCGGAACGCGATACGGCTCGAGAGCGTCGAGCGTCACGATCCACGGCGACATCGACGTGGCGAAATTCTTCGACAGGAACGGGCCGAGGGGCTGGTACTCCCATGTCTGGATGTCGCGGGCGGACCAGTCGTTCACGAGACAGAGTCCGAAGACGTGCTGCTCCGCGTCGTGAATCGGAATCGGCTCGCCGAGATCATTCCCCCGGCCGATGATCACGCCGACTTCGATCTCGTAGTCGAGCCGCTTCGACGCACCGAATTGCGGCGGCCTTGACGACTCATCGCGGGTCTGACCCGATGGGCGGCGGACCGGCGTCCCGCTGATGACGACCGTCGACGCGCGCCCGTGATAGCCGACCGGCAGGTACTTGTAATTCGGCAGCAGCGGATTATCGGGGCGGAACATCGACCCGACGTTGGTGGCGTGGTGAATCGACGCGTAGAAGTCGGTGTAGTCGCCGATCGAGCACGGCGTGAGCATCTCCACACTGGAGCGGGCCAGGAGATGCTTCGCGGCCTGCTCGCGCTCGGGCGCGTCTTCACGCAGGAGGTCGGTGAGTCGCGCCCTCAGGCGGGCGGTGTTCTCGCGACCGAGCGACATCAGGTCGTTGAGCGTCTCGCGCGTGCACGCGAAGTTGTTGATCAACCCGGCGTCGTGGCAGGAAAACAGATCGAGCAGCTCATCGCCGATGGCCACGCAGATGTGCCCTTCCGGCCCGCGCCGGCAGACGCCGAACGGCAGGTTCTCGATCGGAAAATCGGAATGACCGTTGGCCGATGACACCCAACTCAAAGCCATCCCAGCTCCCTCAAATCCGCAATGGGCTCCTCGAACGAGCAGGAGCCGAACGAGACCGCGTATTGCTGGCGTACGCGCGCCAGCTCGTCCGTCGTGACGCGCAGGTCGCGATACCAGATCCCGCCGTCATCGAAGCCAAACGCGCGCGCGTTCTCCTCGCGCAGGATCTGCGACGCCGAGCCTGGCAACGCCGCGGCGAGAAACACGTTCACGAACCCGTGCATGAAGCCCGACGGCGAATCAGGCTCGTCCGTGAACGCTCTTGTGCAGCGAATCGGATGGTGCAGCCCGGCCGTGGCCTTGAACGGCACCTTCCTCTGGCGGCAGAGGCGGATGAACGTCGCCACTTTCTCGGGAGAGGGAAACGCGTCGGCCGTCACTCCGCCGGTGCGGATCTTCGCTCGAAGTTTGTAGTGGCCGAGGATGTCGATCAGATCGAAGTCGCTGATCTCGACGTAGATCATCTGCCCGCTCGCCTGCTGTGCGATCAGATCGATCTGCTCCGCCGAGTCGGCCTTCACCTCGACGGCGTAGGCGTCCGGAATCGAGTCCGGCGTGGCCAGCACGCTCAACGGAAAATCGGCCGGCACTTCCTTGACCCGCGCGGCGGGAACGACGAAGCGCGCCAGCGCGAACGCGTACTCCCCGCGGCGGTACTGATCGTATTTGCGAACCGCTTCCTCCATCGGAAGCGACGCCGGCGCAAAGAGTCCGGCGTAATCGATGAGGGAGTCGAGAAGAACGCGAATGGACTGCTTCACCGCTGATCCGGCCGGAAATTTTTCTGCAGCCCCTGCCAGCAGCGGTAGTAGTCGCGCTGCAGCTGCGGTGCGTCCATGGCCACCACGCTCGGCCGCAGCACGAAGCGCGTCTCGAACATGAAGGCCAGAGTGTCGGCGAGAAACTGCGGCTGCAGCTTCGCCGTCGATGCGCGATCGAAGGTCGCCGCGTCCGGCCCGTGACCCGACATGCAGTTGTGCAGGCTGCCGCCGCCGGGAACGAATCCCTCCGCCTTGGCGTCGTACACGCCGAAGATCAGGCCCATGTACTCGTTCATGATGTTGCGGTGGAAGTACGGCGGGCGGAACGTGTGCTCCGCCACCATCCAGCGCGGCGGGAAGATCACGAAGTCGCAATTCGCCGTCCCGGCAACCTCCGACGGCGAGGTGAGCACGGTGAAGATCGACGGATCAGGATGGTCGAACGACACTGAATTCACGGCGTTGAAGCGGCGCAGATCGTACTTGCACGGCGCGTAGTTGCCGCGCCAGGCGACGACGTCGAGCGGTGAATGATCGATGCGCGCCGACCACAGATTGCCGAGGAATTTGGCGACGAGCTCGAAGTCGCCGTCGCGGTCCTCGTGCGCCGCGACCGGCGTCTGAAAATCATGCGGGTTGGCCAGGCCGTTCGCGCCGATGAGTCCCAGCTCGGGGAGCCGGAACAACTGGCCGAAGTTCTCGCAGATGTAGCCGCGCACCTCGCCGCCCACTTCGACGCGGAACTTCACTCCGCGCGGGATCAGGCCGATCTCACCCGGCGCCACCGCGAGAACCCCGAGCTCCGTTCTGATCGTCAGCGGTCCCTGCTGCGGAACGATCAGCAGCTCGCCATCGGCGTCGTAGAAGAAACGCTCGGTCATCGAGCGATTCGCGGCGTAGACGTGCACGCGGATGCCGCTATGCACCGCCGGATCGCCATTGCCGCAGATGGTGACCACCCCGTCGATGAAGTCGACCGGCTGCGCCGGTATCGGAAATGGATCCCATCGCAACTGGTTGGGCGTCCCTTCGCTCAGCACGTCGCCATGGCCGAGTTTCCGGAAGGGCTCCTGCGTCACCGACGGCCGGATGCGATACAGCCACGAACGCCGGTTCGCGTGCCGCGGCGCGGTGAACGGCGTGCCACTGAGCTGCTCGGCGTAGAGCCCGTACGCAACGCCCTGCGGCGAGTTCTGTTCCTGCGGCAACGCACCGGGGAGGGATTCGGAGGCGTGGTCGTTGGCGAAGCCGGATTGGTAATCCAGTTTCGTGCTGACCGGGCGATCGGTGATGCTGGTCATGATTCGGGATCCGGGATTCGGGATTCGGGATTCGGGGCCTCGCTTCTACGAATCCCGAATCCCGAACACCGAATCCCGCTAGAGATTACCCCTCTTCGCCTGCTCTGCCTCAATGCTCTCGAACAACGCCCTGAAGTTCCCCTTCCCGAATCCCCGGCTCCCCTTCCGCTGGATGATTTCGAAGAACAGGGTGGGGCGATCCTCGACCGGCTTCGTGAACAGCTGGAGCAGATAACCCTCCGGATCTCGGTCGACGAGGATGTTCAGCTCGCGAATCCTTTCGATCGGCTCCTCGATCTCGCCGACGCGCGTCTTCAGCTCTTCGTAGTACGAGGCCGGCGCGCTGAGAAACTCCACCCCGTTCGCCCTCAGGCGCGTGACGGTCTCAATGATGTCGCCGCACAGCAGCGCGACGTGCTGCACGCCGGGACCGTGATACCAGTCGAGGTACTCGTCGATCTGGCTCTTCTTCCGTCCCGGTGCGGGCTCGTTGATCGGAAACTTCACGACGCGGTTGTCATCCGACATCACGATCGACATCAGCGCGCTGTACTCGGTCGAGATGTCCTTGTCGTCGAACGTGATGTAACGCGAGAAGCCCATCACCTTGCTGTACCAGTCGGCCCAGACGTTCATCTTGCCGAGCTCGACGTTGCCGACGATGTGGTCGACCACGAGCAGCCCGCCGTCGTCACCGCGCACTTCCGCGGCCTGATAGCCGGGCAGAAATACGCCGTTGTATCCGCGTGAGGAGATGAACGTGTGAACCGTGTCGCCGTAGGTGTGGACGGCCGCGCGGCGGATGCTTCCGTGCTCGTCGTGGACATCATGCGGCTCGATGGCCGGCTTCGCCCCTCGGCGCACGGCCTCCGCGAACGCGAAATCGGCGTCTTCGACCTCGAGGGCGATGTCGCAGATGCCGTCGCCATGCTTGCGGATGTGCTCGGCAGCCGGATGATGTGGATTCAGCGGCGAGGTGATGACGAAGCGGACCTTCCCCTGCGCCAGGACGTACGAGGCCGTCGTGCGGTTGCCGGTCTCGAGCCCGCTGTAGGCGATCTGAGAGAAGCCGAACGCTTTGCGGTAGTAATACGCCGACTGCTTGGCGTTGCCGGCCCAGAATTCGACATGGTGGATGCGCTTGAGCTTGAGCGGGTTCTCTCCCCGCCCCTGCTGCTGCCGACCGGTCTCGTTTGCCACGGTCACTGACATGGAATCCTCCGCACGCTCCGAGAGCGGAACAGTTTAGATGAAAGACGGATGCCTGCCGTAGATCTCGGCGGCCAGCCGGTGGATCGATTTCGCCTTCTCGAGCAGCCCCCGGAAACGGGCCGTATCACGGATGGGATCGAGCCACGGATCACGCTCCAACATGGGGACACAGGCGAAGCCGGGAATGGCCTCCTCGAAAAATTCGAAGCCGGTCTCCGTCTCGCCGCCCAGGATCATGGCCCGGCCGATGTAGTACTGCGCCTCCGGATCGCGAATGGCGCGGAGCCGCGATGCCGCGCGCAGCAAATCGCCGCTGTCCTTTGCCAGGGCGCCGCGAAGCGATTCGAGATACGCGCGGAGCCGGGAGTCGGGAGTGCGCTCGATCGTGTCGCGGATCCGCGTCGCGGCCTCATCCGCTCTTCCGAGCATGATCAGAATCAGAGGCTCGATGTAGCCGATGTCGCCGCGAGGCTCCACGGAATCGAGGGCCTCTCGATACTTGCCCTGCATGATCCAGGTGTGCACGACGCTGCTGGCGATCTTCGGATCGAGCTCGCGCGCCCGGCGGTCCGCCGACAGCGACTCGTCCAGCAGTCCGCAGTAGCGGCAGGCCTTCACCAGCGCCACACAGAGCTCCGGGTCGTTCGGACGGATGCGGATCTGTTCGAGCAGCCGCTGCAGCGATCCCACGGCGCGCCCGAGGTCGATCTCCACCTCGGCGTAGAGGCGCTGGGCGAGCGGTAGATCGGGATTCAGCTCCAGAGCGCGTTGCAGCGACTGCTCCGCGAGCATCCAGTATTGATCTCCCTCCTCGCTGTACTTCGCCAGCAGCCATTGCACGCGCGCCAGCCGCGCGTGCGCGGGAGCGAAGGAGGGATCTTCTTCGATCGAACGGAGGTAGAGATCGCGCGCGACCATCCATTCCGTGACGCCGTGTCCCTGATGATTGGCGCGCAGAAACAGCTCGTACCCGAGAGCGCTCGAGGGAAGGTCGCGCCGAAGATTGCGGCGCTCGCGCTCCGTGGGAGCGGTGCTCAGCGAATTCACGATTCGGCGCGTCAGGTCGTCCTGGATCTTGAAGATGTCGTGAACCGGCGCCTCGACGCTGTGTGACCAGAGAACGGATCCGCATTGCGCATCCACCAGCTGCGCGTTGACGCGAAGCTGACCGCCATGCCCCAGCAGCGCGCCGGTGATGATCCAGTCGACCGCAGCCTCCTCGGCGATCACGCGCGGGTCGCTTGCCTCTGCGCTGAACCGTGCCGCGACGGCACTCGATCGCACGATCACGGAGTCGAGCGCGGAGAGAGACGTGGTGATCGCATCCGGGAGGCTGTTGGCGAGGAAGTCGAACTCCGGATCGGGTCGCAGCAGACGAAACGGCATCACGATGATGCGCTTCGCCTCGCGCGACTGAACGGCGGCCGCCGCGGCGTGTTCCGCACGTTCCGCCGAACGGATGTTTCTCAGATCCGACAACACATCGCGGCCGGTGGGGCGCTGGGACGGAATCCTGGCAAGGCATCGTGTCGTGAGGCGCCGCATCGATTCAGCGATGTCGCCGGGTAACGGAGGCGGATCCTCGGTCAGCACCGCTGCGAATGTCGCCAGCGGCGAGGGCCGCTCGAACGGCCGCACTCCCGCCAGCATCTCGTACAGCAGGCAGCCGAACGCGAACACGTCGGCGGCGCCCGTCACCGGCTCGCCCCGAATCTGTTCGGGCGACATGTAGCCGACCGTCCCCATCACGGTACCCGGCATCGTGTGAAACGGCTCGGTCGTGATCGTGGAACCGGCAGGAGCTCCCGACCACATCAATGCCAGACCGAAATCGAGGATCTTCACCCGGCCGTCGCCAGTGAGAAAGATGTTTTCGGGCTTGAGGTCGCGATGAATTACGCCACGTTCGTGCGCCGCGGACAGCCCTTCTGCAATGGCTGTTGCGATTTCGCAAGCGGTTTCGACGTTCAGGCGCCCCGCGGCGAGCCGCTCCCCCAGCGTCTCCCCTTCCAGGAGCTCCGTGACGGCATAGAGCATCTGTCCGTCGTTCGAGTAGTCGTGAATGGCCAGGATGTTGGGATGCGAAAGACGCGCGACCGCTTTCGCTTCCCGTTCGAACCGCGCTGCGGCCGCGGCATCGCGTGCCAGCGCTTCCGGGAGGACCTTGATCGCAACCTCGCGGTCGAGCCGCGTATCGCGGGCACGGAACACCTCCCCCATTCCTCCGCTGCCGAGGAGGCCGACGATCTCGTAGGCGCCGAGGCGCGTACCGGGAGTGAGCGTTTGCCGATGATAATTCGGGGGTGCGAGTCCGCATAGTGCTTGTCGAGCCTCGGGAAGGCGGAAACGTCGGCGCCGCAGCGCGCGCGATGAAGAACTTCGGTTTCCGCGATCTGGTGATCGTCGGACGTGCACCGGAAGATCCCGACGAGAAGTCGGTGTGGTGGGCGGCGGGGGCGGAGGACGTTCTCCGCGAAGCGCGGCGCGTCGAATCCCTCGGCGAGGCGCTCGCGGATACAAATCTCAGCGTCGCGACCACAGCGGTACGCGGCCGCCACGTCTACGAGCAGCTCACGCCCGCCGACCTCTCCCGGCTCGCCCACCAATCCCTCGGCGACCGGGATCGGCTCGCAATCGTGTTCGGACGCGAGACGTGGGGACTGTCGGGACAGGAGATCGCGATGTGCCAGCGGACCGCGTCGATCCCGACATCGACCGATTACGAGACGATGAATCTGGCGCAGGCCGTGGGCATCTTCTGCTATGAGCTCGGCAAGCGGCCCTCGGTTGCCGCGAAAAGCAGCGGCGCCGCGCCGGGCGATCTCATCGCGGCTCTCAATGCACACACGCGCGAGCTATTGATGGACGTCGGCTTCTTCGGCGACAAGAGTCCCGAGCGGATGTGCGCGGAACTGCAGGCGCTGGCGGGGAAACGGATGTTGACGACGCGGGAGGCGTCGTTGTTGTTGGCGCTGGTGAGGCAGGTGAAGGAAAAGACACGTTAGGAGAACCTCTGCGCAAGTCGTCATCCTGAGTCGGCGAAGCGCGACCAAGGATCTCCGGATGCGAAAACGCCTGCGATTTCGAGATCCTTCGCCGTCTTCGCGGCTCAGGATGACGTGAACAACGACTTGCGCAGAGGTTCCGCGGCCCCGAGTCCTCGTGTCCCCCCAATCACAACTTCAAGATCAGCTTCGTCATATCGTGCTGATTCCCGTCCGGATCCGTCCCATAACCCGGCTGGAGAAACGACTTGAATCCGAGGGTCTCGAGCGTTTTCACGGCGTCGGCTTCGAGGTCGGAGATCAGCATCGAATTCACATGGCGAAGTCCGCGGTCGCGGGCGATGTCGATCAGGTGATTCACGAGCAGCGTACCGAGGCCGACCCCACGAAATGCCGGTTCGATCATCCATTTGATGCGTCCGACGAGGCGCAGCGGTCCGCCGAGACGATGCAGCGTGGCGTCGGCGACGACGCGCTTGCCGTCGAGCGCGATCAGGGGATAGACCTTCCCGTAATCGATGTTGCGGCCCCATGCGTCGATCAGCGCGCGGTTGTCGACGTTGTCCCAGGCGAAGCGCTTGTACTCGTTCGGCAGGGCGTGGAAGAACTGGTAGAGCGCGTCGACGTCATTGGAGGTGAAGGGACGGAGCAGAACGCGGCGGCCGTCGCGCAGGACGGCCTCTTGGGGATAGCGGTGCGGCATAGCGGCCGCGAAGCATACAACGAACGAGTCCTCGGTCCTCGGTCCCTCGGTTGTCGGTCGTCGGGATGCGACGTCTTGGATGACAACTGGTTGTCTTCGGTCTCGAGCGGCCTATCCTCCACAAAGGATAGGAGGAAATATGTCTAGAATGCTTCGCGTCACAATCCTTGCGGTGATGTTCTTCGCACTCTCGATTTCGAGCGATGCTGCGTGAGGCCCAGACAGTCACGATATCCAATGCGGTATGGATTGCACTTTTGACGGCTACTGCGCGATCGTTGTCACCCCAGAAGGGTCGACTCCGGCAACAACAGCATGCATCGAGTTGGCCGGCGGCTGCGCCAGCCACCAGAATGATTGTCATTGCGATGGCGATGGCGGTTTCTGAAATGCGCGGTTGGCGTCGGGCGCTGAGTCTCTCCTTCGCGATCCAAGTTCTTTTCCCTCTCCTTGCGGCGGCTGCCATCACAATGCCACCCGCGAGCTCCGGTGTGATCAACGGCAAGACCGCCTTGCTGCTCTGGCCAGTCAACGCGAGCAACGAGCTCCTGGAACCATCTCACTGCGCGGCTCACATGATTCCGTATGATCACCCGGACGACGAGTTGACCTTCGACTGCGGCGTCTGGTTTCAACCTCCCGTCGGCAAATACCGATACTGGCTCGAGAAGGATGAACGGCTCATCAGCCGCTATCCGACCATCGTCTATTACGCGGGCGCCCCGTTCGAGGGAAGCAGTCTGCGGGTCCTACTTCCCCTCGGCGCGGCCGGGCAGGTTGCCCTTCGAACTCCGCGGCCGAGTGATCAGTCACTTCGGTTTCTGCACATTCCGGCGTCGAGCGATCGTCCCGCGGCGCATCGATCGATGGATCGACGAGTTCGCGCTGACGCCGTGATCCCGGTGCTCATGCCTGAGGGTGAGGTCATCGGCGGAACATTCGACCGGCACAGCGGAGACGCAATCGCGATCACCAGGCCGGTTCATGTCACCGCCGGTCACCTGACCTATTTCGATCCCAAGCCACCGGCTGCGGGATCCGACATTCTCGCGATCCTCGAGCGGCCGGCAATTCGAAGTCCGGATCCGGCAGCGAATGCCCGTGTGGTGATGCGCGTCGACGACGTCGAGCGTTCGCCGGACGTCTTATCGGACACGGCGAACCGCGTCGTCGCCGTGTGGTACGGCGTTACGGGCAGAAACGCTGAAGTCGTGGCTCAGACCAACAAGGAGTTCCTGTCACCGGAGTCTTTTCGTCTGGTGCCGGGGCGCGTGACGACGATCCGCCACAAGCTGTCGCCGCTTCCTTCGGCGGATATTCAGATTCATGCACCGCGCGACCTCTCACGATTGACGCTCGAAATCACAAGTGAGTCCAGACGAACTGCTCCAATGGTTCGCGAGGTCGAGGCCGTCGCCGGCATGAATCACGTAGCGAACCTGCCCGCGGAACAATTGGCCATCACCTTGACAGCTGACAACTGGAAATTCGTGCGAAAGGTCGACTTGCGTTCCGGCATTGACGCCCACATCGACTTCGACATTGAGCCTTTCATCGTCGAGGGGAATGTCTTTGGGGGCGATCGAGGAACGCCGGCATCGTTGACGTTCGGCTTCGGAAAGCACGACCTCACAACGGTCACCGCCGCCAGCGACGGCCATTATCGAGTCATCCTCTGGAGCACAGGAAGCTACGTCGTGAGCGTCGCCACAGCCGGTGCCGAGCCGTATGTCGAGCCGTTTGTGGAAGTGGAGAGCGACGTTCACGACCTCGATTTTCACATTCCGTCAAATCAGATAGTCGTTCGCGTGGCCGACACCACGACCGGCGCGCCGATCAAAGACGCCCTCGTCATGGTCAAAAATGTCTCGGGGACTGAGGGAGAGAACAGTCAGGTCGAGTCGCGCCATACGGGTGACGATGGAAGCGCCACGTTGCCCCCTCTGAAACCAGGGCATGCCTCCATTCGGGCGAGCGCCGAGAAGTATCGAACCTCGGCCCCGATTGAGCTCGATGTCGACAACACGCTGCGCAATGAGAATCTCGATATCGCGTTGAGCCGATTCGATCGCGTCCGTCGACTGCAAATCGTCGATGCGGCCGGCGCGCCTGCCATCGATGCAGAGTTGCTGCTCATTGCGAGCGAAACGGACGAACGACCGCTGTGGCAGGGAGTCTATGGAGACCCGGCCGGCATCGACGTACCGGCGCTCGCGAGCCGCGGGCTCCTCCTGGTCCGGCATCGAGGGTCCGCCAGTGCTGTCGTGACTCTGACTCCAGACCTCGATCTGCCAGCCCTGCACCTCGAGAATGAAGCGCCTCCGTTGGTCGTTCGCGCGCGTACGAACAGCGGAGACACCGCACCGTCTGCCCGGCTGGGCGTATGGTTCGGGTCGCACCGGATGACCACACTGGCGCTGGGATTCCTGACATGGTCACAACCGGCGATCGCATCAAAGGAGGGAATCTGGATCGGACGAGGATTGCCGCCCGCGCAGACTCGAGTTGTGGCCTGGAGGCGAGCACTCATGGCCGCGATCTCCGGCGCCTTCGACGGAATGGCAACCGACGTGCGATATCCATGGCCGGCTGTTGTCGACGTCATTTCGGCTGACTGAGATCGGTCACCGACGGAAGCCAGAGCATCGGTAGGAATGTCCCCAGCCCGTGCAACTGGTCGATGTGATCGGGCGCGCTGTTTCCGGCGAAGCCCATCACGATCAATCCGCCCTGGCTCGCCTGGCTGAGCTGCTGCATCCCGCGCGGGCCCCACTTCACGACGGGCGTTCGTTTGATTCCGAGTTGCGTCAGCAACCAGTCGCTCGTCTCGGTCGTGCTGGCGAACGTCCCGGGAAAAATCTCGGAGTGCGTGATCACGAAACGTTTCTCGCCGCGGACGGCGCGCTCGGCGTATCGCAGGAACGCCGTGAGGTTCGCCTCATCGAGACGGCCGCCCTCGGAGATCACTTTCCGCTCCGGCACGTAGCTCGTGTGCATCCCGTCGATGAGGAGCACGCCGTCGATGGCGTCCGGCTGCTGCGTCAGGATCGCGCGGACCGCGCCGTAACCCGCGCTGAAGCCCGACAGGTACATCGCACGGATCGGCGGCGACTGCGCTTTGATGCGCTCGACGAGGCGCGGGAACACGGCCGGATCCTGAAACGGGATCGCGTATCGCGCGCTGCCGGCGCCGAGGTTCACGGCGGCGATGACGATGGGACGTCCGGTGTCTTCGGCCGCCTCCATCGGCAGCCACGATGCGCCGAGAAAATGGATCACCAGATCGGCCTGATTTGCGCTCTCCGCCGCGGGCGTGATCTCCACTTCCACCGGTTTCGGCAGAACGCCCTCGATCGTGAACCGTTTGCCGGCGAGCGGCCGCTGCAGCACGCGCTCGTGGACGCGCGTGTTCTCGACCATCGGCGACGGGTTCTGTGCCGCCGGTTTCGGCGCGCGTGTCGCACACGACGTCAGCAAAAGAACCGCGAGCAGCCGTCTCATTCGACGATCTTCTCCATCCGCGTCAGCGGAAACGGCGTCCCGTCCTCCAGCTTCGCGGGAACGTTCTCGACCGGCCGGTAGCCGCACGCCAGGTACATCTTCTCGCCGCTGAGCATGGCCATCAGCTCGATGCGGCGAAAGCCGGCCGCATGCGCGTCGCGCTCGCAGCGTTCGAGGATCATGCGGCCGAGGCCGCGCCGCTCGAATCCGGTCACGACGAACATGGCCCGGATGCGCGCGGCCTCGGTCGCCGGATCGAGCATCCGCGCATCGTTCGCGGCCGATCCGCTGCCCGCGTAGAGGCGCGCCCGCCGGCTCCATCCGCCGCACGCCACGATCTTCCCGTCGCTTTCCACGACAAAGTACGTGCCGTCATCGACGAGCTCGCGATCGAGATGGGCGACGAAGTCGAGCGCGCTCGCCACCTGGCGCGGGTCGTACGACCGGCTGCTGATGCCGGAGATCGAGTCGCGCATCACGCCCTCGATCGTTTCGATGTCGTCTGCCGTGGCGGGGCGCAGCTCGAGATCTGTCACACGTCCCTTCTCCGGCGAGTCTCAACGGGAGAAAGGAGCATCCGCATGAAACTGCACGAGGTACGATCAATCGAGATCACCGCACCGTTATCGCACGTGTTCGACTTCATCGCCGATCCCATGAATCTGCCGCGCTGGGCGGCCGCGTTCGAGCAAGTATCGCCCGATCGAGCGCGCCTCCGCACGCCGGACGGCGCAATCGACATCCGCCTTCGTGTCGACGCCTCGCGGAGTCAGGGTACCGTCGACTGGACGATGACGTTCGCCGACGGCTCGGTGGCCAGGGCGATGTCGCGCGTCACGCCGCTCGATGCAAGCCGAGTCGTCTACAGCTTCATCCTCAACGCGCCGCCGGTGCCGCTCGAACAGCTCGAAGGGACGCTCGCACGGCAGGTGCGCACGCTGGAAGGAGAACTTCGCGAGCTCAAGCGCGTCGTCGAGGCCGAACATGGATGACCTTGCGCCGCTGGTCGAGCGCGCCCGCGCCGGCGATGCCGCCGCGCTCGAACAGCTCGTCACCGCGATTCAAGACGACGTCTACGGACTGGCCCTCCGGATGCTGTGGCACCCCGACGATGCCGCCGATGCCGCGCAGGAGATCCTGATCCGCATCGTCACGCACCTCTCCGATTTTCGCGGCGAGAGCCGCTTTCGCTCGTGGTGCTACGCGATCGCGGCGAACCACCTCCGAACCGTCCGCCGCGGCCGGATGGAATCGGCTGATCTCACGTTCGAGACCTTCGAACGCGAGCTGCACGAGACCGCGTCCGCCGCCGAGGATCTCGAATCCAATCCCGAATACGCCGTCGCCGTCGAGGAAGTCCGCGTCGGATGCACCCTCGGCATGCTGCTCTGCCTGGACCGCGAGCAGCGGCTGGCCTACATCGCCGGCGAGATCCTCGAGCTCGATCACCACGAGGCCGCCGAAATCCTCGGCATCTCCCCGGCGGCGTTCCGGCAGCGGCTCGCACGCGCGCGGAAGGCGATCGTCGGATTCACATCGCGCGTCTGCGGAATTGTCGACCCGGCGAACGGCTGTCATTGCACGAAGCGCGTCGCCTACGCCATCGAGCGGGGCCGCGTGCACCTCGGCAAGCCGGTGTTCGGCGATTGCCTGCGCACGACCGCGCCGAAATTCGCCCAAGTGCAGAACGCGGTGCGAAGACTGGAGGAACTGCGGCGCGCCGCCGCGCTCTATCGTTCACACCCGCGGTTCACCCCGCGAACCGATCTCGCTCCTGCAGCAATTGCGCGGCGACGCTGATGGCGATCTCCTGCGGCGCGTCCGATCCGATCGAGAGCCCGATCGGACAATGGAACGCGCTCTGCGCCGCTTCGGGTAATCCGGCGTTGGCGATGTCCTGCCGCAGCCGCTTCGCTTTCGAGTTGCTGCCGATGACGCCCAGGTACGGGAATTGGCGCGTGCGAAGGATCTCCACGAGGATCGGGCTGTCGCTCGAATGTCCCATCGTCATCAGCACCACGAACGCGTTGTCGGGCGCCTTCGCGACCTCCGCCGCCATGTTGCTCGTCTGCACTTTCCTCAGCTTCGGCGATTCGGGAAGCCGCGCCAGCCATTCCTCGCGCGGATCGATGCAGGTGATCCGGCAATCGAGCCTGAGCAGCAGATCGACGAGCGATTGCGCCACGTGACCGGCGCCGAACACGACGATGTTCCATCGCGTCACGTTGAAGGCCTCGAAGTAGACGCGCACGATGCCGCCGCAGGTCATGCCGATATCTTTCTCCAGGCTCCACTGGAAGTACCGCGTCTTCGGCGCGGACGGGTCGGCGAGCAGCTTCTTCGCCTCCTCGAGGCAGCGAACCTCGATGCGTCCGCCGCCGGTCGTGCCGAAATACCGTCCCTCGGACGTCACGAGCATCTTCGAGCCGCGATCCTGCGGCGTCGAGCCGAGCGTGTCCACGACGGTGACCGAGACGAACGGCACCTTCGACGCCGCGAGCTCGTTGAGCGCCTCGAAGTACGTGGGCATCGCGATTAGTATCCTCGCATGACCGTCCTCCGCTCAAAACGAGTGGCCACCAACGGGACCGTGGGCCCCGCGGACATCCACGTCGAAGACGGCCGAATCACGGGCGTGCAACCGAGAACTGAGAACCGAGAACCGAGGACTCTCGACTTCGGCGATCTCGTGATCATGCCCGGCGTCGTCGACTCGCACGTTCACGTCAACGAGCCGGGGCGTACGGAATGGGAAGGCTTCGAGACCGCAACCCGCGCCGCGGCGGCCGGCGGGATCACCACGATCGTCGACATGCCGCTCAACTCCATACCGCCGACGACGACGGTCGACGCGCTCTATGAGAAAGCGCACGCGATGGCGGGCAAGCTGCGCGTCGATGTCGGCTTGTGGGGCGGCGTGATCCCCGGCAACCTCCACGAGCTTCGGGTCATGCTCGAGCAGGGCGCCCTCGGCTTCAAGTGCTTCCTCGTGCATTCGGGCGTCGACGAGTTCCCGAATGTGAATGAACGCGAGCTGCGCGATGCCGCACGCGAGCTCGCCAGTACCGGCGCGCCGCTGCTGGTGCACGCAGAATTGCCCGAGCACGTAGGTCCGACTCTCCAGTCGGACCGGGCCGGCTCGAGAGCCGGCCCTACCTCGGAGTACGCGACCTACCTCGCCTCCCGCCCGCCAGCCGCCGAGGACGAAGCCATCAAACTCCTTCTGCGCGTCTGCGAAGAAACGGGTGCGCGCATTCACATCGTCCATCTCTCGTCGGCAAACGCACTCGACACGCTGCGCCTCGCACGTGGCCGCAAGTTGCCGCTGAGCGCGGAAACGACGCCCCACTACCTTCATTTCGAGGCGGAACAGATACCGCCCGGCCGCTGCGAGTTCAAATGCGCGCCGCCGATCCGCGAGCACGAGAATCGCGAGCGCCTGTGGCGCGGACTCGAGGAAGGCCTCATCGAGCTCGTCGTCAGCGACCACTCACCCTGCACACCGCATCTGAAAGGCAACGACTTCATGAAGGCCTGGGGCGGTATCTCGTCGGTTCAATTCGTGCTGCCGATCGTTTGGACGGAAGCGGAGCGGCGCGGACACACGATCGGCGACGTCGCACGGTGGATCTGCGAAGGTCCGGCTCGCCTCGCGGGATTGCCCGGCAAAGGTGCGATCGCCGAAGGCAACGACGCCGATTTCGTCATCTGGTCGCCGGAGGAGTCGTTCGTCGTCGAGGCGTCGATCATCGAGCACCGGCACAAGGTCACGCCGTACGCCGGCGAGACGCTGCGCGGGGTCGTGAAGGAGACCTGGCTTCGCGGGGAGCGCATTTTCGCCGGCGGCAGGCAAGTGGGCGACGGGCGCGGCGAATGGCTGCGTCGGCTACCATAACCTCGCCATGCCGGACTTTCGCGACCTGGTCGACCTTGCCGGCGAGCGGCTCGGCGCAAGCGTCGTCTACGCCAACGACGACTTCTTCGCCGAGAAAGAGAACCTCATCAAAGAGGCGAAGCCCGTCTGGAAAGAACACGAGTACACGGACCGCGGCAAGTGGATGGACGGTTGGGAATCGCGCCGCCGACGCACTCCGGGGCACGACTTCGCCATCGTCCGCCTCGGCGCCCGCGGAGTGATCCGCGGCGTCGTGGTCGATACGAGCTTCTTTCGCGGGAACTTTCCCGAGGCGTGCTCGATCGATGCCGTGGCGCTGGATCCTGACGCGTCGGTCGATGATCTTCTTGTCGCGAATTGGCAGGCGATCCTTCCGAAGGTCAGCCTGAAGGGCGACTCGGAGAATCTTTTCGCGGTCGACAGCCCGAACGCCAGCGCGCACATCCGACTCAACATCTACCCCGATGGCGGCGTGGCGCGGCTGCGGATTCACGGCCAGCCCGTTCCCGACTGGCACCACTCCGGCGGCCTCGGCGGCGACGTTGATCTCGCCGCGGTCGAGAACGGCGGCGAAGTGCTCGCGTGCAGCGACATGTTCTTCGGCCCCAAGAACAACCTGATCATGCCCGGCCGTGCGCGCAACATGAGCGACGGATGGGAGACACGCCGCCGCCGCGGGCCCGGACACGACTGGGTCATCGTCAGGCTGGCGGTGGAAGGCATCGTGGACCGTATCGAAGTCGACACGAATCACTTCAAGGGCAACTACCCTGACACGGCGTCGATCGATGGATCGATCGATGGCGATTCATGGAGCGAGGTCCTTCCGCGCACGAAGCTTCAACCGCACATGCGCCATTTCTTCGTCGAGGAGTTGTCTGCGCGCGGGCCGTTCACACAGCTTCGGCTGAACGTTTTTCCCGACGGCGGGGTGAGCCGGTTGCGCGTATGGGGAAAAGCGACGGAGAGCGGGCGGCGAGCCGCGGTCGTGCGCCACGTCGACACGCTCGCCGATCCCGATCGCGATCTGCGCAACTGCTGCGCGTCATCGAAATGGATCGCCATGATGGCCGAGGGACGGCCGTTCACCGACTGGAAAGAGATCATCGCGGCCTCGGACCGCATCTGGTCAGGGCTGAAGCCCGAAGATTGGATGGAAGCGTTTCGCGCCCATCCGCGCATCGGCGAGAAGCGCGACAGCGTGCGCTGGTCATCGGACGAACAGTCGGGAACCCGCGCCGCGTCGAACGCCACGATGGACGCACTCGCGAAAGGCAATCGCGAGTACGAAGAGAAATTCGGTCACGTGTTTCTGATCTGCGCGACCGGACGATCCGCCGATGAGATGCTCGCCACTCTCCGCGAGCGGATGAAGAACGATGCGGCGACGGAAATGCGCATCGCCGCCGAAGAGCAGCGCAAGATCACCGCGCTGCGGCTGGAGAAACTGGTGCTCTGATGGCCGGCATCACCACCCATGTGCTCGACACCGCAAACGGCCGCCCGGCTTCGGGCGTCGGCGTGACGCTGGCCATCCTTCACGACAACGAGTGGCGCGAGCTCGCTCACGGAGCAACCGACAACGAGGGACGCCTCCCCACGCTCACCGAAGGAATCGCCCTTCGTCGGGGGACGTATCGATTGACATTCGCGACCGGCGAGTACAACCAGGGGTTCTTCCCCGAGGTCTCGATCGTTTTCCGTGTCGACGACCCAGCTCAGCATTACCACGTTCCGCTGCTGCTGAGTCCGTTCGGATATTCAACGTACAGAGGCTCCTAGGCAGAACCTCTGCGCAAGTCGTTGTTCACGTCATCCTGAGCCGCGAAGACGGCGAAGGATCTCGAAATCGCAGGCAGGCCCGGGGCCGACTGAGAGTCGGCCCTACGTGATCGCAGGCGTTTTCGCATCCTGAGATCCTTCGTCGCGCTTCGCCGGCTCAGGATGACGACTTGTGCAGCGGTTCCCTGACCGGCATCCGCGTTGCTACTCCTAATGATTGAAAGGAGTCGCGAACATGAACAACACAACTCGCCGTACTCCGGCCGAAGTGGCCGCGGACGCATCGATCGAGCACACCGGAAAAGGTCTTTTCAACCAGGTCAAGGGCACGGTCAAGCGGCTGTTCGGCAAGAATGTCGAAGGCCGTTACGATCAGCTCAAAGGACGCGCGCAGGAGACGCTCGGCCGTTACGAAGCGAAAGAAGCACGACTGGAGAGCAGGGACGACGACGATACGAAGCGTTCGTCATCCTGAATCGCGCAGACGACGAAGGATCTCGGTCGACGAGATCCTTCGCTTCGCTCAGGATGACGTGTTCGCCCGATCCCGCCGTCCCTTCAGAATCTTCACGAATGACCGGCTCCGCAGCTCCGCGAGCGTGAGCCCTGTGGCGAGCGCTTCGTCCTCGCTCAGCGCGCCGCTGTTGATCCCGCGAATGAAGTAGTTGAGAAGTCCCTGCCCCGTCGCCGCGTCATCGAACACGTCGCCGACAAGGGTGGCCTGCCCCGCCTTCTGCATGAAATTGCGGAGGCGGTCGGTGGCGAGGTCGAGCCCCTCGAGAAAGAACGCGTAGATTGCCGCGTACCGCGTCGGGAGCTGCGCCGGATGCAGATCCCAACCCTGGTAGTACGCGTGAACGAGCGAATGGCGGATGTGATCGACGTGCAGACGCCACGCGCGATGAACGGTCGCGACGTCGCCGGGATGAGCCGGGATGGGCATGATGTTCGTCGCGCCGTCGGACAGCCACAGTCCCGTTCCGGCGTATGCGATCTGCATCATGTGCCGCGCGAAATCGCACGCCGGGTGATCCATCCGCTGTTCCGATGCCGTGATGTTGCAGCTCGCCGTGTAGTCGTACGTTCCGAAATGCGCGGCAACCGCACGTCCGCGCGCGGCATCGAGAAACTTCGGCAGATTCGACTCTCCGCGCGCATCGAGGATCGACTGCGTCGTCTCGATCATGAATTCGAGGCGGAGCGTCCCCGCGGCGAGACCGAGCCGCGGCTCGATTCGGTCGTAGAGATCGGCCAGGACCGTGACCTGCTCCGGCAGCTGAATCTTCGGAAGGGTCACGACGAATCCGGACGGCAGCTTCCCTCCCGTCTCCTGCAGCAGCGTGGTCAGGAAAATGTCGAACGTGCGGATCGAGCGCCGCATCAGCTCGAGTGTGAACGGCTTGATGCGGATCCCGATAAACGGCGGGAGCGTGCGGTCGCGCATCCCGCGCGCCACCTCGCGCGCCGCCGCTTCGGCGTGTCCGTCTTCTTCCTCGTCCGGACGATTGCCGTAACCATCTTCGAAATCGATGCGGAAGTCTTCGACCGCCTCCGATTGCAGCTTCCCCGTGACCCGCCCCCACACCCGTTCCGCGAGCGCCTCGGGTGTCCCGATCGCCGCCGCAAACGTGCGCGCATCGCGGCCGTACTCATGCAGAACACGAAGTGCGGTCTCGCCGAGCTTCTTCGCCGTATCCGACTTGAAGAGATGCGCGCCGCCGTACACGGTGTGCACAGGCTGACGCTCTCCTGCCGAACCGGGGAAGCGTTTGTTGAACGGGACGAGCGCGGATTCCAGCGCGCGCGTCGTGCTGGCGATCTCTTTTTCGTCGAGTGTCTTCAATGGCTTCTCACGATGTGTGCTGCGATCCAGCCGATCACGGTGAGCACACCGAGAACGGCCCAGTTGTATCGGCTTCCGTAGAGCGCGACCGGAAAGTGATTGCCGATCATGATGAGGAGCACGGGCATGATCAGAAACGTGTTGTGCTTCGAGCGGTTCTTGGCGCGCTCGCCGAGGCGCTGATCGGGCTCGCCGCCTTCTCTGGCCACGCGGACCATCTGCCGCTGTGCGGGAAGAATGCGCACCCAGACGTTCGCGGCCATCATCGTTCCCATCGCCGCTCCCACGTGCATGAACGCGGCGCGCGGCGACATCAGCCGGTCGAGGCCATACGTCGCGGCCATGATCAGCAGCCAGCCGGCGAACATCGCCACGCGGTTGTCACGCGCGAGGACCAGGTCGTAGAGGAACCACGACACGACGAGCATCGCCAGTCCGGCTCCGATCGCCTGGGCGTTGTTCAACTTCCCCGGCTCGCCGTCGCTCATCAGGCCGCCGAGGTAGTAGACGATGCCGAGAAGGACGAACCCGCTGATCCAGGTCAGCGCCGCCTCCCATTTGAACCAGTGGAGATTGTGCGAGCCCGACGGCTTCGAGAGCTTCTCGACGCGATAGAAGCCGCCGCTGTGCACCATCCACACTTGATCGGGGTCGGTCGTGTGAAAGCGCCGGTCGAGCCAGGTGAAGTACCAGGTCGCGCCGATCCAGAGGATTCCGGCGAAGACATGGAACCATCTCACGCTCAGGTTGAGCCATTCTTGAAGCGTGTAGTTCATACGGTCGTGGGTCCCCCATGTTATCGTCACACCCTCCCGTGACGGTACAACTCGAGGTTCCGGACAACGTCCGCAAGGTCGTGGACGACGTCGTCGCCGGCGCGCGAGCGGCGTTCGGCGATGCGCTGCGCTCCGTCGTTCTCTACGGATCGGCGGCGGAGGGGCGACTGCGTGCGTCATCGGACCTCAATTTGCTCTTCGTGCTCTCGAAGTTCGACGCCGAGCAGGCCAATCCTTTCCGCGAGCTGTTCCGGTTCGCGCAGTCGGCGATCAACCTGACCTCGATGTTCCTGCTGCAGGACGAGCTCTCGGCGGCGGAGGATGCGTTCGCGCAGAAGTTCGCGGACATCCGCCGCAGGCACGTCGTTCTCTTCGGCGAAAACCCCTTTCCCGAGAAGGCGATCGCACGCGATGCGATCATTCGCCGCCTCCGGCAGATCCTGCTCAATCTCTCGATCCGCTCGCGCGAGATGTACGTCTCGCGCAGTCTCCGCGAAGAACAATGTGCAGTGACGGCCGCGGAGATCGCGGGGCCGCTGCGAAGCGCCGCGTCGACGATCCTCGAGCTGGAGCGCGGCGAGATCGTTCCGCCGAAAGAAGCGCTGTCGAAAGTCGTCCAGGAGCTCGGCCGTCCGGAACTGATCGAGCTTCTTCCGCATCTCTCCGAGGCGAGGGAGCGGCGGAGTCTTCCGGCGGGACGGGCGGCGGCGATCCTGTTCCAGACCCTCCAGCTCGTGCGGACTCTCTATCAGAAGTCGCTCACGATCCGATGAATCCGTTCAACCTCACCGGCCCGGAGTTCCTCGCGTTCTACGCGATCCTCTCGCTGGTGACGATCGCCGCCGCATGGTTCATCCGGCGAAGGCAGGAGCTCGAGCTCGCTCGCGATTTGAGCCCGATCAAACGCGGCCTGATCGCATCGCATACGCGCAGCGCCGATTTCACGACGCCGACGACTGACCCGTATCTGATCGCTTTTCTTCGTGGCGGCAAGAATGAGCTGGTACGAGTGGCCACCGTTTCGCTCATCGATCGCGGCCTGCTGACGATCGCCGGCGACACGATCGTGGCCTCGCACACTGGAAATTCGCTGGAAGCGAGAAAAAAGATCGAGCAGGACCTCATCCATTTTTTCCACACGCCCCAGTCCTACGACGCGGTGTTCTCGACGAGCCTGTTCAACGCCGATGCCACCGAATACGAGTATCAACTGGTGCAGCAGAGATTTCTGCCCGACGACGACATCGACCAGATCCGCAACACGATCTTCGGCATCGCCGCGGTGATCCTCGGCGGCGTCGCCGCGATCAAGCTGCTGGTCGCGCTGTCGCGCGGCCGGACCAACATCCAGTTCCTGCTCTTCTTCGGAGTGGGTGCGATCATCCTGCTGCGGAAGGCGGTGTTCGGCCGGCAGACTGCCATCGGCGAGAGGTTTCTCGGCGAGGTCCGGAATCTCTTTCGTTCGCTCGAGCTTCGCGCCGCGCAGATCCGGCCGGGCGGCTCGACCGGCGACGTCGCGCTCCTCGCCGCGGTCTTCGGAGTCACGGCCCTCACCGGAGCGGGATTCGCGTGGGCGAAGTCGATCTTCCCGCGGGCACAGACAGGATCGTCGTGGTCATCGTGCGGATCGTCGTGCGGATCGTCCTGCGGATCGTCGTGCGGCGGAGGTTGCGGCGGCGGATGTGGAGGGTGCGGCGGATGAGATTCGGCCTGAGCTGGCGTCCGGAGATCGGGTCGGGCATTCTCCGGCACCTCGACGAGATCGACGCGGTCGAGATCATGGCGGAGGACTTCGTCGACGCCGATCGAGCGTCGCGCCGCGCGCTCCGCTTTCTCGGCGAGCAGGTGCCCGTCGTCGTCCACGCGACGACCCTCGGACTGGCATCCACGGAGCCGGCCGCGCGCAAGCGCCTCGACGCGATCGCGCGCGTCATCGAATGGCTGCGGCCGGAGTTCTGGTCGGAGCATCTGGCATTCGTGCGCGCGGGCGGAAGCGAGATCGGCCATCTCGCCGCGCCGCCGCGGAACGACGAGATGCTCGAAGGTCTCACGCACAATGTCGAAGTCGCGCGGGGCGTGATCGGATCGGCTCCACTTCTCGAGAACATCGCCTCGCTCGTCGACCCGCCTTTCAGCACCTACGACGAGGCCGAGTGGCTCACCGCGGTCACGCGCACCACCGGATCGAAGCTGCTCCTCGACCTTCACAATCTGCACGCGAACGCCACCAACTTCGGATTCGACGCCCATTCGGTGATCGCTCGGCTTCCGCACGAGCGCATCGGCGCGATTCACCTCGCCGGCGGAAAACGGATCGAAGGCGATCGCATCCTCGACGATCACCTGCACGCCGTTCCCGACGAGGTCTACACACTCCTCGGCGAACTCGATGCGGATGCGACGGTGATCATCGAGCGCGACGGGCAGTATCCGGAGTTCGGGGTGTTGCTTGACGAATTGAGAAGGGCGCGTGCGGTGGAGAAGACACGAGGACAGAGGGATTCGGCGACTTGGGGCGCCGCACTCCGAGGCCACGAGTCCTCGAGTCCTCAGGTCCTCCCCTTCCTGGCAAAGCTCTACACCGACCCAACGACGAGAGCGCAGTTCCTCGGGAGCCCGTTCGAAACAGCCCGGTGCGCCGGCTTCTCGGCGCAGGACGCGCGGACGCTCGCCTCCATCGATCTGGAGGCGGTCACACTCGCGGCGCGGAGCTACGAGAAAAAGCGTACTCGGAGATCCGCATCAGGATCTCTTCACACGTAGCGGGGACGCGCAGCTTCGGGATGTCGCCGTTCGAAACGAACGACAGCGCGTGCTTCACCGCGCACCACACCGAGATCGACATCAAGAGAGGCGGCTCGCCGACCGCTTTGCTGCCGGCGATGTTCACCGGGTTGTCGTGCTCGATCCAGTCGACGTTGAACACCTCGGGAAGATCGTTGATGTTGGGGATTTTGTACGTCGTCGGCGAATGCGCCAGCAGCTCGCCGCCCGCGGTGTAGCGGAGATCCTCTGTCGTCAGCCAGCCCATGCCTTGAATGAAGCCGCCGGTCATCTGGCCGCGATCGACGCCGGGATTGATGGGCCGGCCGATGTCCATGAGCACATCGCTGCGCAGGACTTTCATCTCTCCGGTGAAGCGATCGATGAGCACTTCCGAGCACGCCGTTCCCATCGTGTAGTAGAGGAACGGATGGCCCTGGCCGCCTTCGCTCGTCCAGTCCCAGTCGATGCGAGCGGTGGCGTAGAAGCCCTTTTCGCCGAGTGGGATGCGGGACCGATAGCAGATGCCGACGAGGTCGGCGAAGGACATCTTCTTCGTCAAATCGTTCTTGTCCCGGACGAGACCGTCTCCGAAGACGACGTCGGCTGCACCCAATTCTTTCTTCGCCGCATCTGCCATCCGCGCTTTGATCTTGCGGCAGGCGTCGACGGCCGCGGCGCCGTTCAGATCGGCGGCGCTCGACGCGGCGGTGGCCGACGTGTTGTTGTTCTTTTCGGTCGAGGTGACCATCACCAGCACGCGATCGAGCGTCACGCCAAGTTCGTCGGCGACAAGCTGCCGGATCTTCGTGTTGACGCCCTGCCCCATCTCCGTGGCGCCGGTCGAGACCTGCACGCTGCCGTCGAGAAACACGTTCACGAGCGCGTTGGCCTGGTTCAGGAACTTCGTGTTGAACGAGATGCCGAACTTCACCGCGGTGAGCGCCATCCCCTTGAGGTGCGTTTTCGACGAGGCGTTGAAGCGATTCACCTCGTCCATGCGGCGGTTGTATTCGCAGCGCTGCGGCAGCTCGGTGAAGAGGCGCGGAAGCGTGTTGCGCTCGACCACCTCACCGTATGGGGTGGTGTTGCGCGTCTCGACCTGATAGCAGTTCGTGCGGCGGACTTCGAGCGCGTCCTTCTTCAGGAACGCGGCGATCTCCTGCATCACGTTCTCGATCGTGATCACGCCCTGCGGTCCGCCGAATCCGCGGAACGCCGTGTTGGGCGGCATGTTCGTCCGGCAGATCGTGCCGCGGATCTCGATGTGCGGGATGAAGTAGGCGTTTTCGGCGTGCGTCATGGCCCGCGCCATCACCGCCGGCGAGAGGTCGGCGTACGCTCCGCCGTCGGAGTAGAGATCGAACTTCGCCGCCACGATCTCGCCGCTGCGCCGGAATCCGATGCGATAGCGGTTGTGGAACGGGTGGCGCTTCCCCGTCACGTGCATGTCGTCGTCTTTGTTGTAGACCAGGCGTGCCGGCCGCCTGGTCTTCTGCGCGACGAGCGCCGCCATCACCGCGGGATGCGTGGCCTGGCATTCCTTGCCGCCGAATCCGCCTCCCATCCGCTTGGTGAGCACGACGACTTCATTCATCGACAATCCGAGGAGGTGCGCGATGACCTCCTGCACCTCGGTCGGATTCTGCGTCGACGAGTGAACCGTGAGCTGCCCGCGCTCGCCCGGATACACGATGACCGCCTGCGATTCGAGATAGAAGTGGTCCGCTCCCTGGTTCTCGAAAACACCTTCGAGGTAGTGATCCGCGGAAGCCATGGCCCGGTCTGGATCGCCGCGGCGAATCACGCGCGGATCGGGGAAGAAGTTGTTCGCGGCGATGGCCTCCTCGATCGTGAGGATCGGCTTCAACTCCTCGAGCTCGATGCGGATCGCTTTCTTTGCCTCGCGGATCGCGCGCGCGTTGTCGGCGGCAATGACCACAATCGGCTGCCCGCGGAACGTGCACTCCTCCTCGGCCAGCAGGATCTCGTCCTTGTAAATCGGACCGAAGAGGTTCTGGTACAGATCGCGATACGTGAACAGCCCGACGATCCCGGCGATCGTGCGCGCCGCCTCGAGATCGAGCGAGCGGATGCGCGCATGCGCGAGTGGCGACCAGAGGAAGTCGACGACGAGCTCGTTTGGTAACGGCGCCATATCGTCGACGTAGATGGATTCGCCGGTCACGTGGCCGATGGCGGAGTCGTGCGGGACGTTCTTGCCGACGACGGGCATGGTGAGACTGGATTGTAGACCGGGACACCGGGACACCGGGATGCGCGGACTTGCGGTGCATCACTCCCACTCCCCGACTCCCCGTGTCCCCGCATCCCCTCTCTTTCAACACCCTTTCAAACGCCGATTACAACGGTCCGAGCCGATCGTACTCGCACGAAAAAGGAGGAAGCACCCAATGGAGCTCAACCAGGACAAACTCAACGATTTTCTCGGGAAGGCGGTCGTCGACATCGGGGCGACGCTGCATGCCGGGCTCGTCATCATCGGCGAGAAGCTCGGGCTCTACAAAACGCTCGCCCAGAGCGGCCCGCTCACGCCGGCCGAGCTGGCGCAGAAGACCGGCACGACGGAACGCTACGTCCGTGAGTGGCTCAACTCGCAGGCCGCCGGCGGCTACGTCACGTACGAGGCGGCCACCGGCCGCTACTCGATGACGCCGGAGCAGGCCTTCACGCTGGCCGACGAGGACAGCCCCGCGTATCTCCCCGGCGCGTTCCAGCTCGTCACCTCCGCCATCAAGGCCGAGCCGAAGATCACCGAATTGTTCCGCAACGGCGGCGGGTTCGGATGGCACGAGCATGATCGCGGTCTGTTCGAGGGAACCGAGCGATTCTTCCGCCCGAACTACGTCGGCAATCTCGTCTCGTCATGGATCCCGGCGCTGCAGGGCGTCGAAGAGAAGCTGAAGCGCGGTGCGAAAGTGGCCGACGTCGGCTGCGGCCACGGCGCGTCGACGATCCTCCTCGCCCAGGCCTATCCGAAGTCGACGTTCGTCGGATTCGACTACCACGGGCCGTCGATCGAAGCCGCACGCAAGGCGGCGGCGAAGGCCGGCGTGTCGGATCGCGTGAAGTTCGAGCAGGCCGCGGCGAAACAGTATCCCGGCAGCGGCTACGATCTCGTGGCGGTCTTCGACTGCCTGCACGACATGGGCGATCCGGTCGGCGCCGCGACGCATGTGCTGCGCTCCCTGGCCAAGGACGGCACCTGGATGATCGTCGAGCCGTTCGCCGGCGATCGCGTCGAGGACAACCTCAACCCGGTCGGGCGCGTGTTCTACTCGGCGTCGACGCTCGTCTGCACCCCCGCGTCGCGCTCCCAGGAAGTCGGCCTGGCCCTCGGCGCTCAGGCCGGTGAGACGCGCATCGCCGACGTGGTCAGGCGCGGCGGGTTCACGACGTTCCGCCGTGCGACGCAGACTCCGTTCAACCTCGTCTTCGAGGCCAAGGCCTAAACATGTGGGGCCGACTCTCAGTCGGTCCCACGGCCGGCCGGCTGGAGAGCCGGCCCTACGTGGCATGATGACACCTTCAACCATGCTTGAACTTCGCCTTCTCGGCGAACCGGAAGTGTTGCGGGACGGCCATGCCGTCCCGCTTCCCGCGTCCAAGAAGTCGCGCGCGCTGCTCGCTTATCTCGCGGTGACCGGCCGGCCGCATCTTCGCGAGCGCCTCTGCGAACTTTTGTGGGAAGGGCCGGACGATCCGCGCGCCGCTCTGCGATGGAGCCTGACGAAACTGCGGCCGCTGATCGAGCCGCATCTCGTCGCCGGCCGCGATCACGTCGAGTTTCGAGCGGACGGCGCGGCGGTCGACATCCATCGGCTGTGCGCGCCCGCGAACGCGACGACCGAGCACCTCGAAGAATGCGCCGCGCTGTTCCGCGGCGAGCTTGCCGAGGGGCTCGATCTGCCCGGATGCTTTCGATTTCAGCAGTGGTGCGCCGCGGAGCGGGAACGCTTCCGCCAGAACCACGTCGCGATCCTCGCCGAGCTGACCGAACGCCTCGGCGCCGATGATCGAGCGCTCGTGTACGCGCGCCGGCGCGTGCAGGTCGACCCCTTCGACGAACAGTCGCACGCCGCGCTGATCCGCCTGCTCGCAACGCTGGGTGATCGTCAGCAGGCGATGCATCAGTACGAGCACTGCCGAATGTTGTTCGAGCGCGAGCTGGGCGGGCGGCCGGGGGAGATCGTTGAGGATGCGCGGCGGATGATCGGAAAGACCACTCCCCTCTCCCCGCCGCGGGGGGAGAGGGTGGCCGAAGGCCGGGTCAGGGGCGATTTCGTCGGCCGTGCGAACGAGCTCTCCATCATCGAATCGACCACCGATCCCATCCTGATCCTCGGCGAGCCCGGCATCGGCAAAAGCCGCCTGCTCGAGGAAGCGCGGCGCCGCACGCCGGGACTCTACGGCCGCGCATTCGCCTCCGAGATGGCCCGCCCCTACGGCGTCTGGCTCGACGCGCTGGAAGACTTTCCCGTCGAGAGCGATCGCCCGCGTCTGTTCGATGCGATCGTCGACAAGCTGAACGGCGTGGAGCTGCTCGAGCTCGACGACATCCAGTGGATCGACGAAGCCTCGGCCGCCCTCCTCCATTACGTGGCGCGAAAAACATCGCTGCGCATCGTTTGCGCGGCGCGGCTCGGCGAGATCGACGACAACCCGCACGCGTCGCGCCTCGTTCACGAGCTGCGCTTCACGCACGTCGATCTCGGTCCGATGTCGAGCGAGGAGATCGGCGCACTCGTCGCCGACTCGCCCGAGCGCAAGCGCGTGATCGAGGACAGCGGCGGCAATCCCCTCTTCGCGCTCGAGCTGGCGCGTTCGCAACAGGCGGGAACGCTCACGCAGGTCATCGCCGGCCGCCTCGGTCAACTCGAGGGGCGGGCGCGCGATCTCGTCTCCTGGGCCGCCGCCATCGGACGCCGCTTCGACGGCGACATCCTCGGACGGGCGACGGAGATGCCGTCCGGCGAGATGCTCGCCGCGCTGGAGAAGCTGGAGCGATCGGCGATCATCCGCGCTTCCGAAAGCGGCGGCTGCTACGACTTCACCCACGATCTCGTGCGCGATGCGGCGTACCAGGCCATCTCCGGGCCGCGGCGCGTGCTCGTGCACCGCAACATCGCCCGCGCTCTGCTGTCGGTTCACGATCCCGACAGCGCCCTCGCCGGCGATGTCGTCCGCCATGCCTCACTGGCCGGCGATCACGACACGGCGGTGAAGGCGGCGATCGCCGCGGGCCGGCGCTGCCTGCGCATGTTCGCGTGGGCGGACGCAATCGAGATCGCCCGTCTGGCTCTGCAGTTTGCGGAATCGCTGCCGCAGATCGAACGCGTCAAGCGCCAGATGCACCTGCTGGAGATCATCGTCGTCTCGCGCGGACCGATCTCCGAGCGGCTGCCGTTTGCGACGCGTGTCACGGAGCTGATCGACGAAGCCTACAAGCTCGGACTGTCACAAATCGCGGCCATCGGCTCACACCTGTCGGCCTGTCTCTACGCCGACTCCGACAACCTTGGCGATGCGGCGCAGCAGTCGATCCGCTCGTCGGAGCTCATGCGCTCGGGCGATCCGCGCGCCGCCGCGTATACGATGGCCAACACCGCACGCTGCCTCCTGTTCATCGAGCGCGACATCCCGCGCGCGCAGTCTCTGCTCGGCGAAGTGGAGTCGATCATCCGCGAGGTCGGCGGCGAGCACGTCGAGATTCATCTCGGTCTCGGCTATCTCCACGCGCATCGCGGCGACAAGGAGCTTGCGATCTCCGAATTGCAGCGCGCGTTCGACATGGCCTCGCGAGCGCGGGATCACTGGCGCGAATGGTGCGCGGGCGCTCGCCTTCTGACGCTGGCCCTCGAATGGCGCGACTTCGATGCGGCACGGCGCTGGTGCGAACGCCTCGAGCCGGTGGCCGAGAAAATGCCGGGCGGAAGCGAAGGAGTGAAGACCGAAATGCTCGCCGCGGTCCTTCGATACGCGACACTGGGCGACGAAGCGAATTTGCGGGCGAAACTCGAGGAGCTGCGCATCGTCGACAGCAAGAGCGACCTGGCGTGGAGCCTCGCCTACGTCGCCGAGCTGGAACTCGAGCGTGGCGAGATGGAGAAGGCTCGCCGCGATGCGCAGGAAGCGCTCGCCGCGGCGGAGACCGTGGGCCGCCCCAGCGATGCCGCCATCGCCCGCCTGATCCTCGGATTACCGATCGATGAAGCGAAGCGCGACGACTTGAGTGATCGGGCCAGGAAGAAGGAGAGGAATCATGCCGAGCATGGTCGTGGAGCAAACGTTTGAAACGCCGCTGACCCCCGAAGACCTCAACGCGATGGCCAAGCGCGTCGATCCATGCCTCGAATCTCACGGCGCGAAGTGGGTGCGCAGCTACATCTCCGCCGACCGCAAGCGCGTCATCTGCGAATTCGAAGCGGCCGACGCCGAGAAAGTGCGCGAGTCGTACCGATCGGCGGGCGTGCAGTTCGAGCGCGTGTGGACGGCGCAGGTGTTCTCGCGGGATCACCCGACCGAAAGCTACTGACGTCTCCGCGCGCCGCCGGCGGCCGAGGATGGCCGCCGCTCCACGACTCGTCCCCTAGGGACCTAAGGCGGGTCGTGGATGAGATAGAGGTACGCTGACGCGACCTCATCCTCGCTGAGGTAATCGAATACCGGCATGCGACCGCGATAGGCGATGCGCAGCTGGCCCATGACGATCGGAGCGCCGTAACGGACCTTCCAGATGAAATCCGGCAGCGTCTTCTTCGACGTGAATCCGGCGATCGGCGGTGTCGATCCTTCGAGCAGCTCCTGCGGCCCCGGCCAGGTGCCGGTGGCATCGTGGCAGATGTGACACGTGCCCTTCACCAGAAGCTCGCCGGCGCGCATGGACGGCTCCGTGACCCTCGGCGGGGTTCCACTTGGCGGTACCGCGGCGAGCACCTCCAGATATCCGATCAGGGCGTTCACCTCACCGGGGGTGAGATAGCCGAACGCCGGCATCTTCTGCCCGCCGTTCTTGATGCGATCGAGCAGATCTTTCTTCGAGCCGGCCGCAAGCTCGCGCGCGAATGCCGGTTCGATCGGCCGGCCGCGCTCGGCCATGCGGCGCTCGAAGAGAATCGCCGACGTCGCCTGCACCGGACCGGCGATCGTCGGAATTTCCGGCGGCATGCCGTTGCCGTCGGCTTTGTGGCAGCCCCGGCACGAGAGCCGGTAGATGTCGGCGCCCGTCAAGACGACGGCCGGCGTGGTTTGCACATACATGAAGCCGGCCGGCGGACCGGCGTACTCCTCCGGCGACGGTCCCCACTGACCCGTTCTGCCCATACCCGACGAGTCGAAGTCGAGGCCCAGCCGATGAAAGTTGCTCGGTCCTGCAACCGGCGTCACCACGGGCGATTGCGGCCGTGCCGTTCGAGCGGCCGCAGCGCACAACAGACACACGGCCGCGAATGCGACCAGCGATCCCGCAAAACTGCGCACTGCTTTACTTCGCGATCCCGAAGTTCTGCTCCGTCGTGCCCTTCACCGTCACGCTACTCTGCGCGGGCTTCAGGCGCGGGTGCCACACCTTCACCGTGTACGTCCCGTCGGGCACGTCCTTGATCTCGTATGAGCCGTTCGGTGAGGTCACCGCGAAATACGGCGTGGGGAGTGAAGCAACGAATCCCTCCATCTCCGGATGCACCTTGCAAAGCAGGTTCGCGAAGCACTCCTTCTTGAAGGTGTAGCTCTTGATCTGTCCCTGAGGCCAGGTGCCGAGATTCATGCGCTCGGCGCAGGCGTCGGGAGAGAAGACGTTGTGGAGTACGGAGTCGGAGTTGAGGAAGTCGACCGTTGTGCCGGCGAGGATCGGCAGAACGTGCGGCATGAACTGCATGTTCTTCTGATCCATCCTGGCGTGGACGGATGGCGGCGGAAACGTCTTTCCCGCGATCTTGTCGACGTAGACGACGGCGTCTGACGAGTCGCGCACTCCTTTCGCGGTGACTTTCCCGTGGATCTCGCCGGCGATCAGCGGCGCGGCGGCGAGCGTGAGCATGAGCATGACAGCCAGGTTCTTCATGAATCGAAAACATGCAGACGGCGAGCCAGCGTGTCGTGGCCGCTCTACTCGCTCAGGATCCTGATTCGCCGGCGGCAGGATCGATCCCTCCAGGAGCATCAACCTGTAGCAGCTACTTGTTGTCGTACGCGCGCTGCAGAGCGGGAATGTCGATCCTGCGCATCTGCAACATCGCTTTCATGACCCGCTGCGACTTTGCGGGATCGGGATCGGACAGCAGTTTCCCCAGGATCGCCGGTACGACCTGCCATGACAGCCCGAACTTGTCCTTGAGCCATCCGCACATGCTCTCCTCGCCGCCGCCGGCGGTGAGCCTCTTCCAGAAGCCGTCGACTTCCTTCTGCGTCTTGCAGTTCACGACGAACGAGATCGCTTCGGTGAATTTGAACTTCGGGCCGGCGTTGATCGCGACGAACTCCTGTCCGTCGAGCGTGAACTCGACGACCATGACCTTCCCCTTCGGGCCCGGCCCCGCGTCTCCGTAACGGGCGATCTTTCCGATCTTCGAGTTCTTGAAAATCGAGGTGTAGAACTTCGCCGCTTCTTCGGCGTTGTCATCGAACCAGAGGAACGGCGTGATTTTTTGCATCGGCAGATTGTAGGGCGAGCCATGCCGCGGCCGCGGCCGCACGTTCGTCGGCCCTCCACGGAGGCCCCGCCGCCTTGCCGATCGCTTGGAGGTGGGACGCGATCCTGGACGCGGCGGCGCGCTCGCGGATGTCTTTTTCGGAGAACGTCCGGTACCGGATCCCTTCGTGCTCCGCCGCCGATTCGATGACGCGCCGGAAGAGAATGCCTTCCGCGGCATGCGCGCGGATGTGGGGGTTTCCGATCTTCTGCAGCGGCCGGTCGAGCGAGCCGACGATTCCGATCGCGCGGACGTGTCCTTTGCCCTCGATCACTTCGCGAACGAGCGAGGCCACGGCAGTTCGCGCCGCGCGCTCGATCAAAAGGAGCAGCGGCTGCACGGCGACGAGGCTCTCCTCCCACGGCAACTCCATGACTTCGTGGTACGGCCCCGTGGTCGCGTCGCGGCGCGGGTCGACCAGTGAGGCCTCCCGCCGCCACAACAGCCGCGGGCCTTTCGACCCGTCCGCAAGAGCCACGACGATGGCCCGCCCGGTCTTGGCGCGAAACCCCAATGCGACGGTGTCGCTCACGACTCTCTCGCCGTGGCTTCGCCCGAAACCGCGCGCCGCAACGCCGCCCGCGCGAGCAAACGAGTCGAATCGAGCGTCGGCAGCGGCGAATTGCCGTCGTTCATGATCAGCGGAATCTCCGTGCAGCCGAGGACGACCGCGTCGCAGCCTTCGGCTTTCATTTGGCCGATGACCTTCTGGAAGTAGGCGATCGCCTCCGGTTTGAACACGCCGTAAACCAGCTCGTCGAAGATGATGCGATTGATCTCTTCGCGTTCTGCGGCGTTCGGACGGAGAAACTCGAGCCCGCGCTCGGTGAGTTTCTCGGGGTAGACCTCGCTTTCCACCAGCCAGCGCGTCCCGGTGAGTCCGACGCGCCGGAATCCGCGTTCCGCGGCGGTCGCGGCGACGACCTCGGCGATGTGCAGCCAGGGCCGCGGAGAGTGCGGCTTCACGAACGAAAACGCCTGATGAATCGTGTTGTCGGGACAGATCAGAAAATCGGCGCCGATCGCGGCGAGCTTGTTCGCGGAAGAGAGCATCAGTTTGCCGACGCCCTCCCAGTCGTTGCGGTTGATGCACTTCATGTATTCGCCCAGCGAATGCGTGTGCATCGACACCTCGGGATGATCGTGAGGCCCGAGGAGCTCCGCGCCTTCGACACAGATCGTGCGATAGCACAGCGCCGCACCCTCGGCGGAACAGGCGACGATCCCGATGTGGTCAGGCATGGCTCATCTCCAGGCGGACCTTCAGTGTAGCCTCCTCGCCGTGATCGTGCTCCAGACGGAACGGCTCCTCTTTCGTGACCATTCGACGGAAGACCTCGAGCCGTTCTGTGAGATGGAAGCGGACCCGGAGGGACGCCGGTACGTGGGAGGCTTCCCTCGCACGCGCGAGGCGGCCGAGGAAAAGTTCCGATCCGTGTATCGGAAACCGGTCACGCGGGCTGGCAACGGAAGCGGCCGGCGCGTTCGTGCGCTTCCGCCACGAACCCGGCGAACGGCGCTCGTTCGATCATTTCGAACTGCGGCCGCCGAATGAGCGTCGCCTGCCTCGGGAAACTCTGCACAAGTCGTCATCCTGAGTCGGCGAAGCGCGACGAAGGATCTCAGCATGCGAAACCGCCTGCCATTTCGAGATCCTTCGCCGTCTTCGCGGCTCAGGATGACGTGAACTTTCGAGATCCTTCGCCGTCTTCGCGGCTCAGGATGACGTGAACAACGACATGTGCAGAGGTTCCTCAGAACGTGATTCTCACCCCCACCCTCGCTGACGTCGGTGCCGTTCGCAGCACAGGCTGTTTGTAACCCGGGTTCACCGGTGTTGCCGATTCGTTATCCGATTCCTGGAAACCCCACCGCTCGTCGAGCAGCATCGGGCGTTGCGCATTGATGATGTTGAAGACGTCGAGCAGCAGATTGATCTTTGCCATCCCGGCGTCGATCGGATAGCCGAAGTGCACGTCGGCGTCGTAGTTGGTCGGGGTCCGGCCTTCCGCGCCGCGCTTCGTCAGGAAGAACTCGTAGCGCCCGTATGCATCGGAGTAGCCGTAACGCGTGAGCGGCGTGCCGCTGCGCCAGTAGGCGGAGAGTCCCACCGCCAGCTTGAACGGAGTCTGATAGACGCCCGAAACCTTGAACTGATTGCGGCGGTCATTCGACAGCGGGCCGGTGTTGGTGATCTTGGTCAGGTCCTTCCCGTTGGTGAAGAAGTCGTAGTAGTCGTACGCGGCACTGATGTTCGGATCGGCGCCGACGTTCGTGAACGGCGCGTACTCGCCGTCGAAATTGCCGTCCAGCTTCGACCAGATGTACGACGCCATCCCCTGCCAGTTGTTCGAGAAACGCTTCGTGGCGTCGATCTGGATTCCCTTGTACGTCCGCTTCGGCTTCGGCGCCTCGAATGTCTGCGAGTAGTCGAGCGTGAAGATCCGCTGCATGATCCCTTCGCCAGGGTTGCCGATGCAGTACGTGCCGTCGTCGGCGCACAGGAAGTCCTCGACCACGCGGCCGTAATTTCGATAGATGCCTTTGACGCCAACAGCGACATCCGGCATCAGCTCGCGCTCGGCGCCGACGATGAACTCGTTCATGTACTGGTTCTTGATGTTCGGATCCGACGGCTCGGTGAAGCCGCCCAGAATCGCGGACGCCGTGCCGTAATCCGATTCTGCATTCGGATCAGGAGTCACGCTGGTCGGGCTGTAGTTGACGATGCGCGGCTGCCGCTCGTACGAGAACGAGCGGATGACGAGATCCATCGGGATCTCCTCATAGAACTGCCCGTACGAGCCGTAGACCTTCATCTTGTGCACGCCGGTCGGATCCCAGATGAAGCCGAGGCGCGGCGCGAAGTCCTTCTTCATGTCGATCTGCTTCACGCCGGAGGCGTCGATGATCTCCTGGCGGTCCCAGCGGATGCCGGCGGTGACCACCATCCGGTCGTTGAGACTCCAACGATCCTGGAGGTAAGCGGTCGTGACGTGATGCTCGGGCGATGCGATCAGCGCGCCGACCGGCGCGTTCGTCACGGTCGCGTCCGGCGTCGTCCAGTAGAAGTGCCGGTAGATCGGCTTGCTCGGATTCACCGTATTCGCAAACACATCCACCTGCTGTCCGCCCGACATCCTCTTCACCACCTCGGCCGACGCGTTCTCGTATTCGAGACCGCCCTTGAATTCATGTCCGCCGAAAATCAGCGCGAGCGATGACGCGTAATGCTTGCGGTCGAAGCTCTTGTTCTGAATGAGTCCGAAGCCGCCGGTCTGGAAGAAGTCGTTTCCCGCATCGCGATACTGGATGCCGTTGCCGGCGCTCGTCGATGGTCCCACCGAGTTTTCCTCGCGATGACGGGCGATCTGCGCGGAGGCGATCCACCGCGAGGCGAACGAGCCGTCGTAACGGAGCGCGTAATCGCGTCCGCCGAAGTCCTGACGGCCGAGGTACGTGCTCGCTTCGCCGTTGAGGGAGTGGTTGGCGTCGATGATTGCGCCCGTGTCGACGCGCGGGTCCTGCAGGAACGTACCGACCAGCGACTGATTCGGCGCGAGGTTGTACGTCAGCTTTGCCGAGCCGAGGTTGCGGCGGCTCTTTGAGGTGCTGATGGTCAACGGGATCGTGTCGCCGGGCAGGCTCGTGTCGAGCGAGTTGCGCACGCCGTCATATGCACCGAAGAACCACAGCTTGTCGCGCATGATGAAGCCGCCGAGGTCCGCGCCGTAGTCGGAACGCGTGAAGCCTTCCTGCGTTCCGGACGTCGAGACCACGCGCTTCGCATTGGCCTGCAGCGAGTCGCTGTCGTGATAGCCGAAGACGTCGCCGGTGAACTGATTGCCGCCCGACTTCGTGATCACGTTGATGATGCCGCCGGTCGAGCGCCCGAACTCCGCCTCGTAGCCGCCGGTCTTCACGTCGACTTCGCTGATGAACTCGAAATTCAGCTCCTTCCCCTGGAATCCGTACTCCATGTTGGTGGTGTTCACGCCATCGATGTAGTAGGCGTTCTCCGCGCCGGAGGAGCCGTACACGCTGATCGTCGATTGCGTTGCGTTCGACGGATTCGCATCGGACGAGACTCCGGGAGCGACCTGCACGATCGACGAGTAGTTGCGGCCGGTCGGCAGCGTCTCGATGGCGCGCGTGGAGAGATTCGTGCCCAGCGCCGTCGACGTCGTATCCAGCACCGGAGCCTCGGCGCTCACGGAGATTTCCGCGGTGACCGATGCCGGCCGCAGCACGACATCGATCGCTGTGTCCTTACCGAGCGACACGATCACGTTCTTGCGCTGCTCGGGCGCGAAACCGCTCAGGCTGAACGCCACGGTGTACTGGCCCGGCGGAAGCAGCGCGAAGCGGTACGAGCCTTCGGCGTCCGCGACAGACGTTCGCGTGCCCTGCATCGAGGGACTCTTCACCTCGACCGTCACGCCGGGAAGCGTGGCGCCGGTCGAATCGGAGACTTTGCCGAGGATGCCGCCGGTCGTTTGTGCGAGGAGGGGAAGGGCGAGCAGCGAGAGAAGGACGTAAAGAGTCCACCCGCGACGGGTCATCGTGAGACCTCCTTTGGGGACGTGGAGGAAAATATATCCTTTTACGCTGTCACCGGGCGGCCGTAGATGAGCCGGCGAAACCTCTTTCCCGAGACTCCTCCTCGAACGGCCGTACGACCGTGCAGCCAGTGGCCGTCGTGCAGAAGGTATCCTTCGCCGCTCCTCAATTTGATCGACCAGCTTTCCCGGCGCATGTCCCGGGCAAGAGAACGCGTCCACGGATTCCGCGGTTCGTAAAGCAGGCCGTAGAACTCATCGAACGAGTCGCGGCCCGCCCGGTGATCGAGAAGCTCCCCGATCCGCCGGCGAGCCGAAGCGGGAAGATCAGCGCACGCCGCGGCGATGCGATCGAACGCCTCGCGGCTCAGGAACAGCGCCTTGCCCGAGCTTCCGGAGGGAACGTCGTCGAAGATCAGCCACAGGCGCTCGGTCAGAAACAGGTCGGCATGGAGGGGAAAACCGCTGTCGATCGCCTCGGTCTTGACGGGCGCATGCAGCGCCGCCCGCGGATCTCCGGTGATGCGCACGATCCCTGAGCGCAAAAGCGACATGCACCTGTGAAACACCGATGAAGATACGGGCGGCAGGAGCATCCCCGTGAAGAACATCAGTCTCCGTCTCACGCTCAGCGCCATGAGCTCCTCGGCCATGCGCACTGCGAGCTCCGCGAGAGACTTGCGTACGTGTGACAACGAATAGCTGTACGTTGCGCTGTAAGGATCGCAGCCGCGGACCGCGACGAGCGGTGGAGGCGGAAGCTCGAGGATGTCGTCCAGGTGCGCGGTGATCCGGCGAACCATCCCCGGCCTCCACGTGTACCAGGGAGCGGAATGCGCTGCTTGATTGGGGCGATGATGGGGTGGCGTTTCGGTTCGGGCAAACATCAGTCGAGGCCGCTGGCTCTGCGCACGCGCGTTCGGATCCACGTGAGGTAAAGAACCAGGTAGATCAGGATGAGTGTCGAGACGACCGCCGAGAGTCCCTGAAAATCGCAGAGATAGAAAATCCACTCGAGCAGGAAGATCGCCACGACAGACGATTGCCAGAGCACGACCGTCGCGGTTTGCTTGCGCGTCTCGCCGCAGGCGATGTGCGTCCACAGCATGAGCAGGAGCCAGTAAATCGCCAGCAGGAGCCAGAACGACGAAGCTCCCAGCTTCGCGGCGATCTTAGGCAAAGCGACATCGAATACGTTCGTCTGAGGATTGATCACGACCATTCCGAGGGCCAGAAGAACGAAATTGATCAGATCGATGATCATCAGAGGCAGCGTGTATTTCGTCTGAGCAGTGCTCTCGATCTCGTGAGATGTCGAAAGCATGTCGTTGAAGACCACCACCGCAAGACAGCCCGCCGCGGTGATCGCACCGATCCCCGCGGACGCTTCGAATGCCAGCAACAGCACGCGGAGCGAACCGACAAAAAGGAGCGCTGACAGGACGTTGTAGAACGTCATGACTCGTAGCCTTGATTGAAATGCTGCTTGAGGGACCCAACCTGGGAGTGACGGCCGGGCTCCTTTCCCTACCTGAACGGCGGCGTTAGTGCCGCTTCACCGCGCGCCGCTTCGTCGTCTGCGGAGGAGGAGGCGGCGGTGGCGTGGAGCTCGTGCCGCACTTCGCAGTCAGACGCGTCGAGTTCCAGTCGTCGCAGGACGCGCCGCCGATTCCGAGAGAGCCTGTCGCTGGATACGTCACCTCGGCTCCCGTCGAATCGATGAACGAGAAGTAGTAACGATGGCAGCCGCTTCCGACGCCGGTCGCCGTCGCGGACCATGCGCCGTTCTGAGGCGTGCCCCGCTGCAGCGACATCGAGGAACACTTGCCGTCCACGACGGCGTTCGCCGATTTCGGCGCGGCGCTGTCGTACCAGTTCGCCCAGAGCGCAACCGAATCGGCCTGCTTCGGATAGTGCGCGGCCGACGGAATCTTGTACGGCGGATCTCCGCCGCCGAAATCGCCGACGGCATTGCCGGTGACTCCGACGCCGACCGCGCTGCCCGGCCCGAGGATCAGATAGCGATGACCGTTCCCGGTGCCGAATCCGCAGGAGGGGCTCGCCGACGGCTCGTACAGCCAGAGGTAGAACGCGGCATTCGGCTCGGACGCGCCGGCGATGATCTCGCCGGAGGGGCCGTTGCCAAACATCGCCACGCGCGTGGTCCACGCGGTCGGCAGCCCCTCGGTGCACGAGCACGACTCGGATCCGTCGCACGCGACCGGATACAGCGCGGCGATGTTCCGGACGAGCTGGCATTTCGAGTCGTGAGCGAAGAAGTGTTGCTTCGCCATCTCATCGGAATGAAATCGCGCGCTGTGATTGAGGGCCTCGTTCCATACGAGCGGAGCCGACGGCTTGTAGCACGCCGCCTCGGCGCACGCGCTGCCGCACGTCGCGAGCTCTTTCTGCGGATCGACGCGCGCGCGGTTCATCCATTCGAGGATGACGCGCTCGGCCCAGTTCGGAAACCCGTTGATCGACTCGCCGGCGCGCAGATTGTTCGCGAACGTCCGCGGATCCTGCGCGTGCGCGGACAGGGCGATGCTGCAGACGAGAAGCAGCGGGACGATCTTCACGAGGTCGAGATTAACGGGCATGGCGAGAGGCAGGCGTGATCCTCGGCACAAAAGGGAGAACGAGGAATGGTGAATGTTCAATGTTGAATTGTGGATTGGTGATTTCGTTCAACATTCACCATTCAACATTGAACATTCAACATTCCTCGTCTCTCCCTCACGAAATCGATACTCCGACCAAACGACCAACCCCATACACCAAAGCCGCCGCCCCCAACCCGAAGAGAACCTGCCTCATCGCTGAAAACAAGACGCCTCGTCCCGTGAACAGCGTGATCGCCGCGCCGACGATGAACAGCGCGAGGGTGCTGAAGGCCACGCTGAGCATCACGCCGGTCGAGAGGTCGGCGAAAAAGAACGGGCTGACCGGCACGATCGCGCCGGCGGTGAACAGGATGAACGACATCAGCGCGGCCTGCCACGCCGATCCGCCGAGCTCCGCGGGGTCGATGCCCAGCTCCTCGCGGGCCATCGTGTCGAGCGCGGTCTCATGATTGCTCATCACGCTCGCCGCGAATTTGCGCGCCTCCTCCTCTTCCAGTCCGCGCGCCTGGTAGATCAGGGCGAGCTCTTCCACTTCCTCTTCCGGCATCGTCTCGAGCTCTTCCTTCTCCATCTCGATCTGATGCGTGTAGAGCTCGCGCGAGCTCTGCACGGAGAGCCATTCGCCGAGGGCCATCGATCCGGCGCCGGCGAGCAGACCGGCCAGGCCGGTGATGAGGATCGTTTTCTCGGGCATCGCCGCGCCGGCCACGCCCATGACCAGGCTGAGATTCGAGACCAGTCCGTCGTTGGCGCCGAGGACCGCGGCGCGGAGGGCGTTGCCGCCGGCGGTGCGGTGGCGGCCTTCGAGTTTCGCCACTTCGCTGCCGGCAAAGCCGCCGCGCATCGACGTCATCATGTTGATGACGCGCGCGTGCGACTGCTCGTCGCCGTGAAAGTCCTTGGCGTCGGCCTGCTTCGCGTACTTGCTGCTGTCGGCCTGCTCGAGCGACTGCACCGACGGAAGGACGACGCCGACGCCGAATCGCCGGGCGATCAAGCCGAGCGTCTTCGTGCGCCACGAAACTTTCGGCGCCGGGATCTTCTCGCCGGCCGCCTCGAGCTTCTGCCGCCAGCGATCCGCATGCTTGCGCTCGACGTTCGCCAGCCTGCGATACACCTCGGCCAGACGCGAGTCTTTCTCGGCGGCGGCGAGCGAGTCGTACAGCGCGGCGCCGTTGGTCTCGTCGACGAGGTTCTCGAGGATGCGCTTCTTCTCCCGGGAAGTGAGTGGGGACATGCCCGCGCGTATTATCACGTCATCCTGAGCGCGGAGCGCGAAGGATCTCGTCGACCAGATTCTTCGCCGTCTTCGCGGCTCGGAATGACGTGATGAACATGCGCAGACTTCCTCTCCTGCTCCTGCTTCTGACCGCGTGCCGCACGGCCGCGCCGCAATACGACGTCGTCATCCGCAACGGCTCGATCTACGACGGGAGCGGCTCCGCTCCGCGGCGTGCCGATCTGGCGATCCGAGGCGATGCGATTGCCGCGATCGGCGATCTCAGCCACGCGACCGGGAAGCTGGAGCTCGACGCGCGTGGGCTCGCCGTCTCGCCCGGCTTCATCAACATGCTCAGTTGGGCAGTGGACTCGCTCATCGTCGATGGCCGCTCGCAATCCGACATCCGCCAGGGCGTCACTCTCGAGGTGTTCGGCGAAGGGGAATCGATGGGACCCCTCACGCCGCCGATGAAGCAGTACGCCAAACAGCGCCAGGGCGACATCCAGTACGACATCGAATGGACGACGCTCGCCGAGTACCTCGACTGGCTGACGCGGCGCGGGATCTCGCCGAACGTGGCCTCGTTCGTCGGCGCGACCACCGTGCGCGTGCACGAGATCGGATTCGCCGACCGCCCGCCGACGCCGGAAGAGCTGGCGCGCATGAAGGATCTCGTCCGCCAGGCCATGCGCGAAGGCGCCCTCGGCGTCGGCTCGGCGCTGATCTACGCGCCGGCCTTCTACGCGAAGACTCCCGAGCTGGTGGAGCTGTGCAAAGCGGCGGGCGAATTCGGCGGCATGTACATCTCCCATATCCGCAGCGAAGGAAACCAGCTCGAGCAGGCCGTCGACGAGCTGATCACGATCGCGCGCGAGGCGAACGTCCCCGCCGAGATCTACCACCTCAAGGCGGCCGGCCAGCCGAACTGGACCAAATTAGACAGTGTAATCAGTCGTATCAATGAAGCTCGTAATCATGGATTGAAAATTACAGCCAATATGTACACATATACGGCGGGGGCCACGGGCCTCGACGCCATGATGCCGCCCTGGGTGCAGGAAGGCGGCTTCGAAGCGTGGAGGAAACGGCTGCAGGATCCGGCTCTGCGCGAGCGGCTGCTCTCCGAGATCCGCACGCCGACCGGCAAGTGGGAGAACCTCTACCTTCTCGCCGGCGGCGCCGACCGCGTGCTGCTCGCCGGCTTCCGCAATGACGCCCTCAAGCCGCTGACCGGCAAGACGCTGGCCGAAGTCGCGCGCATGCGCGGCAAATCGCCGGAAGAGACGGCCGTCGATCTGGTCATCGAAGACGAGAGCCGTGTCGACACCATCTACTTCCTGATGTCCGATGAGAACGTGGGCAAGCAGGTCGCGCTGCCTTGGGTCTCGTTCGGATCGGATGCCGCCTCCCCCGCGCCCGAGGGTGTCTTCCTGAAATCGAACGTCCACCCGCGCACGTACGGCAATTTCGCGCGTCTCCTCGCGAAGTACGTGCGCGACGAGCACGTGATCCCGCTCGAGGAAGCGATCCGCAAGCTGACCTCGCTCCCCGCGACGAACATGAAGATCGCCAAACGCGGACGCCTCGCGCCCGGCTACTTCGCCGACGTCGTGGTCTTCGATCCGGCGAAGATCCAGGATCACGCCACGTACGACCACCCCCATCAGTACGCGACCGGCGTCGTCGACGTGTTCGTCAATGGGGTGCAGGTTCTGCGGGACGGAGAGCACACGGGGGCGAAACCGGGGCGGGTCGTGCGGGGGCCGGGCTACGCGCGCTAGGGAACCTCTGCACCAGTGGTCATCCTGAGTCGGCGAAGCGCGACGAAGGATCTCAGGATCCGAAAACGCTGCGATTTCGAGATCCTTCGCCGTCTTCGCGGCTCAGGATGACGTGAACAACGACTTGCGCAGAGCTTCCCGCGTTCGCCGCAACCGCAGCGAGGAAGATACCACCCGCGATCATCGCGATCACCCATAGATGATCGCCTGCTTCCTTGCGTCGGAACGGACCAAACCCGCCCGCCAGTCGCCGCGGCTCAGCCAAATGGTTGGCTTCTCCTTCATCGCGGCAAACGCTTCTTCTCGATCTTCACCATCACCGTGTACTCCGGATCCACCATCTCCACGACCGGCGCTTTCGCGTTCTGCGAGACGAACTCGTATGCGTCCATCTCCGAGAGGCCACTCACATCCTGGACCCAGCGCACCATCTCCTTGAACGCGATCCGTGCCGCGTCTTCGAGCGGGCGGCCGGCGCCGACCGTCATCATCCACTCGCCGTTCTCGATCCGCGGCCATGGCGTCGCGCGGCCCTTGATCAGATCGACGGTCAGCTCGACGTTCATCGCCCCTTCGATCGCGGTGCCGATGATCTCGCCATCGCCCATCGCGTAGTGGCCGTCGCCGAACGACAGGAGCGCGCCCGGAGCGCGGACTCCGAGGTAGACGGTGTTGCCGGCGCGGATTTCGGGGCAATCCATGTTGCCGCCGAACGAGTCCGGCACGATCGTGGAGCGGACTTCCTGTCCCGGCGACACGCCCAGACATCCGAGGAACGGGGCGAGAGGAACTTCCCAGGAGCGCTTGCCGTCGAGCGACGTCGTGCGCGCCACGTTCTTTGTCTTATCCACTGAATAGAACCACACCTTCTCCGGCAGATCGGGACCGAGGACGGCGGTGCGGTCGGTGCCGTTGAGCGCGCCGAATCCGGGGAAGAACGATGAGATGCCGTGATCGCGCGCGGGCTCGAGCTTCTCGATCCGGATGACCACCGTGTCGCCCGGCTCAGCGCCGTCGATGTAGAACGGGCCGGTCTGCGGATTGTCGTGGCCCGGCGGCATGACTTTCGTCGGCAGCTGATCGGGGCTCGTGACCGCGCCGTCGTAGCAGTCTTCCGTCCACGTGACGATGCGGGTTCCCGGCTTGATGTGGTGAGTCGGCGCGACCCCGCCGAATGTGTACTTCAGCTCTTCATGCTTCGGGATGTAGTGAAGGACCGGCTGCGCCATCTGGGCGACAAGAATCAGTTCCAGCATTCGTGAATCGTACAATCAGTCATGCCAGAGCGCCGCCACGCATCCGATTTCAAGCGCGTCGCCTTCCGCGCCACCGGCGGCAAGATCAAAGCGATCTTCTGGCACCTCGGCGTGCGGGCGGCGTTGGAGGATCGCGGCTTCCGCTTCACCACCGGATTCGGACCGCTCGCGGAAACGGGGCCCGGCGAGATCGGGATTCTCATCGGATCGTCGGCCGGCAGCGTATTCGCAATGCTGGCGGCCGGCGGCTTCGACGTTCCGACGATCATCAGCTCGTTCATCGGGCGCGACTCCGCGCTTCCGCCGATCGATCACTCGACCATCTTTCGCAAACGCAGCATCGCCATGGGCGGTTACTTCCGGCGCATCCGCAACGCCGTGAACCTGCGAGCCGGCGCAGAGCTGTTCCCGGGGAGCGGCATCGGCGTCGAGAACGAACCGGAAGGCGACCCGCGGATCGAAGCATCGTACGAGCTGACGTTCGAGAAGCTCCGCCGCCATTTCAAGCTGAGCGACCTGCTCGTCCTGCGCTCGCACTACGTCCTCACCGGCATGGAGGAATGGTTCCGCAAACTCCTCGGCTCGCACGACCGGTTCGAGGACCTGCGCCCGTCGCTGTTCATTCTCGCCTCCGATCTCGATCAGCCAATGACCGCGGTGTTCGGCCGGCGCGACGAGAATTGCCTCTGGTACCGCTACTTCGCGGGAGTGCGGCCGTCGCGGGCGGCGTCGGCGTCGATGGCCATCCCGTCGCTCTTCAATCCCGTTTCGATCCGGCTCAACGATCACAAGCACTACTTCATCGACGGCGATGTCTACAACCCGACCGAGCCGATGATCGAGTCGGATCACGGTTGCGACCTGGCCATCATCTCGTCGTTCGAGGCTCCCTACCGCTTTCACCCGGCCATCGGATCGCTCCATCACCTCGGACTGCCGTACGAGGTGTCGCAGGCGATCGCGCTGACCATCTACAACCGCTTCCTGCAGAGCCGCAACACCGCGCGCGCGAAAGAAGCCGGGCTGGCAGCGGCGCGCGACGCGCTGGCGAAACATCTCGATGAGGAGAGGCTCGAAGCCGAATGCCGCCGCATCGCCAAAGCGCTGGAGATGTCGATCGACATGAAGATCGTCCATCTCCATCCGTTCAAGAACTCGCTGCTGTTTTTCGAGAACCCGTTCGATCTCTCGTCGCGAACGCTCGGGAAGATGCTCGTGGAGGCGTCGCTGCAGGCCAGCGAGCTGCTCGATCAGGCGGGATTCACGACGTCGTAGCCAGCGGGCGACGGTCCGTGGCTCTGCAAGTCGTTGTTCACGTCATCCTGAGCCGCGAAGACGGCGAAGGATCTCGAAATCGCACGCGTTTTCGCATCCCGAGATCCTTCGTCGCGCTTCGCCGACTCAGGATGACGACTTGTGCAGAGGTTCCCTAAACGTCACTCCGCGACCGGAGTCGCTCTAACGAAGGAAGGCGTTCCACACCTCTGGGGAACCTCTGCGCAAGTCGTTGTTCACGTCATCCTGAGCCGCGAGGACGGCGAAGGATCTCGAAATCGCACGCGTTTTCGCATCCCGAGATCTTCGTCGCGCTTCGCCGACTCAGGATGACCACTTGTGGAGCTCACACGACGATCGCGGCGCCGGTGCCCTACACGACGTCGTAATAGAACTTCTTCAGCACGTTTTCGGCGAGCAGCAGGCGGAACTCCTTCGAGCCGCGCACGTCGCGGATCGGCGTGATCTCTTCTTTCGCGATCGCACCGGCGTCTTCGAGTGATTCGATCGAGAACGGCTTGCCGGTGAGAAACGATTCTGTGCGCGGAAGGCGGAGCACCACCGGGGCCACACCGCCGTAGGCGATGCGGATGGCGTCGATGCGATCGCCGGCGCGGCGCATGAGCATCGCCGCCGTGAACGACGAGATATCGAGATGCGAGCGCTTGGAGATCTTGTAGAGGCGGAGCGTGTCGCTGCGCGCCGGCAGCGGAACGACGATCCGCGTGATGATCTCGTCCGCGGCGAGGTCGAGCGTCTTGTAGCCGCGATAGAACGACGCGATGGGAACGGTGCGCGTGCCGCTCTTCCCCGTCAATTCGAGGCGCGCGTCGCTGACATAGAGGAACGGGAGCGTGTCGGCGATCGGCGAGGCGTTGGCGATGTTGCCGGCCAGAGTTCCCGCGTTCTTGATCTGCGGCGAGCCGAAGCGATCGAGCACGCGCGCAAGCTCCGGCACCTTCCCTTGAACGAATTCCTCGAGCCGCGTGAGCGTCACCCGCCCGCCCACGACGAGCTGCCCGTCGTCGATCCTCAACTCGTCGAGACCGGCGACGCCGTCGAGACTGAGCAGCGCGCCCGGCTCGAATCCGCGCTTATTGCACCACACGCCGAAGTCGGTCGCCCCCTGCACGATCGTGCACTTCGGATTGGAAGCCTTGAACGCCACTGCATGCCCCAGCTCGACGGGCTTGAAGAACGAACCGAAGCGCACGGGGTCGCGCTCGAGAGTCTCGAATTCGCGAAGCATTTCCGCGGACGGATAAAGCTCATCGATCGCGGGCTGCTTTTCGACCTCGAGCGCGGCTTTGATGATCGGCTCGTATCCGGTGCAGCGGCAGAGATTGCCGGTCAGCGCGGCCCGAACGAATGAAGCCCCGGCTTCAGCCGGTCGCTTCCCCGGCTCAAGCCGGGGCTCCATCTCGTACATCGCCTGCATGGCCATGATGAACCCCGGCGTGCAGTACCCGCACTGCGCGCCATGGCAGCGCACCATCGCGTCCTGCAGGGGCGTGAGCTTTCCGTTGTGCGTCAGGCCTTCGACGCTGACGACGTGCGTACAGTCGAGCTGAAACAGAAAGGTGATGCAGGAGTTGATCGGCCGGTAGCGCATCGCGCCGTTCTCGCGCCGGCCGATGAGAACCGTGCACGCGCCGCAGTCGCCTTCCTCGCAGACGATCTTCGTTCCGGTCTCGCGCAGGTCGTAACGGAGGTAGCGCGACAGCGACTGCATGGCCGTGGCGGCATCGACCGCCTGGCGCTTCCCGTTGAGGTAGAACGTGACCGATTCACGCACGAGGCGCTGATCTTATCGTGGTCGCGATCGCGGAGATGAGAATCGCGCCGGCGAGCGGGACGATCATCGCCGCGCGCAGCGAGTAGGCCTGCGACAGATGGCCGATTCCCCACGGGAACAGCATTCCGCCGACGAGCCCCATGGCAAACAGCAGCCCGAAGATCGTGCCCGCCAGGCGCTCGTAACGGTCTGCAGCGATCGCCAGCGTCGTCGGATAGATGGCCGCGAACGAGATCCCGATGATCGCCGCGCCGATGGCCAGCCCGGCCACCGACGTCGACGCGACCATGACCGCCGCGCCCACGACCGATCCGATCCCGCTGCTCAGCACGAGCGCGTGTTTCGACATGAGGGCCAGGAGTTTCGCGCCGAGCACCCGCCCGATCATCAGCGCCGCCCAGTAGCCGGCGAGAATCCACGTTGCCGTGCGCGGCCGCGCGCCGATCGAACCGGCGTAGGTCGACGTCCATCCGCCGATCGCCGCTTCATTTCCCGACTGGCAGAACAGAAGGATGCCGAACAGCAGCACGCCGGGAATGCGCACGGCCTTGATCGACGCCAGCAGCGAAAAGCCGATGGCCTCGCGCGGCGGAGGAAAGGTCAGGACGAGATAGAAGATCGTGCACAGCGCCGCGAGCGACGCCGCGATGAGCAGCAATTGCGTGATCGTGAAGAATCCCGTGATGATCGCCGCGAGCAGCGGGATGAACAGCGCGCCGAATCCGAAGAACGTTCCCAGGACGTTGAGCATCGGGCCGCGGTTCTCGGGATAGAGATCGGCGACGAGCGCGTTGGCCGATGTGTTCAGTCCTCCTCCGCCGAATCCGAGGATCACGGCGGCGAGCATGGCGCCGGGGAAGGAGTGCACGTATGCGAACACGACCAGCGCGATCGTCACCAGCGCCGCGGAAATCGTGAGCACGATCTTGTTCCCGAAGCTGTCGATCATCGGACCGACGACGATCGTCGACAAAAACACGCCGAAGAACAGCGCCAGAAAAATGTCGCCCTGCTGGACGAGCGTGACTCCGAGCCGCTCGCGCATGGCCGGCAACCCGAACAGCGCGCCGAGGATCGCCAGCACGATGCCGAAGACGAACATCGCCGCGCACGCGCCGAGAAAGAGCCGGTTGCGATTCATCTTCGAAGCGCTTTCTCGTACGCCTCGAAGACCTGCCTGTTGTTCTCCGCCGGGACTCCCGGCACGTTCGGCGATACGAACGTCGGCAACGTCATCCCCCGCTTGGCCAGCTCCTTGGCCACCTCGGCCATGATCGACATGGCGATCGTCACGAAGGCCACCGTCGAGCCGGCGGCAACCGGCGCCGTCCACCCTTCGACGCTGACGAGCGCATCCTCTGCCGGAACACAGTTGTCGATGACGATGTCGGCAACGTCGGAGAGCTTCTTTCCGCTGGAGTGACTTGCCGTCGCCCTGCGCTGATTGTCCATCGATGTGATGGCCACGACCTTCACCTGCCGCGCCCGTGACTCCATCGCCACTTCGATTCCGACCGCATTCACCCCGCCATGCGAGAAGATCACCATCACATCACCGGCGCGGATCGGCTCGTTCTCGAAGAGCACCTTCGCGTAGCCCTCCTGCCGCTCCAGCCAGAGCAGGCCTTGCGCGCCGCCCGATCCGATGACGCTCTGCCACATCAGCCGCGCGTCCATCAGCGGATGAAAGGCGGGAAAGCTTCCGTAGCGCGGGAAGACGTCCTGCACCGGAAGCACGGAGTGCCCGCTGCCGAAGAGATGGACGAGGCCTTTCTTCGCGATGGAGTCCGCCATGGTCTGCGCGGCGCGGCGGATGTTGTCGGTCTGCGTCGACCAGATGCAGTCGAGCACTTCGGTGATGCGCTGGCGATAGGTGTCGCTGCTCATCGACTCTCCAGTGCCAGGCGGGCCACGCCCAGCAGATTTGCTTCGGTTCCGAGGGTGCTCACGACGATGTCGATGTCGGGGAACGACAGAGGCTGCGCGTACTCGTGCGCGGTGCGCTTCACGTCGTCGAGAAACAGGTCCGCCGCACTCGCCAGCCCTCCGGTGAGCACGACCACCTCCGGATCGAAGAGGCTCACGAGATTGGCGACCGCGCGGCCGAGATGGCGGGCGGCATCGGCGAACGTTTTCCGGGCGATGCGATCGCCGCTGCGCGCGAGCTCCGCCACGTGCGCGGCCGAAGGCGCGCCGAAGGCCCGGGCGATGGCAGGGCCCGCGGCGAGCGCCTCCAACGCGCCCTTCGATTTCGTGGCCACGTTTTCCTGATCGCCGACAATCATCCACCCCGCGCACCCGGAGAGCTCGTGCGCACCGCGCACGAGCGTTCCGCCGCTGAGGATCCCGGCCCCGATACCGGTTCCGACGATCAGAACGACGACGTCGGACTTCCCCCGCGCGGCGCCGGCCCAGCTCTCTCCCAGGGCAACGGCGTTGCGGTCACTCTCGACGAATGCCGGAATGCGCAGCGCGCGCTTCAGTTCGCGCGCGAGCGGAACGCGATCCCAACCGGAAAGGTTCGGAGCCCAGACCGTTCCGTCGCGGCGAGCAAGACCGGGCACTGCGACGCCGATGGCGTCGCCGCCGATCTGGTTCGCCATCCTCACGATCTGCTCGACGGTTGCGTCGACCGAGGTGTGGTCGACCGGTTCCTCGATGCGGCCGTGCAGCGATCCACGCGCGCTGACGGATGCGGCCGCGACTTTTGTACCCCCGAGATCGATGGCGATGACGCTCATTGTGGCGGATGATAACGTGACGGTCCTCCCATGATCCTCGGCGCAGCGCTCCTGATGCTCTCCGGCGACGTGATGCTCGGGCGAGGGATCGATCAGATCCTTCGACATTCCGTCGATCCCGTGCTTTACGAGCACTACATGCGGACGGCGAAAGGCTACGTCGAGCTCGCCGAGCAGAAGAGCGGACCGATCCCGCGCCAGGCCGGACCCGAGTACGTCTGGGGCGATGCTCTGGCCATCCTCAAAACGCAGAATCCGAGCGCGCGCATCGTCAATCTGGAAACCGCGGTCACGACCGTGAGCGAGCCGTGGCCGGGCAAGGGCATCAACTACCGGATGCATCCGGCGAACGTCGACCTCCTCGAGGCCGCGCACATCGACTGCGCGGTCATCTCGAACAATCACGTTCTCGATTGGGGGCGAAAGGGTTTCGACGAGACGCTGAAGACGCTTCACCGCGCGGGCCTGAAAACGGCCGGCGCCGGATCGAACGCCGCGGACGCGGCGGCCCCGGCGATCATCGATGTGCCAGGAGGGCGCGTCCTCGTCTTCGCCATGGCCGATCGAAGCAGTGGCGTGCCCGCGGATTGGGAGGCACTGCCGGCGCGCTCGGGTGTTCGTCTCCTTCCCGATCTCTCGCGGAAGACGGCGGAGTCGATCGCGCGGCAGATCAAGACTCATCCGCGGAAAACGGGCGATCGCCTCATCGCGTCGATCCACTGGGGCAGCAACTGGGGTTATGACGTCGACTCCGACGAAGAACGGTTCGCGAAGACGCTCATCGATCAGGGCGGCGTCGACATCGTCCACGGCCACTCCTCGCACCACCCGAAGCGGATCGAGATCTATCGCGGGAGGCTCATCCTCTATGGAGCGGGAGATCTCATCAATGATTACGAAGGCATCAGCGGATACGAGGAGTTCCGGCCGGATCTGTCGCTGCTCTATCTGCCGGTGTTGTCGCAAACGGGCGCGCTCGAGTCGATGACGCTCGTGCCGCTGCGGATGAAACGTTTCCGGCTCAACCGGGCGAGCACGGAAGAAACGCAGTGGCTGCTCCGGACGATGGAGAGGGAATCGCGCGGCGCGAAATTCACGCTGAGGAAGGATGGTCTGATCGAAGTCAAGCCATGAACATCGAACGCTATCTGCGCCGCATCGATTACCAGGGGCAGGTCGACACGACCGCGGAGACGCTGCGCAACCTGCACGAGCGTCATCTCTTCACGGTCCCTTTCGAGAACCTCGACATCGGCCGGCGGCCGATCGTCATCGATGAAGCCGCGTTCGTTCGCAAAGTGGTCGAGGAGCGGCGCGGCGGGTTCTGCTACGAGCTCAACGGCGCCTTCTCCGCTCTCCTCCGCTCCCTCGGCTTCGATGTGATGCTGCTCTCCGCCGGCGTGGCCCGCCAGGCCGGCGGATTCGGACCGGAGTTCGATCACCTGGCGCTGCTGGTCTCGGCGAATGGCGAGCGCTGGCTCGCCGACGTCGGATTCGGCGACTCGTTCGTTCGTCCGCTGCGCTTCGTCACCGATACCGATCTGCAGGACCCGGCCGGAGCCTTCCGCATCGAACGCGATGCCGACTCCTTCATCGTGAGATGGGCGGGCAAGCCGCAGTATCGATTCCTGCTGATCCCGCACGCGCTCGACGAATATGCCCCCCGGTGCCATTTCCATCAGACGTCGCCGGAATCGTCGTTCACGCAGAAAAGCGTCTGCAGCCTGGCCACGCCGGTGGGACGGATCACGCTCTCGGACCGCAGGCTCATCACGACTGAGAGCGGCGAGCGCACCGAGCGCGAACTGAGCGAAGCGGAGTGGACGAACGTCCTGCGCGATGTCTTCGGCGTCACGCTTCCGCGCGGAGCCTGATGGCCCGCAACCACATCCGCCGGATGAAGCCGCTGCCGGCGCGGATCGCGAGCCAGTACATCGCAAAGAGGCGCCTGGATCGTTTGTCGCTCGAATCGACCCGCGTCTCCGTCGACAGGTCGCAACCGCCGCGATCGTCCGGCGTGACCAGAAAGTTCATCGCCGCCGTCGTATGCGCGTCAATTCGGGTGGCCACGACCAGCTCGCGCGGCGAGTCGTCGGCGAGAACTTCGAATCCGCTGCGCGTGGCCACGTCGAGGATCGGTTCGTGCTTCGGCGGATTCAGGATGCTCTCCGGCCCGGAACGAAATCCCCGGCGGATCGCCGTCAGCGTGCGGAGGAAGAGGATCTCCTCTGCCGTGACGGCGTGAATCGCCGCAAAGACCTTCTCGGGTGACGCAACCACGTGCGTGACGTGCCGTTCGCCGAACTGCCAGACCGGCATGATCTGGTCGAGCCGCGTCATCGCCGTCACCCATCCGTCCGTTGAATCAGGCTCTGCTCGAACGGCATCGGGATCCCGTTGAACTTCTCCTCTTCGGCGGCTTCACGCTCATGTTCCTTCGCCTTGTCGGCCCGCCAGAACTCCGCAAATCCCTTCCCCATCACGCCCCGCATCCATTGCGGCGCCTCCTCGGGATCGTAGACGGGCAACTGCGACGCCGCGTCGGTCCAGAGCTTGAGGAACACAAACGAGATCAGCGTGACGCGCGGCAGGCCGAAGAATCCGGTGCCGACGACTCCGGCGATGATCGCCAGCTGCACGAGGAACACGCGCCACAGCGCGCCCATGCTCATGTTGCGGATCCACGAGAACGGCCGCTCGCGCAGGCCGGCCATATCCATGGCGAACCCGATCACGAGAAAAATGGCGGCGGCGATGACACCGTGCAGCAGATTCGTCTTGTTGATCGTCTCGATGTCGTCGCCCAGCGCGAATTTGAGAAAGACCACCTCCGCAAATGAGAAGATCAGCGCGAAGATGAGGAACGTCGTCGCGAAGTAACCGATTTTGCTGTCGTTCCTCGTGCGGCCGTTCGAGACCGACTTCACTTTCACTTCCAGGTAATGGCCGCGCTTTTTCGTTGCCAGCCGGTGCAGGTGAATGCGCACGAACACGAGGATGACGAACAGGACCGTCTCGCACCAGTACAGCGCCAGCGCGGTCGCGTTCGACCAGCCATCGAACATCACCCCGGCGACGGGAACGGAGTTGATCCCGATGAGCTGCGTCAGGCGGCCGAGACGATTCATGATGGGGTCGAGAGATGTTAGCCCAGGAAAGCGGCCGGATCACCGGTGCGGATCGTGCCGCCTTCGACGATCTCGCAGAACACGCCGCCCCGCCAGGCCGGCTTCAACGCGTTGCGAAGCCCTTCCTGCGCCTCGTCCATCCGCTCGCAGGGGCGGACCTCGCCGTCAACGCGCAGAACGGAGGTGCCGAGGCGGAGCATCCTGCCGCGGGAATCCGCGAGATCGAGGCCGCGAATCATCACATTCGCGCGCCGTGCCGCGGGATCGACGCCGATGCCCAACTCCGCCACCGCCGCGTCCCATGCCTCCTCGCTGATGATCGTGATCTGCCGCTTCCCGCCCTGATCCGCGCTGTCCTTCACTCCGCGGCCCGCAACAAGCTCGGCCTCATCGACGCGATCCATGGGACCGCGATGCGCGCGCTTGATCCAGATCGAGGTGATCTGAGGCATTCGTGCTCCGTCATCCTGAGCGAAGCGAAGGATCTCAGGTTGCGCGACCGAGATCCTTCGCCGTCCTTACGGCTCTGGATGACGTGAATGATAGGCTCTGGCGCGGAGGGTCCAAAGTCATGCGCCGTTTCCTGCTTGCGCTGGTCTTCCTCGCCCCGGTCGCGGTGTTCGGCCAGTACCGAATGCCGCCGAAAGCGATCGCCGATGTGGTCGATGCGCCGCCGCCGCCGACGGCGAACGTCTCTCCCGACGGCAACTGGCTCCTGCTCCTGCAGCAGCCGCCTTTGCTGACGATCTCCGATCTCTCGCAGCCCGAGCTGAAGCTCGCCGGCATCCGCTTCGATCCCGGGACGCACGACCAGTCGCGGCTCTTGTACAACACCGCGCTCACGCTGGTGCGCGTGAGCGACGGCCAGTCGCGTCCGGTCACAGGACTTCCGCCGTCGCCTCGCATGCGCTTCGCGACGTGGTCGCCCGACTCCGCGCACATCGCCTTCACCTTGTCGACGCGCGTCGCTGTCGAACTGTGGGTCGCCGACACCGCGACTGCCAAGGCCAGCCGGCTCTCATTTCTGATCCTGAACCAGACGCTGCCGCGGCGGCCCTACGAATGGATGCCCAACAGCCGCGCCATCCTCGCTCGCACGGTTCCGGGACAAGGAGCGCCGCCGGAAGCACCGCGCACGCCGTCCGGTCCGGCGATTCAGGAGAGCCGCGGCCGCAAAGCACCGGCGCGCACGTATGAGGACATGCTGCGCGACGAGTCCGACGCGGCGCTTTTCGAGTACCACATGCAGTCCCGCCTTGCCCTCATCCCCATCTCCGGTGAGCCAACGCCCCTCGGCACCGCGGCGATGATCGTCCGCAATGTCCCCTCGCCCGACGGCCGCTTCATCGAGGTCGAGACCGTTCACCGCCCGTTCTCGTACACGGTTCCTGTCGAGCGCTTCCCGCGTCGCGTCGAGGTGTGGTCGTCTGCCGGACAGGTCGTGAAGCAGATCGCCGATCTTCCGCTCGCCGATCAGGTGCCGACCGACTTCGACGCCGTGCGCACCGGACCTCGCAACGTCGAGTGGCGCGGCGACAAACCGGCCACGCTCGCCTGGGCCGAAGCGCAGGATCAGGGCAATCCGAGGAATGACGTGCCGAATCGCGATGCGATTTTCACGCTCGCCGATCCATTCACCGGCACGGCAGCAAAGCTGATGGATGTCCCGATGCGTTTCGAGCGCATCGACTGGGGAAGCGACTCCGTGGCGCTCGTCGACAGCCGCCGCTGGCGCGACCGCAAGATTCAGACCTGGCGGATCGATCCGAGCGGCAAGACAGCGCCGGAACTGATCTTCGACCGCTCATCCGAGGACCGCTACGGCGATCCGGGAGATCCGGTGACGAAGACCAACACCGCCGGTGTCGAGGTCCTTCGCGTGACGCCGGACGGCCGCGGCCTCTTCTTCGTCGGCGAAGGAGCTTCGCCGGAAGGCGCGCGCCCGTTCCTCTCGCGATTCGATCTGAACACGAAGAAGACGACGCGGCTGTTCCGCTCCGACGCGCCGTACTACGAGATGCCGGTCGAAATGCTCGACGATCGCGGCGAGAAAATCGTCACGCGGCGCGAGTCCGTCACCGAGCCGCCGAACTGGTTCGTGCGCGATCTGCGCAGAAAGCGGCCGCCGGTGGCGATCACCTCGATCCCGAATCCGACGCCGCAGATGGCCAACGTGAAGAAGGAGCTCATCCAGTACAAGCGCAAAGACGGGGTCGATCTCAACGGCACGCTCTACCTGCCGCCGGGATACGACGCCCAGAAAGACGGTCCGCTGCCGGTGCTGATGTGGGCGTATCCGGCCGAATTCAAGAGCGCCTCCGCGGCGAGCCAGGTGACAACCTCGCCCCATCGCTTCACCCGAGTGACCGGCACCGGATCGCCGATCGTGTTCGTGCTGCGCGGTTACGCGGTTCTCGACAACCCCACGATTCCCATCGTCGGCGAAGGAAAGTCGGAGCCGAACGACACGTACGTCGATCAGCTGGTGGCCGGCGCGCAGGCCGCGGTCGATGAGCTGGTGCGGCGCGGCGTCGGCGATCGCAATCGCATGGCCATCGCCGGACATTCGTACGGCGCGTTCATGACCGCGAACCTGCTCGCGCATTCCGATCTGTTCCGCGCCGGCATCGCCCGCAGCGGCGCGTACAACCGCACGCTGACGCCGTTCAGCTTCCAGGCCGAGGAGCGGACGTACTGGCAGGCGCGCGACGTCTACACGACGATGTCGCCGTTCACCTACGCCGACAAGATCAACGAGCCGCTGCTGCTGATCCATGGGATCGACGACGACAACACCGGCACGTTCCCGATCCAGAGCGAGCGCCTCTACCAGGCCCTCTCCGGCCTCGGCGGCACGGTGCGGCTGGTGATGCTGCCGAAGGAAGCGCACGGCTATCGCGGGCGCGAGTCGGTGATGCACGTCCTGTGGGAAATGGACAACTGGCTGGAGAAGTATGTGAAAAACGCGAAATGACGGGCGCGAATGCTTGTCGCCGCAGTCACGTTGCTGTGGGCGATCGGGGCCTCCGCTGCCACCGACAAGCAGCTCGAGATCCGCGTTGACAAATACCTTGCGCCCTTGGTGAAGGCGCACGACTTCAACGGCGTTGTCATCGTTGCGCGAGACGACAAGATTCTCGCGCAGAAGGCGTACGGACAGGCCGATTTCGACCTGAATGTGCCGATCGTGGTGCGGTCGCGTTTTCGGATCGCCTCCATGACAAAGGCGTTCACCGGCGCGGCGGTGGCGATGCTTGCCGAGCGCCCACGAGTTCAAGCGAGTTCCGTAGACTCACTTCCAATGGTTCTGCGGAGCGCGACGCAGAATGTTCTCGTGTCACCACAAGAGGGTGACCCCCGCGCTATCACGGCCCCGCTCTTTCAGCCACGTTCGACGATGCCGTTGCAAGGGCAGTCAACGTGACCTGAAAGGAGGGCTGAGCCGATGAAAGCATCCGACAGCATCCGCATCGTGGGGCATGTCCAAGCCGGCTTCGAGGCCGTGCGCGATGCGTTCGCTGAAAACTTCTCGCGCCGAAGGGAACTGGGCGGCGCGTGTTCCGTGTATCACCGCGGTGAAAAGGTCGTCGACCTGTGGGGCGGCGTGCGGAACAAGTCGACCGGCGAGCTTTGGCAAGAGGACACCATGGTCCTGGTCCACTCGACCACCAAAGGCCTCGCCGCGATGACTCTGGCGGTCGCCCATTCTCGTGGCTGGCTCGACTACGAGCAGCGCGTCTGCACGTACTGGCCGGAGTTTGCCCAGCAGGGAAAAGAAACGATCACGGTCCGCCAGCTGCTGGCGCACCACGCGGGTTTGTTCGCCCTCGATGAGCCGGTGAACAGGAGTGTGATCGCCGATCTCGACCGGCTGGCAGTCATCTTGGCGCGCCAGAAACCGGCCTGGGAGCCCGGCACGCGGCAGGCCTACCACGCCATCACTCTCGGCTACTACGAAAACGAACTGCTGCGAAGGGTCGACCCGCGCCATCGCAGCCTGGGACAGTTCTTTCAGGACGAAATCGCTTCGCCGCTGGGACTCGACTTCTACATCCGCTTGCCCGAGTCGATTCCGAACTCGAGGCTGGCCACGCTTGCGAGACCAGGTTGGATCGAAATACTGCGTGGGTTTCCCATCCGGTTCACGATCGCGGCGATCAATCCTCGTTCGAACATCCGTCGGGCGCTTGTTGGTTCCGAGCTCCCCGAGGCCGAGGAGCAGGGACGCATCTATGCCCGCAATCTCGAAATACCCTCGGGCGGCGGCGTCGGCACTGCCCGCGCAATCGCCCGCGCATACAGCGTATTCGCAACGGACGGAAGGGAACTGCAGTTGCGTCAGGCGACGCTGGATGCGTTGTCGGCACCCGCGATCCCTCCGACACACGGCTTCTATGACCAGTGCATGCTGGGCGGCGACGTTCGGTTCTCGCTGGGCTTCATGAAGAACAGCCCCGATTGGCCGTTCGGAAGCGAGGGATCGTACGGAGCACCGGGATCCGGCGGTTCGATCGGCTTCGCCGATCCGCGGGCCGGAGTGAGCTATGCGTACGTGACCAGCCAGATGGGAACAGCGCTCACAGGAGACCCGCGAGATCTCGCGCTGCGAGATGCGCTGTATTCCATCATCCCGCGCGCCAGGATCCAGGCGGCAGCGTAGTGACGACGTCCATCTCGGCTGGAAAAAGACGCGAGCTCGCCGTCATGAATGCGTTGTCCGAGGTTGACGGGAAGGTAACAGCGCGCGTGGTAACGTCAGCACGCACGGGCCCGGATCGTCATGCCTCATCACCTTCGCATTGCCAGGCCGGTCAGCGATATCGAACGCAGCAGGGACATGTACTGCCGCGGCCTCGGTCTCCGTGTCCTCGGGAGCTTCGAGAACCATGACGGATTCGACGGCGTCATGATCGGCGTGGATGGAGCGAACTACCACTTTGAGTTCACCTACTCGCGCGGCCACCCGGTGCGTCCGGCGCCTACGGTCGAAGACCTGGCGGTGTTCTACATACCGCTGGCAGCAGAGTGGCAAGCCGCGTGCGCCAGGATGCTCGCTGCCGGGTTCAGACAGGTCACCGCGTTCAATCCCTATTGGGAAGCCAGAGGTCGCACATTTGAGGATCGGGATGGTTATCGGATCGTCCTGGAGCAAGCGGAGTGGATCAACATTGAGAACGATTGAGCGAGAAGACATCGAGACCTTCGCCGCGCAGTGGACGCAGTCCTGGAACAAACGGGACATCGAGCAGGTGCTCGCCCATTTCCATGACGACGTGGAGTTCACCAGTCCCACGGCACAGGCGGTCGTGGGCACGGCCACCGTGCGCGGCAAGCAATCCCTCCGCGATTACTGGATCAAGGCCTTGGCACGCCTTCAGTCGCTGCGATTCACCGTGGACAGGATCATGTGGGATGCGGCACGGCGCGAGCTGGCCATCATCTACACGTCCGAAACCGACGGGAAGACGAAGCGCGTCTCGGAAAACCTGACATTCGACGACGCCGGGAAAGTCGTTTCCGCCGAAGTCTTTCACGGCGTCGCCTCGTGACCTCCCATCCGACTCTGTTTCACGTCGATGTCTTCGCGACCGGCTCGCTGACCGGCAACGGTCTGACCGTGTTCTTGGATACGGACCATTGGCCTGCTTCTGCGATGCAACGGCTGGCGCAGGAGTCGAAGCAGTTCGAGTCCATCTTCTTGTCGTCGATCACGCCCAACAGCGCCAAAGCACGCATCTTCACTGTCGAAGAAGAACTGCCGTTCGCCGGGCACCCGGTCCTCGGCGCCGCCGCCATCCTTCATCGCACGCAGGCTCCCTCAGCGGAGTCCCGCTCCTGGGTGCTCTCGCTTCCTCACGGAGAAATCGCCGTCACGACTGCCAAGCTGGAGACGCACTACCTGTGCGAGATGAATCAAGGGAAGCCCATCGTGGGCCCGACGATTTCCGATGAAGCGGTGACTCCGATCCTGACCAGGCTTGGACTGCGCAACTCCGATGTCGCCAGCGGCTTGGATGCGCAAGTGATCTCGACGGGCTTGCCTTACCTGATCATCCCCGTCTCGCCCGCGGCATTGGCGAAAGCGAAAATCAGCGGGACCGATCTCGAAGCGCAGCTGAAGACGTTTGGAGCGAAGTTCGTCCTCGTTCTCGCCGTCGAAGCCCGCGAAATGAGAACCTGGGACAACCTCGGACAGGTCGAAGACGTCGCCACAGGGAGTGCTGCCGGACCGGCCGCCGCGTATCTCCTGAGCCGGGGTCTTGCCAGTCCGAAACTTCCGATCGAACTGGCGCAAGGCCGGTTTGCAGCCCGTCCAAGCAGGATCACGGTGACCGAGGATCAGAACCATGATCTTCTGGTTCGCGGCGAGGTCTGGCCCGTCAGTCACGGCACACTCGATGTCGACCCGACGCAATCATGGAACTGAAGTGCCATCCACGTTCCCGGTCTGATCTGTTACCTGTGTGTCCGGTCAAAACCCGGTAGCATTTGCCGCCGCGCACGGACGGTCGTCTCTCGTTACGCGTTCCGGGGACTCGAACATCTCGTGATCTTCTTCTACTGTTTTCCTGGCGCTCATTCGATATCGGACGATGATTCCCTTCCTGTTTGCGCTGCTCTTGCTGGAACACGTGGCCGGAAAACTGATTCTTCATTCCTGCCCATTGCAACGACTGGGTCGAGAAGGAAGAGCCCCGGCATCTCTCCAATTCCGTACGGGTTCGTCGCTCTGATCATCATTGGCCCGGCGCGATCGATGCGGAGCCAGGACAGGCAGGAGGTTCAATCCAATGCCATCGAATTCGACAACGAGCGCCACTGCAAAGACTTCATCCGGCTCAACGAGCTGTGGATCTCGGAACACTTTGCCATTGAAGAATCCGACCGGAACCTGGCCTAAGACCCATTCAGGATCGTCAGAGACGGCGGCCAGATCGTGAGTCTGATCGAAGGTGGCCGCGTTGTAGGCGTATGTGCTCTGTTCAAGGAGACCGATCGACGTTATGAGCTTGCCCGAATGGTTGATCCGGTCGAACGGGCAAGGGCTACGGCGACACGCTGATCGTTGCGGCGATCGGGAAGGCCCGAGACAGCGGAGCAAAGACCATGTCCCCGCTATCCAATACGCGGCTCGCGCCCGCCATTGCTACCGAAAGCACGGGGTCAAACCGGTATCCGAGGGCCGGCACCCGGTCTATGCGCGCTGCAATATCGTCATGGAATTGAGTTTGGCGTAGGGGGACGCAGTGGACATATCCGATACACCCTTCGGAACGACTGACTGGTCTCGTGTCGAACAAACCACCCGCAATGGCGAGCGCGGTCTCGCCCACTGGCGCACGCAGCACTTCGGCGGCATCCGCGTGCGCATGGTGGAGTACACGCCCGGCTATCTTGCCGATCACTGGTGCGTGAAGGGACACATCCTTCTATGCATCGAGGGCGAGCTTCACACGGAGCTCGAGGACGGCCGCACGTTCACGCTGCGGCCGGGCATGAGCTACCAGGTCGCCGACAATGCCGAGCCACACCGTTCCTCGACGGAGACGGGCGCGAAGCTCTTCATCGTCGACTGACTCGCCGCGCGGTAGACCTCCGGGGGATTGGTGGGCCGGCGCTTCGCGAGTAGCATGAACGGCTCGTATGGATCAGAAACAACGCAAGACCGCCCGCGGCCATCGCGATCAGCTGCTCACTCTGGTGAACGGCTGGGACCCGGCCCGGCTGCTGCAGGCCGGCGCACCGCGCCACGAATACGGTCCTCTCGTCGACAAGCTGCTCGATCTCCTTTCGCGAAACGCGAGCAAAGAGGAAGTGGCCGGAATGCTCGATCGGGAAATCCGCGAGCACTTCGGCAAGACGGCCGAGGGCTCCGCTCAGTTCGCCGTGAAAGCGGTTACCTGGTACCAGACGCTGGCGTCCGAGTCGTGAAGGTCCAACTCACCGCCGGTTCCCCACCACCGCCCGCAGTTTCCGCAGCCGCAAATCCAGCTCCTCGGGCGTCATGCCTGCGTACTTCGTGGGTAGAAACCGGCGGCTGGACGCCTCGAATACGGCCACGCGCGGGTGTCGGCCGAGCCTCCGACGGGGATGCTCGACGACCTCGAGGCGTTTCAGCGGAAGCTGACTTCTTCGCCCGGCGTTGAGTCTCTGTCGGGCGTCATCCTTTCCGGCTCGACGTCACTTCCGGATCCCGATCCCGAACTCAACGATCTCGCGCAGCAGGGGAAGGCGGCCTTCATCCGAGCCTGCGCTCAATGCCACGGCGGCAGTCTTCATCCCGGCAGCTCGACGCCGGAAAACGAGCTTCGTGCGCCAGATCGTTCGCTATCACAACATTCAGACGGCCTGCCCGCATCCTGCGACTGACGGGTACGCCCCACTCCTGCAGCTTACCGAAGCAAGCGTCATGTTGATATCCGCCCTGCCGGTTCGGCCCGTTCGGATCCTGGCCCATGGTCGGAGTTCGCGGAGCGCCGGGCGGCCACACCGCGACCACCGCATGCGGGCCGGAGATCGCGACATTGAGCACCGGCATGACCGCGCGCCAGAGGTCGACGAACGTGTCGGAAGGCGCCACGTGGGTGATCGGATCGACGAGCCGGACGTTCGCCGCCGATGGCATCGTCACGCGCAGGAGCGGCTGTTGCCGCCGAGATGAAGGTGATGTGAACAATTGCGCGAGCTGAGTTAGCGCGCGATTTGCACCGCCAGCCCATTGGATACGTTATTCGTCGCCACGCCATAGATCAGCGCGCTCCCTCGGTCGATCGCAATCTCAATCACTTCGCCACCCGTCAGGGAGTACCCCAACAGATCCGTCGCGCTCACTTGTTCGAACGACCGCGCCTCGTAGAAACGAGTGATGCGGCCGAGCTCATGGCCGTCAAATCCTCGGGTCACGATACTTACGACCGCCGCCTCGTCGAACGTACGGACGCCGATGTTGAAGCGGTCCGCCTTTGCATCGACTGGGCTGAAGAGTACGGACCTCGCCCCAGCGCGGAGCACGTCGGACAACCGCATCGCCGGAATCATGGCGCCACCCGTGTCACTCCTGATCTGCACGGCGGCAATCGGCGCGTTACCACTCAAAGTGACGACATCGGCAGCACCAACCCCGCTACGACCCATGCTGCCAATCAAGTCCTCGACAAACAGGGTGCCATCGGGTGCAAGCACGTAACTGAAAGAAGGATCATTGTCCCCCGCTGGAGATCCCTGCGGATGAAAGAGGATCTTCCCTTGCGACGCCGACGGGAACGGGTTATGAAGCTGAATCGCCGTAGAGAAGCGTCCACGAGAGCTGATCAGCGAACCAACAACGGGAAGAATGGCTGTCTCTGACGTCTGCTCGACTGGCTGGGCATCCTGAAACAAGACATTGTTGCCGCTGTCGGTCGCCGCGCCGTACACGAGGGCCTCTCCCGCAACGATGCGAAGCCGCAGAACGGCATTCGGCGCGAGGTCGCCTCCCGCGAACTCGCTCGCGCCAGACTGAACAAATGTGCTCGCGTCATAAGAATGATCGATCTGACCCACCGGTCGCCCCTCGTCGACAACAGATACGGCGATTGCTGCCACTTGATCGAACGTTCTGACGCCAATGTTGAAGCGCCACCGCGCCGGATCTGCCGGCGCGATGAGAACGACCTCGTCTCCCGAGCGGATGAGTTGATCGGGTCGAAGCACATCCTCGACGGCAGAGGTCATGCCGCTGCAGATACGCACCATAGCCACAGGCAGCGGGTCGGCGGAGATCAGATCAAAGGAACCGATGCCGGAAGTTCCTAATTCGACCACAACATCCTCGTAATCCTGGCCCGCGCCGGCATCGAGGGAGTATGGATGAATGCTCGGCTGCCTGTTGACGCCCTCAGGCTGAAATACCAAAATTCCCTGCATGGGAGCCGAGGTCATGTTGTAGATGAGGAGAGCGGTCCGGAACGGCGAACCGGTTGCTCCGGTAAACGAACCCACCACTGGCACCGTGGCGCGATTTCTCTCAATGTTCACCACCACGGTTCCCGAGGCGGTCGTTCCATGCGAGTCGGAAACCGTGTAATCGAAATGGTCATTGTTCGCGAGCAGACTCGTCGAGCGATACGAACATTCACCGGTGGACGAACAATTCACAACACCATGCGCTGGTTTAGTGTGGGACAGCAGCGTAAGCGAATCGCCATCCACATCGCTGTCGTTCGACAACACATTGAACGTCGCATCGGAAAGGGCCTTCACGGACGTCAGGTCATCGGCAGCGTCTGGGCGATCGTTGACTGGATCGACCGCGACGGTCACAGTCGCCGGGAGCTGGCACTGTGAAGCGCCAGGCCGTTGGACGTCGTACGTAAACGAATCCTGACCATTGACATTTTGTGTTGGCGTGTAGACACAGTCCGGACCAGAGCACTGCAAGACACCGAGTAGGGGCTTCTCGCAGATCACATACGCTGTCGGCGCCGGGAGACCCACGTAAGTGAGCGTAATCGAGAGAGGCGTGTCTTCTGGCGTGGCGAGATACTGATCGCCGGCACGCGCTCCCATAACGATGAGTTGGAACGAGCTCCAAGCAGTAACGCCGCAATCGTCAACAGCAGAAACGGTGACGGCATAGTTGCCGGGAAGCGCAACATTGCCAACATAAACGTCGCCTGTGTCGCGATCAATCGTGAGCGCACCCGGAAAACCACGAGCGCCGACCGTGAGTTGCGCGACGGAGCCATTGTCCGTGGGCGCTGCTGACGGCTTGACGACAGCACTGCTGCCTGTGCGGACCGCCGTCGACGGATAATGACCGAGTTGGGGCGGGGAATTGGCAGTCACGTTGACGGTGATTATTGCCGTGATCGTCACGCCGCTGCTATTGCGCACCTGCAGTTCCACCGGATTCGCACCCGTTATCGCGCTGCATCCAACCTCAATGGTCGCCGTCACCGTGCCGTTGGTGTTTGTCAGGTTGGTGATCGTCAGACTGGCAGGGACCGAGCCGAGGGTCACGGCCAGCGCGCCGGGAACATCCTGGCCATCTGACACCGTGGCCAACGTGAAGGTGGCCGGACGGCTGCCCTGCATGCGGTCGATCGTGGTGCCGACGAAAACGTCTGGCGCCGAACGATTCAAGCAGTACCAGTACTTCCACTTCTGAGTGTTTCCTCCCGAGTAAGGATCATTCGGGTCCGAAGCGTACTCCTTGGTCACAATGTCGGGATATCCATCTCCGTCGAGATCACCGACCGCGATCACATCGCCGGGCAATTGAAGGTCTCTTAGCTGAAACGTTCCATTGCTATTGCCGAGCGCGAGGGTCGATCCGATCAGCACATCGTTGCGTCCATCGCCATCAAGTCAGCGACCGCTGCATAGGAGCCATTCTGTGCAATCCAATGCGATGACTCTGTGAACGACCCATTTCGCTGGCTCAAGAGAACTGTCACGTCGGAGGAGTTTAGAATGATGAGATCGACTGCTCCGTCGCCATTGAGATCGCCGGCACCTACAGCTCCACCAGGGATGGGCTGCGAGGCTATCTGCGTCAGGGAGCCGTCCGCGTTTCCGGAGTAGACGTCGATCGTGCGACTGTTTGAGATCACCAGATCATCGCGTCCGTCGCCGGTGAAATCACCCGGCAGCAGGAAACCGGAGCGAGCCACAGGATAAATTGCCGGCGCCGCGTAGGCGACCGGTCGACGGAGCAGAACCGACAAACCGGTGTTCGTCGGGTTGGTGACGACAAGGTCGTAATAGCCGTCACCGTTGAAATCACCGAACGCAGGGCGCGGATTAGAGCCTGTCGCGACGTGTCCTCCACTTACCGGAGGAGATACAGCGCCTGCATTGACGTAAAAGTTGTACTGGTAGATCGCGAAGTCCAGTGAATGGTCAGCGTTACGTTTGCCGGCAACGAGCCAGCAACAGACTCCCTCATTGATTCCACCAGCCGTCTGGCCAGCAATGATCAACTTTCCGGCTGTGTATTCAATTGGCTCATCTTTGCCGTCATTGTTAATGTCGGCGACAACGTACGACCACACGTAGGTTCGATTCTCGAATGTCGTTCGCTGAAGTTGAGGTTGAAAGACGAAGCTGCGCGCGACAGCCGCGCCGGGCACGAGCATTACCGCCATCACGACCAGCGTCGGCAGAAAGCGGCGGACGGAAGGCATGGGATCCTCCGAGAGAACGGCGAAGTTTGAATCCCGGATGGCCGGGGTGCAGTGACCCCTGACCCTATGGCATGTGAGGCAGCGTTCTAGCGCCGGTTCCCCACCACCGCCCGCAGTTTCCGCAGCCGCAAATCCAGCTCCTCGGGCGTCATGCCTGCGTACTTCGTGGGTAGAAACCGGCGGCTGGACGCCTCGAATACGGCCAGCAACTCCATGTATTCGAGCAGCTCGACGTCGCGGCTCGGGAAGTAGTCCGCGGCAGCGGCGATGAATCGCTCCGCGGAGACGGTCGACGCACCGTCGCGGGCAGCGTCATCGTTCGCCATCAGAATCACCGCCTCGACATCGGCGTTGCTGTAGCCCACGAGCTTGCTCGAGAACTGATCGCGAATCGTCGCAGGATCGACGGCGGTGTCGATCCGGTTCTTGCGCACGGAGGCGCGGGCGATGTTCTCGACTTCCTCCGGCGTCTGCGAGTAGAGAAACGGGATCTTCCGATCGAGGCGTCCGGCACGCTTGAGATCGACGTCGAGCTTGTCGGGACGGTTCGTCATCACCAGGAACAGGATCCGCCCGCGGTTCGTCGTGTCGGACATGAACTCCTTGATCCGGGCGATCACGCGCGACGAAGTTCCGCCGTCGCCTTCACTGTCGGTGTTGCCGAACGCGCGATCGCCTTCGTCGATAATCACCACGACCTGACCGATGGCGCGGATGACGTTCAGGATCTTCTCCAGATTGCCCTCGGTCGCGCCGACCCACTTCGAACGAAAATTCTTCAACTTGATCGTCGTCAGCCCGCACTCTTTCGCGAACGCCTCGGCGACGAACGTCTTGCCGGTGCCCATCGGGCCGGTGAAGAGGATCCCCATCGGAACGCGCGCGGTCTGTCCGTTGCGAATCGACGAGGCGATGAGCGAGAGATCCTTCTTCACCTCGTCCATGCCGCCGACGACTTCGAATCCATGCTCGGGCTCGACGAACTCGACCAGCCCGAAACACTCCCGCTCCAGGATGTCGCGCTTGCGGCGGGCGATGAGGCGATCGGCTTCCTGCCGCGAACGCTCGGCACGGTCGGCGGAGAGATCGACCGGTTGCGCGCCGGGAGCGAGGAGCTTCGCGATCTCGTCCTGGTTGAGACCGGAGGTCAGGGCGGCGAGCTTCTTCGCGCGCTCGCCCGCGTCGGGACCGGTGAGGACTTTGGCGATGAATTGCTCGCGCTCTCGCGCTTCCTCTTCGCTCGCCGGCGGCGGCGTCAGGATCGACAGGATCTGGATCGATTTCAGCCCTGCCGTGATCTCCGCGTAACGATCGGCATCCTTGTCGGGCATTTTCGGATCGGCCAGACGCACGGCCGCCTTGCGGGTCTCACGATCGGGCATCGGCACTTCCACGACGCCGACCTTTGGATTGGAGACGATCTTCGGCGCGAGGTCCGTGAGGTTTTCGGCGATCAAGACGACCACGTTGTCGCTGCGCTCGATCTGGGGCAGGAACGACCATCGATGCAACGTCACGACGGCCGCCCGATCCGCCTCGGTCTGGAAGTTCGGATCTCCGGTCGGAGCGATGACCTCGGCGTACTCGAGAATCACGGCAGCGCGAGACGACCCGATGAGCAGCCGCTCGAGAGCCGCGAGAATCCGCGGCTTTTCCGTCGACAGCAGCAGATCGTCGAGGTTCTTGACGCTCTCGCTCCGCTTGAGAAAACGCGCGCCTGTGGCCACGTTGTAGACGGAGATCGTCTCCTTCGACTCCTTCAGCAACACGTCGCCGAGGAAGTCCGTGAGCGTCATGACTTCGCCACCAGTCATGACGGAGTCGTAGACGTTCCCGTGAAGGATGAAAATCGAGGCCTCGTTCCGCAGGTAGCTGCGGCGGAGGTCTTCAGCCCAGGTCGGAAGCGAGCGCGGTTCAGGCATAAGTCGATCTTCTTCCGTCATCCTGAGCCGCGAAGACGGCGAAGGATCTCAGGATGGCAGAGCGTCGCATTGGGAGATCCTTCGCCTCGCTCAGGATGACGAGACCTCCATGGCGTTGAGAATCTTCTCGGTATCGACCGCGGTCTGGCGGATCGATTCCACTCCGTCGAGCAGGTCATCGAGCTGTCCCGACAACTCCGCCGGCGACTGCATCGTCACGATCTGATCCGAGATCAGCTGAAACGAGTTTTCGATGAGATCGAGCTGCCCGCGCGCGACGCCGAGGTAGTTGTGGATATCGCGAAGCTTCTCCAGGCGTTTCTCGATCACCGCCGCGTTCTTCCCGGCGATCTGGCGCTCCGCGTCGGGAATCTTGTCCGACGCGGCGCGCGCGGTCCAGCGCTGGCGATCGCGATCGAGCACGTCCAGATCGATGGTGCCGAGGTAGCTCTCGTAGCGGCCGCAGGTGAGCGCCATTTCCAGAAAGGCATCGACCAGTCTTCGGGTCTTCACGAGCTCGGTGCGCAGCAGATCGCCGGTGAATGACGGATTCTGCGCGGCGAGGCGATTGATCTCCTGCTCTCGCCCCACCAGCCGTTCGACGCGCTCGCGGTCATCAGCCGGCAGGTCCTTCATCCGCTGCTGGCGCTCCTCCGCCTCGAGAGCGAGCCGGATCTTCTCGAACCGCGGATCCCACAGGAGGCGTCGCAGCGTCTTCGACTCCGGCGCATGGAGCAGCCACAATCCCTCCGCGCCAATGGCCAGAACGGCGGGAACGGGATTCAGCGTCAGAACCGACGCGGCGATCCCGCCGAGGAGAATGGCGAGATTGTAAGGATTGGCGAAGGCCATCTTCAGGTAGGGACGATTCTCGAAGACGGCGTTCTGCAGCATGTCCTTCGCCGTCTGCCGGACGGCGGCGGCGACCTGGGACTGCTGCTTCGGCGCCGTGGTCTGCCGCGCCGTCTGCTGCGGCGGCGTCACGACTCGCGGCTTTTCGCTTTCCGCCACGGCCGTATTCTACGAGCCCGACGAGTACAAAAGGTCGAGCAGCTTTTTCTCGACGGCGCGAAACTCCGGCGCCGACTTCAGAGAAATGTCGTGATTCGCGAAGAACGGCACGTCGACGCGATGCAGGATACGCGTCGGCCGCGGTGACAGGACATAGATCGCGTCGGCGACGTAGACCGCCTCGGAGACATCGTGCGTGACGAACAGCGTCGTGTTGTCCTCGGTCCGCGAGACGTCCAGCATGAGACTCTGCATGCCCCAGCGCGTCTGCGGATCGAGCGCCCCGAACGGTTCATCCATCAACACGAGCTTCGGCTTGTTGATCAGCGTTCGGGCGATGGCCACGCGCTGCTTCATTCCGCCGGAGAGATCCTTCGGATAATGATCGGCGAACTCGAGCAACCCGACTGCTTTCAAGTACTTGTCCGACTGCTCTCTTCGCTCGCTCCTCGGCACCCCCCGCAGCCGCAGACCGTATTCGACGTTGTCGCGCACGGTCAGCCAGCCGAACGATGTATAGGCCTGGAAGACCATGCCGCGATCGCGTCCGACGCCGGTGACCGGCTGTCCGCCGACGAGAATCTCACCACGCGTCGGCGCAAGAATGCCGGCCACGGCTTTGAGAATCGTCGACTTCCCGCAACCGGAGGGACCGAGAAACACGATGATCTCGCCGACGCGCGGCTTGTCGAGGATGTCGAGCGTGATCTCGCGAACCGCCTCCGTGGCCTTGCCGGCATGATCGATGTACGTGATGCCGAGGTCGCTGATCCGCAAGCGCGGCGGTGTCTCCGACAACTCCGGCTTGTATGTCGCCGTCGCGGGCTTCTGCTCGACGGTGACCGCAACGGTTCCGGGCTCGCCCGGTTTCGTTGTGCTCATACGGCCGCCTCACGCCATCGGAAGAGCATCAACGAGATCGTGCGGATCACGAAGTCGGTGAACAGGCCGATGCCGCCGATGACGAGAAGTCCGGCGAAGGACCACGACGCCTTTTGATGGGTGCGCGCCAGCTCGACCATGTAGCCGAGGCCGTGCTCGGGATTGACCGCTTCGGCGAGGATCACGTACGTCCACGAGATCGCGTTCATGACCCGGAACGAGTCGAAGATCTCCGGGAGCGCCGCCGGCACGAGGACCGTTCGGATTACCTGCAATTTCGAGGCACCGAGCGTGAGGGCCGTCTGCACGAGCTCCTCGGGAACCGCTCGAATCGCGGAAACGACGACGGGAAGCAGATACACGAAAACGCCGAGGAAGAGAAACGCCGTTTTTTCCGACTCGTAAATGCCGAACCAGAGGATCAACAACGGGATGAACGCGGAGATCGGCATGTACCGCAGCGGCGCCATGATCGGCTCGAAGACATCATGAATGGGCGTGAATGCGCCCATGAGAATACCGAGCGGCAACGCCACGGCGGCCGCAAGAAGGAACGCCACGACGATTCGCTTCGTCGAGACCAGAATCGCCGTGGCCAGGTCGTACTGAATGAACAGCTGCAGCGTGCCCCGGATGACTTCCGTCGGCGTCGGCAGAAAATCGGGCGGCGCCATGTGGCCGTAGGTGACGATGCACCAGCCGGCCAGCACGATCACCGGCATGACGAACGCGAGCGCCAGTCCAGTGCCGCGCGGGATCGGCTGCCGGATCGCCCAGAGTGAATTTCTGCGATTCATCGTCCCGGCTATTCCGCCAGCACTACCTTGATCTCCGTCCGGCGATTGAGCTGGCGCCCCGCTTCGGTGGCGTTGTCCGCAACGGGATTCGCCGAGCCGCGGCCGATGGTCTGGAATCGGTTCGGATCGATGTTCGGGAAGTTCTTCAGAATGTAGTTCTTCACCGAGAGGGCACGCCGTTCCGAGAGCGTCATGTTCGCCGTCGGATTTCCGGTCGCGTCCGTGTTGCCTTCGACACGCAGATAGGTACTGCCGAACGACGTCATCGTGTCGCCGAGGGAATCGAGGACGAAGAACGATCCCGGCATGATGTCTGCCGAGCCTGGCGTGAAATGGATTTCAAGCTGCTTGTTGATGATGGCGCGGTCGTTCCTTCCCGGTTCCTTCTTCGCCAGTTTCGGCTCGACCACCGCCGCACCCGGATACGAAGCGGCCAGCGATTGCAGGAACCGTGTATCCGCCCAGTCTTTTGCCTCGACGGCGCGGGTGACCAGACCCTTCTTGCGCCAGATGACGAAGGCCGTGTCGAACAGGGTCTCGTAATGAGCCTTCCCGCCGGCAAGACCGTAGAACTGCGCGTTGTCTGCATACGGCGTGAGCTTGAGTCCGGAGAGCATGCCGGAGACGGTGTCGGTGTCGAGCTTGAGCGCCTTTCCGACGACGGCATAGGCACTGGCCGGGTCGTTCCTGATCATGTCGATGCCGTCGAACCATCCGTGAACGAAGTCACGAACGGTATCGGGCGACGTGTTGACGAGATCCTGCCGCGCGATGAGCGTGTCGGCGATGATGTTCGTCGCCGCGGTCGTCGAGACCAGCACATGGGCCTCCGCGCCACGAGCGGTCACGGCACCGGACAGGTCCGGCTCCCAGGTCACCGCCGCGTCCACCTGCCGGGCCTTGAACATCGCCGCGGCGGCCGGCGCGTCCTGCGTGAAGATGATGTTCTTCTCGACGCCGGCGCGATCCTCGGGCGAGAGGCCGGACTGAGAGAGGAGGTACAGCAACAGGAAGTGCGACGGCGTGAACTGCGTGCAGGCGACCTTGTGGCCTTTCAACCCTTCGATCGAGTTGATGGACGCGAGCGAGACGATGCCGTCGCCGCCGCGGGACCAGTCCTGCATGACCACCGATTTCGCCTGCGTGTTGTTCTCCGCGAGAATCGACGCTTCACGCGCCCAGTTGTCGACCGTGTCCCACATGATGTCGACATCGCCCTTGCGGAATGCCGCCAGCTTCGCCGCCGGATCTTCGATCAGCACGAACTTCACGTCGAGTCCGTATTTCTTCCGGTACGACGATGCGTCGCTCACATCGAGACCCTGATTGAACACGATCCCGGGCGCGTGGCCGGCCCAGGTATTGATGGCCACGACGAGCGGTCGCGACAGCTTTCCGCCCGACGTGAGGCTGACCGGTGACACGCCCACCGATCCGGCGTCGCGGGCCGGATCGGGAGGGGCGTTCTTCAACGCGGCGAAATCGTTCGACGAGACGTTGCTGGACGCCTGAGTCGACGTCTTTTCGCCGCCGGTCGCCCACTTGCGGACATCGGCACCTTTGTAGTGATAGACGGCGTAGCCGACCACCACGAGGATCACCACGGTGATGAAGAATTTGGCGAACGGAGTGAGTTTCATGATCGTCCTCTCCCGGTTGCGAGCCGGCGAAAACCGCCGAAACGTTCAGACCGATGGGTGATCGAACCGATCACATCGTCTTTTGTTGCGACGCCTGCTGCGCCGCTTTGCGCGCCTTCAGCGCGGCAAGCTCCTGCTTGGCCATGACATCACCGGTCTGATTGCGAACCGCGGCGAGACGGCTGTCCAGTGAAGAATCCGACAGTTCCTTCGTCAGGTTCGCCTCGGCGATGGTGTTCTTGATGTGCGTGCGGACGTTGTCGAGTGCCCGCACCTCGTCGTCGACCGACAGGCCGTTGAGTTGTTCCTGAATCTTGAGACGCGCTTGCGCCGACTGCATCTTGGCGAGCATCGTGTCGCGCTCCGCTTTGAGCTTCCCGATCTCCGACTGCACCGACAGCAGCGACGTTTTCGCCGAGTCGGCGTCGCCGTGCGCCGATTCCATGTCGGTCTTGAGCTCGGAGATCTCGGCGGCGAGCTGGTTCTTTTTCTGGATCAGCACGACGGCGATGTCGTCCTGATTTGTCTCCACGGCGGTGTTCAGCTCCGCTTCCGTCTGCGCCATGTCGGTCGTGGCTCTCTTGTACCGATCGTCGAGGTCCTCACGGCGCCGGATGATCGCCGCCGTGGCGCTCTTCAGCTTGGCGTACTTCTCGATCATCGAGTTGATCGCGTTCTCATAGGCGATCTCCGGATGTTCCTGCTCGACGTTCGAGATCCAGATCGAGAGAAATCCTTTCCAGAGGTTGGACAAACGCGAAAAGAGTCCCATCGTTCGTTCTCCTTGCTCGGATCGTCAGGAATGCGGTTCCTGAAGCTTCGGCGACTCGCGCACGACGCGCGCGACGGCGTCCCGGCCGAAGAATTCGAGCACCTTCTGCACTTCCAGTTTCTTGTCGTTGCAGCTCTTGATGACGGACTGCTGCTCGTCGACGCGCTGCTGCATCACCGTACGGAGTTTTACGATTTCCTCTTCGTATTGTTTGATGCGGAGCTCGGCTTCGCTCGTGACCTTCTCCGTGTCCGCGGCGCCGGTGCGGATGTACGCTTCCAGCGCCTGGATCTCCTGCGCCGTCGTTTCGATGATCCGATCGATGGGCACGCCGAACGCCTTCAGCGACGCCATCACGATCTGCTTCTTCACCGCGTCCTCGGTATTCGGAGGGAGGGAAGTCAGAAGATCGAGCGTACGGGTGACGCGCTGGCGCTCGTCCCCGCCGATGCCGGCCGCCTCGTACACTTTGTCGAAATCGACGGAACCGCCGGGCGCCGGGGGCGGCGGCGACGAGAACACGTTCAACTCCGGCGCAGCCGCGGGCGCATCGGACTGCATCGGGGGAGTCTCCTCACCGGCCGCGGGGTGATCCGGGACGACGAACCATCCGACTACCGTCGAACCCCAGGTTTTCTTGTCCGACATTTTCGATGAGTGCCGGCGATCATAGCACGCGCTGAAACGTCACTTCATCGCTTCGTCGAACGACCCTTGCTGCGTGGCACGGAACGCAATACACGTGTCGATCGACTCGAGCGCGCGGCTCAGACCGCGCTGTCCGCCACGCGGCGGATGCTCGGCGAAAAACGCCTCCACATCCTTCTTCGACTCCGGATCGCAGAACGACGCCGTCGACGCGGCGATGCGTCCGCCGGTGGCCGTCGATCGCTGCTGGATGTCGCTCCAGCGTGCCTTCGCCGCCGCCCACGCGGCGGGACGTGTGACCGGATCGGGGAACATCGCCGTCGCCACGACGGGAAGGTCCTGATTGCGGATGCGGTCGCTGTAGATGAACTCGATCGCGCGCGCATTCACCTTCGGATCGCGGAACAGCGGCAGCAGATTGCGATAGCGCGCCGCGACCTCGGGGCTCTGCGCTCCTGCCAGCTGATCGAGCACCTGATTGAAGAACGCCTCGTCGCCATGGACCGCGGAGAGACGGAGCGCGCGGTCGGCGATCAACGCGTCGACCGCGGCAGGGTCCTTCATGTACTGCGCCGCGACGCGGCGCGCGCCGGCGATGATCTGCGCATCGCCTGCGTATCCGAGGGTCCAGAGAACGGCGGCGCGGGAGATGCGCTGCTCGGAGGTCTCGCCGGCCGGCGCCTCCCACGTGAATGGCGCGTCGCCGCGCAGCACGTCGTGGACGAACGCCTGCCATGCCGCGCGGTTCCGAGCGTTGACGAGCCGCTGATCGAGGAACACGAGATTGTCGGTGATCGCCGCGATCGTCTGCCGCTCCGCCGGACGCGGCATCGCCTTGAGCAGCGCAAGGTACTGGCTGATGTCGAGCCGGTTGTTGCGCGTGAGGAGCCATTCGTTGCCGTGGAACCAGATGCGCTCGGACGGCGCGAATTCGCGCAGATGATTGCGCACGTCGACGCGCTCGCTCGACGGATAGTCGAGAACGAAATAGCCCGCGCCGTTGCGGCTGAACAGGAGCGGACGCTCGCATTCGATCGGCGGCGTGAACGTCTCGCTCGGCTTCGTCATCAGCTCGCACTTCACTCGCCCGGAGATGCACACGGGAATCGTCCAGGAGCCGGTCGAGACGGCCGCGCCGCGCGGCAGCATCCGCTCCTGCATCAGGGTGATGCTGCGTTGATTGGCGTCGCACGACTCGACGACGTGCAGCAGCGGCGCGCCGGTGAGATCGGTGAACGACTGCAGCACCACGTCGATCGGCTGCTGCGACGACCCCTTCATCGACGCCCAGAAATCCTCGGCCGCCGCGTTGCTCCACGCGTATTTCTTCAGGTAGGCGCGGATGGCGTCGCGGAACGCGTCGGGACCGATCCACTCCTCGACCATGCGCAGGACCGACGAGGTCTTGTCGTACGTGATCGTGGCATCGAAGAAGCCTCCCCCGCCTTCGGCCGTGGCTGGACCGCGGATCGGACGCGTGGAGAGCTGCGAGTCGACGTTCAGCGCGGTGTCGGTCTGCACCGGCTTGTCCAGATCGCCGCGCCATTCCGGCTTCCACGCCTCGATCGGCTTCGCCGACATGAACGTGGCGAAGCCTTCGTTCAGCCAGATGTCGTTCCACCACTTCATCGTCACCAGATCGCCGAACCACTGGTGCGCGATCTCGTGCGCGACGACTTCCGCGACGCGCTTCTGCACGAGCGCGGAGGCGGTCTTGTCGTCGATCAGCAGATCGGTCTCACGAAACGTGATCGCGCCGGCGTTCTCCATCGCCCCCGCGGCGAAGTCGGGAATGCCGATGAGATCGAGTTTCTGGAACGGATACGGGATCCCGTAGTAGCGGTTGAAGAAGCGGATCGAGGCCTGGGCGGCGCCGAGAGCGAAGTGGCCGAGCTGCTGCAGTCCGGGCGTCGAGCAGACGCGGATCGGAACGCCTTCTTCCGCTCCGTCGATGCACTGGAAGTCGCCGACGAGCATGGCCACGAGGTACGTCGAGATCTTCTTCGTCGTGCCGAAGCGGAGCGCATGTTTGCCCTCTCCTGCCGGAGTGTCGGAGACGATCGGGCCGTTCGAGATGGCCGTGTCGCCGCGATCGACGATCATCGTGATGTCGAACGTCGCTTTCATGGCCGGCTCGTCGAAGCACGGAAAGGCGCGCCGCGCGCTCATGGCCTCGAACTGCGTGGCCGCGTATTTGCGCTTCGCCGTGCGGCTCAGATAGAGGCCGCGCAGCTGCGGGAGAAGCTTGCCGTCGAACGCGGCGTGAATTGCAGCCCGCCCCGGCGCGATCGTCTGCGCGACTTTCAACGTGACCGTCTCGTTCGGCGCATCGGCGGTGACGGTCGCCGGCAGCTGCTTGCCTCCGGTCTCGACCGTCACGTCTTTCAGGACGAGGTCGACGCTGTGGAGCGTGATCGAGTCCACCGGCTCCTTCACGTCGACATCGATCGTCTCCTCGCCGCTGAATGTCTCGGCCTGCAGGTCAGGCGCAATGCGGATCGTGTAGTGATCCGGAATGACGTTGACCGGCAGCCGCGTGGCGGCGGACAGCGGCGATACGGCGAGAAGGACGAGCAGCGAGAGCGTCAGGCGTCGCATGGCGGCGCAAACGCTATCACTACCGCTTCACGGATTCGATCCACTTGGCGAAGTCGACCTTGATGAACTCCTTTGTGCCCTTCCGCCCCGTCAGGCGCATCCAGGCCGAGCCTCCTTCGCGATCGAGGCGAAGCTCGATGTCGAAGAACGGGCAGCAGAGGCGCTCCTGGATGGCCCATTCCGTCAGCATGGCCACTGTTTTCGGGTCGCCGGGAAACTGGAGCTCGTACCCGTTCTCGAGCTCGCGCACTCCGATTCTCAGCGACCTGAGCCTGGGACCGACCTCGTCGAAATGGCGCGTCCGTTCGGCCGGGGTGAGCGCATTGATATTGCAGGCGAACGGCGAGTCTTGCGTGGCAGAAGCGGCGGGAGGAAAGAGAGCAAGGGCGGCAAACAAGATTGTTGTCATCATGCTGTGAACGTACGACTTCAAGCGGACTTGAGGTCAATGGCCGTGTGCGATCATTCCTGAATGCGCAACACGGACGACACAGAGCTCGAGATCGGCGAGGTGGCCCGGCGCGCCGGCATGCGCCCCTCAGCCGTTCGTTACTACGAAGACCTCGGCCTGGTCACGCCGGAGCGCCGCCGCGGCGGCAGACGCGTCTACGGTCGTGACGCCGTGGAGCGCCTGGCGCTGATCTCATTCGCGAAAAACGCCGGCTTCTCGCTCGAGCAGATCCGCGTGCTCCTGTTCGGATTCCCCCCGGACGCGACGGCGGGCACGCGATGGTCGCAACTGGCGGAGACGAAACTCGCGGAGCTCGATCGGATGTCCGCGCGCATCGAGACGATGCGCGCGGCGTTGCGCGGCATCTCGCGCTGCCGGTGCGCAGACCTGGATCAGTGCGCGCACGCCATCGCCAGGAACCGGTGCGATTAGCCCTCACCGGGCCTTCGGCCAACCTCTCCCCGCTCGCGGGGAGAGGGCCGGGTGGGAGGGAACTACGTGAGGTATTTCTCCCGAATGGTCCTCAGGTGATGCAGCTCGTGGCCGCAGATGTGAAATGCCAGCCCGCGAACCGAGGCCATGTACCCGTTGACCTCCCCTTTCCGCAGCCATTCGTCCGCCGTGAGCGATTCGAAAAACGCGATCGATGACTCGCGCACCGCGCGATATTCGGCTTTGAGGCTCGCCAGAGCGCGGTGCTCGAAGTCCGTGGCTTTCATGTATTCCTTTTCGTCAAAGCCCGGAAGAGGTCGCGGCTCGCGACGCGCGACGCACAGGGCGCGGTACCCGAAGATCCGCTCGTCGTCGATCAGGTGTCCGATCACCTGCTTGAACGTCCACTTGCCCGGCGCGTACGCGAGTCCGGCGACCGACCTCTCATCGACGCGATCCAGGAGCGCGACAATCTCGCGTGACTGCGATCGCAGCGCTTCGACGGCGTCGTCGCCGGCGACGTTCTCGATATCGGATGTCGCGTACTCGGCGAACTCACCCGCCTTGGGCCGGCCGGACTTCATCGCGGTTCCGCCATCACCGGCGACACGTTCGCGAGCGTCGCGTCCTTCCAGACCGACGGCACGCCGCGGATGAACGTCACGATTCCGGCGGCGGGCGAGCGGACGTCCTTGATCGGACGGCCGAGGTAATCGGTGAGTGTGCCGAGGAGCGAGCCGTCGGCGACGTAGGAGCCCCCACGGACTGCCGGCGTCCAGATCGCCGGCCCATCGGCGCGGACTCGTGTTCCGGAGCCGACCCACACGGGATGCGCGAGCGGCGTCACCGCGCGATCGATCATGTGCAGCGCGCCGAGGATGTTGAGACATCCGTCGATGAGCGCGTTCACGTCGTTCTGCTCGACCGTGCCGGTGTGCCCGGCCTCCGCGACCACGACGTTCTTGCCGAGCGACAACGAATAACCGCTGAGACTGCGCGTGGCCGCGGGGTTCGTCAGATCGACGTCATTGACGATGACCAGGCTGAGCCCGAACGCCAGCACGAGCGCGCGCGACGCATCATCCCTGGCGGCATTCCCGCTGCGCATCCAATAGCTGTACTGGCCGAGATCCTCGTCGAGATCGCCGCCGTGCAGATCGACGATCGTGTCGGCTCGCTTCACGATGGTCTCGGCGACCAGCGCCAGCGCCCGCTGCGTCTGCGTCCCTTTCGGATCGCCGGGATACTGCCCGTTCATCCCCTTCTTGTCGATCGGATTGAGATGGACGGTCATCTGCTCGAACGAGGCCTCATTGAGCAGGGGCACGATGATCGCCGTGCCGGACAGCGATTTCGGATCGATGCGCGAGATGAGCTTCGTCAGCGCGATCGATGATGCGTACTCGGTGCCGTGACTTCCGGCGACGAACGCGACGACCGGCCCCGGCTTCGCGCCGTTGACGACGGCCACAGGAATGGTCGCCGCGGCGTCGGAGCCGGCCGGCACGTCGAGCGCACCGTACGCGGTCGCGCCGCGCGGCGCGGCAGCCGAGCCGGCCGTGAACGTCTGCGCGGCGAGCGAGGTCGTGAACAGAGCGATGAACGCGAGTCTCTTCATCATGACTGCAACTCCTTCTTCCTCATCTGCCAGAGGAGGTGACTGAGATGATCGCGGCGTGATTCGCCGGTGGTGACGATCAGAAGTTTCGTGATCTTGAGCTCGAGCGGATCGGTGTACAGCAGGATCAGCATCTCCCGAATGAAGCTCGTCGAGAGCGTGATGTCGTTGTCGGTGCCGACGCCGAGGCGCAGGCCTTTCTTTTCCCACCACGAGAATGGATGGTCGCTGTAGTCGCTCAGCTCGCCGGTCAGCTTCTTGTTCGACGACGGCAGCGACACCAGCGTGAGCCGCTTGTCGATCATGCGATTGAGAACGTCGTGCTGGTAGTGCTCGACCTCGCGGGCATGATGGAACTTCGTCTTCGTGGCCAGCGTCGCCTCGGCATCGGTCAGCCGGACGCCGCGGATGACCTTGTCGCGGATCTCCTCCCGCCCGCTCGTGTCCATGTCCATCAGCTCGGCGTAATCGCGTGACCCCGCCGCAACCGGCTCGCCGCGGCGGTTCGCGCGCAGCACGCGCTGCAGCATGCTGTGGAAGTAGTAGTTCGGGTTGATGCCCAGGCTGAGGCCGTGCTCGACGGCGTCGACGTGCCAGATGTTCATGGCGTTGTCGACGGCCTGAATGCCGTGCCGCAGCGTGTCCCATGTCTCGCCGTGATGGCTGCGCGTGCGCAGGCCGTATGCCTGCAGTTTGCGCATGCCCACGCGCATCTCCTGGAAGTGGACCTTGCGATAGAAACCGCGCTCGTTGCCCACGGTGTCGACTTCGGTCAACACGTCGTGAAGCTCGGGATGCTTCTTGAGCAGATCGACGATCTGCCGCACCTGGTCGTCGAAGCTGGCGCGCTTCGACGGATAGCGCGACGCATCGTAGAACCCCGCCTCTTTGCGGAAGCTCGGCGAGAGGATGAATCGGAACGAAGGCATCTCGCGCTGAAACGAACGGAACCCCTCGTAGAGCCCGAGCACGACATCCTCGGGGGTCACCGCGCCGATGCCGGGGATCTGCTCCTTCGGGTCGGTGGTCTCGCGGAACAGCGTGAATTTCAGGCGCAGCGAACCGACATTCGACGTGCGGTAGAGGCGGCTGGCCAGGTGATAGGCGGCATCGCCATGCGCCTCGCGGCTGGTGAGAATCAGCTTCGGCAGGTAGAGGATCTTCAGGTACTGCTCGAAGCGGTCTTCGTCGCGTAGACGGATGAGGCGGTCGACGTCGGCGGCGCTGCGGATCGTCGTCTGCGGACCGTAGACTTCCTTGATCTTCCGGTCGTAGACGGGGTTCTCGAGCAGCGGCGCGAGCCGCGGGTAGATGAAGTCGGCGTGCAGCGAGCCGGTGAGATGAATGTGCTCGTCGCGAAACGGGATCGGGAACGCCCGGAAGAAATCGCCGAGGGCCAGCGACACCGGATGGGCGAAGAGCTTCTCGATCGGAGTGTCGTTGAGGCGGAAGCCGCCGAGGAGCTTGTGGAACTCGCGGATGCAGTCGCCGAGCTCGCGATCACGTTCGAGCTCCGGCGCCTGCTCGGCCAGGGAGAGCGTGTCCTCGAGCGCCAGGCCGCTGGTCTCGCTGATCAGCTGCGTGAAGAAGCGCGTGAGGCGGGCGATGACCGCGGGCATGGGCTGCCATGCTAGCGTTGCCGCGATGAAATCGCGACACGGCGGGGCCGGGCGCATCTCCACCAAAGCCAAACTCGCCGACGAGCTCGTGATCCTCGGACGCGTGCTGACCATGGCGCGCGAGCGCGCGGGCCTGAAGCAGTCGGACGTCGCCGCAAAGCTCGGCCTCCCCGCGTCCTATCTGTCGAAGATCGAGAACGGCACGCGCAGACTCGATGTCATCGAATTGATCCGCATCGCCGAAGCGATGGAGCTCGATGCCGCGGAGATCCTGCGGACGCTGCAGGAGGAGTTGGGGCGATGAAACGTCTGTTCCTGACAGCGCTCGTTTTCGCCGCGTTCCTCTCCTGTGCGACAGGACGCCCGCAGTGGACGCGACGGCTGGGATACTCGACCGGTGAGCTGTCGCGCCTCGAGATCGGAAAGCATGGCTATCCCGTCCTTGCAGGCAGAATCGATCGAAACGCGCTCCATCTGGTCTTCGATACGGGGAACATGTCGGGCCTTTTGCTTTCCATCGGCGCAATCAATGCCCTCCACCTTTCCATGACCGGACAGACGCGCTCGTACGACTCCGACGGGCGCGAGCTGCCGCCGGTTCGAGAATTCCATGTCCCTCTGCTCGAGATCTTCGGGCAGGCCTTTCGAAATCAGCACGCCATCGAAGACGTCCGCGCCGAATTCGACGGTTTTGTAGGCCCCATGTATCTACTGCACGGAAGATTCACGCTGGACTACCGCACGGGATGGATGGGCGTATCGAAACGGCCGCTTCGTGCGCCCGCGAGTTCAGCGCTTCCCCTTCTCCGGTCCGAGAGCTTTCCCGGTATGGTCGTCGTCCGGGGAACCGCAAACGCAGTTCCGGTGCTCTTCCAACTCGATACCGGAAAGAGCCGCACCTGCATCGACTCGGAGCTTCGCAGACGGCTGCAGCTACCGGCCGATCCGAACGGCGTGCGCGGCTTGACGGTCACGATCGCCGATTCGTCGTTCGCAATCCCCGCAGCGAAAGAGGTTGGCTTTCGCGGAATCTCCGCAGGCTATCCCGAGCCCATTCTGGTCGGGATCGGCTCGGACGTTCTCTCGAAGGGTGTGCTGACCGTGGATTACGCGAACGGCATCGTTCTATTCGAATCGCGGTAAACCACAACAGTAAGGACGCGCCCTACTTCATCCCCAGCTCCATCCACAGGAACGAAAACACATCCGTCTGCTTGCTCAAAAGCGCATTGATGATGTTCTGCGAGAACTTGCTCGGCTTGGTTTCGCAGCAGAGGTCCGGGAGTCGGTCACAGACGAATCTAGCCGTACTGTGGCGTGTATCGTTCGAGAGGAACTTGGGCCCGGTACCGATTCGACAAGGGCGGTTCGGTATTCGCTTTGGGCTGGGCATCCTACAGAGCCGTTGCGAGCGATTTACGCCGTGCAGACTGATGACGCAACCCGTGAGCGAGACGAGACGTATGTGCACGGCTACCACTCGCAGGAGAGCGTGCGCCTGCAGGATCAGGCGGGAACGTTGGCGATCTGCCCGACACTTGACACGTTCTTCGTGGAACTTGGCGCGAGCTACTTCCTTCCCTGGCTCCTGGGAACCGTGGCGGTGACGGCATTCGTCGTCGCGTTCCCGGTATAGTCCGTCGCGGTCGCCGTGATCGTATAGACCCGGCCGTCGCCGCTCCCGCTCCGCTCGGCGCGCAGCCACACATCGAAGGTGCCGTCGTGGTTGTCCATCACTTCCCAGTCCGGAGTGGCGTCGCCGTCTCCGGTGCCGTCCACCGGCTCGTTGCTGGTCACAGTGACGAGGAGGCTCGGCGACGGATCCTGATCATCGGTGGCCGACACACCGCTCGCCACTTTCACCATCTTGTGGTTCGGCGGCCAGAGCTCTTTTGTGAGCAATGCGAGGTTGATGAGAGGAGGAGTGGTGTCGGCCGCGGCGGTGACCTGCAAACAGGCGGAGAACTCGGACGTGTTTCCGCCGGAATCGGTCGCGGTGGCCGTGATGATCCGGCCGGGAGGAATGGTGGACGCCGCGATGAACGAAAAGGCCGCGTTGCCACCGGCATCAGTGATGACGCTGCCCGCCGCCACGAGCGTCTGCCCCTGGCCGTGCGCCAGGGGGCCGCAGAGCGGGTTGTCGAAGAGCTCAATGCGGAAGGTCTGCCCGGCCGCGCTGTTGAGCGTCCCGGTAGTGGTCGTGCGCGCCCCGGTCTCGGCCGTCACGAGCAGCGGGAAGTTCTGTAGAGCATTGGGGCCGGCATCCGCGTCACCCTGATCGTTCGGTGTGACGAGATCGGCCTTGAGATTGATCCCCAATCGCTGGTTGTCATGGATGGAGTTCGACAGGATGGTGAGCGTTCCCGCGGTCACCTGCACGCCATCGAAGGGATGGAAGGCGACAACGTTCCCCGCTCCGGACGCAGTGCCGCCGAGAAGGCCCCCGGCGGCAAGGTTATTGACGACCACGCCGAAGGTCCCGTTCGGAAGCGCGGCCGTGCCGGTGGCATCGGTCCCGATGAAGTTGCCCTGGATGGTCGGCAAACCGCGGTTGACGTTAATCCCGGCCGTGTTGTTGCCGGAAATCTGATTCCCGGTACCGGCTGATGTGCCACCGATGAGCGCGTCACCCTGAATCATCATTCCGAGTCCATTGCCGCGAGCGTTCATGCCCGTGAGGTCGGTTCCAATGCGATTGCCTTGAACCACGGTAGGAGGACAGATGCCTACGTTGATCCCCGTGGCATTGCCGGAGATGATGTTTCCCGCGCCGATGCCGCCCACGGTGGTTCCCGGTCCGAAGGCCTGGACCCCTTCGCCATGGTTTGGCAGGGCGAAGCTTCCGGAGGCATCCAGTCCGATGATGTTTCCCTGGATGACATTACCGACATGCGATCCGCAACCCGTGGCTCCCGACCCCGTGGCGATCCCCGGTCCGCTGTTCCCGGAGATAATGTTGCGATCACCGGCCGCGGAACCGCCGACCGTGTTGTTCCCCGAGGCCAAGACTGAAATGCCAGTGCCCTGGTTCGGCACGGCGACGGTGCCGGTTGGGTCGACCCCGACGTAGTTCCCACGGAAGGTGTTGCCATCGGCCACCGGATTGATCGAGCTCGGTGCTACGAAAGCGCCGCCGAACCGGTTGCCTGAGATCACGTTGTGCGACGCCACGTTCCCGCTGCTCCGCAGACTCAGGCCGACACTGTTGCCGTGCGCCACCGTCCCGGTGACGTCTGTGCCGAGGTAGTTCCCTTCAAAGGTGTGACCATTGGAGAAGGTCTCGATGCCCGGTCCGGACCAGCCTCGAATGACCAGACCGCGGACGGTGCTTCCCTGGGAGGCGCCGAAGAAGGCGAGCCCTCTGACGTTCACGCCAGTGGGTGCCGCCGAACCGTCCAGCTCCACGATCGGACCGCTCGACGCCCCCGGCTGCGTGGTGCCGTCAATGACGACCGGATCGGTGATCGGCGGCATCTGAAGGAGAGGTTGAATCACGTAGGGTGGCGGACCGGGGATGGTGAAGGTGATCAGGTCAAGGCCCGGCGTGCTGTCGGCGAGACTGATTGCTTCGCGAAGGCTGCAATGAACCGCGTCGCACACGCCGTCGGAGACGTCGTTGGTGGTATTGACGACGAACGAGCCGGCGATCGCCGCCGGGGAGAGAAGTGCGGCCACCGCACAACAGGCAATGATGGTTCGGTTCATGACCGTCCTGCAGTTGTTGACGTGGGATCGGGACACAGCCCGGCGGACGACACGTTGCCCGGCCGCATCGCCACGGGAAAGGAACGACCCAGTGTAAAGCGTGGACGTGGCGGTATACATACATCGTCAGTACAGGCGCAACAAGGTGGAATTCTGGAAGTCGGCGATGTCTCACGCCTCGGCTGAGGACAGAGGACTGAGGGCTGAGGCAGAGGAGTGAGGATTGAGGACTGAGCCTAGGCTTCTGCTGGTTTTGGGGCTTCGAGTCGACCAGACGCAGTCGGCTTGATCTTCGACGATATCGAGGACCTTCGATGGGTCTGCTTCGAACGTGTCGCGTGAGAGTCGCTCGATTGTCTTCGAGTACTTCGCGCCGACGAACAGCTTGAGGCCACTCGCTGTGTCGGTCTCGTGAAAGTTGAGTTTCTCGTCGGGTAGTCGTGTCAGTTCGCAGACGATCATCAACGAGTCTGACCGAACCTCGCACTCGCCATCCTCATGGCGTGCTCCCAGTTTTTGTACCAGAGCGAATGAGAGTCGGTTGATATTTGGTCTTCTCCCGAAAAACTGGACCACTCAGAACGAGAAAAATCTCGTAGTTTGATCGTTCGGGCAAGGAGGGTTTCTCGGGATGAAAAAGTCCAAGTTCACCGAGCAGCAGATTGCCTTCGCCTTGCAACAGGGCGAGAGCGGGACGGCGATCACGGAGATCTGCCGCAAGCTGGGCATCAGCGAGCAGACGTATTACCGCTGGAAGAAGCGGTACGGCGGTCTGATGCCGTCGGAGGTGCGCAAGCTGCGGCAGCTCGAGGAAGAGAACGGGCGGCTCAAGCGCATCGTGGCTGACCTGAGTGTGGACAAGGAGATGCTCCAGGAGGTGATCCGAAAAAAGCTCTGAAGCCGGCTCGGCGGCGGGAGATGATCGATCACCTGCGTGTGTGCTACCGAGTCAGCATCCGGCGCGCGTGCAGAGCTCTGGGGGCGAACCGCTCGACGTATCAGTACCGCCCGAAGAGGAGCGAGCAGACGGCTTTGAAGAAGAGGATTCGAGAGATCGCAGCGACTCGAGTCCGATACGGTTACAAACGAATCTGGGTTCTGCTGCGACGGGAAGGTTGGCGAGTCAACCACAAGCGCGTGCACCGGCTGTATCGAGAGGAAGGACTGCAGATGCGGCACAAAGTTCCCCGTCGGCGCGTGAGCGCAAAACTACGCGAAGATCGGTGCACGGCAACCGAGAGCAACCAATGCTGGTCGATGGATTTGGTGCACGACGAGCTGTTCGACGGCAGTCGGATCCGGATGTTGACGGTAGTCGATAACTTTAGCCGTGTCAGCCCGCTGATCGGCGTGCGATTCAGCTTCCGTGGAGGCGACGTGGTCGAGGAGCTCAAAGCAGCAGCAAAGGAGTACGGATTGCCCAAACGCATCCGAGTGGACAATGGGTCGGAGTTTATCTCGAAGGAGTTGGATCTCTGGGCATATCTCCACGGCGTGACGCCCGACTTCTCCAGGCCCGGCAAGCCGACAGACAATGCTTTCATCGAATCGTTCAACAGCCGTTTTCGGCAGGAGTGCCTCAATCAGTCATGGTTCTTGAGTCTTGAAGATGCGCGGCAAAAGGTCGAAGCCAGGCGCATCGACTACAATCGAGTACGGCCCCACAGCGCGATCGGCAACGTGCCGCCGATGGAGTTCGCACGAGCAGCGAATCAATAGATTTTTCTCGCCGAAAGTGGTCCAAAGATCGGGGAGCCCCCACTACCCGGCGTTGGAACATTCAGAATGGATCACTTTTCAGGGGGAACGTCAGAACGGCGGGTTAAGCTCAGCCAATCGGGATCACTGTTCACCCACAGTGGCTTACAACAGCCCATACCCATACCCCCAACCATCACCCGGCTCGCCGAATATGATGACGCCAGGAACGCTCTTCTGTGTTCTGTCCGATCCGCTGGCCGTTGACCCCCTCAGATGCTTGTACCCCCAAGTTGGGGGCTTCCTCCGGATTCACTGATGAACGCCATCGTGTTCCAGTATGGGAACGGAGTGACCCGGATGCACGTAACGTGCGGCACGACATGTGCGGCCCAAACTCCAACATGGGATTCGGAATACCTCGACATTCGCAACGCATCAGATATCTGGCAGCCCTAAGGAGAGCCACATGTTTGTCCAACGAGTGCTTCGCATCTCCGTCCTCGCCGTCTTTCTCGGTGCGTGCCTCTCCAGCGCCATGGGTCAGGAACTCATCGCGCCGGTCCGCGCGAAACTTGTCATTCCTGACAAGAAGCTGCTTCCCGGGGTGCCGTTCGCCTTTTGGGTCGAGCTGGAGAACGCGTCCGATGGCACGATCTCGATTGGGTTGCGGCCTCATCTGCTCGTGCAGCGCGGTGCACTGGACACTTTCGAGGTTTCGAGTCACGAGTTCCCGACACTCGTTGGCCGCGAGTCCTATCTGACGCTCGCGCCGCACGAGCAACGGACCCTTTCTCTCTCAATCACCGAGGCCGCGAGATACAAGGACTTCTATGGCGATCCTCGCCTCTCACCACCAGGACACTACCGCATAAGCCTCCGGCTCGACGGTGCCTTCGATGACTTCATCGGCCCACCGCCGAAACCGCTGACTGTCGCCGGCATCGTCCTGACGGACGTATTTGAAGTCGAGCGCGTCGAGCCGAGCGGAAGTGATGCCGCTGTCTGGCAACGGCTGCAGGAGAGTCACAATCAGCGATGGAAGCTGTCCGATTGGTGGAGCGGTTCGAACGTGATCGATGAAATCCTGATCTCGCATCCGGATTCGAACTATGTTCCGTACGCAGTTCTGGCCGGCGCAGGCCGGCCCGCATACCGGCGGCGTGTCCTCGAAACGATCGATCGATTCCCTTCGACACCGGTGATCGAGGAGCTCCATGTCATCGCGTCACAGCTGCTCGCGGCCTCCGCTGACGACCTGGATCGGTATGCGAAAGAACTTGCGTCTGTTCGGGAGAGCAAGCGTCCGACGACGAAGAAGTTTGCCTCGGGACCGGAATAGCGTGGACTTGGGGACTCGGGATACGGTGCCTCTGGATGATCGGTCTCCGTAGTCTCGTATCCCCGCATCCCGCCCTACTTCATCCCCAGCTCCATCCACAGGAACGAAAACACATCCGTCTGCGATGCCACTGCTTCAGAGAGCGCGGTGCCGATTCCGTGGCCGGCGCTGCTGGTCGTGCGCAGCAGGATCGGCTGCGTTGAGCCGGTGGCGGCCTGCAGACGCGCCACGAACTTGCGCGAGTTCATCGGATCGACGCGGCCGTCGTTGTCGCCGGTCAGGAAAAGCGCGGCGGGATACTTCGTGCCGTCGGTGACGCGGTGATACGGCGAGTAGGCCATCATCGCTGCGAGCTGCGTCGGATTGTCCGGTGAACCGAACTCCGTCTGATTGAACACGCCGTTCGGCGTGCGCAGCCATCGCGGAATGTCGTACAGGCCGACGTGCGAGACGACCGCGCGATAGAGCTCGGGATGCTGCGTCATCGCCGCACCCATCAGCAGTCCGCCGTTGCTTCCGCCTTCGATGGCCAGCTTCGACGCGCTCGTGTACTTGCGGGCGATGAGATGCTGCGCGCACGCCGCGAAGTCGTCGAAGACGTTCTGCTTGCTGAGCATCTTCCCCGCTTCGTGCCATTCCTCGCCGAACTCGCCGCCGCCGCGCAGATTCGCCACCGCGATCACGCCGCCCTGATCGAGCCACAGCCGGTTGCTGAGACTCACATTCGGGCGAACGCTGATCGAGTAGCCGCCGTACGCGCGAAGGATCGTCGGATTCGTGCCGTCGAGCTTCGTCCCCTTGCGATAGATGATGTTGACTGGGACCTTCGTCCCGTCCTTCGACGTGGCCATCTCGCGGACGACCACTGCATCGCTGAAATCGATCGGCGACACGGTCTTCAACGCCGCTGGTGTGACCTGCTTCGAAGACGCGCGATAGCGGAACCATGCCGGCGCCGCGGTGAAGCTGCCATCGCGGAACAGCAGATCATCACCCGGCAGGCGCACGACCTCGGAGACCGATGAGATCTTCGGAATCGGCACGCGGCCGAGAGGCTTGCCGGCGCGGTCAAAGCTCAGGAGGTCCGAGGGGCCGCCCGCCATCATCGCTACGAAGATCACGTTCTTGCCGGCGGCGAATGCGTCGACGGACATTGCATTCTTCGGCGCGCTCTGCGCTCCCGCGGCTCTCACTTCGTCAGGGAGCGACGGGGTGCCCGCTTTCGCGGTGTCGAGCACGACCTGCGACTTCTCCAGCTTCGGATCGGCAGGATCGACGCGCAGGATCTTTCCGTTCGGCGCGCCGTTGTGGGAGAGGAGGTAAAGCGAGCCGTCCGCGCCGAACTCGGCGTCGCGGACCTTGTCGGCGAACTGCGTGACCTGCGTCCACGCGCCATCCGGCTGGCGCACGAAGTGCTCGACCTCGCCGCCGTCGCCGTTTTTCACCGCCGCCAGTACGCGTTTGCCATCCGGCGCGGTCTGCAGCTCGATCTCCGCAATGCGCGGGAAGTCCTTGCCGAGGACATAGGTGTCCGACGAGACGGGAGTGCCGAGCTTGTGAAACCAGATCTGCTGGTAGAAATCGATGTCTTCCGTCGGCCGCTCGTTTCCCCGCGGATAGCGCGTGTACCAGAAGGCGGAGCCGTCGGCGTTCCAGGCGACGCTTCCGCCGGCCGTGGCGAAGTTGACGCGCGGCACGACGTCGCCGAGCTCCTTCCCTGTCGCCGTAGCGAAGATGTGCACCGATCCGTCCTCGCTGCCGTGCAGCGAGAGCGAGATCGCGACGCGCTTGGCATCGAGCGAGGGAACGTAGAAGTCGATGCTCGTGGCCCCCTTCGCGTCGGCGGCGTTCGGGTCGTAGACGACATGCTCCGACGCGGCGTTCGACGCCGAGTCGAACATGACGAGCAGCGGCTGCTCCTTCGGAGGCGCCGACTTCAGGGCGAAGATCTTCCCAGCGCGTTCGGTCACGCCGAAGTAGCCGCGCCGTGGGGTCTTGAGGATCGCGGTGAGGCGTTTGGCGATCTGCGCACGGGCCGGAACGGCATCGAGCGCCGTGCGGGTGGCCTTGTTCTGCTCCGCGACCCACGCCTGCACCTCGGGATCGTTCGCGTTCTCGAGCCACTGGTAGTTGTCGGTAAAGGTGACGGAGCCGTAGGTCTCGACGACGGGGCGTCTTTGTGTAGCGACGGCCGCCTCGGCCGTCGTCCCGCGGCCGAGGACGGCCGCCGCTCCACAGATCAGGACCACCAGCATCGATTTGCGCATCGGCAAAGGATATCCTCCCGCGTCATGAAACGACTGATTCTTGGGTTGAGCCTTCTCCTGGCCTCCTCCGCGTTCGCAGCCGACACGAATCCGTTCTTCACGCCGAGCACGCTCCCCTTCCAGGCGCCTCCCTTCGACAAGATCAAGGACACCGACTTCCAGCCGGCGATCGAGGAGGGGATGACGCGCGAGCTGGCCGAGATCGAAGCGATCGCCAACAGCACGGAAGCGCCGACGTTCGCCAACACGCTCGAGGCCATGGAGCGCTCCGGCGACCTTCTTCGCCGCGTGTCGCGGGTGTTCTCCGGCCTGGCGCAGTCGAATACGAATCCGACCCTGCAGAAGGCGCAGTCCGCGCTGGCGCCGAAGCTCGCCGCACATCGCGACGCGATCTACCTCAATCCGAAGCTATTCGCGCGCGTCAAGGCCATCTACGACCAGCGCGCCACGCTCGGCCTCAATCCCGAGCAGATGCGTCTCGCCGACCGCACCTATCGCGAGTTCGTCCGCGCCGGCGCGCTGCTTTCCGATGCCGACAAAGTCACGCTGCGCGCGCTCAACAAGGAGCAGTCGCAGCTGACGACCGAATATCGCAGGAAGGTTCTGGCCGACACGAACGCCTCGGCCATCGTCATCGACGACAAGAGCCTTCTCGACGGACTGCCCGAAGCGGATGTCGCCGCGGCAGCGGCCGCCGCGAAGAGCCGCGGGCTGGAAGGCAAGTGGGTCCTGACGCTGCAGAACACGACGCAGCAGCCGCCGCTCACCCATCTCAAGAATCGTGCGCTGCGCGAGCGCCTCCACACGGCATCATCGATGCGCGGGAATCACGGCGGCGAGAACGACACGAAAGCGATCGACGCCCGTCTCGCTCAGCTCCGCGCCCAGCGCGCCAAGCTTCTCGGATTTCCCACCTTCGCCGCGTACGGCCTCGACGAGCAGATGGCCAAGACGCCGGACAACGCGCTCAAGTTCATGACCGACATGGTTCCGGCGACCGTCGCCAAGACGAATGAAGAAGCCGCGCGCATGCAGAAGCTCATCGATTCGCAGAACGGCGGATTCAAACTCGCGCCGTGGGACTGGCAGTACTACGCCGAACAGGTGCGCAAAGCCGATTACGACCTCGACGACGCTCAGGTGAAACCGTACTTCGAGATCAACCGCGTGCTGAACGACGGCGTGTTCTTCGCCGCGAACAAGATGTACGGCATCACGTTCAAGGAACGGAAGGACATCCCCGTCTATCAGGAAGACGTCCGCGTCTTCGAAGTGTCCGACACCGATGGCAAGCCGCTGGCGCTGTTCTACTTCGATCCGTTCCAGCGATCGAACAAAGCCGGCGGCGCCTGGACCAGCGGCTTCGTCGGCCAGTCCAGACTCCTCGGCACCAAGCCCGTGGTCACGAACACTGAGAATTTCCAGAAGCCCGCGGCCGGACAGCCGGCGCTCATCAGCTTCGGCGACGTGACAACGATGTTCCACGAGTTCGGCCACGCGCTGCACAGCATCTTCTCGGCGGTCACGTACCCGACGCTCTCCGGCACGCCGCGCGATTTCGTCGAGTTCCCGTCGCAGTTCAACGAGCATTGGGCAGTCGAGCCGAGCGTGTTCGCGAATTACGCGAAGCACTACAAGAGCGGCGAGCCGATGCCTGCCGCGCTCGTCGAGAAGCTGAAGAAATCGCTGAAGTTCAATCAGGGATTCGCGACGACCGAATATCTCGCCGCGGCGCTGCTGGACATGGCCTGGCACACACTGCCGCCCGATGCGCCTCTGCAGGACGTCAATGCATTCGAGCCCGAAGCGCTGAAGAAGTTCAAGATCGATGTGCCGCAGGTGCCGCCGCGCTATCACACGACGTACTTCTCGCACATCTGGGGCGGCGGCTATTCGGCCGGCTACTACGCCTATCTATGGAGCGAGGTGCTCGACGACGACGCCTACTACTGGTTCCGCGAGAACGGCGGAATGACGCGCGCGAACGGCCAGCGCTATCGCGACATGGTCCTGTCGCGCGGCGGAACGGAAGATCCGGCGGCGATGTACCGCGCGTTCCGGGGGAAGGATCCCAGCGTTGAGCCGCTGCTGATGGAGAGGGGACTGAAGAGCGCGCCGGCCAAAGAATAGCCGCGCGCAAAAACATCATAGGCGCGCTCCCTCACGATCTTTATCGTGTGGGGAGCAATGAATGGATCCAGCCGCCGACGCGTCGCAATCGCTCTGTCGATCGCGTTACTCGCGTTCGCCGTGGCGACCAAGTCGCGCTCGAAATCTGATCCGCTCCCGCGCGGCCCGCTGAAGCGTTCGTCCTCGACGAGGATCGGCGATGTCATCAAACCCGGCGACGAAAAAGCTCCCGGGCCGGTCCGGTTCCACGACACGCTCGAACCGGCGACGTGGCATGGACATCCGGCGCTGCGGCGTGAAACGGCCACAACGCGGCCGGGCGGGGATCAGTTCGTGCGCTTCGAGATCACGGTCTTCGATCCCGTGACACTCCTGCCGCTTCACAGCGAGCGGCGGCGAGAAGACGGACTTCCCCTCGCGCGCGACTTCGACGGACTGCACGTCACGGAAACGCGCACGCCCGGAGACCTGCTCAAGCCACCGCCCCCCAAGCTCGTTCCCGTGTCGGAAGCGATCGTAACGGGTTTCGATCTTGCCGAGCCTGCATACGACTGGATCGGCGGTGAAGGGCCTCCCGTCCTCCTCGGCCTGCCGCTTCGCGATGGCTGGCGCGGGTCAGTGCCGGGCATTTCCGCCGCCGGCGAGACGCTGGCGCCATGCACGGCCGGCCCGTGCGTCGTGCGGCCGATGTCGTATTCCGTCAGCGGCCTCGAGGTGATCAGCGGGCTTTCCGGAGTTCCGGTGCGCACGTGGCGAGTCGAGGTCGCCGAAACCAGATTCACGTTCTGGATCGCGTGCGACCAGCCGCGGCTCGAACAGGTGACGTGACCGCGGCCGGCGGGGCTGTACGCGATGAAGCCGGCGATCTGAGGACGGCGGCGGCCTTCGTCGCCATGACGCAGGTTCGGTGACCGTGATAAACATTCGCGTCCGGAGGTGGCACGAATGTTCCGTTTCGCGAGACTCGCTGTCGTACTGCTGTCCCTGTCCCTTCCCGTTCTCGCTCAGGACGCATCCCTTCTGAAAGACCTGCAGTGGCGCGAGGTCGGCCCGTATCGCGGCGGCCGCGCGGACGCGGTCGCAGGCATCGCCGATCAGCCGAACGTCTACTACTTCGGCTCCTGCGGCGGCGGCGTGTGGAAGACGATCGACGGCGGGCAGTCCTGGATTCCCGTGTCAGACAGCTTCTTCGGCGGAGCGATCGGAGCGGTCGCCGTTGCGCCGTCGGATCCGAGCGTCGTCTACGCCGGCACGGGCGAAGAGACGATCCGCGGAAACGTTTCCCCCGGCGGGGGGCTTTGGAAGTCGACCGACGCCGGCAAGAGCTGGACGAAGATCGGCCTCGAAGACTCGCAGCAGATCGCGCGGATTCGCGTCCATCCCTCCAATCCCGATCTCGTCTACGTCGCCGCCCTCGGACACGCGTTCGGGCCGAACGACATGCGCGGCGTCTATCGCTCGAAGGACGGTGGCAAATCATGGGAGCGGATCCTGTTCGTGAACCGCGACTCCGGCGCGGTCGATCTGATGATGGATCCGTCAAACGCACGGATCCTCTACGCGTCGACCTGGCGGTTCCGCCGAGGACCGTCGTTCTTCGAGAGCGGCGGGGAAGGATCGGCGTTGTGGAAATCGACTGACGGCGGCGACACCTGGAAAGAGCTTTCCCGCAACAAAGGCATGCCGAAAGGAACGCTCGGCATCATCGGCGTGAGCGTCTCGCCGTCGAATCCGCAGAACGTGTGGGCCATCGTCGAGGCGAAGGAGGGCGGCGTGTACCGGTCGCGCGACGGCGGCGACACGTGGACGAAGACCAGCGACTCTGCCGATCTTCGCCAGCGCGCCTGGTACTACACGCGGATCTACGCCGATCCGAAAGACGAAGACACCGCGTACGTCTGCAACGTCCGCTTCCACAAGACGAAGGACGGCGGCAAGACGTGGACGCAGATCGCTACGCCGCACGGCGACAACCACGACCTCTGGATCGCACCGAACGATCCGAACCGGATGATCGAGGCGAACGACGGCGGCGTGAATGTCACCACCGACGGCGGGATGAACTGGACGAAGCAGAACAATCAGCCGACGGCGCAGTTTTATCGCCTGTCGGTCGACACCGACTTCCCGTACCGCATTCTCGGACCGCAGCAGGACAACAGCGCCGTGCGCATCCGCCACCGGACGGGCGGCGGCGGCATCGGCGAGCGCGATTGGGAGCCGACCGCGGGCGGCGAGAGCGGCTACATCGTCGCCGATCCGAAGAATCCCGACGTCGTGTACGGCGGGTCGTACGGCGGTCTGCTCACCGTCGTCAATCACCGCACCGGCGAAGTACGCGACATCAATCCCTGGCCTGACAATCCGATGGGCGCGGGCGATGCGGAACTGAAGCATCGATTCCAGTGGAACTTCCCGATCTTCTTCTCGCCCAACGATCCGAAGAAACTCTACGCCGCGTCGCAATACCTGCTCGAGACGACGAACGGCGGCGCGAGCTGGCGCCAGATCAGCCCGGATCTGACCCGCAATGAAAAGTCGAAGATGGGGCCGAGCGGTGGTCCGATCACCAAGGACAACACCAGCGTCGAGTACTACGGAACGATTTTCTATGGAGCGGAGTCGCCGGTCGAACCGGGAGTTCTGTGGGCCGGATCCGACGACGGACTCGTGCACGTGTCGCGCGATGGCGGCGCACACTGGGACAACGTCACGCCGAAGGGCATGCCCGAATGGATCATGGTCAACGAGATCGAGGCCAGCCCGACGGACAAAGGTGCCGCGTACCTCGCGGCTACGATGTACAAGTACGACGACTTCCATCCGTATCTCTACAAGACCGCGGATTACGGCAAGACGTGGACGAAGATCGTCGACGGGATTCCTGCAAGTGAATACACGCGTGTGATTCGCGCGGATCCGAAGCGCAAGGGTTTGCTGTTTGCCGGAACGGAGCGCGGCGTGTACGCGTCGTACGACGACGGCGCGCACTGGCAGTCGCTGCAGTTGAAACTCCCCGTCGTTCCGATTCACGACCTGCTCGTGCACGACGATGCGCTGATCCTCGCCACGCACGGACGCGGCTTCTGGATGCTCGACGACATCGAGCCGCTGCGGCAGCTCACCGGCGACCTCGCCTCGAAGCCGCTGTATGTCTTCACGCCGGCGATGACCTGGCGGATGGAAGGCGGCGGCCGGCGCGGGCCGCGCCGCGGCGCAGCGCTCGAAGGAACGAATCCGCCGGCCGGCGCGATCGTCGACTTCTATCTCCACGATCAGAAGCCGGGCACGAAGGTCTCCGTCGCCTTCCTCGGCCCTGACGGCAAAGTGATTCGCGAGCTGAAAGGTGACGTGCAGGCCGAAGCGCCCAAGCCGCGTGAGTTGAAAGCGGGTGTGGCGCCGCCGACGCCGGCGACGACCGAGGCCGTGAAATCCGAAGGCGCTCCTTCCGAAGAGAATCCTCCCGAAAAGCCGGAGCGCGAAGAAGAGGACAAAGACAAACTCACCGACATCACCAACGGCCACAATCGCGTGGCCTGGGATCTCCGCTATCCCGACGCGAAGAAGTTCCCGGCCATCGTCCTCTGGGCGGGCAGCACGATCGGCCCGCGGGTTCTGCCCGGGACCTACACGGTTCGAGTGATGGCGGGAGATCAGACCGTGAGCGCGCCGATGGAGATCCGCCAGGACCCGCGCACGAGCGCATCGCCCGCCGATCTCAAGGCGCAGTTCGATTTCGTGAAGTCGGTCTACGACAAACTCTCGGACGTCAATGGCCAGATCGCGCGCATCCGGGAGGTGCGGAAATCGCTCACCGATCTCAAGAAGCGCGAGAAGCCCGTCGGCGATGCCGCGAAAGAGCTCGACAAGAAGATGACCGCGGTCGAGGAGGCGCTGTACCAGACGAAGCTCAAGAGCTCGCAGGACCCGCTGAACTACCCGATCCGCCTGAACGATAAACTCGCCGGCGTCGGCGACTCCGCCTCGGCCGGCTTCTACGCGCCGACCGCGCAGCAGATCGCCGTGCGCGACGAGCTCGTGCAAAAGATCGATGCCCAGCTGGCGACCCTGAAGTCGATCTGGGACAACGACCTGCCCGCGTTCAACAAGCTGGTACGGGATCAGAATGTGCCCGCGGTGAAGTGAGTGAGACGGCTGGCGAATCGCGTCCCCTCCACCTCCACATCCTCCGCGCCGTGCCGATGGTCATCATCCTCGGCCTGCTGGTGTGGTTTCTCCTGCCGCGGCTCGACACGATCGAGAACTCGATCAAGACGCTGCGCACTCTCCGGCCATGGGCGATCGCATTCGCCCTGGCCATGGAGGCGCTGAGCTACACCGCGATGGGGGCGCTGCTGCAGTCGGTCGTGTGCCTGACGCGCCACGACCGGATCGCCCTGCGGCGCTCGATCGCCATCGAGATCGGCGCCGGGGCGGTGTCGATCGTCGCTGCCGGTGTGCTTGGATTCGGGGCGGCGATCTACAAGTGGACGCGCAACGACGGCGTGTCGCAGGAGACGTCGATGCTGGCGAGCTGGCTGCCGTCGATGTTCGACACCGTCACGCTGGCCGTGTTCGCGCTGGCGGGCGCGGTCGAGTTGTTGCTCTTCCACCGCCTGTCACGTCCGACGATGATCGCGCTGACGATCGTGATCTCCGTGCTCGCGATTGCGATCGCGGCGATCATCCTGCTGCTCGCGAAAAGCGACTGGCTGCTGGCGATCGCGCATCGCAGCACGCGGCTGCTCATGCGGATTCACCTGCTCAAAGACGACACGCTGCTGATCGAGGCTGCCGAGCGCGCCGCGAACACATGGCATCACATGCGGAGGGGCGGTTGGATCCGTCCGATGTCGTGTTCGCTGCTGGTGCTGACGTTCGACCTGCTTTGCCTGCGGTACGCGTTTCTGGCGGCGGGATTCTCTCCCCACATCTCGATGCTCCTCGCCGGGTACGGCGTTCCCATTCTCCTCGGCCGCGCCAGTTTTCTGCCGGGCGGGATCGCCATCATCGAAGTGGCGATGGCGGCTCTGTTCGGAGGGCTCGGGGTTCCGGCGAGCATTGCGGTCGTCGCCGTGCTGACCTACCGGCTGATTTCGTTCTGGCTGCCGGCGCTCGTCGGAATCCCGATCGCCATCACGCTGCAATCACGGCGGACATAGGGCCGACTCTCAGTCGGCCGGGCCGGCTGGAGAGCCGGCCCCACATCAGTTCTGATCGCGCTCCACGTTGCCGGAATCGCCGGTCTGGTGCTCGGCGATCTGCCAGCGGAGAAAGTCCTGAACCGCTTTCAACGCTTCGGCGTCCGTCGTGCGGATGCGCACGCGCGCGCCGGCAGGCAACTCTTCATACCGGTATTGGATGGCATTGGTGAGTCGCTGCATCGTTGCGACGCCGGCAGGCGTCTTGTCGTGCACGAAATGCGGCGTGGAGAAGTCGCTCTTCGTGAACTCCGACGCGATCGACTGCAGGTGTTTGCGGATGGCGGCGATCGTCGCGGCGTCGGATTCCTTCGTGGCCCGAAGCTCGATCGCACCGCCGTCGTCGAACAGCCGGAAGGCATGTTTCGAGGACTCATGCGAGAAGCCGAAGGTGTCATGCCGGGCCTCGGCCATGTGTTGTTCGTGCAGCGGACAGACAGCGAGAAGAAGCAGCAATGCGGTGATCATCAGTTCGTCCTCCGTTCAACATCGTTGAGAGATTCGAGGAGGTGCGCGAGCTCGCCCGCGGGCGTCGCCTCCAGACGTTGCTTCCAGCTTTCGATCGTCGAGGCCAGCGCTTCGCGGACGGCCACCATCTCGCGGATGCGCTCCTCGAGCTCGTCGAGCTTCTTCACCGCGAGCGCGCGCACCTCGCCGCATGGCGTCTGCCCTGCCGCACGCTTCTTGAAGATGCGCGCCAGCTCGTCGAGCGTGAATCCGATCCGGAGCGCGCGGCGGACCATGAGCACGCCGGCGATCGCGGTCTGTGGATAGCGGCGATAGCCGTTCGCGTCACGATGTGCCTCCGGAATGACCCGCAGACGCTCGTAGTGACGGATCGTGTCAACGCTGACGCCGCACGCCTTTGCCACTTCCCCGATGCGCAGATCGTTCATCGCCCATCACGTTAGGCCCTCGAACCGCTCCAGGGTCAATGAGAGGGCTGGCGAGTTGACGGGAAGTTGACAGGGGGGGCCTCCCGCCCGGATCCGCGAACTTCGACGCTATTCGACGGACTCAGCGGACTTTAGCTACCATTCGCGTCCTATGAAATCGACGATCGCGACCCTGCTGTGTCTCCTCGCTGCCGCCACGTCGTTCGGTGCCGCGCCTTACGAAGAGAAAACGTTTGCCGGCCTCGAGCTCCGTCCGATCGGACCGGCGTTCACGTCCGGGCGTGTCGTCGACATCGCCGTCGACGGGCACGACGCGCGCACCTGGTTCGTCGCTACCGCATCGGGCGGCGTCTGGAAAACCACGAACGCCGGCACGACGTTCACGCCCGTGTTCGACGATCAGCCTTCGTTCTCGATCGGCTGCGTGGCCATCGATCCGCACAGCCCGCTCACCGTCTGGGCCGGCACCGGCGAGAACACCAGCCAGCGCTCGGTGTCGATGGGCGACGGCGTGTACAAGTCGGTCGATGGCGGAAAGACCTGGAAGAACGTCGGGCTTCCAAAGTCGGAGCACATCGGCAAGATCATCATCGACCCGCGGGACTCGAACGTCGTGTACGTCGCGGCGCAGGGACCGCTGTGGGCGCCGGGCGGCGACCGCGGTCTCTACAAGACGACCGACGGCGGAAAAACGTGGAAGCCGATTCTCACGATCAGCGAGAACACCGGCGTCACCGACGTCGTCTTCGATCCGTCGAATCCCGACGCGCTTTACGCCGCGTCCTATCAGCGGCGGCGCCACGTCTTCACGCTGATCGACGGCGGGCCGGAATCGGCGATCTACAAGTCGGCCGACGCCGGCGCGACCTGGACGAAGCTCGAGAAGAACGGGCTGCCGAAAGAGCAGATGGGACGCATCGGCCTGGCCGTGGCGCGGAACAACCCGAAGATCGTCTACGCCACGATCGAGTCGACGCGCAAGGCCGGCGGCTTCTTCCGTTCGAAGGATGGCGGCGCGAACTGGGAAAAGATGAACGACTACGTCGCCAGCAGTCCCCAGTACTACCAGGAGATCTTCGTCGACCCGAACGACGACGATCGCATCTATACCGCCGATGTCTGGATCAAAGTCAGCGACGACGGGGGAAAAACCTGGCGCAAGATCAACGAGACCAACAAACATCCCGACAACCACATCGTCTGGATCGATCCCGCGAACAGCGACCACCTGATCGTCGGATGCGACGGCGGCATCTACGAGAGCTTCGACCGCGCCACATCCTGGAATTTCAAAGCGAACCTTCCGGTGACGCAGTTCTACCGCGTGGCCGCCGACGATGCCCTTCCGTTCTACAGCGTCTACGGCGGCACGCAGGACAACTTCAGCCTCGGCGGCCCGGCCCGCACGCCGAGCGCGCAGGGCATCACGAACGCCGACTGGTACGTGACGCAGGGTGGCGACGGATTCCGCTCCATGCCGGATCCGAAAGACCCGAACATCATCTACGCCGAATCGCAGAACGGCGGCCTGGTGCGATTCGACAAACGGACCGGCGAGCAGCTCGACATTCAGCCGCAGCCGACCGGCACGATGGAGCCGCTCCGGCTGAACTGGGACTCGCCGCTCATCGTCAGCCCGCACAACAGCAACCGCATCTACTTCGCCGCGCAGTATCTCTTCCGGAGCGATGACCGCGGCAACACCTGGAAGCCGGTCAGCGGCGATCTCACCCGCCACATCGATCGCAACACGCTCCCGGTCATGGGACGAGTGTGGGGCCTCGACGCGGTTGCCAAAGGCGCATCGACATCGTGGTACGGCAACATCATCTCGCTCGCCGAATCGGCGCTGAACGAGGGGCTGATCTACGCCGGCACCGATGACGGCCTCATTCAAGTGACGGAGGATGGTGGAGCGAACTGGCGGAAGATCGACAAGATCGCCGGCGTGCCGGACATGAGCTACGTCTCCCGGCTCGAGACTTCCTCACACGATGCGAACGCCGTCTACGCCGCGTTCGACAATCACAAGGCCGGCGACTTCAGGCCCTACGTGTTCAAGAGCATCGATCGCGGCAAGACGTGGACGTCGATCACCGGCGATCTTCCCCAGCGCGGCAGCGCGCATGCGGTCGTCGAAGACACCGTCGATCCGAAACTGCTGTTCGCCGGGACGGAGTACGGCCTCTTCTTCACGCAGAACGGCGGAACGAACTGGACGCAGCTCAAGGGAAACTTCCCGACGATCGCGGTGCGCGACCTCTGGATTCAGAAGCGCAGGAACGATCTCGTGCTCGCCACATTCGGCCGCGGCTTCTGGGTCCTCGACGATTACAGCGTCCTGCGAACGATGTCGCCCGACGCGGCGAAAGCGGAGCTGACGCTGTTCCCTGCGCGCGACGCCGATCTCTACGTCGAGCGCGCACCCCTCGGCCTCCCCGGCAAGTCGTTCCAGGGCGACTCGTACTTCACCGCGCCGAACCCGCCGTTCGGTGCGGTGTTCACCTACTACCTCAAGGACGAGATCAAGACGAAAAAGAAGCAGCGATGGGAAACGGAGTCGCAAGTCGAGAAAGCCGGCGGCAACGAGCCGGTGAAGGATCCGACATGGGAACAGCTGCGCGCCGAGGAGCGGGAGGTCGAGCCGGCGGTGGAGTTCATCGTGTCCGATGAGGAAGGGAACGTGGTGCGGCGCGTCACCGGACCGGTGAAGGCCGGCTTCCATCGCGTCGCGTGGGACCTCCGCTATCCGCCGCCCTCACCGATCGAGCTGAAGGAACCGGAGCCGAATCCGTTCTCGCCACCTCCTCCGGGCCCGCTGGCCGCGCCGGGCAAGTACACCGTGCGCATCGCCAAACGAGTCGACGGCGTGGAGACCGTCATCGGCAATCCGCAGACGTTCAGCGTCGTGCCTCTCTACCTGCCGATCATGCAGGAGAGCGATCGCGCCGCGGTCCTCGACTTCCAGCAGAAGGCCGCGCGCCTGCAACGTGCCGTCATGGGCGCCGACAAGGCGACCGGCGAAGCACTCACGCGGATGAAGTACATCCGGCGCGCGCTCGATCAGATGCAGAACGTCGATCCCAAGCTGCTCGCGCAGGTCAACGCGGTCGAGACCGCGCTGCACGACATCGACGACGAGATCAACGGCGATCCGATCCTGCGCTCGCATAACGAGCCCTCGCCTCCCTCGCTCATGGACCGCGTCAACACCTCGGTCGGAGTGCTGACGACCACATCCGCGCCGACGACGACCGAACGCCAGGCGCTGACGCTCGCTCACGACGAAGCGGTGAAGATGCTCGACCACCTGCGCAGGACGGTGGAGACGGACCTCGGAGGGATCGAGAAGCAGCTCAACGCTGCCGGTGCACCGTGGACGCCGGGGAGAATTCCGGAGTTGTGACATCGTCATCCTGAGCCCCGGATTTCGCGCTCTGCGGCGCTCAGAATGACCTGAACCATGCACATCTCCATCTTCCACGGCGACATCGCCGACGTGCAGGCCGATGCGGTCTGCACGTCAACCAATCCCCGCCTGTCGCTGATGATGGGAACGGGTGCCTCGATCCGCGATCGCGGCGGATTCGAGGTGCTTCGCGCGTGCGAGCAGCTCATCGAACAGGAGAGAAACCGGTCCGGCCGCAGCGTTCTGCCGGTCGGATCGGCGCATGCCACGACCGCCGGCGCGCTGCCGTTCAAGTTGGCGATCCATTGCATCGCCAGCGACGCGAACCATCACGTGTCGTCGCCCGACATCGTCCGCAGCTGCGTGAGGAACGCGCTGCGCATCGCCGCGGAGAACGGCTGCGCGAGCATTGCCATGCCGGTGTTCGCCGCCGGTCACGCGCGGCTGCGATTCGACCTGGCGTTGAAGACGATGCTCGAGACGCTCCGCGATTCGGACTCGACGGTGAATGAAGTCACGATCGCGGTGAACGATCTCGACCGCGCCGAAGCGGCGCGCGCGATCGTCGCGTCGAGCACGTAGTCAGCGGACGGCCGGCAGGATCGATTGAGGAACCAGTTGCACCGACCAGCGGCCCCATGACGCGAAGTCGCCGTACGCGCTGCCGGTGAAGCCGATCACCAGATCGAGCTCGGGGAAGACCAGAACGAGTTGTCCGCCGTTGCCGCCGCTCTCGTATTCGGTGTAGGTGCGGCCGCCGGCTTTCAGGTGGTGGATGTGCCAGCCCCACCCGTACTGATGATCGACATCGAAACGCGGCTGGAATTCCGAATGAACCTCCAGCGACTGACGAACCCACTCCCGGCTCACGATCCGCCGGCCGTTCCATGTGCCGCCGTCGAGGTAGAGCTGACCGAGCTTGAGCTGATCGCGCGGCCGGATGCGTGCGCCGCCACCCATGTAGGCCTCGCCGGTCGGCATGAGGTTCAAGTGGTAGCGGTGGAACTGCAGGGGACGCGCGTAGCCTTCGTAGAACAGATCGGGGAGCCACTTCCCCGAGGCTTTGGCCGCGGCACCGCCGGCCAGATTCAACTCGGCGGAGCAGTAGTACGCGCGACGGCCGCCGGGATCATGAGCCATCGGCGCATCGAGCGCGTACTTGTACCAGTCGGGTTGCGCCGTCTGATTCTGCATCGTGCCTTCGTTGAGCAGCGCATCGGGACGATCGTCTTCGTCGCAGTCGTAGCCGGCGGTCATCGACATCAGATCGCCGAGCTTCATCTTCGCCTTCCGCCCGTCCCACTTCGCGAACGGCGCATACGATTCGAAGAGGCCATAGACGGGAGTGTCGGGACCGACCTTGGCACCCTGCCGGCGCGCGATTCCGACGAGCATCGGAGCGAACGTCTTCCCCGCCGAGCGGGTGTCGTGCGGACGCTCTGCGTCCCAGCCGTAGAAATACTCCTCCAGCACCAGCTTGCCGTGCCGCGCGATGAGCAGACTATCGATGAGCAGCGCCGGATCGCCGGCAGCGATTCTCTCGATCAGCTTCGCGATCGGACCGGGGTCGATGCCAGCGTCAGCGAGCGTTGCCGTCGGCCAGCCGTCATCCTCGGCAATGGGTGGGCGGTACACATACGATCGTTCCGCGGTGATGCGCGGCGACAATGCGACCGTCTCCGCGGCGTTGCGTCGCGTGAGCGCGACCGGCGGCAAGCCGGAGACGAGCTCGAGACGAAGGTCGTCGGCGCCGTCCCAGGTTCCCTCGATGGTGCTTGACGGATCATGTTTGTCTGTGAGCAAGAGGCGCGTCCCGGTGAGCCGCACATCGAATCCGCGGCGGCGGAACCAGTTGAACTCCGGATTGCGGACCGTGGCGGACATCGATCCGTCGACCGCGTGAGCGATCGAAACGTAGAACGACGTCCGCTCCTCGAGTGGCACGACGTCGCCGCGCCACACCCGCCCTTTTACCTGTCTCAGAACGACGGGCGTCGCCCACGTGTTGAACTGGAGAGGCGACGGGGGCTGGATCCACTGGCCGGCGATGCTGCGCGAATCGGCCGAGACGCGGCCGCGAAATTCGCCCGCCCCTGCCGGAAGCTTGAAAGAAACAGCGGCTCCGCTCGACTCGACTGCAACGTTGAACCCGCCGAGGAGCGCGCGCCACGGCTCACTCCGTGCGTCGATCGTGAGCTGGCCACGCGCCGGCGATTCGCGAATCATCTCCACACCCCAGAGACCGGTGAGGTCTTTCTCGGGTGCCGCGTTCGCCGGCAGCGCGAGAGCGACGAGGAAAGCAGCGATGAGCATCAGGCCTCCTGTGGTGATTGTATACAATAGGCATTGGTTGTATACAGCATGACGAAGGCCGCCGCCAATCGAGTGGAAACGGCTCCCCACGGCGAGCGCGCCGCGGTGGCCTACCTCCGGCTGCTCGATCTCATCGTTCGCGGACGGCTCCAGCCAGGTTCCCGCGCCGTCGAATCCGAGCTCGCTCTCCGCATCGGCGTCAGCCGCACGCCGATGCGCGAAGCGCTGGCCCGCCTGGCAGGCGAAGGGTTCCTCCAGCCGTGCACCGTCGGCCGGCGGACGGAGCTGGTCGTGGCGCCGCTATCCCTCGCCGGCATGCGGGAGCTGTGGGAATTGATCGGCGGACTCGAGGCCATCGCCGTTCGCAGCGTCTCGCGCATGGGCCGCGACCAGCGCCGCCAGCTTGCCGCGGCGATGGCCGAAATCAACGACGAGCTCTCCGCGGCAGTGACACGGCGGCCGCGTGACGTCGATCGCATCTCCGAGCTGCAGACCGAGGTTCACGTCTGCTTCATGGATGCATGCGCGGCGACGATTCTTCGCCAGGTTTACGATGCCGTGCGGCCGCACGTGCAGCGATACGAGTGGGTGTTCTGCTCGAATGACCGCGCCAAGTACAGGCCGTCGATCGAAGAGCACCGCGAAATCATCGACGCGATCGCCCGGGGCGATGGCCGCGGCGCGTCCGTTCTGATCGAACAGCATTGGACCGCGGCCGCCGATCGCACCGCCGTGCTCATCAAACCGTGACGCGCGCTCACCGCGTCGCATGCGGGCGCATGATGTCGGACAAGAGATCGGGCGTGCCGGCGATGCGCTCGAGATGCGGGAAACGCTCGCCGCCGCTGGAGTCGATCCGGAACGTTCCGGCGAATGAGGCCTGTTCCACGCCCACGTTGAGCGGTGTTTTCGCGCGAAGCTCTTCGCGCAGAACGTCGCCGTCGAATTTGCGGCCGTTCACCGACGTGATCTTCATTCCCGGCACGAGCCCCGCTCGATACGCGGGACTTCCGTAGACGACATCGGAGATGGTGCCGTCGTTCTTCACCCAAAGCCCGAGGGAGAAGCTGGCGTCGACGAGTTTGCCGGTGCGCTCGCGCAGCGACAGGTACCAGTTCGGCGTCTCGTTGTAGACGAGCCGCCAGCCGGAAGCCTCGAGTGCTCCGAGCGGCGGATGCACGTTCACGCGGTACACGCGCGATTCGATGAACGCGCGCCAGTCGTTCGGGACGACCTGGTTGAGCGCGGCGGCGACGTCGTCGAGCGTGTACGCCTTCACGTTCGGCGCCGCGGTCGCTCCGCCGAAAAAGATCTTCGCGAAGTCGTCCAGCGACTTCTTCCCGCCGCTCTTCGCCCGGATCGTCGTATCGACGTCGAGCCACACCAGCATCGACTCGTCGTAGTAATCGAGCGCGCGGCGGTACGGGACCTCCTCGTTCGGCGCCATGCCGATCGACTGCACGGTCACCGCGGTATCGACGAGCGGCCGCCACGTGCGTCCGGGGCGGTTGACATCCTGATTCGCGGAGACCCACGCCGCGTAGTCGCGATCCTCTTCCGGCGTGCGCATGCCGCTGCGCGCGCTGAGCACGAGGTCGCCGAGGTAGCGGGTCATGCCCTCGTAGACGAAGAGGAGCTCGCCGAGCATCGGCGCCTGGTAATCGGGCGTGGCCAGGCCGGCCGGGCGGCGGTACTTGCCGTTCCACGAATGAACGAACTCGTGGGAGAGGATCGTGATCGTGCGCGCGGCCTGATCGGGATCCGTGAGGCCGCGCTCGACCTGCCGGATGTCGGTTGACTCGTGATGCTCGAGGCCCTGCGGCTCGATGAGATCGCTCAGCGTGACCAGCCAGCGGTAGCCGCGATAGTGCCGCGCGCCGAAGAGCGCGTCGGTTTCGGCGACGAGATTGCGGATGTTGGCGATGCGCGCGTCGGTCATCGCCAGTGCCGGAGCGGAGTCGGCGGTGATCGTGATGTGCTCGCGGCCGTCGTCGGCAATCGGGACGGTGCGCAGGAACGCGCCGGCCACGACCGGCGAATCGACGAGTGTGGTCAGCGAAACGGGAACGAAGTCGATCCGCTCCGCAGTCTGCGCGCTCACCGGCAGCGCCGTGTCGAATTTCCAGCCGGCCGGAAGGCGTACCGAGGCGCGGTACGTCAGCTGATCCGTCGGAATGCCGGCCGGATAGAGGACCACGTGATTGAAGAGGATCAGCAGCAGGTTCTGCGTCGCGTTCGCCGACTCACCGTAACCGCCGGCGAAGGTCGACGAGGGCGAGAGGTAGTCGAAGTCGATATCGATCGCGTTCGCGCCCGCGGGAACCTCGACATGAAACGCGAACATGTCGGCGCCGTCGCGCGACCAGGTGATCTCCCGATCGCCCGCGCGCACGTGCAGCCCGGCCATCTGCATGAGAGGCCCAGTCGGCATGTGCTCGCCGGGGATCCACTTCGGATAGACCAGCGTCATCGGCCCGCTCTTCGCGGGGAGCGTCAGGTGCGTGTGAAAGACCCCACGCCGCGCGTCAGTGGCGTCGACGAACACGGTCTGGGCGAGCGCGGCCTGGGCGACGAACAGAGCGATACAAAGGAGGCGCTTCATGAGCGCGGATCGTAACGTAGAATCGCCGCATGCCGGTGATCGCCTGCCCCGATTGTGGCCGTGATGTTTCGACGCTCGCCCCCGTCTGCCCGCATTGCGGCCGCCCCTCGCCCGCCGGCACCGCGCCGATCGCCGCCGCGCCGGCGCCGGTCGCGGAACAGACGTTGTGGCGAGGCACGCCGTCGGCGATGAAGCTCGTGGGCCGCGTCGCGGAGATCGTCCTGATCGTGATCGTCGTCCCGCTGATCTTTCGTTGGTTCTCGGGACGGGCCCTCGATATCGAGATGGCGGCGAAGATCATGCGCGCGGGCTGGCTCGTCACCGCCGCTCTCGTGATCATCGAGCTCGTTCGCTTCTTCAGCGCGCTGCTGAGGCTTCGCAGCACGATCTACACGATCACCAATCAGCGCGTGATGATCGAGCGCGGCCTGGTGACAAAGAGCCTGAGCGAGATCGATCTGCGCTACGTCGACGACACGCAGTTCTTCCAGGGCCTCGTCGACCGCCTCCTCGGCATCGGCGATGTGACGGTGATCTCGTCCGACAAGTCGACGCCCGTCTATGTGCTGCACGGCGTGCACGACCCGCGCGCGCTACGCGAGATGATCCGCACGAACTCGTATCAGGTGAGCCAGCGCCAGCTCTTCACCCGCGCCACGTAGGGTCGACGGGGTCAGAGCTTCGTTTCGCCCGTTTTTCTACCGCTTGGAGGAAAAGCGGCTAAACGAAGCTCTGACCCCGGCCCGGGCGAGGAACCGGATCCGGTCCTTCCACGGCAGGCGGCCGAACGCCGTCTTCACGACGCCGCGGGTGAAGAACGTCTTGCGCGAGTAATCGATCGCGACGTCGACGGCGATCGGGCGCTTCCCGTCGATCTGCTGCAGGACCGCGGGGATGTCCGAATCGCGATCGAGATGGACGCACTCGACTCCGACGCCTTTGCAGATCGCCGCGAGATCGTAGTCGGGCAGCTCGCTCTCCGATTTTCGGCCGAACGCGGTGCTCTGAAATTGTGCGATCTGCGCGAGCTCGCGGTCGCGCAGCACGAAGATCGCCGCGGGAACGTTGAGCGCGGCAGCGGTGAGCAACTCGAGACCCGTCATCAGAAATGCGCCATCGCCGGCGAGCGCGATGACCGGCGTGTCCGGCGATGCGAGCTTCGCCCCGATCGCCGCCGGGACCGCGTACCCCATGCATGAGTAATCGACCGGCGCGAGCAGTTTTCCCGGCTTCTCGAGAACGAGACCCTCCACGGCCAGGAACGTGCCGTTGCCGCTGTCGGCGGTGAAGATGGCCTCGCGGCCGAATCGTTCCTGCAGCGACCGAAGCAGCAGCCCGGGCGAGACGCCGTCGCTCGATGGCGCGAAGATCTCGGAGAACGCTTCCTCGCGCCCGCGGCGAATCGCGTCGCGCATGCCCGCATCCGGCGTGCGATTCGGAATCCGCGGAAGGAGCGCGCGGAGAAACGCCGCCGCGTCGGCGATGACGGGAAGCTCGGCGTGATAGTTGCGGCCGGCCGCATCGGGATCGATGTCGACATGAATGAGCGGGCCGACCGGCGGCGCGCCATAACTGCCGGTTGCCACTTCGCCGAATCGACAACCGATCGCCAGCGTCGCATCGCACGTCGCGGCGACCTTACGCGCGAACGGAGGAGCCGCCGCGCCGAACCCGGGCCACAACGCCAGCGGATGCGTCTCGGGAAACACGCCTTTGCCCTGGAACGTCGTCGCCACCGGCGCATCGAGACGTTCCGCAAGCGCGATCAGGTCGTTGCGCCCCTGCGCGGCGCCGAGCCCTGCGTAGATCAGCGGCCTTCGCGCGTTCGCGAGGATTGCCACAGCGCGATCGACCTCGATCGGACTCTCAACCGGACGGGGCGCCTGGAGAGCCGGCGGCGCGTCGGGAAACTTGAACATGTACAAATTCGCCGGAATCTCGACGAACACGGGCCCGGGCCGCCCTTCGCGCGCCACCGCGCAAGCGCGCCGGATCGTCGGATAGATCTCCTGGCCGCTCTTCGGCCGGAATGTCCCCTTCGTCACCGCCGCGGCGATCGACTGCTGATCGACATCGTGAAGCTGATACGCCATTCCGCTGTCGTTGCGGATCCCACATCCGAGGACGAGCATGGGGATGCAGTCCATGAAGGCCTCGGCGATGCCCGACATCGCGTGCGTCAATCCCGCGCCCGGGACGACGTTGACGCAGGCCATGACTCCGCTGGCGCGCCACGCCGCGTCGGCCATGAAGGACGCACTCTGTTCGTCGGTGACGAGAACCGCACGCACCTTCTCCGATTCGGCGAGGACGTCGTAGAGCTCGATGTTGTGCGTGCCCGGAATTCCGAACGCGAGGCGGATGCCCTCGTCCTCGAGCGCGCGCAGAACGAGTTGCGCCCCGGTCATCATGCCAGCGCTCCGATGTCCTGGCGGACGCTTTCTGCAACGCGATCGGCGAGCGCCATGATCGTGAGATAGGGATTGATCTCGAGCGAATCGGGAAAGAGGCTCGCATCGGCGACGCGCAGCCACGGCAATCCGTGCACGCGGCCCCGCGAGTCGGTCACGGAGTCGTTCGCGTCATCTCCCATTCCGCAACCGCCCATGAGGTGCGCGGCGGAGACCGAGATCTTTCCCGGCTTGAAGTGGCGCGCATCGATGCGCTTGTCGATCGAGGCAACTTCGCTCACGTCGAGCAGCGGAGGATCGGCGGACGGCGCGTGAACGCGGAGCGCACCGGCGGCGAAGAAGATCTTCGCCGAGGCACGCGTCGCGCGGACGAGCGCGGCGATCGTCTCCTCGGTGAAGCGGTAATGAACGCGCGGCTTCCCGTCGCTGTCGACGCTGACCCGATTGCCCGGCACTGCCTTGTCGCACGCGAGCACCAGGATCATCTGCAGCCGCCGGAACGCGCGCATGAGCGTGGAGTGCGGCGCGCCGAATCCGGCGAGATTCTTCGCGGTCGTGAACGGGAAATACATGCACGTCTCGAGGACGAATCCCTCCTCGACCGCTCGATCGAGAAAAAAGCTCTTCGGGTGTCCGACGTCGTTCGTGATCTCGCGCGCGTGCTCCCCGACGAGAATGTGCGCCGGGTGGCAGGTGAATCCCTCGCCGACTCGCTTCGGCAGTCCCGGCAGTTGCGACCGCAGGAGCAACGCAGGAGTCCCGACAGCACCGCCGGCGACGACGATGATCTTCGTCCGGATGCGGTACTCCCCGGCCGCCCATTCGGACGGACGTCCTTTTGCGCCTTCGGGCTTGCGGTTCACGCGAACGACCACGGCATGATCCTCGATCCGCAGTGCTTCGGCGCGCGTCACGATATGCACGCCGCATCGCTCGGCGGACGGCAGCTGCACCTGATCGGTCCCCTGTTTCGCCCCGTTCGGACATCCGAGGTTGCAGAGGCTCGATCCCTGGCAGCCTTTGATGTTGACCGGAAATTGTTCGGCGTGGAAGCCGGCGCGACTGCAGCCCTCGACGAACAGGCGATTGTTCTCGTTGATCTCTTCGTCATCGAGCAAATGCACGTTGTTCTGCCCGGCGAACTTGCGCGCACGAGCGTCCAGATCGGCGTGCTCCAGGCCCGGCACGCCCCATCCTCGAATGACTCGCTCCGGCGGCTGCATCGACGTGCCGGTGTAGACCACCGTCGAGCCGCCGTACGCGCGGCCGAACGCCAGCGTCATCGTTCCTTCGGCCGTTAGAAATCCGCCTTCGTCTTCGTAAAGAGCCGGAGCCATGTCGAGCTCGCGTCCGGTGAACTCGTTGCGAGTAAAGCGGGGACCTTGTTCGACCAGCAGCACCGTGCGTCCCGCGGCGACGAGCGGTCCGAGCTCCTGCGCCACAGTGCCGCCGCCGGCGCCCGATCCGATGATCACGACGTCGAAGGATTTCTCGATCAACGCCGCACCTTCCATCCGCGAACATCGGCGCGGTAGCCGATCGCGTCGCGCGCGGCATCGCGGCTGTAGTAGCCCATGAAGACGAGCGTGCGCAGCCCCCAGAATCCGCGGCGCACCAGGAGCAGCGGCGCGTTCTGCACGCCTTCGAGAAATGCGATGCGGTTGGCGGAATCGAGCGCGCCGAACGTCTTCCCGAATCGGATCAGGGGAAGAACGTTCAGCGCGCGAACGAGAATCCGAAGCTGCCGGCGGATCGACTCCGGCCGCGAAGTGAGACCGCGCTCGATGATCTGCTCGAGCTCGTCCCACCCGCGCTCATCGAGCGTCCCGGCTTCGGGAACAATCGTGACGGCGAGCTTCCGGAAGATTGAGCGGACGGGAGCAAACGTCGTCACGACGCTGATTGTATGGCGGGCTCAGGGATGAGGCATCGCCATACCGCGCATTCCCCGGCCTCCGCCCGGACCGCCGCGCTGCTGGCGCATGAACTCTCTTGCCGACTCCAGCGCCTGGAACTTGACCTTCTGGTCGGCGTTGAGAACGGCGAGCCGCTTGGCCTGGGCCGCGTCCTGTGCGGCGCGGATCTGCTCGCGGATGCCGTGCAGGGAGATGGCGAGTTTGCCGACGGCGGCGGCATCAGGAGTGGCGGCCTTGAGTGCGGTGTCGAGCTGCGTCTGCAGGTCGCGGGCATTCGCCGCGAGAGGCTGCACGGCCGCGGCCGTGTCTTTCTGGATCTGCTGCCAGGCCGTGATCTGCTCGGAACTGAGCTGCAGGAAGTCGGCGACGGCATGCTGCGGGCCGCGCGGCTGGGCGGTGGCGATCGCCGCGACGAACATCAGGGCGATGGCCATGGAAATGGAACGAGGTTTCATCGGAGCTCCTTTCGTTTTCCGTTTCGACGCTCGATCCGCTGATATCGCGTACGCGGTCACGCGCAAATGTGATCGTCTTCACATGGCCGGTCAGGGCCGCGGGCCATCGAGGCGCGTCTCCCATCGCTCGGCGCTGATCTTCCAGGCACCGTCGCGCCGCACGAGCTGATACGTCCACGTGCTGGAGTTTCTGCCGTCGGGGATCGGACCGCGGACGCTGATGGTTGCCGCCTCCTCGTTCGCGAAACCGCTGGCGGACTGGACGCGAACCGGCCGCGAAGATTTCCAAATGTTGAAATCGACGCCGTCGAAGGATGCGAACGTCGAGACTCTCTTCAGCGCCGCGACATCCGAGCGCTGGACGGCATCGAGCCATTCGGCGCAGACACGAGCCGGCTCGGATGTCCCGCTGACCGGCTTGCCGTTCGCCGACGTCACGGTCTCATCGCGCGCGCCGGCTTTGCGAAGAAGCTCCACGACGTCGGACTTCTCGCTGTCGAGCGCCTGCGTCAGCGCGGTCGATTTCCATTCCGTGCTCCGTGCGTCGAGGTTCGCTCCCGCCTTCACCAGCACCGCGACAACGGCTGCATTCCCCGCGCTGGCCTGGTCCATCAGCGGCGTCTGACCCTTGTGACTCGTGGCATCGACCTTCGCTCCGTGCGCGAGCAGCCACTCTGCCGTGGGCGCATCGGGTGCGAACGCCAGCGGGGACTGTCCGTCATCATTGGTCGTATCGACCGGCATGCCGCGGGCAACGACGAGATCCTCCATCGCGGCGATGTCACCGCCGCGCACCGCGCGCTCGTAGGATTCCTTGTCCGCGCGCGTCGTCGCCCTGGTCTTCGGAATGGCGATCGGCGCGTGTCCGGTCAACTTCTGCATGATGCTGTACACGCTGCCGTTCACGAGAACGGCGACCACCGCAAAGCTGAAGAGATTCGAGGCCGCCTTCTTCCACAGCGAGCCGGCCGCCATCTGCGCGTCGCCGCGCATCAGCCGCAGGACGTTGCCGTGAACGAGATCGGGAACGACTCCGCGCTTCTCCGCCGAATAACGACCGACGACGCATACCTGCTCGCCGGGGCTGACGATCTGCTCGTACAGATTCTTGTCGGAGAAGTCGGTCTCGTCACCGGTCTTCCAGTCTTTGCGGACCTGACCGTCGTCATCGGTCATGAGGTCCTTCATCTCGCGATAGAGCGCGCCGATCTGGAGCGCACCCATGTCGGAGAACCTCGTCGAGCGGACATACGTCGCGGCATTCGATCGGGCCAGATCGGAGTCGATCAGCTCCTTCGCGAAACCTTCGAGCATCGGGAATCCGAGAATACGGATCGGGCCGCGGGGTGAGTCGATGGCGGACGGCGTGAGGGCGAAGCCGTTGTAGTCCTTCACCACGCCCGAACCGTTCGGGCGCGTGTCGAAATGCTGGACCTCGTAGCTGTAGAGGATGGCCGGTTTCCCGCTGAAAGGCGCGCGCAGTGAAGAGCCGATCGCGCGGATGTGACCCGCCACCGTGAGTGTCTCGCCGTCTTTCGGAGGCTCGATGACGGTTGAGACGGCGGAATCACGGCCGCTTCGCAATGCCTCGACCGCCGATCCGATCGCGTTCAGCAGAGAACCGAAGGCCACCGCCATCAGGAGGCCTGCCGCGACCGGGACCATCCAGTCGAGCGGCGCTCGGAAATACGCATGCAGAACATACCAGTACGCAACGCTGAACGCCGCCCAGGCGATCAGGCTGAGCAAACCTCGCTTCATCACAAATCCTTCAGGTTGAAGGAGTCATCGTACCGCGTTCGCGGCCTTGTACTCGTTCCAGGTCCGCAACGCCGCCTCGGCAATCGGTCGCAGCTTCGCCCAACCTTCGCGCATGTCCGGAGTGGGCGCGGCGTCGGCGGCATCAACGGCGCGAGCGAGCTCCTGCAGGTTCGAGTCGACAAATCGCAGGCTGCTCGTGTTCTTCGGAGCGAGCCACCACTGATCCTCGGGGACGACGTCGGCGATCTGATGCAAGCGCGCCTTCGCTGCTTCATCGGTCAACGTTTTCAGCAGATCCTCGGCGTCGCTGAGAGCCTGGTGCACCGCCGCTCGCGTCACCTCGATCTCGCGCGCGAGCGCGAACTGCTCGGCATACGCGGAAGCCGGGACATCGATACGCGGATCGGGCGCGACCGTCAGCGGCTGGGTGAGACGTTGCCCGTTCCACGTCAGCACGACTTTGTAGTTTCCGGGCGGCGCCCACACGCCGTCGGCGAACGCGCCGCGACGCCCTGAGTCGAGCGCGGCCGGCGCCGGATAGCGGATCGGCCACACGAAGCGATGCATGCCCGGCGAGGTCGACAGGGTAGACGGCGTGTCGAACCATTCCGGCGCCACTCGCAGCTTCGCGGGATCGGGTTTGGGAACAGCGTCCGCGCTGCTGTAGCGGCGGACGAGATGATCGTTCGCATCGAGGATTTCGAGGGTCACGGGCCCGGCTGAAGCCGGTGCGACATAGTCGATGGATGCGCCGCTCCGCGGGTTCTCGGCCATCGGCTCGTCTTTCGGCATCGGCGTGCCGGTGAAGCCGGCGGAACGGAACCGGACCGCGGTCGCCGGCGCGAAGAGATATGGAGCGGTCGTGGCGGTTTGGCGCAGCGGCGTGACGTCGTCGAGGATCCAGAACGCGCGGCCGTGCGTGGCAATCACGAGATCGTTTCCGTGCACGTCGATGTCGCGGACCGATGTCACAGGAAGATTGAACTGCAGCGGCTGCCAGTGGTCGCCGTCGTCGAACGAGACGTACACGCCCTTCTCGCTCCCGGCGTACAGCAGTCCGCGGCGCACAGAATCCTCGCGCACGACGTTGACGAACGCGCCGATGCCGCTTGCCGCGAGCTGCCACGTCTTCCCGCCGTCATGCGTGCGATAGACGTACGGCCGAGTATCGTCGAGGCGATGACGGTCGACCGCGGCGTACGCGGTCTCCGGATCGAAGTGCGAGGTCTCGATGACGCCGACCTTCGACCACGCTGTGAGCGCGGCGGGAGTGATGTTCGTCCAGTGCGCGCCTTCATCGCGCGTGCGCCAGATCAAGCCGTCGTCGGTGCCGGCCCACAGGTCGCGATCGGCGAGCCGCGACGGCGCGATGGTATAGATCACGCCGAGGCGAGGACCGCCGGGCTTGAGCGCCGCGGTCGCCGGATCGAGGTTCGCCGGCGTGCCGGGATCTTCGCGCGTCAGGTCGGGACTGATGATCGTCCAGTGCTGGCCGCCGTCATCCGTGCGGAACAGGCGCTGATTCGCGAAGTAGAGGACGCGCGGGTCGCGCGGCGAGAAAACGAGCGGCAGTGTCCACGTGCGGCGATCGACATTCGGATATGCAAACGTCGGATCGATCGACTGCGTCTGACGGGTGCGCGTGTCCAGGCGCTCGACACGGCCGCCGTAGAGAATCTCCGGATCTTTCGGATCGGGAGCAACGTTGTCGCTCTCGCCTCCCGCGGTGATCTCGCGAAAGTCGGTGATGTTGATTCCGTCGATCGTGTTCGTGCGGCTGGGAACGCCCGCGGCACCAGAATCCTGTTGCGAACCGTAGACCCAGTACGGGAACCGCTTGTCGGTGATGACGTGGTAGAACTGGCCGGTCGGCTGGTTGTACCAGGAGCTCCACGTCGCGCCGTTGTCGACCGACACGACCGTGCCCTGATCGACGCCGAGGATGCGGCGCTCGGGGTGCTCGGGATCGATCCAGAGCTGATGGTAATCGTCGCCGCCGGGAGCGCCTTTCACCGGCGCCCAGGTCGCGCCGGCGTCGGCCGATCGATAGAGATTCACGTTGCACGAGTAGACGACGTCCGCGTTCTTCGGCTCGACGGTGATCTGGCCGAAGTACCAGCCGCGCGACCAGACGCGCGAATCGGAGCCGGCGCGCGTCCATGTCGCGCCGCGATCGTCCGAGCGATACATGCCGCCCCGTTCGGCATCGACGAGCGCGTAGACGCGGTTCGGCATGCTCGGAGCAACAGCGATCCCGATCCGGCCGGGCTTCGTGGTGACGTGCAGCTCGGTCCAGGTGTCGCCGCCGTCGGTCGATTTGAACAATCCGCTGCCGGCGCCGGTCGACGGCGGATAGACGCTCCAAGGCGTGCGCCGCGTCTGCCAGAGCGCGGCGTAGATGACGCGCGGATTGCCGGGCTCGAAGGCGAGATCGATCGCGCCCGTGTCGGCGTTCGGACCGAGAACCTTCTTCCAGGTCCTGCCGCCGTCAGAGCTTCGAAACACGCCCCGTTCCGCGTTCGCGGCATACGGATGTCCGAGTGCGGCGACGTAAACGAGGTCGGGATCGTCGGGGTGCACGATGACACGGCCGATCTGCTGCGAGTCCGCGAGGCCGATGTGCGTCCACGTCCTGCCGCCATCGGTCGATTTGTACATGCCATCGCCCTGGGCGATGTCGGAGCGCATGTCCGCTTCGCCGCTGCCGGCGTAGATCACCTTCGGGTTCGACGCCGCGACGGCGAGCGCGCCGATCGAGCCGATGGGCTGCGAGTCAAAGATCGGCTGCCAGGTCCGGCCCGCGTCGATCGTCTCCCAGACGCCACCGTTCACACTCCCGAAGTAGAAGTGCTGCGGTTCGGATGGCACGCCGCTGACGGCGAGCACGCGTCCGGCACGGAACGGGCCGATGAGACGCCAGTGCAGATCCTGGAAGAGCGACGGGTCGACGAGCGCGGCGGCGAGAACGAACGCTGCAAACATGGCGCGAGATCATACAATCTCGGGCCCCGTCATCCTGAGGCGAGCACAGCGAGCCGAAGGATCTCCTGACACGTCTCAAGAGATTCTTCGGCGCTTTACGGTTCAGAATGACGTGAGACAATCGCGGCATGCGCGCAGCCGCGGTCATCATCGTTTTCACCGTCACCGCCTCCGCCTTCGCGCAATCCACCTCCTTCCAGGTGCACGGTTTCCTGACCGCGCGCGCGATCAGCGTGGAGTCGCAGCCGTCATGGACTGAGGGAGGGTTCGGTCGGTTCGATGTTGGAGGGCAGGCGGCCGGCAATCGTCAAACGGAGAACGTCCAGCTCGCTCAGGCCGGATTCGACTGGACCCCCACGCGCTGGCTGCTGATTCACGCCGATGGCGTGGCACGGCACGAACCGTCCGGCACGATCGGCAGCCGCGGAGGCGTCGTGCAGGCCTTTGCCGATCTCTTCACCGAGCATCTGCGTCTGCGCGTCGGTTCGTTCTGGTTCCCGACATCGCGCGAGAACGTCGACCTGATGTGGAACTCGCGGTACACGATCACCTACTCCGCGCTCAACACATGGATCGGCCAGGAGTTCCGGCCGGTCGGCGCGGACGTGCAATTCTCGCCGAACTTCTACATCACCGGCGGCGCGACGGCGTTCCGCGGCAACGACACGATGGGGACGGAGCTCGCGGCGCGAGGATGGACGTTCGGGAACCGCCTCACCGTCTACAACGAAAAGATCGCGTTGCCGCCGCCGGATGATCTGACCAAGCCGATCGGCTCGGACATCGATCATCGCATCGGGTTCGCCGAGCGGCTTCGCCTTCAAATCCCCGAACGGGCCATGGTGCAGTTCGCGCACATCGACAATCGCGCGGAGCTGTATCCGACCGCCCGACCGCCCGACATCCCCTGGGCCACGCGATTCAACGTCGTGAGCGCTGAGGCGGGATCGACGCCGACGACAACGGTGGCCGCCGAGTGGGCGCGCGGCAGGACTGCCGTCGGATTCCCGGGCGGGAGCTTCACGATGGATTTCGATACGGCGTACGTGCTGGCATCGCAGAAGCGCGGACGCGACCGGTGGACGACACGCATCGAGCGCTTCTCGACGCACGCGCACAAGCGGTCGCCGTACGATACGAGCCGCGAGAGCGGCCACGCATACACCGTGGCGTGGCTGCGCGATCTCAGCGAGCACTTGCGCGGTGGTGTCGAGTACGTCCGCGTGACGGGCGATCGTCCCGGCCTGTCGGGAACGGCTTTCGACGTTCGAACCGGAGGGTCGACGATCACTGCCGAGTTGCGTATCGGCTTCTGATGCGCGATCTCGACCTCGGCTCCGGCATCACCGTCCCTGCCCAATCGCTTCACGCGACGACCTCGCGCAGCGGAGGCCCGGGCGGGCAGAACGTGAACAAGGTCGAGACGCGCGTCACGATCGAGGCCGATCTGGAGACCCTTCCGCTGTCCGATGAACAGAAAGGACGCGTTCGCGAAAAACTCGGCGGACGCATCACCAAGGACGGCGTCCTGCGCGTTACCTCGCAGGCGGAGCGGACTCAGCTCGCCAATCGGGACCGCGCTCTGGCCCGGATGGAACAGCTTCTGCGTGATGCCATTGAGGAGGAGAAGCCGCGCAGGCCGACAGGCATCCCGAAAACGCAGAAAAAGCGCCGCCTCGAGAATAAACGGCGGCGCGCGGAAACAAAGCGGCTGCGCTCGAAGTTCGACTGACCATGAAACGTTTCGCAATCCTCTTGATGATGACAATCAGCGCTTGTTCAACCACGCAACCCACAGGCAACCACGCCCAACCGGCCTCGCAACAACCGGCGAATCCGTTCTTCGCTCCCAGCACGCTTCAATTCCAGGCACCGCCCTTCGATCGCATCAAGGACAGCGATTACCAGCCGGCGATCGAAGAAGGAATGAAGCAGCACATCGCCGAGATCGAAGCGATCGCCGATGATCCGGCCGCGCCGGCATTCGAGAACACCATCGTTCCGATGGAGCGCTCCGGCGTTCTGCTGACGCGCGTGTCGAAGGTCTTCTTCAACCTGACGGCGTCGAACACGAATCCAACGCTTCAGAAGGTCGAGGCCGACGAGGCGCCGAAGTTCGCCGCGCACCAGGACGCGGTCTTCATGAACCCGAAGCTGTTCGCGAAGGTGAAATCGATCTACGATCGTCGCGACTCGCTCGGGCTGGACGCCGAGTCGAAGTTTCTCGTCGAGCGGTACTACAAGAACTTCGTTCGCGCCGGCGCATTGCTGTCGGAAGCCGACAAGGCGACGCTCCGCGCGCTCAATCAGGAAGAGTCCACGCTCACCACCCAGTTTCGCGAGCACGTCCTGACCGACACCAAGGATTCCGGCGTGGTCGTGGACAACAAGGCCGACCTCGCGGGCCTCTCTGACTCGGATGTCGCCGCGGCCGCTCAACGCGCGAAAGAGCGCGGACTCGACGGCAAATGGGTGATCGCGCTGCAGAACACCACGCAGCAGCCGCCGCTCACCTACCTGCAGAATCGCGCGCTCCGGCAGCGCATCCTCGCCGCCTCGGAGGCGCGCGGCAATCATGGCGGCCCGAGCGACACGAAGGCCATCGTCACCCGCCTCGCCCAGCTCCGCGCTCAGAGAGCACAACTCCTCGGCTTCCCGACGTACGCCGCGTATTCGCTCGACGATCAGATGGCGAAGACGCCTGAGAACGCGTTCAAGCTCATGACCGATCTCGTGCCGGCCTCGACGAATCGCGCCCGCGAAGAAGCGGCGCGGATGCAGAAGCTGGCCGGCGTGCCGATTACCGCCGCAGACTGGCAGTTCTACGCCGAACAGGTCCGCAAGGCGGAGTACGACCTCGACGATTCACAGGTCAAGCCGTACTTCGAGGTGAACCGCGTGCTGCAGGACGGCCTGTTCTACGCCGCGCACCAGCTCTACGGAATCACGTTCAAGGAGCGGAAGGATCTCCCCGCCTATCACCCCGACGTCCGCGTCTTCGAAGTGTTCGACGCCGACGGAAAATCGCTGGCGATCTACTACGCCGATTACTTCCAACGCTCGGGCAAGAGCGGCGGCGCCTGGATGGACACCTTCGTCGACCAGAGCGGACTTCTCGAATCGAAGCCCGTGGTGGTCAATGTCTGGAACTTCGAGAAGCCCGCGCCCGGACAGCCGGCGCTGCTGACGTTCACCGACGTCACCACGATGTTCCACGAGTTCGGCCACTCGCTGCACGGCATGTTCTCGAACGTGAAATACCCGACGGTCGCGGGCACGAATGTCGCCCGCGATTTCGTCGAGTTCCCCTCGCAGTTCAACGAGCACTGGGCCCTCGAGCCTGCCGTGTTCGCGAATTACGCGAAGCATTACCAGACCGGCGCGCCGATGCCGCAGGCACTCGTCGACAAGATCAAGAAGTCGCGCACGTTCAACCAGGGCTACGCGCTGTCGGAGTATCTGGAAGCAGCGCTGCTCGACATGGCCTGGCACACTTTGCCGCCGGAGGCGCCGCTGCAGGACGTGAACACGTTCGAGCCCGCGTCGCTGCAGCGGTTCAACGTGGCCATGGCGCAGGTGCCGCCGCGCTATCACACGACGTATTTCAATCACGTCTGGGGTGGCGGCTACTCGGCGGGCTACTACGCCTATTTGTGGAGTGAAGTGCTCGACCACGACGCGTACTACTGGTTCGTCGAGCACGGCGGAATGACGCGCGCGAACGGCCAGCGCTTCCGCGACATGATCCTGTCGCGCGGCGGATCCGAAGAGCTCGCCACGATGTACCGCAATTTCCGCGGCCGCGATCCGATTGTCGAGCCGCTGCTCATCGAGCGCGGCCTGCAATCGCCGTCGCCGAAGTAGTGCGATGGAGCCCCGGCTTCGGCCGGGGCCCCACGACCGGCTGAAGCCGGTGCTCCATGGACACCATCCCGGTGCCGATTGCGCTCATGGCCACCGGCGTCTTTCACCGTCTTCATGGAGCCCGTTACTCTCTAACGAATGCAGTGATCGCGCCGAGCAGGGACACTGCCATTGCCATGAAGAGGCTGCCCTGCACGCCATGCAACAGAGGCGACGGTCCGCCGCGATCGAGGATCGTGGTGAACACCGCGCCGGCCAGACCGATGCCGAGGACCATTCCGGCGTTGCGGGCCGTGGCGAGGACGCCCGCGGCAATCCCCTGCCGGTGACGCGGCGCCGCCCCCATGAGCGCGCTGTTGTTCGGCGACACAAAAAGTCCAACGCCGAGTCCGACGACGGCCAGCCCGCCGGCAATCGACGCGCGTGATCCAGCCGGTGCAAGAAGCGCGAGCAGCGCGAGCCCGAGCGCAAGGATCACCATGCCGCTCGTCGCAAGGACGCGCGAACCGATCCGATCCGACAACGCGCCGGCGATCGGAGCGACGATGGCCATGACGATCGGTTGCGCCGTGAGAATGAGCCCGGCCTCCTGCGTATTCAAGCCGCGTCCCTGAATCAGCAGGAACGGCAGGACGAACAGCACACTGTAGACGCAGATGTAGTTCATCAGCGCGCTGGCAGTCGCGGCGCTGAACACGCGGCTGCGGAAGAGCGTGAGGTCGAGCATCGGATTCGGGCGATGCCGCTCCGTGCGCACGAACACCGCGAGCACGACAGCAGAAATCATGATCAGCGACAGGGTCAGCGGCGATGTCCATCCCCAGGCGTGTCCCTGATCGAGCGCGATGAGAAGCGCGACCAGGCCGACGGTGAATAGCGCGGCGCCGGCGTAATCGAACGGCTCGCCGGTCTTGTCGCTGCGTTCTTCTTTGATCGCGCGGAGCGCGAGCCAGATTCCGATGGCGCCGACCGGCACGTTGATGAAGAACACCGAGCGCCAGCCGAACGCGTGAGCGAGCCAGCCGCCGAGCGAAGGCCCCGCCGTGAGGCCGAGGTATGTGAACGTCGCCTGCGCTCCGAGAGCGCGGCCGCGTTGCCCGGCCGGAAAGGTCTTCGTCAGGATCGCCGGCGAGTTCGCGAACAGCATCGCCGCGCCGATGCCCTGAATCCCGCGCATGGCGATGAGCATGTGCGCGCTGGGCGAGACGCCGCAGAGCGCCGACCCGATGACGAACAGCACGAAGCCGCCGACGTACATCGGCTTGTGCCCGTGGAGATCGCCGGCGCGTCCGACGCCGAGGAGTAGCGCGCTGACGACGAGGAGATAGATCGTGGCCACCCATTCGATCGCCGCCACGCTCACGCGGAGATCGCGCGCGAGCACCGGCAGGACGGTGTTGACCACGCTGCCGTCGAGCGCGGACATGAAGGTCCCCACGCCGATCGCGGTCAACACGGACCAGCGGCTGCTGCTCGCCATCTACTTGAGCGCCGCGGCCAGCGCCTCGGGTGTCGTCAAGGCGTCGCTGCAGCCCGCGGCACGGCAGACGTGTGCGGTGGCCGTTCCATCCGGAAGAGGCTGCAAACTTCCGATGCGGACATTCTTCGATGGCGGATGCTTCGCATCACCGCCATGAACGATGACGCGCATCGGGTCGTACGACGTTTGCGCGGCTCGCATCAGCGCGGCGGTGTCCTGGCGGTAGGGCATGCCGAAGATGATGACGCGCGTGACGGTTGCACGCGTGGCGCCGAGGGCTTCGGAGCGCTGCTGCAGGTCGTCGCGGCCGCTGATCGCGGCGAGGCGCTGGAGATTGATCGCGGAGCGAGCGTTCAACGGCGCGAGGGCGGCCGGGGTGACAACGAACGCTCGCACGGGCTCAGGCACCTCGCTGCCGCTCTCGTATCGCCTTGTGCCCGCGTTCCAGAACAGGACGTCCTGCCGACCCTGCATATCGAGCGCGAGGTCCAGCCATTTGGCATCGAGCGTTGCCTCGTAGAGATCGATGCAGGCCTGGATCAGCGAAGCATGGTCGTTGGCGGTCGCGGGAACTCCCGGCCGGCGCCACAGCTGACCTGTCTTCTGATCGAATCGCGTGCGCTGGATGAAGGTTCCTCCCAGGACCGCGGCCCGCACGAATCGATCCTCATTGGAACGAGCGAGCACAGAGATGATGAGCGCGCTGCTCTCGAGAATCGGCTCGTCGCGCGCCGGCATCGGCCGCTTCAAGCGGATGTCGAGCATCTTCGCCATCGCCGCTGCAAGAGCGGGATCGGGCGTGTCTGTGCGCGCCGATCGAAGAATGTTTTTTTCACCGGGCCCGACACCGAACCGTTCGCACAGTTCCGCGCCAATCTTCGGCCCGAAGGTGTGCATGATCTCGGACCGATCCCAAAGGTAATACGCCCCTTCGACGATCACGGGCCGCCCGATGGGGACGAGACTGTCGGCCTGCTGCGAATCGTTGAAGCCGCCGTTCCGCATCTGGAGATCGCGAACCGAATATTCGAGGGTGTTGCGCGCGACCTCGGCGAAGCGCGCGTCGCCGGACAACTGCGCTGCCTCCAGATAGGCCGACGCAAGATTTGCCTGATCGGTGAGGTTCTTGTCGAAGAACGGCACGGCGCGAAAGAAACCGCCGCCGAGGATGTCCTGACGGTCGGAGCGATCGAGGGCCCGGAGCTGTTCGAATGTGTGCCTACCGGCTGAAGGCGGTGCTGCATTCTCCGGCGTACGAGCGCGAAGACGCCGCACCTTCAACCGCGAGTCTTCGAGATAGCCGCTGCGGTCAGTGCTCCAGTGATCCGCGATCGCCTGTAGATCGGCCGGCTTGGCGGCGACGTCGAGCCATTCGAGATCGGAGGTGAGCGCGTAGATGACGATATCGGCGGTATCGCGGCGGTCCGATGCCGCCGCGTATGCGGCCGCAACCGCCGGCCACTCGGCACGATCGAGGAGGATCGGAACGAACCTTCCATTGAGCGCCGCCACGGTCGCGGGATCGGACTCGAGCGCCTGGTGTGCGGTTCGTGATGAATGCGGCGCGAACGATCCGACGACCAGCGCGATCGGTTTGCCTTCCTTCTGGGCGCGATCGAACGCCGCCTTCCCCCAGGCCTCCCACTTCACCCGGTCGCCGGCGTGATCGTTGAAGTACGTCACGGCCGGCGGCGACGCGGCATTGATCAGGAGCACGCTGAACAGGACGAGACGGCGGAGCATTGCCCGGTTCCAACACCAAACGCGAGCAGTCTCTTTCTGTGCTACAACGAACCGCGTGCTGGAGAGTCTCACCATCGATTCATTCACGCCGCACGTCGGCACGAGCTTCTGGGCGGAGTTTCCCAACGGCGCCAAAGTGGAGCTGCGTCTGCTGCGCGCGGCGAAGGTGATGGAGAGCGAAGCGGCCCGCCTCCCCCGCCATCCCTTTTCCCTTTTCTTCCTCGGCCCAAAATCTCATCTCCTGCGGCAACACATCTACAGGATCACCCACGACACCTTTGATGCGATGGATCTGTTTCTGGTTCCGGTCGGCGAGGAGGCCGGCGGCTATCTCTACGAAGTGGTGTTCACCTGATCGGGAGTCCAGCGCATCAGGTAGTAGACGCCGTTCGTATCCACCTTTTGAAATCCGAGGCGCTGGTAGAGGCGCAGCGCGGGGTTGTACGCTTCGACGTGAATCGTGACCGGCTTCGACGCCGCGGCGCCGCGCGCGAGGACTTCGCGCAAAAGCGTGGTGCCAATTCCGCTGCCGCGTCGTTCGCCGATCAGCGTGATATCGACGAGCCGGATCTGATCGCGCCACTCGTCGATCCACAAGCGGCCAACCGGTTCGCCGTCGAGCTCGACGATGTTGCGCTCGCAGGTCGGGTAGTGCCGCTCGTAATGCTGAAACTGCGCGGCGAACTGCTGATCGAGGAACGCGCTCTTCTGCGCCTCGTCGAACGGGAAATGACGCATCTCTTCCTCTCGCGTGGAGTGGTAGAGACGACGCATGAAATCGTAGTCGGCCGCCGTTGCTGGACGGAGGGTGATGCCCGGGATCACGACCCGGCGCGGACGGTCATCACGACGTAATCGAAACTGACCTCATTGGCGTCGTTGGTTCGCAGCAGAAGCGGTTCACCTCCGCTGATGAACGTCGAAGGCTGGGTTCCGTCGGCCAGGCGCACGGAGGTCCAGTCGATCGCGCGGTCGCTGATGGCGAGGATGTAAGCACCGCGATTGAGCTTCAACGCATCGCTGACGCTGTTCACGGCGAATGAGATCGTGCCTGACACTTCGGGCGCCGAGGCGCGGCGCACTTTCACGGAGAGGTCGATCGCACCCGTGGTCGGCACCGGAACCAGAAACGAGGCCGGACTGGAGTTGCTGACGCTCTTTCCGGCTTCCGGATGCGTGAAGGCGAAGAACGGCACATCGCCGGCGACCGTGTGGAAGATCACGTCGATCAGCACGTTCAAGTTGTCGCTGGGGAACCGCCGCATGCCGCGGAACGAGAATCGGGCACTGCGCGAGAAGAGGGTCGGATCGCCGGTCAGGATGCTCTCCGCCGCCTGAAACGACCGCGATGCGTCGGCCAGGAATCCGACCGAAAGCGGCAGCGCCGCGGCAGGGGCCTTCGCGGCCGCGTGCATCACGCCCGGCATCGTCAGACCGGCAACAGCCAGCGATCCGGTGACCAGGAACTGGCGGCGATTCACGTGCTTCTCTGCGTTGCTCATATCCGATAGGTCCTTCAAGGAACGACGTTTAGACACTCGCCCCAGATCCAGTCTATTTGAGACAGAGTCTCGATGGTAACACGCCGTTCCGCGACCACGAGGAGTATGGATGGCACTAACGACAGATGTCGCGATCGCGCCAGCGAGCGGCGCGATCGCGACGGTTTCATAAGACTAGGTACGCGGTGGAAACACGCCCTGCAGCGCGATGTTGAAGTAGAGGGTCAGATACGGCTGCATGTTGTTGTGGGGCGCGTTGCCGCCTGCGGGCGCCAGTGCGTTCGGTGACATCGTTACCAGCGGCGCCCCGGCCGGAGGAAGGTAGGGCGTCGTGCCGCCGACACTGGAGCGGGCGAGGACATTCCCTCCCGGCAGATTCGTGTCGGCCGGCGGAACCTGCGCGGTGATCGTGTGGGTGTGCGACGGAATCTCCGAAATGAGGAGCGTCACGGTCTCGCTGCCGCCGGTCTCGCCGAGGTCGTGCAGGCTCAGGCCGGGTCCCTGCCCCGGATGCATCGGCGCGGAGCCTTCCAGGTTCGGCAGAGCGAAGGTCGACTTGCCGTCACCTCCGTACGTGGTGCCGAGCAGCGAGAACAGCGCTGTGTTCTGAGAGATCGGCATCAATTGTCCGTCGCACCAGGCCCAGCCTTTGGGAGCGAAGTTGAAAGGGAAAATTCTGATTTCAGCAACAAACGGATCCATGTCTCAATCACTCCTTAGGTCTGCGACGGGAAGATCCCGAACAGCGAAATGATGAAATCGACGCACAGGTACGGTTGAAAGTTGTTGTGAGGCTGACTGCCGCCGACGGAACTGACCGACTGCGGGGCCATCGGCTGGCCACCGGGAACGCTCTGGTAGAGATCGAACGTGTTCGTCTGGGCGGTCAGGTTGTTGGCCGGACTGGCATCGTTGGCGATGCTGTTCGTACCGAGCATGGAGTGTGAGTGCGCCGGGATTTGACTCACGGTGAGCGTGATCGTCTCGGCGCCTCCGTTCTCCGCGAGAACAAAGCCACTCCCCTGGTGGATGGGAATCCGGCCGCGCAGATCGGGAAGCGCAAACGTGCTCTGGCCGTCTCCGCCGTACGTCGTACCGATCAAATTGAAGAGGGTGTCGTATTCGGAGATCGCCAGAAGCTGCCCCTCGCAGAACATCCACCCGGCAGGCGCGAAGTTTCCGGCGAACATCCGAATCTCGCCAACATAAGGTTGTGCCATCGTCGTACTCCTTGTTGTTCCTAGTTCGGGGACGGGAAGATGCCCTGCAGCGCGATGCAGAACGAGAGCGTCAGAAAAGGTTGCATGTTCAGGTGGGCTTGCGACCCGCCGACGTTCGAGACGGCCTGGGGGGCAAGCGCAGCCAGGGCGTTGTCGGCGCCGTGATAGGCCTGGCTCGCCGTTCGGGCCAACAGGTTGCCGGCGGGGATTGCCGCGTTGCCGACGTTGCTGGTCCCGCTCAAAACGTGGACGTGAGTCGGGATCTCGCTGATCGAGAGCGTGTGTGCCTGCTCGCCGCCGCGTTCACCGAGGATATGGCTGTTGCCGACGTGAATCGGCGTCCTGCCCCGGAGATCGGGAAGACCGAAGTTCACCCTCCCGTCGCCACCGAACGTGGTCCCGAGCAGAGAGAAGAGAGCCTGGTTCAGGTTGATGGGAAGAAGTTGACCGTCGCAGAGAGCCCACCCCTTGGGCGCAAAAATGAAACTCATCATCCGGATTTCCGACAAAAACGGTTCGGCCATTGTTCTTTCTCCTACTTCCACCGCTGTGCGCGGCAGCATTTCGGCTGGTGCACTCGTGACGTAAATCCTATGGAGGAGTGTTGATCGGACCGGCGATCAGATTGATCGTCCCGTTGGTGGCGACGCTACCTGTGTTGTGACTCGTCAGCTCGGAGAGGGCATCCACGGACGCCGGCGGGTTGTCGACGAGTTGATTGGTCGAGAGACCCGTTCGGAGGAGAGCGAGCTGCCCGGCCACGAGCTCGCCGGTCGGCGCGACCGCCGGGACGAAGTTGTTGGTGATGTTCGACCGCAGCGTGTTGCATGTGGCCAGACAGTTCGACTGCATGAAGATGTTCGACAGCGAGAAGCCGCCGTTCTGTACCGTGGCGACAAAGTCCGTATCGACGGTGTTGTTCGTGACCGTGGCATCCGTTCCGCCCGTCCCGTTCCTCGAGATGATCTCGATCCCTCGGCCGTCCGGCTCCTGACGAATGATGTTCGAGTCGACCAGAACCCTGGCCGCCGCTCCACCGTTCACGTTGATGCGGATTCCGGCGCCGCCGCCGGACAGGAAGCTCACAGCGTTGCCGATCCGGTTGCTCTGGAACCGGCCGTTGGCAACGCCGCCGGTCGATAGGGTCGAGGTGAAGAAGTTGATTGCCTGGGCGGTCGAGAACTGGAACGTGTTGCTCAGGACCTTGTAGGTGACGTTGCTCCCGCCGTCGTGGTTCAGATCCATATGGATGTTGTTGGTCGTGAACGACGAGTTCTGGATCGTGGCCGAGGTGATCGTCGCGTTCACGCCGGAAGCGGGATTGATCTGCATACCGTCCGCGAACTGATTCTGAACGACGCAGCCATCCATGAGGAAGCTCGTCACCGTGGCGTTGCGGACTTCGAAGTTCATGCCGCTGTCGAGCACGGATCCGGTGAGAACGTCGTTGGTGAAGTTCCAGGTCGACGTGCCGCTGCCGATTCCGATGCCGATGTTGTCGTGTTCCGTCGGCCCGATGGTGGAGTTGCTGATGGTGATCGTTCCGTTGACAGCGGTCCCCGTCGTGAAGTCGCCGATCTCGATACCGCGATCGCCCGATACGCCGGCGTTGTCCGTGATGAAGCAATGATCGATGGTGAGGCTGCTGATCGTATTGGCGCTGATCTCGTCGAAGTTTGTGGCGGCGTTCTGGATCAGCATGCGAGTGAGGGAGACGTTCGACGTGCTGGTCAGTACGACCGCGTGGCCGGTTGTCGCCTGGATCGTGCCGCCGGTGCAGTCGCCTGTTACCGGTGCGTTGGCAGTGGACAGGGTGCCCAGCGGCTGAACCGTGATCGAGCCGCCGCAGTTGCCGGCTGAGTTCCCCTTGACCTTGAGGCCTCCGATCGAACCCGTGGTGTCGAGCAGGATGCCGTTGACAGCACCGTTCGCGCTGATGCTCCGGAACTCCAGGTTGTTCGCTCCGATGGTGGTGTTGGCGACGTTGAGGGCGGTGCCGGTCGTTGTGATCAGCGTGTTATTCAACGCGCCGGTTGCCGCGTTGTTACACGGGTTCTCGTCGCAGACTTCGACGGTGCCGCCGCCCGTGGCGGTGAATGCGTTGCTCCCGCCGGTGTTGAGCGTCATGCCGCCGGCAAAGCGCATCGTCGTACCGGTGTTGGTCTGAAGCAGGATGCCTGCCCCGGTGCTGCTCACGACCCCCGTGAAGAACAGCGTGCCGCCGGTGGCGTTCTGGATGTCGACCGCTCTCTGGCCCGCGGTGTTCTGCGTGATGGTTGCGCCACACGTCACGCTGGCGCTGCCTCCGGAGACCCTGAACGAAGAACTGGTCTGCGCGGAGATCGCACCGCTGGTGATTGTGAGCGTGCCGCCGGTGACAGTCGTCAGGAGAATGCCGTTGACGCCGCCGTTCGAATTCACCGTCGCGATCGTCGATGCCCCGAGGGCAATTCCGTTGAGGTCGAGCGCGGTGCTGCTCACGTCGATGCTGCTGGCGCCGCCCGTGGCCGTGATGGTGAGCGTCCCGCCGCCGGACATCGTCAGGCCCTTGCCAGTGTGGCCGGAGCCGATCGCCGACAGCGTCAGGTGATTGAACGTGAAGTTGCCGGCGGTGTTCGTGCCGCTGATCGCCACGAGCGTGTTGTTGAACGAGATGTTGCTCGAAGTGAGGCTGAGGTTGTTGACGGTCAGCGTGCCGGTCATGTTCTTGATGATCGAGATGACCCCACCGGCGGTTCCTACGCTTCCGCTCAGCGACGTGCCGTTCATCAGCAGCGTGCCGTTGAACATGCCCAACGCCGAGTTGACGTCGAGCAGCACTCCGAGGTTGTTGTTGTTCGTGATCGTGCCGCTGTAGGTGATGTTGGCCGAGGTGTTCGTGGCCGTGCCGCCGATCTTGAACGATGTGGTCGCGGCCGAGATGCTGTATCCCGATCCAAACGTGATCGTACCGGTCTCAGTGAAGATCAGGATGCCACCGCCCGTGCCGGCGATCGTGCTCGTCGCACCCGTGAAGTTGTACGTGCCCGAGCTGGCGCTGATGCTGATGCCCGTGCTTCCGCCGCTCGTCGTCACGTTGCCGCTGAAGTTGATCGTGCCGGAGTTCCCACCGGCGATGGTCACGACATTCGCGGCGTTGGTCTGATTGATCGTGCTACCCCAACTGATCGTGCCGGCGCCACCGCCGGTGACGTTGAACGTCGATCCGGCGGCCCCCGTGAGCGAACCACCCGTGGCGCCCCACGTGCCGGTGACGGCGATGAGATTCACGCCGTTCGTGCCGCCCGTGGAACTGACGTTCGCAAACGTGCCGCTCACGACGCCGGTGTTGAGGTTCAGCGCCGTGGCCGCGGACACATTGAGCGTGGCGCCGACGGCGAGCGTGCCGAAGCTCGTTCCGGAAATGCCCGTCGTCCCGCCCGTAACCGTGCCGCTACTGACCGTGATCGTGCCGGTCACGGTGTTCAGCGAGATACCGGTCGTCGCGCCGGTCGTGTTCACAGAAGTGAACGTCACGCCCGATCCGCCGACGGTGATGCCGTTGATGTTCACGCCGACGCCCGCTGCGCCGGTCGTCACGTTGGCCGTGCCCGTGACGTTCAACGTACCGCCGGCGGCGGCGCTGAAGCCGTTGCCGGTGGTCGTGGTGATATTGAGGATGCCGCTGAAGGTGATCGTCGCGCCGACGTTGGTCGACAACGTGACCGCCGCATTCGACGTCGTGCTCAGGGTCTGGCTGCCGGTGAAGGAAATCGTGCCGTTGTTGTTGGAGCCGACGAAGATCCCTGTGCCTCCGTCGATGATCGTCGCGGCGACGGTGATCGCCCCCGCCCCGCCGGCCGTCCGGTTCTGGATCGAGACGGAGCGCTGGCCGCCGTTGGCGGTGATGGCGCAGGTGTTGTCGAGGCTGATCGAGGCGATTCCGCCGTTCACGTCCAGACCGGTGAGGTTGCCGGTGACTTGTGTGTTCGTGAGAACGATCGCGCCCAGCATGGCGGTGAAGTGAAGTCCCGAAGCGACGTTGTTCTGGATGATCAGCGTGTCGCCGGTGAATGAGTTGCGGGTGTTGCCGGCGATGCCGTCGCGCGTCGCGCCGGTGATCGTCAGACCCTTCACCGAGTTCCCGTCATTCAATACGACGGCATCGCTGTTCGCGGTGGCGTTCGTGATCTGCGGGTTCGTTCCGGTCGCGACGAGGTTGTTGCCGTTGACGACCAGCGCGAAGCCCGAGGCGGCGGCGTTGAGGCCCTGGCCGATGAGCTGCTCGTTGGCCAGCAGCGACACGCCCGCGTTCTGGTTCGTGGTGGTGCCGTCGCCGGTATAGACGAAGATGATGTCGCCGGCAGTATCCGGTCCGATGCGCGCTCCGTTCGTGAAGTTCGACAGCGAGTTGAACGGCGACTGCGACTGGCCGCTGCCATTGGTGACATTGTTCTCGACATACCAGACGCGTCCCGACAGATTCAGCGTCGCGGTGCCGGTTGCGCTGGTCGGTGTCCCGGTCCCGCCCGTGTTGCTCGTGATCGTGTAGTTAAACGTGTCGCTCGCAAGCGGCGCAGCCGTGACCGGCGGCGTGTACTGGAACGTGCCGTCGGCGGCGATCGTGACACTGCCGCCCTGGGTCGTGGCGAACGTACCGGCGTTGACCGCCACGCCACCGCCCGGCAGGTCGTTGGCGATGACCGTGCCGGTGAGACTGACGAACGGCGTCGTCGGCGGCGTCGCGAATCCCGTCACCACCGCCTCGGTGTTGTTGACCAGGTTGTTGTACGTGTCGGGGTTCGCGGCCGGATTGATGGCGATCGAGAACGAGGCGGAGCCGGTGCACGAGTTCGCGTCGGTCGCCGTGACGTCGAAGAGGAACGTGCCCGTCGCCGTCGGCGTGCCGCTGATCGTGCCGTCGGACGCGAGCGTCAGCCCCGGCGGGAACGTGCCGGAAGTCACGGTGAAGGTGTATGGCCCGGTTCCGCCGCTGGCGGTGAAGCTCTGCCCTGCGTACGCGGTGCCGGCGGTGCCGGCCGGGAACGAACCGCCCCCCGTGCGCGTGACGGCGATCGGCGGACACGTGACGGTCAGGGTGTACGACGACGTCGCGAAGCAGCCATTCGAGTCGGTGACCTTGATGGTCAGCGGATAGACGCCCTGCTGTGTGGATGTACCGGCCAGAACACCTGTGCCGGAGTTCAACGTGATGCCGCTCGGCAGCGTGCCCGTCTCGCTCCACGACGCCGTGCCGAGGATGCCGCTGGCGGTGAAGGTGACGCTGAGCGGACTCCCCGACTGCACCGAGTTCGTCGCCGGGTTCGTGATGCTGATCGTCTGGCAGTTGATGGTCAGGTTGTAGGTCGCACCGGTGCCCTGACAGCTGTTGCTGTCGGTCGCCGTGACGGTGATCGGGAACACGCCGGCTTGCGTGGTCGTGCCTGAGAGAACGCCCGTGCTCGTGTTGAGCGTGATGCCTGTCGGCAGCGTGCCCGTCTCACTCCAGGTGATCGTGCCGTTGCCGCCCGTCTGCGTGAAGGCTCCGGACGAGAATGCCACTCCGGCCGTGCCGGTGTCGGTCGACGCGTTCGTGACCGTGATCGTCGGACAAACGATCGTGAGGTCGTAGGTGGGACCATTGCCCGTGCAGCCGTTGCCGTCGGTGACGGTGACCACGATCGGGAACGTTCCGCCCTGCGTGGGCGTACCGGACAGCAGGCCGGCGCCCGACAAGCTCAGACCGGCGGGCAACGCGCTCAGTGTGCTGAACGTCGCGCCGCCGACCGCGCCGGATTGCGTGAACTGCTCGCTGAACGCCGCGTTGACCGGGCCGCTCGCGTTCGCCGGATTCGTGACCGTGATCGTCTGGCAACCGATGACGAGGTTGTAGGTCGCACCCGCGCCGGTGCAGCCGTTGCCGTCGGTGGCCACGACGACGATCGGGAACGTTCCGGGCACAGTCGGAGTGCCCGCCAGCGTGCCGTCGGCCGCCAGCGTCAGGCCGCTCGGCAGGGCGCTGGCGGTGCCGAACGTCGTCGTGCCGATGGCGTTGGATGCGGTGAACGTCTGCGAGAACGCGGCGCTCACCGTGCCGGTCGTCGTCGCCGGATTGTTCACGGTGATGACCTGGCAGCCGATGGTCAGGCTGTAGGTCGCGCCGGTGCTGCCGGTGCAACCGTTCGCGTCGGTCACGACGACGACGATCGGGAACGTCCCGGTCTGCGTCGGAGTGCCGGAGAGAACACCGGCGGCCGACAGCGACAAACCTGCCGGGAGCGTGCTCGCCGTCGTGAACGTCGCCGTGCCGTGCGCGCCGGACTGCGTGAACGTCTGCAAGAACGGCGTGTTGGCCGTGCCGGTATTCGTGACCGGATTCGTGATCGTGATCGTCTGGCAGTTGATGGTCAGCGTGTATGGCGAGGTTCCGAAGCAGCCATTCGTATCGGTGACCTGGACCGTGATCAGGAACACGCCGTTGACCGTCGGCGTCCCCGAAAGAACGCCGGTCGAGGCGTTGAGCGTGATGCCGGCGGGCAGCGTGCCCGTCTCGCTCCACGTGGCCGTGCCAAGGATGCCCGTGGCGGTGAAGGTCTGGCTGAATGCGGCGTCGACCGTGCCGGTGTTCACGCCGGGGTTCGTCACGGACACCGTCTGGCAGTTGATCGTCAGGTTGTACTGAACTCCGGTTCCCGTGCAGCCGTTCTGATCGGTTGCCGTGACGGTGATCGGGAAGGCGCCAACCTGGGAGGTCGTGCCGGAGAGAACGCCCGTTGATGGATTGAACGTGAATCCGGCCGGGAGCGTGCCGACTTCACTGAATGTGATCGTGCCTGCTCCGCCGGACTGCGTGAACGTCTGGCTGAACGCCACGCCGGCCGTTCCCGTGTTCACGCCCGGGTTCGTGACGGTGATCGTTGGACACGTCAGGGTCAGCGAGTACGGCGGGTTCGTTCCCGTGCAGCCGTTGCCGTCCGTGACGGTGACGACGATCGGGAACGTGCCGCCCTGCAGCGGTGTGCCGGACAGCGTGCCGTTCGTGGCCAGGCTCAGTCCCGTCGGAAGCGCCGAAGCCGTGGTGAAGGTGGCGCCGCCGACCGCACCGGCCTGGGTGAAGTCAATCGAGATCGGCGTGCCGGCCGGCGAGGTCGTCAAGGCCGGGTTGCCGACCGTGATGGTCTGGCAGCCGATGACGAGGCTGTACGTCGCGCCGGTTCCGGTGCAGCCGTTGCCGTCGGTGACCATCACGACGATGTTGAACGTGCCCGTCTGCGTCGGCGTGCCGGAGAGCAGGCCGCTCGTGGAGAGAGTCAGACCGCCGGGGAGTGCCGATGCCGTCGTGAATGTCGCGCCGCCGATCGCGCCGCTCTGTGTGAACTGCTCGCTGAACGGAGAGTTCACCGTGCCCGTGGTGTTGGCCGGGTTCGTCACGCTGATCGTCTGGCAGCCGATGGTCAGGTTGTAGGTCGCACCCGTTCCCGTGCAGCCGTTGCTGTCGGTGGCGATCACCACGATCGGGAACGTTCCGAGTTGCGTCGAGATCCCGGAGAGCGTGCCGTCTGTCGCCAGAGTGACACCCGCCGGCAGCGCGCTCCCCGTCGTGAACGTGGTCGCGCCGATGGCGTTCGTCGCCGTGAACGTCACCGAGAACTCGGTTCCGATCGCTTCGGTGTTCGTCGCCGGATTGTTGACCGTGATGGCCTGGCAGCCGATCGTCAGCGTGTACGGCGCGCCGGTGCCGGTGCAGCCGTTGCCGTCGGCCACCGTGACCACGATCGGGAAGCTGCCCGTCTGCAGCGGCGTGCCGAACAGCGTGCCATTGCTGGCCAGGCTCAGGCCGGCGGGCAACGTGCTCGCGGTCGTGAACGTGGTCGTGCCGATCGCGCCCGTCTGCGTGAACGTCTGGGAGAACGGCGTGTTCGCCGTACCGGTCGTCGTGGCCGGATTCGTGACGGTGACCGTCTGACATCCGATCGTCAGCGTGTACGTGGCGCCCGTTCCGGTGCAGCCGTTGCCGTCCGTGACCATGACGACGATCTGGAACGTGCCCGTCTGCGTCGGCGTGCCGGCGAGCGTGCCGGCGGTGGCAAGGGTCAGACCTGCCGGCAATGCGCTGGCGGACGTGAACGTCGCCGTTCCGATAGCCCCGGTTTGCGTGAACGTCTGGCTGAACGCCGACGCCGCAGTTCCCGTGTTGGCGACCGGGTTCGTAACCGTGATCGTCTGGCAGGCGATGACGAGGTTGTACGTCGCGCCCGTCCCCGTACAGCCGTTGCCGTCCGTGGCGGTGACGACGATCGGGAACGTGCCGGTCTGTGTTGGCGTGCCGGACAGCGTGCCGTTGGCCGCCAGGGTGAGACCCGTGGGCAGCGCGCTCGCCGTCGTGAAGGTCGCGCCGCCGATTGCGCCCGTCTGCGTGAACGTCTGCGAGAACGGCGTGTTCGCCGTGCCCGTGTTCGTGGCCGGATTCGTGACCGTGATCGTCTGGCAGCCGATCACCAGGTTGTACGTCGCGCCCGTTCCCGTGCAGCCGTTCGCATCCGTGACTGTGACGACGATCGGGAATGTGCCCGGGGCCGTCGGAGTGCCCGACAGCAGACCACTTGCCGAGAGCGAGAGTCCCGGCGGCATTGCGCTCGCCGTCGTGAATGTCGTCGCGCCGATCGCACCGGTCTGTGTGAACTGCTGGCTGAATGGAGCCGACACTGTTCCGGTCGTCGTGGCCGGATTCGTGATCGTGATCGTCTGACAGGTGATGACCAGGTTGTAGACGACACCCGTTCCGACGCAGCCGAACGAATCGGTTGCCGTGACCGTGATCGGGAACGTTCCCGTCTGGGTCGGCGTGCCGGAGAGAGTTCCGTTCGAAGCCAGCGTCAAACCCGCGGGCAGCGCGCTCGCGGTCGTGAAGGTCACCGTCCCAGTGCTTCCGGACTGCGTGAACGTCTGGCTGAATGCGGCGCCGGCCGGTGCTGTCGTCGTGGCCGGATTCGTCACCGTGATCGTGGGGCAGACGACCGTCAGGATCGCCGCCGCGCTCGTCGCCGATCCGCAAGCGTTCGTCAGAACCGCGCGGAACTGATGCCCGTTGTCGGCCAGCGTGGTGCTGAAGCTGTACGTTGTCGAGGTTGCCCCGGCGATGTTCGTGAACGTGGCGCCGCCGTTGGTCGAGACCTGCCACTGGATCGTCGGCGAATAGGTCCCGGCAACGTTGAACGTCGCTGCCGAGCCGACTTGCACGGTCTGCGTGGCTGGCTGCGTCGTCACTGCCGGCGTCGTGATCACGGTCAGCGTCGCGGTCGTCGAAGCGCTCCCCTTCACATTCGTGAAGGTGGCCCGGTACTGATTGCCGTTGTCGGCGAGAGTCGCCGTGAACGAATACGGATTGGTTGTCGCTCCCGGGATGGCCGTGAACGTCGTCCCGCCGTCGGTGGACACGGACCACTGGAGACTCGGCGGCGGCGCTCCGGCCGCGGCGGCGCTGAACGTCGCCGTCGAGCCGGCGCAGACGGTCTGGTCGCTCGCCGGGATGGTGATGTGCGGCGCGGAGCCGCTCTGCGTCACGTGGATGTGCACCGTGGCTTCGCGCGAGCTCTCGAAGCCGTCATTCGCGAAGTACGTGAACTCATCGTCGGCCAGCGACACGCCATCGTTGACATAGGTGAACGATCCGTCACTGTTGAGCGTCAGCGTGCCGTGCGAGACCGAGGTGCCGAGGATGGCGTGGAGCGGATCGCCGTCCGGGTCGGTGTCGTTCTCCAGCACACCGGGGGCGGCGATGTTCAGCGCCCCACCCTGCGGAACGCTGTAGTTCTTGTCCGTGGCATTCGGACGGTGGTTGTTCTGCCCAACACGGATTTCAACCCGCGCCACGTTCGACGGCTGCGCGCCGTTGCTCGCCTGATACGTGAACGTCTCGCGCGTCGCGCCGGAATCGTCCGGGGTGTACGTGAGCGATCCATCAGCATTGAGAACCAGCACGCCTCGGTCAGGAGCAGAGACCTGGCCCGCCGTCAGCGGGCGGCTGTTCGGATCCGAGTCGTTCGACAGAACGCCCGGAGCCGGAACCGTCAGAGGCGTGTGCAGCGGTGTTGCGTAAGAATCGTTCCGTGCTGTCGGCGCCGCGCTTTGCGACTGCGCGTCGAACCGGAAGTACGCAAATTCGCCGGTGACGAACGCGTACACATTGAGGATACGGAGTCCATTCGATTGTTCCGCGTCGCCGCTGACGAGCGGCGACAACCCGGCCCAATCGCCGGTCTGTCCGTCCATCTCGAACGTCAGCGCGCGGCCACCGACCGCGCGGCGTTTCGGCTCCGTTCCGGGAAAGAGGATCGGATTGCCGTCCGCGTCCGTGAGCACCGTCGTGTTCTGTGATCCGTTGACCACCACGAAGCCGATGCGCATCGATGGCGGGAGGGGTGTCCCGAATACGGCCAGCGGGATGCGAGTCTCGATCGTCGAAACGCCGTTTGTCGCATTCGATGCGGCCGGCCAGCCGCTGTTGTCGATCGTGATCGCGGTTCCAAGCGACCCACCGCTGCAGTCCTGACGTGTCACCGCGGTGACGCGCGGCGTCGCGCCGCTCGTGTCGACCGTCGTGGTGATCACACGATCGACACCCGGCATCCCGCTCACGGTGCAGCCGGTGGACGCGGCGTTGTCGATATCGACCAGCAGCTTGTAATCGGTGCTGGCAAATATCGAGGAGGCGGCCAAAAAGACAAACAGGGCGCAGCTAGAGACCGGGCGCAACAAGATGGGCATGTGACTCCTCGACCACGGGTCCGTCCGTTTGGGAAGTCGGGAGATCATACCGCAACGATTGGTGAGTCAAGATGGAATAAAGTTATGCCGCACTGGCGGCAACGGTAGGCCGGCTACTTCTCGCGATCAGTCGTCACTCGGAACGACGCGCGGTCGAGCACACCGGCGGATTGCAGCACGCGACGAAGACGCTCGATCGCATCGGCGGTCTTCTCCACCTCGATCGTGAGATGGAGGTACCCGGCCGCGGAACCGGAACTGATCAGCCGCCCGATGTTCGCGCGCTCGATGCGATCCTCGATCGAGCGGAGCAGTTCCAGGTCTTGAGGCGTGGCCTCTTCGGCCGACGCACGGATCATGATCTGAACCCTCGGCTTCGGCCGCGCTTCCGTGGCGACGTCGCGGATGAGACCGACCGTCGATTCCTTACCGCAGCCGGCAAGCAGAAGCATCACCGCCACGACGACCGACCTTGCCCGGGGGTTGCTGAGCCTCATTCGCATGAAACGATATCAACGCCGGCGGCCGCTGCCGGCTCCTCTTCTCCTCGGAATGGCAGCATCGTGGGCCGGCGCGCTGAGGTAGCGAACCTCAGTGATGCCGGAATCGGCCGCCGTGGAACCGGCCGAACGTGAATCCGACGAACACCCGAGGGCGATACCAGAACGGATCGTAGGAACCGTAGTAGAAGGGGTCGTACCACGGCGAATACCCGGGCGTGACGTAGACCGTCGTGCGCCGGTCGCCGGTGCGATCACGGGTCTCGCGATCCGCGACGCTGCGCTCTTCCTTCATCCGCGCCGCGGATTCGTCGATCACCGCTTTGATCACGTCCGCCGAGACGCGCGCGTCATTCATGGCGATCACGTCGTCGCTTCCGACATCGAACGGCTCGGCCGTCTTCTTCACGAATGCGATGATGTTCTCGTCGGCGACACCGGCTTTCGACATCCTGATGACGTCGTCGACGACCATCACCGTCCTCGTCACGGCCATCGCCGGGATCGCGGAAATGAGCAGGGCTGCTAACGCCAAGATGGTTCGTCTCATGAGCAGAACTATACTCGCGGGCCATGATCCCGGAACCGCCGCGCGTTTCGTTCTGGCAAACGTCGCCGCACTTTCAGCGGCTCTGCCGGCGGAAGCTCGGCGACGGAGCGTGGCGCTGGGCCGAACCGCAGCTCGTGGCGATGGGAGAACGCGCCGCCCTCGAGGTCGCGCCGCTCGCGGCCGTGGCCGATCGGGAGCGGCCGCGCCTGGTCACGCACGACGAGCGCGGCAATCGCATCAACCGCGTCGAATACCACCCTGCATACCGGGAGATGGAGCGCATCGCGTACGGTTCGGGAATGCTGGCGATGAAGTACTCGCCGCACGAGCATTCCGCCGATGCTCCGTTCATCAGCTTCGCACTCGGCTACCTCTTTGCGATGGCGGAGATGGGCCTGTATTGCCCGCTGTGCATGACCGACGGCGTGGCCCGCGTGCTGACCCGCTTCGGCAACCGCGAACAGATCGCCCGCGTCGTCCCGCATCTCGCCTCGGACGATGTGAACTCGCTATGGACCGGCGCCATGTTTCTCACCGAGCGCGCCGGCGGATCGGACGTCGGCGCGAACGAGACCATCGCCCGCCGCGCGCCGGACGGCACCTGGCGCCTTTCCGGACTGAAGTGGTTCTGCTCGAATGTCGACGCTCAGGCGGTGCTGGCCACGGCAAGGCCGGAAGGCGCATCCGACGGAATCCGCGGCATCCGCACGTATCTGATGCTGACGGGCGGCAACTCCGGCGTGACGATCGAGCGGCTCAAAGAGAAGCTCGGCGTCCGGTCGATGCCAACTGGCGAGGTCACCCTGAGCGACGCACCGGCCGAAGAGATCGGCGATTTTCACGCCGTCGCCGAGATGATGAATCTCTCCCGCCTTTACAACTCGGTGGCAGCCGTCGCCGTGATCGGCCGTGCCGTTCACGAGGCGCGCTGGTACGTGGAGCGGCGGCGAGCGTTTGGCCGGCGCGTGATCGAGTTCCCGCTCGTCGAGGAAACGCTCCTCGATCTCGAAGCCGAGCACCTCGGCGCTCTGCTGATGACGTTCGAGGCCGTCGATGCACTCCGCCGCGCCGACGCCGGAGACGCGGACGCGGCGCGCCTCCTGCGCATCCTGATCCCGGTCGTCAAAGCGCTCACCGGCAAACTTGCCGTGCCCTGTGTCTCGGAGGCGATGGAGTTGATCGGCGGGAACGGATACATCGAAGAATGGGTGATGCCGCGACTCCTGCGCGACGCGCAGGTGTTACCGATCTGGGAAGGAACGACGAACATCCTCGCGCTCGACATGCTGCGCACCGCAAGGAAAGAGCGCGGTCACGAGCTGATCCTGCAGCGCATCCACGCGTCGTTCCCGGAGGAGGCCGGCGCGCTCCAGGCGTCGCTTCCCTCACTCGATGAGCGGCGCTCCCGCCGCTGGCTCGAATCGCTCGCCCGCGCGTACGAGCTGACCCTGCTCAGCGAGATTGGCGAGCTGGCCATGGTGGAACGGCTTCGAGCGCGGCCGAAGGTGTGCTAGAACGCGCCCCATGAAGAGACTTGCAGTCGCAATCGCGATGCTGCTTCTTTGGGCGGGTGCCGTCCACGCTGCAGACGTCGTCCGCCTCGGAAACCTGAAGTTCGCGCATTACGGTGCGGTGTCGTACATGAAGGAGATCGCACCGAAGTACGGCCTGAAGATCGAAGAGAAGGTGTTCGCAAAAGGAATCGACATCATTCCGGCGATTCTCTCCGGAGACATCGACATCGCCGCCAGCGCACTCGACGCAGCGATTGCCGGCCGGTCCGTCGGCGCGCCCGTGTTCGTCGTCGCCGGTTTCGCGAAGGGCGGCGTGCGGATCGTCGGCCGTCCCGATCTAAATCTCAAGACCATTGGCGATCTCAAAGGCCGCAAGGTGGGAGTGGCGCGCGGCGGAGCGCAAGAGCTCTGCCTCCTCGCCGAGCTGCGCAAAGCGAACCTGACCTGGTCGGACAAGGGCGACAAGGACGTGCAGCTCGTCTATCTCGCGTATGCCGACCTCAATGGCGCACTGCTGGGAAAGCAGATCGACGCGATGTGCCAGTCGGAGCCGCAGTCGGCTCAGGCAATCGCCCAGGGTTTCGGCACGGAGATCATGAAGCCGTACGACACGCCGATGGGCGAGCCGGTCCGGGCGCTGGTCATGACTGAGAAGATGTACGACAAGAAGCGCGACGTGGCCACGCGCGTGCTGAAATGCTTCGTCGAGGCGACGGCAACGTTCCTGAGCAATCCCGCGCTCGCCGAGAAGTACGTCCGCGAGAACATGTTCAAGGGTCAGCTCTCGCATCAGGAGTACGTCGACGCGATGTCCAACGCGGCGTTCACCTATGACATCAACGTCCGCCACGTCCAGATCATGACCGACATGATGCAGGCCCTCGGCGTCGGCAGAATGGAAAAGCCGCCGGTCGCGCGCGAATGGGTTCGCGCCGATCTCCTGCAAGTGGCGAAGAACGCGATCGGCGTGAGATAGACGATGTCCCGGCGCGCGCGAGCCGTTTTTCGCTCCGCCATCGTCCCGGTGATCCTCCTCGCGATCTGGGAAGGTCTTTCACGCGCGGGAGCGATCAATCCGATGATCCTGCCCGCGCCGTCCCGCGTTCTGCTGCGCTGGATCGACGATCTGCGGTCGGGAGAGCTTCCCTCCGACGCGGCCTCCAGCCTCTACCGCGTGATGATGGGATTCCTCATCGGAACCGGGCTCGCGCTTCCGATCGGATTGGCGATGGGCGCGAGCCGCTCGGCGTACGCGTACCTCAACCCCCTCGTGCAGGTGCTCCGGCCGATTCCTCCGATCGCCTTCGTCCCGCTGGCGATCCTCTGGTTCGGCCTCGGCAATCCGCCGGCGTTCTTCCTCATCAGCCTCGGAGCATTCTTCCCGGTGCTCATGAACACGATCGCCGGCGTGCGGAGCGTCGACGCGATCTACGTTCGCGCGGCAAGAAATCTCGGAGCGAACAAGAGAGCTCTGTTCTTCCGGGTGATGATTCCCGCGGCGCTCCCGCACATCATGACCGGCATCCGCGTCGGCTTCGGCGTCGCGTTCATCGTGGTGATCGTCGCGGAGATGATCGCCGTGAACAACGGCCTCGGATACCGGATCCTCGAAGCGCGGGAGTACTTCTGGTCCGACAAGATCGTTGCGGGAATGATCACCATCGGCCTGCTCGGGCTGGCGATCGATTTCGGTCTCGCGCGCCTGTCCGACTATCTGCTCCGCTGGCATCGCGGACTGGAGCCGGCGAAATGACGGCGGAGATCCAGGTCCGCGGCGTAACGAAGCGCTTCGACGGTCTGGTCGCGCTCGACAACATCGATCTCGACGTCGAACGCGGCGAATTCGTCTGCCTTCTCGGTCCCTCGGGATGCGGCAAGTCGACTCTGCTCAATGCCGTCGCCGGATTCCTGCCGCCGACAACGGGAGAGATCACTGCGGCCGGCAAGCTGGTCAGCGAGCCAGGGCCCGATCGCGGAATGGTGTTTCAGGAGTACGCGCTGTTCCCGTGGATGACCGTGAAGGCGAACGTCGCGTTCGGACTGCAGATGCGCGGCGAAGCGAAGCCGCAACTGGAGAGACAAGTCGGCGCACTGCTGGCGAAACTGAATCTGACCGAGTTCGCGAACCGTTTTCCGAAGGATCTTTCCGGCGGCATGCGCCAGCGCGTGGCGATCGCGCGTCTGCTCGCGCTCGACAGCCCGATCCTGTTGATGGACGAGCCCTTCGGCGCGCTCGACGCGCTCACGCGCCGGAATCTGCAGGACGAGCTGCTGCGCATCTGGACGGAGCTGAAGAAGACGATTCTGTTCGTCACGCACGGCATCGACGAGTCCATCTACCTCGCCGACCGCATCGTCGTCATGACCTATCGCCCGGGCCGGATCAAAGCGATCGTGCCTGTGAATCTGGAGCGGCCGCGCGACGTCGCCTCGCCGCAGTTCAATGCGCTGAAGCGCGAGATCGATGGGATGGTGATGGAGGAGCAGCGGCGGCACGAAGAAGACGAGATGTCATCGTAACCCGTTGACCAGCGCATCCAGCAACGTCTCCCCCGGATCGTGACTCTGCTCCCAATACATCACGCCGCCCAACCCATACTTCTTCACGAAACGCGCCTTGTCGGCGAGTGACTGCGGATCGTCGTACGAGATGAAGCGGCCCACATCGGGATTCCAGAGGTACGGCGCGTGCGCGGCATCATCCCAGCGGCGCTCGTAGCCCTGCGCTCCGATGTACTGCCGAAGAATTTTCGAGTACGGATAGTCGGATTCATACTGATCGTAAGGTCTGTACAGACCGTCGCTCCCCCAGGCTCCGCGCCATCCGCGCCCGTAAAACGCCACGCCCACCACGATCTTGCGCGGCGGGATGCCGGCATCGAGGTGCTGGCGGATGAACGACTCGGTCGATGCCGTTGATTGTCCGGCCGCGGCCGAACGATAGAGCGCCGTGTGATGGCCCGTCGTTCGCGAGTATCCGCCGGCGAGGTCGTAGGTCATCACGTTGATCCAGTCGAGATAGACGTGCAGCCGATCCATCTCCGTGAACTGGAAATAGCGTCCGCCGGCCGAGGCGATCGAGAGCGTGTAGCGGTTGAAACCGGTGCGGCCGCGCGCATCGCTCAGCATGTCCAGCTCATCGCGCAGCATCTTCAGCATCAGCGTGAAATTCTGTTTGTCCTCGGGTCGGTACTTGATGCCAGGACCGGGCTGGCCGGGATACTCCCAGTCGAGATCGATCCCGTCGAGCGCGTAGCGTTTGATCAGGTCGACAGCGCTCGTCGCGAACACGCATCGCGAGTCTTCGCTCTCCGCCGCATCGGAAAAGAAATCGGCGCCCCAGCCACCGACCGAGACGATCACCTTGAGATCGGGGTTGACTGCCTTCAACGCCTGCAGCTGCGCGATGTGCGCGGGAGCGTCGGGATCCTCGAACCAGACTTCGCCGAGGGGACTCACCTTCGCGAAGGCGTAGTAGATGTGGGTGAGCTTCTTCGCTCCGATGGCGTTGATGTCGGCGCGCCCGCGCACATAGCCGACGATGCGGAATTGCCGGTGCGGCGCGACGGGCGGAAGCGTCTGACAGCCGCAGAGGAGGAGTATCGTGATCAGAAATCGTCTCGTCATGCTGAGCGAAGCGAAGCATCTCGTCGGCGAGATCCTTCGCTTCGCTCAGGATGACGGAGCGCAATCGCCATTATGTATCGCGTCGTTTTCGCCGCCGCGGCGGCGTACAACATCGTCTTCGGGCTGTGGGCGGCGCTGTTCCCGCGCGCGTTCTTCACGATGTTCCATCTCGATGCGCCACGGTATCCGGCGATCTGGGCGTGTCTGGGCATGGTCGTCGGCCTGTACGGCGTCGGCTACGCGTACGCGGCGTGGCGTCCCGAGCGCGGCGCGCCGTTCATCGCCATCGGACTGGCCGGAAAGATCCTCGGGCCGATCGGCTGGGTGATGGCGGTGCACTCCGGCGAGCTTCCGTTCCGCACGTTTCCGCTGCTCGTGTTCGACGATCTGATGTGGTGGCTGCCGTTCGCGATGTTTCTGCTCGATCGCACGGCGATCGTCGATTTTCTGAAACGGACGGCTCCGTACTGGTGCGCGACGTTCCACACGATCGCCGCGATCGGCGCGGTCATCCTCCTGCGCGAAGGTCCGGCGCGGTGGGAAATGTGGCGTGCGGGCTGGCTTCTCTGGATGCTCAGCGCGGTATCGCTTCTCGGCTTTTATGCATGCTGGGGAGCGCGGGCAGCACGCACCCTCGCCATGATCGGGTTCGCGATCGCGGCCGCGGGGCTCTTCTGCGACTTTGCCGGCGAGTCGATTCTCATCGCCTGGCTCCCGCGTGCCGAAGACCCGCTCTACAGGATCGCCGCGCTCCTGAGCGCCGGCGCCGGCAACGGCCTGTACACAATCGGCGGAATCGTTCTTACGATTGCCTCACCGCTCCCCGCACTCCTGCGCGCCTGGGCGTGGGTGATATGGGCAGCGGGGATTTCCATGACCCTGCTCACAATCGCTGACAGCGCAACGGGTATCGTGATCGCCAGCATCGTGCTCATGGTTCTGTTCGTGCCGTGGGTCGTGCTCGTGGGAGTGAAGCTCCGGTGAAGCGCGTCGTCGTTCTGGGTGGCTCGGGATTTTTCGGCGGGCTGATCGCGGAGCAGCTTCGCGCGGCCGGCGTCACTCCGCTCCTCGCCTCCCGCTCGCGCGGCGATCTGCGCGTCGACGCGAATAATCCCGCCGATCTCCGCGCAAACCTCAAGACGCGCGATCTCGTCATCGATGCCGCCGGCCCGTTTCAGAACCGCACGCCTGCTCTGATCGAGGCGGCGCGCACCGTCGGCTTCGACATCATCGACTTGTCCGACAGTCCGGACTACACGTCGATGATCTACGAGAACGAGGTGCCGATCGGTGCGGCCGGCATACGCGTTCTCACCGCCTGCAGCGCGCTCTCCACCGTGAGCGCGCTCATCCTGGCGATGAGCGGAGTCGAAGAGCCGCGCCGCCTGACCGCCTATCTCGTCCCGGCGAGCCGCTACACGGCGAGTCGAGGCACGACCGAGTCGATGCTGGGGTCATTCATCGGCGAGCAGCGCTCCATTGATTTTCCGCAGCCGCTGGGCAGGCGATCCGGCATCACCGTGAAAAGCGTCGACGCCGTGACACTCCCGCGAAAGTTCTGGTTCCTGCGCACGGCCGAGTTCGTGATCGACACGCAGATTCCATTGATGAACACGATGCTGCGTTCGCCGCTATTGCGCCGTCTGGCCACAACGTACGAGAAGAACGCGCTCGATCTCATTCATCGCGTCGGGCCGGCAGAGGGACTTCTCGCGTACGAGATCGTCTCGACGAACGCACGCAAATTCGCGATCTTCACCGGCGGGAAGACGCATCTCATCGCCGTGCTTCCGGCTGTGCAGGCCGCGCTGGCGATCATGGGCGGCCGCTTCGCGCATCGCGGAGTCGTTCCGCCGACCGACCACGTCGTGCAGGCGGAGTTCCTCGAAGCGGTGAAGCGCGAGGGGATCACGCTCACGGTTTCGTGAGCGGGATCTTCACGTCCTTCCCTTCGCGCCGCCAGATCATCGCGCTGATGAACCAGCGGCCGCCGCGGCGAAACAGCTGAATGCTGTTCACGCCGCGGTTCATCACATCTCCGTTGCGAGAGCGGCGCGTCTCGTACGCGCTCAGCACGTGGGCGATTTCGCCGAACTGCCGCGTGTCGCGCCACAGCTCGCCCTCCCAGAAGCTGGGCATCTCGCCGGAATCGATCATCCGGTCGAAGTCGACGCGATACGACTTCATGTCGAATTCGAAGATGCCTCCGTCGTTCACGCGGACCAGCCGCGCGCCCGGCGCGTAAATCGCGTCATTGCGCTTCCAGTCGGGGCGCTGGCCGCGCTCGAAACTGATCGATTCGTACATCTCCTTGATGACTTCGTCGATGGTGGCGGCACTCATCGCGTGATCGTCACTCCGTATTTTTTCGCCAGGTAGTCTTCGACCTGCACCCGCTCCTGGTCCGTCAGCACGCGAGCGTAGACGATGATCTCTGCCAGATCGCCCATCCATGTCTCGTGATACGACGTGCCTGTGCCACCGAGATAGAGATTGGGAAGTGCCTCTTCCCATTCGGCGGGAACTTTCGTCAGCATTGCTTTGCCATCGACCCATCCGGAGAAATCGGTCTTTGTGTACTGGTCCACCGTGACGTAGTTCTCACCCGCTTTGAGGGTGAAGTAACCCTCGACGCCTTTGCCCGTGAAGACGGTGTAGTTCTTTTCTTCCCCTCCGCGGTTGTCGATTCCCGCGGCACGGTCGTAGCTGCCGTTGTCGTCGCCATACAGCTTGCGCAACGGCGTCTTCTGATCGGTCTTGCTGTTGAACACGGCGATCACCGTCGCCTCGGGCATGCCTGCAGGACTGATGTCGACGTTCGTCATCATCATGTTGTCGGTGCCGTCGAAGCGGACCACGGAGTGGCCGTTGATCGCGTTGGCCACGACTTCCGGCTGTTGACCGGGCTTCTCCGCGCTGGCGCTCACGTTGGCAACGCCACTGTTGCTCCACGATGCGAGCTTCCCGCCGGCGGCCGGCTTCGCATCGTCCGCGGCGAGCCAGAGAGCGACTCCCGCGGCGGGAATCGAAGATCCGGCAGGCAGCGTCACAGCCGTTTGTGATCGCGGCGCGGCGGTCGTTGCCGTCGCATGCCTCTCCGTTGCGGCGGGCGGAGGCTGCGGCGCCGCCGTTTCGGTCTTCTTGCACGACAAAACAAGAGCGAGCAATAGCGTCACTGCAAACATCTTCTTCATGGACGGGAGATGTTACTCCGATACACTCTCCGCCGATGGAGCGCCTGCCGCAGTCCGAATCGGTGGTCGAGTTCACCGCGCGCGCAGTCGTCGCCGGCATCTTTTTCGGAATCCTGTTCGGTGCCGCGAACGCATACCTCGGGCTGCGCGTGGGACTCACCGTGTCGACATCGATTCCGATCGCGGTACTCACCGTCGCGTTGCTTCGTTTGATGCCACGCAGCCACGACGTGATCCTCGAAGCAAATCTCTCGCAGACGATCGGCTCGGCCAGCTCCTCGCTTGCCACCGGCACGATCTTCACGATTCCGGCGCTGTTTCTGTGGGGAATGGCACCGCCGTTCTGGCAGGTGGCCGTCCTCGCGCTGCTCGGCGGCTTTCTCGGCATCGCGGCGATGGTGCCGCTGCGCCGTCTGCTGATCGTCCGTTCGGCCGGTGAGTTGCCATATCCCGAAGGAACGGCATGCGCGGAGGTGCTGCGGGCGACGACGACAACGGCGACGGGCGGGAAGTGGATTTTCATCGGACTGGCCGTCGGCGCGGTCGTGAAGCTCGCTCTCGGATTGATGCCGCTGATTCCCTCGACGCTGGTCGCGCACGTTCCTGTTCTGCCGAAAGCCGACCTCGCGCTCGAGATCGCGCCGGCCCTGCTCGGCGTCGGCTACATCCTCGGATATCGGACGTCCGCGATCATGGTGTCGGGCAGCCTGATCTCCGCGGTCGTGCTCACGCCGCTCATCGCCATCTACGGAAGCGGCCCGGTCGCATCGCTGACCGCGGGCCAGATCTGGTCGAAGCACGTGCGCTTCATCGGTGCAGGCGCGGTGGCCGCGGCCGGAATCGTCGCGGTCGCGCGCGCACTGCCGACGATGTGGAGCTCGTTCAGCGCGGTCGTGAAAGGACTGCGAAGGAGCTCTCTCCCGCCCGGAGAGGGCATTGGCGCAGCCCCGGGTGAGGGCCGAACGGACAGAGACATTCCCGCATGGATCGTCCCGCTCGTCCCGCTCGCCGTGGTGATCACGCTGGCCGCCGTTCCGAATCTTTTCGCCGGTCACATGTCCTTCGCCCCACGCCTCATCGCCGCGATCGGCGTGGCGATCTTCGGCATCTGCTTCGTCGTCGTCTCGTCGCGCATCGTGGGACTGATCGGCGTCTCTTCCAATCCGACCTCGGCGATGACGCTGGTGACGCTCATCGGTGTCTCCGTGGTGTTCGTCTTCGCGGGATGGACCGATCCGTCGGCGCGCGCGGCGGTCCTGACCGTCGGCACGGTCGTCTGCATCGCGGCGTCAAAGGCCGGCGACATCTCCCAGGATTTGAAAACCGGATATCTCGTCGGCGCGACGCCCGCGCGACAGCAGTTCGGACAGTTCATCGGTGCGGCGTGCGCGTGCTGGGCCATCGCGTTCGTCGTACTGAAGCTCGGGCAAGGCTACACGTTCGGCTCGACGGAGCTCCCCGCCCCGCAAGCGACGCTGATGAAAACCGTGATCGAAGGGGTGCTCTCCGGTTCGCTGCCTTGGGGCCTGGTCGGCACCGGCGCGGCGCTCGCGGTCTGCGCGATCATCGCCGGTCTCCCCGGCCTTTCGTTCGCGGTCGGCATCTATCTGCCGCTGTCCACACTCGCGCCGGTGTATGTCGGCGGCATCATGCGGCGCATCCTCGAGTCGCGGCGGGAGAGGAAAGAGACCGAAAGCGATGCGGGCGTGCTCGCCGCGTCGGGCATGATCGCCGGCGAAGGATTGGCGGGCGTGCTCATCGCGATTCTCGCCGGCTCCGGCGTCCTTCCGAAAAACCTCAAGCCGTTGATGACGGGCCCGGCCGCGGTGGTCATCGGAATTCTGGTCGTGATCGCGGTCTGCGCGCTGCTGTACCGCGCCGGCCGCTCGGTGCCGGCTCGAGAGTGAAACCGATCGCGGAGACCAGCGGCGAGCTGGCATGGGTTCAGGCCAGCGCCTGGAAGCGCGACTGCGACCTGCACGACGGGCACGACGTCGTGGCAACGCTGCGCTGGCAAAGCGCGTTTCACGCGAGCGCGATCGGCGAAACCGCCGGCGGCATCTGGCGGTTCAAGCTGGAAGGATTTCTGTTCCGTCAGTGGATTCACATCGAACAGGAGAGCGGCGGTGACGAGCGCGCCAACTTCCAGGGAGCGCCGAGCCTCAACGGCGTGCTCGAATACTCCGACGGCCGCGCCTTCTACTGGGACTCGAACTTCTGGCTCACGAAATGGATCTGGAGCGACGAGCACGGTTTCGAGCTGATGCGCGTGCAACGCAACCTGTCGCTGAGAACCGAGGGGACCATCACGTTCGATTCGTCGTTCCTGGCCCAGCGCGAGATCCCGCTGATGACGATCCTCGGCTGGTACGTCATCATGGTTCTCAGCGATCTGCGGCCGGGTTGATAATCGGCAGCAATGCCCCAACTGGTATTCCTGTCCCTTTTCCTCGGGCTCGTTGCCGGCGTTCAACAGATCGATCTTCGAGCCGATCCGTCCATCAAGTCGATCCGGATCTCCCTCGGCGCCCGCGAGCTCGCCACGTTGCAGCGGCCGCCGTGGCACGCGGTTGTCGATTTCGGTGCCGACCTGGTGCCGCGCGAGCTCACGGCGGTCGGCTTCGACTCCGAGGGGAACGAGGTTGCCCGGACGACGCAGGTGGTGAATCTGAAGCGTCCGCTCGCCGAAGTGGCGATTTCCGTGAAACAGGAGAACGGCGAGCCGGCGGTGGTGGAGCTCACAGGCCGTCATCTGCAATTCATCCAACCGGATCGCGCGACGGTCCGGGTCGATGACCAGGCGTTGCGCATGGAGGGATTCACCGCGCATCTCCCGAACCTCGATCCGAAGCGGCCGCACGTGATCTCCGCCGAGATGCGGTTTCAGGACGGCGCTGTGGCACGTCGCGAAGTCGTGCTCACGGGATGGAATTCGTATCTGGCGGGCAGTGAGATGACGCCGGTCGTCATCACTCGAACATCGGAGAAGAAGGCGGCGGCCCTCGATGGATGTTTCTCGGTCGACCGCACCAATCTCAATACGGGAACCGTGGAGAGGACGAATGCGCTCGTCGTATTCGTGAAGGATCCCGATGCCAGCGAAGCGCAAAAGACCCTGAGGCTCAGCGACATGATGATGCATGACGGGCTGCGAACGCGCCGCGAGACGACGCTCGATGCGGACAGCACGATTCGCGTGGTCTGGCCGATCACGCAGGAGTTCAAGGAAGGAAACGCCGAGTCGGTCCTCTTCGAAAACTCGAACGACCTCGACGCGCTGCACATGCCGGTGTCGACCGTCCTGGCCATGCGATTTCCGGTGCGTCACTTCGAGGACAAGCCGCGGCAGTTCGCCGACGCCGTCGCGGTCGCCGGGCTGCAGACGATCCTGCCGGCCAGGAGGCGCGCTGTCGTTCTGGTTCTCAGCGACGAACCTGACAAGAGCATCTACAAGCCGGCCGTCGTGCGCCGCTATCTGCAATCGATCGGCGTGCCGCTGTTCGTCTGGTCCCTGTCAGGGCCGCGGCCCGATCTCGCGGACAGCTGGGGTGAGGTCCTCGATGTGTCGCGACATCCGGGACTGCGCGACGCCGTGAGCCGGCTGCGCGAGACGCTCGACAGGCAGTGCCTGGTGTGGCTGCCGGTGGATGCGCTGACGGCGCTGCGCGTGGAGGCGAAGGCGAGCTGCGGGGTTTCGGTGGTTCCGCGGCCTTAAACCGGAAAGCGCTCCGCCATCGCGTCGAGAAATCTCCACTGAGCGGCGATCCGGGCCTTCACGGTATCGACATCGGTGTTCGAGTAACGCCGCTGCCGGTTCAGATACTCAGACACGTCTGTCCCGTCAGGCCGTGCGTTGATGCGATAGCGCTCGCCGTCGAAGACCTCGTAGAGCGGAAACAGCCCGCAGCGAACCGCGTCATCGATCAGGTCGACGCTTTCGTCGGGTGACGATTTCCATCCCGTCGGACAGGGCGAGAGCATGACCAGAAAGCGGAAGCCGCGCGTATCGCGCGCGAGGACGAGCTTGCGGAGGAAGTCGTCGCGATGCGCGATCGACAGCGTTGCCGCGTACGGGATCCGGTGCGCGGCCATGATCGCCATCATGTCCTTCTTGCGCTCCGGCTTCCCTTCCGGCGTCGTGCTCGTCACCGCTCCTTCCGGCGTGGCGCTGCTGCGCTGGCCGCCGGTGTTGCCGTAGATCTCGTTGTCGTAGCAGATGTAGAGGATGTCTTCGTTGCGCTCCGCGGCCGCGGAGAGCGTGGCCATGCCGATGTCGTACGTGCCGCCATCCCCCGCCCAGCAGACGGTCGGATGCGATTCGCCGTTCAGGGACGCAACGACCGACACGCCCGTGGCATACGCGGCGGCGCTGGCGAATGTCGACGCCAGGGTCGGCACTCCGTACGAGCTCGTCGGAAATGCGCCCGCGGTGACGATCGCGCACGCCGCAGGGATCACCAGGTACGGCCGGTTCGTCGCCAGCGCGTCGTCGAGCCACTGCAGCCCGATGGACATGCCGCATCCCGCGCAGTTCGTATTGCCCGCGCGCAACAGGGCATCGGCGTTCGTAAAAGCGATGGCGCTCATACGCCGACCTCCTTCCAAACCGGCTCTTCCGCCGTCGTTCGCACGGCGAGATCGTCGGCGATGCCGCCAATGACCTCCGGCGTCACGTCGCCGCCGCCGATTCCGACGATGTAATCCTGCAGCAGGACGCCGGACCGGCCGCGCAGCGTGGTCGCGACTTCGTTCCAGAAGATTCCTCCCGATCCGGGCGAGTGATTGCGATCGAGCACCCCGACTTTCTTCGCCGGGCCGATGGCCCGCAGCAGCTCCGCGCGCGGGAAGGGTCGGAATTGCTTGAGGCGGATCATCCCGACGCGCTCACCGCGGGAGCGCCGCTCCCGCACGACGTTGCGCAGCGTTGCGGCCATCGTGTTCGTGGCAATCAGCGCGGTCTCCGCATCGCCCGTCTGCTCTTCGGCGAGAGCGCCATCCGGCGTCCGGCCGAAGATCCGCTGGAACTCATCGATGGCCTCGCCGAGGACCTCGGGGACGCGTTGCATGGCCTCCTCGATCTCGCGGCGGTGCCGCTCCGTCTCGCGCGGCCAGGTGAGACCGCCGAACGTCGCCGGGTGCTCGTGCCGCAGCCGCTGCGGGATCGAGCACGGCGGCAGATAGGCATCGACCTTCGCCTGCTCCGGCAAGTCGACGACCATCTGCGTGTGCGAGGTGAGGAATCCGTCCATGCACACCATGGCCGGCAGCAGCACGCGCGAGTCTTCGGCGATGCGGAATGCGAGAAGGATCGTGTCGACGAGATCCTGATGCGACTCCGTGTAGAACTGCAGCCACGGCGCGTCGCGGAGCGCAAGGCTGTCACCCTGATCGACCCAGATGTTCCACGGCGGCCCGAGCGTCCGGTTGACGGCAATCAGCACGATCGGAAGCCGGTAGTAGCCGGCGGCGAAAACGTTCTCGGTCATGTAAGCGAGACCGTTCGACGAGCTTGCCGTGAACGCGCGCGCGCCGGCCATCGACGCTCCGATGCACACGCCCATGGCACTGTGCTCCGATTCGACCGGCACGACGCGCCCCCTGGTGAACGCGATTCCGCGCAGGTATTCGATGATCTCGGTCTGCGGCGTGATGGGATACGCCCCTCCGGCACAGCCGCGCGCATCGCGGTTCGCCTCGCCGGCGACAGCGAGCGCGTGTCCCGCCGCGTAGTTGCCCGTGCATAGCGTTCGTGCCATTCGTCTCTCCTAGATCTGCGACATGAGGATCACGCCGCGCGGGCACTCGGCGGCGCAGACGCCGCATCCCTTGCAGAAATCGAAATTGAACGTGTACGTGTCGCCGTCAGTCGTCAGCACGCCCTCCGGGCAATAGGTCAGGCAGCGATCGCACGAGTTGCACACTCCGCAGCTGAAGCAGCGTTGCGCCTCGACGGCCGCATCCGTAAGGCCGGTGTGGACCTCGGCGAACGTGTGCTCACGCAGCTCGTGACTGATCGTCCCGCCCCGCGTTCGCGCGGCGTGCGGGAACGTGCGCGTCCGGATCAGGTCCGCGGTGGCCACCTGGGCCTCGTCGCGATCGATCAGATCGTGACCGGTGAGCGTGCAGTGGATGTGCAGCGCGGCGCGACGGCCGCTTCCGATCGCTGCGGCAACGGTGCCTTCGCTCTTTCCGAGATCGCCGCCGATGAAGACCGGAGCACCGGTGACGCCGACGACCTTGCCGTTCTCGTGAATCTCGTTGCCTTCCGGCAGGATCGAGATGTCGGCGGATTGGCCGAGCGCAAGGATCACGCGGTCGCAGCGCACGACGAATTCCGCCGCCGGACCGGTGGCGCGCACCGGCTGCCGCCGGCCGCTCGGATCGGGATCGCCGAGGACCATGCGCACGCAGGTGAGCGCGACGGTCTTTCCCTCACTGCTCGTGTGAACGGGGAGCGCAAGCTCGTCGAGCACGATGCCTTCTTCGATCGCGGCCTCGATTTCCTCGGCGATCGCCGGCATCTCCGCTCGCGAACGGCGATAAAGGATGTGGACATCGGACGCGCCGAGCCGCCGCGCGGAGCGTGCCGCGTCGATTGCCGTGTTGCCGCCGCCGACAACGACGACGCGCATGCCGGAGACGTTCTCTTCGCCGCGATGCACCCCTTCGAGAAAATCGATTCCCTGCCGGACGGCTTCGCGGCTTTCGCCGAGGTCGAGCGAACGCGATTCCTGCAGTCCGGTGGCAACGAACACGGCCGAGTAGTGCCGGGTCAGCTCGCGCAGCGCGGCGCGGTCGATGCGGGCATCGGTATACGCGGTGACGCCGTGCATCAGGATGAAGCCGAGCTCGCGATCGAGCACTTCGCGCGGCAATCGATATTCGGGAATGCCGTTGCGCAACACACCGCCGAGCTGATCGCCCGCCTCGAAGAGTGAGACGTGATAGCCGAGCTTGGCCAGCTGATACGCGGCGCTCAGTCCGGCCGGTCCCGATCCGACGACGGCGATTCGTTCGTGCACGGCTTGCAAGACAGGATTCGGCCACTCACCGTGATCGGAGACGAAGCGCTCCAGCTCCCGCACGTTCACGCCTTCATCGAACTCGTTGCGATTGCATGCCGCCATGCACGGCGCGGGACAAACGCGGCCGCAGATCCCTGGAAGTGGCGACGTTTCCAAAAGCACGGCGAGCGCCTCGTCATACGCGGCGCGCGACGCGGCCTGAACGAACCGCTGCACGTCGTTACCTGCCGGACAGCTGGAATTGCACGGCGGCGTCAGCGTGCGCCGCTCCGGCCTGCGAGTTGCCCACGAGCCGGTGCGGATCTGCGGCGGCGCTCCGGTGTTGGGATCGAGGAGGCTGACCGCTGGTGTGGTGCCGGGCTCCGGCCGGCTCTCCCGAAGGCCGCCGGGGACGACGGCACTAGACGACGTCTCGAATGCTTCTTTCGCCGCGACGAGATTCGCGCTGCCGAACCCGAGATCGTCGAACGTCGCGGTGACTTCGTCGAACGTGAGACCCGAGGAACGGGCAACGGCGCCCATCATCGTCGTATTGACGATCGGCACAGCGCGCGTCCCGAGTCCGTTCTCGACGGCGATGCTCGTCGCGTCGATCGTCCAGACCGTATGGCCGGCGAACATCGCAGCCAGCTCCGCGGTCGCGCGCGGCGTATTCAGGATGATCGCGCCGTCCCGTTTCAGCCCGGTGAGAATGCCGGGGCCGATCAATGTGGGGTCGAGGACGATGACGTGATCCGGCTCACGAATCTGATTGTGGTTCGTGATCTCGGCGTCATCGATCCGGACGTACGCCTGGATCGGCGCACCCGATCGCTCCGCGGCGTAAACCCCGAATGCCTGCGTGTATTTGCCTTTTGCGAACCAGGCGGCGGCAATCAGCTTCGCCAGTGTCACTCCGCCCTGTCCGCCGCGGCCGTAGATGGTGATCTCGATCATCGCGACTCTCGCTCCGGCGGAACATTCTGTTCACGCGGGTGAGCAAGGAGGGATGCGGAGGGTCACTTGCGGGTGTGACGCTTGCTGGGTTTTGACGACTTTCGTACGGAAAGAAGCGTCTTTCGTGACGGGCTCCTCCATATATTGGTGCTCCAGGAGACGCTAACCATGCCTGTCCAGGGCAACCTCGCGGCGATGCCAATCCCCGAAGTGCTGATGTGGATCAGTCAGTTCCAGAAGACCGGAACGCTCGAGGTGCGGACGAAGACTCACGGCGTGGAGACGATGGCATTCGAGGGCGGCGCCCTCATCTACTCCTCCTCCTCCAACCCCGAAGGCACCCTCGGACGCCTGCTGCTGAAGTATGGCGTGGTGACGGAGGACATGCACAAGCAGGCGCGCGAGCTGCGGAAGACGAAATCGATTGCCGTGGCCAAGGCGCTGCTCGAGCTGGAAATGCTCACCGAGGATCAACTCCTCCGTTTCCTCCGCAAGAAAGCGGAGAAGGAGCTGTTCGAGCTGTTCGAGCTGACCGACGGCGATTTCACGTTCAACGAGAGCCTGCTGCCGTCGATCGAGCTGCTGCCGCTGCGGGTCGACGTGTCGAAAATGCTTCTGCGCGTGACCCAGGATCGCGATGAGAAGGGCGAGTACGACTTCGACTCCACCGGGATCCGGTTGGATATCCCGACGGATTTCTAGAGCAACTCCTTCAATCTCGCGTACCCGCTCCGGCTGACCGGCAGTTTCGTGCCGTCGCGCAGGATGGCGATGCGGCTGTCTTTCGCGTACAGCTCGATCTTCTCGATACGATCGATGTTCAGAAGATAGGAACGGTGGATGCGCACGAAGCGATCCGGATCGAGCTCGGGGGCGAGGTCGCCGATCGCCTGTTGCTTGCGCAGTTTCGCTCCGCCGGTGACGATCACGATCGCGTCGTCCGCGGCTTCGATGTAATCGATGCGGCTCACCGGCACAACCTGAATCGAACCGTCCTCCCCCTTCACCACGATCCGCTGCAGCGGCTTCGAACGCAGCGCCTCACCGAGTGGAGCGGCGGCCGTTCTCGGCCGCCGAAGCTGATCGCGAACGCGGCGCATGACCTCGCGAAACCTCTCCTCCGAAAACGGCTTGAGCAGATAGTCGAGCGCATGGACCTCGAATGCGCGCAGCGCGTACTCATCATGCGCGGTGACGAAGACGACCAACGGCGATCGGTCGACGAGTGACAAGACCTCGAAACCGTCGAGCTTCGGCATCTGGATGTCGAGCAGCAGCAGATCGGGATCATGCTCGCCGATCTTCTTGACGGCCTCGAACCCGTTCGCGCACTCGGCGACGATCTCGACGTCATCTTCCGCGGCGAGGAATTCGCGAAGGATCTCGCGCGCCGGCGGCTCGTCGTCGACGATCACCGTCCGGATCATCTGGGCAGCTCGATTTGAACGTGGAACCGTCCCTCGTTTTCGACCGCGTGCAGGCGCCCGCGGCCGTCGGAGACCGCGTTCAGGCGACCGGCGGCGTTCTGCAGTCCGATGCCTTCGCCGCGGGAGTCGGGACGATCGGGATCGGCGGGATTGTCGATGCTGATGCGCAGCGTGCCCTCGTGCAGGTTGGCGTTCACGTCGATCGTGCCTCCCTCGACCACCGAGGCGATGCCGTGGCGCACGGCGTTTTCCACAAGCGGTTGCAGCAGGAGCGGCGGGACCATGCAGTTGGCCGCGGCATCGTCGACGTTGATGTGCGTCTTCAGCCGGTCGCCAAAGCGCACTTTCTCGATGGCGAGATATCGCGTCACCAGATCGATCTCCTCGCCGAGCGTGATTCGCTCCAGCGCTCCGATGCGCAGCATGAGCCGGAAGAACTCGGCCAGGCGCTGCGCCATCTCACGCGCGTCGTTCGGGCGCGACCCGCACAGCGAGGCCACGGCGTTGAGGCTGTTGAAGAGAAAGTGCGGGTCGACTTGCGACTTGAACGCGCGCAGCTCGGCCTCGCGGGCCAGAACCTGGTAACGCAGAGCCGCCGCCTCCGCCTCCCGCGACGCTTCGACCTCCAGAACGAGATAGTGAACGATCACGGTGCCGATGTAGAGAATCACACCGAGCGCGAACAGAGGCATGGGATCGGGCAGCGGCTGCTTCAGGGCGGTCGAGGATGCCACCCAGGCCACGGTCCACAAGGCGCTCGCCGCTGCCGCCGAACCGCCGTGCGTGGCTATCAATTGGGTGACCGCGGTGCCGCGCAACGGCATGGCCCGGCAGAGATATCGCGAGGCCAGGCCGATGAATCCGAGAAGAAGCGAGGGAGCAACGGCCGCCAGAACAACGGCTCCCAGCTGCGCTCCCGTCTTCCACAACAAGACCACGGAGCTGACGAGCGCCGCCGACGCAACCGCGCCGGCCGCATACAACACCACGCGCCTGTTCATGTCTCCTCCCTCGGATGTTTCACTTCGACCGCGCCCATGATCACGCTGCCGCGAATCAGAAGCCGTGGCGCACCGGTCGGCTCTGCGATGGTCGTGCTGTTGACGAATGCGCCGAGAATCGACGTTACGTGCTCTTCAACGATCCAGCCGCGCGGCACGCGGATCTCGATGCCGCCCCAGAACGCGAGAACGTCGACGACCGCCTGGCGCGTCTCCGGGGCGATCGTGATCTCACACCCTCCCATCACGGCGGTGGCATCGCCCGCGACGATCCCGCTGCCTCCGATCGTCCGTCCGCTTCCGCCCATCACCGCCACGGCGTGAAACAGCGCGGCGTCCTTCACGGGCGGACGGAGCGCCTGCATCACCAGCGTGACACCGCCAACGGTGATCAGCAGCGGCGTGAGCGCGAGAAGTTGCCGCACGTACAGATGCGGGGTGTTCGGCAGAAACGTCAGGCCGATGAAAATCATCACCGCGCCGCCGAGCCAGCGCCGCTCCGCGAGATGGACGATCCCGAACGCGATCAGCGGCAGCGACCACCACTGCAGGTAATCCCATGCCCGAATCTTGTGCAGGTGATCCAGCCACAGAATGACGCCGAGGGCCAGGACCGCCGTCCCGCCGATGAGCTGACGCCACGGATCATTGCGCTTCATTGCGACGCACCGTTTCGAAAAGCGTCCGGGCGATGATCGCTGCGCCGAACGCGATGAGCAGTAACGGCCACGACGACTGGAACGTGAGGCCGAACAGATGAGCATGTGCGGCCTGCAACCAGAGGCCGACCACGACGAACCAGAAGCCGCCCCACACGTTGCGCTTGACAAGCTTCGCCACTCCGATGATCACGAAGATCATCGGCCAGTAGAGATGAATGAGATGGTCGACGTCGGCAAATCCGAAGCGGTCGAGGAGAAACAGCACACCCATGCCGATGAGCAGCAATCCCCACACGAGCGCTCCGGTGTTGATCGGTCGATTCATCGAAGATCCCCCCCTTCTCGCCGTCGAGATCGATCTTCGACAGCTCGCATAATGTCAGACTGTGCACGAACCCTCGCCGCGGCGTCCTTCACGTCGACGCCGCCCATCATCACGAATCCGCGCAGGACGAGCTGCCGCCCCGTGCGCTTCGATCGGGTCTTCATTTCGATGCCGCCCATGAACGGCACCACCTCACCCACCACTTCCCAACCATCAGGAATGCGCACGTCCACACCGCCCATCAGCACGAGCACTTCGATCACCGCCGGGCCGTGCTGAATGTCCGCTTGCGTGAGATCGAGCCGACAACCGCTCATGAATGCGACGATCCGGCCTCCCTTGAAGTCGCGCGAGTCGATGACGACTTTCCGGCTGGAGAGAATCGCCCAGATGTTTCCGGAGGTCCCGTTCGCCGCAAGCTGCGAACGGAATCCGAGCGCCTGGGCCACGATGACGGTGCCCGCGCCGATGAGCAGCAGCGGCCAGAGGTCGAACAGCGAGAACCGCAGCAAGCGGGTGTTGAAGGCGATGAGAATCGCGCCGAGCGCGATCATCACCACCGCGAACCCGCGGCTGGTCACGTCGCCGAGCTTCACCAGTCCGACGGCGATGAACACGACCGGCCAATAGCGAAGATAACGATCGCCGTCGACAAGATGGAGGTTGTCGAGCGTCAGCAGTACACCGAGGACAGCGAAAAAGACGCCGGCCACGAGCCTGACGTTGAAGGCCGCCGGAATCGCGGGCCTTGTGAGTTGCTGTTCCATGCGCGGAACATACGGCCGGCGCGGCTCGAGGTCACCGAGCGGGCGGTGAACGGTGGCGGCAGGGCGGCAAGCGGCGACCGCTCTGCGTCACGTCGCCGGGTCGGCCCCGTCACACGGAGAGATGCGAGACAGGTCTAGATTCAGACAGTCCCTTCCAAGCGAGGCCGATATGAAGTCGTCGCCTTCTGTCGTCATCTGGCGCGTCCGGCGCGCCCATCATCAATATCGCTGCATCGTCGAACAGCTCGCCGAGGAGTGCTTCGCGTTGCAGATGTTCCGCGGTCATGAACTGGTTCTCACCGAATTCTTCGACGAACCGGGACCGCTGCTCGCGCGCGCGGACGTGCTGCGCGCCGAGATCACCGAAACGCATGCCGTCGCAGTCTGAGGAGAACGCATGATCAAGTTTGGACCCGGGAACCTTCGCGTCCCGAAATGGACCCGCCCCGTGTACCTCGTCGCCGCGGGCACCACCGATTACCGCAAGCGCTATCCGGAAAAGAAACTGGAAGAGCTCTGCATGATGGCCTTCCGCATGCTGCTCGAGGAAAACGATCTGAAGAAGGATCCGCTGGAGGTCAAATCGCTCATCAACTTTGCGAGCTACGGCGAGTTCGCGGATCACTTTCAGGATCAGCTTCTTTGCGAAGCCAAGGTCCACGACTACCTCGGGCTCGACCTCCTGCCGAACGTCGGCGTGAAGACCGGCGGCGCAACGGGCGGTTCGGCGATGCTCGTCGGCGCCCAGTCCATCGCCAGCGGATACAGCGACTGCACGCTCGTCCTCGGATGGGAACGGATGGACGAGGTGAAAACGTGGACCGGCAACTACTACATCGCCAGCGCGGCGTGCAAGGACTTCGAGACGCGGCTGGCGCGAAACTACGCGAGTTACTACGCGCCGATGGCACGTCGATTCCAGGAGATGTACGGCGTCGACGATCGCGTGCGCGCCGAGATCGCCGTGCGCAATCGCGGCAACGCCTGTCATTCGCCGTACGCACAGCAACCCGGAAAGCACACGGTCGACGAGGTACTGCAGGGTGAGATCGTCTCCGATCCCCTGCGCTTCCTCGAGTGCTGCGCGATGAGCGTCGGATCGGCGGCGGCGCTGCTCTGCTCCGAAGAAGTCGCGCATCAGCTCACCGACCGGCCCGTTCGCCTTTACATCGCGGCCGGATCGCACACGCTGCGCACCGGAGATCGTCGTCCGATGCAGATCCCGCTGCTGCCGAATGAGACGGAAGAGGGATATCGCTGGCTGTACGACGAGATGAAGAAACACGATGGGCGATGGCCGGGCTTCGAGAGCTTCGGCGCAACGCGGTTCGCCGCGTACATGGCCTACCGGATGGCCGGCGTGAAGGAACCGATCGAGGACCTCGATCTCGTCGAAACCCACGACGCGTTCACGATCTCCGATCTGCAAACCTATGGCGATGTGGGGCTGACGCTTTATGGGCGCGAACAGGATTACGTCACGTCCGGCGAGTCGTACCTCGACAATCCCAAGAGCGGAAAACCGGGGAAATGCCCCGCCAATCTTTCCGGCGGACTCCTCGGAACGATGCACGCTGTCGGCGCCACCGGAATCTTCCAGATCGGCGAGGTCACATGGCAGCTGCAGGGCAAGTACGACAAGTTCCATGGCGACGCCAAGCTCTGGACGCGCTACGGAAAGACGAAGCCGAAAGAGTGGAAGAGCCTGCAGGTCCGCAACCCGCGGCGCGGGCTGGCGATCTCGCACGCAGGCGTCGGAAGCCATGTCACGGCCGCCGTCCTCGAGAAAGCGTGGTAGGAGCGAACATGAGCAAGAGCATGGCAACGCCCATCATCCCGAAGATCAAATCATCGAAAGTCGACGTCGTCGGAAATTCGTGGGTCGTGCAGATCCCGCGGCTCGGCGACGACGGCATGCACTTTCACACGTACGGCCTTCTGACGCCGTACTTCAAGGCGCTGACCGAAGGAAAACTGATGGCGACGCGCTGCACCAACCAGAAGTGCCCCATCAGCAAAGGAAACGGCGATCCGTGGCTGCCGCCGCGCGCCGACTGCCCCGATTGCCATCAGCCGATGGTCTGGAAGCAGATCGACAATCCGCGCGGCTACATCTATACATACACGCTCGTCGAGCGAGGCGGGACCGGGCTCGAGATTCCCACCCCCTACGATCAGATCGACGTGAAGATTGAGGGTGTCGGTACGATCGTGAAGAGCTATCTTGTGGGGAATCACCGGAAGATCAAGATCGGCGATCGGGTGAAAGCCGGGTTCCGAACCGGTCCCCAGGCGACGCACACCGCGCTCGATCTTTACTTCGAGCTGGAGGACGATCGATGAGTGAACCATGGCTCGCGCACTATGACCAGGGCGTGCCCCAGTCGATCGGCACCTATCCCGAAGACACGCTGGCCGCCATCTTCTCGCGTCACGCGCGAACCAAACCCAACGACATCGCCATCTCGTTCAAAGGACGGCAACTCACGTATGCGGAGATCGAGCGAGAGGCCGCCGCGCTCGCCGCCGGGCTGGCAAAGCTCGGGATCCGCGAGCGTGACCGTGTCGCGCTGGTGCTCCCGAACTGTCCCCAGTTCGTGATCGCCACCCTGGCCGTCTGGCGCCTCGGCGCCATCGTGCATGCGCTCAATCCGATCTACACCGAGCGCGAGATGCACGAAGCCGTCCGCGACATGCAGCCGGCCATGGTCATCACGCTGACGCCGTTTTACAAGAAGATCAAGGAGTGCGAGGGCTGCACGTTCATCCGGCGCGTCATCGCCACGAACATCAAGGAATACCTCCCTCCGCTGCTTCGGGTCCTCTTCACGCTCGTGAAGGAGAAGAAGGAAGGACACCGGATCACTCTCGAAAACGGCGATCTCTGGTTCCAGGACCTGGTCCGCGAAGGACAGGAAGATCCGATCGTGCAGATCGCGGCGAGGCACGACGACCCCGCGGCAATCCTGATGAGCGGAGGCACGACGGGAACACCGAAGGGCGTGCTGATCCAGCACCGGAACCTGATCATGTGCGGGACGCAGATCGCGGAGTGGTTGCGCGAGCCTCTGGCCGTCGAGGGAGCAGCCATTCTTCTCCCTCTGCCGCTGTTCCACATCTACGGTCTGGGCGTCCTCGGCTCGTGCACGGTCGGCAAGACGCGTCTCATCCTCATTCCCAATCCGCGCGATGTCGGCGATCTGCTCGCAACCATCAAGCGGGAGCGGCCGTCGATTCTCTGCGGCGTCCCGACGCTGTTCACCGCGATCCTGAACCGCCCCGAAGTGGCGGCCGGAAAGGTCGATTTCTCGTCGATCAAGGCGTGCTTCTCCGGCGCGGCAGCACTGATGGCCGAAACGAAGAAACGCTTCGAAACGATTACCGGCGCACGCATCGTCGAAGGCTACTCGCTGACCGAAGCGGTGATGGCGTGCTGCGTCAATCCGTTCCGCGGAGCGAACAAGATCGGCTCGGTGGGCATGCCGCTGCCCGACGTGAAGATCCGCATTCTCAATTCCGATGACGGACTGAGGGAGATGCCGGCCGGCGAGACGGGAGAGATCGTCATCTCCGCACCCCAGCTGATGCAGGGCTACTGGAACAATCCCGACGAGTCGGCCAACGTGCTGCGCATCATGGCCGACGGCTCGATCGGCCTCTACACCGGCGACCTCGGTTACCTCGATGAGGACGGCTACCTGTTCCTCGTCGACCGGAAGAAGGACCTCATCAAGACCAGCGGATTGCAGGTCTGGCCGCGCGAGGTGGAAGAAGTGCTCGCCACGCATGCCGCGGTGCAGGAGGTTGGCGTGGCCGGTCTGCCGGACGAGCGGCGCGGTGAGATCGTCGCCGCCTGGATCGTTCCGCGTTCGGGCGTTGCGATCACCGCGGAGGAGTTGCGCAACTTCTGCCGCGAGAAGCTCGCGCCGTACAAGATTCCGTCACGCATCGAATTCCGCGGAGAACTGCCGAAGACGCTGGTCGGGAAGGTCCTTCGGCGGGCGCTGGTGGCCGAAGTCACCGCGGAAATGGCTGCGCGGCGCGCGGCCGCCACGTCATCCTGAGCCGCGAAGACGGCGAAGGATCTCATCCACGCGAAGTGGGGATCCTTCGCTCCGCTCAGGATGATGTCAGCCGCGTCCCGCCGCCCGACGGCGCACGCGCGATTCGACGCTCACGGTCGCTTCAGCACTGTCGATGGTGCCGCACGTGTTCGAAATGCGCACAAAATAGCTTGCCGTCGAAGTCGGTGTGATGGTCATCGTCGCCGCAGTCGCGCCTTCGATCGGCGTCTGGCCCGAGAACCATTGATAGGTCATCGGCTCGGAGCCGCGCGCCGTGATCGAGAGCGTCACCGAGTCCCCGGCGTGAATCGTTGCGGGCTTCGGGCCCGCGTCGATCACCGGGCGGCACGCGAGCTCGGTCCTGATCGCGGGCAGCATCGAGTAGACGGCATCGCCGGGACATTCGGTGATCGTGCACGTCGCGCCGGGAACATTGCCGTCGCGATGACCGAGGATCGTTGGAAGATTCAGTCCCGAAGACGGATGGAAGAGGATCGCTGTGGGATCGATCGAATGTTTCGCGCAGATCTCTGCGAGAAGCCGTTTGAGACTCTGCAGCGCGGCGTCGGCCGGCGCGACATTGGTAAACGTGCCGAGGAGCGCGATGCCGGCCGTGTTGCTGTTGCGGCAGGAGAAGTGCGCGCCGATCGCGCCATCGCCGCCGGCACGTCCCTCGTACACGACTCCGTTCGGATCGATGAGGTAGTTGTAGCCGATGTCGCCCCAGCCGTTCGTGAACGTGTGGTAGTACCAGATGCTCCGGACTTCGGCTTCCCAGTCGATGAGCTCGTTCGAGCCGGCGGTGTGATGCACGACGGCGTGCGTCACGTTCGTGTACGCCGGAGTCCATCGCGAGCCTTCGCCGTCGGGACAACCCCAGTCGACGCGTGATCGGAATCCCGCTTCGCTCGCGGCGAGGCGGCGCTCAGGCGGCGGGAAGAACGTCAGCGTCACGCGGTCGACGGGACCGCTGAACGCGTACTGCAGATGACGATACGGAGTGCCGAAGTGCGTGATGGCGCTCGCATACCGCCCCTCGGACGCATCGGTGAGGTCCCCGTCGAGCGCCAGGGTCGTCCATTCCGTCCATGGCCCTCCGTCGCCCGACGCGCGGACGCGCACCGGCAGCGAGGATGCCGACGACCACGAGATGCCCACGGCTTCGAACCGGTCGCCGGCATCGACCGCGGCTGCCTGCGAGGGTGGCTGGTGCAACTGCCACGCGATCGCGGATACCGCAAGGAGATGAAGCATGGCGAGGGTGAAGGATAACTCGCACCCTCGATTCAGCGTAGAGTCGGTGTATGGGTCCGTCGCTGAAAGACTTGTTCGCGATCGTCGTCCGGCCGCGCGAGACGATGCGGCGCATCCTCGACAGCGGCTCTTCCCGATGGACCGCGCAGATCGTGATCCTGGCGTTCATTTGCACGTCGATCGGCGACTCCGACTTGCGCGAGATGCAGCGAACGCTTCCCGGCCTTGCGTTGATGCCAACGCTGGCCACCGTGATCCTGGCGCTTCTCGCCGGTGCGGTGGTGTGGGTTCTGCTCCTCTATCTCTTTGCCTGGGGCGCGACACTCGTCGGCAGACGACTCGAAGGGCAGGCGGCCGTCGCCGATGTTCGCGCCGCGCTGGCGTGGGGTCTTGTCCCGCTCATCTGGTCAGCGATCATCCGCATTCCGCTCGCGATCTACCGGAATCGCTTCATTCTGCACGGCAGCGAAGGACGGGTACTCACTTCGTTCATCGAACAGGGTGGTTGCACGTTCGCCATTCTTCTTCTGACCGTGCAGCTCGTCGTCAACGCCGGTGTCGTCGTTCTGGCGAGCTTCTGCCTCGCCGAGGCGTTGCGCGTGCCGTCATGGAAGGGATTCGCGACGATCGCGATCACGGCGGCCATTCCCGTGGTGATCGCCGTCGCGGCGGTCCTGGCGTTCAAGACCTGATCAGCAGACCACGCCGAGGTTGCAGTCCGGCTGTTCCGGCAGGATCGCTGCGGGCGATCGATCTGGTTCTGCAGGCGGCCCACCTCTTCCTCGAGTCCGGTCAGCTCACGATGGAGTTGATTCGCGGCCGCCTTCGCGTCGGGCGAATGCGCGAGCTGCGAGATCATGTGCACCGTCTCCGAATCGAGCGCAAAGAGAGCCGCGTGATGCCGCCGCATCGCCGCAGCCGCGCCTTCCACAACGGGACTCGGCGGCAGCTCTCCATCCTGAACGGCGGGAAGGAACGAATTGACGGCATTCAGATCGCGCTCGAGCGCATCGAGCTCAGATTCGTGGACATGGCAAGCGGCGAGAGGCCGTCGAATTGACCGGCGTGCCGCGCCGCTTCCCGCACGCGTTGAACAGCGGGAACGAGCAGACCGATGAGAACCGCAATGATGGCGATGACGACGAGAAGCTCGATGAGAGTGAAACCCCGGGCGTGGTCTTGACGATTCACAGTGCCTCCTGGCGTGATGAACAAGTTCCATCCCGATCAGCAAGACGGCCGTGATTTCAAGTCAACACGCTTGTGGCAGGCCCATCAATGCAGCGTGCGAAACGTTACGCGGCACGCCGGACCATCGCCGGTTTCGGGGATGTACGTGATGCGGCCCGCGACGTCGTTCTCCGCTTCGTCGATGCGGATGTCCGCGGATGCCGGGGAGACGTCCTGTCCGAGGATGGCCAGATGAATCGGCCGCCGGTTCGCATCGATGGTGAGAACAATCACGCGATCGTCGATCGTCACAGTTGCAAGACCGCCCGCGCGCTCCGCGGTCGCTTCCCTGACGACCTCGTCGCGTCCTCCGCCTCTGGCGCGCCCGTTCGCCGTGCCGGCCGGCAGTTGGATCATGACTTCGCCGCTCGACAGCATGCCCGCCTCCCGCATCAGCGGGCGAACGCGTTTGTCGAGAAAACGCTCCAGTCGGATTTCCGGCCATGACGCGACCATCCCCGGCCGCATCTGCTCGCTCGCTTCGAGCGGCACGAGCGCGTGGAAGACGACGAGCGCAACGAGAACCGCGCCGAGGAAGATGACGCCGCCGATGGAATAACCGACGGCCCCCACCGATGCCCGTTTGGTGAACACCTCGGGCTCACCGACTTCGAGCGTGACGGGATCGACGAGCGGACTCGAGGAGGGCACGATGCCTCCACGTTGCGCGGAGTAGCTTCCGATCACGCACACCGGATCGCCGGGCCGCAACAGCATCTCGCGATAGGTGGCGGTACTCATGTCGATCGGCTTGCCGGTGTCGAGCGGCGGACGGAGTCCTCGCTGGTCCCACCGCACGCTTCCATCGTCGTCCCGGTAGATCGCCTGAAGGTCCACGAATGACTGACGGAGATTGAGGATCGGCGGCTCGCGGATTTCCGTCTTGCCGATGTACTCCTCCGCATGCGCCTTCGCCTGGGACGCCGGAACCGTGTTCCAGGACAGCTTGAGATCGCCCCAGGCCAGAAGCCGGACCGCCTGTTTCCCGGTCTGGATCACACTCGGCGCGAGCGCGAACCCGTCGTAGTACCTGACCGTGTTGTCGGGGTCCCCGTCGGTGATCTCGTACTTGTAGGCGACGCAGCTGGAACGACTCAGCGGCGATGTCAGCGGACTTCCAGTCGGCGTGATCCTTCCGATGGCCGCGAACTTCTCGCCGTCGCGCGGCGGCTCACCGTCGAGGCCACGCCGGATGATCCTGGCGGCGGTGTTCTTCTGCCAGATTCCTGCAAAGTATGCGACGCCGAGCCAGGCAACGCCGCCGCCGACCACCGCTGCACCGAATGCGGGCACGGGCAGCGGGAATCGGCGGTAGGTGATCATCCCGATCGCTGCCGCCAGCAGCAGATAGATGGCGATCCACGTACCGCACGCCCGCTTCATGCAGCTAGTGTAGTGCGTCCGAAATAACGGTACTTTCGCTGGTGGGGCTTGCAGGGCGAGATCAAGCCGTGAGGAGGAGGCGATGCGGTGCCATCGTTGACGACGAACGGCGCGGAGATCGCCCTGCAATCCCCACCAGCCCGAAGGGTTGCGGGCGGCGAACGGCCATCTGCAGCGGCGTCGCTCCTCGACGATGTCGCGCATCGCCTGCGTCGCGCCGCCTCCCATCTGACCGTTCGGCGCCCGCAACGAAAGTACCGTTATTTCGGACGCACTGCACTAGGCCGTTGCGGGCTCCAGCGGCGCCGGAGCGGGCTCCTCTTCCTTCGCCTCCGCCTTGTGTGTGCGCGCGACGAGGACGTAGATCGACGGCACGACGAAAAGCGTGAACGCGCTGCCGATGATCATTCCGGTCACGAGCATGATGCCGATGCTGTTGCGCGCTCCGGCACCCGCGCCGCGCGCAAAGACGAGCGGCAGATGGCCCATGACCGTGGCAGCCGTGGTCATGAGAATCGGCCGAAGCCGCGTGCCCGCGGCCTCGACAACCGCCCTGACTTTGTCGCGCCCTTCCTCCTGCAGGTGATTCGCGAACTGCACGATGAGGATGCCGTTGCGCGACACGAGTCCCACGAGCGTGATCAGCCCGACCTGGCTGTAGATGTTGATCGACGTCAGGCCGAGGAACGAGAACAGCAGCGAGCCGGCGAGCGCCAGCGGCACGGAGCCCGCCAGGATGATGAACGGGTCGCGGAAGCTTTCGAATTGCGCCGCGAGAACGAGGTAGATCAGGATCGCTGACAGGAGGAACGTCGGCAGGAACCGGTTTCCTTCGACGCGGAGCTGCCGCGACTCGCCCGCGTAATCGATGGTGAACCCGCGCGGCAGGGTCTTCCTCGCTTCGTTCTCGAGGTACGACAGCGCATCGTCGAGCGAGACGCCCGGCGGGATCGCACCCTGGATGCGCACGGCGTTGAGCTGCTGCATCCGCTTCAACTCGCGAGGCTCAGTCGATGTTTCGATCGTCGCGAATGTGGAGAGCGGCACGAGCTTGCCGTCCTGGCCGGTCACGTACATTCCGGAAAGCTGGTCGGGCGTCAGCCGCTCGCTGCGCTTCACCTGCGGAATGACCTTGTAGCTTCGTCCGCCGATGCTGAATCGATTCACATAGTTGCCGCCGAGGAGGACGGAGAGGTCGCGGCCCGCCTGGGACATGTCCACGCCCTGCGAGCGCAGCTTGTCGCGGTTGAACACGACGCGCGCCTGCGGCTGATCGAATTTCAGATCGGTGTCGGCGAACATGAACTTGCCGCTGGCGAATGCTTTTCCGACGAGCTGATTCGCGAACTCCGCCAGCCGCTCCGGCTCGGCCGTGGAGACGATGGCCATGTCGACCGGGAATCCCTCGCCGCCGGGAAGCGATGGCGGCACGAGGTTGATGGCCCGGATGCCCGCGATGCGCGCGGATTTGGCGGACGCCTCCATCTGGATCTGCTCGATGCCGCGCCTGCGCTCGTTCCACGGCTTGGTGACCAGGCCGCCGAAACCGAACGTCGGAAAGACCATGCGGAACGTCGACGACGCCTCCGGCAGCGACCGATACACCTTCTCCACTTCGCCGGCGAAGAGCTTCGTCTGATCGATCGTCGAATTCGCGGGTGCCTGGATGAAGCAGAAGAGGAAGCTCTGATCCTCCGTCGGGGCGAGCTCCTTCTGCGAAAACATGTAGAACGGAATGATGAGGGCGATGACGATCGCCCAGAGCGTCAGCACGACCGGCCGGTAATGCAGCGTGCCGGACAGCATCCGCGTGTAGATGCCGCGGACGATCTCGAAGTGCCGGTTGATCATGCCGGCGAATCCCCGCTCCGTATCGCCGGCGCGCAGGAGCTTCGATCCCATCATCGGCGAGAGCGTGAGGGCCACGACGCCCGAGACGAGCACCGCGCCGGCCAGCGTGAACGCGAATTCACGGAACAGCGATCCCGTGAGTCCGCCCTGGATGGCGATCGGCGTGTACACCGTGGCCAGGGTCAGCGTCATGGCAATGATCGGTCCGACCAGCTCGCGGGCCGCGTCGATCGCCGCCTGGTACGGCGTCTTCCCCATGTGGAGATGGCGCTCGATGTTCTCCACCATGACGATCGCATCGTCGACGACGAGACCGACCGAGAGCACGATCGCCAGAAGCGTCAGCAGATTGATGGTGAAGCCGAAGGCGAGCATCAGGAACGCAGCGCCGATCAGCGACACGGGAATGGCGACGACCGGAATGATCACCCCGCGCACCGATCCGAGGAACAGGAAGATCACCAGGACGACGATGAGCAGCGTCTCGGTCAGCGTCTTGAGCACTTCATCGATCGACTGCTGGATGTACGCGGAGGCGTCGTAGGCGATGTCGGCCTTCATTCCGGCAGGCAGCTGGGCTTCGATGTCCGGCATGGCCGCGCGCACGCGCTTCATCACGTCGAGCGTGTTCGCCGTCGGCAGCGGGAAGATGGCCATGAAGACCGCGGTCTGGCCGTTGAAGCTGACGTCCTGCTCGTAGGTCTCGGCGCCGAGGACCACGTCGGCGATGTCGGCGAGGCGGACAACCTGTCCGTTCTGTTCCTTCACGACGAGCTGTTTGAACTCGTCGACGGTCTTGAGATCGGTGTTCGCGACGAGATTGACCGACGTCATCGAGCCCTTCGTCCGTCCGAGCGCGGAGAGATAGTTGTTCTGCGCCAGGGCGTCGTGAACCTGCGACGGCGAGATCCCGAGTGCGGCCATCCGCTCCGGCTTGAGCCAGACACGCATGGCGAAGGTGCGATCGCCGAAGATCTCCGCGCGCTGCACGCCGCTGATCGACGAAAGCTTCGGCTGCACGACGCGCACGAGATAGTCGGTGATCTGGTTCTGATCGAGGTCCTTCGACGAAAAGCTGAGATACGCGGACGCCCACTGGCTGTCGGTCGTCTCCAGCTCGATGATCGGCGCTTCCGCTTCCGGCGGAAGCGTATTGCGGACCTGCGCGACCTTGGCCTGGATCTGCGTCAGCGCCGCGTTCGTGTCGTAGTTGAGCTTGAGGTGAACCGTGATCGTGCTGATGCCCTGCGTGCTCGAAGACTCGAGATAGTCGATGCCGTCAGCGCTGGCGATCACGCGCTCGAGCGGAGAGGTGATGAAGCCTCGCACCAGATCGGCGTTCGCGCCGACATAGGCGGTCGTCACCTTGACGTTGGCCATGTCGCTGCGCGGAAACTGGCGGATGCTCAGCGAGCGGATGGCCTGCAGCCCGGCGATGAGAATCACCAGGTTGACGACCATCGCGAGGACGGGACGCTTGACGAAAAGGTCGGTGAGTTTCATGAGGTGACCCGCCGAGTTCTCTAGCTGTCCTCGGGTTTCGGCTTCGCGCTGTTCGCGGGCTGGATGTCGTTGTTCACCTGCACCGCCGCTCCGGGCCGCAGCTTGAACACGCCGGAGGAGACGACTTCCTCCCCTGCCTTGACACCGGTCAGGACCGCGACCTGATCGCCGCGCGCGCCTCCCAGCTTCACGAACTGTTGCCGCACGCCGCGGAACGGCTTGCCGTCGGGACCCTTCACGTTCTCGACGATGAAGACCGAGTCGCCGAACGGCGCGTAGCTGATCGCTGATGCCGGGAGTGCGATCACCTGGCTGGCCGCGCCTTTCGCGAGTCGTGCCTCGACATACATGCCCGGCCGCAGCTTTCCGCTGCGATTCTCGAAAATGGCCTGCACGCGGGCGTTGCGGGTGGCCTCGTCGATGACCGAATCGACGGCGGCGATCCTGCCGTTCTCCGTCCCCGCATCCGCTGTGACCTGCACGGCGGCGCCCTGCCTGAGACGACCGACCTCCTGCTGCGGAACGCTGAAGTTCACGTACACCGGCTGCAGCGCCTGCAGCGAGACGATCGGCGATCCCCCGGCCAGGTACTGTCCGAGGTTGACCTGCCGGATGCCGAGCACTCCGGCGAACGGGGCGCGGATCGTTTTCCGCTCGATCGATGCGCGGATCTCCCCCGCTCGTGCTTCGGCCTGCTTGAACTGCGCCGCCGCCTGGTCGTACGCCGACTGCGGAATCACGCCCTTCGGCAGCAGGTCCTGCGTCCGCTGCAGCTCCAGCCTCGACAACTCCCTCTGCGCCTCCGCCGCGGCGAGCTGCGCCCGCTCCTGCTTGGTATCGAGGCGGACGAGGACGTCACCCTTGTTGACGTGCTGCCCGGACTGGAATGCGATCTGTTCGACGAGTCCGGGAAGATCGGCGCTCACCGTGACACCGTTGACCGCCACGACCGTGCCAATGGCGTTGAGCGTGCTGTCCCATGGCTCCGTCTTGGCGATGACTGTCGTCACCGCCTCCGGCGGAGGCTGGAAACCGGCTCCTGCCGCCATCGCGCTGCGGATCTGGAAGAACTTGAAGCCGCCGACGGCCGCGAGAAAAGCGAACACAACGGCGAGCATGAGGATCATGCGCTTGAACATGGTTGGGCCCTCGATGAGTCTTAACTGTCCGGTTGTCGCGTTCGTTACGGAGAATATCCGAAACGTCGGAGCAGGGCTGTCAACTTCCACAGGCCGTGGAGTCAAGCCGCGTGGTCGCTCAAAAAGACCGCCACCGCGGACTTGGCAACGCGTCCCTCTGCGACTCCGATGACGAGTCCGTAGAACTCGTCCTCGTCAGCGTCGATCTCGATTCCATTCAGCTCCAGGAAGAGCAGCGCCGCCGCAACCGCGGTCCGCCTGTTCCCGTCAACAAACGGATGATTGCGACAGATCCCGTAGAGAATCGCGGACGCCATCTCCACGACGGTCTCGTGAAGAAAGACTCCACCGAATGTAGCCTCGGCGCTTCCCAGGGCGTGTGCCAGCAATCCGAGGTCGCGAGCTCCGGCGGAACCGTCATAGCGCTCGATCAGGTCCTGGTGAAGCGCGAGGACCTCGTCCAGCGTAAGGAAAATGGGGTTCATCACTCGCTGAGGCGCTTGAACAGACCCGCGTAACGTCGATTGATCTTCTCGACCGCCTTCCGGATCTTCCGCTCACGGGCCCGGTCACGCACCGGCGTCACCACCAGCACATCGCCGTTCGTCGAGATCTCCAGTTCGGTGTTCTCGTCGATCCCCAGCTGCTGCAGGAGGGGCTTGTCGAGAACCAGCGCGAGACTGTTTCCGGTCTTCGTGAGCTTCTTCACCATGTACGAACGATAACATCGATTCGTACGTACGCGTCACCAATCGTCAGCCGCGGAGTCTAATTCGGCCAGGAGGTAGTCCCATGGATCCCCGCGTCAATCAGGCGTTCTGGGTTCTTCGTATCGGCCTCGGGCTCGGCGCATTCCTCGCCGGCCTCGACAAGTTCTTCAATTTTCTTGCGGACTGGCCGATGTATCTCAGCCCGCTGGCCACACGTGTTCTGCCCATCAGCGCGCAGACGTTCATGCACATGGCCGGGGTCATCGAGATGATCGTCGGCCTCTCGATCCTGGCCGGGTTCACGCGGATCGGCGGCTACGTCGTCATGGCCTGGCTGATCGCCATCGCCATCAATCTCGTGACCACGCAAATGTTCTATGACATTGCGGTCCGCGACGTGGAAATGTCGCTGGCCGCATTTACACTCGCCCGGCTCAGTGAAGCACGGTCCCAGAAGACGTAAGGAGGAAGAATGAAGAAGATCGCCCTGACCCTGTTTGTCATCGCCCTCGCATCACCCCTTGCCGCCGAGACATGGAAAGGTGTCGCACTCATGGATGCCAGCTGCGCCGCGAAAAAAGACGTGATGGCGCATCCGGAGAATCACAAGAAAGGCTGCGCACTGCAGTGCAGCAAGTCCGGATACGGCGCTATCGTCGACGGCAAGTTCGTCAAGTTCGACAAGAAGGGCGACGAGCTCGCGGTCGAAGCTCTGAAGAAGAGCGACAAGAAGGATCACCTCACCGCCAATGTGACCGGCGAGTTGAAGGATGGAACGATCGAGGTCAGCGCACTGACCCTCGAATAGCGCCGCTCCTCACCCTGCGGTCAATGTCTGACCGCGCGGCGGCGCCCCGTGCCGACCTTCCGGTATTCGTAAGCCCCGATATCGGGAGCCGAGTCGCGTGGGGCGCCGTCGAAGTCGATCGCCGGCGCTCCGGTGGCAGTCCCTCGGTTGATGGCCGCGCTGTTCGCCAGAAGATGCGCGTCGAAATTCGACATGGTCGCATTCACGACGCCCGGCTGCTGGTTGCAGAGATCGTTCAAGCCGGGACAGGTCGTGTCCTTCGTTCCGATCACCAGCGAGTAGTCGGCGTCGAACGGATTCGCCGGAAACGTCTCCTGGTACATCAGGCAGGTGCTCTCGAACGGCTGCAGGTAGTCGGTCTGGCCCACGAAGAGGTTGTTGCGGACCGTCACACGCTCCGTACCGTCGCACTGCTGCCCCTCCGCACATTCCGCGACGAGGAGGCAGTCTCCTTCTCCCGTGAAGCTCACGTTCGTGACGCTGGCCCGATCGCCTCTGAACAGCAGGATGAACACTCCGTCGCCGCCGGCGCGGCAGGCATCGACGTTCCACGTGAACGGCTGTCCCTGGTGAAAGCCGCAGTTCGCGTCGATGATGCTGTTCTCGATCACCGCCGGTCCCGCGGTCTTGAGCTGATTGCCGGCGTTGCCTGCGGCGAGCGTTCTGCGGATCTCGATCGACGACCCCGGCCGCGCGTACAGCAGATCGAGACCATCCGAGGTGTTGTTGAGGAATTTCGATTCTTCGATGATCCAGCGGCCGCGCGTCGCGCCGGTGCCGACGCCATCGCCGTATCCGCCTGCCGACTGCGCCCAGCAGCCGGTCGGCACTTTGCCCGGCCAGGTCTCGCCGCATCCATTCCACTCCACGACCCAGCGCGTGAATCGCAGCACGCCTGAATTCGAATCGTCCCCGTCGATGTCACCGTCCCACCCCACCCACCCGTTCGCCGCGATGCGAACGTTGTCCACGGTCCAGTCGGTCAGACGTCCGGCATGCACGCCCCCCGACGCGAGACCGTGAATGTCGAGATCGCGCAGGAGGACGTTTTGAGAGTCTTCGGCGTAGATCCCGATTGATGCCCACGTGCCGAACGGCGGCGTATCGCGATTACAGGCCAGTGAGCCCGAGTGGGACTCGACGCAGCTGGAGTGATCGGTGATCTCGAGGCAGCGGACCTCGACGTTGCTGCTGCGAGTCAGATCGACGATGAAGTCCGCTCGCTCGGTGCCCCACAACTCCGGCGGCGTTCTGCATCCCGCGTCCCATCCCGCCCCGGCGATGCGCGTCGGAGCCGACGTCGACGGTCCGCTCGGGATCGGCGGCATGTGGCATCCCCACGGCCCTGTCGGCTCGCACAGACCCGCACCCGGCGCTCCGAGGCCCATCATGTAGCTGCCGGCGCCGATCACCAGCGTGTCTCCGCCGGCAATTCGAGGCGTGCCCTCCGGCGGCAACGCACGGAACGGATGGTCCCAGGCACACGGCTGGCCGGTTCCGCTACCGGAATATGCGGCATTGATCGTCCCGGTGCACTGTTGCTCCGATCCGCCGTCGGTTCGCACGTAGTACGTGGATGCAACGGCGGAGGAAGCGAGCAGGGAGACGACGATCGCGAAATACACGGCCGGCCTGGTTGTACACATGACGTCAATGTCACGCGCGGCCCGCGGCCGGACCGTGTTTGAGGTCACCCGAGCGAGTTCGGGGTGTAAACCCGACCGCCCTCCGCACGGAAGGCGACCGCACGCGCCTAGGGAAGCTCTAAACAAGTCGTCATCCTGAGTCCGCGAAGCGCGACGAAGGATCTCAGGATCCGAAAACGCCTGCCATTTCGAGATCCTTCGCCGTCTTCGCGGCTCAGGATGACGTGAACAACGACTTGTTCAGAGGTTCCCTAGCGGCTCTCGACGAGGAGGCGCGGCGCCAGGTCAACTGGTTTCATGGGCGGAGGTTCGCCCACGCCGGCGATGCCCTCGCTGCGACGTTCGACGGACCGGCTCGGGCCATCCGATGCGCCCGCGAGATCGTGATGTCGAACAGCGCGGTTGCTCGGAACGCTGGGTCACTGGCCGCTTTACGTGGTGAAATGGAGTCAGACCCATGGCATCCCCGCTCTTCGCACTCTTTACCGGACGCAGCTCGGCGCGCGGCGTCGAGGTCGTCACGCCACAGCGCACGTTTTCCGACGTCATCCTGCCGCCCGCCACACGCAGAGCTCTGGACGAAGCGCTGGCGCAGGTCCGCAATCACTCCCTCATCTTCACGCGCTGGGGTCTCGGCGAACGGCACACGTCCGGCCTCGGCCTGGCGTTCAACTTCGCCGGGCCGCCGGGAACAGGAAAGACGATCTGCGCCGAAGCGATCGCCCATTCCCTCGGCCGGAAGCTCCTCGTCGTCGACTACGCCGAGGTCGAGTCGATGTGGATGGGGGAGACGCCGAAGAACGTCGTCGCCGCGTTTCGCTCCGCAACCGAGCACAACGCCGTGCTCTTCTTCGACGAAGCCGACGCCATCGCCAGCCGGAGAGCGGCCGGCTCGAGGCTGCCGCAGGACCGCGAAGCGAACATCACCGTGAACGTTCTTCTGCGCGAGCTCGAGTCGTTCAACGGCGTGGTGATCTTCGCGACGAACCTCGCCGCGAACTTCGACCCGGCCTTCGAGCGCCGCATCCGCGCCCACGTGCGATTCGAGATGCCGGGAGCCGAGGAACGCGAGCGCATCTGGAGCGTCCAGGTGCACCCGAGCAAGACGCCGCTGGCGCGCGACGTCGATTTTCATGCTCTTGCCGAAACATTCGACGTCAGCGGCGGCGACATCAAGAACGCGGTGCTCAAAGCCGCGGCAGCGGCAGCCGCGCAATCGGAGCGGCAGATTCGCCAGGAGCACTTCGTACGGGCGATGGCGGACGTTCTCGCGGCGAAAGAGATCATGAAGCAGTCGCTCTTCACCGAAGAACCGCGGAGCAACATCGAAGCGCGGCTCACCGCCGCACTCCTGCTGGCCGGCGGCGCGCTGATCGCCGCCGTCATCGCGCTCGGAGTCGTCCTGCTTCGGTAACAACATCGGCAGGCGCCCGCTCCGGAAGCGGGAACAACGTGAAGAATCGCCTGGCGGCAGCCTTGTCTCCGTCGACTTTGAAATCGCCGGCGCGCACCGCATCGGCGAGACTCCGCCCGCCGTACGCGACGGCGAGGAATGTGTCGGTATCGCCTTCCAATGTCGTGTCGGGATGGTCCGCGCCGCCGCGAGTCAACTCGATGCGGCCGCGACTCACGCGCGCATGGAAGCGATCGTCGGCGATCCTCAGCTCGATCGTCGCGTCGAAGCCGGCGGCGGACCGCGGATCGAACATCGTACGAAACGACAGAATCACCGAGTCGGCGTTCATTCCCGCCTGCGGCAGGAACGGCGATCGCGCCGCCCAGCGGCCGAGCGCCTTGATGACGTTTTCCAGCTCCAGGCCCCACTCCGTGAGCTCGTAAACCCACGCCGCCGCGGGCGGCGGCAGCTTCCGGCGGCGAACAATCGCCGTACGCTCGAGCTCCTCCAGCCGTTCCGTCAGCACGTTCGGACTGATCCCCGGCAGCCCGGCCCGAAGATCCGTGAATCGCTTGGGGCCGAGGATCAGTTCGCGGACCACGAGCAGTCCCCATCTCTCGCCGATGAGATCGAGCGCATGCGCCGTGGCGCACCCGTCCTCGTAGCTCCGTTTCGTCCTCACGGGCTCAGCTTACACCAGCGAGTTGTTGTTTGCATCTTGTTAGTTGCTTTTTAGGACTAGTGAGCTTAGATTGGCCGTCCGGAAAGGAGAAACCACGATGCCCGAAGTGAACACCTATCTCTTCTTCAACGGAAACTGCGCCGAGGCGATGAAGTTCTACGAGAAGACTCTTGGCGGAAAACTGGAACTGATGGCAGCCAGAGGAACACCGGCCGAAACTCACGTGCCTCCCGGCAGCGTCGACAAGATCCTCCACGGCCGGCTGAAACTCGACGGTGGCGATCTCCTCGCCTCGGACTGGATGGCCCCCGAGCCGTTCGAGGGAAAGAAAGGCTTCCGCGTTTCCCTCGGCTACAAGACGGTGGCCGACGCCAGGCGGATCTTCGATGCGCTCTCCAAAGGCGGATCGGTGCAGATGCCGTTCGAGAAGACCTTCTTCGCCGAGGGCTTCGGAATGCTCGTCGATCGCTTCGGAACCGCGTGGATGGTCGGCGCCGGCTTCACGGCCTGAGGAGGTCACGATGCTGGCAGCGATCGACGCAATGGCCACGGTCGCCGTGAAGGACCTTCAACGCGCCCGGAAGTTTTGCCAGGACACGCTCGGGCTGAATGCCGTTCACACCGATCAGCACTTCATCCGCTATCGCAGTGGCAACGCCGCGATTCTTGTGTACGTGTCATCGTTCGCGGGGACGAACCGGGCCACGGCGGTCACGTGGGCGGTCGGCGACGAGCTCGAGAACATCGTCAGCGCTCTGAATGCGAAAGGCGTCGAGTTCGAGCACTACGACCTGCCGCAGACGGTTCGAAAAGGTGACATTCACGTATCCGGTAAGACACGGGTGGCGTGGCTGAAGGATCCTGACGGTAACATCCTCTCTCTCGTGAGCGGATGATTGCTGGTACCGTGTCGTGACCGACGTGCAGAAGAACAAGCAGCAGTTCGATAGGACCATTGTCGACGGCCCGATCGGCAGCGCTGTGTGGCGGCTGGCCTGGCCGACGATGCTGCAGAACGTCATCGCCGGGATCCAGGGAATCATCGACCATGTGATGGTCGGCCACTACGTCGGCTACACCGGCAACGCGGCGATCGGCGTCAGCTGGCAGATCATCGTGGTCGTCATCGTCTTCATCACCTCGCTGTTCACGGGCATGGGTGTGCTGGTGTCGCGCTTTGCCGGCGCGAACGATCCCGAAAAAGTGAACCGCGTCGTCTACCAGGCGCTGCTGACGGCGCTCGGGCTGTCGTTCCTCATGGCCACATTCGGCTCGCTCGCCGCGCCGTCGCTTCTCAACCTCGTGAACGCGGCTCCGGAGGTTCAACGGCAGGCGCTGCCGTTCCTGCGGATGATGTTCATCGGCGTCGTGGGGATGATGATGTTCTTCATGCTGAGCGCCGCATTCCGCGCCGCCGGCGACGCCCGCACTCCCCTGCGCCTCGGCGCGTTCATGACCGTGCTGACGATCGTGTTCAACGTCATCCTCATTCCTCGGTTCGGAACGATCGGCGCGGCGTTCGGGACGATCGCCAGCAGCACAATCGTCGCCGCGTACGGCATCCGGCTGCTTTTCGTTCCCGGTTCAGTGATTCATTTCCATCGAGGAATGGATCTGACTCCCGACTTCAGCATCATCCGCGCGCTCTTCCGGTTCGGATTGCCGACGGGCGTGCAGGGAATTGCCATGAACATCGCCGGTGTGCTGCTTCTGCGATTCATCGGATCGCTGCAGCACAGCGCCGCGGCGCAGGCGGCGTATGCGGTCTGCTATACGGAGTTGTTCTCGCTCATCACCTGGACGTCGTTCGGGCTGATGGGCGCCTCGGCCACGATCGCCGGACAGAACCTCGGTGCAGGGAAACCCGACCGCGCCATCAAAGGCGTGGCCATGGCCGCGCGGATCGGGGTCGGCGTTGCCGCCGTCGTCGGCGCCGCGTTTCTCATCATCCCGGACGCACTTCTGGGCATCTTCGGGATGACGGAGCCGCTGGTCACGTCGATCGGCGCCCAGCTCCTGCGATATCTGAGCGTGTCCGGCTTCTTCATCACCGTTGCGCTCAGCTACACGGGCGGACTGCAGGGAACGGGAGACACGCGCAGCCCGCTCTACATCTCGATCATTTCGCAGATGATCGTGCCGATCGGACTCTGCGCATTTCTGCAGTCGACGCGCGGCCTTCAACCCACCGACATCTGGTCGGCGATCGTCCTCGGCCACCTGACGCGCTGCGTGCTGAGCGTTCTGCGATTCCGGCAGGGACAGTGGCGGCACATCGCCGTCAGTATCGAGGGAGCCCCGGCTTCAGCCGGGGAGCAGGCACCGGCGGAAGCCGGCGCTCCATGATTTCCTGAACATGCAGATCGGGCTGGACATCAATCCGCTCGGCGTCATGGTGGGACTGGTGATCGTTCTCACGATGACCGCCGCTGCGTTGACGGACGTCGTTCTCATCATCGTTGTCCTGGTGCGCCGGCGCGCCGGAAGTCTCGTCTTTGCGATCGGAGCGACGACCTGCTTCGCGTCCGCCGCGCTTCTGCTTCAGCGGCTGTCGGGACGCGTGATCGCACCGTCATTCCTGATGGCGATGTACTTCTCGGTATCCGTGCTCGGCCTTCTGCTGATGCTGGCGGCGCTTTCGGTGTCGTTCCGGATCTCGCGCGCCGTCTTTGCTCTCCTCGCGCTTCCCGTCCTCGGCATCGCGCTCGAGGCGTGGATCGATATGGAGCGGCGCGATGGGTTGCGCGAAGCCGTCTTGCAGGAGGATGTCGCTGCGGCGCGCGCGTGGCTCTCGAAAGGCGCGGCGCGGCATCGTCATGACGGACCGTTCCGCCAGGCAATGATCGTGGAGGCGGCACACGACGCCAATTTCGATCTCGTCGCCGCGCTGCTGTCCGCGGGAGCCGATCCGAACACGCCGGACGACCAGCACACACCGCTGGTCGCCGCGATCACCGCGGATCCCGTGCTGCGCCTGCACGAGATCGATCGCCAAGTCCATCGGCGCAATCGCTTGCGCACCGCGAAGCTGCTGCTCGATCACGGAGCCGATCCGAATCGGCCGGCAAAACCGGGCCAGCCGACGCCGGCGGAGCTTGCGTGGGCGGCCGACGATCGCGAAATGCAGTCCCTGCTCGAGGAGAAAGGCGCGAACAACGCGCGAACCGTCGCATCCGATTTCGAGAATCTGATGCTCGCCGCGGCCGAAGGCGATTCGAGGCGCGTCGACGAGATCGTCAACGCCTACGGCGGGCGCCTTCAGCAGGATCCGGCGGGACGCGCGCCGCTCGTGGCGGCCGCCGCGGGAGGACATCTGACGATCGTCGATTCGTTGTTGAAGCGATACCACGGCCTCGTGTCGTGCGAACTCGTCTATCGCGCACTCGATGCGGCGGCGCAGGGAGGTCATTCGGACGTCTTTCTGCACCTTCTCGACGTCTGTGTGAATTTCTATGACGGCCGTCCACTGGTCTCCGCCGCGGCAGCCGGCCGCGCCGATCTCGTTCGGGCGGCGCTCGCGAAGGGCTATCCGGTCCGCGCCACGAATCCGAAAACGCAGATGACGGCGGTGGAAGCCGCGGCCGCAGCGGGTCATGAAGATGTGGTCAAACTGCTGCGGGCGCAGTAGCGACGACGACTTCTTCATGTACTTTCAGTTGCGCGGCTTCCCCTCGGCCATCCACTCGATGGCCTGGTCGCGGTGACTTCATCGACGTGATCCGCTCGATGCCTTTCTGCCCCACGAGAATGCCTTCCAGAAGCCGAAGCGCATGTGCTCCTTGAACGCGGCCATCAGGCCAGCGTCCCCCGCGCATTCGAAGAACGGCGTGTTCCACTTCATCGTCTCTTCGAGGCCGGGGCACGGCCGCATGCGCCGCCGTCAGTCTAGACGCGAAACCCGCGATCGCGCGCGAAGACCATCGCCTGCGGGCGCGTCCACACGCCGAGCTTGTCGTAGATCCTCGAGATGTGATTGCGGACGGTCTTTTCGGAGATCGTGAGCCGTTCTCCGATCTCCGCGTTGGCGAGACCCTCGGTCAGCAATCCCAGGATCTCGCGCTCACGCGGCGAAAGCGCCGTAAACGGATCATCACCTCTTCTTTCGGTCTGACGAAGCCCGCAGAATTCGAGCACCGCATCCTGGAATCGCGGCCACGCCGGTTCGTCCTCGAGCAGGACGTGGTTCTTCGAATTGAGCTCGACGAACTGTGCGTCGCGAATCGCCGACGCCAGGAGCCGCCCTTCCGAGATCGGCACGACGTTGTCTTCACGGCCATGAATGACGAGCGTCGGAACGCGCACCCGCTCCAGCAGATCCGTCACGTTCAGCTTCGCCCGCATCTTCATCAGTTGCGACGCCACGTCCGCCGACGTCGTCCGGCGGCACAATTCGTTGAACCAGGCCATCTGCTCCGGCGTCCCTTCGGGAATGAAGCGCGACGTGAAGAGCTGCCGAAACGCCGGGTTCTCCTTCCCCCAACCGACGCGGATGGCCTCGATGACCAGCCGGTACTCGCGCGCGGCATCGGGGTTGTCGCGATAGAACGTTCCGCGCGCGTACCCGCCGTAGAGAATCATGTGCGACACGCGTTCCGGATGCCGCACCGCGTACGCGATGCACGCCGCCGCTCCCTGGGAGATTCCGAGGAGGGCGAAGGGACCCTCGGGGCGGGAGGCGTCCACGACGCTTTCGAGATCCTTCGTCCATCGGTCGAGGGAAAGGTCGGAGACCTCAGATTCTGTGAGCCCGCAGCCGCGCTCGTCGTAACGCACGTAGTGGAAATGCGCGCTGAAGAAGCGCAGCCAGTGCTGCCACACCGGGCTCTCCCACTCGAACTCGAGATGGGTCATCCAGTTGGCAGCCTTGACCAGAAGCGGTCCCGATCCCGCCTCGGCCCAGGCGAGCTTCGCACCATCATCCGTGCTCAGGAAACGAATTCGCTGGCGTGCCTGGGACATTTGTCCTGCCCGATCCCGTGATTGTAAGGCGATCCGGGACACGGCACCCATACCGCCGGCACCGGCGATGGCCGATCTTTGGGCATCATGATCAAGCGAGTCGGATTCTTCGCCTACGGCCTCATCTGTTACGCGGCCTTCTTCGCCACGTTCCTGTACGCGGTCGGCTTCATCGGCGGCTTCCTCGTGCCCACGACGCTGGACGGAACGGCGCGCGGTCCGCTGGCCGAGGGCATCGCCATAAACGCGGCGCTTCTCGGCCTCTTCGCGATTCAGCACAGCGTCATGGCCAGGAGATGGTTCAAGGAGCGGTGGACGCGCATCGTGCCGCCGGCGATCGAGCGCTCGACGTACGTCCTGTTCTCCAGCCTCGCGCTCATCCTGGTGTTCTGGCAGTGGCGTCCCCTCGGCGGCGCCGTGTGGACGGTCCAGGATCCGGCGGGCCGCGCGGTTCTGCGCGCTCTCTTCGGGTTCGGCGTCCTGCTCGTCCTCTTCGCCACGTTCCTGATCAATCACTTCGACCTTTTCGGACTCCGGCAGGTGTGGCTGGCCCTCCGTGGCAAGCCGTACACGAAGCTGCAGTTCGGAACGCCCGTCCTCTACCGTTTCGTGCGCCACCCGCTCTATGTCGGATGGTTCTTCACGTTCTGGATGACGCCGGCGATGACCTACGCGCATCTTCTGTTCGCTGCTGCGACCACGTGCTACATCCTGCTGGCCATCCAGTTCGAAGAGCGCGATCTCGTTCACGAGCATGGCGCGGCATACGAGGAGTACCGGCGGAAGGTCCCGATGCTCGTTCCGTTCGCGCGCGGTGCCTCGCCGGCTCGTCGGAATCTGGAAAGGATCGGGGCCGCGGCATTCATCGCGTTTCTGATCAAGGGAATCATCTGGCTGGCGATTGCCGGCGCGCTGCTCTGGCGATGAGCGTGGTGGTACAGTTCTCCGAACCTCAAAGGAGAGCTGTATGTCGCGAACGCTGATCCGCTGGTCGATCGCTGCCCTTTTGCTTTCACCGGCCACGTTGCTGGCGCAGACGACGAGGAAAGACGCGCTCACCACATTTCTGTTTGGCCTGAAGATCACCGGCGTGAGTTTTGGCTCGACAGGCGAAGCATTCTTCCATTCGGTTGGGGGGCTCAAGTCGGAAACCGAAGTGACGGATTACCAGAGCGGAGGAGCGAACGGCGGCACGCAGAAGATCCCCGGTGCCCTGCACTTCGGCGACATCACGCTGAAGCGCCTCGTCAATGCCGATGCTTCATTGGCCGCGTGGCGAAAACTCGTCGAAGACGGAAACGTCCAGGCTGCACGGCATCCGGGTACGATCGTCCTGTACGACAAACAAAACAAAGAGATCGCTCGCTGGAACATTCAGAACGCCTGGCCGAGCAGGCTATCGATCGAACTGGATCCGGATACCGGTGATCCAGTCGAAGTGATCACCCTCGCGGTCGAAGGCATCCGTCGTCAGTAGGTGACGATCTTCCCGCGCCCGATCCGGCCCGATCCGCCTACTTCTTCAGCTCCGCCATTTCTGTCTGGGCCCGTTTCCGGAGGATGAGCGCGTTCCGCCGGTTGGGGGCGACGGAGATCGCCGCGTCGATCTCCGTCAGCGCGTCTGACGGGTGTCCGGTTTCGAGCAGCATGTCCGCGAGAAGCTCCCGCGCCGGAATGATCGCTCCCGGCGTGACGGGATGTTTTTCCGTCCGCGCTTCGAGATCGGCAGCGCCTCGCGCGAGCCGCAGGGCGTCGTCGTCCTTCTGCTCCGCGTGCGCGATCCACGCCGCCGCTCCGAGCCGCTGGATCTCGACCTGATCGGCCCAGTACGCGCTCTTCTGATCGACGAGTTTCTGATGCAACGCCTGGAGATGCTCGAGGGCGTCGCGCGCGACCGCCAGGTCGCCGCTCCTCGCTCCGCCAATGGCCCGTGCGAAGTGCACATTCGCCTCCGAGTACGCGAATTCGTCGAACGAGATGTTCTTCGGTACGGTCAACGCGGCGGCCTCCTTCCACTGCCGGCGCTCCAGCGCATAACGCGCCGGCACGGCGGAGATGGCGTACGCGGCCGCGAAGTTCGGATTGTCCAGCTTCTTCACCGCGGCAGCGGAATCGACGTACTTCTTCGCGTCCGCATCGCGGCCCAGCTGCAGATACGCATAGACGAGGTAATCGACCGCGTGCAGCTCATCGAACGACGACATCGCCGGATCGTGTTTGATCACGTAGTCGTGCGCCGCCTTTCGCGACGCGAGATTCGACGCGATCGACTCGTCCCACAGGCCCAGGCGGGTGAAGATGTGCGAGGGCATGTGCAGCGCGTGGGGCGAGGCGGGCGCAAGCTTCGCGTACACGCGCGCGGCCGGCAGCGCCAGCGGGGCCAGTTCGGGGTAATCGAAGCTGTGGATGATGTAGTGCGCGACGCCCGGGTGCTCCTTCTCGTTCGGCAGAACTCCATTCAGGATCTCGGCCGCCGCTTTCTGTTTCGCGTACGTCTTGTCGTTGGGCGAGGCGGTGCCGAGAATCGCCAGCGCGTAGAAGATCGAGGCCTCGTCGTCGTTCGGGTTCGTCGCGGCAACCTTCTGCATCGCCGACTCGTACGCGGCCGCGCGGGTCGCGTGCGGCGTGTTCGCAGAGTCCGCGTAGAACGCGTTGATGGCATCGATGTACGCGCGCTCACGCTCGCTCTTCGCGCCGATCTCTTTCGCCTTCAGCGCCGCCTCGGCGCCGCTCTTCAGCTCCTTCGGCGTCGGCGGCTGCCAGACCGGGTGGTAGTTCGCCATGGCCACGCCCCACCACGCCATGCCGCATGCCGGATCCGCGTTCGCGGCCTCACGAAACGACTTCTCGGCTTCGAAGTACCAGAACGAGTGAAGCAGCGCGACCGCGCGGACGATGTCTCGCTGCGCGGCTTCATTGCACGAGGTGACGAAGTTCACCTTGCCGACATTGCCGAGGTCGACACCCTCATCGTGGTGATGTTCGTGTTGGGCTACGACCGGAAGGGCGAACAGCGACGCTGCCAGGCACGCAGTGGCGATGCGCATGGAAGTCTCCTTGATGTGGTCAATGGTTGCATAGTATGCCTCTCATGAGAACCGCCATTGCAGCGATCGTTCTGATCGGCGCACCGCTCGTGGCCGGAGCGGCCGGCGCGTTCGCCACGACGAGGGCGCCGGAGTTTTTCGCGCAACTGGCGAAGCCGTCATGGGCTCCGCCGGCGTCCGTGTTCGGTCCCGTCTGGACCGCGCTTTATATCCTGATGGGGGTGGCCGCGTTTCTCGTGTGGCGCACGCACGGCTCGGCGGGCGCGCGTGGCGCGCTGATCCTGTTCGGCGCGCAGCTCATCGTCAACGCCCTCTGGAGCTGGCTCTTTTTCCGCTGGCGCCTCGGCATAGCGTCAACAGCCGACATCGCGCTTCTCTGGCTGCTGCTCGTCGCGCTCGTCATCTGGTTTGTGCGCCTTCGCCCGCTCGCGGGCGTTCTGCTTCTCCCTTATCTGGCCTGGGTCACGTTCGCCACGGCGTTGAATGTCGCGATCGTCAGAGCGAATCCCGATCTGCTGCGCTGATGAAAGCGCGGCGAGCCCGTCAAGATTGGAGCGGTGAACGCCACAACTCCAAGACAATACCCACCGCCGTGCGATGGTTCAGGGGAAGCTCGAGCAGGACGTGGAGCGTGCTCATCATGTGCAGAACGGCAAAGCCGATGGCGTAGTCGCTGCGGTAGACGATGAGCGCGGCGAGCCAAGGACGATGATCGCGATCGCAGCAACACCGGATCGTGAGACGTAAGAGATCGTCGGACCGCCCCGCCAGCGCGAGCAGCTGCACGTTGAGATTCTCGAAAAACGAATACGCCCCGCGCAAAGAAGCGAACCTTCGCAACACTGGCGGGATCGAAAAGACGAAAAAGCTGATTGCGCACCCGCTGAAGACAACCAGCGAGATCCAGGACGAGTGGCTCTTCAGCGCGCCGCGAACACGAGAGAGACCATCCCGATCTCGCATTTCGGCGGGACCGGATGCTGCAGCAACTCTGTCGATACGTAGCCGAACGTCAGTGCGGCCATCGCAGCGGCCACGAGCTCGAGCCATCACCTGCGTGCGGCCGCGCGCTCCGCGAAGTACCGCCGGTCGTGCAGCCAGGAGATCTCGGTCAGGTCGTCAAGTGGCCCGAGCACCGCGTACGCGAAGAGGAACCGATGAACGGCGCGATGAACGCGAGAACGCAGGCGCCGATCATCAGCCCGGCGTTGACGGCGTTGACCTGATCAGTCGTGAGTGCCACGGACCAGCCGCATGATCGTGGCTGGAGCGAGGTTCGTCGCAAAACTGGTCACGGGTGATTGGGTGCCCAGGCGTTCAGCGAAAGTGCCGCGCCGAGGTTGTTGGGCGCCGAGGCCGTGACGTTGTGCTTCGCATACTTGGAGACGACGCCGAAGAAAAAGCTGCTGTCACCATGGCCCGGCGAGCTGCCGCCGGCAACCGGTGTCTTGAACGTGAACGTGATGTTGTTCCCCGACCGTACGGCAGAGAGCAGGCCGACATTCCCGAGTCCGCCTGTCGTCACCACGAAAACATCGTCGAGAGAACCGTCGCCGTCGAAATCGAACTTCATCGTCGGCCCGATGTTGACGGTGAGCGACGTGATGTAAGGGATGACCGTGATACCGACGACATTGCGAAGATCGATTCGGTACTCGTACGCATAGCGAGTCGCCGCGGGAGCACCCGACGATCCGCGGTAATGACGAGACTGCAGAAATCCGCTCGACCAGATCGGCGCGCTGAGATCCGTCACCGTGACCTTGCAGGTGACGTTGAACAGGCAGTTGATCTTCGGCGCACCGACCTTGACCACCTTGAGCGGTTGTGCAGCGAGCGCCGGTGCGATGAGAAACGCGATCCACAGGACGACTCTCTTCATTTTTCCTCCTGACCGTTAGCCGGACTTCAATACTTGTATTCTGCCTGATTTCTGGATACTGTCACGCAATCCCGAGGTCCACGGAAAGACGAAAGGAGCGCCCCTGTGTTCAGAGAATCGACTCTGCTTGTGCTTGCCCTGCTCACGGTGCCCTTGTTGGGTCAGGTCTCCCCCACTCCGCCTCCCGCCGGCTGCGTCCCTCCCACTGCGAAATGCGCCACCGCCGGCACGACAAACCAGACGTACGACCGCATCCGGTACTTTGAATACTTTCTCGCCGCACCGAAGGACCGCCTCGAATGCAACATGCATGTCGAGAACCGGCGCATCGTGTTCGACGCGCCGGTCACGAATCCGGGCATGACGTGCCCCGACGCGTTCTCCTGGAAGCTCTACGCCGAAGCAATCGGTCAGGAGTTCTGGAAGAACTGGGCCTCGGACGATCAGACGTGGCCGGCCAGTCCGTACGCGCCGTGCGCGGGCCAGCCGTCGGACGCCTGTTGTGATCTGACGAGCCTCACGCAAAATCCAGCGCACTGTCCGCTGTTTCCCGGTGCGCTCACCGCCGCCGGCCCAAGGTTCCGCCTCGGCGTTCCGCCGTCGAAGCCTCATATCCCCGGAATGGTCCCGGCATCCGAGCTCCCCGCGCTGCTCAAACGCGCGGGTGAGACCGATCCCGATCGGGTCATCCGCCAGTCGATGACCGAAATCGTGTTCCGCAACCGTCCGATGCTGGCGTTTGTGCGACGCAATCGTCTTTACAGCACGGACGGCCTGGCCGACGTCTTCGCACGCAACAACGCCAACCTCGGGACTCGCGATGCGAACAGCGGCGCGCCGTACTACCTCGTCAATCAGCCGGGAGCACTTTCGACCGTCGACTTCCCGTCCGATGCGGTGATGATCAAGTCCGACTGGGTGATCGCGAAATACGCGAAGAGTTTCTACGGCATCACCGAAGATCCCGATCATCCGTTCATCAAGATGATCATCGACACGGCCAGTGATCCGAACAATCCGAACAAAACCGAACGCGCGGAATGCTGGCTCCTGAGCATTCACGTCTCCTCGAAGGACATTCCGAACTGGGTCTGGACGACGTTCGAGCACGTCAACAATCGCGGCCGCTGCGACTACATCGGCTGCAACGACTCGTTCGGCTTCTCCTCCTCCGATCAGACGTGTCCCGGCCAGGCCAGGAACTACACGGCCGCGCACACGTCCTGCGACAACCTTGCGAGTCCCGCGTGGGTCTTCGACCTCGGCAAGTCGTACGCGAGCGGACCGATCTCACCGTCGCTCGACGCCGTGTTCAACGCGTTGGGCATCGGCAGCGGACCGGCGCCTCTTCCCGGCGCGCAGGCGCCGACGCCGCGCGATCCGGCGTGGCGCAGCTACCGTCTGAAAGGATCGCAGACGGAGTTCACCGATTCGACCGGCCGCCGCACGCTCCTGGCGAATTCGATCACCGAGGCGGGGTTCATTCTCACGTCGTCATGCATGACCTGCCATGCGCGCTCAGGCGTGAACGCCTCGGGCAACGCACCTCTCGGTGTCTTCGTCAACGAAGTGAATGAGCAGGGCTACCTGCAGAGCGTCAACGGCATTCCCATCCCAGACTGGTTCCACGGCAGCTCGCAGCCGCCGCGTCTGCAGACACTGCAATGCGATTTCGTATGGGGAATCCTCGCTGCTTCGCCCGAGGTTAAGCCGGGAACCCTCCAGGCTCCACCTCAGCGAAAGACACCGCGCGACGCCATGCGCCGCGAGTGACGTCATCCTGAGCCGCGGAGACGGCGAAGGATCTCAGGACACGCAACCTGAGATCCTTCGCTTCGCTCGGGATGACGTGTTCAATGTCCTCCATGCGCCGGCATCGCCGATGCCGGCGCATCCGGGACCACTTCCACGATCTCCATCATGCCGAGGTCCTCGTGGTCGAGGATGTGGCAGTGCATGACGAACTGCCCGATGTAATCGAGATACTGCGTGTACAGGCGGAGCTGCGCCGCGGGGGGAACGAGCAGCGTGTCCTTCCAGACCACTTCCGGTTTTCCCGACGGATCGAGGCGCGTCGTCTGGAACGGATTCACGTGGATGTGAAAGACGTGCGGCAGCGGCGGGATCGACGGATTCGTCTTCGACTCCGCCGGCCGTCGCGGCACGCACGGCGGATCGCCGACGGTCGTCAGCGTCCAGACGTCGGTGTGATTGAGCCGGACGTTGCGTACGTGCGTCGGATTGAATGCCCGGAAGTTGATTTGAAATGAGTTCCGCGGTTCGTTGGGGTCGTCGCCGCTGCCGATCTTGAACGTCGCCTGCTGGACTCCGTCGGCCTGGGCCTCGAGATTGACGCCGGGGAACGGCGCGAGCGCCGCCATCTCCGCGCTGGTCGGCAGCTTCATGTCGAGCGGATCTCCGGCCACGCGGACGATGGCGATCACGTTCTGCGTCTCTTCAACGCCGAGGAGCGATGTGCGCAGCGCGCCGGCGATTGTGACCGGCGGGGCCGTCGTTGCGGCGAGCGTTCTCGGCACCGCGCGCGTGACGCTTGTCGTCTGCTGAGCGGCATCCTGGGCCGGGCACGGTTCGGCGGGAACGCGCACGCCGGAGACCGGCGCATCGATGAGCTTGTAGTCGCCCGGCTTCATGCTCGCTTTGACGAGGACGTCGCTGCGATAACCGGGCTGCAGCTCGACGGTGCGGTTGACATTCGTGCCGTCCCAGTCGTCGATGCGGCCGAGGTACAGGCCGTCGAGGGCGATCTCGTGGAGGACGTGGCCCTCGAGCGCCAGGTTGAACGACTCGCGGAAGCCGGAGTCGATCATCCGCCAGCGCTGCACTTCGCCGGGACGCATGGTGATGATCGGGACGATCTGTCCGTTGATCGTCACGCGCCGGTTCGAGCCGCCCCACGTGCAGCTCGGCTTCTGCGCCGCGCAATTAGGATCGTTCGCGCCGCCGGGGAAGAACGCGGTGATGTCCTTGACCTCGCCCTGGGCGTCGTAGAGCGTCGTCTGGATCACCATCACTTTTTCGTGCTTGTTCGCCTCACGGAGCGCGGCGGGGATTTTCGCCTCGTCATCGCCGATGATCAGCGCGCCGGCCATGCCGCTGCCGACCTGCACCGCCGTCGAGCCGTGCGCGTGGGCGTGGTACCAGAACGTGCCGGGAGGATGATTGGCCGGGACGCGGATCTCGTACGGGAACTTCGTCTGCGGCGCGATCGCCAGCAGCACGTTGTCGCTATTCGCCGCGGGAGAGACGTGCAGTCCGTGCGTGTGGAGATTCGTGGTGTTGAACGAATGCGGCCGCGTCTCGATGAATGCGTTCTCCGCTTCCTGGCGGATCTGCGAGGCCACTTCATCGGGACTCTCCACCGGCAGCCGGTTGTCGAGCAGGATGTCCATGATGTCGCCGGGACGGATGCGCAGCGTCGGCCCGACGAGCTGTCCGTTGTAGCTGCGCAATTTCACCGGACATCCGCCGACGGAGACTCTCGCAGGATCGGTGTACATCACTGCCAGCGTCGTCTGCAGAACGTGATCGGCAGCGCGCACCTCAGGCGGATTCTGAAACGGTTGATACCCGTACTTCGTGACGTCGATGGGATCGAAGCGGCAACCGGGGACGACCTGGGCCACGAGAAATGGGGCGGACAGAAGAAACGCGATCAGGAAGGAGATCCGTCTTGACATGCATCCTCACTCTCGATTGATTGCCCGTGAGCGACTCAATTCGCCATCGTGGAACGGAACGTTTTTTTCAGCGGATGCCCCGATACCTTCTTGCAGTTGATCGGTGGCTGCGCCCTGTCGAGCATGAAGCTCATGTCCGAGTCTTCGCACGCCGCTCCCTGCGCGCCGCTGTGGCACTGCATGCACGCCGACATACCGAACGAGCTGGCGTTCTGCAGGTAGGTCTCCGCAGCAGTGTTCTGAATGAACGGCGGAGCGGGCGGAGTCGTGTCGAAGTCGGCATGCCGCTGGCCAGCTGCGAGCGTGAGCTGCGCCTGCCACTGGCTTCCGATGAGCATGTAGTTCGCGAACGGCGTGCCGGCCAGCTTGGCCTGCCATTGCGAATTGAGCCACGCCGTTCCGCGCCCGCTTTTGTTTCCATCCCAGATCGACGAACAGCGGACCACCTGCGTCCCGTACTTTCCCTGCATCAGATACTTCTTCGCGTACGGTTGTGATGTCTGCCAGAGCCAGTTGCCCTGATCCGGTTTCACGGGCGCCTCATTGGCGATGCAAGCCTTGCCCGAGTTGTCGACGCAGCCCGGTGTGAAGAGGGACATCGGTGGAGCGTTCGTCGGAACGTCGCACGGGCCGGACGGCGCCGTCGCGGTGGCGGGCAGTGGCGTCGTCGTCAGCGGCGCGTTGTCGACGTGCTCGAATGTCGACCACACCCATTCGCGCTGCGCCTGCCCCTTGTGCACGATGTGCATGGCGATCAATCCCATCTGCAGCGTCGGCGTGCAGAAATCCTGACCGGTGGCGCTGTGCTTCGCCGGAACGTAGACGCGCATCGGACGGACGAAATAGCGCGAGAGGTTGTCCTTTCCCGGCTGCAGGACGCGCCACGCCGACTTCACCTCGATCGCCCCCTCGGACGCACCGTTCTTCTCGCCGGGCGTGAACCGGATCGTCTTGCCGACCTGATTCGCGGAGTTGTACCAGCCGTTCGAGTCGATGTCGTTGAATTCGGTGCGGTTCATCGAGACGCGATAGACGACGAAGTTCCCGTAGCGATCGATGAGCGGCAGGTCGACCATGGCCTCTTCGAAGAAGTCGGGGATGTTCAGCACGTCGTCGATCTTTGCCAGCCCGTGCACGACCGTTTCGCCGGGCTGCAGCGGCGTGGCCTGACAGACCTTCGGGATCGGCGGCAGCGTCTTGCTCGGATAGTTGGGATCGGGCTGCGCGCCATTGGCCAGGAAGACTTCTTCGGCGAGCTTGTAGTAGTCCCACACTCGCGGCCGCGCGGGGTCGATGCCGATGGAGAGCTTCGGAATCTGCCGTCCGCTCGAATCCGACGGCCAGTTCAGAGCCACGAACGACTGCCAGGAGAAGTTGTCGAAGTCCTGCTGCGTTCCGGGCGCAAGAATGCTCCCGTACCCCTGCCCTTCCACGACATCGTGCGGGATCGCCCCGCAGAGCGGCGACGTCGAGGAGCCGCCGACGCAAAACACCGGCGCCACGGTGGCGTTATTCGCCGGCGCCACCTGCCGCGCGGGATTCTGTGCCACCAGGGCGAGCGCGGCAAACACGACGAGCAGACCTGTAGCGAAAGACACCTTGAACATGCTGGGCAACCTCCGTCCGTACTGACGGAGTGACGGATGAGCTGCAAATCCCTACCCGCGCGGTACCGCGGGTAGGACTTTTTTCCATCCCGCCACTCCTAGGGAGACTCTGAACAAGTCGTCATCCTGAGTTGGCGAAGCGCGACGAAGGATCTCAGGATCCGAAAACGCCTGCCATTTCGAGATCCTTCGCCGTCTTCGCGGCTCAGGATGACGTGAACAACGACTTGTTCAGAGCTTCCCTAAGGCAGGTCCACTCACAAGGAATGGCTAGCGAACCCGGACAGACCGTACCGAACCGGCGGATGCGTGCGCTTGCATTTGGCGGCGGTGGCTTCGATACGATCATGCAGCTCGGCGTGGCTCACGCCCTCCTGGTCACGCAAGGGAAGGCGCCCGACCACGTGGTCGGCATCTCTGCCGGTGCCATCAACGCGGCCGCACTCGCGGAGATCCTGCAAGCCGGCGGAGATCAATCGGAACCCGGAAGAGCGGCCATGAAAGCGCGGCGCCTTCGCGAGTTCCTCGACGCGTATCTCGAGTTCCCGGCCCTGCTTCTCAATTCCGTGCTCCCCGACACGTTCGAGATCAACGCGAAGACGCCTCTGAAGCCGGTCGAGCTGCCGATCCATTTCGACGAGGAGCGTCGAAGCCGTGCCGATGCCGTTCGCAGCAAAGCCGGACTGGTCAGTCTGTTCAACGACCTCCTCTCCGTCCGCATCCCGATCTCCGCCTTCACGCGCATCACTCGCCGCATCCTCGGATTCGTCCAGGCGCCGGAGCTGCCGCGGCCGATTCCGCCTCGCGACACGATCTTCTGGAACGCCGCCGGCCTCTGGTTGATCCTGGTTCGCCACGTTCTGGCGTTCAGCGAGGTTTTCGGCCGGTTGCTCAACGCCGCGATCGTCGGCGCCGACCGAAACCTGCGCCGTCTATTCGGTTCGGGACTCCTGAAATTCGCGGGGGCGCAGCACTGGCATCGTCTCGAGACTCTCGTGAAATGGATTCTCGGCGAGGAGACGGCCAATGCCGCGGCGATCATTCAAAGCCGGACGATCTGGTATCTCCTCCACCTCGCGGGCCGCCTCACGCTCGCCGTTCTCCTGTTCACCGGCGCGCTCCTGGTCCCCGTTCGCCTGATCTCGCCTCCCGAACGCACGGTGAAGGCCGTTCAAAGCATCGCCGTGCCGGAATTCTCGAACGGCAATCTCGACGCGCTCGAAAAAACACTCCAGCCATTTCGCAACGGGATCGCCATCCCGGCGCCGACGATCGAGGGAATGACAGGAGCCCTGAAAGCGGTCGCCTCCGGCGGCGCCAGGGTCATCGTGACCGCACTTGCCGTCGTTGCGAACTTCATCATTCACCATCGAGCCTCGATCGGGATCCCTCTGGTCCTGCTCGGCGGGTCGATCCTCATCGAGTGCGTCACCACATTCGAGACGGCACTGGCGATCTTCGCGATCGCCGTCGTCGTCATGGATTTCTATTCCAAGCACATCTATGACAAGGTTCTGCCGTTCGTCGTCGCGCTCATCGGATTGGGCATCGTCAGGTACAGCAAGGTGCTGAAGGGGCGCGTCCTGAAGTACTACGAAATCGGCGATGGGCTGTTCAGCTCGGATGCCCTCCGGGCGGACCTGATCCGCTACTTCGATCCCGACTACTACGGCAAGCCACGCCTCGATGCCATCATCGACGCAGCCCTTGGAAAGTGTCACCGTTCCGAAGATCCGGCGCCGCAGGACCCGAGGACGAAGATCAGCAAGTACGCGCTCGACCCGGTGGCGCAGATTCACGTCGGAATCGTGGCTGCCGACGTGGCCACGGGACATCTCGAGTGCATCAGCGAAGAGCACGCTCTCGTCGACGCCCTTCTCGCCGCAAATGCGGTGGCCCCGTTCTTTCCGGCGCAGAGTCTCGAAAACGAGCCCTCCGCATCCTTCCGGCAGTGGTTCAAGCATCTCCTGAAACGATCGGACGGTGAGCTGGACCGGCGTTGGCTCGTGGACGGCCTGAACGTATCCAACGAGCCAATGCAACCGTTGATCGCGTCCCTGCGCGCTCGCTATGACGCCGCACCTCTCGCGTTCGATGATGTGAAGAGTGTCGACATCTACCCGGTTTCGGATTTGCCGGTCGATGAGTCGGCGCTGCCGACGGGGTCGACGCCGGAGACTCTCGTCGAAGTCGGTCTTCGCGCGCTGGAGTTGAAGCAATTCCGCGATGCCACGATGGAGCGGCGCCTGACCCGTCTGTACACGAAGGCCCTCCCCAGCGACCGGGCGTTTTACCGGGTCGAGTCACCGGACGAGAAACGCACGTTCGTACACGCCGGGGTCTTTCCGATCGAGCTCGGACAGCCATCGCGGATCAACCGCCGGCTGCTGACGGGAACCAAAGCCGGACGATACCGGACGATGCTGCGGGAGACCGTCGCGGACGGATGCCGGGCGTCAATCGAAGCGATGCTTCCGAAGACGATCGCCGAGCAGACAGCCGCGGATGTGTCAACCTGGTTGGGCGCTCTCACCGTGGATGGAGACATCCCCGTCGACGACGCCGTTGCCATTCGGAGCTCCGCCAGCTTTCCGGTCAATCTCCTCTCCGCTCAGCCGAAGCCCGCTCGAGCGCCGGGCTGGGTGGTGTTGGAGATTGACGGCCGTGCTTTGACGATCCATGTCGATGACTTCCGGAATCTCACGGCAGCGGGAACGCCGCAATGCCTCGGCGTCGTTCGGCGTCATCTCAACGGGAACGCCCTGCTGCCCGGCAGCGACGAAGCTCTCGGACCCGGCCTGGCCGAGATCTGCCGCCACTGCCGCCTGTATCGCAAGATCCCCGATGGCTGGTCGGCAGAGGATGAGAAGCAGTCGGAAGAGCCGCCCGATCCGGCGACGCTGCAGCGGCTCCGCTTTCTTCCGGAGCGAGCGTCATGGCCCGCCTGGCCGCGGCAGGGCGAACCCGACGACGTGGCGGACCGCGAGCTTCCCAAGGCGCGAAAACCGTACGAGACGTACGAATGGCCACAAGCGCAATGGCCGCCCGCACCCGCTCAGCCCGTTGTCAGTCTTCTTTTCGGTGGAGGAGTCTTCCGCGGCGTCTTTCACATGGGAGTCACGAACGCGCTCAACGAGGCGGGAATCCAGCCCCATCTCGTGGCCGGGTCGTCCGTGGGAGCCATCATCGCGGCAATGATCGCCGCGGTCTTCAAGGAGGAAGGGCCGGCGCGTCGACGGCGGATCTACGACCTCAGCGCCACATTCCTTGCCATCGACCGCCTGGTCCTCACCGATCGCCTCGCCGACTTCGTCCGACGCTTCACGCTGCGTGCCGCGGAAACGGAATTCTCCGCGCGCGATCTCGATCGCGTTCTGCGCCGGTTCGATCAGGATGGAGCGAAAATCTACAACCATCGCGCCCGGCGGGTGGCGGCCGGGCTCGAACGGCTGTTCTACTTCTCCCCGTTCGAGCTCTTCGAGGTCGTGAAGGCTCTTCGCCTGCAACAGACCTCGGTGGTGATTCGGGAGCTGACCGGCGACCTCGAAGAGATGCTCGAGCGCGGCGGCCTGTCGCAGGAGATCCTCGGCGCCGAGCCGCTGTCGTTGCTGATCACCGAGCACGTCCTGAAGCATCTGCCCCACGGGCCTCAGGCACTCTTCGACGACTTTCTCCAGCCGCCGAACCCGATCTTCTTCCTGGCAACGGCGACGAATCTTTCCGCCGGAAGTCTGGAGATCCTCGGCGCGCCGTACCTCCAGCGCGGCGTCTCAGTGGAGAACGGTCTGCTGGCGAGCAGCGCGTTCCCTGCTGTCTTCAGGCCGCGGCAATCGTGGGAGATCTTCCGCGAGACGGACGTCGACGATCAGTACATCGACGGCGGGACGATCGACAATCTGCCCCTCGACGCTGTCGCTCGGTTTCTCGACGAGGCCGCGAATCACGGGAAGATCGAGAAGCGTCCGCCGAGCGCGCCCCATCTCCTCTTCACCGCATCGCTCGAGGTCGATCACGAGATCATGGCCAAAGGAGGCCGGAAAGTGAAAGAGGCAGCGAACGATTGCCTCGAGCTGATGAAGCGCGCGAGCACGTTCAAGTACAACCGCAAGATCGACGAGTACGCAAGCGCCCAGCGGCGACTCCGGAACATCCACGACGCCTTTCACGGCCAAGGATCGTGGACGCCGCTCGACCTGCACGTGCTCGCCGTCAAGCCGAACTGGCTCTGCGGCACGTTCGGATTTCATCCCATGCTCGGCTTCCGCCGCGAGAAGCAGGCCCGGAGCATCGCCCACGGCTGTGCCTCGACGCTGATGAGTCTCCACATGTCATCCTTGAAGCATCCACAGTGGCTCGAGGCGTGGGGAGCCTCGCACCTCGACTTCGACCCGTCGGCGATTCGAGACGACGGAATGAAGAAATTCCCAGCGCCTCAAAAGCGCGACTGCGGCTTCTGCTGGTTCCGCAACGGCCGCCTTTGTCCCTACAGCCGCCAGGCGACACGAGGTGCCGGCCTGCCAGACCGCGAAGCCGAGGAGCTCGATCGGATTTACCGTTTGTGCGGGGAACAGAAGACGCACGAGTCGCGAACCAGCGAGTCGTGAATTCGAGCGAGTTGCCTCGTCATGCCGGAACGATTCGCGAACCACGTCATCCTGAGCCGGCAGACGGCGAAGGATCTCAAACTGCGCAACACGAGATCCTTCGCTGCGCTCAGGATGACGTGAGCCATGAATATTCGAAGCCAGGCAGCATGTCGCCTTTCAGCCCTCAGCGTGGTCCCGCCCCGAATGCATTGCGACTTTCCGCCGGCGCAGCCACTTCGGCCACGCGCTCAGTGATCTGAGCTCGGGCGAGGGCCTCGTGCTACCGTTTGCGCCCATGAAGCGACTTGCCTTGGCGGTCCTGCTCCTCTCCTCCATTGCATACGCCGACCGGTGGCAACCCGCCGACCGGCTGCGCATCGTCACCGCGAGCGATCCGCAGATCTCGCCCGACGGCGAGACGATCGTCGCGGTCGTCAGCCGCGCGAACGAGAAGGACAACCGCTACGACGCCGAGATTGTGACCATCGATGTCGCGAGCGGCACGCAGCGTCCGCTGACGTTCGAGCGGCGCGGAATCGCATCGCCACGGTGGTCGCCGGACGGAACAAGGATTGCGTTTCTGGCGAACGCGACCGCGGAGAAGGACGCAAGACGCCAGATCTGGGTTCTCCCGGTGACCGGCGGCGAGGCCCGACGCCTCTCCGACGCCGCGCGAGGAGTGCAGCAGTTCGCATGGAGCCCGGACGGCTCGCAGATCGCGTTCGTCACGTCGGACGAACCGCCGAAGAGCGACGAGAAGCCGCTCTCGTTCGAAGTCGACGATGACGACTACCTGACGCGCGAGGAGCCGATGCCGTCGCATGTGTGGCTGATTCCATCGAGCGGCGGCGCCGCGCGGCGCCTGACATCGGGCAAGTGGAGTCTGCCGATCGCTCATCCGCCGGGACCGGCGCCGTCGCCGCTGTCGTGGTCGCCGGACGGCAAATCGATCGCCATCACGCGCAGGGAAACACCGCACGCGGGAACGCCGAACGTCGCGCGCGTCGCGCTGGTGGACATCGCCTCCGGCGAGACGCGCCGCCTGACCACGAGCGATCTCGACGAGTCGCAGGCGGTGTTCTCTCCCGACGGGTCGCGGATCGCGTTCTGGTTTCCGCGCGACGGCAAGCGAGGGAGCGCGAACGGGATCTGGATCACCACGGCGAGCGGCGGCAACGGCACGAGTGCCACGGCGTCGCTCGATCGCAACGTGTTCCGCGCCATCTGGCTGCCGGACGGCAAGTCGTTTCTCACCGGGGCGCACGATGGCACGACGACGGCGTACTACGTCGTCACCCTCGACGGCCGCACGCGCAAGCTCGACCTCGGCGACATCGATCCGTCGCACGGCTTCTGGCCGGACGCCACCGTTTCGCGCATGGGCGCAATCGCATTCACCGCGTCGACGCCGTCGCATCCGCGCGAGATCTACGTTCTCTCATCGATCGACGCGAAACCGCGCCAGCTCACGCACCTCAACGACTGGGTCGCCGATCGTCAGCTCGGAAAGTCCGAGGTGATCACGTGGCGGAACGACGGATTCGACATGAACGGGATCGTCACCTATCCGCCGGCGTTTGATTCCACGAAGAAGTATCCGCTCGTCGTCTTCATCCACGGCGGGCCGCGGTCGGCGTCGACGACCGGCTTCTCACCGTACCCGCAATCGTTCGCCGCGCAAGGCTGGGTCGTGCTCCAGCCGAACTATCGCGGCAGCGACAATGCCGAGAACGCGTTCACGCGCGCGATCCTCGACGATTCCGGTGCCGGCCCCGGCCGCGACGTCATGGCCGGCATCGAGACGCTGAAGAAGCGCGGATTCATCGATGACAGCCGCGTCGGCGTCGGCGGCTGGTCGTACGGCGGTTACATGACCACGTGGATGATCGGACACTATCCGATTTTCAAAGCCGCCGTCTCCGGCGCCGCCGTCAACAACCTCGTCGACCAGTACGTCCTCGGCGACGGCGGACCCGGCCGCCGCCTGACGTGGGGCTCGCCGTACGCCGCCAACAACATCAAGAAGTACGTCGACCAGTCGCCGATCACGTCCGCCGCGAGCATCAAGACCCCGACGCTGATCATGAGCGACACCGGCGATGTCCGCGTTCCGGTGGTCCAGTCGTATCAACTCTTCCGCGCGCTGCGCGACAACAACGTGCCGGTGAAGTTCATCGCCTATCCCGTGAGCGGCCACAGTCCCGAGGACCCGCTGAGGCAGGTGGATATCGAGAAGCGGTACGTG
>DATISF010000039.1:0-60980 GCA_035468985.1 Thermoanaerobaculia bacterium
GACGATGCCACCGCATCGCCTCCTCCTCGCGCCTTGCGTCTCGGCCGCAAGCGGCACCAGCGAAAGTCGGTCGATTTGCGACACGCCACACTCGCTGGTCCCTGCTTTTATACTGCGCAACGTGAAAACGCGCGAAGAGGCACTCGCTGTACTGCACGAGTTCACCAAAACCGATTCGCTGAGGAAGCACGCGCTCGCCGTGGAGCAGGCCATGAAAGCGTGTGCGGCGAAATATGCCCCGGGCGAAGATCCGGTCCGCTGGGGGATCTGCGGACTTCTCCATGACTTCGACTATGAGATGTATCCGAACCCGGACCAACATCCCTGGATCGGATCGAAGATCCTGGAGGAGCGTGGCTTCGACGAGGAGCTTCGCACTGCGATCCTGGGACACGCGCCCTACACGAACATTCCGCGCACGACACTCATGGCCCGAGCGCTCTTCGCTTGCGACGAGCTGTGCGGGTTTCTGGTCGCCTGCGCGCTCGTGCAGCCGAGCAAGTCGATCGTCGACGTGAAGCCGCCCTCCGTCGTCCGCAAGCTCAAGGACAAGGCCTTCGCCCGCAGCGTCAGCCGTCAGGACATCTACGACGGCGCAAAGGAGCTGGGGGTGGAGCTCGAGCAGCACGTTGCCTTCGTGCGCGAGGCGCTCCTTCCGATCGCGAAGGAGATCGGCGTCGCCGGCCGGGACTGAGGTCTCCTACGGCGTAATCCGATGGAACGCGGCCCGACCGCGCTCATCGGTGCGAAACAACACCCGTCGCAGCTCGGCAACGATTTCGTTCGCCTCGGCTTCGGCGCACCGACAACGATCAGAAGCGGATCGGACGCGCGCTCAGTGATCTTCGACGATCTGCACGAAGCCCTCGGGGCGCGGAAGCGGTGACGCTGTGGCATCATCGCCTCACCATGCCGATGGAGCCGCGGCTCGTCGTCATCGACGCCACGTGGTTCATGATGGGCTCGGATTCCGAACGAGACGACGAGCGTCCCGTCCATCGCGTGTGGGTCGACACCTTCGAGCTCGGCGCGTGCACGGTCACCAATGCCGAGTACGACATCTTCGTTCAATCGACGTTTCGTGCAGCGGCTCCTCATCGGAACGATGCGAACTTCGATCATCCCGATCAGCCGGTCGCCGGCGTCTCCTGGTTCGAGGCGGTGAGTTACTGCGACTGGCTCGGCAGCGTCACCGGTCGGCGCTTCCGGCTTCCGACCGAGGCGGAGTGGGAGTGCGCCGCGCGAGGAGGTGCGGAAGGGAAGGCGTATCCGTGGGGCGACGCACCGCCGCAATCGCGGCCCGGCTATGACAGCCGCTGGATCAACGGGCCGGAGCGGTGCGGCGGGAGCACGCCGAATGCATACGGTCTGTACGACATCTGCGAAAACGTCCATGAGTGGTGCAGCGACGTGTACGGGCCCGACTACTACGCGATGTCGCCGGATCGCAATCCACGCGGCCCGGAGTCGGGCCGGCGACGCGCCTCGCGCGGAGGCTCGTGGCGTCACCGCGTGAAGATCAGCCGCTGTGCAGCTCGCTCCAGTCTCCCGCCCGAGTTGCGATACGCCGACTACGGCTTTCGCATCGCCTGTGATCGCGATCGCCGTTGACAGCGATCAGATCGGCCAGCAGGCCCGGCGCGACGCGGCCGAATCGATTCTGCTGTCCGAGAACCTTTGCCGTCACCGACGTGGCGGCGAGCAGCGCTTGCGCCGGCGTCGTGGCCGTGCTCAGTGCGGCGGGAGCCTAACCTTTCGATCTATCGGCGCTCAGATGGGGCCTGTCGCGGCTCGACTGGGAACTGAGGCTGCCAACGAGGCACGGTCCGGGAAGCGAGAGCGAGTGAAAGCATTCATTCCAAATGGCGATCCTTGGCGTCCCCAACGGGATTCGAGCCCCTGTTGCCGCGATGAAAGGGCTATCTGCGTGAACCCAAAATTCTTCACGCATCACACCGAGGGTTGACACGACGCGTTGATGTAACCTATCCTGTTACACCTGGTGAGCGCGAACAGCCGCATGACCGTCGCCATCCACATCCTCTCGTATCTGGCGGTGGCGGAGCGCAAGCGCCCCGACCCGGTGACCTCGGACCGCATCGCCCATAGCGTCGCCACCAACCCGGTCGTGATCCGCCGCATGATGGGCGCGCTGCGCAGGGCCGGCCTGGTCGCCAGCCGGCGCGGCGCGCACGCCGGCTGGACGCTGGCGAAGAGCCCCGAGGCCATCACGCTGCTCGACGTCTACCGCGCGGTCGGCGAAGGCCCGCTCTTCGCGCTGCACGCCTCGCCGCCCAATCCTCACTGCCACGTCGCGCGCGGACTGAAGCCTGCGCTCGGCAGGGTCTACGGCGCGCTCGAGAAAGAGCTCGCGCGCCAACTCGCCGGGACGACGATCGGCCAGATGTTGGCCGACACCGTCCGCTAGAGACAACCAGCCTTCCGCGATCAGACCGAATGGTTTTTTGCCTACGAATGTAACCACTTTTGTTACGACAAGGAGAGAAACGAAAATGGACAAGAAGCTTCTCGTGCTGGCCCTCGCAGCGTTTGCGATCGGCACCGACAGCTACGTCGTCGCCGGAATCCTGCCGGGTGTTGCGGCCTCGTTTGCGACCAGCGTCGCCGCGGCCGCGCAATTCGTATCCGTGTACGCGCTTTCCTACGGGCTGCTCTCGCCCGTGATGGCCACGCTGACCGCCCGTTGGCAACGCCGGCACGTGCTCCTCGGCGGTCTCGTCATGTTCGTCGCCAGCAACGCCCTGACCGCAACCGCCGGCGGCCTCGGCGTCGCCCTCGCCGGCCGCGCCCTGGCCGGCCTCGGCGGGGCAATGTTCATCCCCACGGCGAGCGCGGTCGCCGCTGGACTCGCCGGCGCCGAGCGCCGCGGCCACGCCCTTGCGGTCGTGCTCGCGGGCTTGAGCGCGGCGACCGCGTTGGGTGCGCCGCTCGGCACGCTCGTCGGCACCCTCGAAGACTGGCGCACGACCTTGTGGTGCGTCGCGGTGCTGGCAACGCTGGCGGCGCTCGGCGTGTGGGCGCTCGTCCCAAACATCGCGACCGGTCCGGCGCCGACGCTGCGGCAGCGCCTGGCGCCACTCGCCGAGGCGCGGGTCGCGGCCACTCTGGCGACCACGATGCTCGCCGTGCTCGGCATCTTTCTCGTCTACACCTACCTCAGCGTCGTCTTCGACCGCGCGACACACCGCGACGGCAGGCTGGTCGCGGCGCTGATGTCGATCTGGGGCGTCGCGGCCACCTTCGGCAGCCTGAAGGCCGGTGCGCTCGCCGATCGCCTGGGCAGCCGCCGCGTGATCAACTTCGCGCTGGCCTTGCTTGCGGCCGACTTCGCGCTCATGCCGTGGAGCGGCGCGACGCTGGCCGGCACCGCCATCGCGCTCACGCTGTGGGGAATGTGCGGCTGGGGCTTCGTGGCGTCGCAGCAGCACCGGCTGGTTGGGATCGCGCCCGCGCTCGCGTCGATGGTCCTCGCGCTCAATGCTTCCGCGATCTATCTGGCCATCGGTCTGTCGGGTGCCGCCGGCGCGCTGCTGCTCAGGTGGCTCGACCCGCACAAACTGCCGCTGCTCGGCGCGGGGCTGCTCGCCTGTGCGCTCGCAGCCGCCGAGCTGACCCAGCGCCTGCTCAGTTCACGGGCTCGAGCTTGACGATCGACGCGCCGTGGTTGCTGCTGACCCAGACGGTCACCTGCGTGGTCGAGTTGTCGACCATTCGGCGCTCGAATCGCGCTCGTGGTCTGCTCGATTCGCGCTCACCCAGCAACCACGGGCGCCGCCGCGGTTTCCGCGCACGAGATTGATTCCAAAGAGCCGGACGCCGGCGCCGTATCGCTGGCCGGCTTCATGTCGACGATCCAGGCGCGAACGTCGTCCGTGCTCGGGAGGTCGCGGCGGAAACAGCCGGAGCGATGGAGCTGGCGCTGATCTTCGAGGCTGCTTCCGTGCAGGAGCTCGACGAGTTGATCGAAGACCTTCCGATGTGGCCGTTGACAAGCGAGATGGTATCGATTTCTCGATGACAGGACACGAGAACCTCTACACAAGTCGTCATCCTGAGTCGGCGAAGCGCGACGAAGGATCTCAGGATGCGAAAACGCCTGCCATTTTGAGATCCTTCGCCGTCTTCGCGGCTCAGGATGACGTGAACAACGAGTTGTGCAGAGATTCTCTCTCTCTACCCGTCGAACCACTCGTCGAGCGATGATTCCATGCGTCCGGGGTTTAGACGATGACCGTTTGCGCCTTGCTGGCTGGCATCCGCGATTCGCTACACCGAGCATTCATTCTCACAACGGCTTCCTCTTCTCAGAGGTCGTTGATGATCTTCACCGGTACCTGGTGATAGATGTGGTGGGTCGTACTGTTGTCGTTGACGGCCGTCGTGTCCGTGACGAAAAGTTGGAGTGTGTACGTGCAGGAACCGCCGCGGGGAATCTTGTTCGCCGGATCGACCGGTGAAGGCGTTGCAGCATCCAGTTGCGTCAGGTTCCATTGTGCGAGCTCGCCGGCGTCTGCATTCGTAGGAGTGAGCACGGGAGGCAGTCCTGGTAAGGCCGGCACGCGGCTGGTGACGTTGACCAACGGTGAGGTGACCACGCTGAACTGCTTCCAGAAATCGAGTTGATAGTGGCCGAAGTTGTCATTCGGCGAAACGGGGGGCCACCACGCGGTGTCGATGACGGGATCCCAGGCGAGACCGACGACCCGTATCGTGCCGAAGCTCAGGAGCAGGTCGGTGCAGGCAGGGATGTCTTTCCATGTCCCGCCCACCTTCTGTTGGAATTTGACGATCTTGCCGATGATCGGGAAGTTATCGAGCCAGACGTGCTGAATGTCGAAATAGTGATGTGCAGCAGTGTCCTCGGCCACCTCGAGAAGACTGAATCGGCCGCTGTCGCTGCTGCCCCAGCTCGTCGCACTCAGGTAGTAATACGTCGATCCGAAGATCGTCACCGTCGCCCAGCTGTTGAGCAAGTCTTGCGCGGGACCGATCTCCGTCCACCATGCATATTGCGCGGCGAGCGTGTACTCGAGCGGCAGCGGCGGAATGACCGGCCACGCCGGCGGAACCGCATCCATCGGCGGTTGTGCAGGCTCGCCGCCGGGTACCGTCACTTTCTTGTAGCGAATGTCATAACGTTTGATTTTGCGATCGATGCAGCCGTAGATTTTTGCCGCGCCCTTGATGGTGATGACCCCGCCGATGGAAGTGACGTTTCCTGAACCGCTCCGCAATTCCGCGGTCTCGTCGTAGAAGTTCGGATTGGCCGGCGGCGTCATGGCGGCAACGTTTCCCACCCGCTTCATGTAGACGAGAATCTTGACGAGGCTGAACGCTCTGGTGCAGACCTTCGCTGTGCCGGCACCGATCGGATAGACGCGCAGCGTCACGACGTAATTGCCGCCGTCGAGCGCGCTGGTGTCGATCTTCCCCAGCTCGCCGCTGGTCACCGGCGCCGTACCGCTCCCGCCGCCTCCGGGATAGGTGACGGTGTAGGGATTGGGAGAGTTGATTTCGAGCGTGTAATGGCCGAAGACGAAGCCTCCCGCCGTTCCCTTGACGCTGATGAAGAGTTTCCCGGCGACGGTGTCAACGATCTCCTCGACACAGCCGGTCGGATCGGTGATCTGACACTTCAGGTCACGCTGCACCTTGATCAGGCCGAGGACGAGCGCGATCAGCAGAAGTTTTACGAGGATGATGATCCAGGCAATGAAACTCAAGTCGGGAAAGCCTCGGAACTCGCCCGAGGCAATCTCGCCCGCCAACAGCAGGAGAAGGAAGAGCAGGATGATGTATTTGATGCATCCCGGAACGTCCCGCACGGGTCTGGGCTGCTCTTTCGATGAACGTTGCGGCTGTAGCGATGACATATTTCCCCCGTTCGCCGTGGAGGGACACGATCGCGCGATTGCCCTTGCGTGCCGAATGATTTCGGCCGTCTAGGTGGTTGTATGGCGATCGGGGAGACTATATGTCCGGATCAATTGAACGGCAACTAACAGAATCGGAATGAGACGCGCTCGGCGCTGCTGCTCGCGTGGCTCGACCCGCACGAACTACCGCTGGTCGGCGCGGGGCTGCTCGCCTGCCCGGTCACAGCCGCCGAGGTGACCCAGCGCCTGCTCAGTCGAGGGGCTCGAGCTCGACGATCGACGCGCCGTGGTTGGTGGTGACCGGAAGGTCCCGCTTGGTTTGGCGTCCCGAGCGGAACCTGGTTGGAACCGCGACGATGTCAGGCGCGTTGCGCCGCCCGAAGTCGCGAGTGGTGAGGCTTGCTGTGCGCGTGCCCAAAGGCGAAGCAACCAGCGCAGCCGGTCGGACCGGCTGGCGTGCCCAATGGGATTCGAACCCGTGTTGCCGCCGTGAAAGGGCGAAGGGTCGAACACTCAACGACTTAGCGGCTGCGCGCATTGCGTTGTCTCTCTTTGCATTCGCTTGCACGCGATCGGGCCGCGAGTTGTTCTCATCGTTTGCCGCGCCTTCTAGTGATTTGCATCCGTTTGCACGTTGCGGCTGCGCGTCTGGCTGCGCGTCGACATCGTTTGGGTAGGAGCCGAAGTCCAGCTCAACACTCCTCTGTCCGGAGGGTGTAGCTTTGGCCATGGTCATTCCAGGGAAGGTTGCTGAGCGACTCTCATCGGGCCTGAAGCGGTATCAGCCGGTCCTCGAATCGGCAAAGGCACGTGACGTCAACGAGTCAGACACGTCGATGATCGTCACCGACATCGTTGCCGACGTCTTCGGGTACGACAAGTATCACGAGATCACGCGTGAGCTGTGCATCCGCGGAACGTTCTGCGACCTGGCGACGAAGATCGATTCGAAAATCAGAATGATCATCGAGGTCAAAGCGGTCGGAATCGCCCTGAAGGATCAACACACGAAGCAGGCGGTCGATTACGCTGCGAACGAGGGAATCGAGTGGGTCGCTGTCACGAATGGCCCCGAGTGGAAGGTCTATCGCGTCGTCTTCGGGAAGCCGATCGACCAGGAGCTCGTCCTCGATATCGATCTGCTCGCACTGAATCCGCGGAAGGACGATGACATCGAAAGTTTGTATCTCCTGACGCGGGAGAGCATCGTGAAATCCGCACTCGACGCATATCACGATCACCTGCAGGCGACGAGTCGCTTTTTTCTAGCCGCCGCGATACTTTCGGATCCGGTGCTCGACGTCATCCGTCGCGAGCTGCGCCGGCTCTCACCTGACGTGAAGATCACATCCGACGAACTGAAAGACACGTTGACCGCTCAGGTTCTGAAACGCGAGGTCATCGAGGGCGAAAAGGCAGATCAGGCCAAGAGGAAGCTGGCGCGCGCAGCATCGAAGACGCTTCGATCGCGCAAAGAGGATTCCTCTGCGGACGCAACGAGCGATGAACCGGAAGTGGGCGCGCTGGAGTCATCGGCAGAGGCGGAGCCGCAGGCGAAATCCTGACCTGGGGCGTGTTCGTGCACGCCCGCAGCGCGTGATGGTCACCGTTTGATGGCCCGTCGTTTCGTAACCGATGGGGCGAGTATGAACGACGTCGAGTCCTCGCCGCACGGCGTCTCCACGAGAAGCCTGACCGTGCGCTTTGATGTGATCGGCTGCGTCGTGAACGTTGCTGAGTTCGAGAGAGGTGTCTGAGATAGCCCGTCCACATCGAACCAAGTGTATTTCAGCCCTCCCGCGCTCTGAGCGCGCGCGGAAAGCGTGATGCGATCACCGCTATGGATCGACTTCGGCACGACAGGCATGTCCACGATGATCGGTGGAACGCATCCCGATGTGGCGCAACTGACGTCGGCAACGTAGAAGCCGCCAGGGGACCCGCTACTCGGCGTCGCAACAACGGAATACCAACCAGTCACCGGCACTGACCACGACACGCTCGAGCGACCGCCGGAAGGTGCCGATCCGACCGCGAGAGCGGCACCGCCCCTGTCGCTATAGATCACAACGAGTGGAGAAAAGTCGGACGACGAAACGCTCGCCGTCAGGAAGTCGCCGGCTATGCCATAGATCCAGTGATCCGCGTAGGGCCGCTTAGTGTTCTCGAACGCGCAACTCTGCGCGGTGAGTGTCCATCCGACCGCTTGTCCGCAGGTGAGATTCTGACCCACGCATGACTGCGGCGATGTCGGGTCCGGATTCGCGGAGCAATACAGCCTCACGCCGTATCGTCCCTTTCCGAAGAGATCCGTCGTCGCCACTCCAATGCCCCACGTTCCGCTTGTCGATAGAACGTAGGACATCCATTGCCCTCCCGTGCCGCCGAACACAGTCGGCGTTTTCGATCCGTCCGCCGGCGGCGGCAAGAGCAGAAGAACCGGGTTCGTGTAACTCGGATCCAGCGGCCATAGGATGACGTCGACGTAGTCGCCAGCCGTGCCCTGAAAATAGAGCGCGTCGAGATATGTGCCATTGCTCGCTGTGCAGTCTCCGATGCCGAGTTCTCCGCGGACCTGACCGTCACACGCAACCGCCGTTGGTGTGCAGGCGGAAGGTGAAACGACGAGCTCGTCGCGCTTCACCAAAGCCTCGCTCATGATCGATGTAGGCGAAGGTTGAACCTCGTCAGGAGCAACATACGGAGCGGCAGGGTGACGGACCTGCACTGCGGCGATGACCAGGAAGGCCGTAATCGTGATCATGTGGACTCTCTCCCACAACAGGAGATGACGAAGTGGCGACAGTCCCTACCGTGGGCATATCGCAAACGACAGACCTGGTCCTACATCGACCTCGCGCGCGGCACCGTGACGATCGCCCAGGACAAGCGGAACGGAAAGCTCGTCACCGTTCCGATGGCGGCGCCCCTCCGTCGAATCCTCGAAGCGATTCCGCGTGGAACCCCGCAATCGCGCGTGTTCCACCGACCGGACGGCCAGCCGTTCAGCGATCGCGAAGTACAGAGAGCGTTCGTCGTCGCGAGGAAGTGCACAAAGTTGCGCGGAACTCCCGCCGCATTCGCTGCGCCATACGTTCGCCAGTTGGCTCGTTATGCAGGGAACGCCGCTGCGAACCGTGCAGGAACTGCTCGGCCACGCGGAGACGATCCGCTACGCGCACCTTTCGCCGGCGCATCTCGCCGACGCGGTGGCGGCGATCGAGACGCTTGGGGAGGCCAGGCATGAGAACCGAGGACATGCGAAAAACGTGGAGCGCAGCGCCCAATGACCGCGCAGCGCGCTAAGCTGCCCAGCTACGAGTTGAAAGGGATGGTGACGCGTTCGAGTTGAAAGGGCATCGGTACACGAAAGGAGAACTCATCCATGAAAACCATCGCCGCACTCGTTCTATCCGCCGGTTTGACCTGCAACGTTCTCGGCGAAGTCGTCGCGAAGCAGGGACCCCCGGATGACGATTCCGTGCGGTTTCGATCGCCGATGATCCTAGAAGTGCCACTGCCAGTGTCCGATCCGGCGACGTGGACAGGCTCGAGGATCAGATCCATGGAAGTTCTTAGCCGTTACAAATGTGATGGGGTGAGTCTGTCGCTCTTGGGCTTTACGGCCGACTCGCCGTCCCATGGAAACATACGCATCACGCTGGACGCAAAAGTCGACGCGGAACTCGGCCACGACAAGATCGTATCGATGACAGCGCAAGCGTTCGACGGTGATGAGGAGATCGGCTCGCGCGGCGCAGTAAACGGGCTGAAGGTTGAAGAGGGAGCCAACAGCTTTGCGAGGTGGTCGCTGTTGGTCATTCCGGAGTCGACGCTTCGTGAACATCCGAAGACTCGCGTGAGGATCATCGTCCACGTGAAGGCTAACTGAAAAGGAAGTGCGCTACGTCTTCCTCGCCGGCACCGTCCGGCGCGGCACGCCATCGCGATCTTTTGTTCTTGAATCCATTCCCATCATTTTATACAACGGGCGACATTTATCAGATTCGCACACATCGAAAGCATTGAGGCCTTTCAAAAGGGAAGCGATATGCGTACGACCATCGCGGTTTTCTGCGGACTTTGCGTTCTCGGGTGCGCCACGACATTTGCGGCGACACCCAAGGTAGGAATTTCGTTGCTCGTGGATAAGCATGGCGTTATCGAGCCGAATGCCTTCCAGGACGCGAGCCGCCAAGACCTGATTTTCATGGACGAGCACCCACGAGCGAAGCTCGAGTTGTTCATTCTCGACGAACGGAGCAATCAACGAGCCACGGACCTAGAGGTCATGCTGCCGAACCCTTGGACCTCGGAGCTCAAGTGGACGCTGCGTAACAGAGAGACCGGCGAAGAAATCGTCCTGTCTGATGTGCGGACAGTGTCGTCGTACATACGACGCGATACACCCCCGCCCGCTGACGATACGGCGCTCCATGAAGGCGAGACTCGTCACGCCTGGATGGAGCTGCCGCTTCTTCCAGTTGGCGACTTTGAGCTTAGGACGGAATTGCGTCTCCCGCAGATAGGATCGCAGCCGCCCATCACCACTACGTCTTATCCGGTTCGACTGAGCGTTCGTGTTGGCAATGAGGATACTGGCATTCGTCGAACATACTTGCGTGCTGCTGCCGATCGGGTTGCTGCGACGCCAAGCCCTGATCGGTATCCGCGATTCCGCGAACTGATGATGGAATTGATCGCGCTCGAGCCAGCGAATGCAAGCGCGTACGAACGGCTGGGTGACATCTCCGCTGGCGTCGCACCGGTCGAAGAGACACTGCGGTATTACGAGCGAGCGCTACGGTTGACGAGGGAAGGACTCAGTAGTGCACACGGGACGCCGTTACCGCCCGAAATGCAAAAGTACTGGGAGAGGTGCGAACGATCGTTGACCGCATTCGCCCGCGCAATGGGGGACTACCGAGCAGCCGGAGCTGGAGCGCACATCTTTATCAACAACGACAAGGACGGCAAACGCGTTACTGTCTTCAGGGCTGATCACACAATCGTAGGTACAACTAGATAACGTGCTGAGGATTGGAGCGCCTCGAGCTCGACGATCGGCGCGCCGTGGTTGGTGGTGACCGGAAGGTCCCGGTTGGTTTGGCGTCCCGAGCGGAATCTGGTTGGAACCGCGACGATGTCAGGCGCGTTGCGCCGCCCGAAGTCGCGAGTGGTGAGGCTTGCTGTGCGCGTGCCCAAAGGCGAAGCAACCAGCGCAGCCGGTCGGACCGGCTGGCGTCCCCAACGGGATTCGAACCCGTGTTGCCGCCGTGAAAGGGCGGTGTCCTAGGCCTCTAGACGATGGGGACGTTCGGCAGCGAAAAGCAGTTCACCTGCTTGGTGGCACGCACCACTCGATTGTCAACGCCTGGTGAGCCCGGTAGGGATCGAACCTACGACCAACTGGTTAAAAGCCAGCTGCTCTACCACTGAGCTACGGGCCCTGCCCGGCCGCAAGGCGCGCAAGATACGGGCCGGCCGCGGCCGTGTCAAGAACGGGCGGGGTCAGCCGGAAATTGCGTGGACCACCGGCGTCAGGATCGTCTTCAGCGCGCGGCGCGCATGATGCAGCCGCACCTTCACCGCGCCGGCCGTCGTATCGAGAACCCTGGCGGTCTCCTCGGTGCTGAGCTCTTCGACGTCGCGGAGGAGCACAACGACGCGATAGCGATCCGGCAGGCGATCGATCGACGCACGGACGACGTCTCGCAGCTCGGCCCTCTGAAGGGCCATGTCCGCCGGTTCCGGCGACGCGCTCCGTTCGACCTTCTCGACATCGATCTCCTCCTCCGGATGCCGCCGCCTCGTCCGAAGTTTCATCAGGCAGCAGTTGACGAGAATCCGGTGCAGCCACGTGGACAGCTGCGCATTTCCCTCGAATCGTTCGACCGACCGGAACAGCAGCACGAACGCTTCCTGCACCGCGTCGCGCGCGTCTTCTTCCGACCGCAGAAATCTCCGCGCCGTCTTCAGGAGTGCCGGCGTGCGCGTGCGCACCAGGGTCTCGAAGGCATCTTCATCGCCGGCCCGGAGGGCGGCGACGAATCCGGCATCGTCTCGCGCGATGATTTCCATGCGCGAGAGTCTCGCGGCGAAGCTTCACGAAAGTATCCCGAGGAGATCACGTTTCATGCGGCGGCCGGTTCGACATGAAACAGAAACGTCGTGCCGGCGTTGAGGCGGCTCTGCGCCTCGAGCGACGTCCCGTGCAGCTCCAGAATCCTCTTCGCGATCGCCAGACCGAGGCCGGCGCCTTCGCGATTGGCGCTGGCCTGATAGAAGCGGTCGAAGATGTGCGGAAGGCTCTCCTCGGCGATGCCGGAGCCGGTATCGGACACGCGCACGCTCAGCGTTTCCTCCCCGGCACCGATCGAGATCGTCACCCGCCCGCCCGCGGGCGTGTGCCGGATGGCGTTGTCGAGCAGATTCTCCAGGACGCGCTCCATGAGGGCGATGTCGCCCGAGACCAGCGGCAGATCGGCGGCCACCTCCGCGCTCAGGATCACCCCGGCCTGCTCGGCGCGAAGCTGAAACTTCATGACCACGTCCTGGACCAGGTCGGCCATCGAGAACGGCTCGACCCGGATCGGCGTGACCTGCGCGTCGAGCTTGGCCAGTTCGAAAAGCTCGGCAACGAGTTTTCCGAGGCGCTCGCTGTGCTTGCTGGCGATGGCCAGGAATCGCCGCTGATCCTCCGGCGTGAGCTGCCCTTCCTTCAGCAGCAGCGTGTCGAGATATCCCTGCAATGACGCCAGCGGCGTGCGCAGGTCGTGCGACACGTTGGCGATCAGCTCCCGGCGGAGGAGATCGACTTCCTTCAGCTTCTTCACCTGCAGGGTGATGCGGCCCGACATCTCCTCGAATGTATCGGTCAGGCGATCGACCTCGTCGCCGCCTGTGGGGCGGTGGGCGGGCAAGGTGACCTGGCCGGTGAAATCGCCGCGCTTGAACGCGTCCATCGACTCGGCGAGCGTGCGCAACCGGCGCGTCAGCGCGTTGAACAGCAGCAGCGCGGCCACGAGGGCGAACACGATCGCGGCAAGCGCGGCCACCGCGCTCATCTGAAGGATGTAGCTGCCGCGAAGCTGCTGGACAACCGAGTCGTACTCTTCGCCGCCGAGGATCACGTAGAGATACCCGCCGCTGGAGAGGGGGACGGCGGAAAAGATCTTGCGCCGCGCCGGATCGCGCGGATCGTCGCCCCGAATCGGCAGCCGCGCGCCCTGGAGAAACGCCAGGATCGGTTCCAGCGAGACCTGGCCACGTTTCACGCGCCCCGGCGGGGCGGAGAACGCCACGATCTTTCCGCTGGGATCGAGCAGATAGATCTCGATGTCGGGATTCACCGCCATCATGGCGTCGAAGACCTGATTGAGCATGGCCCGGTCGATCTGCCCGTTCTTCACCGGCGGTTTCTGATGCGCCAGCGTTGCGGCGAGCGTGCGATTGAGCTTCTGATTGACCTCGTCGATGTAGAGACGCGTGGTGACCATCGTCAGGGCGACGTAGATGCCGCCGATCACGCAGAAAAGCGCGAGCAGCACGATGGCGAGCTTGGCGTAGAGCGTCCTAAGCATCGGCGAATTTGTACCCGACTCCCCACACGGTGAGGATGTACGCCGGCCTGGCGTGGTCCTTTTCCAGCTTGCTGCGCAAGCGGTTGATGTGCGAGTTCACCGTGTGCTCATAGCCATCGTGTCCGTAGCCCCACACGAGATCGAGCAGCTGCGCGCGCGTGTACACGCGGCCGGGGTAACGCGCGAACTGCAGCAGCAGATCGAATTCCTTCGCGGTGAGATCGATCGACTGGCCGCGCAGAGTCACCTTCCGCTTCTCCACGTCGACGACGAGCTCGCCGAAATCGAGAATCGTGGCTTCCGGCGCTTCCGGCTTGCTCAGCGCGTCGACGCGCCGCTGGAGCGCCTTGACGCGCGCAATCAGCTCCCGGATGTTGAACGGTTTCGTCAGGTAATCGTCGGCGCCCATCTCCAGTCCGACAATCCGATCGAGGTCCGCGGAGCGCGCGGTGAGCATCAGGATGGGCGTGTAGTTGCTGCGCGCACGGAGCCGGCGGCAGATCTCCAGGCCGTCGACGCCGGGAAGCATCAGATCGAGGATGACCAGATCGAAGGCCCGGCGCAGCGACATCTCCAGCGCCACTCCCCCATCGTGCGCCACCGTCACCTCGGCGCCGAGGTCTTTGAGGTGGAGCTCGACGAGATGGGCGATGTCGCGATCGTCTTCGACGACCAGAATGCGCCGGGCCATGTTCCTCACGATACGGACGGACTCTCACAAAAGTATCACGGCCGAAACGGCCGGGAGTCTCCCGCCATCCAAACGCGCGTCACGAAAGGAGACATATCAACGTGAAGCGCTTTCTACTCTCTCTCACCGTTCTGTTCACAGCATTGACCGCCGCGGCAGGGCCGAACAGCCCCGGCGCGGTCTACACGGCCACCAACGCAAAGACCGGCAACGAGATCCTGGTCTTTGATCGGGCGGCGGACGGATCGCTGACGTTCTCGAACACGATCAGCACCGGAGGCCTCGGCAGCGGCGACTCGCTCGGCAATGCCAGCGCGATCGCACTCTCGCAGGACCATTCGTTTCTGTTTGTTGTCAACGCCGGCAGCAACGACATCTCTTCGTTCGCCGTCGGCCCGACGGGACTGACCCTGGCCAGCCGCGTGCCGTCCGGAGGGCAGCGTCCGATCAGCCTGACGACCTTCGGCAGTCTTCTGTTCGTCCTCAACGCCGGCGGTCAGGCCGGCACGACCGACAACATCGCCGGCTTTTCGATCGCCGGTGACGGCACGCTCACCCCGATCGCCGGTTCGACGCGGCCGCTGAGCGGAAGCGACGTGGGCCCGGCCCAGATCGCATTCAACGGAGACGGCACGATCCTGGCGGTCACCGAGAAGAACACCAGCTGGATCGACACCTACGTCGTCAATCAGTTCGGGGTCGCTCACGGACCGAAAGTGTTCGCATCGGCGGGAGCCACGCCGTTCGGATTCGCGTTCGGCAAGCGGAATCAGATCGTCGTCAGCGAAGCGCCGGGCAGCGCCGCGTCGTCGTACTCGATTTCGTTCTCCGGCGATCTCCATCTGATCAGCGCCTCGGTCGCCGACACCCAGGCCGCCGCCTGCTGGATTGCCGTCACCAATGACGGCCGCTACGCGTACGCGGCCAACGCAGGCAGCTCGTCGATCTCGGGTTACGCGATTGCTCCGGACGGCACGCTCACTCTTCTCGACAGTGACGGCCAGAGCGGACTGACGGCCAAACACCCGGTCGACGAGGCGATCAGCGCGAACGGCCGGTATCTCTACGTTCTGGATGACCAGGCCAACGCGATCAGCATTTTCGAGATTCGCGCCGACGGCTCGCTGCAGAAGCAGGCGGATGCCGCCGTCAACGCGAGCACCAACGGGCTCGCGGTGCGGTAGATCCTCACTCCGCTGAAGGGTGCCGGCCTGATGCCGGCGCCCTTTCTCAGCGCACTACGCTGCCATTGACGCCATCGACCTTGAACCGCCCGAGCTTCGTTCCCGAGCAGCTGTCGACCGCGTCGAACGCGTACGCGCCGTTGCTGTAGCCGCGGCTGGCGACGGCGAGGCATTCGCTCTTGACCTCTTTGGCCAGCTCGCGCCGCAGCGTCATCACCGCCTCCGGCTCGCTCAGTTTCGCCCCCGCGGGACGGCGCGCTCCGCCGGGCCGCTGACCGACGACGCGGACCGGCCCGGTGTCGAACACCGGTTTCGGACGCAGCATGGGAATCTTCGATCGATACGTCCACGCGGCCGCGGCCCCGCCTGCGATCACCAGAAGCACGATGAGCCACCACACTCCGCGCGACGACCGCTGGCCCGGCGCGGGTCCGTCGAACACCGCGCCCGCGTCGGTGCCGCAGGCTTCGCACCACGCCGCTCCTGCCGGGAGCGGCGCGCGGCAATTCGTGCAGAAGCGCTCGCTCTTCATGATCGCTGCAGCCGTTTCAGAAGCTGAATCTGTCCGGCATGATAGAGATCGTGCGCGGCGATGCCGTAGATCATCCGCACGCGTTTTCGATCGTTGAATGTCGCTTTGGGAAGCGCCTCGATCGCGCTCCGCAGGCGCGCATGTTCTTCATCGAGAAGACGGACAGCATCGCGCCAATGGCCCTCGCCCGACGGGAAGAAGTTCGATCCCTTCATCGGAAACTTTCCACGCCTGTCGTGAGTCAGCCTTCTGCACACCACAAATTTCCAGTACGCGCAGTGCAGCGTGAGCTCCCAGATATTGTGCCGCTCCCCTTTCGGCCGCCACAGCGCTTCGCGCGACGTGACTCCACGCAGCGCGCCGCGCAACGTCGGACCATGCCAGCCTTTGCGGTCGTACGCCTCACCGAGGGTCGTCAGCAGGACCTCTGCAACGCCAATCATGATCGCGATGGTACACAATGACGCCTCATGGATTCCACGGCGGAGCGTTACGTCAAGCTCGTCCTCTCGCTGGGCGAACACGATCCCGACTATGTTGATGCCTATTACGGGTTCCCGGAGTGGCGCGAGGAAGTGCACGCGACCAAGCCGTCGCTCGAGCACATCCACGCCGCGGCCCTGGCGCTTCACGAGGAGCTCGTGGCCACGCCGCGGCCCGCCGATCACCTCCTCGAATTGCGCATCCTCTATCTGATTCGCCAGACCGAGTCGCTGATCGCGCGGGCGGAGATCCTGAACGGCCGGCGGATGTCGTTCGACGAAGAATCCAAAGCGCTCTACGACGCCGTCGCTCCGCACAACGCCGAGTCGCATTTTCAGCTGATCAACGCCCAGCTCGAGCGCGAGCTGCCGGGCCGCGGTCCGCTGATCGATCGCCTCGAATCCTTCCGGCGCGAGTTCATCATTCCCCGTGACCATCTCGACGCCGTGTTCAGCGCCGCGATCGCAGCATGCCGCGCCATCACGCTCGAGCACATGAAGCTTCCGCCGAACGAGGCCTTCACGGTCGAGTACGTGAACGACAAGTCGTGGAGCGGCTACAACTGGTACCAGGGCAACTTCCGCAGTCTGATCCAGGTGAACACCGACCTGCCGATCTTCATCGACCGGGCCATCGATCTCGCCTGTCACGAGGGTTATCCCGGCCATCACGTCTACAACGCGCTGCTGGAGCAGAACCTCGTCCGCCGCCGAGGGTGGAGCGAGTTCTCGGTGTATGCGTTGTTCAGCCCGCAATCGCTGATCGCGGAGGGGAGCGCGAACTACGGGATCGACGTGGCGTTTCCGTCCGATGCCCGTGTCGAATTCGAGCGCGAGGCGCTCTTCCCGGTCGCTGGCCTCGACGGCGGACGCGCCCATCAGTACTACCGCGTTCACGAGCTGACGCAGAAGGCGACGTACGCCGGCAACGAGGCGGCGCGGAGATACCTCGACGGCGAGATCAATGCCGACGGAGCGGTCGAATGGCTGATGACGTACGCGCTCATGGCGCCCGCGCGCGCGAGGCAACGCGTCCGCTTCTTCGACCAGTACCGCAGCTACGTCATCAACTACAACCTCGGCAAGGACCTGGTGAAGCGCCACGTGGAGAAGCTGGCCGGTCCCGACGAAGATCGGCGATGGCGCGTGTTCATGGAGCTGCTGTCGTCGCCGATGCTGCCTTCAAGCCTCGCCGCCTAGTGTGGCGAGTCAGAGATACGCAGCATTTCGCTGGTGCCGCTTGCGGCGGAGATGCAAGGAGCGAGGAGGAGGCGATGTGGTGACATCGTTGACGACGAGCGACGCCGCAGATCGGCCGCAACCGGCACCAGCCCGGAGGGTTGCGGGCGGCGACGCCCGCAGCGAAATGCTGCGTATCTCTGACTCACCACACTAGCTTGCTTGCCGGCAAGAACGGTTTGACCGAGATCGGCCGAATCAACTTTCTTCCAATCGTGAACGCCACAAACAAGAAACGTCCCGCTTCGGTGCGGCCAAGTGCGCCTCAGTCCTCCAGTGCTCGGCGTGGGGTCGCACCATCAGCGAATCGCTCCTCCCGCATGTCGTCGCCGCGGTCGAGCAATGGAGGTACAAGCCGGCAACGCTTGAAGTACGCTGAGGAGCCGATTCCACTCAGTCGTGATCCGCTTCGGCAACGGCCGGCGCCGAGCTTCCCAACTCGTGCACCAGCCGTCCTCCTTCATGCGCGGTCTTCGCCAGAAGAACGGCTCCCGCAACGTAGATGACGAGAAACGCCAGTGGGAGCGCGGTGGTGATCATCCGCCGCGCCTGACCCTGCAGGAACGGCAGAAGCACGATCGCCGCGTACGCCAGCGTCAGCACCGTGAACACCGCCCGCGTCGACTCGGCGAGCTCTTCGTGCTGTTCGATGTTCGCCTTCATCGCCGCATTCGGTGCCGTGACCTCGGCCGCCGACTCACCGGTCGCTACCGCGAGCCAGGCGCCGGCGGTTCCGAGGACCATGAGCAGGAGCGCGGCGAACGCAAACAGCCGGCCGCGCTCCACGCGCATCACGGCACCGATGAACAGGAACAGCGGCGCCACCAGCAGCAGGGCGATCGGAAAATGGATCACCAGCGGGTGGAGACTGTCCCACGGGGGAATGTTCAGCATCAGCTCACCGCGATGTACTTGTCTTTCGGATTCGCGCACGCGGGGCACTTCTCGAAGTCGAGCCGCGTCGTCGTGTAGCCGCACACCGTGCAGACGTAGTACGTCTCGAGCGCATTCTTCAGCGACGCGAGATTCTTCCGCGCCTCCGTATACAGTTTCGCGTGCTCGGCTTCGGCTGCATGCGCGTAGTTGAATGTGCGGAGAACGCCGCTCTCGGCGCCTTCATCGCGCGCGACGCGCAGGAACTCCGGATACATCACGTCCCGCTCGTAGACCTCGCCCTTGATCGCGGTCTCGAGATTCTCGGCCGTCGATTTCGCGACGGTTTTCTCGATCGTCGTCGACGGCACCGCGCCCAGCTTCTTGATCATCACCGCGTGGTTGTTCGCGTGAATCTCTTCGGCCTTCGCCGCCGCGCGGAACAGGCTCGCCACGGACGGATACCCTTCCTCCTGCGCCTTCTCCGCAAAGACGGCGTAACGGGCGCTGGCGTTGCTCTCGCCGCCGTACGCGAGCTGCAGGTTCTGTAGCGTCGTCGCCGCCGCGGACGGAGCGATCAGCGCAACGAAAAGCATCACTGCCAGTATCGTTCGATGCATGCAGGCCTCCTTCGGCAATACTTCTAATCGCCGCGAGATCTGTCGCCTGTGCCGTCGGACACCGGACTTTGGGTAGTCCGACCGCGAAGAAGCGAGTGCAACAGTCCGGTGAATGTTGCCGCCCATGCGGCAGCGGCGACCCAGAAGAAATAGCGGGGCACGAACTCGAGAAAGTGCAGCGGCATGGCCTGCGTCATCCGGAACGTCGCGGCCGTGTACATGCCCAGCGGGAACACCGCGCCCCAGTACAGCGGGTCATACGTCAACGGGAATCCTTTGTAGACGTAACGCCAGATGCCGAGGAGCAGAAGCATCGGAATCCACCAGGTGCCGGTGGCCCAGTAGAAGACGGTGAATCCTTTCAGGAACGGGAGCAGCGACTGCAGGTATGGCGCATCGGGCGCGCCGATGATCAGCAACGCGCCGGCGAGTGTCGAGATCGCCATCGCTCCCATGTTGATCCAGTAAGGCGGCGTCAGATCGCCGGGCTCGAAGTGGAAGAACGTGTAGCGGTAGAAGATCAGCGAGATCATCCAGATGTAGAGCATGCCGCCCCACAGCCACATGCAGAGCGCGAGGAAATTCGCTTCGAGCCGGAACGGCTGCGGTTCCTGCTGGGCGATGAGCGCGGAGAGCACGGCGACCGATTGCGTGGCCACGACCGCCAGAAGCCAGGCGCCGGTGATGCCCTGGTCGAGTGTCGGCTTGTTCTGCTTGACCGTGAAGCCGGTGAAGATCGTGTAGGTCACGAGCAGCCAGAGCACCATGCCGATCACCCACAGCGCGCAGGCCACGCGCAGCTCGTTCGCGATCAGCACGAACTGACTGCCGAGAATGCAGGATCCGGCGACGGAGGTGAAGTAACCGGGGCCGCGCTGGTGATCGATCATGTCGCTGAAAAACTCGCGCGGCGACGTGACCGCGAACCGGATCGTCAGCGCCCACAGCACGACGTAGACGACGACGTTCAGCCAGAAGAGCGCGGTGGCGATGATCGCGTACCCGAGCAGATGCGCGGCCACGGAAAGGATTCCGGTGGCCATGACCATGGCGAAGTACGAAGGCGAGAATTTGTTCGTCACCGGTCGGTTGTCTGCAGCCGCTTCCGTCCTTCTTCCGCCTCGCGAAGAAGCTGGGCGATGCTGCGGCGGAGAATCGGCGAATCGGCGTGGGGCGCGGTGGGGACCTCCGGATAGTCGCGAACGCGCGACACGACGGCAGGAAGATCGGCGCCGGCCATCCGCTCGAAGCGATCGTAGAACCCGCCGGACTCTTCCTCGAGCGGATTGTGCCGATCGAGGATCGCCCGAATCTGATCGATCTCGACAGCGGACGGCGGCGGCACGAGCAGCGCGGCGAGCGCGGCGTGATCGCGATGGAGCTGCCGCTCAACCTCTGTTGACGCCCCGCGGCTGCGCATCTCCGGGAAGAGAATCCTCTCCTCGATGCCGATGTGCCGCAGCAGCCCGCGCCGGAACTCAGCGTACTTCTGCTGGTCGATCGTGCTCCCGCCGAGTGCGTTCAGCAGCGCATCGAGGCGTTCGTGATCGCGGGAGAGAAGTTCGCGCAGCACGGAGGGATCATACCCGCCGCTCCACTCACCCGCGCGTCACCCACACCACTTTCTGCGGCGGGCGGCCCAGATAGCCGAGGGGCAGGGTGAACATGTGCACGAGCCGCGTGAACGGCAGCAGCGCGACCACGATCCACGCGCCCGTGAGATGGAACATCACGAGCGTCGGTACTCCGGCGATGAACGTCGGGTCGGGCTGAAAGATGGCCAGGCTGCGGAGGTACGGCACCACCGTTCCCACCGACCACACCGCGCCCCAGCGATGCATCGTGGCTACGGCCAGTCCGAGAGCCACCTGTGCGATCAGAATCGCCAGCACGATCAGATCGACGACCGTGGAGCTTGCGCGGACCGAGGCCATCGCCAGCCGGCGCAGGAAGAGAACCAGCAATCCGATGAGACAGAGGATCGCCGCGCCGGCGCCGGCAGTCTCCACCGTGAGCAGCGCCGCGCGATTGGACACGAGCGCGCGCCAGGCGTTCGGCAGCAGCAGCGGAATCAGATGACCGAGGAGGAGAAGGGCGATGCCGGCGTGAAAGGGAACCGTGCCCCAGATCAGCCAGCGGTTCTCGAGGATCTGCGATGACTGCGCGGAGATCGTCAGCCGCGCCCGGAAACGCCAGATCGTTCCGGCCACGCAGACTACGACCGCCGCGTACGGAAGAGCGACGAACAACAGAGGGCTCACAGTTCACCTCCACCGAGATGCAACGCCGCGGATACGAGATGGCGATACGGATTCGAAGTCGGCCGAAGGAGCGCGTCCATCTTCTCCAGCGCGGGGACGAGGACGAGGCGCACGAGATCGTCGTGCTCCTCCGCCTTCTCCTGCGCGGCGAACGCCATCACCTCGGCGACATGATCGGGAAGTTCCGAGTTGTCGGCCGGGAATCCGACGCGCTCGTAGCTGGAACGGAGCCCGAGCATGAGCCGCGCGCGCTCGGGATTCTCCTCGCCGAACAGATGGATGCCGAGGTACGGGCTGCAGGAGGGAGCGAGATCGAAGGTCGAGGTGTACGTGGCCTGCTGGGCCGGCAGATCGAGGCGCGACATCGCCGCAACGAACGCTTCCAGATCTTCGTGTGCCGCAGACACTCCTGTCCGCGGATCCGGCACAGACAGGACTGCCTGCGCCACACGTGCGCGGTCGGCGTACGCCTCGTCGGGATACCGGAACAGCGACGCAAACGCCACGAAAGCGGTCATGCACCTCTCCCCGGCGGCACGATCTCGCCCAGACCGCAGTTCTGGCGGCACTCCTCGGCGCTGACGCCGTGGATCGCCGCTTCCCGCTGCAACGGCGGAAGCACGAAGCGCTCGCTCAGCGTCGACAACGCCGTGAGGCGATAGATTGCGTTCGCCTGCGCGACCGTCAGTCCAGCTTCGTTCAGCACCCTCGACACGGTGGCCTTGCCGGCATCGTCGAGCTCCAGCGAACGGCGGTACCAGCGTACCGCCAACAGCTTCCGCAGCGACGATGCGACGACGCCGGTGTTTCCGGCGGAAAACAGCGAAGCGAGATAGCTGATCGGGAGACGGGCATCGTCGAGGGAATTGAAGATCCCGTCGCCATCGGCGCGGCCATAGATGCCGTCGGCCCTCGTTCCCATGACCGGAACGAGCGGCGGCACGTAGAAGAGCATCGGCAACGTGCGGTACTCGGGATGGAGCGGCAATGCCAGACCCCATTCACGCACGAACTTCCAGACTGGCGAGCTCTGCGCGGCCTCGATGAGCTGGCGGCTGACGCCGTTCGCTTCCGCTGCCGCAATCACGTTCGGATCAGACGCATCGAGCAGCAGCGATCGCTGAGCGTCGACAAGCTTTTCCGCCGGCACGCTCGCCACGGCCTTGATGCGGCTCGCGTCGTAGAGAATCACGCCCATGTAACGGATGCGCCCGACACAGGAGTGGAAGCACGCGGGCGGCTGACCGGTCTCGAGACGGGGATAGCAGAGGATGCACTTCTCGGACTTGCCGGTCTTCCAGTTGTAATAGACCTTCTTGTACGGGCAGCCGACGACACAGGCTCGCCAACCGCGGCACTGTTCCTGATTCACCAACACGATGCCGTCTTCACCGCGTTTGTAGAGAGCGCCGGACGGACAGGAAGCGACGCAAGCCGGATTCGTGCAGTGATTGCAGAGGCGCGGCAGGTACATCATCGTCAGCCGCTCGACGTCGAAGAGAGCGCGGCGCCGGTCGTCGTCGAGCGAGGCGAGATTCGGATCGTTCTCCGCGTAGACCTTCGATCCGGAGAGATCGTCGTCCCAGTTCGGGCCTGCCTCGATGTCGATCGTCTTGCCGGTGATCTGCGAGACCGGCCTCGCGGACGGCTGATCGTCGCCGGCCGGCGCGTCGAACAGATCGCTGTACCGGTACGTCCATGGCTCGTAGTAGTCGTCGAGTCCGGGCTGGTTCGGGTTGTAGAACAGTTTGAAGAGGCCGCCGACCTTTCCCTGCGAGCGCAGCGACAACTGATCGCCCTCGGCCGACCACCCGCCCTTCCAGGTCTGCTGCTCCTCCCATTTCGTCGGATAACCGGTGCCCGGTTTGGTCTCGACGTTGTTCCACCACATGTACTCGGCGCCCTGCCGCTCGGTCCACAGGTTCTTGCAGGCCAGACTGCACGTGTGGCAGCCGATGCACTTGTCGAGATGAAAGACCATGGAGACGTGCGCGCGAACGTCGGGTTTTCCGTTCCTCACCATTGCGGCGCCCCCTCTTTCTTCCGGATCACCACGTATGTGTCGCGATTGATTCCCGGCGGTCCCCAGTAATTGAACGCCCACGTGAATTGCGCGTAGCCGCCGATCATCAGGTTGGGTTTCAGGCGGACGCGCGTCAGGCTGTTGTGAGCGCCGGCGCGGACTGCCTTCCCGTTGTGCGACCGCGCGCTGGTCTTCGGCGTGCCGATCGTCCGTTCGGTGGCGTGGTAGATCATGCAGATGCCGCGCGGGATGCGTGCGCTCACGCAGGCGCGCGTGACGACCACGCCGTGATCGTTGATGATCTCCACCCAGTCGTTGTCCGTGATTCCGATCCTGGCCGCGTCGGCGTCGCTCATCCAGATCGGCTCGATGCCGCGTGAGAGCGTCTCCATCCGCAGCGTGTCGCCGTACGTCGAGTGGATGTGCCACTTGCCGTGCGGCGTCAGGTAATTCAGGACGATCGATTTCTCTCCGGCCGGCGTGTGCAGTAGATCGCCGATGCTCTCCTGATCGGGACGAGGCTTGAACGTCGGAACGTGCTCGCCGAACGCTCGGTACGTTTCGTGATCGATGTAGAAATGCTGACGGCCGCTGAGCGTCCGCCAGGGGATCAGCTCTTCGACGTTCTGAGCGAAGCCGGCGTAGGTGCGGCCATCCTTCGTGATTCCGGTCCAGAACGGAGTGGTGAGCACGCGGCGGGGCTGTTGAATCAAGTCATCGAAGCTGTAGCGGACGCCGCGCGTCGACTCGGCGAGGTGCGTGTGGTCGCGGCCGGTCTTCTCCGACTCGTTCTTGTACGCGCGCCAGGCCAGCTCGCCGTTCGTCTCCGCCGCGAAACGCAGAATGACGTCGCATACGCTGCGGTCTTCGCGCAGTGACGGATAACTGCGCCCGTTCCACGTCTCCACCGCCTCCTTCTTCAACCACTCGTCATAGAGATCGTCGACCGCGTACTTCGTTCCGTGGACGCCCAGACCCATGTCGCGGAACTTCGGTCCTACGGAGATGAAGCGGTTGTAGATGTTGGCCCAGTCGCGCTGGACGACCGCCACGTTCGGCATCGTGCGGCCGGGAATGGGCTCGCACTCCCCTTTCGCCCAATCGCGCACGTTCGGCTGCGCGACTTCGGCCGGCGTGTCGTGCATGAGCGGCGTGAGGATGAGATCGTCGTACGGCTGCAGCATGAAACGCGAGGCGAGGTCCTGCGTGTGCCGCGCCAGGTCTCGGAAAATCTGCCAGTCGCTCTTCGACTCCCAGCACGGCGGCACGGCTTTCTGCAGCGGATGGATGAAACTGTGCAGGTCCGTCGAGTTGAGGTCGTCCTTCTCGTACCACGTTGCCACGGGCAGTACGACATCGGAGTAGAGCGCCGACGTATCCATGCGGAAGTTCAGATCGACGATGAGATCGAACTTCCCCTTCGGCGCTTCCTCGAGCCACGTGACATCGTGAATCGACTCCTTGCCGTCCTCGGTCGCCGCGACCGCGTTGTCCGTGCCGAGGTAGTGTTTGAGGAAGTATTCGTGGCCTTTCGCGGAGGCCTGCAGCGCATTGCCGCGCCAGATGTAGAACACTCGCGGCCACGATTGCGGATTGTCGGGATCTTCCATCGAGAATCGCAGTTCGCGCGAGCGGAGCTCTTCGGCAACGAATGCCGCGATCTGCTCCGGAGTCGTCGCACCCGACGCGCGTGCCTGCGCGAGAACCTGGTGATTCGGCCGGTTGAATTGCGGGAAGCAAGGCAGCCATCCGCTGCGCACCGCCATCGCCTGCCGGTCGGCGGTGTGGCCGTTCGCCATCGGGTTCGATGGATCGCTGACCGCACAAACCTCGCTGAACGCGCGGTCGTATCGCCACTGATCGGAATGCATGTAGTGGAACGACGGCGTGTTCTGCAGCCGCGGCGGTCCACCCCAGTCGGACGCGAACGTAATGGGCGCCCACGATCCGATCGGAACGAGCTTCTCCTGGCCAACGTAGTGATTCCACCCGCCGCCCGCCTTGCCGATGCAGCCGGTGACCATGAGCGCCGTGATGCAGGCGCGATAGATCAGATTGTTGTGGTACCAGTGATTGACGCCGGCGCCCATGATGACCATGCATCGGCCGCTCGTCGTCTCGGCCGTGCGACCCCACTCGCGCGCGAAGCGGATGACGTCCGCCGCGGCCACGCCCGTGAACTGCTCCTGCCACGCCGGCGTGAAAGGCTGCGTCGCGTCGTTGTAATCGCTTCCGATTCCGTACTGCGCGAGCAGGATGTCGAACGCGGTCGTGACCAGGCGTGGACCATCGACGGTCCAGACGCGCCGCGCCGGCACGTTGCGCCGGATCGTACGCGGCGGGCCGGGGCTCGTGAAGTCATCGATATCGATCGCGACGGTCTCTTCGCTTGCGCCGGCCAGTGTCAGGCGCGGTTTGTACTCCTCCCCCGTCCGCGCATCGCGGTGCGCGAGATTCCACTGCCCTTTCTGCTTCTGCCAGCGATAGCCGACAGTCCCCTGCGGCATGCGCAGCTTCAGATCCTCATCGAAGCAGAGGAGTTTCCAGTCGCTCAGCTCCTCGCTCTTCAACTCGGCGATGGACGAGCTGCGCAGCATCCGGCCCGGCCGATGCCCGCCTTGGCCGTCCTCGGCCAGTTCGACGAGGATCGGTCCGTCGCTGTAGCGCCGGAGGTAGTCGTCGAAGTACTCGACTTTGCGATCGGCGTGAAACTCTTTCAGCAACACGTGGCCGACCGCCATCCAGAACGCGCCGTCCTGCCCCTCGTGCAGCGGCACCCATTCATCCGCGACCTTCGACGTCTGGCTGAAATCGGGAGAGAACACGACAACCTTCGCGCCCTGATGCCGCGCTTCGACAAGAAAATGTGCGTCGGGGGTGCGCGTCATGAGCACGTTCGATCCGACGACGGCGATGAATCGCGATTTGTACCAGTCCGCACTCTCGCCGACGTCCGTCTGCTCGCCCCAGACTTCCGGCGAAGCCGGCGGCAGATCGCAATACCAGTCGTAGAACGAGAGACACACGCCGCCCAGGAGCTGGAGGTAGCGGGCGCCGGCGGCGTAGCTGACCATCGACATCGCCGGGATCGGAGAGAACCCGATCACGCGATCGGGACCGTGCGCGCGCGCCGTGTAAAGATTCGCGGCCGCGAGCATCGGAAGGACTTCGTTCCACGACGCTCGCCGAAAACCACCTTTGCCGCGCGCCTTCTGCCAGCTCGTTCGTGCCTCGGCATTGGTGACCAGTGATTCCCACGCCGCGATCGGATTCTTGTGCTTCGCCACCGCGGCCTGCCAGAGGTCGAGCAGCGCTCCGCGGACGTACGGATATTTCACGCGCAGCGCGCTGTACACGTACCACGACTGCGCCATGCCACGCTGACACCCGCGCGGCTCGTAGGAAGGGATTTCCGGATCGAAGCGCGGGTAATCGAGTGCCTGGTACTCCCACGCCACCAGTCCCTGCTTGATGTGAATGTTCCAGCTGCAGCCGCCGGTGCAGTTGACGCCGTGCGTGCTGCGCACCACGCGGTCGTGCGCCCAGCGGTTGCGGTAGAAATCTTCCCAGGAACGGCTCTGCGGACTGAAGAGATCCTGAATCCAGCTCACCGTTCACCTCCGGAAGATTTGCGGACCATGCGCGACCGCAGGCCGCCGCGGCGGGATCGGAAGATGAGCGCGACCGCTCCCATGACGACGACCGCGATACCGCCGGCCATGCCTTGAACGGCACCCATTCGCTCTGCCCGTGGCGGTCCCTGTTTCGGAGCACCCGCTTCGGCTTCGTTGAAAAAGGCGGCGAGATGAAACGCTTCCTGCCGCGTGACCGTGCGACCGGCATACGCGGCTTTCATGAGCGGGAACCCCGGCCTTTCGCTCGTGGCGACAATGGCCGTCGGTCCGCGCCGCGTATTGACGCCGGTGAGATCCACCGCCAGATTGCCGCCGCGTCCTGCGACGGTGTGGCAGGCGAAACACGGCGATCCGCCGTTTGCGAGGCGCTGATCGCCGAAGAAAAGCTTCCGGCCGACGACCGCGGAGGCCGCCTTCTCCTCGGGCGACAGCTCCGGCGGAGGCGCGGTCGCCCTGGCGAAATGAGCCTTCACGTCCGGCTCGGTCAGAAACACGATCAGCGCGTCGATCTGATCGGGCTGCAGCGGGCCGACGTTGTCCTGCATCCGCAGGATGGCCTTTCTGATGTCTTCGCGGGACCAGCGTGTGGCGTGGATCAGGTCAGGCCCGGCAAGATCGCCGCCGCCGATGGAATGGCAAGCCGTGCAGAGGTCGACGAAAAGCTTCGCCCCGTCAGCGGCTGGTGCAGACCGGGCGCTCAGAACGGCGAACACCATGGCCGCGGTGATCCCGATTCGGTTCATACCGCCTCCCGATGCGCCAGACGATGGCATCCGGGTCACCCGGCCGATATGCGATCCGTCATACCCGTAGGTAACACCGTCCTCCTATCGTGTGTACGGAGGAGCACGCATGCCCCGTTGCCGTTCGCTGAGTAAGCCTCACGATCCCGATCTCTCACGGATGCTGATCGTCTTCATCGCCACCGGGCTGGGGTTCATGCTGCTGCCGGGAACGTTCGTGGGGGTCGTGAGTCTGCTCAAGATCTCGGCCGCGCAGACGTCCCGGGTCGCCGACGCGGGGTGGATTCAGGCGCACGGCCATGCCCAGGTCTTCGGTTGGCTGGGCACGTTCATTCTCGGCATCGGCTACTACGCGATCCCTCGGCTTCGCCTTTCGGCGTTCTCGCCCGTCGCGGCCTGGACGACGTACGGACTCTGGACGACGGGCGTGGCGATCCGATGGGCTGTCGGAAGCTGGCCGCCCGCGCTCTGGCGCGTGCCGTTCGCCCTGGCCGGTGCTCTGGAGCTGATCGCGGTGGTGATCTTCGCGGCATCTGTCTATCTTGCAAAGCCGCGCACGCGGGATGACTCGTGGCGAAACTCGGTCATCCTGATCACGGCAGCGGGATGCGGATTCGTGGCGGCGGTCGCGGTCAACGCCTGGAAATCGTTCGAAGTGGCGCGGTTCGGAAGCATGCCGGCGTTCGACTTCGCGTTCGACCAGCGCTATCTCGTGCTGATCACGTGGGGCTTCGTCGTGCCGTTCATCTGGGGATTCTCGTCACGATGGATTCCGCCGCTGCTCTCGCTGCGAAAAACGCGCAAAGCCTTGTTGACGCCCGCGCTCGTCGTGTTGTTCTCAGGCGTCGTCGCGGCGATGGCGGGTGCGCTGGCGAGCAGCGCGGTTCTGCTGCTCTTCGCCGCGCTGACGTTTGCGATCGCGCTGCGGATCTTCGAGCCGGCAACGAAAGAGCCGAAGGTGCGCGGCGTCCATCCCTACACGCCGGTTCTCATTCGCATCGCGTACGGCTGGTCCATCGTCGCTGCGGTGATCGCGATCGTTTCGGCGATGCGTCCGCTGCCGAACGGTTACGCCGGCGCGGGCCGGCACGCGCTGACCGTCGGCTTCTTCGCGGCAGCCGTGTTCACGATCGGTCCGCGCGTTCTCCCGGCGTTCTTCAGCGTCCGGCGCCTCTGGAGCACGGGCCTGATGGCGATCTCGCTCGTTCTGCTCAATGCCGGATGCGCGATCCGTGTCGTGTCGCAGATCCTTGCCTACGAAGGCATCAGCGCCACGGCGTGGAAGTCGCTGCCGCTCTCGGCCATCGTCGAGATGACCGCGGTGACGCTGTTCGCGGTCAACATGCTCATGACCCTGACGACCGGCTCGCCCCTCGAGGTCCATCTCGAGTCTCTGAAGGAGCGCGAGGCGTAGCATGAGCGCAACGATGTTGACGATCGATCCCTTCACCGTCCTCTCGAAGGTCGCGCTCTTTGGAGACCTTTCCGAAGAGGAGCTGCGAGCGCTGGCGCATCGGACGGTGAAGCATCATGCGAAGGGCGGCGACATCATCTTCAATGAAGGCGATCCCTGCGAGGGCTTCTACGTCGTCGAGAGCGGCGAGGTGAAGATCTTCAAGACCGCCGCGTCGGGACGCGAACAGGTGCTCACCGTCGACCGCGCCGGCAACTCCATCGCCGAGATTCCCGTGTTCGACGGCGGCCCCTACCCTGCGTCTGCGCTCGCCACCATCGATACGACACTCCTCTTCGTGAGCAAACGCGACTTCCGTACGCTCATCCTCGAGCACCCGGAGATCGGCTTGAAAGTATTGAAGAATGTCGGCAGCCGGCTGAGACGCCTGGTCGCGCTGATCGAAGAGCTCTCCTTCACGACCGTCCGCGCCCGGCTCGTCATGCTTCTCTCCCGCCTGGCCAGCGACGGCACGCACACGGCGCGCGGGACGGAATTCACCCTCCCCCCCAACCAGGAGATCGCGTCGCAGATCGGAACCGTGCGCGAGCTCGTCTCCCGCAACCTCAGCCGCCTGCAGGCGGAGGGCCTCATCCGCCTCGACGGCAAACAAGTCATTGTGCCGGACGTCACGGCACTTGCGGCAACCGGGGACGAGGTCTAAGCCAGCAACACTTTATGATGACTTTCGTCATACGGCGGCGGATGCCCCGCCACCAGAATCGCGTTGTCTTGAGGTGACGGAGGTTCCCACCATGAGTACGACGACAACTCCCCGCGGTAATCCGCTGCAACTCGCTCTTGCCACCGGCGCGTTCGCCGTCTGCTTCGCAGTGTTCGGCTCGGTCTCGGCGATGATGCCGATCCTGAAGAAGACGCTGCACCTCGATCCCGTCCAGGTCTCCATCGCTCTGGCCATTCCCGTTCTCCTCGGATCCCTCGGCCGCATCCCGCTCGGCATCCTGACCGACCGCTTCGGCGGGCGGAAGGTGTTCTCCGCGGTCATGGCCGTGTCGATCATCCCGGCCGTGCTGATGGGATGGCTTCACACGTACAACCAGCTTCTCCTCTACGGGTTCTTCATCGGGATCGCGCTGGCCAGCTTCTCGGTCGGCGTCGCATTCGTCAGCCGCTGGTACCCGCCCGAGACGCAGGGAAAGGCGCTCGGCATCTACGGCGCAGGCAACATCGGGCAGTCGATGGCCGCGTTCGGCGCGCCGTTCATCGCCAAGGCTCTCGGATTTTCGTGGGGCTTCTGGTTCTTTGCCGCGCTGACGTTCGTCTGGCTCGTCGCGTTCCTGTGGAAGGCGGAAAATCCTGTCGCCGCGCGACCGAAAACCTATGGTGAGGCGATCGCGCCATTGAGCGAAAGAAAGAGCTGGATCCTCAGCCTCTACTACTTCCTCACCTTCGGCGGCTTCGTCGCGATGAGCATCTATCTGCCGACATTCCTCACGGAGCTGTTCAAACTGTCGCCGACCGATGCAGGGTTACGCACAGCGGGCTTCGTCGTGCTCGCAACCGGCATGCGTCCGGTCGGCGGCATTCTCGCGGACAAGGTCGGCGGTCAGCGCGTCCTGATGTGGGTCTTCCCGATCACCGCGATCATGGCGGGCTTCATGGCCTTCCCGCACATGATCACGTTCACGACCGGCGCTCTCGGAATGGCCGCCGCCATCGGCCTCGGCAACGGCGCGGTCTTCCGCCTGGTTCCCGAGTACTTCCCGAAGACGGTCGGCAGCGTGACCGGTCTGGTCGGTGCGGCGGGCGGACTCGGCGGCTTCTTCCCGCCACTCGTCCTTGGACTCGTGAAGCGGGAGACCGGCAGCTTCACGATCGGTTTCGCACTTCTGGCCGTGTTCGCCGTGCTCTGCCTTTTCACATTGATCAAGACTCGGGCGCAAAGCGATAGGATTGCAGTCGCTGTCGCCTGAGGATGCAGAACACCCAACCTTTTGGAAGAGTAGGAAGAGAACGGATCGCCGGACTGCTGTGGGGGATGGCCTTCACAGCAGCCCTGGCTCTTCTGATCATCTTCGGCTCGCGAAACCTCCAGCACTTCGATGCCGCGCTGGTCGGCTACACGTTCGCGACGCTCTTCGCCACCTTCGCCATCGTCTACCGCTACGCGATGTGGCTGCAGCGGCCGCCCACGCGCAAGTACTGGATCCGCGGGTGGCAGGTGTTCTTCCGGCCGCGCTATCTGGCACGAAACATCGGGAACTGGTTCTTTCGTGTGTGGAAAGACTTCGCGCTCAACAAATTCATCCTCAATCGCGATCCGCTCCGCTGGGGCGCGCACTTCCTGATCATGTGGGGCTGCGTGCTGGCGTTCGCGATCACGTTCCCGCTCGTCTTCGGCTGGATCCACTTCGAAACCGTTCCCTCACACATCGATTCCTATCAAACGTACGTGTTCGGGTTTCCGACCAGCGTCTTCCCCATCCACTCGATCGTGGCGTTCGTGATTTTCCACGGACTGGTGTGGTCGGCGTTCGCGGTCATCGCCGGCGTCATGTTGGCCATGCGCCGGCGCATGCGCGATCACGATGCCGCCGCGCTGCAGAAGTTCGGCGAGGACTTCATGCCGCTGATCATGTTGTTCGCCGTCAGTACCACCGGATTGATGCTCACCGCGAGCTACACATGGATGAAAGGTTATGGCTACGACTTCCTCGCGCTGCTGCACGCGATCACCGTGATCCTTCTCCTGTTGTGGCTTCCGTTCGGTAAGTTCTTCCACATCTTCCAGCGCCCGGCGCAGCTCGGCGTGGCGTTTTACAAGGACATTGGCGCGCTCGAAGCGATGGCAAAGTGCGCGCGCTGCGGAGCGGAATACGCGCCGCAGATGCAAGTGGATGATCTGATGGATGTGGAGAGACAGCTCGGATATCGATATGAAATGGAGCGCCGGCTTCAGCCGGCAACTCAGCCTCCGGCTGCAGCCGGGGCTCCATCCCATTACCAGCAAATCTGCCCCTCCTGCCGCCGCTCGATGCTCGCAGTCGCACAAGGAACCCTCTGGAAGTAACCGATGGCCATACTCCCCGCATCACAGGAAACTCTCGAAGACGTCTACGGACCACATCTGAATCGCTCGGAGGGCGTGCGGCTCGACACCGGCGTCGAGCCCGACAGAGTCGTCAAGACCCACTGCTGCTTCTGCGGACAGCAGTGCGGCATTCAGCTCAAGGTCAAGGACAACGTGGTGATCGGCTTCGAGCCGTGGTACGACTTCCCGTTCAACCAGGGAATGCTCTGCCCGAAAGGGGTGAAGCGTTACCTGCAGGGCGCGCATCCCGACCGTCTGCTCACGGCGCTGCGCCGCGACACGTCGTCACCGTCCGGCTTCAGCCCGATGCCGTACGACGAAGCGATCGCGCGCGTAGCGTCGGAGATCGAACGCATCCAGAAGACCCACGGGCGCGACGCCATGGGCGTGCTCAGCGGCGCCAGTCTCACCACCGAGAAGGCCTACCTCATGGGCAAATTCGCGCGCGTGTGCCTTGGCACGCGCTACATCGACTACAACGGCCGCCTCTGCATGGTGAGCGCTGGCGCGGCGAACAAGAAGGCCTTCGGCATCGACCGCAGCGCCAATCCCTGGAACGACATCCTCAAGGCCGAAGCGGTGATCATCGCCGGATCGAACACCGCGGAGTGCTCGCCGATCACCACGAATTACGTCTGGCAGGCGCGTGAGAACGGAGGAAAGGTCATCGTCATCGACCCGCGCATCACGCCGATCGCGCGCACCGCCGATCTCTTCCTTCCCGTGAAGCCCGGCCGCGACGTCGCGCTCTTCAACGGCATCCTCAATCTAATGATCGAGAACGACTGGCTCGATCACCAGTTCATCGAGAAGCACACCGTCGGATTCGAAGCGGTCGCCGAGCACGTAAAGCAGTGGACGCCTCATCGCACTGCCGAGGTGACCGGCGTCGCCGAGAAGAGCATCCGCGAGGCGGCGGAGATCTGGGGTACGGCGAAAACATCGTTCCTCATGCACGCACGGGGGATCGAGCATCACTCGCATGGTGTGGAGAACTGCCTCTCGACGATCAACATCGTGCTGGCGTCGGGACGCATCGGCCGGCCGTACTGCGCGTACAGCACCGTCGTCGGCCAGGCGAACGGACAGGGCGGACGCGAGCACGGACAGAAATGCGATCAGCTTCCCGGCCTGCGCGACATCTCCAACCCCGAGCATCGCGCCTACATCGCCAAAGTCTGGGACGTCGAGCCGGAGGAGATCCCGCAGGCCGGCGTCGATTGCTATGAAATGTTCCGGAAGATCGATGCCGGCGAGATCAAAGGCCTGCTGTCGATCTGCTTCAATCCGAAGGTCTCGCTGCCCGACAACAGCTTCGTCACGCGCGCGCTGGAGAAGCTCGAGTTCTACGTCAACATCGACTTCTTCCTGAGCGAGACCGCCGAGCACGCGGACATCGTCCTTCCCGGCTCGCTGCAGGAAGAAGACGAGGGCGTCGTCGCCCAGGTCGAGGGCCGCGTCATCAAGATCAACAAGGCCGTCGATTGCCCGGGCGAAGCGCGCCAGGACTGGCGAATCATCCAGGACATCGCCCGCGCCCTGGGGCGTCCGCACGGATTCACGTTCGACTCGCCGCGCGCAATCTTCGACGAGCTGCGCGTCGCGTCCAAGGGCGGGATCGCCGATTACTCGGGCATTACCTACGAGAAGATCGACGCACAGAAAGGCGTCTGCTGGCCTTGCCCATCGGAGGATCACCCGGGCACGCCACGCCTCTTCGAGAAGGGATCGTGGAATCCCATCGCCAAAGGCGCAGGCCCGTTCTATTTCCCCGATGGCAAGGCGCGATTCAATGTCGCTGCATACAGGCCGCCGATGGAAGACGTCGATGACCAGTATCCGGTCATCCTCACCACCGGCCGCGTCGTCAGCCAGTTCCTGTCCGGAACGCAGACGCGCCGGATCGGCCCGCTCGTCGATCAATACCCCGAGCCGAAGATCGAGATGCATCCGAAGATGGCGAAGCAGTACGGAATCGCCACGGGCGACTGGGTGACGGTCGAGTCGCGCCGCGGGACGCTGACCCTAGAGACAGACGTCGTCACGACGATCCGGCCTGACACGATCTTCATCCCGTATCACTGGCCGGGACGGAAAGCCGCGAATCAATTGACGATCGCCGCCCAGGATCCGGTGTCGAAGATCCCCGAGTACAAGGTGTGCGCGGTGCGGATTCGGAAGGCCGAGGCGCCCACACCGTGAAACCCTCCGAGCTCGAATTCTTCATCGACCCCAACCGCTGCATCGGATGCCAGTCGTGCGTCCAGGCCTGCGGCGAATGCGACACGCACAAGGGGAAGCCGATGATTCATCTGCAATACGTCGACCGCCCCGTGTCGGTGCAGACCGTGCCGGTCATCTGCATGCACTGCGACTCGCCGACGTGCGCCGAGGTCTGCCCAGCCGACGCGATCAAGCGCACCGGCGACGGCGTGGTGCAGACCGCGCGCAAGCCGCGCTGCATCGCCTGCAACAACTGCGTGCTGGCCTGCCCGTTTGGCGTCCCGAAGATGGAGGCGGAATTCTCGCTGATGATGAAGTGCGACATGTGCTACGACCGCACCTCGGTCGGCCTCAAGCCGATGTGCGCCAGCGTCTGCCCGAGCGGCGCGCTCTGGTACGGCACGCGCGAGGAGATCGAACATCTCCGCCCGCGATCGAAGCCGATCAACTCGTTCCGGTTCGGCGAGCAGACCATCACCACGAAGGTCAACATGATGGTCCCCGTCGAGAGCCGCACCCAGCAGATCGACGTCACCGCGGCGATGAACGAGGAACCGACCGGCGAGTCGAACGCGCTCGACGCCGTATTCGAGGAGATGTGATTGGCTGAACGCAGTCCCGATTCGATCCCGCCCGACGGCCGCCCTTATCACGAGCAGCCGCAGTGGCGGAACGACTTCCCCATCGACTGGCCGCAGGACGAGTTCGTGGCTCGCCGCGACTTCACGAAGTTTCTCGTTCTGACCAGCTTCGCGTTCGTGGTCGGACAGGCGTGGATCGTCTTCGAAAACTGGTCGCGCAAGCGCCGCGGCCGCCCACCGATTCAGAAGATCGCCCGCCTCGATGAGATTCCGATCGGAGCGACGCGAATCTTCACGTATCCCGACGCGCACGACAATTGCCTGCTGATCCGCACCGCTCCCGATCGCTTCGTCGCTTATGACCAGAAGTGCACACACCTCGGATGCGCGGTGACGCCGATGAACGGCACGCTGCACTGCCCGTGTCACAACGGCTGGTTCGATCTGGCCACCGGCCGCCCCACCGCCGGCCCGCCCCGCCGCCCGCTTCCGAAGATCACGCTCGAGATTCGCGACGGCGTGCTGTACGCCACCGGCGTGGAGGTTCATCCGACATGAGGAAAGCGTTCTCGCGCGAGCAGAAGATGACGATCACCTACGGGATCCTGTCGATCGTGCTGATCATCGTCATTCTGCAGCTCTGGCTCCTCACCGCAACGATGAACGCATACCTCGGCGGCGAGGAGAGCGTGATCCTGCCCGCGGCGATCGCCAGCGTCGTCTGCCTTCTGCTGAATGTGGGGCTGCTGCGCTACATCTATTTGATGGAAGAGCGGTGAACTGCATTCACCGCTGGCCTGCCAGAGTGATACGCGCCAACGCGGCGTCGATTACCCGCGCGAATTCATCACGGTAAGTGACCGCGCGATCTTCGCCGAGGCGCCGTTTGGCCTCCTGTGGTGCGAACCATGTGGGCCTTCGGCCATGTTCCGGCTCTCGCGCATTTTCGGCGCGGACTTCCAGCAAGAACGCAGCAACACAAAACCTCGTCGCTCGCTCGTCGCTACCCTTGAGCTCGCGTTTCGCATGTAGGTAGTAGGTGAAAGGCTGCGCATCGATCGCACCCGTTACACCCGCCTCCTCCAGCGCTTCTTGTGCCGCCGACTCTGCGACGCCCAGCGGAATCTGGATGCCACCTTTGGGGAAAGTCCACCGGCCGCCGGTCGTGCGAACGAGCAGAAACTCAATGCCGGAAGGGCTTTGACGATAGCAAACCGCTCCCGCTTGGCGAGGATATCGCGCGAGACGCGCCGGTATCGAGAACACATCCTCCAGGAACCGCTGCGTCGACGTGAATTGCACTGAATCGGTGCGCGCCGGCCGGCAGATCTCGACGTGATCCGCGTCGACTGGTACCGTCGCCACACCGCGCAGCCCGGGATTCGCAGAGTTTCGATCCACGACCATTAACCAACGTCTGAATCGAAGGCGCATCTTCCGCGTCTCGTAAAGGACATGTGCCGGCGGAGCATCGACATTGCGATACCAATCTGCCAACTCGTTCAGGAGAGGCGAATGCGCCCGCAAATCCTCTAGCGTCACCGTGGAACCCAGCGACCATCTCAGGAAATAACCAAAAGAAGCGATGTCGGCCCCCGTGTGAGGCGTAGCCACAAAGACCGTCCCGGCGAGCCGTTCTCGCAGTTCGCGGAAACGATCGCGGTCGTAGCAATGGCGGAGCATTTGCTTGGCGACCAGGCCACCGAAACTGTGCGCGACGACCGCAATGTCCTTGCCGGCCAACTGAGGAGAATCGCGCAGCATCTCCGCAATGCTCGCGGCGCGCTCCTGGAGTGGCATCGTGGTCTGACCCCAATTCGTACTGGCATCATATTGAATTGAGAATGTTGACCACCCGGCCGCCTCAGCAAGACCCAGCGGCCAAAACAGTCCAGTCTTTTGATTCTGCCAGGTATCGCGCCAGTTCCCATTCACGCCGTGTAAGTAAACGACCGCTGCGGGTGAAGGTGACGTTCTCACAGCATGCAGAGTCAGATCCGATTCCATATGTGCATTCTTCCGCACTCGATTCTACGACGGAGCTGACACGTCTGGCTCGGGGCACCCGAGCTTCCCGCAGTAGAGCTCCTCCGCCTTCCTGGAACTGCTCACGTGCAGAACGGGAATCGCTGCCCGAAACATGACTCACTCCTCGGCAACCTTGCGCGTCGAGTCGATCCATAGATAGATGCAGAGCGCCAGGAACAACACGATGGAGACCATCTGCGACGCCGTGTTGTTGTCGTAGAACGGCGTCTTGATCCGGCTCTCGGCGTACCGAGGAAGAACGTTGACGATCGCCGAGTACCAGCGGCCGGATGAAAGCGGATCGCCGGGCGCCGGCAACAGGCGGCATGCGGCGCCGAACACCCCGCCGAGCGCGCCGCCGGCCATGAGTCCCGATGCGATGATGACGGCGCGTTCGCGCATCGTGCGGCCCCGAGTGCCACCGGCCCGCTCCGATTTGCGAGTGACGAGATAGGACAGGAATCCGCCCACCAGAGCGGGCGTGTTCAGCTCCAGCGGAAGGTACATGCCGAGCGCGAAGATCAGCGCCGGCGCGCCGAGCATTTCCAGCGCGATCGTCACCATTGCGCCCCCGAAGAACAGGATGTACGGGACCGGCTGCCGGCTCATGAACCCTTGCACGAGCGCCTGCATGATCGACGCTTGCGGCGCGGCGAGCACTTCGCGCATGTCGCCCGGCGCCGCCTCGCCGAACTGATAGGCCTTCGCCAGCATGATGATCGTCAACGCCGATGCCACCGCCGCCGCGAAAACTCCGAGAAATTTCACCTTTTCCTGAGCGGACGGAGTAGATCCCAGCCAGTAACCGGTCTTCAGATCGGTGATCGTCTGGCCCGACACCGATAGCGCGGTGCAGACCATGCCCGCGATGGCCATCACGAAAAACATGCCCGTCGTTCCCGACAGGCCGAACTGCAGGAGCACCACGGACGAGATGATGATCGTCAGCATCGTCATGCCCGAGACGGGATTGCGCGCCGTCGTGGCGATCGCATTCGCGGCGACCGAGGTGAAGAAGAAGGAGAACACCAGCGTCAGCACCAGACCGGTGACGAGGACGGTGAATGTCGGACGCAGCGTGCCGAAGAAGACCGCCACACCGATCGCGCCGAGGACCACGCCGACGAGGATGGTGACGACGGAGATGTCGCGATCGGTGCGCTCCATCGTCTGTGTCTCATCGCCGTGGCGGAACGCGCGCGCGGCGATGCCGAACGATCCGGCGATCACGCGCAGCGATTTGATGATGCCGAAGATGCCGGCGGTCGCGATGGCGCCGACGCCTACGTACCGGACATAGCCACGAAAGATCTCCGCGGCGCCCATCGCGCCGATGGCCTTCGTTCCCGGATAGACGGGACCGGGGAAATGGCTGCCGATCATGTAGATCAACGGAACGAGCACGAAGTTCGAGAGCACGCCGCCGGCGACCAGGATCATCGACGACCGCAGGCCCATGACGTACCCGAGGCCGAGGATGAAAGCGACGGCATCGAAGCGAACGACGATCCTGGTCTTGTCGGCGAGCTCTTTCATCGCCGGAATGAACTGAAAATCGACGAGCTCGCGCCACACCTGGAAGGTCGTGACGAAGAAGTCGTACACGGCGGAAATCGCGGTGGCCTGCAGCAGCAGCTTTGCCTGCGACCCGCCCTTCTCGCCGGTGACGAGCACCTCGGTGATCGCGGTCGCTTCGGGATACGGCAACTTGCCGTGCATCTCGCGCACGAAGAAACGGCGCAGCGGAATGAGGAACAGCACGCCGAGACATCCGCCGGCAAGGCAGATGAACACGGTCTGAACGGGGTGCGGACTGAGATGAAGCGTGTAAAGCGCGGGCAGCGTGAAGATGGCGCCGGCGACAACCGCCCCGGATGCACCGCCGATCGACGTGATGATGACGTTCTCGAGGACCGTGGAGCGCCGGCGGTACACGCGCGCCAGTCCGATCGCCAGGATCGAGATCGGGATCGCCGCCTCCATCACCTGGCCGACCTTCAATCCCGAGTACGCCGACGCGACGGTGAAGACGATGCAGAGGAAAACGCCCCAGCCGATCGCGCGGCCGGTCGACTCCGGCGGCTGCTCCGACGGCAGCACCATCGGCTTGTAGACTTCGCCCTCGTTCAGCGGGACGTACGCGTTCTCGGGAAGCGAATTGGTCTCAGTGGATTCCATAGCCGCCTCTCCAGGCCTGGGGCCTGCTTCATTCATTCCACTTCAGAATCCCGTCAATCGTTCCGCGCGAGACCGCGTGATAGGTCGGCCGCGCCTTTTTGTAGATGTCCCGCGCGCGCGTCCGGCCTTCCTCGCTCTCCGCGAGCTTCTGGTACAGCGGCTTGAGGAACTTGCGCCGCCCCTGCTTGCTGAGAAATCGTTCCAGGGCCGGGTAGGCCGGCTCGTAATGGTGCGCGATCGACTGCATCAGCCATTCGTGCAGGATCTCCGAGTTGCCGCTCCGGGTCAGCTTGAATGCGCGATCGAGATCGTCCATCTGCGCCCGGGTGAGATTTGCCGGCAGATGACGGAGGAAATGAATCCATTCATGCGTCGACCACTTCGACGTCTCCAATCGCGCGGCGGGCGCGCCGGTCGTGAAGGACTGCACCTGGCGCTCGACTTTCTCGAACGCGTCGGACTGCGCGCGCGGCGCGTTCGGCGGGATGCCCGGTCCGTTGATCCAGCCCTCCACGTTGATGCGCTGCTCCACGCCGGGCGTTTTCGACAGCAGGTTCTTGCGGAGGTGGTCGGCGAATGCCTGCGTGGTCATCGACTGGAAGGCGTGATGATCGAAGTAATCGCGCAGGTAGGCATCGAACGTGGCCCGGCCGACCGTCTCCTCGACGAGACGAAGGAAGAAATAGCCTTTCTCGTAGGCCAGCTTGTTCGCGGCGTCATCGGGATCGCGCCCCTCGAGATTCAGAAACAGGTGCGTATCCGGACTCGTCGGTCCGAGCTCCTCGACCGCCTGCTCGAGATCCTGCATGCCCAGGCGCACCAGCATCTCGGAGTAGTCGCGACCGTAGACCGCTTCCATGATCCGGCGCTCGAAGTACGTCGTGAACCCCTCGTTCAGCCAGAAATCGTTCCACGTCGCGTTGGTGACCAGATTGCCGGACCACGAATGCGCGAGCTCGTGCGCGACGAGCGAGACGAGCGATCGATCGCCGGCCAGCACCGTCGGCGTCGCGAACGTCAACCGCGGATTCTCCATCCCGCCGAACGGGAAGCTCGGCGGCAGCACGAGGATGTCGTATTGCCCCCATCGATACGGGCCGTACAGCTTCTCGGCGGCTTCGATCATCTTTTGCGTGTCGGCAAACTCGTACGCGGCGGCGTCGATGACCGGCTTCTCCGCGTAGACGCCGCAGTTCTTACCGAGCGAGCGGAACGCGAGATCGCCGACCGCCAGCGCCAGCAGATACGACGGGATCGGCTGCGGCATGCGGAAGCGATACACACCGTCGCTCGTGGTCTTCGTCGGATTCTCGGCGCTCATCACCGCGAGCAATCCGCGGGGAACGCGGACGATCGCCTCGTAGGTGATGCGCACGCCGGGCGAGTCCTGACACGGCACCCACGTGCGCGCGAGAATGGCCTGCGACTGCGTGAAGAGGAATGGATGCTTGCCGCCTGCGGTCTGCTCCGGCGTGAGCCATTGCACGGCGGCGGCATCGGGCGCGGTCTTGTAGTCGATATGAACGGACTTCGTCGACGGCTCGACGGCCACGCTCAGCGAACGACCGAGATATTTCACCGGCTCGCCGAGCGTGAACTTCGCTTCCTTGCCCGACTCGAGAAGGACCCGATCGATCGTGAGGCCGTTCGTGTCGAGCCAGAGCTCGCGCGCCCCGTGATTCTCGATCTGCAGGGTGGCGGAGCCGGAGAGCTGCTTCTTGTCGAAATCGACGGTCAGATTCAGTGCGACGTGTTTGACCGCGGCCTCATCCGGCCGCGAAAACGAATGGACGTCTCTCATGGCCGGCGAAGCATATCGTGTAGGGCCGCCGTCCCGACGGACTGCAGGCCGGCCGGAGGCCGGCACTACACCACCGCCGCGGCCTCGATCGTGCGCGAGAGCTGCACCTCGTTGGCCCGCGGCAGGAACTCCTCGCGCAGCAGCTCGAGCGCCCAGTCACGCATCCCGAAGCGCCGGCGCTCCGTGTTCATCCACTTCTTCACCGGCAGCGTGAACCCGCTCTTCCGCCTCTGGAAAACCTCCGGCGGCAGCGGGTGTTTCGGCGCGCTGACGAGCAGCCGCTTGCGATCGCCGCGCGCACGCAGGACCGTCGGAGCAATCGCTTTGAGCAGAAAGATGTCGACAAGCGGGACGCGAACCTCGAGTGAATGCGCCATGGCCGCCCAGTCGATGTCGCGGAGCAGCTGATCGCGCAGCAGAAACACCGATTCGAGAATGGCCACTCTCGCCCATCCGCTGCCGGGATCATCGGCGAGCGCTTCCTCGAATTGCTCGATCATGCCGAGGCGGTCGAGGCCTTCGTTGGCGGCTTCGAGTCCGATGATCGCTGGGAGCTCCCACGGCAGAAAGAGTCCGCGCTTGATCAGATACGCGCCGGCATAGGTGCCGCCGTACTCGAGCGAGCTGCCGCTCTTCGGACTGAATTTCGGATTCGAGCGGATCAGGGCGCGATGCAGTTCGCGAAACGCGCGCGGCAAGAGCGGCAGCCGCGAAGGCACGGCCATGCTGCGCACGAAACGGGGGATCTTCGAGAACGTCGTGTAGCCGCCGAACAGCTCGTCGCCTCCGGTGCCGGACAAGACGACCTTCAGGCCATGCGCCGCGGCGGCCCGGCTGACGAAGTAGGAGTTGAAGGCGTCGATCGTCGGCTGATCCATCGCCGCGCGCATGCGCGGCAGCTCGCGCAGGAACTCCTCGCGGCCGAGCACGCGCGTCTCGTGATGGAAGCCGTAACGATGCGCGACCTGTTCGGCCAGCGGCGCCTCGTCATGTCGCGTACCGCGATACTCGTCGAACGCGAGCGTGACGGTCCGGAGCGGATGCGGGGTCAGCTCCTGGGCGATCGCGGTGATCGACGTCGAGTCTTTCCCCGACGACAGAAACGCGCCGACTTCGACATCCGCAACCATGTGGTACCGCACCGACTCGCGGATCTCTTCGCGCGTTTCGTCGTCGCTCGCCGGTTGGGCGCGCGCCGCCTCCGCCCAGGCCCTGGCCACGGAGAAGAACGTCTTCGGCTGTCCCGCGCCGTGCTCGTCGACGAGAATCGAGCTTCCGGATGGAACGGCGCGAATGCCTTCGTGCATCGTGAACGGCTCCGGCACCGAGCCGCGCAGAAGAAATCCGGTCAATCCGGCCAGATCGACGCCGCGCGACGCACGGCCGGCGAGCAGCGCGCGCACCTGCGACGCAACGCGGATCGTGCCGTCCTGCACCGCGTAGTACAGCGGCTTGATGCCGTACGGATCGCGTGCCAGAAACAGCGTCCGCTTGGACGCATCCCAGATGCATATCGCGAACATGCCTCGCAACTTGCGAAGCATCGCTTCTCCGTCGCGTGCGTACAGCGCGAGCAGCACTTCGGTGTCGCTGGTCGTGCGGAGCGGGCCGGAGTCGCGCTCGACATCGCCGCGCAGCTCGTGGTGGTTGTAGATCTCGCCGTTGAAAACGATCGTGAAACGCCCGTCGCGGCTGGTCATCGGCTGCGCGGCGCGCGGCGTCGGATCGATGATGGCCAGGCGCCGGTGTGCCATGGCCGTGCGGCGGTCGGCGGACATCCACATGCCACAGCCGTCCGGCCCTCGCGACGTCATGCAGTCGCGAATGGTCAGGAGCTCCTGTTCGTCAACGGATGAGGCATCCGAAGCGAAGGCGTGGATGACGACGATCCCGCACATCGAAGAAGGCCATAATACGTGCAAATGCCCTGCGAGCACGTCGGCGGACCGGAGCTGATCGAGATGGCGGAACAGCAACTTCGCGGTCTGGGTGTGCCTCAGCCGGCATGGTCCGGTCGAAAGTTTCGCTACGTCGAAAATTTGACGGATGGGATGTGGGCGTCCGTCTGTGTCGAGATCGAGCGTCGCGGCGATCAGTGGGTGATCACGCGGCTCGATCGAAACCGCGAGCCCGCGCCGCACACCGAAACAGGATTCAGAACGTTATGAAGAATGCTCTTTTCGCCGCGATTCTCTCCATTGCCACCTCCGCCTTCGCCGCCGATCCCGCCGCACTCGACGCGATCCTCGGCCGCGCGGGCGCGCCGCAGCCCGGCGGCGTGACCAAGTACAGTTTTCCGCGAACCGATCTCGCCGTCACCGTCGGAGGCGTCCGCATCCGCCCCGCTCTGGCCCTCGGATCGTGGGCCGCGTTCAACGGATCGATGGTCATGGGTGATCTCGTTCTGACCGAGAACGAAGTCAACGCAGTCATCTCCGCGCTGCAAGCCGGGGGAATCGATCAGACCGCGGTGCACAACCATCTGCTCCACGAGACACCGCGCGTGGTGTACATGCATTTCGAAGGTCACGGCGATGCCGCCACGCTGGCGCGCGCATTTCGCGCCGGGCTACAGAAAACGAAGACTCCGCTGGCCGCCGCGACGCAGCAACCCGCTCCGGCACCCCTCAATCTTCCCGTCGCCGATCTCGATCGCATCCTCGGCGCCGCGGGAAAGGCGAACGGCGGCGTCGACCAGTTCAGCATCCCGCGCGCGGATCGGATCATGGAAGGTGAGATGGAGATCCCGCCATCGATGGGCGTGGCCACCGCGATCAACGTTCAGCCGATCGGACTGGGACGTGCCGTGGTCACCGGCGACTTCGTCCTGACTGCCGGTGAGGTCAACGGCGTGATCCGCGCGCTGCGGAACGGTGCGATCGAAGTGACCGCGCTCCACAGCCACATGCTTACCGAGGAGCCCCGCCTGTTCTTCATGCACTTCTGGGGAAACGGCGACGCCGTCACGCTGGCGAAGACGTTGCGGTCAGCGCTCGACGTGACGAACGTGAAGCGCGCTCCGTCACCCTGAGCCGCGAAGACGGCGAAGGATCTCGAAATGGCAGGCGTTTTCGCATCCTGAGATCCTTCGTCGCGCTTCGCCGACTCAGGATGACGAGGCGGCTCATGACACGATGGCCGGCTGCCCCGTCACGTCTTCCAGCTCCGCTTCCTCGCTGATCCACTCGGTCGTGCGGAACGCGTGCTCCCACTGCGCGACGACGACGGTGGCCAGACAGTTGCCGATCACGTTCACCGCCGTGCGCGCCATGTCCATCAGCTCATCCACTCCGAGAATCACGAGCACGCCTTCGGCAGGAAGGTTGAACGAAGCCAGCGTGCCGAGGAGGATGACGAGCGATGCACGCGGGACCCCGGCGACGCCTTTCGAGGTCAGCATCAGCGTCAGCAGCATGACAATCTGTTGCGTGAACGACAGATGAACGCCCGCGGCCTGAGCGACGAAGATCGAAGCCAGCGACAGGTAGAGCGTCGTGCCGTCGAGATTGAAGCTGTAACCGGTCGGCAGAACGAAACCGACGATGCGGCGCGGCACGCCGAGGCGCTCCATGTTCTCCATCGCTTTGGGCAGCGCGGATTCCGACGACGTGGTCGCAAACGCGATCGTGGCCGGCGTCTTCACCGCACGGAAGAAATCGCGCAGCGGAACGCGGAATAGCAACGCCACCGGCAACAGCACGAACAAGAGAAAGACGAACAGGGCGCCGTACAGAGTGCCGACGAGCATGCCGAGATTCTTGAGCACCCGAAGACCGGAGTGTCCGACCGTGTTGGCCATCGCCGCTCCGACGCCAACCGGCGCGAACTTCATGACGAACTCCGTGAAGCGGAACATGATGTCGGCCAGCGATTCACACCAGGCGACGATCGGTCTCGCTCGCTCGCCGATACTCGTCACGGCCAGCGCGAAGATGACGGTGAACACGACGATCTGAAGGACGTCCCCTTCCGCCATGGCCTTGAGGATCGACGTCGGCGAGAGGTGGGCGATGATGTCGCCGAAGCTCTGCGGTTTTGCGGGCGCGTCCGCGGCGGTCAAGCCTTTCGCTGTCGCTTCTGCCGCCGCGGCCGCTTTCGCCGCGGCCGTCACGGCATCGCCTCTCTTCACGGCGTCGTTCGCTTCGTTCGCCAGCGATGACGCCCGCGCGCTGAGCATGCCCTTGTCGTCAGTCTTGTGCACTCCGGAGAGCGAGACCCCCACGCCCGGCTTGGTGAGGTTTACCGCGGCCAGCCCGATGAACAGCGCGAAGGTCGTCACGATCTCGAAGTAAACGAGGGCCTTGAGACCGATCCGTCCGACCTGCCGGATGTCGCCCGTCCCGGCGATTCCGATGACCAGCGTCGCGAAGATCAGCGGTGCGATGACCGACTTGATCATGTTGAGAAACAGGATCGAGAGCGGCCGGACGGCGATGCCCCAGTCGGGCTTCAGCCAGCCCAGGAGGATCCCAAGGATGAGTCCGATGAAGATTTTGCTCGTGAGGGAGACTTTCGGAAGCGCCATTCGTTGCGTGAGTTTACCAGCCGCTGGGAGAGACTCGGCCAGCCCTTTGCTTTCACAACGACCATCGTGCAGAAATCACATGCGTTTTGGGTTGCAGTTCCGTTAATCCTGATGGTGTCGATGTTCTCGTTGTTCGCGTGTTGTTGCCCCGGCAGCCGTCCGAATGTGGCGCCGTTGGGCTCGGCAACCGAGAGTCAGCCTCCCATCGGCACCGCGAATCTCGCCGTTCCCGTCGAGGCGGTTCCCGCTCGCGAAACCGAGACGGAGATGCGCAACGTCGGCTTTCACATCGACCGCACGGTCGTCCTCGACATCCACGGCCTGCGCGGACAGATGTTCGACAAGGAGAAAGGAAAGCCGCTGAATTTCGACGACAAGCGGTCGTTCATCGTTCGCGTGTTCCGTGCGCACATCGGCGTCGACGGTCAATCGCTCACCGACCTGCTGAACCGGTACGTCTTCAACGACAAGGGAACGCCGCTCAAGAATCTCGTCCTCCATGTCGAGAACGGGAAGCTCGTGCAGGAAGGGGTGATGCACAAGATCATCGACATCCCCTTCAAGATGACGGCGGACGTCTCGGCGACTCCCGACGGATGGATCCGCATCCATCCCGTGCAGATCCGGATCTGCAGCTTGAATGGACAGGCCCTGATGAGGGCCTTCGGCATCTCGCTGCAGAAGGTCTTGACGAAGCTTCCGCCGGGGGTGCGCGTCGAGAAGAACGACATGCTCATTCAGCCGCTGCAGATCCTGCCGCCGCCGGTGATCGAAGGACGGCTGACCGCGGCCATGATCGAAGGCAACGAGCTCGTTCAGGTCTTCGACGATGGGCGCGGGGTTCCGCCGCTGCAACCACCGGATTCGTCCGCGCGCAATTACATGTACTTCCGCAACGGCACGTTGCGCATGGGCAAGCTGCTCATGGTCACGGCCGACATGCAGGTCATCGACATGGATCCGGGCGATCCGCTCGACTTCTTCATCGACGAGTACAACGCTCAGCTCGTGGCCGGGTATGACCACAACCGGCAGAACTACGGCCTGACCGTCCACATGCGCGACTATGGCAAGCTCGGTGTCGTGCCGACCTCCGGCCGGCCTGAAGGCCGCCGGGACGGCGGCACTACGCCAGCAGCTCGTACGCCCGCAGTGTCAGAAACTCCGGGAAGTCCTCGTTCACCACGAGTCCATCCAGCAGCTTCACCGCCTCCGGCAAATGCGCCTCGGCGGGAAGACCGGCGAGCTTCTTCACTTCCTCGTCGCGCATCTGCCGGTACATCGCGGCCGTGACGGCGCGGCCGTCATCGAGCTTGCTGCCTTTGTGGACCCAGAGCCAGAGCTGCGCGCGCGAGATCTCGGCGGTGGCGGCGTCCTCCATCAGATTGAAGATGCCGACCGCTCCGTTGCCCGAGAGCCATGACGACAGATACTGCAGCGCCACGTTGATGTTGTTGCGCACACCGCCCTCGGTGAGCGTTGCGCCGGGGATGTTCGTATCGACGAGCTGCTCGGCGCGAACGTTCACGTCTTCGCGCAGCGTTTCCTTCTGATGCGGCTTGGGGTCGAGCGCTTTGGCGAACACTTCCTTGGCAACGGGAACGAGGTCGGGATGCGCGACCCAGGTTCCGTCGAATCCATCGCGCGATTCGCGCAGCTTGTCCTCGCGCACTTTCGCCAGCGCAGAAGCGTTGATCTCGGCATCCTTGCGGCTGGGGATGAACGGCGCCATCCCGCCCATCGCGTGCGCGGCGCGCCGATGGCACGTGCGCACCAGAAGCTCGGTGTACGCGCGCATGAACGGAACGGTCATCGTGATCTGGGCACGGTCGGGCAGAAACAGGTTCGGCCGGTTTCGAAGCTTCTTGATCGTCGAGAAGATGTAGTCCCATCGCCCGGCGTTGAGGCCGCTGGCGTGATCGCGGAGCTCGTAGAGAATCTCGTCCATCTGGAACGCGGCCGGCAGCGTCTCGACGAGAACCGTCGCGCGCACGCTTCCTCGCGGAATGCCCAGCGCATCCTCGGCGGCGAAGAAAACCTCGTTCCAGAGCCGCGCTTCGAGATGCGACTCCATCTTCGGCAGGTAGTAGTAAGGTCCCGTCCCGCGCGCGAGCTGCTCCTTCGCGTTGTGAAAGAACGCCAGGCCGAAGTCAGCGAGGCTCGCGGAGATCGGCTGGCCGTCGACGTGGATGTGCTTCTCGGTCAGGTGCCAGCCGCGGGGGCGGACCAGCAGCGTGGCGATGTTCTCGTTCAGCTCGTAATGCTTACCCTCCGGCGAGTCGAAGGACAGCCGGCGCCGCACGGCATCCATCAGATTGACGTGGCCGACGACGACGTTCTCCCACGTCGGCGAGAGGGCATCCTCGAAGTCGGCCATGAAGACGTCCGCGCCCGAGTTGAGCGCGTTGATCATCATTTTTCGCTCGACGGGCCCGGTGATCTCGACGTGCCTCTTCTGCAGATCGGCGGGAGTCGACGCGACTTTCCAGCCGCCGCGGCGGATGTTCTCCGTCTCCGGCAGAAACGCGAATTCGGCGCCGTTACGAAAACGCTCGGCGCGTTTCTCGAGCTGTGCGACGCGCGTGGGATTGAACTTTCGATGCAGATCGCCGATGAACTCCAACGCCTGCTTCGTCAGGATCTGCTGCGACTGCGGGAGCGTTCGCCCCTTCACTTCGATGGCCATTTCGGGCCGGTAGTGTAGTTCACGTCGCCTGCCCGCGCCCTGCCAGGAAGTGATCCGGAACGATTCGCCGCCCCGGCTCGTCTCACACTCGTGGGCGATCTGAAGCCACGCGACGCTCCTTCCGTGCTACTGCTGGAACCCGATGCCGGCATTCGTGAGCTCGTCACGAAAGTCCTCCAGCGAGCCGGATACACGGTCGCGGGCACCAGCGGCGGCGGCGAAGCGCTCCGCGAGCGGCAAACGCGGCGTTTCGATGCCCTGGTCGTCGATGTAAGCATCTACGGCAGCGTGCTCGAGGATGGCGCACGCCGCGGCCTCGGATTTCTGCACTTCCTGCAACGCACGCAGCCCGCCGTTCTCGATCGGGTGATCGTCACGTCCGCACTGCCAGAGGCCGAGTTGCGCGGCCAGCTGCCTCCGGTGTGCCGCGTCATCCGCAAACCGTTCGATATCGATGAATTGACGAACGCCGTGTCGGAATGCGCAAAGGTTAGGCTAGCCAGAATCACAAAATGAACATCGCCGCGCCGGCGCCGAACATGAACAGCGTCGTGATGCCCACAACCACGCGGGTGATCGGAGAGCTCGGCTGGTTGTGCATGATCTCCTTGTCGCCCGAAACGATCCAGATGCCGACGAGCAGGAACGGTGCGAGAAGTCCGTTGATCACCGCCGTCCAGTAGAGGGCCTGCACCGGATTGACGTTCGCGAAATCGAGCGCGATCGCCACCGCGACCGAGAGCAGCACCACCGCGTAAAACGCGTGTGCCTTCTCCAGCTTCTCGTCGAGCCCCTGCTTCCAGCCGAACGTTTCCGCGAGCGCGTACGCGGCCGATCCGGAAAGCGTCGGAATGGCCAGCAGCCCGACGCCGATCACGCCGACGGTGTACAGGAGAAAGCATCCTCGTCCCGCCAGCGGCGCCAGCGCCTCGGCTGCCTGACGCGAGGTCTCGATGTGCGTGATGCCGTGGCTGTGCAGCGTGAACGCGGTGGTCACGATGATGAAGAACATCACGATATTCGAGAAGAACGTGCCCACGCCGACGTCGAGGCGCCGCATGAAAATCTCGAGATCGGTAGCGCCGCGGCGGGCGATCGTCGTCAGCCGGCCGATGTTCTTCTCCTCCTCGACTTCCTGCGACGCCTGCCAGAAGAAAAGATAAGGACTGATCGTCGTGCCGAGGATGGCCACGACCGTCGACCATGCCTCGCGCGTGCGCGGTACCGAGATCACGAACGTATCGTGAATCACCTGGCCCCAGGGGGGCCGGATCACGAACGCCGTGATGATGTACGCGAACAGGAAGAGCGCCAGCCACTTCAGAACGTTCGCAATCTGCGCGTACCGCAGCCAGACCGTCGCTGCGCTGATCAACACGCCGAAGAAGACCACGTAGAGATGCGAGTTGAATCCGGTGAGCATCTCCGCCGCGTCGGCCATGCCGGACAGATCCGCGCCGATGTTGATGATGTTCGCCACCAGAAGTGCCATCGCGGCCATCGCCACGAGCGCGGTCGGAAACTTCTTCCGCAGGGCGCGGGCAACCCCGTAGCCCGTGACCATGCCGATGCGCGCACACATCATCTGCACGCCCGCCATCAGCGGCCAGGTGAACAGCGATGTCCAGACAAGCGACGTTCCGAGCTGCGCGCCGGTGATCGAGTACGTGGCGATGCCGGATGGGTCGTCGTCGGCGGCACCCGTGATGAGCCCGGGACCGAGTGCGCGGAAGAACCGGCGCACAAGATTGCCCTTCGGCTGATCCTGCATGCGCCAAGTTTACAGAACTGCCGACGGTGTCTGGAGCGGGCGACGGGTGACATGCCAGACGATCCGGGCAGACAATGTTGCCTGCCCGGATTCGATGGCCTGATGTCACTTCGCGGCACGCGTTGTGTTGCGAGGATCGTCGGACGGATTCACGTACTTGAAATCGACGGGACCCTGACCGTAGACGACAATCGTCGTCGCGCCGGTGGTGAACGCGTAATGATTCATGTTCGCCGGCATCAACGCGAATCCACCGGCCGACAGAGTCTTGTTCGCGGTGGCGTTCTTCGCGAGTTTGTCGCCCATGCCGAACGTCAACGCACCCGACACGATGACGACGTTCTCGTCGGTCGGGTGCGAGTGAGCGGGGATGGCGTAGTTCGCCGGAAATTTCAGGCGAATGGTGAACGGGGTCGCTTTGGTCGGGTCGCCGGCGAGGACCGCGATCTGCGCGCCCGCCGGAAGCATCGGCGGCGCAGGCCCCCACTGCGCCTGCTTCAGCGGCTGGATCACATGTGCGGTTTCGGCGGCGGCGCGTGTGGAAATCAGCGATGACAGGGAGACAACAGCGGTCATGAAGACATAGGCAAGGATCGTCTTTCTCGGTTGCATTCTTCCTCCTTCACGTACGGGCAGAATAGGAAGGAGGCGTTGTAGTCACCGTTGGAAGGACCATTGGAATCGCGGCGTCGCGTATTGGAACTACGCGGAGGGATGCCCGCGCTCGCCGACACAGATTCGAGTCATCGTGCGGGAGGAGATCGCGACATGACCGGCAAGACTTGGCATGGGCGGACACCGTGGCTGAGCGTGACGCCTGTCACGTTTTTGATTTATGTCCACCCTCACACCTGATTCTGTGCGATACTCCCCATCCCCGAGAGAGATCGTGCGGTTCTTCTGCGAATGGTGTCACGAGCGCGTAGACGTCAAACACACTGCGGCACCCTACCGCGAGGTGCTGGCGCACCTCAGCTCCTGCGACCATCGCTCTGAGGGTACGTCACTCGCGCATGTTGCCGGTCTCGCCAGGCACATCGCCACGATCGTCGTGGAGCAGAACGAGATCAGTTGCCCCACCTGCGGCGACGCCATTCGGCTGCAGCTCGGCTCCTGGTACGCCATCCAAAAACAAATTCTCGGACACCTGGAAGCGTGCAGTGTCGCCGCAGACGTGGGACTCCGTATGCCGCTCCTGCTGCTGATGTCCCACACGCTCGCGCACGAGTTCTGCGAGAAGCATCCCAGCCGAACCGCTCAGTAGGGCATTCGGCCGCGCCCGACACTCCTGCTGCATGCCAGTGGGGTATCTCCAACGGTCGACGAATGAGGAGCTGCAGACGGATTCGCTCGACTCACAGGCGGCCATCGATGTTTGCTCCAACTCACGGTTATGAGTAAGCGCTCTCGCCTCGGCACTGTTGAAAATGTTTGCTACGCCGCGCAAGCAGCCGCGGCAGGCTTGGTGTTGGTGATCGTCGCACCCCTGTTGGCGTGGCTCTTCGGCCTCATGAATGAAACGGAAGCCTTTGGGTGGGCGGAAGTGGCCAGCCTCAGCCTTGGAATCCCCACGGCTGTTGCCCTTCTATTCGTCGCCATCTTGTCGCTCGTGAACCTGGCGAGAGGCCCAAACCGCGTGCGATTCCGCCTCGTCGTGTGGTATCTGGCCGGACCTGGTCTCCTCATCGCCTCCGCACGTCTCGATCCGAAGCGAATGAATTCCTATTCGCCCGCCTACGACGCTCTCGCGGCCACGAGCCTTCTCGTTGCGTGCGTCCTCCCGATCCTTTGGCTGCGCAAAAGCAGCCATGACCAGGATGGCCATTTACGACCATGAGGAGGGTAGGCCGTACGGTCATCCCTACCCCGGCCGAGATTTCTCGGCCAAGAGGCACTCCTTCATCCATGCGCGTCGCGCTGGATCTTCGCCGGTCGACGAACGATGAACTGCAGGCCGATTCGCTCGATTCGCAGGAGGAAATCCTTCGACGATTCGCCAGCGAGCACGATCAGAGTGTAGGACCCATGTTCCCTGAGAGCGTTTCGGGCCGTGACGCGGAAGGGGGCGATGAGTTCGATTGAGCGACGTCGTCTCGACCGCGGTGCGGCCGCTTCGACAACGCGGACGAAGCGGCGTACGACGACTTCCTTTGCCGGCGAGGCCTGCTCGTCAAGAAGACGTGACCGACGTGCTCCTTTGGAAGCGGATGCGAGCATTCACGAGCTCGTGACGAGAGTTCTCACCCGCGCCGGCTACAGCGTCGTCGGAACCAGCGGCGGCGATGAAGCCATGCGGGGACGACGGCGGTTTCGGAGTGCTGGAGGGGATTTTGGAGCGGGCGACGGGGATCGAACCCGCGACCTTGAGCTTGGGAAGCTCCGACTCTACCAACTGAGCTACGCCCGCTCGACGAAGGGAGACGCGATTCTATCCGAGAAACGCGGGGGCTCGCGCCGTCATTTCTTCTTGATCGGCAGCTTGCTCGAAGACGGCTCCACGAAGACCCGCTGCGGCGCGACCGACGGGGAAATGCGCCTCCCCTTCTGGATCGGCAGCTTCATGTAGACCTGCGTGGAGAGGATCGACGCGTGGCCGAGGATCTCCTGCACCTCGCGGATGTCGGTGCCGCTGGAGACGAGCATCGCCGCCATCGTGTGCCGCAGCGAATGCGGCGTGATGTGCCGCTTGATCTCCGCCAGGCGCACGTGCTTCTTGAAGATGTTCTCGATCGAGTAGATGGTGAGACGCGTTCCGGAGCGCCCGACGAACAGCGCCGGCGTCTCCAGATTGCGCTCGGCGCGCAGATCGAGATACTGCAGAAGCGCGGTCGTCACGACGTCGGCCGTGAGCGTCACCACCCGCCCGCGCGTGGCGCGGCCGGTGATCTGGATCTGGCGCTTCTCGAGGTCGACGTCGGAGACATTCAGCGCGACGAGCTCGCCGATGCGGATCCCGGTCGAGAACAGCAGCTCGAGGATGACGTTGTCGCGCACGGCACAGAAATAACGGTTGCGTCCGCCCGCGGACTGGTCCCGCATCCCCGCCAGATCGGTGATCTGGACCTTCGGAGCGGCCAGCAGGGCCCGGATCTCACGCGTGGAGAGCACCGTCGGCACGCGGCTCTCGACCGGCCGCTTGATCCTGAGCTTTCGGGCCGGCGATTCGGTGACGATCTTCTGCTCTTCGAGATAGCGGAAGAACACCTTGAGCGCGGCAACCTTCCGGCGGATAGACGTATCGCGATACGGCCCCGTACTCAGCTTGTCCAGGTACGACTCGAGATCCTCGGGCGTGATGTCGACCATCCGCGCGTCATCGACGTGATGGTGAAACTGCGACAGATCGGACTGATACGCGCGCAGCGTGCGATCAGAGAGGTTCCGGACGCTGTGGCCGTGTTCCAGGAACTCGGCAATCGCCTGCTGCACGTTCATCGGTACGCTCGCTTGGTTATTTATGGGAGGGAACCCAGGCCGAAGTCTACGCGGCGTCAATCTTTTGTCAAGAATTATTTGACACGACGAATCGCGCAAAAGCATGCAACAATTCTGCATAGCGGCGCGCGGTATGCGGGGTCAGAAGCTCTTCATCCGGCCGATCGAGCCGGCCGATCACGAGACGGTCAGCCGTTTTCTCAGCGAGCAGACCGGCCGCGCGGCAGTCCCGGTATGCGGTCTGCTCGGGAAGCTCGTCGGCGAGCTCGTTGCGGTCATGGCCATGCAGATCACGGCCGATGCGCTCCAGATCGATGACATCGTCGTCGCCGCCGGCCTGCGTGGGAAGCGCATCGGGCGCGTGATGCTCGACGAGGCGGAGCAGATCGCCGCAAAGATCGATCGAACGCGGCTCGTGGTGAACACATCACACGAATTTTTCCGCCGAACGGGTTTCGAGAGAGAGGGAGAGCGGTGGATTCGTCAGGTCCGGTCTCACGGCGCACAGCGCGAGTCGCAGTAGCGGCGATCGCGATCATTCTGCTCGCAGGATGCGGGCGATCGAGTCGCGTGGCGCCGCCGCCGGCACCCGTTCCTCGCGCCCTCGCCGCTTCGGAGCCGCTGCCGGCAACCATCGAGGAGGCCAAAGCTCTCCGCCTGGCCGGCAAGCTGGAACTGTACGAACGCGGGCTACGCTCGCTGACGCTCTCGGCCGATCCGGCCACGGCGCGCCGCGCGCAGGCACTCCTCGCGCTCCACCTGTTCGATCGCAAGCTCTACGACCAGGCGCTTCCCGCGCTCACGACGGCAGCGGCATCGGATCCGGCGATCGCCCCCTACCTCGAGCTGCGCATCATCGATGCCGATGAAGCGCTGGGCAAGACGAGCGACGCCATTGCGGCGGCGTCATCGATCGTCACGAACGCGCCAACCAGCTCCGCGGCGACGATCGCGCGCCTGCGTCTGCCGGCGCTCTACGCGGCCATCAACGACGACGCGGACATGGACGCAGCGCTCGCCGATCTTGCGGCGGTTCCGATCGACGCGCTCACCGAGGGCGACTTCGTGGCGGTGGCATCGGCGCTCGAGAAGTGCGGAAAAACCGTCCGCGCCACCGACATCCGCATGCGCATTCTCCGCGATGATCCCGGCAGCCGCTTCATCGAGCCCGTGTACGCGGCGGTGAAATCGGCGACGCCCTCGCCGCTCGATGCCCTGACCACCGAAGAGGCCACGCAGCTGGCGTCGAATCTGGCGCGGGCCGATCGATACGACCAGGCCATCGACCTGCTCCAGCGCATTGCCGGACGCGCCGACGCTGCTGCCAGCGCGCTCTATCGCACCGTCCGTCTGCGCGCGCTCTTCAACTCGCGCAACTACTCGAAGCTGCTCGATGAAACGGAGCCCGCCACTCTCGACGCTCCGCTGCAACTGCTCCGCGCACGGGCCGCATGGCGCGACGACAAGCCGCAGGAGTTTCTCACCGGTCTGCAGCGCGTCGAGAGACAGTTCCCGAAAAGCAAGGAAGCAATCGAGGCCAAGGTCTTGCGCGCGAAGTACTACGCCACCGACGTCATCGACTACAACAGATCGATCGAGAACCTCACCGCAGCGATCGCCGCCGGCGCCACGGGCACCGACGGCGAGAACCTCTGGACACTCGGCTGGACCTACGATCTGGCGAACGACAGCGACAACGCGCTGCGAACATTCGATCGCTACGTTCGCGACTATCCGGACGGCGACTACAAAACCAACGCGCTCTTCTGGACCGGCAAGATCCAGGATCGCCTGGGCCACCCGGCGGAACGCAATGCCGCGTTCGGCCAGCTGATCGCCGAGTATCCGTACAACTACTACTCGTATCGGGCCAGAGAGATGGAGCCCCGGCTTCAGCCGGGCCTCACACCGGCTGAAACCGGTGCTCCCTTTCCTGATGTCGACGCCGACTTGGCAAAGATCGCCGATCCGCGGCTGGAGGCCGTGCGCGAGCTGCTCGCCGTCGACCTCGCGCGCGACGCGACGCGGGAAATGAAATCGGTCGCCGCCGCCTACCCGGACAACGCCGGCATCGCCTTCATGCTCGCCGATGTGTTCAGCGCCGGAGGCGAGCCGCTCGAGGCCATCAGCATCCTTCAGCGCCGCTTCCGGGACTTCGTGCGGCACGGCGGATCCAACATCCCGCACCGTTTCTGGGAGATCCTCTACCCTCTCAACTACTGGGACGCCATCCGGGCCGAGGCACAGAAACGGAATCTCGATCCCTATCTCGTGGCCTCGATCATCCGTCAGGAGAGTGGTTTCGAGCCGACGGTCGTCTCGAACGCAGGCGCCGTGGGACTGATGCAGATCATGCCCTACGATGCGTCGCGCATCGGAGCGCAGGCCGGTATCGACGGAGTCACGCGCGCGCAGCTTTTCGACCCTCTGACAAATATTGCGCTCGGGGCTGCCGAATATTCGCAAAAACTCGCTACTATGAGTGGAAACCACATTCTGGCAATCGCTGCCTACAACGCCGGTGAGGAGGCCGTTGGCAGATGGATTGCTCAAACGTCCAACGGCGACCCGGACACATTTGTAGATTCGATTCCTTACGCGGAGACGCGGCTGTATGTGAAGAGCGTGACGCGGAACCGATTCGAGTATCGGCGGGTTTATGAAGGCAGCACAGCGGTATCGGAAAACGGCAGTCCTTCTGACAGTCGTCCTCGTCGTTAGTTTCGCCGCCACCGCCCACGCGAGCACGCAGCTCGTTCTGACGCGCGGAGAACAACCCCCTTCCACACAGTACAAAGGTGTGATCGAGCTCACGGTCGATCCGGGATTCGACGACGCTCGCGTCACGATCTCGATCGACGGGCAGAAAGTCGCCGAGTCGCTTCAGGCGCCGTATAGACTCGTCGTCGACTTCGGTCCGACCGCCGTCGAGCACAAGATCGCGGTCGTGGCCACCGGACCGAAGCGGCAGCAGCGCATCCAGTGGCATGAGACGATCAACCACGGCCACCTGCCGCTGACCGTGAGGATCCAACCGGTCGACTATGCCAATCACGTCTTCGAGGCCTTCACGACCGCCCCGATCGAAGATCCGGTCACCGTCGTGGAGCTCTGGGACTCCGGAAAGATCGTCGGCTCCGCGACCGAAGCTCCTTTCCGCTTCGCCGTTCCGGCCGAGGTGCTGGCCAGCGGGTTCATTCAGGTGACGGCGCGGACGAAGTCGGGCGAAGAGGCGGCCGACTTCTGGTCGGCGAACGGCGAAGTGCACGCCGAGTCGATCGAGGTACGCACCGTCCCGATCTTCGTGTCGGTCGTCGACAACAACGGCAACACCCGCAATGACGTGGACCGCTCGCTGTTCCGCGTCCTCGACAACGGATCGGAAGCGAAGATTCTCGAGTTTGGTAAAGCGTTCGATCAGCCGATCTCGATCGCCCTCCTGCTGGACGCGTCGGCGAGCATGACGTACAGCATCGAGCGCGCGACGAAAGCGGCACTCGGATTCGTGCAGAACACGATGAAGAGAGGCGATCACTGCAGCGTCTACGCCGTCCAGGAAGTCCCTCGCCGGCGACAGGCTCTGACTGACGACAGCGCGCTCGTGGCGAAGGCACTGCTCGGAATCCGACCAAGCGGCCAGACCGCGTTGTACGACGCCATCGACAGCGCCGTGCGCGAACTGCGCAGCGAGAAAAACCGCCGCGCGATCGTCGTGCTCACCGATGGCGGCGACACAGCGTCGATCGATTCGTATGACGACGTGAAGAAGATCGCCGGCGCCGCCGGGATCCCGATCTATTTCATCGCCTACGACACCGGCGCCGCGAGCTCCGCGCGCGACGTCGATCTGCTGAAGAACCTTGCCGCTGATACGGGAGGCTTCGTGGCCACCGCCACCGAGCAGAACCTGCAGGCGAAATATCACGAGATCGAGCGCGACCTGCGCGCTCAGTTCGCGATCCGCTACCAGATCACCGATTACGCCAAGCCGAACCAGTGGCGGCCGATCCGCGTTCTGGTCGCTTCGCCGAAACTGACGGCCAGGACCATCCGGGGATACTTCACGCCGTAGAACTGTGGAGCGGCGGCCGTTCCCCGGCCGCCGCGGTTCGCCGCGCGAGGACGCGCGCTCCACTAGAATCCACCCGGTGACCCGCAACGACGCCCTCATCGCCCAGCTTCGACGCGAGCTCTCGGCCACAAAACCATTTCAGCGACTCCTCGAGCCCGACCACCGCGTCGAGATCACCGGGTTGTCGGTCGAGACCCGCGCCCTGCTTCTCACCGCGCTGCAGGAGACGACGAGCCGGCGACTGGCGATCGTCGTTCCGGCCGAGGCAGCGACTTCCGACTTCGAGACCGCGCTGCGCCTGTTCCATCGCGATCCAAGCGGCGTCTCGGTCTACCCCAGCCCCTCGCTCTCGCCCTATCAGGATCTCGCTCCCTCCCTCGGCGTCGTCCGCGAAGAGATCCACGCCCTCGGCATGCTCATCGAGGGGTCGGTCGATGTCCTCATCGTCCCGGCGCGCGCGCTGTTTCAGCGGCTGCCGCCGGCGGACAAGTTCCGCGGCCGCATCCTGACCCTGGCCGAAGGGCAGGAGCTCGACCTTCACGATCTGCTGCAGAAGCTGGTCGAGAACGGATTCGTGCGCACCGATCTCGTCGGCGAAGCCGGCGAATTCGCGTTCCGCGGCGGCATCCTCGATCTCTTTCCGGCCACGGCCCCGAAGCCGGTCCGCCTCGAGCTGTTCGGCGACGCCATCGACTCGCTGCGCTGGTTCGACGTCGAGACGCAGAGGTCCGAGGAGCCGGCGGGACCGGTGACGGTGCTGCCGATGATGCAGTTCGCGCTCGATCGCGACATGCGCAGCGGACTGGCGCGCCGGCTGTCGGTCGACTTCAACGATCCGCTCTACAAGCGCGACCTCGCCGAGAAAATTGATCGCTTGAACGAGAACGGCACCTTCCCCGGCATCGAGCACTACCTTCCGGTCGCGGCCAAGTCGGTGACTTTCGCGGAGTACATCAGCGGCGAGCGCTGGAGTCTTGCTCTCGTGGAACCCGATCAGATCGCGGCGACGATCGCGAAGTACGAGTCGCTGCTTCGCGCGGAGTACGAAGCGGCGGCGGAGAAAGGGCGGGCCGTCTATCCCCCGGAACAGGTCGTCGTTCCCGGAACCGACGTGCTCGATTTCATCGGCCAGGCGCGGCTCGCGCTCAGCGAAGTGCACATCGCCTCACCGCAGTTCGAGGAGATGCGTCTCCACGGGGCGTCGGTCGATCGGTACACGAACCGGCTGTCGGAATTCGCGGCCGACCTCGCAAAAGGTCACGAACAGCGGAGGCGGCAGATCTTCTTCACGGCGACGAAGGGCGGGCGGGAGAAGGTCGAACGCCTCCTGCGCGAGTTCGACGTACCGTTCGTGGACAACGCAAATCAACTCACGAACGAGCTCCTCGTCACCGGCGGCAACATCGGACGCGGCTTTTCGCTCGACGAGATCAACCTCACCGCGTACTCCGAGTGGGATCTTTTCGAGCCGCCGACGTCGACGCGCATCGGCGGCAAGAAGAAGGCGGCGGACGCGTTCGTCACCGACCTGCGCGATCTGAAGATCGGCGACTACATCGTCCACGTCGACCATGGCGTCGGCCGTTACGTCGGGCTGCAGCGCATCCCGTTCGGCGATACCGAGCGCGAAGTCATGGAGATCGAGTACTCCTCCGGCGGCAAGCTGCTGATGCCGATGGAGAACCTCAACCTCATTCAGAAGTACTCCGGCGGCTCGGACGTTCCGCCGAAGCTCGACAAGCTCGGCGGCACGGCGTGGGCGCGTACGAAAGCCTCGGTCAAGAAGGCCATGCGCGACATGGCCGACGAGCTGCTCAAGCTCTACGCCACGCGGCAGATGGTGCAAGGTCACACGTTCAGCAAGGATTCGCCCTGGCAGTTCGAGTTCGAAGAAGCGTTCGAATTCGACGAGACCGAGGATCAGGAGTCGGCGATCGACGATGTGAAGTCGGATATGGAGTCGCGCAAGCCGATGGACCGTCTGCTCTGCGGCGATGTCGGATACGGCAAGACCGAGGTGGCCATGCGTGCGGCGTTCAAGGCGGTGATGGACGGCAAGCAGGTGGCCGTCCTCGCGCCGACCACCGTGCTCGCCTTCCAGCACTCCCGCACGTTCATGCGGCGCTTCGCATCATTCCCGGTCACGATCGAGCTGATGTCGCGCTACTACTCGGCCAGGGAGCAGAAGGAGATCGTCCGCAAGCTCGAGACGGGCGAGATCGACGTCATCATCGGCACGCACCGCGTCCTCTCCAAGGACATCCACTTCAAAGACCTCGGCCTCGTGGTCATCGACGAAGAGCAGCGCTTCGGCGTGGCGCAGAAGGAGCGGCTCAAGCAGCTCAAGAAGGCGGTCGATGTGCTGGCGATGTCCGCAACGCCGATTCCGCGAACGCTGCACATGTCGCTGGTCGGCATCCGCGACATCTCCGTCATCGAGACGCCGCCGAAAGACCGGCTGGCCATCCAGACCGCGGTCGTGCCGTTCAAGGACGACTTCATCCGCGAGGCGATCGAGTTCGAGATCGGCCGCGGCGGCCAGGTGTTCTTCGTCCACAACCGCGTGGAGTCGATCCACGGAATCAAGGAGTACCTGGAGAGGCTCGTCCCCGGCTTGCGCGTGATCATCGGCCACGGTCAGATGGAAGAGCGCGAGCTGGAGCGGGCCATGCTGGCCTTCATCAACCGCGAGTACGACGTGCTGCTGGCCACGACCATCATCGAAAATGGAATCGATATTCCAGCATGTAATACCATCCTGATTAATCATGCGGAACGATTCGGACTTTCGCAGCTGTACCAGCTCCGCGGGCGCGTCGGCCGGAGCGATCGTCTCGCCTTCTGCTATCTGCTGGTCCCGAGCGATCGCATCCTGACTTCCGATGCCCGCAAGCGCCTCGCCGCGATCCAGGAGTTCTCCGACCTCGGCGCCGGCTTCCGCATCGCCGCGCGCGATCTCGAGATCCGAGGCGCCGGCAACATCCTCGGCGGCGAGCAGTCGGGGCAGATCGCCGCGGTCGGCTTCGAGATGTATACCAAGCTGCTCGAAGAGACGATCCGGGAGATGAAGGGCGAGCGCATCGAGGAGGAAGTCGAGACCTCCATGAACCTCGGCGTCGACATCTACATCCCCAAGACCTACATCGCCGACGAGAACCTGCGCATGACCTTCTACAAGAAGATCGCCTCCGCGCAGACGGACGAGCGCCTCGACGACATCCGCAGCGAAATGCGCGACCGCTTCGGCGCCGTGCCCGCCAACATCGACAACCTGCTGCGCTTCGTGAAGGTGAAGCGCTACGCGCAGAACCTTGGCGTCATCTCCATCGTCCGCGACGGCGCGCGAGGTGTAGTCAAGCTCTCACCCAAAGCGAAGGTCGATCCCAACAAGCTGCTGCAGATGATCCAGCAG
>DATISF010000040.1:0-103603 GCA_035468985.1 Thermoanaerobaculia bacterium
AGCTCTGAACAAGTCGTTGTTCACGTCATCCTGAGCCGCGAAGACGGCGAAGGATCTCGAAATGGCAGACGTTTTCGCATCCTGAGGTCCTTCGTCGCGCTTCGCCGACTCAGGATGACGACTTGTTCAGAGCTTCCTTAGGCGCCACATTGTTCGCAGTTCCACGGTTTCCGCGTGGAGACGCGCGGCGGCGGTGGAGTGTCGAAGTGCCCTCCTGCGCGAGTCATTTTTCCAGCGCCGGTGTGGCGCGGCACTTCGACGGTATCCGCCGCGCCTTCGCCGTTCGGGCATGCGGGCCATGGACACGGCAACCTGCCGATGCTGGTGACGATGTTCGGCGCGGGTCATCCGCTGCTCATGCGATCGCAACGGCGAAACAGTCACCCCGTGCTGGATGCCGTCGCGTTCATGGCTCCCGGCCGATCGCCGCAACTTCCCCCCGTGTCCCTGCGTATAGGTCATCGTGAACCGATCGCGCTTTATGCTCTTGGTCGTTCTTCTGTTCTGCTCCACGCCGACCCTCGCGCAGCCGCCGAAGGTCGACATTCCCCTCACTGAGCGGGCGTGGATTGCGACGCAAATCTACTCGTTCGTGCGCACCACTTTTGGCCATTGGCGCGCGCTGCCCGACTTCAATCTCGACGATGCATACCGCGAGTACTTGAAGGACGCGCTGGCAACGAGCGATCGCCGCGAATTCGACCTCCTCACCATGGCGTTCATCGCCAAGCTGAAGAACGGGCACAGCGGTTTCGGAGACAAATGGCTGCGCGACAGCTTCGGACAGCGAATCGGTTTCTTCGCCATCCCGATCGATGGCAAGTGGGTGGTCACGAGGAGCGAACTTCCCGCGCTGAAGGCCGGCGACATCCTCCTCCGCCTCAATGGCGAACCGATCGACTCGTTTTATGCGCGCCAACGGCCTTATCTCTCCGCCTCCGACGAGCGCTGGGCGCGTCGCGCGCTGTTCGAGAACAGCTATTTGTTTCCGCTGTCGTTCGAGCTCGAGCTCGAGGACGGGCGGCGGGTGAACATCGTGCGGAAGGGCGAATTCCAGTGGGCGGGGAGTGAGTACACGCAGATCATCGAGCGAGACGAAGCCGGAGCGTTGTATCTCCGCATTCCGTCATTCAGCAATCCATCTTTCGAGGAGTCCGCCGTCGCCGCGGTGAAAAAGCACCTCGACGCGAAGGCGATCATTGTCGACGTTCGCGGCAATCATGGAGGCAGCACGCCGTCGCAGCTCGTCGCTGCATTGATGGACCGTCCGTACTCGTACTACGCGGAGTCCACGCCTGTGGCCCTGCCGCTCTTCCGCCATACGGGCCAGGTCGGCAGGAACGCCGAGATCTACTGGTACGCTGAGACCCAGGAACCGGAATCGGACGCATACAAGCGGCCGGTGTACCTGTTGGTGGATGGCGGCTGCTTCTCCGCCTGCGAAGACTTCCTGGTGCCGTTCAAGACGAGCAGGCGGGCAGTGCTGGTGGGCGAGACAACTGCGGGCAGCTCGGGCCAACCCGTCGGCATCTCGCTGGGAGACGGAATGGGCGTGGGTGTGAGCGCCAAGCGCGAGTACCTCCCCGACGGAACGCAGTTCGAAGGAGTCGGCATCGCGCCGGATGTGCCGGTGCACACATCAGCAGGCGATTTGCGCAACGGACGTGATCCGCTGCTCGAGAAAGTACGAGAGCTGATTGCGAACAGCGGAAAGACGACCGCGCCGCCGTAGCCGACGCAAGCGCTTCGGCCCGATAGGCGTCCGTGAACTTACGGATCGTCAGGGGGTCTGCGGAGACGCGCCAGCGCTTCCTCTCGGCCTCCGCGGAGTCGCGCTTCCCGGCGGCCAGCACGAGACTCCACTGCGTGGTCGCAGATCGACTGGGCTCTGCGGCCTTCGGCACCGTTGTGCGAAGCTCGCAACTCTTCGTGGCCACGGCCGAACGGGGCAGGAACGTCACGTCGTCGACGACGCGCGAGCTCGAACACCGCACGCGGAAGAGGCCTCTTCGCGGCGAGCCTCAGGCCGCGACATTGACGGCACGGATGGAATCGACTCCGGCCATGAATGGATGCCGCGCAGACTGCAAGCGAGCGGAGCGCCCAAACCTTCATGCTGCGCCGACGTTTAATGCTCGCAGGAGGCACCTGATGCGAACCATGATCCTGTGTCTTGTGGCAGCGGCGGTGATGGGACAAGTGGCCGCTGCGCAGGGCACGTCCTCCAAGGAAGAAACGAAGCACGCCGAAGTGCTGGTGCTGGGCGTCTATCACATGGCGAACCCGGGGCACGACATCTTCAACACGCAAGCCGATGACGTCCTTGCCCCGAAACGCCAGCAGGAGATCGTCGAGCTCGCCGCGGTGCTCGAGAAGTTCAAGCCGACGAAGATTGCGGTCGAGAGTGAGTCCCAGGGAAAGCTGAACGAGCGCTACGCGCAGTACCTGGCGGGCCACCATGTCCTGACCGCCAACGAGATCGATCAGATCGGGCTTCGGCTCGCGAAGGACATGGGCCACACCGCGATCTACGCCGTCGACGCCGACGGCGATTTCCCCATTCAGCGCGTCATCAATTACAGCAAGGCGATCGGGCAGCCGGGCAAGGTCGAAGCGACGATGCGAGAGACGTGGGGGGAGATGATCAAGGCGCAGAACGAATACCTGAAGACGCATACCGTTCTCCAGACGCTGCTCTCCATGAACTCCGACGCGAGGGTGGCGCAGGACGTCGGCTTCTACTTTCTCCTGGCGCGCTATGGTGAGCCCGGTGACTACGCCGGGCCGGACCTCTTGGCGGAGTGGTACCGGCGGAACATCCGCATCTACAACAACGTCGTGAAATTGGTGGCTACCCCTGATGATCGCGTCCTCGTCATCTTCGGGTCCGGGCACCTGGGGTGGTTACGTCAGGATTTCGCCGCCGACCCGACTCTGCGACTTCGCAAGCTGGAGGAGTTTGTGCCCGCCACGACGAGTGACCCTGGGCGGCACTGACTCTCATCACTGGTGCCGCCTCTCCTCTCGCGATCACCTCGTCGATCCGTGCCGCATAACGCCCCAGGCCGTGGATCATGCCGGCCAAAATGCCGCCATGCGAGGCATCTTCGGGCGCGCCTGCGGCCAATCGGCGTCGCAATGGAGAGGGCGCTCACGTGAAGCTCCGCACAAGTCGTTGTTCGCGTCATCCTGAGAGGCGAAGAGGGCGAAGGATCTCGAAATCGCAGGCGTTTTTGCATCCTGAGATCCTTCGTCGCGCTTCGCCGAATCAGCCACACATCTGGCGGTCCGCAGGCCGATGAGCCCGGCTCGACCGCTGGCCGCGTTCCTGTGAGTATCAGGTGTTATCGTGTCCACGCCGAAACAACGAAGGAGATGTACCGATGAGAAGGGCGCTCACCGTGGCGATCACTGTCTTTCTGGGACTGACGATTCCCGTCATCGCGGCCGAAGTCGGCCAGGCACCCGATCGTCCGACTCCCGCTCCGGCGCGAATCCGATTCGAAAGCGAATTGCGAACCGCCAACGGCACTCCGCGCGTCGGTCCTCTCCGCATCTCGATCTCTCTCTATGCGGACAGAAAGAGCAAGGATGCTCTATGGGTCGAGGAGCAAACCATTACACCCGACAAAGATGGACAGTACGCCATCAACATCGGAGCGACGGAGGAGAGCGGTATTCCGGACAACGTGTTCGCGTCGGGCACGGCGCGCTGGATCGGCGTGGCCGTCGTCGGCGAGGACGAGCAGCCGCGTGTCATGGTGATCAGCGTTCCGTACGCGGTGAAGGCCCGAGAAGCGGAAACGATCGGCGGGAAATCGGTCAGCGATTTCGTCCTGCAGTCAGACTTGAAGGACAAAATCAGGTCGGCGATCGTTGCGTCAACCATTCCCACGGTCACGACACAGATCGGCGGCCCTCTGACGTCGCTGATGTCCCTCGGGATCGGTCGGAAGCAGACGAATCTGTCCGTCATCGGGACAGCGGCGGGCGACTTCACGCATCAGGCGCTCACCGGATTCACGATCGGTGTCGCCGGCCGAACCTCGTCGATATGGACCGGCCCCAACGCAGCCAGCGGGGCGACCGGCGTCCAGGGCGAGGTGCTGTCGACAAACCCCGGCGGCTATTCGGCGGGCGTCCGCGGGGTCAATGCGAGCACCAGCGGATCCGGCATCGGGGTCGTCGGTTACCAGGGTGGCTCCGGTTGGGGCGTCTACGGGGAAACGCCGAGCGGCTTTGGCGTCTTCGGCCTTACGACCGATGGCACGGCCGCATCGACTGGCGTGCGAGGCGAGACGTTTTCGGCAAACGGGATCGGCGTCGAAGCGAAATTCTCCGGACCCGGAATTGGGGTCGCATTGCAGGTCGACAACGGAGCGATTCAAGTCGCGGGCGTGAACAAGGCCGCCTTCGTTCATACGGCCACGGTCGCCAACAAGCTGGACGCCAACGGAACCGACATCGACAACCCGTTGTGCAACGGAGATCCGAACGCCATTCTCATCGTGACGCAAAAGCTCAACCCCACGGGCGTCGTCTACAACAACAATTCGGTCGGAGCATTCTACAACTCCGTCCGCAGCCGCTGGACGATCTTCAACGAGAACTCACTCAATGCGATCCCGACCAATGCCCAGTTTTTCGTGCTCGTGATCAAACAGTAATCCGCACGTCCGATGATGAGCGGTTCGTGGTCGGCGGCAGGCTGAGTTGACCATCATTCCGTCACGTTCGCAGGAAAGCGCCGCCTGCAGCGCGCGCGCGCTACACCCACGAGCCGGTTGGCTCAGTGGGTCGTCGTTGATTGCACAGCGACCGGCCTGTCCACCTCGTCGATGCGGACATCCGAGGGCGGCTTTTCCTTCTGCAGTCGCGCGGCCACTGCCTCGGCCTTCCGCATCACGCGTAGCACGTTCAGTCCGGCGATGCCCTCGAGCTGCTCGTCGGTGTAGCCGCGGCGGATGAGCTCCGCGAAGAGGCTCGGGTAAGCGGCCACGCTGTCCAGGCCCTCCGGCGTGGTGGTAATTCCATCGAGATCGGCTCCAAGGCCAACGTGCGCCGCGCCTGCGACCTGCACGATGTGGTCGATGTGATCGGCGATGTCCCGGACGGTCGCGCGCGGCGCGGGATTCCCCGATTCCCACTGCCCGAGCGCCGCCTTCACCTTGTCCGGCTGGCCGCGGTAGAGCGCCTTGAGGCGTGCTTCCTCGGCGTCTTTCGCCGCGTCGCGTGCGCGCGCCTTCTCCGAGCTGAACATGGGGACAAACGAGACCATCACCACGCCGTCGTTTTCCTTGACCCGGCGCAGCACGTCATCGGGGACGTTCCGCGCGTGATCCGTGATCGCCCGCGCGGAGGAATGCGAGAAGATGACCGGCGCGGCGGCGATGTCGAGGACGTCGTTCATCGTTTTCGGAGCGACGTGCGAGAGATCGACGAGCATGCCCAGGCGATTCATCTCCGCGATCGCCAGCTTGCCGAACGGAGTGAGGCCGCCGTGGAGCGGATCGGCAGTGGCCGAATCGGCCCAGTCCGTGTTGTCGCTGTGCGTGATGGTCATGTAGCGCGCCCCCAGCGCATAAAGCTGACGGAGCACGGCGAGCGAGTTGGCGATCGAGTGGCCGCCTTCCACTCCGATGAGCGAGGCGATCTTGCCGCTGTGATGGATGCGCACGACATCATCGGCGGTGCGCGCGAGCTCGAACGTGTCGGGATACATCTCGTCCAGGCGATGCACGACGTCGATCTGCTCGAGGACCGCGCGGACTGCATCCGCTCCTTTGAGCGTTGTCGGAACATAGACGGACCAGAATTGCCCGCCGATTCTTCCCTGCCGAAGCCGCGCGATGTCCGTGTGCAGCGGCGGCGTGAGCTTGCTCTGATCCTGCCGGATGTCGATCTGCGCGAGATGATCCTTGACCCGTTTCTCGTATTGGTAAGGCAGATCGTTGTGTCCGTCGATCAGCGGCACTTCGCGGAGGATGCGATCGATGCGCGCGGCAACCGCGTCCGTCTGGGCGTGTGCGGAAGCGCTGATTAGAACAAGGGCAAGAGCGACGGTCTTCAGTGGAGTCATGGCCGCACAACGATAGTCGAATGGCGGAGCCAATCAAGGACCTCGCGCGTCCGGTCTCCTTCCGCTTTTGTTAGGCTTCGCATCATTCGGATCCGCGCCTCACTGATCGCCGTCCTCACATGCTCCGCGGCGCTTGCCCAGCTGCCGCGGATCGACAGCATCTCGCCGTCAGAGGGACCGATTGCCGGCGGCACGGTCGTGACCATCAAAGGCGCGAGCTTCACGGGCGCAACGGTGAAACTCGACCGGAACGCCATTGCGCCGCTGTCGCTGGCCGACTCCGAGATCAGTCTGCGGATGCCGGCGCACGACAACGGCTACGCGATTCTGGCGATTGAGAACGGCACGCGCGCCGCGTACGGGCGGTACCTGTTTGTTCCGCCGTCGCTGAGCGAGATCGCGCCGGGCTTCATCACCACAGTCGCCGGCGTTGGCAGCTACGCCGGCGATTACACCGCCGCGACAGCGGCCACGATCGACCCGATGACCGTTGCGTTCTTCGATGGAGAAACCTACGTCGCGCAGCCCGGGGCGAACCGCGTCTCCCGCATTACGCGCGACGGCCTTCGGGTTCCCTTTGCCGGCAATGGGTTCAGCAATGATCCCATGCCGCCGCCGGCTCAGCCGGTGGACCCGCTGAGCGTGGCGATCAATTTCCCCCGCGCCATCGCGTTCGACAGCCGCGGAAATGGATTCATCGGAGACAGCAGCTATCGCCTCTTGCGGGTCAACCGCGCGACCGGGTTGATCGAGACGATCGCCGGCACCGGACGGGACGGAAATTCTCCCGAAGGCGTCGCGGCGAAAGGTGCCGTGATCGGCCTCGTCAGCTTCGTCGCCGCCGAGCCCGACGGCACGGTCTACTTCATCGACTTCACGAACGCGCGGGTGCGGAAGATCAGCACCGACGGCATTCTCACGACCTACATCGGAACGGGAACCTTCGGCTTCTCCGGTGATGGAGGCCCGGCCGCGCAGGCGCAGTTCAGTCTGCAGAATTCCGACGAAGGGGCGCTTGCGCTCGACTCCGATGGCAATCTCTATCTCGCGGATACCGCCAACAATCGGATCCGCCGAGTCGAGAAGCGCACCGGGATCATCACTTCGCTGTCCGATACGTCGTTTCAAGGAACCGCTCTGCGCGAGCCGCGGGGCGTGGCCGCGTCGGCCGACGGCGGGATCGCGTTCACATCGGGCCCGCAGATCTTCGAATACCGAAACGGCGAGATCGTGCGCCGGTATGGAAGCTCGCAAGGCTTCAGTGAGCCCGGCACGCCGCTCGAAAGCGTCCGTTTCAGCTTCACCCCTGCGGTGGCCTTCGATCCGCAGGGCAACGTCGTGGCTTCGGACGTGTTCAACCACAGGGTCTGGCGCCTCAATCGAACGACGGAGCGGCTCGAGACGATCGCAGGAATCGGCCCGGCAATCCTGAATGAACGCGGCCGCGCGATCGAGGCCGTGCTGGCGATCAACAACGGCGATGTGGCGATCGCGAACGATGGGAGCATCTACCTCGCGGACACCGCCAACTCCCGCGTCCGGCGCATCGATCCGGCCGGCAACATCGACACGATCGTCGCGACATTTGATGGACCGGCGCCGGCGTCGACACGCGACGGGACGTTCGGCGGGTGGTCGGTCGAGGCAGCCGCCGACGGTTCGTTCGATTTCGCGACGCTGGATTCCAGCTATGTGCTGACCGCTGACCGCGTCGTGCGCCGGACGGCGGGCAGTGGTTCTCCCAAATGCGGATTCAGCGGCGACGGCGGGCCCGCCCTCGCCGCCGACTTCTGTCAGTCCTGGGACGTCACTCGCAATCCATCAGGCAATCTCGTGGTCGCCGATACGAACAACAACCGGGTGCGTCTGGTCGATCGGACCAGCGGCATCATCAGAACGTTCGCCGGAAGCGGTGCCGTCAACGGCAACGAGGGTTACGGCCACGGTCCGACGTGCGGCGACGGCGGTCCGGCGACCTCTGCCTGCGTGAACACGCCGTACGGTGTCGCCTACGACGATCGCGGAAATCTCTACATCAGCGAGAACGGCGAGCGCATTCGGAAAGTCGATACGACCGGCGTCATCTCCACGTTCGCGACCGGCCGCTCGTCGAAGCTGACGTTCTGGCGGGGAAACCTGTACACCGTCACGGGCACACAGCTTCTGCGATTCAGTGCCGACGGGACGCCCACGGTTCTGGCCGGCGACGGATCGCTCGGCTTTGCCGGCGACGGCGGCCCGGCTACCTCTGCAAAACTGTTCATGTTGAAACAATCCGCGGGCATCGCCATCGATCCCGAGGGAAACCTCTACTTCACGGACGGCGACAATCTGCGCGTGCGAGCGATCCGCTATGGCGCGGTTCTCGCGCCGCCGAACGCCTCGATCTCGGCGATCGCAAACGGTTCTGCGATTCGCGTGACAGTCCGCGACGCGAACGGCGGGCCGGCTGCAAGTGTGCGCGTCGATTTCACCGCCCCCGCTTCCGGCTCATCATGCGCGCTTTCGAGCTCATTCGCGATCACCGGCGCGGACGGCATTGCCAGTGTGAGTTGCGCGCCGAACTGCATCGCCGGAACGTACAGCGTGACCGCCCGCCCGCTGACCGCGGCGTCGGCCGCGAGCGTTTCGTTTAACAACAGCGCACGTCCCTGCAAACGCCGCAGCGTGCACCGCTGATCCCTTACAATCGCTCATCCACACACGAGGAGCCCACATGGATTCGAAGACGCATTGGGAATCCATCTACAGCACGAAGAACGTGACCGAGGTGAGCTGGTATCAGCGTGAGCCGGCGTTGTCGGTTCAATTGATCCAGCGCGTCGCTTCCGATCCGGCTGCCGTCATCCTCGATGTGGGCGGCGGCGCGTCGACGCTCGTCGATTCGCTCGTGGGGCTGCATTACCGCAACGTGACGGTTCTCGACATCGCCGCCAATGCACTCGCCGCCGCACAAACGCGCCTCGGCTCCAATGCCGATCGTGTTCGATGGCTCGCCGGTGATGTGCTGGCGCTCGATCTGCCGGATCACTCCGTTGACGTGTGGCACGACCGCGCCGTCTTTCACTTTCTACTCTCGCCGGAGCAGCGCCAGCGTTACGTCGCGCAGGTGCGACGCGTGGTCCGGAAGCATGGCCACGTGATCGTCGCCACGTTCGCCGAGGATGGGCCGGTGCGCTGCAGCGGCCTGCCGGTCGCGCGCTATGACGCGCAACAGCTGCACGGTGAATTCGGAGCCGGCTTCGATCTTCTCACCACGCTCCGCGAAGAGCACACCACGCCTTCCGGCGCGCGGCAGTCGTTCCGATACTGCCTCTGCGCGTTCCAGCCGGCGGCGGCGGCCGCCGCCTAGCCGGTTTCCGTATGGCACGCGTCCGATTCACCATCACGATGTCGCTCGACGGCTATGTGGCCGGCCCGCACCAGACCGTCGAGCATCCGCTCGGCGAGCACGGTGAGGAACTGCACCAGTGGGCGTTCGCGACGCGGACCATGCGCGCGATGCACGGGATGGAAGGCGGCGCGACCGACCCTGACGACGACGCGCTCGCCGAGTCGTTCCGCAACCTCGGCGCGACGATCATGGGCAGGCACATGTTCGGCGGCGGCGAGGGGCCGTGGGGCCCGTGGCGCGGCTGGTGGGGAGAGAACCCGCCCTACCACCACCCGGTTTTCGTGCTGACGCATCATCCGCGGAAGCCGCTCGAAATGGAGGGAGGAACGGTGTTCCACTTCGTGACCACCGGCATCCGCGACGCGCTCGAAGCGGCGCTCCACGCTGCGCGCGGCAAGGACGTCCACGTCGCGGGCGGCGCCGACGTCGCGCAGCAGTATTTGAAGGCCGGCCTCATCGACGACATGGAGCTTCACGTCGTGCCCGTGCTCCTCGGCAGCGGCGCGCGGTTGTTCGAGAACACCGATGGCCGCCAGGGAGCTTACGAGCTCGCGGGCGTCGTCAGCACTCCGGCGGCGAGCCATTACCGATATCGACGATCTCAGTCTGACAGCCGATCGGCACGTCCGCGATCCGGGTTTCGCTCCTCCTCATCCTGATCTGTGCCGCGGCACTGGCGCAGCATCCGCGGATCGACACCAACCTGCCGCTTGAAGGGCCCATCGCCGGCGGCACGATCGTCAACGTTAATATCGGCGACTTCGACAACAACCGCGTCCGCAAGATCGACGCACGCACCGGAATCATCAACAGGCCCGCGCAGTGGACGACCAGCATCACAGAACCCGTCCAACCCCGGTGGCTGCGTCCTGTGCATCACCTTCGACCGGAACGGCGACGTCTACTACGGCGCGTTTCGCATTGTCGAGCTGGACCGCCGATGCGCCTCCTCGCCGCTTCCGAGTGAAAACGTCTGCCATTTCGAGATCCTTCGCCCCTCTTCGCGGCTCAGGATGACGTGAACAACGACTTGCGCAGAGGTTCCTTCCAGCTGGCGGCACCCTTGACGGACGAGAACGGGAAGACCCGCCTCACCCTGAACGCGCGTGTCGTCAAGGCACTCCCCGTCGCCGCGGATGCGCTCGCCGGAATGGACCCGGGGTGGACGGAGAGCCTCGAGCGGCTGGCCGCGCTTGTCGCGGGCTAAGGCGTTCGCAAAGCGATATCCAGCTTTTCGAGGATGCCACCCCAGCCTGCGCGATGCTTGTCGACATTCGCCGGCGGCAGATCACGGTGCGTCAGGATGAGCTCCGTGCTGCCGCCGCGGTCGTGAAACTCGATCGTGACGATGCTCTGGCGATTGTCCGTGACCTTCGAGATCCAGGTGAACGACAACCGCGACGGCCGATCGATGACCAGATACTCGCCTCGATGGACGAACCTCTCGACGCCGTGCATCATGACGATCTGGAAGCGACCGCCGACGCGCGCGTCGACCTGCGCTGTCGCGGCGGTGGTCGTGCCTGGCAGCATGATCCGGGCGAGCGTGCCGGGATCGAGCCACGCGTCGAAGACTTCCTCACGCGGAACCGCGATCACCCGGCGGATGACCAGCTCGGGTGCGCCGCTCATTTCCGTGATTTCCTCCGCGCGAGGAGAAGCGCCTCCAGCGCCTCGAGGCGCGTGTCCCAGAACTCGCGATAGTGCTCGAGCCAGCGCGCGGCATCGCGGAGCGGGCGCGCGTTGAGGCGCAGGCGATGTTCCCGCCCCTGGATCGTTCGTTCCACGAGACCGGCCCGCTCGAGGACCTTCACGTGTTTCGAGACGCCGTTCAAGGAGATTGGAAACTTGTCCGCAAGCTCTCCGACGGTGACGTCGCGCCGGGCCAGCAAGCCCAGGATGGCGCGGCGGGTGGGGTCGGCGATGGCGCCGTAGACTTCGCTGAGCTTGTATTCAACCACTCGGTTGAATATTATCACGGTCCGACGGAGGTGAGCCCATGTCAGACGTTCAAGGACATCGAGTCGTCTCACACGATGAATGGATGAAGGCACGCACGGCATTTCTGGCGAAGGAAAAGGAGTTCACGCGGCAGCGCGATGCGCTGAGCCGCAGCCGACGGGAACTCCCCTGGGAACGCGTCGAAAAGAATTACGTCTTCGAAGGACCAGAAGGAACGGAGACGCTGTCCGATCTCTTCGCCGGCCGCAGCCAGTTGATCATCTATCAGTTCATGTTCAGCTCCGGTTCGAAGCAGGGCTGCCCACACTGCTCGTTCTGGGCCGACAACTTCAACGACATCATCATTCATCTCAATCATCGCGACGTGACGATGATCGCCGTCTCGCGCGCGACGCTCGCGGCGATCGAGGCATTCCGCAAGCGCATGGGTTGGTCATTCAAGTGGCTCTCGTCCAACGGAACCGACTACAACTACGACTTCCAGGCGTCGTTTACACCGGAAGCACTGAAGAGCGGCAAGGCTGTCTACAACTTCGGCACGATGGATCCGGGCGGGACCGATCGTGAGGGCGTCAGCGTGTTCTACAAAGACGAGAAGGGCGCCATCTTTCACACCTACTCCGCCTACGCGCGTGGCATCGACATGTTCAACACCGCCTATCACTACCTGGACATCGCGCCGAAGGGTCGTGACGAGGAGAAGCTCGAGTTCACCCAGGCCTGGGTTCGCCACCACGACCGATACGAGGATTGACGTGCCGCGCGACCGCACACTGGTGGCGACGAGCGCGCTGCTGTTCCTCGCGAGCGCCGCGGTCACCGTCTGGCTTTGCGCGCCGATGAGTGGCGGCATGCCGATGCCCGGCGGCTGGACGATGTCGATGGCGTGGATGCGCATGCCCGGACAGTCATGGCCCGGCGCCGCGCTGTCGTTCACGGTGATGTGGATCGTGATGATGATCGCGATGATGATCCCGTCGCTCGTGCCCTCGCTCTCGGCGTTTCATCGTTTCCGCTTTGCCGTGGCTCTGGGTTACTTCCTCGTGTGGGCCGCGTGCGGCGCGATCGCCTACCCGATCGGCGTAGCGTGGGCGATCGCTTTGATGCGCTCTCCGTCTCTGGCCCGAGTCGTCCCGATCGAGGCGGGCGTCGCGGTCCTGCTCGCCGGCTCGGTTCAGTTCAGTCGCTGGAAGGGGCGGCAGCTCGAATGCTGCACGGGTGTTTCGGACGCGAACGCCTCGACTGAAACGGCCGCATTTCGCGACGGCATCGTTCTCGGATCTCGCTGCGTGCTGTGCTGCGCAGGATTCCTGACCGTCCTCTTCGTTGCCGGCGTGATGGATCTGCGGGCCATGGCCGCAGTCACCGCGGCGATCACGATCGAGCGTCTGGCCTCGAATCCTCAGCGTGTCGCGAGAGCGTTCGGCGTGCTGGTGATGGCGGCGGGCGGGCTGCTGATCGTCAGCTCACTGAGCTTTCGATGAGGCGGATGAAGTTCGCGACCAGCACCGGATCGTAAAACGTACCCGTGCGCTTCCTGAGGATCTCGAACGCGGCGGCACGTCCGAGGGGCTGCTGATACGGGCGGACGGTGAGCATGGCGTCGTAGGTGTCGGCGATCGCCGTCATTCGGCTGGCCAGGTTGGGAACACGTGGCGTGCGAAGCACGGGATAGTTCGACCGGCCGTCATACCGCAGATGATGCTCGTACGCGACGATCACCGCGAGCGTCGGCGTCCCTTCGATGGCGCTGAGATACCACGCCCCTTCGCGCGGGTGCGACTTCATCACGCCCCACTCGTTCTCGTCGAGCGTGCCGGGCTTCGTCAGCACGCTCTCGGGAACGGTCAGCTTGCCGATGTCGTGCAGCAGCCCGGCCATGCCGAATGCATGCAGCATCGGCCCCCAGATGCCGAAGGAACGCGCCTGCGCCAGAACCAGCAGCGACACGTTCACGGAATGCACGAAGGTGTACTCGTCGTGCGCCTTCAGTTTCGCCAGCGGCAGCATCGACCGAGTCGTGCGCGCAACCGATTCGATCAGACTCCACACCAGCTCTTCCAGCTGGTCGATCGGCAGCTGGCGCTCCACGCGGAACCTCGCCCATGCCTCGCGCACGATCTCGAGCTGATCGACGGAGAGCTCGCGGTGTTTGCGGTCCTCCTCCTTCGACTCCTCGTCCATGACGATGCGCACGCCGCCCACGATGATGTGCGCCATCGGCCGCAGCTTGCCGCCGGTGGCCAGCGCATCGACGAACTGCTGAGTCTCCGCTGCCTCCAGTCCGGCGGCGAGCGTGAGGCGCTCCACGCGGCGCTGCTTCATGATGTCGATGAATGCCAGCACCGACAGGTTCGTCTTCCGGATCACCTCGTCTCCGACGATGAGGTCGTCGCCGACCAGCAGATATGTGATCGAGTCCGACTGCACCTCCTGGAGCGTTTGCTGCAGCTCGCGAAGGACGATGCCGATGCTCTCCAGAACGCGCGGATGATTGGGCGGATACAACGTCCGCGCATTGATGGCTCCTGCGATCTGACCGGGAAGGCGGTCCAGCATCTAAGTTCCTGCGAACCGCGCACAGATGGCCCGGACCTGCGGGTCGGACGAGCGCAGCCCTTTCTCGATGAATGTCTGCCGGACGTCGGCCGGATAGTGGTAGATCGATTCCCACGCCGCGTAGCGTTCCTCTTTCGCGGGCCACGGCAGAAATCCGGTCTTGAAAAAGCGGTCCAGTTGCTGGAGCGCGCGCGGCTCGCCGATCTCGCCAAGGGCGCGAATGGCCTTGATGCGCAGCACGCGGCGCGCGCCGAGGACGTCGTTGCCGCTGACGACGCGCAACAGCGGTTCGACCCCTTCCTTGATGCCGTAGTTACCGAGCAGCGTGATTGCCGTCTCGGCGACCTTCGGATCGGGATCGTTCACGAGGTCGTCCAGCAGCGAGCGCGGAACGGTGGAGTCGAGTGCGAACAGGCTCTTGATCGCTTCCATCCGCACGCGCAGATCGGGGTGATGGGCCAGATTGCGAACCTGTGGAAGCGACGACTGATCGCGCACGGCGCGCAGCAGCGCCACCATGTTTCTGACGACGAACCAGCGGTCGTCGCCGAGAAACGAAATCGCATCGGGAACGATGGTCGGTCCGAGTGACGCGATGAAGTCGAACAGCCGGCGACGGCGCGACATGTTCTTCTCGTCGGCCAGGGCCACGAGGAGACTGCGGCGCGCCGTCACGCCCAGAGCGGCCGCCAGGCGCTGGATGCCCTCGACCTTGTCCGGCGTCGCCTTGTGAACCATGTCGACGAGCGCCTGGATCGTCTCTCCGGTCGCAAGCCGCGCCAGCGATTCCTGGATCGCGCTGCGCATCTGCTCGCTCCGCGTTGACTTGGCGATCTCCTGCAACTGCTCGATGAGCACCAGCGATTCGTTGAAATCACCACCGGCCATGTGCGAACGGATCACGACCTCGAGACGGGAGAGAACCGCGTGCGGATCGCGCGTTCCGCCGAGCTCGCCGACGAGATCCATGAGCACGACGGCCAGCTGCCGCGTGATCGCCGCGTGTTCGACCGTTCCCGTCCGATCCCCGAGCAGCTCCATCGCCGTCAATGCCTCGGGTGGAATCTTCGGGATGTGAATGGCAACGGTGCTGAGCAGCTCGCGATGATCGGCAGGATTGAACCGATCGACATCATCCTCGCCGAACAGCTTCACGAGATCCGCGACCACCGAATCGGTCGGCGGCTGCGCCCGTGTCGACGCCTCGACGTTGGTCAGCGCTTCGAGCAGCATCGTGGCGTGATTCGACAGCTTTCCCATCGAAGAGAGGTAGCGAAGCGCATCGAGAACCTCGTCGGTCGGCAGCTCGGAGGCGAACTCGCGCAGGAGCGTTCCGGCGCCTTCATCCTGCGCCAGTGCGGCGGCAACGGCGCGCAGGACTGCTCCACGCAACGGCTCGGCGAGACTGCGAAGAAGCTGGACCGCCTGCTCCAGCGAGTTCTGCTTCTTCATCCCAGAGGCCTCGGCGATGTACTGGCCGACGGTCTTCTCGATGAAGTCGAGGCCCGCTTTCCGGTCCTCGCGTGTCGGAATGCGGATCCCGAACGTCGCGTCGGGATCGAAGGGCACGTTCGCCGCCACTTCGACGTACTGCGCCATCATTCTCGCCAGCTCGTCGGCCGACTGGATGTGGACTGGAGGGTTGCGAAGACGCGCGGAGAAAAAGCGGTTCTCCAGCAGCGCCTGGAGGATCTGATCCCAGAGCGACTCCGCGCGCTGGCTCCTGTCTTCCTTCTTCTCCTCCTCGATGTGGTCCGTGACCTGAAGAGCCGAGTAGTTGACCGGCTGCAGGTTGATGTTCATGACGCCCGCGGCGGTCAGGTCGTCCCACATCGCACGCTTCTGATCCGATGGAGCGCCGGCGCCGAGCACGCGCAGGAAGATCTCGATGTCTTTCGTGGTGGTCTCGTTTCCGAGCCGCATCACCGCAACGCCGCGCTGGAAGAGCGCCTGGGCCAGCTTTTGTGCAGCGGGGATGTCGATCTTCGACGTTCCGTACACCAGGCCGTCGTTGCTGATGCCGAGAGTGACTTCGCCGGCGGGGCCGCGAAGCTCGTCGAGGCGTCGCCTGACGATGTCGAGCGAGCTGGCCACGGCAGGGTGAGTCGGCGGATACGCCGCAAGATTTTTCCAGGCCAATGCGAGCGCGCGAACGAACTCGATGACCTGAATGGCGCCAGACGTCGATGACATCCGAGAACGGATATTATGCCGAGCCGCACACCATGAAGAACCTGCTTTTCGTCCTCCTGCTCGCTCCGGCCGCTTTCGGACAGATCCGGCCGGTCCACACGTTCTCCATCGTCGCCCGCGATCCGCAGACGGGAGAGATGGGCGTGGCCGTTCAGTCGCACTGGTTCGCGGTCGGACAGATCGTTCCGTGGGCGGAAGCGGGCGTCGGAGCCGTTGCGACACAAAGTTTCGTCGATCCCGCGTACGGCCAGCTCGGACTCGACCTTCTGCGCACGGGCAAGACCGCGCCTGAGGCACTCCGCGGCCTGCTCGCCTCGGACAAGTCGTGCGAGGTGCGTCAGGTGGCGATGATCGATCCGGCCGGAACGGTGGCGACATTCACCGGCGCGCACGACATTCAGGCCGCGGGCGGAATCGCCGGTGCCGGCACGCCATCGACGCTGCCGTGCGGATCGGCAGGCGGCACGTTGAGCATTGGACGCGACTACGCCGTGCAGGCGAATCTCATGTCCAACGACAGGATCTGGCCGGCGATGGACAAGGCGTTTCGCGAGACCAAGGGCGATCTTGCCGACCGTCTTCTCGCCGCGCTCGATGCCGCGCAGTCAGCCGGCGGTGACATTCGCGGCAGGCAGTCGGCAGCGATCCTCGTCGTGAAGGCGAAGTCGTCGGGCAAGCGATGGAACGACGAGGTGTTCAACCTTCGTGTCGACGATCATCCCGAGCCGTTGAAGGAGCTGCGCAGGCTCGTCGCTCTTCAGCGCGCGTACAACCACATGAACGCCGGCGATCTCGCCACCGAGCACAATGACAACGAAGGCGCGCTGCGCGAATACGCCGCGGCGGAGGCGATCGCGGCGAATACGCCGGGCGTTTTGCCGAGCCGGTACGCCGAGATGATGTACTGGCATGCGGTCGGTCTCGTGAACATGAAACGCGTCGACGAAGCGCTTCCGCTGTTCGCGCGCGCGTTCGCGATCGAGCCGGGATGGCGCGAGCTCACGCCGCGCCTGCCGAAGGCGGGACTGCTTCCCGACGATCCGCAGCTGATCAACCGCATCGTCGGCGCGCGTCAGTAAGCGGGACCTATCCGCGCTCCTCCGCCTTCGCGACGAACATCTTCAGCAGATCGCCCCAACCGTTCGGCGAGTCGACCGCGGCGCGCATCGCCGTGGCGCCCGCACCATGACGATGGAAGTAACGGTGCTCGAGATCGATGCGCGTCGAGCCGTCAGTCTGCGGCGTGAAGCGCACTTCGACCTCGCTCGATTTCGAAATGTCGGGCTCGTACTGCCACTGCGGCGTGATCTGCCACGCCATCACGAAGCGGCGCGGCGGCTCCCATTCGAGGATCGTTCCCCAGGGGCAATCCGTGCCGTCGATCTGCTCGCTGTAGCAGCGGCCTCCGACGACGCCCTCGATGACCGCCTTCTTCATCGGCGCGTTTCCGATGTGATGACTCCGCGGCCACCAGCTGTCGAATTCCGCGGTGAATACCCGGAACGCGCGCTCGGCGCTGGCCTTGACCGTTATGCTCTTGCGGACCGGAACTTCGGTTTCCTGACTCACCAGGCTCTCCATGATTTGTCCTCACCTTTTTCGACTTTTTCCTTGAAGGCATCCAACGCCTCGGACCAGAACTGATCGAAGTATTCGCGGAGCGACTCGAAGCCCGCGGGGTTGAGCTGATACAGACGCCGGTTCCCGTCCGGACGGTCGCTCACGAGTTGCGCATCTTTGAGGATGCGCAGGTGCTGGGAAATGGCGGGGCGGCTGATCGGAAACTCGTCGGCAATCTCCCCGACAGGCAGCGGTCCGTTCAGGAGGCGGGACAGAATCGCGCGGCGCGTGGGGTCGCCGAGAGCGTCGAGCTTCCCCTCTGTGTAAGTTGCCACTTACAGTAAGTTAATACTTACGCATTGCGCTGTCAAGGCTACGAATAGCGATCGTTGAACCAGGGCTCCGCCGTGTCCGAATAGCCCCGCCGCTCCCAGAATCCCTTGCTGTTCCTGTCGAGAAACTCGATTTTGCGGATCCACTTCGTGCCCTTCCAGGCGTACAGCTGCGGCGTGACCATCCGGCATGGGCCGCCGTGTTCGACCGGAAGCGGCTCCCCTTCCCACGAGTGAACGAGGAGCACGTCGTCTTCAATCGCGCGCGCCAGCGGAAGGTTCGTCGTGTAGACCTCGCCGGATGTGATGTCGCGGTCGTATCCGGTGCAGAGAACCCACTTCGCTTCTTCCTTCGGCACCGCCAGTTCGGCGATCGTCTCGAATCGCACTCCGCGCCAGTGATTGTCGAGACGGCTCCACGTCGTCACGCAATGAAAATCGCTCACGTCTTCGACCTGCGGCAGCGCCAGGAACTGCTCCCAGGTCAGCGCCGTTGGATTCTCGACGAGCCCGGCGATCTCGAGCCGCCATTCGGCGAGCGGCACCTCCGGCACCTGGCCCAGGCTCAGAACGGGCCAGTTGGTGACGAGGTGCTGATCGATCGGAACCGACGGAAGGCCGTGCCGGTTCGGACGACCCGATCCTTGCGGCTTCATGCCCTCGAATCGGACGTTGACGCCGTGTCCGAGCTTGCGCTGCCGCTCGATGTAGCGCAGACGGCGCTCGACGATCGACTCGTTCTTGTCGGTCACGAGACGCATCATAGAGGACTAGAATGACCGAGATCCTTCCCTCAGCAACCGAGGCGCGCCAATGGAATGTCCGAAGTGCGGAGTCGATGTCTCCCAACGCGATGCCGTCGAGTGTCCGCATTGCGGCGTGATCCTCTCGAAAGCGTCGTCGTACATTCCTCCCAGGAACGTCGATCGGCCGCTGCCGGTGGCGGCGCAGCCGGCTCCGAAATCATCGATCAGCGGCGGAGGCATCTTCTGGATCGCCGCGGCGGTGGTCGTCGTCTGGTTCGGCTGGCGCGGCGTCTCGCACAAGACCTCCGGCGTGGCCGCGGGAACGTGGTACCTCGGCGCGAGCGGCTACGACCGCGCGATCAGCGAGCAGAAGGAGAACAGCAAACCGGTGCTCGTCTACTTTCACACTGACTGGTGCGGCTACTGCAAGCTGCTCGAGAACAACGTCTTCTCGACCAGCACGTTCCAGACGCGGTATTCGACGATCCTGAAGGTGAAGGTGAATCCGGAAGAAGGTTCGGCCGAGCGCGATCTCGCCGAACGCTTTTCGGTGCGCGGTTATCCCACCGTTTGCGTGGTCGCCAACGGCTCCGCACGCCAGCCGATTGTCGGCTATGCGCCGCCCGATGAATACTATGAAGCTCTGAAGAGCTCGATCGGTGACTGACCTCGGACCATGATTCGGCGGTGGGCGTTTCTCTCAGCACTTCTCGTTGCCGCACCGCTTTTCGCGCTGACCCCGTCGAGAACCATCCGGCAGTACGTGCATGCATCGTGGCAGGATCAACTGCCGCACAGCACGGTGCTCGCTCTCACACAGACGCGCGACGGATACCTCTGGGTCGGAACCCACGAAGGGCTGGCGCGTTTCAACGGCAGCGATTTCACCGTCTTCGACAAACGCAATTCCGCTCTCGAAGCCGCAGGAATCTCGGCGCTGCTCGAGGATTCCGGCGGAACGCTGTGGATCGGAACGGTCACCGCGGGTCTGTACCGACTCGTCAGCGGAGCGATCGTTTCCGTCCGCACCGCGGGCGCTGACACGACGATTCACGCCATCGCCGAGGATCGCGCCGGAACGCTGTGGCTTGCGACGAACCGCGGAATCGAGCGCCTCGCACGCAGCGACGGCCATCTCCTCTCGCTTCCCCCGGGATCGCCGCGCACGACCGTCCGCTCGATCTGCGCCGCCGGCGACGAAGTCTGGTTCGCAACCGAAGGCGAAGGGGTCATCCGCTACGCGAACGGCGGGTTCACGTCGTTCACCACGCGCGATGGTCTTTCGAACAACGCCGCGTTTGCGGTGATCGCCGGGCCGGATGGCGGGATCTGGATCGGGACGCAGCACGGCGGCATCGACATCTATCGAAACGGCCGCTTCGAGAAACCGCAGGCAGCGGCAACCATCGCCTCCACGACCGTGTTCGCCGGCCGCGTGGACCGCGATGGCAACGTCTGGCTGAGCGTCGAAGGCGAAGGCATCTGCCGCCTCGCCGCCGGTCATCTCACCTGCGATGCCCTGAGCGACTCCGGCGCTCCCGACATATTTCGCTCGATGACCGAAGATCGCGAAGGAAACCTCTGGCTCGGCGGAACGAGCAGCGGACTGCATCGCCTGACCGACGGAAAGTTCACGACGACGACATCGGAGACCGGCAGCAACTCGATCCGCAGCGTCACCGAAACGCTGGACGGCACGATCTGGACCGGCATCGAAGGCGGCGGCGTTCAGGCGCTGCGCGAGGGACGTCTCGTTCCCGATCCTGCCAGCCGCTCGCTGCCGAGCCCATTCGTGCGCACCGTGCTCGCCGCGCCCGACGGAAGCCTCTGGGTCGGAACGATCTCCGGACTCACGCATATCAGCGGGGCGACGCCGGAGACCTACACCGTTCGCGACGGCCTGGCCACGAGCATGGTCTACGCGCTCCACTTCGATCTCGATGGATCGCTCTGGATCGGAACGTCGGGCGGTCTGAGCCGCTTTTCCGAAGGAAAGATCACCACGGTTCCATCCGATGGCTCGATGGACGTCCGGGCCATTCATGTCGACAAGACCGGACGTCTGTGGATCGGCTCGCGCGGCGGACTGCGATGTCTCGCCGAGGGCCGCGTGATCCCATGCGGCGACGGGATTCTGGCCATGGCGTCGATCTTTTCGTTCGACGAAGAGCCGGACGGAACGCTGTGGATCGGCACGAACCGCGGACTGGTGCGGATCCGCAACGGTGCCACGAACGTCTACTCGATGCGCGACGGACTTTACGACGACGTCGCCTTCGCGATCCTCGACGACGACGCGGGCAATCTGTGGATGTCCTGCAACCGGGGCATCTACCGTGTGCGAAAAACCGATTTCGACGCCTACGACCGGCGGCAGATCAGCTCGATCCGCTCGCAGGCGTACGACAAAGGCGACGGCATGCGGGCGACGCAATGCAATGGCGCGACGCAGCCGGCGGCCTGGAAGTCGGGCGATGGAAGGCTATGGTTCGCGAGCGTTGCCGGTCTCGTCACGGTCGATCCTCATCGCATCGCCACGAATCCTCTGCCGCCGCCGGTGGTCGTGGAGCGCGTCGTCGTCAACGGCCGGCCGGCGGAGAGGTCACAGCTCGATTCGCTCAGCCCCGGATCGCGCGACTTCGAGTTCCACTACGCCGCGCTCTCGTTCACCGCGCCGGAGAAGGTTCGCTACCGCTACATGCTCGAAGGGTTCGACCGCGATTGGGTCGACGCGGGCGCGAGGCGCGTCGCGTACTACACGAATGTCCCGCACGGCCGCTTCACGTTCCGCGTCAGCGCCTCGAACAACGATGGGGTCTGGAACCGCACCGGCGCTTCGGTCGTGCTGCGCGTCCGCCCTCACGTGCAGGAGACGTGGTGGTTTCGCGCGCTGCTGCTGATCGCCATCGTCGCCGTGCTGACGATCGCCTATCGCGCCCGCGCCTGGCAGCTCCGCGAGCAGGAGCGGCATGCCGTGCTCGAGCAGCTGGCGACGATCGATCCGCTCACACACGTCGCAAACCGCCGCGCGCTCGACGCCGCGCTGGCGCGCATGTGGTCCGACCATCAGCGGCGCCACGACTCGATCGCCGCGATCCTCTGCGACATCGATCATTTCAAGAACTACAACGACACGTACGGTCATCAGGCCGGCGACGATGCGCTCACGCAAGTGGCACGGGCGCTCGCTGCTGCTGCTCCGAGTGCGACCGACATCGTCTCCCGTTTCGGCGGTGAAGAGTTCCTCATCCTGCTTGCCCATTCCACGCCCGAGGATGCCGCCCGCATCGCCGCGGTGATGCTCCAAGCGGTGCGGGATCTGCGCATCGAGCACCGCACTTCCCTCACTGTCCCCATCGTCACCATCAGCCTCGGCGTCGCGGCGATGGTCCCGGACGAATTCACCGCGCCGCAGACGCTGATCCGCGAAGCCGACGAGGCGCTCTACCGTGCGAAGCAGGCGGGGCGGAACCAATACGCGATGGCCGCACCGGTCGACGCGCAAGAACGCACGTCGCTCCCCTAGTCCGGCCGACACCCTGCGGGATTCAACCGTTTGAATCGGAGATTCGCCGTCAGTTTTGGCGAGGCATTGCGACGGATAACGTGTTCACGCGAGGCGTGGCGGCTCGTACCCAACCGGTTGCGTTTCAGGCGACTTGCCGCCACGCCGGCGTGCAGTAGAACACCTCAGCTCAGCACCCTCTGCTGCAGGCGTTTTTCGATAGGATTAGGATGGATAATCAGAGTTGGGCGGCGCAAGATGGGCGATCGGAAACTGCCGTACGTCATCGTGTTCTTGCTCGCCGCAGTTGTGGCGCTCGTCCCTCCAGCTATCTGGCCCGACGTGGTTTTCCCTTTTGAAGACAATTGGAACAACTGGTACTGGAAGGGACAGCCTTATCCCCGTCCACACTACACGTTGCAGAATCCGCCAGCGCTATTCCGCGGAGAACTTGCGATATTCAAGGCATTGGTCCTGCCGCCGGCGTACGCGCGGCGAATCTTCCGCGGCGTCCCGACCGACTACGGCGTGCTTTGGGTTAAGCCCTACATCGAAACCGCAGGCGTCCCGCCTCTCGCATCAAGCGCTCAGCATGTCGCCTGGGCGTTGCCACTCTGGTTTGTGGTTTTCGCGGCGGCATACGAGGCGTGGCGACGTGTGAAGCGTCGCGCCGTCTAACTCGCCGCTGCACCGGGCGCGGCCCCGCTCGCTGGCAGGTTCCGCGTACCTTCACGTTCGGCTATGCTGGCCCGTGAAGGGCCGCGCCGGTGAGCGGCAGGTCCGTTGGGCGGACGAATGTTTCGTCCACGATCTATACTTCCGTCATGAAGCTCACCGGCGCGACAATCAAGAACTTCAGAAGCATCGAAGACGTTCATCTCGACTTTCCGTCGTACTACGCGGCTTTATCTGGCAAGAACAACTCTGGGAAGACGAACGTCCTGCGCGCACTCCGTTCGTTGTTGAAGGAATCGGACCCATACGGCTTCTCATACGGTGAGACACCGAATGTGAAAGAGGACTACCCGAAGTGGAAAGCCGGAGACAAGGACAAGTACATCGAGATCGGGATCGAGCTCCTCGTGTATCCAGATCAAGATGAAGGCCTATTTAAGTTCATTACAACGTATCTTTCTCTAGCTGTGGCGAACGGCAGTCTAGCGATTACCCTGAGTGTGCGCTATGTCCCCGATCAGGATGAACCGAAGTTGTCGTTAAGCGTGAACAACGCCGCATACGAGGAACTTCAGGCGCAGGAGATACTCTCGAAATTACAGTCATCGAAAATACTCATCTTCCACAACTCGACCGAGCTCGATCGACGCTTCCGCTATCCACGCGATGTAGGAGGTATTCTCGACGAACTCGCGATCGACAGTGCCGAACAGGTCGAGAAGCTCAAAACGCACATCGACAGAGCGTTCAGCAAGATAGCTCTCAAGCATCAGAAAGACCTCAGCGAGCTTTTGGGCCGCCTGAACGAAAAATATCGTGTTGGCTTAACTATTCCGAAGCTCGACGTTGAATACATGCCGTTCAGCATCACGCTGGGCGACAAAGCCGCGAAGGTGCCGCTGGAAGACTGGGGAAGCGGCACGAAGAATCGAACGCGCATATTGATGGCACTCTTTCGCGCTAAGAGAATCGGTACCGCCGCGACATCTGCGTCAAAAACGACGCCGATCATTGTTATCGAGGAACCTGAGAGTTTCCTGCACCCGAGTGCGCAGGCGGAGTTCGGTCGCGTTCTCCAAGACCTTGCAGAGGAGTTCAGAGTTCAGGTAATCGTCACGACCCACTCACCGTACATGCTTAGTCAGGCACGTCCGGAATCAAATGTGTTACTCGATCGCGTCGCTGCGGCCGGACAGCTGCGGCAAACCGTCCGGCAGAACACAGTTGGTGATAAATGGATGGAGCCGTTCGGAGTCGCGCTAGGTATCGATAACGCCGAGTTCCGGCCATGGCGAGATGTATTTTTTGGCTCCGCGCAAGGTATGTTGATGGTCGAAGGTGACACTGATAAGGAGTTCTTCGAACTTCTGCGCGATCCAGCCCATGGCGAGCATCGGCTGCTCTTCGACGGCGAAATTTTCCCATATGGGGGAAAAGACGTTTTAAAGAACTCGGTTCTCCTCAAATTCGTGCGTGAACGTTTCAGGCAGCTGTTTATCACATATGATTTGGATGCCGAAGATGCGGTGTGCAGATGTCTTAGCAGTTTAGGATTGCAGCGAAACAAAGACTTTGCGCCCGTCGGCCGTGACGAGAAGGGTAAGAAAGCGATCGAAGGTCTCCTTCCCGATTCAATCGTCAGAGACGTTTACGCCGAACACTCCGATCTCGTAGCCGAAGCGCTGCACGGCACCTCCGACGAGCAGCGGTCGGCAAGACATAAGCTGAAGAGGCTTATGCTCGACCGCTTCAAAGCTGTCGCAGTGGCGGGCGAAGAGTACTACGGAAAGTTTTATCCACTTGTCAAAACAATTAACAAGGCTATGCAACGCGCCGCCGCCTAACTCTCGCTGCACCGGACGCGAACCGGCGCGCTGCGGTATCGCGAGCGTTATACTTTTTCGCGTCGCCGGTTCGCGTCCGGTGAGCTTCAAACGTTGGGCAGACACCAGAGTGGCGAAGAGGTGTGACGTGGGGGTGATTCGAGCGGGTGCTCGACAGCCGCTTCGGTCAGAGCGCCCGCAGAATGTCCGCGACAGGCGGGTGATCGCCACCCGCCGAACTGAGGTACGAATACAGCACCTGCCCGCCGGGCCTCACCACGACCACGCCCCCAAACTGCCGCCCATCCCCCTGGATCAGGCCCGGCCGAAACCCGGCGCGCAGCGAGCGCGTCATGTTTCGCAGGGAGCTCAGGTTGATGATGTCGCGGGCGCCGCGGCGCATGCTCAGCGCGCGGTACGCGTCGCATTTCGTATCTACGTACAAGGGTGCCTGGATGTCGAACTGCTTCTGGAAGGCCTCAGCGGAGTGACGGTTGCCGTTGCCGATGAACACGAGCTCGACCCCGCGTTCTTGGATCGTGTCCCGCTCGCGGTGCACCTGCACCGCCTGCTCACGGCAGAACATTCAGCCGAAGTGGCGGAGGAACACGAGCACCACCGGCCACTCCGCCCATAGCTCGTCCAGCCGGTGCTCGCCGCCCGCACCGGGTTCCGGTCGCACGCCGCCTCATCACCCGGCTTCGCACCGGGGATGAACACCTCCAGATCGACGGGCTGATTCGGATTCGCCGGCGCGGACCGGCGCCTTCACAACGGGCCGGCCCCGCTCCGCAATCAGCGAGGCAAGATGGCGGTCGGCCTCGCCGCATCAACGTTCATTGAGCTCGACGATGCTGCGCGCGGTCTCGACGATTCCGCCGCGCAGCGACTCGGGATCGATCACCTCAACCGACGTGCCGAATCCGAGGAGCGTGTGGCGCGCGGCGTCTTCGGTGTCGAAATGCATCGACAGGCAAGTCCAGCCGCTTTTTTCATCCGGCTCGAGCACATCGATGGCGCCGAATCGGATCATCGAGCGCAGCAGCGGGATGACCGCGGATTCCGCGCGAATGACGACTTCGAAGCGCGGCAGCCGTTCCCGAAATCGGGCTGCAGAGCTCTCCCAGAACGCGGCGAGATCGAAATCGCGAGGGCGAACGAATGGCTGTTCCAGGACGTCCGCGGAGCGGATCCGCGAGACGCGATAGCTGCGCACATCGCCTTCGATCGCCGCGACCAGGTACCAGACGCTCCCCTTCGCGACGAGGCCGAGCGGATCGACGGTTCGCTCCGAGGCAGTGTCGTCACCGCGGTCGTAGGTCATGCGCAATCGTCGATCGCGCCACACCGCATCCTGGAGCACGGGAAGAATGGTGACGGGCTCACTGGAGTGCTTCCACCCGGTGACGTCGATGTGGATGCGCTGGCGCGCCAGCTCCGCGTTGTGGCGGTGAACCTCGGGCAGAATCGAGAGCATCTTCACGAGCGCCGCGTCCGACGCTTTGTCGAGATGAAGATCCGCCAGCAGGCGCGATGGCTTCGTCACGAACAGGGCGTTGACTTCCGCCTCGCTCAGCGCGGTGAGGCTCGTCCGAAACCCTTCGATGAGCTCCCACCCCCCGCCCACCCCGCGCTCGGCGACGACCGGGATTCCGGCCGTACCGAGCGCTTCCATGTCGCGATGGATCGTGCGCTCCGAGACCTCCAGCCGCTTCGCCAGCTGCCTTCCCGTCATTCGCCCGTGCGTCTGCAGCAGGAGAAGAATCGAGAGAAGGCGGTCGGCGCGCATCTCAATCTCGATACGTTACCCACGCCGTCTGTATGCGCTCGGTCTGCCCTTCGGTGAATTCCGTGTAGCAGGAGTCATAGGTGTAGTCCATGAAGTTGTGTATCGGATCGAGGCCAGGACGATTCGGACCGACGCATGTGTCGCGCCCGAACGGGCATCCCGACGCCGGCGATTTCTCGGCCGGCGTGTCGGCAACGCCGTCGTTGAACGGAGTGCAGCCGTACTGGAACGTATGGTACAGACCCAGCCAGTGGCCGGCCTCGTGGGTGGCCGTGTAGCCAAGGCTGTAGTTCGATCCGTAGGGACCGCCGGGCATGGAGCGGAAGTCGATCACGACGCCGTCATCGCTCGGATTTCCGGCGTACCAGAACGGGAATGTCGCCCATCCGAGGAATCCACCGCCGTCGGTCGTGTAGATGTTGAGCGTGTCGGCGCCGCCTTTGCGCAGCGCGGCTTTGGCTTCCGACTCCGCGGCGCTGCCGGGCGTCATCGAGAACCACTCGGCGTTCTCGGTTCGGTCCACGCCGGCGAGGTGGAACGTGAATCCGGTCCACACGCCGCCGGTCATGCCCGCGTAGGTTTGATCGAGCGCCTTCATCTGGTCGCGGATCATGCTGTCGGGAACGACGCCGTTCTCGTATCCGGGTCCGCCGCTGATGATGTGAAACCAGACCTGAACGGTGGCCGGCTTGCCGCGGCCGGCATTGGCGTTCATCTTCTGCTCGACGGTGTTCGCGGTGGTCTCATCGATCTGCCGCGTCGCACACGTCCGCTGCTGGTGGCCTTGTGCAAGGAGTGAGGAGGTCAGAAGCAGAACTGCACACGTCGCGAAAACGAGCGTACGTCTCATCGGAAATCCTCCGTCGATTTTGTTTTGAGCTGGCGGCGGTATATCAAAAGCATGTGCGTGTGTCGATGATCGCCTTCTCCTGCGTGGTTCTCCTTCTTGCTGCTCCTCTGTTGCACGCGAGCGACGCGGAACTCGCCTCGCGCGTCCGCGCCGAGTTCCTCGCCTCGTGGCATGCCTACGAGCAGTACGCCTGGGGTCACGACGAGCTGCGCCCGGTCAGCAAGACGCCGCGCGACTGGTACGGCGAATCGCTCCTCATGACGCCGGTCGACGCGCTCGACACGATGCTGATCATGGGTCTCGATGACGAAGCGGCGAAAGCGAAGACCCTCATCATCGAGAAGCTCTCGTTCGACAAGGACATCTCCGTCCAGAACTTCGAAGTGACCATCCGTCTCCTCGGCGGACTGTTGTCGTCGTATCAGATGACTGGCGACACGCGCCTCCTGCATCTCGCCGACGACCTCGGCACGCGACTGCTCCCGGTCTTCGATTCACCGACGGGCATGCCCTACCGCTTCGTGAACCTGCGCACCGGAAAGACGAGCGGCGCACGATCGAATCCCGCGGAGATCGGCACGCTCATCCTCGAATTCGGAACGCTTTCAAAGCTGACGCACAAGCCGGTGTACTTCCGGAAGGCGAAGAACGCGCTCGTGCAGCTCTACAAACGACGATCGAATATCGGCCTGGTCGGCGAGGAAATCGACGTCGAGACCGGCCAGTGGACAAGCCGCACCAGCCACGTCGGCGGCGGCATCGACTCGTATGACGAATACCTGCTCAAGTGCTCGATCCTCTTCGGCGACCGCGACTGCCGCTCGATGTGGACCACGAGCATCCGCGCGGTCAACAAGTACCTCGCCGACGAGACGGCGAACGGCCTGTGGTACGGCGAAGCGGACATGGACACCGGCAAGCGCACGGCGACGCAATTCGGTGCGCTCCACGCGTTCCTTCCGGCGGTCCTCGCGCTCGGCGGCGACGTTCCCCGCGCGCAGCAGCTCCAGGCATCGTGCGATCGCATGTGGGAGTTGCACGGCATCGAGCCGGAAGTCATCGACTACAGCAACATGACCGTCGTCCATCCCGGTTACCCCCTACGGCCGGAGATCATGGAGTCCGCTTACTACCTGCACGACGAGGCGATGGGACGCACCTGCTTCGACGCGCTGATCGCAAATTGCCGGACAGACGCCGGCTACACGACGCTCAAGAACGTGATCACGAAGGAGAAGGGCGATCTCATGCCGAGCTACTTCCTCGCCGAGACGCTGAAGTATCTCTATCTGCTCTTCTCACCGCAGACGAAGATCGATCTCCACCGCGATGTGTTCAACACCGAGGCGCATCCGCTGCGGCGGACGTGGCGGTAGCGCGGAACGGATAGGCGAGCTGGCCGAGCAGCGTTCCCGGCATGTGCTCACCGGCGACGCCGAAGCGCTGCGGCTGCCGGCCGCGCGGAAGATAGAGCGTTCCGAACAGCGCGTCGATCCAGGGGAAGAGCCCGGCGAAGTTCTTGTCGAGACCTTCATGCTCCGACGTGTGATGCCACCGGTGAAACGCCGGGCTGGCGATGACGTAGCGCAGCGGTCCGAAATCCCACTTCAGGTTCGCGTGCAGGAGGATCGCGTAGAAAGCCAGGATCGGAACAGCCGTGGCCAGCGGCGTGCCACGAAAGCCGAGCAGATACATCGGCACGACCTGCATGACGCGGCTGCCGATCTCGTTCACCGGATGCAGCCGCGCCGCGGAAAGCCAGTCGACGTCCTCGGCGCTGTGGTGGATCGCGTGAAACTTCCACAGCGTCCGTCCGTGGAACAGGCGATGCGATGCATAGCCGAGCAAATCCCCGATGACGAGGAGCTCGAGCACCTGGACGGCGAACGGCTGCGAATCGAACCAGCCCGACGAGGGCTGAGCGGCGAGCGCGCCGATCGTCAGAAAGACCGCAACCGTCGCGGCGGTTTTCGATACCCACGGCGTGAAGAACCAGTATGCGAAGTCGACGAGCCGCCGGCGACGGAAGAGGGACTTCGCGGGCAGCGCCCCCGCCACTCGCTCCAGCAACGCGAACACGAGTCCGACCATGCCGAGGGCAATGAGCGTGCGGCCGATGTTCACGTACGTAGATACGAGCCCGGCGCAGAACTGCTGAAGAAACCTACCATCTTCTTACCCACAATTCCGGTAAATGCCGCAAATTACGGTGCGCAAGGGACGTTGCAGAGGGGCGACGCCAGGGCTGTGGCGGGTGATGGCTGGCACCCGCCGCGCCTCATACCCTGTAGCCGAGCGGCGCGGTCGGTCGTGCCGAACCGGGGGCGATCTGGAATCGAATTGCCGTTTGCGCGATTCGGATCTCGTCGCCGGTTCGGAGCGGCCGCGCCGCCTCGAGCTTTTCCCCGTTGAGCCACGTGCCGTTCCGGCTTCCGAGATCCTGCACGAGCGCTTCCTCTCCGTGAACCGTGATGACCGCATGCCGTCGCGAGACCGCGGCGAGATCGAGGCGGATGTGCGCGGCGGAGTCGCGGCCGATCACGTTGCGGCCCTCGCGCAGCGCAAACGCGACACCATTCACGACGACCGAAAATCGCGTTGACGCCAGCGGCAGCTCGTCCCGCGCTTCGGCAGCGAAGGCATAGCCGGCTCCCCGCTCCGTCCGGATCGCGCCGTCGCCGAGGGCAGCCCGCAATTCGGCGATCAGGTTCTTGATGTTCGCTTCCTGGACGAATACGTCGGGCCATAGCGTGTCGTAGATCTCTTTCTTGACCACGACCTTCGGCCGCTCGGCGACGAGCAGGGCGAGCAGCTGAAAGGCCTTGCCGGTCAGGTGGACGGATTCGCCCCGTCGCTCGAGCAGTCGGGAACCGGAATCGAGGAGGAAATCGCCGAACGAGACGCGCATGACTTCCCATTCATCCTACGTCCACTCACGCGAGCATGTGACAAATGTCATAGGTCGCTGGGAAGAGGGGGTGCATCATTCTGGTTGTTGAGACTAAGTCTCAATGGGAAGGACCGGAAGAACATGATCGTCTGTCTCTGCCGTGGCAAGTCCGACCGTGATGTGAACCGCGCCATCGAGCGTGGCGCCTCCTCCATCCCCGACCTGCAGCGCTGCGGCATCGGAACCGAATGCGGCTCCTGCCACAACATCCTCCGGCAGATGCTGGCAGAGGCTGGAGCCCCGGCTTTCGCCGCGCTGCCTCCGGCTGAAGCCGGTGCTCCCTCCGAATCCACCACCCCGGCTGCGTGATAGATTCCGCCGCATGCGCGGCGACAAGAAGATCATCGACATCCTCAACGACGCCCTCACCTCCGAGTTGACGGCGATCAACCAGTACTTCGTCCATGCCGAGATGTGCGACAACTGGGGTTATGACCGCCTCCACCACCAGATCCGCAAACACTCCATCGGCGAAATGAAGCACGCCGAGAAGCTGATCGAGCGGATTCTGTTCCTCGACGGCGTGCCGAACGTCCAACGCCTCGGCAAGATCAACATCGGCGAGACCGTGCCGGAGATGTTCAAGGTCGATCACGCCCTGGAGATGGACGCCGTGAAGCGGCTCAACGGGGGCATCGAGTCATGCCGCGTGGCCGATGACAACAACAGCCGCCATCTTCTGGAAGAGATCCTCGAGGACGAAGAGGAGCACATCGACTGGATCGAGGCGCAGCAGGCGCTGATCGAACAGGTCGGAGCGGGAAACTACCTGGCTCAGCAGATCCACAAAGACGACGAATAGTCTCGTATGTCCTTGCGCGGCGTTCCACCGTAGCAGTAGGGTGGACGCGTCCGAAATGTTTCACCGCGGAGGAACTCTATGCGCCGTCTCTCCTTGATCTCATTTGTCGCATTCCTCGTCTGCTCCTCTCTCTTCGCTCAATCGATTCCCACCGCCACCATCACCGGAAAGGTGATCGCGGACGGCTCGGGTCTCCCGGGGGTGACGGTGACTGTCCAGTCGCCGAACCTCCAGGGCGCTCGAACCGCCGTGACTTCGGCCGCCGGCGATTACCTCATCCCCTTTCTCCCGCCGGGTGACTACACGGTGATCTTCGAGCTCGAAGGCATGCAGAAGGTCACGCGAAAACTGACGCTCACCGCGGCACGCACGGACCGCATCGAGATCGAGATGCGTCCGACAGCGGTCGCGGAGTCGATCACTGTGACCGCCGCCGCACCGGCCGCGGTCGAGTCGACGCAGGTCACGACGAATTTCAAGCAGGACCTGATCGAGAACCTCCCCGTCCAGCGCAATCTCCAGTCGGTAACGCTCATGGCGCCCGGCGTGAACTCGAACGGACCGGGAGGCAACATCGAGATCTCCGGGGCGATGTCATTCGACAGCCTCTATCTCGTGAACGGCGCGATCGTGAACGAGAACCTGCGCGGCCAGCCGCACGATCTCTTCATCGAAGACGCGATCCAGGAGACCACGGTGATGACCGGCGGCATCTCCGCCGAGTACGGGCATTTCACCGGTGGTGTCGTCAGCGCCATCACGAAATCGGGTGGCAACGATCTGAAGGGAAGCTTCCGCACCAGCTTCTCGAACGAAACGTGGACGTCGAAGACGCCGTTCACCACCGCTCAGGAAGACAAGATCAATCCCGTGTACGAGGGCACCCTCGGCGGGCCGTTCCTTCGCGATCGGCTCTGGTTCTTCGGTGCGGGACGCTACGCCAAGACATCCGACATCCGCCAGACCGTGCCCGGACTGGCCCGCGCCGGCGATCAGGACGCCAACGGCAACGCGATTCCGGTCGGAGGCCAGCTGACGCCGCTCACCTATCCGCACGGCACGACGAACCGCAGGCTCGAAGGAAAGCTGACCGGCTCGATCACGCCCAAACACAACGTCATCCTGTCGTACATCGACATCGATGCATCGGAGAAGAACCAGACCGGCCAGGTCATCATGGATCTGCGCAGTCTCGTTCCCGAGCGCCAGACTCCGAACACGCTCCTGGCGGTCAACTACAACGGCGCGCTGACGGGCAGCTTCTTCGTCGAGGGGCAGTATTCGAAGAAGGAGTTTGCGTTCCTCCATTCCGGATCGAGCTTTTACGACATCGTGAACGGGACGCTGATCACCGACCGCGCCCGCGGCACACGCTACTGGTCGCCGACGTTCCGTTCGACGCCGAACGGCGAGCATCGCAACCACACGCTCTACACGGCCAAGGGAACGTACTTCCTGTCGACGCCGAGCTTCGGCAGCCATGACATGAAGCTCGGTTACGAGCACTTCAACGAAGTTCGCGACGTCAACAACTATCAGAACGGCAGCGATTACCGCATCAGCATCTCGCAGACGATCGTCCGCGGCACCGATGTGTACGGCCGCTTCACCGGCGGCAGCACCGGGACCGCGACGCGCATCTCCTGGCTGCCGATTCTCGTGCTGAGCGAAGGTTCGGAGTACGCATCGGATTCCATCTATCTGAACGACCGGTGGACACTGAGTCATCACTGGACGTTCAACCTCGGGGCGCGCTACGACAAGAACGACGCGATCAGCGGCGATCACACGTTCCAGATCGCCAAGGATTCGGCAATCAGCCCGCGGGTCGCCGCGCATTATGACGTCTTCGGGAACGGCCGTCTGATCGCGAACGTCAGCTACGGCCAGTACATCGGCCGCCTCGCCGAGGGCGTCGGGAATGATGCCGATCCGGCAGGCCGCAATGCGTCGTTCCAGTGGAACTACCAGGGACCGAGCATCAACAACGACGTGAATGCACCGACCAGCTCGCTCGTCCCGACCGACAAGGCGATCCAGCAGATCATGGATTGGTTCGTGAACAACGGCGGCACCAACCGCCGGCCGTTCCGCACGCCGCCATCAGTGCCGGGCGTGCAAAGCATTCTCGATCCGAACGGCCTCAAGTCTCCCAACGTGAAAGAGTGGACGATCGGCGTCGGCAGCGCTCTCGGAACGAAGGGTTATGCGCGCGCCGATGTCCTCTGGCGCAACTGGGACGACTTCTACACCTCGTTCGTGGACCTCGGAACAGGCAAGGTGTCGGACAACTACGGCACGACCTACGACAAGGCGATCATCCGCAATGACAGCAAGCTCTACGACCGGAAGTACTACGCCGTGCAGTCGCAGTTCAACTATCGGCTGTTTCAGCGGTACACGATCGGCGGCACCTACACATGGTCACGTCTCCTCGGCAACGTGACCGGTGAGGACTCGGGCAGCGGCCCTCTCACTGGCGTTGCCGGCGAATATCCCGAGTACCGTCAGGCGAGCTGGAATTACCCCATGGGCTACCTGACGGGCGACCAGCGTCATCGCGCGCGCGTGTGGGGCTCTTACGACATGAACTCTCCTGTCGGCGACTTCAACTTCAGCTTGCTGCAGGCGTTTGATTCCGGCACGCGAACGTCGGTCGATGGCAGCATCGATCCTTCTCCGTATGTCAAGAATCCCGGTTACCTGACGCCAGCGACATCCGTGAGCTACTTCTTCGGCGGCCGCGGGAATCTGAAGACCGACAACATCTCGCACACCGATCTGGCCGTGAACTACAAGTACAGATTCGGAGCGATCGAGCTGTTCCTGCAGCCGGAGATCATTAACATCTTCAACCAGCAGGGCGTGCAGTCCTACGACGAGGAAGTTTTGACCGCGCTCGACACCAGCGCGCTCAAGCCGTTCAACCCGTTCACTGACAAGCCGGTCGAGTGCCCGCAGGGCGCCTCGGCCGCGACGTGCACGTCGCTGAACGCCAATTTCCAGCGCGGCCCGAACTTCGGGAAGCCGACCAGCGAGAACGACTATCAGACACCGCGCACGTACCGCGTCTCCGTCGGCGTCCGCTTCTAGTTGGTTGCATCCATTCTGGTCGGCGCAAACCTGATCCTCTTCAACGGAAAGATCTGGACCGGCGACCAGAACCAGCGCTTCGTCGAGGCGGTGGCGATCGAGGGACACACGATCGCCGCCGCCGGGACGAATGACGCGATTCTCGCCGCGGCGTCGCGCGACGCGAAGCGCATCGACCTGCACGGCCGGCTCGCCGTTCCCGGCTTCATCGACAATCACACGCATTTCATCGACGGCGGCTTCGAGTTGTCGCGCGTGCAACTTCGCGACGCCGCATCGCCGGAAGAATTCGGGCGCCGCATCGGCGAGATCGCGAAGCGCGCCGGCAGAGGGAAATGGATTCTCGGCGGCGAGTGGGACGAGCAGCTCTGGAAGCCGTACGCGCTCCCCACACGGCAGATGATCGATGCCGTCACGCCCGACAACCCCGTGTTCGTGTCGCGGCTCGACGGTCACATGGCGCTCGCGAACAGCATGGCGCTGAAGCTCGCCGGCGTCACGCGCGCGACGGCCGATCCTTCCGGCGGCACCATCGTTCGTGACGCGAGCGGTGACCCGACCGGCCTCCTGAAAGACGCGGCCATGAGCGCCGTGTACGCCGTGATTCCCGCGCCGGCGCTCGATGAACGCGTCGCCGCCGCGAAGGCGGCGCTCGGCGAAGCGGCGAAGTTCGGAGTCACCGCGTTCTGCGACATGTCATCGGGCGACGATGCGTTCGAGGACCTGCGCGCCTATCAGCAACTCCATCGCAACGGCCAGCTCACCGCGCGCGTCTACCTGTTCACCCCGGTCAGCCGCTACGAGCGGCTCGTCCAGACCGGCATCGAGAAGGCGTTCGGAAGCGACCGCCTCCGCATCGGCGGACTCAAAGGTTTCGCCGACGGCTCCCTCGGCTCGTCGACCGCGTGGTTCTTCGAGCCGTTCACCAACGAGCCGGGCAATCGCGGACTGCCGATGGAGCCGATGACCAACGGCTCGATGAAGCGCTGGATCACCGACGCCGATGCCCACAACCTGCAGATCGCGATTCATGCGATCGGCGATCGCGCCAACGACGAGGTGCTGAAGGTTTACGAGTCGCTGCCGCGCGGGCGGCGATTCCGGATCGAGCACGCCCAGCATCTCAACCCCGATCTGATCAAACGCTTCGCTGCGGATAAGGTGATCGCCTCGATGCAGCCGTACCACGCGATCGACGACGGCCGGTGGGCCGAGACGAAAATCGGCCACGAGCGCGCGAAGTGGACGTACGCCTTCCGCTCCCTGATCGACGCCGGCGCGACGCTGACGTTCGGCTCCGACTGGACCGTCGCGCCGCTCAATCCGATTCTCGGGATCTACGCCGCGGTCACACGCCGAACGATCGACGGTAAGAACCCGAACGGCTGGATCCCGGAGCAGAAGATTACGGTCGAAGAAGCTCTGCGGGCCTACACCGTGAACAACGCGTTCGCGATGTGCCGCGAAAACGAGATCGGGAAGATCGCGCCCGGATTGCGGGCCGACATCGTCATCCTTGCGGACGATCTCTTCAAGATCGCGCCGGAAAAGATCGACTCGGTGGTCGTCGACACCACGATTCTCGATGGCGAGGTCATCTTCAACCGCAGGTGACAACCGCCACAAAGGGGCCTTCGGACGCCCATATAAGCTGGCGCCAGGAGTTCATATGCGCCCCCGCAACGTGCTCATTCTCGGAGCTGCAGGCCGCGATTTCCACAATTTCAACGTCGTGTATCGCGAGGACCCCACCCATCACGTCGTCGCGTTCACCGCAACCCAGATCCCCGGCATCTCCGGACGGGTCTACCCGCCGTCTCTCGCCGGAGCGCTTTATCCGAACGGGATCCCGATCCACCCCGAGAGCGAGTTGACGAAGCTGATCCGGGAGCGAAAAGTCGATCTCTGCGTCTTCTCGTATTCGGACGTCTCGCACGAATACGTCATGCACCTCGCCGCGCAGTGCGTTGCCGCCGGAAGTGACTTCACGCTTCTCGGGGCGGAGCGGACGATGGTGAGATCGCACGTGCCGGTCATCGCGGTGACCGCGGTGCGAACGGGTGCCGGCAAGAGCCAGACGACGCGATACATCTCGAAGATCGTGAAAAAGCTGGAGCGCCGCGTGGTGGCCGTCCGCCATCCGATGCCGTACGGCGATCTCGGACGCCAGATCGCGCAGCGGTTCGCAACCTACGACGATCTCATCGCCCAGGAATGCACGATCGAGGAGCGCGAAGAGTACGAGCCGCTCATCGACGACGGCTTCATCGTTTATGCGGGGGTCGACTACGAGCGCATCCTCCGCGCCGCCGAAGGCGAAGCGGAGATCATCCTTTGGGACGGCGGCAACAACGATCTGCCGTTCTATGCGCCGTCATTGCACATCTGCGTTGCCGACCCTCATCGGGCCGGCCACGAAACCAGCTACTGGCCCGGGGAGGCCAACTTCCGCCGCGCCGATTTGATCATCATCAACAAATGCGACACGGCCGAGGAGGCGAAGATCCGCGCGGTCGAACGCGCTGCAGCGCGGCTCAACCCCTACGCGACCGTGATCCGCGCCGAGTCGCCTGTCACGATCGACCGGCCGGCTGTCGTTCGCGGCAAGCGCGTGCTCGTCATCGAAGACGGGCCGACGCTGACCCACGGCGGAATGACCTACGGCGCCGGGCTGATCGCGATGAAGACCGCGGGCGCGAAGGAAGTCATCGATCCGCGGCCCTACGCGGTCGGCTCGATCCTGAAAACGTACGAGAAATACCCCAACGCGACCGGCATTCTCCCGGCTATGGGATACAGCGATGAGCAGATCCATGAGCTCGAGGAGACGATTCGCCGCACGCCGGCCGACGTCGTGGTGATCGGAACGCCGATTGATCTGTCGCGCGTGCTGAAGCTCGACAGGCCCGCCGTGCGCGTGCGTTACGAGCTGCGCGAGCTCACGCCCGGAGCGATCGAACAGGCGGTCACAAATGCGGTCGGCGCCCTGGCCACGTCGTCCTGAGGCCGACTGAGAGTCGGCCCTACCCGACTGCGAGCCGGCCCTACGTCTTTCGCTGGTCCAGCGTCGTCCGCAGCCCTTCGAGGATATCGATCGGCACCGGGAAGATGATGGTGGTGTTCTTCTCGACGCCGATCTCGGTGAGGGTCTGCAGATAGCGCAGTTGCAGCGCTCCGGTCTCGGTCGAGAGCACGCGGGCCGCTTCGGAAAGCCGCTGTGACGCCGCGAACTCTCCCTCGGCGTGAATCAGCTTCGCCCGCTTCTCGCGTTCCGCCTCGGCCTGCTTGGCCATGGCGCGGAGCATGGTTTCAGGGAGGTCGACCTGCTTGACCTCGACGTTCACCACCTTCACGCCCCACGGCTCGGTATGCTGGTCGAGGATGGTCTGGATGCGCGCGTTGAGCGCGTCGCGACGCGCGAGCAGATCGTCGAGCTCCACTTCGCCGAGCACGGAGCGCAACGTGGTCTGCGCAAACTGCGACGTCTGATACCGGTAGTCGAACACCTCCACGACCGCGAGGCGCGGCTCGATCACGCGCAGGAACACGACCGCGTTGACCTTCAGGGTGACGTTGTCACGCGTGATGATGTCCTGGGGCGGCACTTCGAACGCTTCCTGCCGCAGCGAAATGCGCACAATTCGGTCAACCGGGGCAAAGACGAGGAAGATGCCCGGTCCCTTCGGCTTTCCCAAGAGGCGGCCGAGGCGGAAGATGACGCCGCGCTCGTACTCGGGGAGGATCTTGATCGAACTGAGGACGTAGATGCCGAGGATGACGATGACGATCAGGGCCGGGACGCTCATGGTTTCACTCACTCTTCATTTCTCCCCCTCCGCTTCCTGAACTTCGGGGGCTCGCCGGAGGACTGCTCACGAATGTACTCCGCAATCGGCGCGGGGACATTGCGCTGCAGGGAATCGACAGGTTTGAATGTGATGCCGCCGTCGAAGCGCCACTCGTGCTTCGGCCGGTAGACGCCGACGTCGTGGACGCGCGCGCCGACGACGAAGCGGATCACGCCGCGACGGTAATCGAACGCGCGGCCGTTCCGCGCGTGCACCGCGGCATCGATGCGATACGAACCGGCCACCAGATCGAGCGAAGGCATGACGAATCGCACGCGGCCGTTCGCGTCGAGCCGCGCCGGCAGCAGGCCTTCCAGATCCGTATTCGTTCCGTACACGCAAGTGCCGTCCGCGTGATAGATGCCGATGCCGAACACGAAGTCATCCTGCGGCACGCGGACCTCGATGTCCATGTCGATGGTCACCGACACACCTGCGCCGAGGGCGACGAGCTCCGCCCCCTGCTGATCGACGAGGGCCACGCGCTTGAGAATCACCTCGCCCGAGCCGAAGCGCTCCTCCTCGGACAGATCGTTGTCTTCCGATGATGGCGCACCGGCTTCAGCCGGTTGCGGGGCAATCACGGCTGAAGCCGAGGCCCCACTCACCTCCTGCAGGTAGGCATCCACCACCCGCATCGGATCGCCAACCACCTTCGCCTCGCCGTGATCGAGCCACAGCGCACGGTCGCAAAGCTTGCGCACCTGGTCGAGCTGGTGCGTGACGAACAGCAGTGTCACGCCGCGATACTTCATCTCCTGGATTTTGGCAACGCACTTCGCCGAGAACTCCTCGTCGCCGACCGAGAGCACCTCGTCGATCAGGAGGACCTCCGGATCGACGTGCACGGCCACGGCGAAGCCGAGGCGGACGTACATGCCTGACGAGTAGGTTTTCACCGGTTGATCGAGGAATTCGCCGATGCCGGCGAATTCGACGATGCGGTCGAAGCGCTGATCGATCTCGCGGCGGGTTAGGCCGAGCATGATCCCGTTGATATAGATGTTCTCGCGGCCGGTGATCTCAGGATGAAACCCCGCGCCGAGCTCGATCAGCGCCGCGATCCTTCCATTCACCTGCAAGTAGCCGGACGTCGGCTTCAGGATGCCGGAGATGATCTTGAGCAGCGTCGATTTGCCGGACCCGTTGCGCCCGATGACACCGAACGCCTCCCCTTTGTGAATGGCGAACGAGACGTCCTTCAGCGCTTCGACAGCCGACTCGGGCTCCGGTTTCAGATCGCGCTTCAAAAGAGCGCTCTTCAACGTGGCGAACTGCGAACGCGTCCCCCAGAGCCGATAGCTCTTGCACACGTTCTGCAGCGCCACGGCGAAACGCGCCTCGCTCAAATCGCCTCCGCGAGCGTGTCGCGCAAACGGTCGAATACGAGGAATCCGAACCCGGCCGACACCAGCGAATACGCAACCATCAGAAAGGAGTCCGACATCGCCGGCAACCGGCCGTAGTAAACGATGTCCTGGTATGCGACGACGAACGAGGTCATCGGATTGAGCCGCAGGAGCGCGCGCAGAAGGCGCCAGCCGATGTTGTCGATCGCGTAGATGATCGGCGTGATGAAGAAGCCGAGCTGCATGAGGTTCGTGATGATGTCGCGAAGGTCGCGAAACAGCACCGCCGCCGATGAAACGGTTACCGACACGCCGGCCACGAAGATCGCCTGCAACAGCATGAAAACCGGCAGGAGCAGAAGCGTGGCGTGCACGCTGGCCTGGCCGGCGAGCGTGTACCCGATCAGCGCGGCGAGCAGAATCGGCATCGCCAGAACGAAGTGCACGAGGTGCGACATCACCACGACCAGCGGCAGCGCCTCCGCCGGAAACATCACCTTCTTGATCAGGCCCGCGTTGCCGGAAATCGACGTCGTCGATTCCAGGACGGCCGCTGAGAAGAACGTCCACGGCAGGATTCCGCAGAAGAGGAACAGCGGATACGCGCGCACCGTCGGCGTCGGAAAGAAGACGGTGAAGACGAGTGTGTACACGCCGAGCAAAAGAAGCGGGTTCGCCAGCGACCAGAAGAATCCGAGGATCGAGCCGCGATAGCGCGCTTTGAGGTCACGGGCGGTGAGCGCCGCGATGAGCTGGCGGTGGCGGAAAAGCGTTTTGAGCTCGTTCATGAGTGACGGAATGGAGCCCCGGCTGAGGCCGGTGCTCCATCAGACGTCTTCGGTGACGATCAACATGATCGTCGAGTTCCCGACGACGAACTCGCCTTTATCGGTCAGCTCGGTCGGCCCGCTGATCTTGACGCCGTCGACGAGCGTCCCGTTCGTCGATCCGAGGTCGAGGACGATGTAGGCGGTGTCGCGGACCTCGACCGCCGCATGCTGCCGCGACGCCTCCGTGTCGTTCAGGTTCATGTCTGCGCCGGAGCGGCCGACCGTCACGCGCGGTTTCTCGATCCTGAATACGTTCCCGGCGTCCGGACCGTCGATGATGGCCAGCGATAACCGCTTGCCTGGCGGCAACGCAAGGGCTGCCGTCGTTTTCCCGGTCGATGACTGCGGCACGCGGGCCTCGGTAGTCGACTCCTCGACCGGCTTCTTCGCCTCGGGCTTCTTGTGAAACGTCTGGTCGCCGACAGCCGGAGCGGCAGGCGCCGGAGCGGCGAACGCGGGGTTGAAAATCTCGAACACCGTGCCGCACTTCGCACATTTGATCTTCTTGGATGGTTTCCGCTCGAATCTGTCTTCGTTGTACTGGTACTTCGAATGACAGCTCGTGCATTCGATGATCACGGCGCAGATTGTAAACAAACCAAGCATAAAATCCTGTGCGCCATGCAAAAGCTGTTGGTTTTATTCGTGCTTGCCTTGTCCGCCTGCCAGACCACGAACCCAGGCGACACCATGTCAAACCCGCCTGCCACCACGACCCCGACCATCGCTCCCGTCGCCTCTCCGGCGAAGCCGGCGGTCGCCCCCGACATCGCCGCCCGGGTAGCCCAGTTCCCTCGGACGGTCATCGATTTCGACCGTTCGCTCCTCAACGAGAACGAGCGGCAGGTGGTGGCGAAGCTGATCGAGGCCTCGAAGCTCCTCGACGAGATCTACTGGCGCCAGGTCTCGGAGAGCAATCCCGAGCTGCGGGCCAGGCTCCAGACCGAGGGAGGCGCCGGGTACGAGTACTTCGTGATCAACAAGGGACGCTGGGACCGGCTGAAGGAGAACGAGCCGTTCATCGAGCCGTTCGGGGCCGCGGGCGCGAAGGCCCCCGGAGCGGCGTTCTACCCTTCCGACATGACGAAGGAGGAGTTCGAGCGCTACGTGGCGGCCCATCCCGATCAGAAAGACGCTTTGGAAGGCCTCTTCACCGTCGTCCGGCGGGATGGAGCGAACCTCGTCGCCATCCCTTACTCGCGGGCATACCGCGAGTTTCTCGCCCCGGCCGCGCAGCGCCTTCGCGAAGCGGCGGCCCTGACCGACAACGCGCAGCTCAAGACGTACCTCACCAGGCTCGCCGACGCGTTCGGGAAGGACGAATACCGCGACAGCGACATCGCGTGGATGGACCTGGTCGGGCCGATCGAGGTCGTCATCGGGCCGTACGAGGTCTACGAAGACGAGCTCTTCAACTACAAAGCGGCGTTCGAGTCATTTGTCACCGTCGTCGACCGCCCGGAGAGCGAGAAACTCGCCGCCTACGCGCACGCCTTGCCGGACATGGAGCGAGATCTCCCCGAGCCGGAGCAGTATCGAAACCCGAATCGCGGCGGGGAATCGCCGATTCGCGTCGTCCAGGAGATCTACACGGCCGGCGACGCGCGCCGCGGCGTTCAGACGGCGGCGTTCAACCTTCCGAACGACGAGTTCGTCCGCGAGAAAAAAGGTTCCAAAAAAGTATTGCTGAAAAATGTCATCAATGCGAAGTACACCCAGAGCGGCAAACCGATCGCGCTGCGCGTCCTCGACGAGTCGCAGCTCCCGCTCCTGAACTTCGACGCGTTCTTCAACCAGATCCTCTTTCACGAGCTGTCGCACGGCCTCGGTCCCGGCTACATCACGCGGCCGGATGGCTCGCGCGTCGAAGCGCGCCTCCCGCTGAAGAATCTCTACTCCACGATTGAAGAAACGAAAGCCGACGTCCTCGGCCTCTGGAACATCGTCTACGCGCGGAATCACAACCTGCTCTCGTCGTTCGATGAGAAGCAGCTTTACGCGACGTACGCGGGACTGATGTTCCGCTCCCTGCGCTTCGGCATCGGCGAGGCTCACGGCCGCGGGACGGCGGTGCAGTGGAACTGGCTGCGCGAGTCAGGCGGAATCGTCCCCTCGGGCAACGGCCGCTTCCGAGTCGACTTCGCGAAATTCGCTGACGGCGTGAAATCGCTGTCCACCGAGCTGCTGACGATCGAGGCGACAGGCGATTTCGATCGCGCCCAGCGCCTGCTGAACAAATACGGCGTCGTCAACGACGAGATGAACGCGGTCAACGCCAGGCTGACGGACATCCCGGTCGACATCACCCCGGTCTTCCCGGCTGCCGGAGAGAGGTGACGCCTGGGGCCGACTGAGAGTCGGCCCTAGGCCAGTTTCCTGATCGCCTCTTCGACCTGCTCGACCGTCGGCACGACCGGCTGAACAAGCCGGCCCTCCAGCCAGTCGTATTCGCCCTTCATCAGCGACTGGACGACGCGGTACTCCTTCTCGTCGTAATTGTCGAAGAGGTTCGTGAAGTTGCTTTCGATCCGCTTGCGCGCCTCGTGGCAGAACACGTCCGCGAGATCGAGAGCGTTCTTCTGGCCTTTCTTCGCCAGCATGGCCGCGTAACTGATCGTGGCCGACATGGCGAAGAGATCCGTTCCGATGTCGACGATGCGGAAGAGCACCATCTGTTTGCGCTCGAGTTTCGCCTGATAGCGCATCATTGCGTGGAAAATCGATCGCGACACGTGTCGCGACGCGCGTTCGACGTACGCCATGTGCTTCGCCAGTTTGCCGAACTGGCCATACTTCGGCTTGCGGCTCCATCCGAGGTAACGGGTCGGGTACCAGGCGGCGTAGAAGGCCCCCGCCTTTGCCGCGGCGCCGATCTTTTCCCCGGCCGGCGTTTCCGGCTGCAGGAGCTTGTAGCCGCGCTTCATGTGCGGATCGACCGCTTCGCGGGCGATGAAGAGATGCTGGATCTCGCTCGTCCCTTCGAAGATGCGGTTGATGCGCATGTCGCGCATGATCCGCTCGACGGGAATGCCCTTCTCGCCGCGCTCGCGCAACGACTGCGCGGTCTCGTATCCGCGTCCGCCGCGAATCTGCACCAGGTGATCGATGCACTGCCACGCCACCTCGGTGTTGAACAGTTTCGCCATCGCCGCTTCGAGGCGAAGGTCGACGTTGCCGCGGTCCGCAAGACCCGACGTCAGCCACACGATCGCTTCCATGGCCATCGTGTGCGATGCCATCCAGGCCAGCTTCGCCGCAACCGCCTCGTGCTTGCCGATCGGGGCGCCCCACTGCACGCGCTCGTTGACCCACTCCCTCCCGATCTCCACCATCCGCCGCGCGCCCGCCGCACAGCCGGCCGGAATGGTGAGGCGTCCGGTGTTCAGCGTGATCAGAGCGAGCTTGAGACCGTGCCCTTCCTTCCAGAGAAGATTCTCTTTCGGGATGAACACATCTTTGAAGCGCAGCAGCACGTTGCCGATGCCGCGCAGGCCCATGAACTGGCAGCGGTGTGCGATCTCCACTCCCGGCGTATTTGTCTCCAGGATGAACGCCGAGATCTGCTTCTTTTCTTTTCCGTTGACGACCTTCGGCGGCGTCTGCGCCATCACGACGATGACTTCCGCCTTCAGGCCGTTCGTGCACCACAGCTTTTCGCCGTTGAGGATCCACCCCTTGCCGTCGGGACTGGGCGTGGCGCGCGTCTGCATCTTCGCCGGATCCGATCCGACTCCCGGCTCCGTCAGCGCAAACGCGGAGATCGCTCCGTTCGCGAGTCGCGGGAGATATTTCTTCTTCTGCTCTTCCGTCCCGAACAGCTTGAGCGGCTGCGGAACGCCGATCGACTGATGCGCGGAGAGCCACGCCACCGTCGATCCGCACCACGTGGCCACGAGACCGATGGCGCGGTTGTAATTCGTGGCGCTGAAACCCAGCCCGCCGTATTCCTTCGGGATCTTCATGCCCCAGGCGCCGAGCTTCTTGAAACCGTCGAACAGCGAGTAGTCGTACTCACCCTGCTGATCGATCTTGTCGGCGTCGACGTTCTCCGCGAGGAACCGTTCGAGCCGGTTCAGGAACTCGTCGGCTTCGGCCTGGTCCGCCGCCGGCTGCTCCGGGAACGGATGGATGAGGTCGAGATTGAGATTTCCGAGGAAGAGTTGACCGACGAAGGACGGCTTTTCCCAATCCGTCTCGCGCGACGCCTCGGCGACTTCCATCGCCTCGACGGCGCCCTGGGTTTTGACTTCGGCCATGGTGTTTGACTCCCTGCCTGATGGCATTTTTACGATTCAAACCAGTATGAATGAGCATTCATTCAGCTGTCAATTCCATGCGGATGGAATGCCAGACGACCGTCTGTGCCACACTCTCCGGCCATGAAGAACCCCCCCGCCACCGACCTGGTCCTGCAACGCGAGGTCGATGCCCTGATCAGCGACCGCGGGCTGCTCGTCCATCCCAGGCCCACCGTCGACCGCGAGAAACTCGCCGAGCACCTGCGGGAGGCCCTCCGCCTCCTCCACGTCGACCTCGACGACGAGAACGTCCGCGATACCCCGCGGCGCTGGGCGGAATCGCTGGTGACGATGACCAGCGGCTACGACTTCACCGACGTCAAACGGCTCACGACTCTGTTTCGAAAGGCGTGTTCCGCGGCCGACGTGAAGTGCCAGAACATGGTGGTCATCGGCGGCACTTACAAGACCCTTTGCGCGCACCACATCCTCCCGTTCCTCGGCCAGTTCATCGTCGGGTACATCCCGGAGAAGACGATCATCGGCGCGTCGAAGATCCCGCGCGTCGTGGAGGTGCACATGCGACGGCTGCAGTCGCAGGAGCACCTGGCCCATGACGTGGCGGACACGATCGAGAGGATTTTGGAGCCGCGCGGGATCGCCGTCTGGATGGGCGGCGTCCACATGTGCATGGTCATGCGCGGCGTGGAGCAGGAGTCGTCGTTCATGGAGACCAACGTGCTGCGCGGTGAGTTCCTCGACGACGAGCGCACCCGCCAGGAATTCATGTCGATCGTGAACCGGCGCGGCCAGCGTGACTGAACTTTCGTCGGTGGGACTCGTAGTTCGAAGGCGGGAATGAACCCCAGTCGCCGGTTCACCATCGCCGTCGTCCTCACCGCCATCGCGTTTGCGGCGATGTCAGCGTTGCTGGTTTTCCGCCTGCAGCACTGGAACCACATTGGATGGGCCGGGCTCAATTTCCTGCCGCAGACGAAGAGCTCATCGAAGGTGCGGGTGTCGGCGACACCACCGGGCACACCGCCGGTGAGAGCAGGCCTCACGTCTCCCGGCACGGTGATCGTGTCCTATCCGGGTGGCCCCGCGGCGAACGCCGGAATCACTTCCGGCGACGTGATCGAGACGATCGACGGCGTGCCGATTTCGGATCTCCCGCGCCTCAGGGAGCTCGATGCCAGGCGGAACGCGGGCGATCCCGTGACGTACAGGGTGCAGCGGAACGGAACGCATCGCGACATGCGCGTCGTACTGGCCTCGCCGCTGCGCGCCACGCAGATGCTCCTGTCGCTGGTGATGGCGATCGTTCTCGGGCTCAGCTTCGCGGTGATCGGGCTCATCGTTTTCGTTCGCAAAACCGACGATCGCCGCGCGACGGTCTTCTACTGCATGGCCATGGTGGGTGCGCTGTCGTTCCTCGGCAGCATGGCCATCGCCCTCGATGGCTCGAACCTCCGTGGAATCGTGACCACCCCGGAACCCGCGTTGCTCGTGATCTTGGGGTATCTGCTGGTGACGTTCGCATTCGCCGGACTCACTCTGCATCTTTCGCTGGTCTTCCCTCATGACCGTCCGGTCGTCCGGGCGCGCCCCTACGTCATCCGGTGGATCTACGTGATCCCCACGTTCGCGGTCGCGGTGATCGCCGCGGGAATCCTGCCGGAGCTCTTCGGCGCCAAGAGGTCCCTCGTCGAGCTTGGCGGCTACCGTTACGCGATTCCGCTGTTCGCGCTGGCGGCGGTCATCCTTGCGGTGCGAATCGTGAGGATCGGACGCACGGAAAAAATCGGAACGGCGTTTGTCTCCCGTCCCGTGGAGACGATGTTCGCGATTCACGCGGCCATTGCCGCGATCGCGCTGACCGTCGCCGCTCTCGGGTCGCCCGTCATTGCCCTGCTCATCGTGCTGCTCGCCGGCGTCCTGCCGGCGCTGTCGCTCGTCGCTTATCCGGTGATGACGTTCATCTCCCTCTACCGCAGTTATCGCGATTCCGGGGTCGAGGAAAAGCGACAGGTGAAGTGGCCCCTGTGGGGAACCATGATCGCGATCGGTGCGAAGGTCGTCTTCTCGATTGCCGGGTTGGGGATCGGCCTGCTCTCCTCGATTCACGTTCTCGCGCTTTCGAAGTCATTCGGCATCATCCAGACTCTGGAGATCATTCCGCGCGTTCTCTACCTGTTGATTCCGATCTCGTTCGCCGTGGCGATTCTGAAGTATCGCCTGATGAACATCGACGTCATCATCAAGAAGACCGTCGCGTACGGCATCCTGAGCGGCGCGATCATCCTCATCTATCTCATTCTCGTCGGCGGCCTCGGCACGTTGCTCGTCAATGTGGCTGGAGTGCGGAACCAGACCATGGTCATCGCCTCGACGCTCGTCGTCGCGCTGCTCTTCGTCCCCCTGCGAAACAAGTTGCAGTTCCTGGTCGACCGCAACCTGTTCCGCCAGAAGTACGACTACCCGGAGGCCCTGCGTGCGATTTCCGGAGAGACGCTCGCCGCAACCGACTTGCGATCGTTCTTCGTGTTCTCCGCGGAAGCGCTGCAGCAGGCACTGCAAAACCGCTCGGTGCTGATGTTCGAACGGCGCGAGGACGATCTCGTCGCCACGGCGAAAGTCGGCCTGCCCGACTCGGTCCTCGGATCAACGCGCATCGACGGCGCTGCGGCCAACGCGGTCGAACGGCCCCTCGATCCGCGACGGCGCGCCCTGCCGGAGAGCGCGGCCGCCGTGTTCCGCCGCGTGGAAGCCGCGCTCGTCCTTCCCATCCGATCGAAGGGCGTGCTCCACGGCCTCGTGGCGCTGGGCCCGAAACTCTCAGATCGCGAGTTCGATCTCGAGGACCTGGAATTCCTGTCATCCGCCGTCGATCAGATCGCCATCACCGTCGATCGGGTCCGCCTTCAGACCGAGGAGCAGGATTTCGAGCAAGCACGTCGCATGCAGCAGGCGCTGCTGCCGGCGACCGTTCCGGAAATCGACGGCGTCGATGTCAGCGGCACGTGGAAACCGGCGCGCGCGGTCGGCGGCGATTACTACGATCTGCTTCGTCTCGGCGACACGCAGCTCGCCGTCTGCATCGGCGACGTGGCCGGGAAAGGGATGCCCGCGGCGCTGCTGATGTCGGGCCTCCAGGCCGCGGTTCGCGCGTCCGCAGCCCCCGACGTCGCACCTTCGGAGCTCTGCGCGCGCGTGCGCCGCGTGATCGTCCAGAGTCTCGCCGGCGGCCGGTTCATCACGTTCTTCTACTGCACGATCGATACGGCTGCGCGGCGCATCCGCTACTGCAACGCCGGGCACAATCCTCCCGTTCTCGTCCGCGCCGACGGCCATGCAGTCCGTCTTGACAAAGGCGGTCCCGTGTTTTCGCGCTTGTTCAGCAACACGCCGTTCAACGGCGGCGAAGAAGATCTGTGCGAAGGGGACCGTCTCGTCCTCTTCACCGACGGCGTCTCGGAAGCGCGCGATTCGGCGGGAAACGACTACGGAGAGGATCGGCTCGAGAAGGTCATCACCGACAACCGCCAGTCGAAATCGCGCGAGCTCATCGCCACCATCGTCGATTCGGTTTCGTCGTTCAGCGGCGGACGCGTGGATGACGATCTGACGCTTGTCGCCGTCGCCGTGGGCTGACGCGAATCACCAGCGGAACGAAAATTCGCAGTGATCGGCACCGTCGCAGATGCAGACGTCGTGCGCGAAGCTGACTTTCTTTCCCCCTGCCAGCTGGAGCGTACGCGCCCAGAAGTTTCCGAGACTCCTGCAGACGGCGCGCGCGGGCCGCACCTTCTCCTCGTAGCGATACGTCACACGGCATGATGAATCGCCGGTCATCGCCGATTCGACCTTCTCGAGATCGCGGTAGAAGAAGTCCTTCACCCAGGTGATCTTGGCGACCATCGCCGGCGCGTCGTTCGCCAGCAGCGGTTTGTATACGCCGGTGAAAACATAGTCGGCGAGGAATGCGCCGAGGTCGTCCGCGGCGGCCGGCTGCCCGGTGGCGAGCGGGCGCATGAGATGCCGGAGCGCGATCATCGTGTCGTAGGGATAGAACGACGCGTCGAGACATTTTCGCTGGATCAGGGCCTGCTCTTCGGTCGGCAGAGTCGCGGTCGCTCGCTCCACGGCATCCGGGCCATAGGTCTTGCTGAGATAGGCCTTCATCGCGCTGACGAGAACTCCGCGCACCTCGGCGGCCATGGATCGAGGATACGCCGTTTCAGGCCACGGGCGTGAAGCGCCCCGACGCAGAGTGGCGCAACTCTTCGATGTCCTCACGTCGCGTGACGGAGAGCGGGACGGTCGCCTTCACCGCGGAGAGCAGCGCCGGCGTCGTGAGCGATTCCTTCGATCGCAGGCAGCGGTAAAGCGCGGCAATGATGGACTGCTCGATCTCCGCGCCGCTGTAGCCTTCGCTCGCCGCGCTCAGAGCATCGAGGTCGAAACGTCTCGGATCCTGTTTGCGAATCACCAGATGGATCTGAAAGATCGTCTTTCGTTCGCCGGGATTCGGAAGGTCGACGAAAAAGATCTCGTCGAAGCGTCCCTTGCGCAGCAGTTCCGGCGGCAGTCGCGTGAGATCGTTGGCGGCGCCGACGACGAACACTTCCTTCCGTTTCTCCTGCAGCCATGTCAGGACCGAGGCGAACAGGCGCTGGGAGAGGCCGCCGTCGGCATCGTTGGTCCCGCCCTGCGCGAAAGCCTTCTCGATCTCGTCGATCCACAGGACGACGGGAGCCATGGCCTCAGCGAGCGATGTTGCTTTTCGAAAATTCTTCTCCGACTCGCCGACGTACTTGTCGTAGAGCCGGCCGGCATCGAGCTTCAGCAGCGGCATGCTCCACGAGCGGGCGATGAACTTCGCGGCGAGCGATTTGCCGCATCCCTGCACGCCGACGAACATCACCCCCTTCGGCGGACTGAGATTCAGCGCCCGGGCCTCGGCCGTGAAGCCGACGCTGGCGTTCTCCAGCCACGCCTTGAGCCGGGCAAAGCCGCCGAGCTCGAACTGGTTTCCCTCGAGCGGGTAGAACTCGAGCAGGCCGCCCCGCTCGATGATCTCGCCTTTCCAGCGGATCACTCTGTCGATGTCCTTCGCGGTGAGCGTGTTGTTGTCGACGATCACCTTCGCGATCGCCTGCCGGACCTGGCTGAGCGTGAGTCCCGACAGCGCACGAACGAGTCTCTGCGCGTCGTCTTTCGAGAGATCCATACGAATCCGCTTTCGCGCGCTCATCGACTCGACCACATTCCGAACCATCTCCCGCACCTCGGTTGGATCGGGGAGCTGCAGGTCGAAGCGGACGGCGAGCGCATCGAGGTCGCGCGGCAGCTCGATCGGATCGCCGGTGATCACGATCGCCGTCGGCGTGGACATGAAACGCATCGTCAGCTCGCGCAGCGCGCGGCAGACGTTCGGGTTGTTCAGGTGCGGGGTGAAGTCCTTCAGCAGATAAATGGCGTCGTTGTCGTGAATGTCCTCGATCTTCCGGAGGAGGATGCCCGGGTCGGTGGTTCCCTCGATGGCCACACCGAGCGACCGGGTCAGACCGCTGGTGATCGACCAGTCGTACATCGGAAGACTCAGATTCCGCCCCACCTCGCCAACGATCGAGCGGACGCGCTCCTCCTCGACGGTCTCGATGGCGATGAGGGAATGGAACGAGAGAACCAGGGTTTGCAGCTCGTGGACGGCGCTCTGGTTCGCCATGAATGTGAAGAGTGTATGAATTTTTTCGCCGGTTTGACGCTTTCAGGAACCGTCGACGGCAGTTATTCGTAAACTTGACGTTGCAGAGATGACCAAAAAGAAGATTTTCGAGGAGATCCGCATCTTCATGGTGATGCTCCTCGTCGTCAGCTCGCTCCGTTCCGCACTCGCGGACTGGAACGATGTCCCCACCGGGTCGATGAAGCCGACCATCGAGATCGGCGACCGCGTCGTGGTGAACAAGCTGGCCTACGACCTCAAGGTCCCGTTTACGACGATCGAGCTCCTGAAGTGGGCTGACCCGCAGCGCGGCGACATCGTCGTCCTGTTCTCGCCGCAGGACGGAGTGCGTCTCGTCAAGCGCGTCGTGGCCATCCCGGGCGACACCGTGCAGCTGGTCGACAATCAGCTTCTGGTGAACGGTAGAGCCGCCAAATGGTCGCCCATCATTCCGACAGAAGATTCCGAGCAGGGGCTCACGCTGGTCACGCGCGAGGATCTGTTCGGCCACAAGCATCCGATGATGCTCACCCCGCACGTTGCGGCGGTGCGGTCATTCGGACCCGTTCGCGTTCCCGCCGGCCGTTACTTCGTCCTCGGAGATAATCGCGACAACAGCAACGACAGCCGGTTCATCGGCTTCATCTCGAGAAAGAGCATTGTCGGAAAGGCGACGGCCGTGGCGTTCTCGCTCGACCGCGAGCACTACTTCGCGCCGCGTTTCGACAGATTTTTCAAGAAACTGGAGTGAGGAGGCCCAATGCGTAGAGTCGCAGTAGCAGCGATCTTCGCCGCGCTTTTCGCCACCGTGGCAAGCGCGCAGAAGGTCATGGTGCCGGCGCAGTCATCGAACCCGAACGTTGTGATCACCCCGCCGAACGCCGCAGAACAGAACCTCGAGAAGGCCCGCCGCATCGAGCGCGACGAAGCGATCAAGCTCGTCAAGGAGAACAAGGCGGTCTTCGTCGACGTACGGTCGAAGGATTCGTACGACGCCGGTCACATCAAAGGTGCGGTCAGCATTCCGGAGAGCCAGCTCATCACGCGCGTGCGCGAGCTGCCTCCGAAGAAGCTGATCATCACCTACTGTGCCTGACTGAACGAGCATACGAGCGCCCGTGCGGTGCTCGACCTCAATACTCACGGCATCAAGAACACCGCCGCCCTCCTCGGCGGCTGGAACCAGTGGACGGCGTTGGGACTGCCGACGGAGTCCACGTTCAGCAAGAAATAGTTTCCCGGTCGTGGGTCGTCGGTCGTGGGGCCTTAGCCCCAGAGGCCCAGGCGACCCACGACCCACGACCTGTCTTCACGATCACGGCGGCGAGCGTTTACCTGTTCTATCATCCGCGCCATGTTCAAAATCGTCGAAGTCTTCGGTCGGGAGATTCTCGACTCGCGCGGCAATCCGACAGTCGAAGTTGACTGTCTTCTCGACTCCGGCGCGCTCGGTCGCGCCGCGGTTCCGTCCGGTGCGTCGACCGGTTCGCGTGAAGCACTCGAGCTTCGCGACGGCGACAAGAAGCGCTTCCTCGGAAAAGGCGTCCTTCAGGCCGTCGACAACGTGAACTCCAAGATCGCCGAGGCGGTCGAAGGGATGGATGCGCGCGAGCAGGTCATGGTCGATCTGGTCATGAAGCAGCTCGACGCCACCGACAACAAGTCGAAGCTCGGTGCGAACGCGATCCTCGGCGTGTCGATGGCGGTCGCGCGCGCCGCGGCCGATGCGGCGAACCTTCCGCTGTTCCTTTATCTCGGCGGAACGGGCGCGCGCACGCTCCCTGTTCCGATGATGAACGTGATCAACGGAGGCGCGCACGCCGACAACAACCTCGACGTGCAGGAGTGCATGATCGTCCCCGCCGGGTTCGACACCTTCTCCGATGCGCTGCGCGCGGGCGTGGAAACGTTCCATGCGCTGAAGAAGACGCTTCACGACAAGAATCTCACCACCGCGGTCGGCGACGAAGGCGGGTTCGCGCCCAACCTGAAATCGAACCGCGAGGCGCTCGACCTGATCGTCACCGCAATCGAGAAGGCGGGCTACAAGCCGGGCCAGCAGATCTTCATCGGCCTCGACGTCGCGGCTTCGGAGCTCTTCGAGAACGGGACATACACGTTCGAAGGACAGAAGCGCTCCAGCGCGGACTTGACCCGCTACTACCAGGAGCTGAAACGGAGCTACCCGGTCATCTCGATCGAAGACGGTCTCGCGGAAGGAGATTGGGAGGGGTGGGAAGCGCAGTCGAAGGAGCTGGGGGCGACGACACAGCTCGTCGGGGACGATATCTTCGTCACGAACACGACAATCTTCGCGAAAGGAATCGCGCGCGGCATCGCCAACGCCATTCTCATCAAGGTGAACCAGATCGGCACGATCACCGAGACGCTCGAAGCGATCGAGATGGCCAAGCGCGCCGGATATCGGGCGGTGATCTCCCATCGCTCCGGCGAGACGGAGGATTCGACGATCGCGGACCTGGCCGTGGCCACGAACGCGGGCCAGATCAAGACCGGCTCGGCCTCTCGCAGCGACCGCATGGCCAAGTACAACCAGCTCCTGAGGATCGAAGAGGAGCTGGGCGACGCCGCGGTCTTTGCCGGCAAGGCCATCTACCGGAACGTTTGACAGCGCCCCCCGGCACTGGTCAAGATATTGACGATGGCCGGGGAGCGCGATCTCGTCGCCGGAATCATCCAGCTCGGCAATCTGCTCAACCGCAGGCTCGCTCCCGTTTTCGAGAAGTCGAACATCACGCCGCAGCAGTGGGCAGTGCTGGTCACGATTGCCGAAGAGCCGGTCAGCCTCGCCGGCGTGGCGCGCAAGCTGGCCGTGTCAAAGCAGAACATGACCGGCATGATCGCCAGGCTCGAGCAGCTGGGGCTCGTGGAGCGAAGCGAGAATCCCGCGGACTTGCGCTCAGCTCGCCTGCAGCTGACGCGCCGCGGGCGCGCGCTCGTCGACAAGCTCACACCCGTTTACGAGGAGTGGCAGAAATCGCTCGGCCGCGATCTGCCCGACCGCGATCTGCAGACGCTGACGCGCGCCATCAACCGGCTGATTGCGCAGCTCGAGCAGCCGTAGACACGACCACGCGATTGCGGCCGGAGCGCTTCGCTTCATAAAGCCGCTCGTCGGCGGTGTGGAAAAGCGCTTCGGCCGTTCCGCCGTCGTCCGGGAAGATCGCCGCGCCGATGCTGATCGTCAGAGGGCCTCCGTTGGCCGGTGCGCGAAGTCCTTCGATGCTGGAACGGATGCGTTCTGCGATCCGGAGCAGCGCTCCGGCATCGGAGACCAGCGGCACGATCACCGCGAATTCCTCGCCGCCGTAGCGTGCGGGGAAATCGACGGCGCGCACCGACACGCGGATCATGTCCGCCGCCCGCTGCAGCGCGTCGTTTCCGGCGAGGTGGCCGAACTGATCGTTGTATTTCTTGAAGTGATCGAGATCGAGAACGAGCACGCCGAACCGTTCGCCGTACCGCTGCGCGCGGGCGATGTCGGCATCGATGTGCTCGCGGAACGCGCGGAAGTTCGGAAGCCCGGTGAGATCGTCCGTTCTGGCGCGCGCCTTCAGCTCGTCGGCCATGTGATTGAACGCGCGGCCGAGCTCCACGACCTCGCGGTCTCCACCGACCGGCGCGCGCACGGCGACGTCGCCTTGCGCGATCTTCCCGGCGGCATAGGAAAGATTCTCGATCGGAATCACGACTCTTCGATACGTCGTGATGGCCACCGCGAAGCTGAGGATGACGATGATCCAGGCGATGGCCAGGCCGCTCGTCATGGTGACGCGGGCTTCGCGTTCCAATCCGGCGAGTTGCAGAGCGATCTCGAGCCTGTGCACGCCGACGAGCCGCTGCGCCTCGCCGACGATCCGCGTCGATTCGGCATCGAGCTCCGGCCGCGGCGCGCCATTCGTCAGGAGCGCGCGGAACGAACGCACGCGCACGCGGAGCGGCTCGATGTCGATCGCCTTCAGCGCGCTGTGATCGAGGAGCTGCTCGACCGCCGCATAGCGATCGCGCTCCGGATGGGCCTTGAACGCATTTTGCGCCCGGATCACCTCTTCGAGGCGGGAGATGGCCTCGGTCTCGACCGAAATCAGACGCGACCACCGTTGCTGCGACCGCTTCGCCTGCCAGGTCAACCCGAACGTGATCGCGAACAGAACCGCGGCGAACGCTCCGGTGAGCCACAGCACCCGCGTTCGGAGCCGCATTCTGGACACTTGAATTAAGGATAATCGCTTGCGTGATCGATTTGGAATCGATCTATCGCCGGGCCCTGCGGGAGTGCGCGCCGGACGTGCTGGTCCGGCGGTCGCTCCATCCTTCGATGCCGCGGACAATCGCGGCCATGGGCAAGTGTGCAGGACCGCTGATCGACGGCGTCGCCGCCGAGCTCGAAATCGATCGAGCATTTGCCGTGATCCCTCACGGTTATCCGGAGCCGGGCTGGCGCGGCAACATCGTCATCGCCCATGGCGGACATCCGCAGATGGACCGCACCAGTTTTCACGCCGGCGATGCGCTGCTGCGTTTCGTTGATGAAAGCGACGACATTCTCTTTCTGATCTCCGGCGGCGGATCGGCGTGCGTCGAGGCGCCGCTTCCGCCGTTCACGCGCGATGAGCTGATCGAGGTCAACCGGCGGCTCGTCGCTTCGTCGTTGCCGATCGGCGACATCAACACGGTTCGGAAACATCTCTCCGCGATCAAAGGCGGACGCCTTGCCGCGCGCGTACACGGGCGCTCGATGTCGCTCGTCTACTCCGACGTGTCGGCCGGCGCGATCGCCGATGTGGCGTCGGGGCCGACGCTCGCGGATCCGACGACTGTCGACGAGGCGGCCAACATTCTCCGCGGGCTCGGACTCGATGCCATGGCCGCGAAGCTGCGCGATGAAACCGTGAAGCAACTCGCGAACACGAGCGCAAAGGTGATCGCCGACAACTCGACGCTCACATCGACCGCCGCCCGCATCGTGAGCGAGATGGATCACGAGCCGATCCTCCTGCCCGAACAGGTCGAGAGGAGCGTCGAGGACGCGGCGGCGATGCTCGCCGATCGCGCCCGGTCACTCGCGCCGAGCCAGGTGCTCGTGGCGGGCGGCGAGACCACCGTCGTCATCCGCGGCAGCGGGAAGGGAGGGCGATGCTGCGAACTGGCCGTGCGCTTCGCGATGCGGAGTCCGAACGCCGCTCTGTTCGGCAGCTCGGATGGAGTGGACGGTAGCAGCGGGGTGGCCGGGGTGCTCGTGGAGCGGCGGGCGTCCTCGCCGGCCCGACGCCGCGCCGGGACGCGCGGCGCTCCCCAGGAGATCGAGTCCCTCCTGGCCACCTCCGACTCCCTCGCCGCCGCCGAGATCGTCGGCCGACCGATTATGATTCCCCCGACGGGGAACAATCTCCGCGATCTCTTTCTCGTAGCGGCGGATAGCGGCGTCATGGCTCACCATTAGCAAACGCCGCAGTTGCCACCGGATTCATGGACGAGAGCACAGAAGACAGCCAGACGCTGTTTCCACACGAGACCGGCCACGGCCATCACCGCTCCGCGCGGGAACGGCAGCGGCGCGGCCCGATGTGGGGCTGTCTCAAAGGAATGTTTTTCCTCATCATCGGCGTCGCCGCATTGCTCTTTCTCGTCATCGGCGGCGGCTGGTGGTACATCGGATCGACGAGTTTCGCCGATCTCGTCGCGAAGCGCATCGCGTTCACGCTGAAGGCAAGACTCGGACGAGAGGTGACGATCGGAAGCGTCGTCGTCGATCGCGCTCATCTGCGGCGCGTGGTGATCAACGATCTTCGCATCGCCAACGCTCCCGGCGCGGTGAATCCGTACTTCGCCACCGTGAAGCAGGTGGTGATCATGGGCGGCGTCGAGTCGTTCTGGAGCCGCAAGATCAAAATCGGCCGCATCGACATTCACGAGCCGTCGCTGTACTTCGAGATCTATCCGGCAGACGCAGCGCTCGTCCACAATTTCCCGCATTGGAACTCCGGCCCGCCGAGCCGCTACGAGATCGTGCACGTCGAGGTCGGCACGATGTACGTGGACAGCGGAGCGTTTTCGTTTCAGGACCGCCGGCACCAGATCACCGCGCTCGCGACGGCGATAACCTCGACCATCAACGTCACGCGCGCGAAGGATCTCTACGAAGGAATCGTCAAGAGTCCACGTCTCAACGTTCGCATCCAGGACTACCTCCCGGTCAATCTCGATCTGCGAGGAGGATTCCGCTACACGCCCGGGATACTGGAGCTCCAGTCCATTGCCATGCGAGGCCGGGGAATGGACGTGTTCGTGTCGGGCAACATCGCCCCGCTCAGCGAAGGCGTCTATGACTTGCGCGTGAGGTCGCGCTCCAACGCCGAGCGGATCCGCGAGATCTTCGGCGTCAACAGGACACTTCAGGGGCTGCTGGAGATGGATGCGCGCCTTCGCGGAAAAGCGGGAACGTTCACGCTCGCCGGCGGCTGGGTTTCACCCGACCTGATCGCGGATGCGTACGAGTTGAAGGATGCCAAGGGAACGCTGAACGTCACCGGCGACCGCACGATCGTCGATGTCGCTTCGGCGCGCTACGGCGGCGGGACGATCAACGCCCACTACACGCTCACGCAATATTCCGAGCCGTATCCGATGAATGTCGATCTCAATTACAACGGCATCTCCGTCGAGCAGCTCTTCAACGATTGGACGGTCCGCGACACCGGATTGCGCGGCGCGGCGACCGGACATCTCACCTATCACTGGAACAAGGACCGCGTTCTCGCCGGCGCGGGATCCGGTACCGCGCGGTTGTCGAAGAACACGACGGCGTTTTCCGGTGCGAAGTACCCGATCCCCGTCTCCGGCTCGACGGACTTCGCGCTCGACAACGGCGTCGTCACGTTCCGCAGCGCGGAGCTCGACACCGAGGCATCGCACGTCAGTTTCACCGGCACGCTGCGCATCGAGGACGTCTTCACGAACCTGCTCGTGAAGATTCACAGCAGTGATTTCAGCGAGCTCGATCGCGCCGGCTACAACTTCGCCCACTCCGCCGGCAAGAAGACTTACACACTCCTCGGACTCGGCGGCACGGGAGACGTCACGGGATCCGTACAGGGACCTCTCAAGACGCCGCAGGTCGTCGCACGCATCAGCGGCACGGGCACGAAGTACAACAACGTCCTCCTGGGCGCGGCCGACATCGAATTGCGATACCACGGCGCGAAGAGCTTGATGACCTTCGATCGCGCGATCTTCAGCGAGGAGGGAGGGCGGTTGTCGCTGACGGGAACCGTCGAATTTCCCGATCGCGGTCCGAGTCCGCGATTCGATCTCGGCGTCGACGCGACGAACTATCCCGTCGATCGGGCGATGGCGGCCGTCAATTTGAAATTGAATCTCGGCGGCGGTGCCGGTACCGGAAAGTTGATCGTCACCGGAACGCCCGACGTCGGGAAGGTCACGTTCCTCAATCTGATCGTCCGGCAGGGCGACTCGCAGATCCGCCTCGCCGGCGACGTGGCCTGGGAACCGGGGAAGGGAAACGTCCGGTTCAATCTCGATATCGCCGCGCGCGATTTTCCCATCGCCGGCATCATGACGTTCCTCGACGTCGGGAGCTTCCCCGTCACCGGACGGCTGACGGGAACGCTGCACCTCGAAGGTCTGAAGAGCGCGCTCGAAGGCGCGGGATCGGTCACGGTGCGCAACGGCACGATCTATGGCGAGCCGGTCACGCTCGGCACGGCCGACATCACATTCAGCCGGGGCGCGATGAAAGCGACGAACCTCTCGCTGGCCGGCCCCGCCGGAACGATCACCGGCGAAGCGGATCTGAACCTCACCACCAATCAGTTCAGCTACAACATCAAGTCGAGCTCGATCGATCTGTCGCGGGTCAAGCTGCTCGACACGCTGAAGGGTCTGCTCGGCGGAAACGTGACGCTGGTCTCGAGCGGCGCGGGTACGTTCGACAATCCCGAGCTGGTCATCGAAGCGACGCTCAATCAGGCCACGCTGCGCGGCCTGACTCTTCCTCCAGACTCTCCGCCGCCGTCGCTCTACGTCGCCATTCGTGGAGGCCGGCTGATCATCCGCGGCTCCGCGGCGAACCTGCTGACGATCGAGGGCGACGGAGCCGTTGGCCAGGATATGGCCGTCGACGGCCAGGTGCGCATCACGATCAGCGACATCGCCAAGCTCCTGGCGATGTCGCCGAACACGACCGGCATTCCGGCCGAAGGGAAAGCCGTCATCGATCTCCGCCTGCGCGGCAAGCTGACCAGCCTCGACGCACTGAACATCGAAGGCACGGTCCCCACCCTCGATCTCCGCGTGTCCGAGCACGAGTTCAAACCGCGCGCGCCGATCCGGTTCGGATTGCGGAGTGGCCGTCTGGAGATCGATTCCTTCGATCTGGAGCGCGACGGCTCGGTTTTCTCCCTCTCCGGTTTCGCAGAGATCACCGGTGCGAAGCGACTGGCCCTCGACGTGCACGGCGAGCTCGAAGCCGCGCTGCTGCAGCTGTTCATGAAAGACGTTCGCGCCGATGGTCGCATCGCGATGTCGATGGCCATCGCTGGGACGCTCGGCGCGCCGGTGCTCGATGGGTCGGCCGAGCTGCAGAACGCCCAGGTGAAATTCGCGGGTTTCCCGCAGCTCATCGACAACATCAACGGGACGCTCGTCTTCAAAGGCGATTCCGTGACGATCGATTCGCTGCGGGCCACGATCGGCGGAGGAACGGTGACCGCCGGCGGATCGATCGGCCTCCGAGGGATGACTCCGAACCGGTTCGGAATCACGCTGCATGGCGAAGACGTCTCTCTCCGCTACTTCGAAGGAGTCACGGTCGAAGGCGACTTCGACATGCGCTTGAGCGGCGATCTCGAGCGCGCCGTCCTCGCCGGCGACGTTCACGTCACCCGCGCTCTGTACTTCAAGGATTTCAACTTCCAGCAGTCGCTGCTCAACGTGGTCCTGTCCCGGCGCGGCATCACACCCGTCGTGGCCGCGTCATGGCAGGACCGCGTCAGTTTGCGGCTGCATCTCGATGCCGCCAATACACTCGCCGTCCGGAACAACGTTGCGGACGTCACCGGCAGCGCGGAGATCGACCTCAGCGGCACTCTCGCCAACCCCGTCGTCCTCGGCAGCGTGACGCTGAACGAAGGCGGAACGGTCACCTTCCAGAAAGTCGACTACCGCGTGGTTCGCGGCACGATCAACTTCCAGAATCCGTTCCGCACCGATCCGTACTTCGACGTCACCGTCGAAGGCCGCGTGTCCGGTGGCATCTCCGAAATCGAAACAGGCCCGATCGACGTGACCGTGAACATCACCGGAACCCTCGACCGGATCACGCCCGCGATCACCAGCGAACCGCCGGCGAGCGACATCACGCTCTTCTCGATCCTCGGATTCGGAGGACTATCGCAGCGCAGCGGCATCGGCGCCACTCCGAATCTCCCGGGCACCGGCACCTCGCTGCTCATCCAGAGCATCGCCTCGGCACTTGGATCGAAGATCTTCCCGTTCGCCGATTCGTTCTCGTACGACCCGGGGCAGCTCGACATGTCGCTCGGCGTGGGCCGCAAGGTGTCGTTCGAGAGGCGCATCTCGCCGACCGTGCGCGCGCTCGTGGTCTACAACCTCGACAACGCCAAGAGCCGCGAAGTCGTGGAGTGGGCCGCGTCGCGCGACTGGACGCTGCAACTGACGCGCGACGAATCCGCGAACCAGTACCGCGTCGATGCGCGCTTCCGCCGGCTGTACGAGGGACGATGGTCGCTCTTCGGACGTGGACGTGGAGAAGAGCTCTTCCCGCTGCCATCGATGGAGCGCCGGCTTCAGCCGGCATCCGCGGCACAGGCTCCATCTCCTCCGCGCCCGGCCACCGCCGTCGCGGCCATTCCTGCGGGGACCGCCGTCACCGATGTCCAGTTCCGCTACGACCGGCCGCTGGTCACCACCGCGCTGTCGCAATACGTGGCGATCAAGCCGGGACAGCCGCTGGCGATCCGCGATGTGCAGAACACGATCAAGTCGCTTTTCGCGACCGGCAACTTCCGCGACGTCCGCGTCGACGCGGCTCGATCGCCACGCGGCGTGTCGCTCACCATTTCGCTCTACCTCAACTATCGCGTCGGCAAGATCGTGTTCGATGGAATTCACGGGTCCGAAAAGACGCGCACCACGCGCGATTTGCGCGTCCATTCCGGTGACATCCTTTCGCTCAACGCCGTCGACAACAGCGCGGTCTCGATCCAAAAGCAACTCGAGCGCGACGGCTACATCGGAGCGACCGTCGATCCGGAGACCACGTTCGTCAGAGAGCGCAACGTGGCCGACATCGCGTTCCATGTGATCGAGGGACCGCAGGCGAAAGTGGGGACGGTGACGTTGGAAGGGAATCTGGCTCCGTTCACGGATGCGGAGCTCATCGGCCGCATGAAGGAGAAGCCGGGCGCGAATTTCCGGCTGAACGAGGCGCGTTCCGATGCCGACCGCATGAAGAACTACGTCGTGCGCCGCGACTACCGGCGCGCGGATGTCGACTTCCTCGGGCATACCTACGATCCGGCCACCAAGACCGTCGCCCTCCGATACAAAGCGGATGTCGGCCCGATCGTGAAGGTCGAGATCACCGGCGTCAAACGCCGCGAAGTCCGGAAGGAGCTGCCGTTTGGGCGCAATCAGGAGTACAGCGAAGACGTCATCGATCGTGCCGCGGACGACATCATCAAGCATTACCAGGAGCGCGGCTACGTCAACGCGGCCGTGGACACCGAAAGCCGGCTTGTCGGCGACTCGTGGGTGACAGTCTTCAATGTTCGCCCGGGGCAGCGATACCGGCTGACCAAAGTCACGTTCACGGGGAACCTGAAAGAGTCAGACAAGACGCTGAGCGGAGTGGTGGAGACGTCGCCGAGCGGCGGAATCCGCCGTCTCCTCGCAACGATCCTCCGGCGCCCGACGGGAGTCACGGGAGCGCAGCTGAGCGCCGACCGCGATGCGCTCGAATCGTTCTACCGGCTGCACGGATTCTCCGAGGCGACCGTCGATACGCCGGTGCCGGTGCCGCATGCCGATGGAACGCTGGCTGTCGATTTCCCGATCACCGAAGGTCCCCAGACGATCGTCACCGATGTCTCCATCGAAGGCATCCAGCACGTCGATCCGAAGAGCCTGCCGCGGATGGAGACGCGGCCCGCGCAGCCGCTGGACCCGCAGGCGGAGCGCGATGACATCCTCGCGCTGCAGACGTTCTATGCCGATCGCGGAAACGCCGAGGTGCAGGTCACGCCGCGCGTCGACATCAGTCCTGACAAGACCGAAGCGCGCGTCACGTACGTCGTCGCCGAGGGGCCGGAGATTCACGTGGGCGACGTCGTCGTGCACGGAAACACGTACACCGATTCGAGCCTCGTGCTGCGCAAAGGGGAGCTCGAGAAGGGCGATCCGTTCAGCTATACGTCGATCCTCGAAGCGCAGCGCAATCTGTATCGGCTCGGGATCTTCAACCGCGTCGATGTTCAGCCGGAGCAGGCCGGCACCTCCGTCTCCGAGCGCAACATCATCATCTCCGTCGTGGAAGGGAGGAACCTCACGGCCAGTGGTTCGGTCGGTCTCCTGTACGACCGCGCGCTTCGCGTTTTCTCTCCCCGATTTGCCGGTGCCCTCGCCCATCGCAATCTTTTCGGCACGGGCCGCTACCTCGGCCTCGAGGGTGTTTATGCCCCGAAGACGGATCAGGAGGCCTACCTCACGTATCGCGAGCCGTTCATCGGCCGGTTCAACGTGCCCGTGCAGATCACGGTGTTTCAGACCGACGACTCCACGCGGAAGTTCGCGCGCATTCAGCAGCGGGGCACGTCGATCGAAGCATCGAAGGTCGCATTCCTCCGCACGCGATGGTCCGTGCAGTACCAGTACAAGATCTCGGAGTGCATCCGCCGCGATGATCCGGAGGACCTCTGCACGAAAGTGAAGCAGAACGTACCGGTTCCGACGCTTCCGCGTACGCTGCTCGACATCCAGATCTCCAGTGTCACCCCGACGTTCTTCTGGGATCGCCGCGACGACATCGTCGATCCCCACCGCGGCTTCTTCACGAGCGCATCGGTCTCGTACGCATTCCCGCTCTTCTCGGCGAAGAGTCATTTCACGAAGGAATTCGCGCAAGGCGCGTTGTACTTTCCGTTCAGCGCGCGGACGGTGCTCGCCCTGTCGGGCCGCGTCGGCCTGATTCAGCCGCTCGGCGAGACCGAGGAGTCGCGGTTCGTGCCGCTGTCGGAGCGCTTCCTGGCCGGCGGCGAGACCTCCCATCGCGCATTCGGTCTCGATCTTCTCGGCGATGCCTGCCGCGACCCGCACGAGATCGACCGCGGCCGCACGTGCATCCCGACACTCGTCGACATCAGCGAGAACCCGAATTCGATCCGGCTCGCGCCGCTGGGCGGCAATGGCGTGCTGATCATGAACGCGGAGTATCGCTTCCCGCTCTTCTCGACGGTGGGCGGCGCGCTGTTCACCGATATCGGGAACGTGTTCGGCACGTCAACGATCCACTTCGACGATCTGCGCTACGGCGTCGGCGCGGGCGTGCGCTATCTGTCGCCGCTCGGACCGCTGCGCCTCGACGCCGGGTTCAAGCTCGGGCGGCGCATCATCGGCTTCCGCGAGAACGGAGAAGCCGTTCGCGAAGACCCGTTCGCGTACAGCCTGACCCTCGGCTTCCCGTTCTAGTGTGGCGTGTCGCAAATAGACCGGCTTTCGTTGCGGGCGCCGAGAGGCCAGATGCGAGGCGCCGCGACGAAGCATCTGGCCCCTCGCCGCCCGCAACCCTTCGGGCTGGTGCCGGTTGCGGCACCAGCGAAAGAGAACCTCTGAACAAGTCGTCATCCTGAGTCGGCGAAGCGCGACGAAGGATCTCAGGATCCGAAAACGCCTGCCATTGCGAGATCCTTCGCCGTCTTCGCGGCTCAGGATGACGTGAACAACGACTTGTTCAGAGCTTCCCCAGGTGCTTTACACCTTGTCTGCAGCCGCCTCGGCGCGCTCGGCCTCGAGGACCGCTACACGATTCCGAAGCTCGTTGATCTCCGTGTGCAAGTGCGTGAAGTCGTCCTTCACCGCTTCCCGTGCCAGCTCCTGCAGCTTGCTGTTCAAGCGCTGCATCTGCTCGGACGAAAAGTTCGTCAGGCGACTCAACGGCTCGCCGAAGATCTCGCGCAGAAACTGTTCAAAATCCTGAGCCATGATGACAAGCCGGGCAGCAATTGAAGTGCCACGAACATCGTGGGAGAATTGCGGCCACGTCCGAAACGAAGAATCTACGTTCCTTCGAGGAGTTCTGGCCGTACTACGTCCGGGCGCATTCCAAGCCGCGCACCAGACTGTTGCACGCCGCCGGCTCCGTTTTGGCGGTCGTCCTGTTCGGTGCGGCGTTCGCGGTCAACCTGTGGCTGCTCGTCGCGGTGCCGGTCGTCGGATACGCGTTCGCCTGGTACGGACACTTTTTCGTCGAGCGCAACAAGCCCGCGACGTTCGGCCACCCTTTTTATTCGCTCTTCGCCGACTACCGCATGCTCTTCCTGATGATGGCCGGCCGCATGGACGACGAGATCACCAAGCACGTCACTGCCCGTGCGGCGGCTTCTGGTCCCCCTTCCCCTGCGGGTTCTCCGGTGGCTTAGGCTCCTCCTCGATCCTCTTTCCGGTCGACGTGTCGAATACCGCGTTGCGCAGGAACGCCTCGGTCGACCAGGGCGGTCCGCCGCCGCCGAGGTATTTCTGGAACCATTCGAGGTGAGCGGTGTAGTAGAGGGCCATCTCGTACCAGTCCGGCCAGTGTCCCGATTCCGAGAACACGATCAGTCGCGACGGCACGTTCATCTTCTGCAGCGCGGTGAACATCTGGAGGCTCTGCGTGTACGGGACGCGGAAGTCGATCTCGCCCGTCAGCACCATGCAGGGCGTCTTGAAATTCTTCACGTAATTCGATGGTGAGAATTTCTCATATAAATCAGAATTCCACGGCTGGCCGCGAAGGTCCCACTCCGGGAACCAGAGCTCCTCGGTCGCGCCGTAGAACGAGCGGAGATCGAAGAGTCCCATCATCGAGGCGATGGCCTTGAAGCGCGTCGTGTGCCCTTCGAACCAGTTCATCATGTAGCCGCCGTACGACCAGCCCATCGCCCCCATGCGGTTGCGATCGACGTAGGGCAGTCTCTCCAGAGCGTCGGTCACGAGCATCAGGTCGTCGAACGGCTTGCCACCCCAGTCGCCGGAGATCTCAGCGGTGAATTCCTGGCCGAATCCCGTCGATCCGTGAGGATTCGGGAAGGCCACGACGTAACCGGCGCCGGGATACATCTGCCAGTCGCCGCGGAATGAGTCCGCCCACTGCCACTGCGGCCCGCCGTGAACGTTCAGGATCAGCGGATATTTCTTCGACGGATCGAAGTTGTGCGGCTTCACGATGAAGACCTGGACCCGCTTCCCCTCGGTTCCCGTCACCCACATCACTTCGGCGGGACGGATGTCGACTTCGTTTGCCAGCGCGTCGTTGAGGTGTGTGATGCGCTGATGGTTCAATCGATAGACCTCGCTCGGCTCACCGACCGAGTGCCCGATGTAGACGATCGTCCCATCGTTCGCGACGTGAAACGCATCGATGGTCCGGTCTTCGAACACGCGCGTGATGGCACCGTTCTCGATGTTGACCCGGAAGATCGGATTGACGCCCTCGACCGGCCCGGTGAACGAGATCGATTTCGAGTCGTCGCTCCAGTCGAAATCGTCGATCCAGTTGTTGAACTGGCCGGTGATGACGCGCGAGGTGCCGCTGCGCCGGTCGTAAATCGCGAGCTGGAACAGGCTCGACTCGTATCCCGGATCGCGCTGTCGCCGGTACGCGATGTAGCGGCCGTCCGGTGAGTATTTCGGACTGCCGTCGTAGGCCTTGTTATCCGCGGTGATGTCGCGCGGCGCCGCGGGATTGGTGACGGAAACCAGATAGAGATCGTTGTTGGTCGACGATGCGCGCCGGCGATCGGGATTCGACGAGACGACCAGCTCCGATCCGTCAGGTGAGAAGTCATATTGCGGTGGGCCACCGAGCTGGAACGGCGGAAAGTCCACATTGCCGGGCGTGAGATCGCGCGCGGTTCCGCTGTCGACATCGACAACGAACGTGTGGGTGACCGTTCCGTCCCTCCACGATTTCCAGTGGCGGAACAGAAGCTCGTCGGCCATGTGGGCCTTCAGCTTTCCGCTCGTCCAGCGGTCCGAGATCCGCTTGTTGCAGGTGTCGTCGCCGCCGCATTCGGCATAGACGTCGGAAGAGAACGCCATGCGCTTGCTGTCGGGCGACCAGATGGGATCCGAGACGCCGGTCGAGATCTTCGTCAGCTCGTGCGGCTCGCCGCCGGCCAGAGGAAGAAGGTAGAGGTTCGACTGGTCGTCCTTCGTGCGAACGAATGAGAGCCATCGGCCGTCGGCAGAGAACGCCGGATTGGAATCGCGGTCGCCCGAGGTGACCTCGTGCGGATCGGCGCCGTCCGCGCCGGTCATCCAGATGCGAGTTGTCCGTTTGTGGTGCGGAAGATCGGTCGACTCGACGGTGAACGCGACGCGGCGGCCATCTCTCGAGACAGCCAGCTCGCTCACGTCGCGGATCCGGTAGAAGTCTTCGATGGTGAATGCACGCTTCTCCGCGAACAGTGGCAGGGAGACGAGCAGGATGGCGGCTGAGATCGCAAGTTTCTTCATCGAGCGAAGCATACGAGCAACCGTCGTTCCGAGCTATTATCCGCGCTCATGCCGATGCTGGACGGGAAGACCGGCCTCATTTTCGGGGTCGCCAACAAGCGATCGATCGCATGGGGAATCGCCCAGGCGCTCTCCCGGGAAGGGATGCGTCTCGCATTCACGTACCAGGGCGAACGGCTGAAGGAGAGCGTCGAGAGTCTTTCGTCGACGATCGAAGGCTCGCTCCTGCTGCCGTGTGATGTGACGGTCGATCAGGAGATCGACACGGTGTACCGCGAAATCGGCGACAAGTTCGGCCGCCTCGACGCTCTGGTGCACTCCGTGGCCTTCGCACCGCGCGAGGATCTCGAGAACGAGTTCGTGAAGACGTCGCGCGACGGCTTCAAAACCGCTCATGACATCTCCGCCTACTCGCTGGTCGCGCTCACGCGTGGCGCGGTTCCGCTGATGGAGAAGAACGGCGGCGGTGCCGTCCTGGCGATGACCTACTACGGCGCGGAGAAGGCGGTCGAGGGATACAACCTCATGGGCGTCGCCAAGGCCTCGCTCGAAGCCTCCGTCCGCTACCTCGCCGCAAACCTCGGACCGAAGAACATCCGCGTGAACGCCATCTCCGCCGGGCCGGTGAACACGCTAGCCGCGCGCGGCATCAAAGGATTCACCGGAATGCTGCACCACCACGCCGAGCGCGCACCGCTCCGTCGCAATGTGGAGCTCGAGGAGATCGGCAACGCCGCGCTTTTTCTGCTGTCACCGATGTCGACGGCGATCACCGGCGAGGTGATGTTCGTCGACTGCGGCTACAACATCATCGGGTTGTAGGCTTGTCGGGCTCCGCCGGTTTTTCGGGCGGGAACTCGATGTCGGTGGTCACGCCAACGCGTTGTGGCTTGCGAGAGCCCGGCAAGCCACTGGTCCGGCCCGCCGACTCTTTGTTCGTGCCGTGACCGACGGCTCCGCCATCCCAGAATCCCTTGTCTTTGACGTGCTCGCGCCGGTTCCCTGACATGGCCGGCATTCTAGCTCTGAGAAAGTCGTTGTTCACGTCATCCTGAGCCGCGAAGACGGCGAAGGATCTCGAAATGGCAGGCGTTTTCGGATCCTGAGATCCTTCGTCGCGCTTCGCCGACTCAGGATGACGACTTGTTCAGAGGTTCCATCGCGGATTGGCTCACGGCGTGTGGTTCGTGTAATCGATCGCGATGTTCGTTCCGCTGATCGTGCCCTGGACGAATACCGTCGCGGCCTGTGGCATCACGCCGATGGTGCTTGCCTCTCCCTCCAGCTCGAAATGATCTCCCGTTCGCCTCAATGTGCCATGCATCGTCCCCTGGAAATCACTTGCGGTCACGTTCGCCCCGCCCGTGTTGATCATCTGCAACGCGGCAAGTTCCGCGGCGTTCTCGGCGAGCGTTTCCGCGACAACACGCGAACGGAACCGTTGCGCCTCAGTCAGCGCACGCGACGAGTCGATGAGCAGCAACTCCATGAGCGCGAAATAAAGCACGGCCAGCACGAGCGCGGACATCAGAACGAATCCACGCTGCCGGGCTTTAGTTGTGCGCGCGCGGCTGAAGATACTGGTCAATGGCCAGATTTCCTTTCTTGTCGACGGCAGTGATGCGTACGCCGTAGGGATGGCCGGGAACCTCGATGGCATCGATCTTGGCCACAAAGTCCGGCGGCAGACCGCGGGCCACCCATTCCGTCGATATGCCGACGTTGTACGAGACGCGATGCACCTCGCCGGCCGTGGAGAAATCCCACACCACTGTCTGCGAACCGCCGCCGCTGACGAGGGTCTCGAAGATGAGCACTTTGTCCGACATCGTGTACTTGCCGTCCGGCGATTTATTGCGGTAGGGATCGCCGCCATACGCATCGAGCACATCACGCCGGAGGCGCGACAGGAGGCTCACGATCTGCGGATGCTGCATGAAGTTCACCGGGTGGCGCTTCTCGTTCGTGCGCATCTCCAGGGTCAGCGTCGTGATGATCAGCAGAAACACGCCGAAGATCGCCATGGTGACGACCACTTCGAGCAGCGAGTACCCGCGCCTCACCACAGGTTCCCTCCGCCGGTGTCGACGCGTGTGAGCGCGAGCTTGGCCACGCGCTCGCCCTTGCGCCACGTGATGGTCATCGTGACGTCCTTCACGCCGGCCTTGCTGGAGTTCACGTCGATCTGCGTGGCGTAGGGCTGGAGCGGCGCCAGGATCGCGGTTTCGCTCGAGAAGGTGGTACCGGGGACCAGCTCGTCGAACGGAACGCGGCGTTGCATCTCCGCCTCGTTCGCCAGCACCTGGTAAGCAATGATCGTTTCCGAGGCCTGCTTGAGGCGGTTGGCGCGTTCGACGAAGACGGCCAGGCTCGTCATGATCACCAGCGTGAGCACGAGCAGGGCGAAGAGAAGCTCGACGAGGGAGAAGCCGCGTTGGCGGGGCATGGCGTGGACGATTGTAAGGGCGGAGGGACACGAGGACTCGGGGACTCGGGTTGCATCACCGCGCGTCCCCTTGTCCTGGTGTCTCCGCCCTGTCCAACCCCGGTGCTACACTCCCGCGCTCGATGAAGCTCCGTTTCGCTCCATCGCCCACCGGCTTCCTCCACGTCGGAGGGGCTCGAACCGCGATCTTCAACCTGCTGCATGCCCGCCGCCACGGCGGGACGATGCTGCTGCGGATCGAAGACACGGACGTGGAGCGCTCGCGCCAGCGCCACGCCGAGCAGATCGTCAGCTCGCTGCAGTGGCTCGGAGTGGAGTGGGACGAGGGTCCGGTCTATCAAAGCGATCGCCTCCAGCGTTACCGCGAGCGCGCGGAAGAGCTCGTGGCCAATCGGAAGGCCTACCGCTGCTATTGCACGATCGAAGAGCTGGAAGCGGAGCGCGCCGCCGCCGAGAAAGCGGGAAAGACGTATCGCTACTCGGGCCGCTGCCGCTCTCTCGCCGAGTCGGATGCCGCGCCGCTGGACCTCGAGCACGTGATCCGCTTCAAAGTCCCGCATGGTGCCATCGCCTTTCACGACCTGATTCGAGGCGACGTCAATTTCGACGCCGACCTGATCGACGACTTTGTCCTCCTTCGTTCGGACCGCCATCCGACGTACCACCTCTCCGTCGTCGTCGACGACATCGACATGCAAATCACGCACGTCGCGCGCGGAGACGATCACCTCTCGAACACGCCGAAGCACATCCTGCTGTTCCGTGCATTCGGCGTCGAGCCGCCCTTCTTCGCGCACGTTCCCCTGATTCTCGGACCCGACAAGAAGCGGTTGAGCAAACGGGCCGGGGCGACGTCGGCTGAGGAATACCGCGAAATGGGCATCCTCCCGTCCACCCTCTTCAATTTCCTCCTGCTTTTGGGATGGTCGCCGGGCAACGATCGCGAGATCCTCAGTCGCCAGCAGGCCGCGGCACTGTTCGATCTCAGTGACGTCCACAAGGCGCCGGCAGTGTTCGATCAGGAAAAGCTGCTCTGGATGAACGGGCAGTACATGATGCACTCGACCGCCGACGAGCTCTATCCGCATCTCCTGCCGTTCCTCGGCGATCGCGCAGCGCCGCTGGAGAGCATCCGCAAGGTGCTGGAGCTGAACAAGAGCCGTGCCCGAACGCTGAAGGATCTCGCCGCCGTCATCGCGCCCTACCTGGCCGCAGATGACGAAGTGAAATATGAGGACGAGGCGGTGCGGAAATATCTGAGAGGCGACGATCTCGCGGCCCGGATGACCGAGCTTCAGGAGACGCTGTCGGGCACCGAGCCCTTCGACGTGAATACCACCGAACAGGCGCTGCGCAAACTGGCCGAGTCGCGAGGGGCGAGCGCCGGAAAATACATCCATCCGTTGCGTGTGGCACTCCTCGGAGTGGCGGCGTCGCCGCCGATTTTCGACGTCGTGATCACGTTGGGGAAGGAACGCTCACTGCGGCGCCTTCAGCGTCTGATCGATCGTCTGCCGCAGCTGGCCGCATGATCAGATGCGCCGCGTAGAAGATCAGAAAAATCCCTGAGCTGATCCAGTGCGCGGCGGCCATCGCTGTTCGCGCGCCCTCTGCCGTCGAGATCTGCAGCAGGTAAGCGGAAAGCGTCATCGGCAGAATCGCCGCAATCAGCCAGATTCCGCTCCCGCGATTGCGCTTTTCGTCGAACGCGAGCTTCGGCCGGACGTGATTCGAATAGAGCCATCCGAACCCGAACACCAGAAATGGCGCGACGACGACGTGCGCGGCGAGCATGTACGGCTGCAACGGGTGATTGACGACCGAGAATTCGTCGGCCGCCGGCTTCATGAAGTACTTCATCACCGCGAAGACGATTCCCGTGGCCGCCGTCAGCACCACACACAGATGCAGATAGAGAACTTGGCCGCGGCTCATCGGATCACGTGATGCAGGGCGAGCACTTTGCGCGACGCGTTGACGATCGCCTGCGCCGTCAGGCTCGCGCCCGAAAGCGGACGGATCGCTTTGTTGAGCGACAGCTCGCTGTCGAGGTGGCGGCCGAGAATCTGGTCGACCCAGCGCTTCTTCGGAAAGTAGTCGGTTGGCTCCTCGAACGAGAGGATGTCGATCCGATCGACACGGCCGTCGGGCGTGACGACGATCATGACCGTCTCCGGCTCCGTGCGCACGCGATGCGTGTCGAAGTATGCGTAGCCGGCAATCTTGTCGCCGACCGTTCCGATGTAGCGGATGACCAGCTGCTGATCGAACGCCACTCCGCTCTCGCGCCGCGCATCATCGATCTGCTGTTTCGTGAGAAAGAACGTCTGCCGCGTGACTTTCGCTCCTGCCGGAAACGCTGCGGTGAGCGCCTCCTGCTGCGTCATGAACACGCGCGCTTGCGCGGCCGAAGCAACGATGAGCGCCGCGATCAGAAGATGTAGCCGACGGCGACGTTCCACTGGTTCGCTCCGATGTGCGCTCGATTGTTCGAATTCTGATAATCGATTTTGATGACTGTTTGTGTGATCGGGCGGAAGGCTGCCCCGGCCGTGAAAATCCGCCGGTTGTTCTGCGGGTTGCGCGCGAATCCCGAGGGCACGCTGCGCTGCGTGTCGAGCTGTTCGTAGCGCAGATACGGCGTCAGCCACCTCGTCACGGCGTAACCCGCTTCCGCATACCAGCCGCCGAAGCTCTTGGCGATTGATTCGTCGCCGCCGAGGCCGTTCGCTTCGTTGATGCGCGCGGCGTCGCCGATGGTGCCGCGCGCGTAGAGCGCACGGAGCGAGAGTCCGCGCAGCTTCGAGTCCGCGTGGACTTCGCCCAGCGTCACGCGCCCCGCGAAGTTCGAGGTCTGTCCCGAGTTGCCCGAGTAGAGCGACGCGCCGAACAGCGTTCCCTCGAACGGATGCCAGTCGGCCCGCCCGACCACCGCCCAATCCTCCGCCAGCGCTTCACCGCCCGCCTGCCGCCCCTCGCGAAGACCTTCCTCGCTGTCAAAATGCGCCGAGTCGAGGCCGGTGACGAGGTACGCGCGATAGCTCACGTTGCGCACGTCGCCGAAGATGCCGGCGCCGGCCTCGCCCCACGTCGCCGGAATGATCACGCGCTCGACCTCCGGCCTCCGTGTGCCGAGGTATGTGGTCGGCTCGTGCTGCTCGTTGATCAGGCCGATGGGAAGCAGCACGACGCCCGCGCGATAGTTCAACGACGGCTTCTGCAGGAAGTCGAGATAGGCAAACTCCATCGAGACGGCGCCGCCGCTTTCGGTGCTGGCATGCTCCACCTCGAGCTCGGAGTTGAAGAGGATCTTCTCGTTGAACTTGTAGCCGGTGTACAGCACGGCGCGCAGGAGGTCGGCCGTGTCGACGCCTGTCTTGTCTCGATTCTGGTAGAGCATCTCGCCGTATCCGCCGAACGAGACGCCCGGCTGCGCGCGATAGACCTTCGAGGCCGCGGCGCCCAGACCGTACTGCTGCGTGTCGGCGGCGGCCGGCTTCGCGGCCTGCGGAGTCTTCAGCGCCTCGATTTCCTGCGTGAGGATGTCGATCTGGCGCTGCAGCTCCTTCACCCGCGCGTCGAGATCGTCCTGCGCGAACAGAGCACCGCACGTGAACATTGTGATGAGGGCGACGATGATTCGTTTCGACATCGGTTCATTCCTTTGGAAAAGCGTTGGATTTGAAGATCTGGTGCGACGGCGTGACGAAGAGCGCGGCGATGTGATGCGCATTCGCCCAGCGCAGACCTTCATCCGGGCCCATCACGTACAGCGCCGTGGAGAGAATGTCGGCCGTGAGCGCGTCCTGCGCGATCACGGAGACTGATCCGCGCGGCGGCAGTGCTTCGCCCGTGCGCGGATCGAAGATGTGGGTGAACGTGCGCCCGTCGACGACGAACGTTTTCTCGGAGCCGGAGCTCGTGGAGAGCGACGCGTCGCGCAGGGTGACGTTGACCATCGGCACGTCGCGGCGAAGCGGATCGGCAATCGAGACGCGGGACGCGCCGCGCACGGAGATCTGGCCGCCGAAGTTGATCACCACGTGCGGCGAGGCGATGACGGACAGCATGCGGTCCATGGCGTAGCCTTTCCCGAACGCTCCCTCCTCGAACGGCCCCCGGTGCGTCCGCACGATCGCAATCGCCGCTTCGATCTGCGTCCGCGACGGCACGGAACCCTCGGACCGGGTGCGCCAGACGTCCAGCAGAGGCCGGATCTGCGGATCGAACGCTCCACCCGTCTGGTCGCGCCAGGCGATGGCGCGATCCAATAACGAACGCAGTTCGGCCGACGCTTCGGCCTCTCCGCGATTCACGCGCGACAGCTCGCTGTCGTCGCGCCACGTGCTGAGGAAGCTCTCGATCCGCGCCGCTTCGGCGAACGCCGCGTCGACCGCGGGCGGATCGCCGTCGAGCGTGATCTCGCAGACCGTTCCCATCAGGTAGCGAGCCCTGCTCACTTCGACTGCGGAGGCTGTGATGGGGACGAGTGCGAGCGCGATGAGTGCCGTCGCGGCCCTCATCGCGCTCCTAGGGCCCCACGGTGTTGTTCCCGTGCACGGTCGAGAATCGATGTTGCGGCGAGCCACGCCGCGCAAACGCCGACCATCGCCACCGAGAACCACCGGCCGTAAACACCGACCGGCGAGTAAGGCTCCGTCGCTAAATGAATCGCCTCACTGTTCGGCAGCATCCCGGCCTCGGAGAACTCGTGGATCGAGTAGAAAATGATCTGCACCGTAAACAACAGGAGGAACAGGCCGGTGACCTGGAAGAAGCGCTTGATGTTGACGCGATGTCCGAAGTGCGCCCACAGCCACGACATCCCCGCGGCTGCCGCAATGCCGAGCGCACATCCGAGCCAGAACCGCCCCTGCCGCACCTGGATGAGCATCAGCGCGGTCTCCATCCCCTCGCGCGTGACCATGAGCACGGTGAACGCGAAGACCGCCGCCACCGCGAGCAGGCGCGACTCGTGTGTGGAGTGACGCTCGAGGCGCGACTCCATCTCTTTTTTCATGCGAGGGGCCGTGCGCCAGACGTGGATGACGAACGAGGCCACGAGCACCGCGGCTACGAGCCCGAGAACTCCTTCCCACAGCGGCTGATTCACGCGCTGCAGAAGCCATCCGAGCGCGAAGCTGGCGATCACCGAAACGGCGATTCCCCAGTAGACCGCGCCGCGCAGCCAGTCACGTCCGGTCTTGCGGAGATACGCAAAGATGATGGCGACGGTGAGGAAGGCCTCGAAGCCTTCGCGAAACACGATGATCAGGGCATTGAGCATGAGTCGGTCCGGCTACTTTCGAAGATGGGTCGCCGCCGCCTGAATCATCTTCACGCGGTCGGGTACATCGGGCTGTTCACCTTTTCGCTTGCAGGAGTCGCAGACGCCGAGGATCTGCAGGTTGTGAAACGTCGGCGTGAAGCGTTTGCGCTCGCAGATCTCGTGCTGGCGTCGTTCGAGGTCGGGATCATTGAACTCGATCACCGCTCCGCAGGTCGTGCAGATCAGGTGATCGTGATGGGAGTTTCCGGTGACGTGCTCGTAGTGGTAGTGGTCTTCGCCGAGGTGGACGCGGCGCACCATGCCGGATTTCACGAGCAGCTCGAGGGTGCGATAGACGGTGGCGCGAGAGATCTTGACGTTCTTCTCCTTCATCTTGAAGAGAAGCTCATCGGCCTCGAAGTGGTAATGGATGGAGAAGATCTCGCGGACCAGTGCGGCGCGCTCCCCGGTGAGCTTCAGTCCCTGCTGCTGGAGGAAGGCGGAGAAGCGGCTGATTTCCTTTTCGACGTGCGGCATTTCGGATCTGCCATTTTGAGACTGAGTCTCAATTGCAGAGACAAGTGTACCGAGCCCGCCCGGCAGCGGTCAAGTGAGCAGCGTCACTCGCCCGCGTGACTACAGCCTCGATCGCGCCGCATCCGCCGCCGCACGGATCTGCGGCTGCCGCGGATCGATCGAAAGCGAACGATTCCAGAAGTCCAGCGCCCGAGCATAATCCTTCTGCTTCGCGTAGAACACTCCGAGATTGTTCAGCGTAAGAGTGGATGACGGCTGCAGACCGAGCGCGCGCTCCAGCTCCGGCAGCCCTTCGTAACGATCCGCCTGCGCCAGCGCCGAGCCGAGATTCGCCGCGATCGGGTACGACTGCGGGTAGATCTCCTTCCCCTTCACAAGCAGGCCGATCGCGCGCGAGGCCATGTTCTGCTCCCGATACAACGCGGCAAAGTCGCAGAACCACTGATCGCCGTTCGGCAACCCGCGCTTGATCGCTTCGAGGAAAACCTCCTCCGCCGCCGTGTACTGCTGCCGGTCGAACAGAGTCATGGCCATGTTCAGGTACGGCGCCGGCCGGCCGGGATTGATGTCGATCGCCGCCTGGAACGCGTCGATCGCTTCCTTGAACTTCCCCTGCTTCCGCAGCTCGATCCCGGCGTTGTTGTCGTACGCGTACAGGCCCCACTTTTCGGGAGGGAGCGGCTTCTTGTTCGTCGCGATCTGCGGCACGTCCTCGTCGAACTGCGGCTGCATGCCGCGCGACGGATCGAGCAGATGTCCCATCGCCTGCAGGTCACGCTGGTAAACGTCGGCGTTGACGCGCGCAGGCACTGCCACGGGACGCTCGCCGAAAAACTCGCTGTAGCTCACGACGCGCACCGACTCCACGGGAGAGACGTCCTTCAGCGCCCATTGCGCAACATGTCCGGACATCTCGCCCGACTGCGGAAGTCCGAGGATCGCCAGCACTGATGGCGCAACGTCGTAAATCGAGATGGGGCGGCTGGTGCGCGACGGGATCACGTGATTTCCGTAGGCGATGAAGATTCCGGGATTGCGATGATCGTTGAGCGCCGCGCGGCCCTGGGGCGGGACCATCGGACGATTCTTGCCCCAGCGGAAACCATGCGCCGACACGAGGATCACCGTCGTGTCCGCGCTGAGCACCTGGAGCCAGTCGCCGAGGAGGCGGTCGATCTCGGAGTAGTAGTTGGCGACGGCAGGCCAGTACTTCCGGTAACCGTCCTGACTCACGCCGTCGCGGTACGGCGGATGGAACGGCGCGAACAGGTGATTGACGACGTCGGTCCCCTCGTACGTCATCATGAGCACGAGCGGGGACTGCTGCTTGTACATCTCGATCGCCGCGCGGTGATCGCTCCACGTCTTCGCCAGCACATTGCGGAAGATGTTGACCGGATCCGAAACGTCGTTCGAGCTCACCGAGCCTTCGTATTCGGACTGGCTGATGTTCATGAAGCGACGCACCTGGTCGTAGCCGACGGTCGATGGATCGACTTCCACGGGCCGGACTTTCTGAGCGACATCGGGTGGGTAGGCTGCGTTTTCGAGGAGCTGCACCGGCGAGTCGAAGACTGCCGTCGGCGTGGCAACCGGCGGCCACGCCGTCCACCAGTTCACCACCGTGGCATGCCGGCCGAATCCTTCCGCAATGTCCCAGATCGCCGGCGCACGCCGCGACCTGGAGTCGACCGGCGCGTGCGTGCTGGGATCGAAAAAGTCGATGACCCCGTGGCGGTCCGGCATCACGCCGGTGGCCATCGTGGTCCACACCATGGGCGAGACCGTCGGCTGAATCGTCTGCAGCGTGCCGGTGACGCCGCCTTTCATGAGCGCTTTCAGGTTCGGGATGCGATCGTCACCGGCGAGCTCCTGGATCAGCTCCCAATCCGCGCCGTCGATGCCGAAGACGGCCACGCGGCCGGCCACGCCGCGCGCGCTGCGCCGCAATTCAGCGCGCTTGTATCGAAGAAGCGCTTCGTGATCGGGCTCCATGCGCGCGATCTCGAAGGCCGTGACATTCAGGCCGCTGCGCGCGAGGTGCGCCGCCACGACGCGGCGAAGCGGCTCACGCGTTCTGCTGAACTGCGATATCGGCGACAGCAGCTCCTCGACGGGCACCTGCTTGGTCACCGCCGACACCGCCTCGGCCACCCGTGTTCGAATCCATGCGCTCCACCCTTCGGCGACGAGCGTGCGCGCGTCCGCGAGGTGATCGGTCGACACGCCGAATCGGAGACGGTAGGTCACGGTGACCGGCACGCCTTCCATCGAGCTGACGCGCACCACCCCGTCCCGCTGCGCGGCACCCTCGCGCTTCTCGAACGTCAGGCGGTAGTAGCGATGCGGCGGAAGGAAGGTGACGTAGTTGCTGACGACCCGGACCGCGCCGCTATGTTTGTCCACGCCGAAGATCAGGCGCCGCGACGAAGGCAGAAAGAGGCTGACCAGGAGGTAGATCGTGCCGGCCATGCAGGCCAGCCAGAAAAGTGCTCTGACGAAACGTGAACGGGTCACGGGCGGGTGCTAATGCAGGCCTGACGCCTACTTCTTCTTCTTGACGAGTTGCTTCACCTCGTCGTTGCCAATCGCGCTCTGGGCCGAGATGATCACGGCCGCGGTGCCTTCGCGGAACGCCGGGATCGTGCAGCGGATCAGGGCCGTTCCGTCCGCTGCGGTCTTTCCGCGGAAGACGATGCGCGGCGGCTCGACCGTGGAGATGACTTTCACTTCGATGGCCGCGGCGGCGATCGGGTTCTGGGAGAGGCTGCGGCGCGTGGCGATGCGCAACTCCACCGGAGCGCCGGCGAAGAAATCGGCCTGGCTGAGCAGCGAAAGCTCGAGATGCTCGCTCTCCGCCTCGGAGGCCAGGTAATCGAGGATGACCTGGTCGAGCGTCTTGTCATCGCCAGCAGGCACGGGTGTCGATCCCGCAACCGCACCGGGCGGCTGAGCGATCGTCTGCCGAGGCAGCGGCGCCGACAATTTGGTCTGATCGGCCGGCGCGTCGAAGCGGCCGCGCTTGATCGCCGCGATCATCGTGCGGTGCTGTTGTTCCATCAGCCCGCCGATCCACTTCTCGTCGACGCCGTTCTTCACCTGCTCGGCGTACGAGGTCTTCTTCGAGGCGAGAATCTCACCGCCGACATACACGAGCGACTCGATATAGGGGTTCTGCAGACCCTTGTCTTCGGTCTGAATGTGATAGACCTTGTCGTTGTGTTTGATGTCGGTGTTGAATCCCGTGATCACGGGCTAAACCCTTCCGTGCGCAGCAATTGAGAGGGTGAGTGTAGCAGATCGCGTACGTCAGTTCTGATCCAGCCAGGCGCGGAGATAGGCGATCTGCTCGCGGATTCTGGCCCGGTCGTCTGCGTGCGGCATCAGCTCGAGGTAACGCTCGAAGAAATCGATGGCCTGCGTGTAGGCATGCATCTGCACGGCGATGGCGGCGCGATCGCGGATCTCGTACGGATCGCGCTCGTCGAGGATCAGAAGCCGATCGACGGATGCGGCCGCCCGCTCGAGGTTCCGGTGGGCGAGATAGGCGGCCTTGAGCTGGGCCAGCTCGCGAGCCAGGACCTCCCGGCGCGAGAACGAGCGAAGGTGATGCTCGCGGAGACGAACGCCGCCGCCATAGAGCTCGTCGAGGATCTTCTGCAGCTCGATGGTGCTCAGCACACGACCGCCGTCGAAGGGGTCGACGACGATCTGGCCAAAATCGCCGCTGAATTTCACGAGAAACCGCCCCGGCAGTGAGATGCCGGCCGCTTCGACGCCGGCGCGGCGCGAGATCTCGATGTAAAGAATCGACAAGGTGATCGGCAGGCCGGCGTGGCGGTCGAGCGCCTCATTCAGCAGCGCGCTGCGCGGATCGTAGTAGTCGTCGTTCTCGCCGCGGAACCCTTCCTCAAAGAAAAGAATGCGATTGATCGTCTCGACGATGCGCTCGACGTCGTGCGAGCCCTCCAGCCGTCCCTGCACCGCGCCGCTCCACACGCCGACCTGCCCGAGGTAGTGCTGGATGTCGAGGCGGGGATTGTCTTCCAGCGAGATCAGAAGCGAAGCCTCGACGAGATCGAGCTGCGGATCGGGAAGCGCGGCGATCTCGCGAAAGCGCTGGCGCGCCAGCGCGGGATGCATGAGAACGCGACCGGACTGCATCAGGCCTCCGAACGTTGCAGCGCCATCACCTTGCGCCGGAACTCCTCGCTGATCGCCACCTTCGACTGCGTTTCCCAGTCGAAGAAGACGACCACAACCTTCCCAACAGCAGCAATCTGCTGGCCATTGTCTTTGCGGATCTCGTACAGAAAATCGAGGGATGTGTTCCGCATTTCGCCGATGCGCACCCACACCTCGATCGGCTCCATGTTGAGCTGCAGTTTGAAGTCGCATTCCGCTCGAGCGACGATGAATCCGATGTCGCGAGCCGCCACGCCTCCGGTGAGCTCGAACCACAGTTTCGTTCGCGCCCACTCGAAATAGGTGAAAAAAACTGCGTTGTTGACGTGCCCAAAACTGTCAAGGTCGCGGAAGACCACCTGGTGTGGCACCACGTACCACCCGTTCACCCACCCGGCCACCGCATGCGCCACCATGTTGTTCGGTCGTCATCATTGTACGCCGCCGCTCTGCACGGCTACAGGCGCGCTCTGCCGCGTGCAGGCCTGAAGGTACCGGCCCGGCAATGGATGATCGAGATAGGGCGCGATGATCTGTGACGCGGCCACGACCTTCCTGATGTCGACGCCGCTTTCGATGCCCATGCCGTCGAGCAGATAGATCAGATCTTCGGTGGCCAGGTTGCCCGATGCTCCCGGCGCGTACGGACAACCGCCCAGTCCACCCGATGACGCGTCGAACGTGGCGATTCCCATCTCCAGCGCGGCCAGCGTGTTCGCCAGCGCGGTGCCGCGGGTGTCGTGAAAGTGCATGGCCAGCTTTGACGCCGGGATCACCTGGCGCAGCATGCCGATGACGCCCTGCACCTGCATCGGCGTGCCGACCCCGATGGTGTCGCCGACCGAGACCTCGTAGCATCCGAGGTCGAGGAGGCGGGCGGTGACCTCGAGGACTTTCTCCGGCGGAACGTCGCCTTCGTACGGACAACCGAACGCGGTCGAGATGTAGCCGCGGACGCTTATGCCTTCTTCGCGCGCACGGGCCGCGACCGGCACGTAGTTCTCGAACGACTCGTCGATCGACATGTTGATGTTGCGCTTGTTGAACGTCTCCGAGGCCGCGGTGAAGATCGCGATCGACTTCACTCCCGCTTCGATCGCGCGCTCGAGACCTCTCATGTTCGGGACGAGCACCGGATACTCGACTCCGGGATCCTTCGGCACGTTCCGGTACACGTCGCCCGTGTCGGCCATCTGGGGAACCCATTTCGGGCTGACGAACGCGCCGGCCTCGATGGCGCGCAGTCCGGCGTCGCCCAGGGCGGTGATGTAATCGATCTTCGCCTGCGTCGGGATCGTGACCTTCTCGTTCTGCAGACCGTCGCGCGGTCCGACTTCGACGACCTTCACGGAATCGACGGCGATCTTCATTCGAGTGTCACCAGATCCAAGCCGGGTTGCACCAGCTCCCCTTCGGTGCAGTTGACCGCTGCAATCCTGCCATCGTGCGTGGCGACGATCTGATGCTCCATCTTCATGGCCTCGAGCACGACGAGCGGCGTGCCCTTCCTCACAACATCGCCCTGCCGGACGAGTATTTTCAGCACCATTCCCGGCATCGGGGCGCTCATCGAATGATCGCGGTGGCGATGGCGCCCGCGCGCACCCTTGTCGGCGGTGTCGATCGAATAGATCTCGCCGTCGAACGCGAAGCTGACCCTCGATCCCCGGACGACGAATGGAACGGTGAATGTGTGACCGCTGATGCGGATCTCGGCCTCATCGCCGCGGATCGCGACGAGCTCGACCTTGTCCGTCATGAACCCGAGTACCTGCTGCCTGGGGCGTTCAACGGAACGCCGGCGGCGCAGAGCGGACATGTCTCGGGCGCGTAGGTCTCGAGATCGAGCGCGAGGAGCGATTCATACGGGGCATCGAACGGGTTTTCCTTGCCGCTCCGGTTGAGGATCGAGGCGAAGCCGAACACGAGGCCACCGTGCTGCGCGACGACCTTCGCGGCCTCTTTCGTCGACTTGCCCGTCGTGACCACGTCCTCGACGATGACGATGCGGTCACCCTCGCGGATCTTGAACCCGCGGCGCAGCGTCATCTCGCCGTCCTTCCGCTCCGTGAACACCATCGGCTTGTCCAGCGCCTCGGCGACGGTGTAGCCGATGATCAGTCCGCCCAACGCGGGAGCGACGATCTTGTGCGGCCGCATCGATCGCACTTTCGCCGCCAACGCCTCGCCGATGGCTTTCGCGTTCCGCGGGGCTTCCAGCAGCAGCGCGCACTGCACGTACTGCGGGCTGTGCAGGCCGGACGAGAGGCGGAAATGCCCCTGCAGAAGTGCGCCTGTTTTGTGAAGCAGCGCCAGTACGTCGAGAGACATCGGTCCGGCGAGAATAGAATGGCCTCCGGAGAGAAGCAACCATGGGCAAGCTGACGGAACAGGTTCGCACCGACCTCACCGAGTCGATGAAGGCACGCAGTGCCGAGCGGACCTCCACGCTGCGCATGCTGCAATCGGCATTCAAGTACGAGCAGATTGAGGTCGGGCACGAGCTGTCGGACGAGGAAGCGATGGCGGTGGTGCGGAAAAGCCTCAAGCAGCGCCACGACTCCGTCGAGCAGTACACGAAGGGGAATCGTCCCGATTTGGCGGCAAAAGAGCAGGCGGAGATCGAGATCCTGAAGGCCTACATGCCGCCCGAGTTGAGCGAGGCCGAGCTGGAAACCGGTCTGCGCGAGATCATCGCCTCCACCGGCGCGCAGTCGAAAAAAGACCTCGGCAAGGTCATGAAAGAGGCCACGGCGAAATACAAGGGGCGGGCGGAAGGAAAGAAAATTCAGGAGATCGTTTCGCGTTTGCTTCCCTGAATCATGCTCACTGATCACGACCGCCACCGTTACTCGCGCCACCTTCTCCTTCCCGAGATCGGCGAAGAAGGGCAGGAGAAACTCAAGCGCGCCTCCGCGCTGATCGTCGGCGTGGGCGGATTGGGAAGCCCGGCGGCGATGTATCTGGCAGCGGCGGGCATCGGCCGGCTGGGTCTCATCGACTTCGATACCGTCGACGAATCGAACCTGCAACGGCAGATTCTCTACGGCGAGTCGGTCGTCGGCGAGCGCAAGCTCGACGCCGCGTGGAAGCGTCTGCGCGACATGAATCGCGATCTGCGCATCGAGACGTTCAACGATCGCCTGACGTCGCGCAACGCCCGGCCGCTGATGGAGCCGTACGATCTCATCCTCGACGGCACCGACAATTTCGCCACGCGATATCTGGTCAACGACGCATGCGTGATGCTGCGAAAGCCGAACGTCTACGCATCGATCTACCGTTTCGAAGGGCAGATCTCCGTGTTCGATGCGAGCCGCGGCCCGTGTTACCGCTGCATCTATCCCGATCCTCCGCCGCCGAACCTCGTGCCCTCGTGCGCGGAGGGCGGTGTGCTCGGCGTGCTTCCGGGGATTGTCGGCTCGCTGCAGGCCGCGGAAGCGATCAAGCTGATCACCGGCGCGGGCGAGCCGCTGATCGGGCGCATGCTGCTGTTCGACGCCCTGAACACCACGTTCCGCACATTGCGCATTCCCAAGAACGCCGCCTGCAAGGTGTGCGGACCCGACCCGGAGATCCGGCAACTCATCGATTACGAGGAGTACTGCAGTCCCGTGAACAACATGGAAATTACAGCAGGAGAGCTCGCGGAGCGCCTGGGCCGCGGCGATCAGGTCGTGCTTCTCGACGTCCGCGAGCCCGTCGAATGGAACCTCGGCCACCTCGAGAACGCGCGGCACATTCCGATGCGGCAGATCCCCTCAGAGATGGATTCGCTGCCGCGCGACACGGAGATCGTTGTGTACTGCCGCTCCGGCTCTCGCAGCGCGAACGTTCAGCACTACCTGCTGAACAACGGCTTCACGAAGGTGAAGAATCTCGCCGGCGGCCTCATTGCCTGGTCCCGCGAGATCGATCCGTCGATGAAGGTTCGCTAGCCGCCACCGTCGGAGTCCTCTGACGTCCGAACATCACCACGATGGATTTGCCGCTGGCGCGTCGCGTCGTCGATCCCTCGACGATCGCCACGCCGCAGTCCTGGTAGATGGGGGAAAGGATGTTCGCGCGATGGCCCTTCGACTCCATCCAGGCATCGACGAGCACTTCCACCGTGTCGAAACCTGACGCGAGATTCTCGCCCGCGTACTGGTAGTCGTATCCGTGCGGCTGCAGCCACACGAAGGGTTCGCGCCCCTCCGGCGAGACATGCGACCAGTAGCCCTCGTCTTCCATGTCCGTGACGCGATCGTCGGCCGCTTGATCGAGCCGCACGTCTTCATGAAGCTGCGGAAGGCCGGCGGCGACGCGGCGCACGTTCATCTCCGCCACGACCGAGGAGCGCGTGATGTCGGACGCGAAGGCGGCTGTCGCGACGAACGCGATCGCCATGACCAGGAGCTTCCGCATGTGGGCGCCAAAACGCATGGTCCGGGTTCCGAGCTTCCCTACTGTACGCCGTCAGGCCGGACGCGCAGGAAAAACGTGCAGGCTTTCCCGGTCTTCGACTCCGCCCACACCGAGCCGCTGTGCTTCACGGCAAATTCGCGGCACTTGAAGAGTCCGCGACCCGTGCGCTCCGGCGCCGAAGCATTCCACACGAATGAGGGCTCGAAGATCACCTGGCGCAGACTCTCCGGAACGGTTGGGCCGGTATCCATGACGAAGAAGAGCAGCAGCGGCTTGCTCTTGTGCTCCATCCAGCGGACGCCGACGACGACCTGCCCGCCACCGGGAACGTAGTGCAGCGCGTTGTCCATCAGGATCGCTAACGCTTCGGTGAGTTGCTCGTGCGCGGAGAAGCGCTCTTCGAGCTCCTGCACGTCGATCTGCAGCTTGATGCCTTTCAGATCGGCGTACGGAATGAACCGGTCCGCGACGCGGCGCACGACCTCGGTGACCGTGGGCACCGGGCGTGCGGCGGGCGCCCGCGCATCGATCGCCGGCGCCATCTCCAGCGAGGAGAGGATCTGGTCGAGCGTCGATGCGGCATCGGCGAGCAGTGGATCGATGGTGCCGCCCCGCGACGATGCAAGAAGCGAGTCGCGCAACGCGCGCGCGGGACCGAGGACGGTTTCGCGGATGTACATCATGAACGAGGCGTTCGTTTCGTTCATCGGGTCGGTGTTCCGGAAGAACAACACCGCCCCACCCGCTCCGCCCGACAACGGAACGAGCGAATAGAGAAGATTGCGACCGCGGACGCGGATGCCCGCGGACGCCGGCACCGAGAGATCGCCGATGCGGATCCCGGCCTTCTCCTCGATGAACCGCACGTTGCCGAGATCGGCTTGCGAGGCATCGAACAGCGTCTTGGCCTCGTCGGAGACGAACTTTACGCTCTTGTCGGGTCCGAGCAGAACGGATGGGACGCCGGCCGCGACGAGAAGATTGACGACGCTGGTGATTGCGGGAGTGGCCGCCTCGACGGGAAACGGGAGGATGGGCGCTTTGGGGAAGGGATCGAGCTGCGGCTTTTCTTGCGGCGCGGCTGCAGCGGCTTGTGGAGCGGCAGCCGTCTCGGCCGCCGGCCGGCGGGCGGGGACGCCTGCAGCGCCACTCTCCGCCTTCGGCTTTCGCGGCCTGTCGCATTTCTCGCACAGGATTCCCGTCGCGATTTCGCGGCCGCACATGAAGCACTTACGCGCCATGGGACCAAAAATCTTACGCCTGACCTGCGATAGAGTCACGGCCTTATGCGACACATCGCTGTGATTGGCGGCGGGACCATGGGAAACGGCATCGCCCACACCGCCGCGGCTACCGGTTTCGAGGTCACGCTCGTCGACGTCGAGCAGCAGTTCCTCGACCGCGCCATGTCGGCGATCTCCGCCAACCTTCAACGCGGAGTCGACAAAGGTCGGATGACGGCCGAGGAGAAGGACGCCGTTCTTGGAAGAGTCAAACCGACGACCGACCTCCGCGAAGCCGGCAAGGCGGACATCGTCGTCGAGGCCATCATCGAGAATCTGGCCGCGAAGACCGAGCTTTTCCAGAAGCTCGACAAGCTCACGAGCCCCGAATGCATCCTGGCCTCGAACACATCATCGATCTCGATCACCAAGCTCGCGTCGTCGACGAAGAAAGCCGACAAAGTCATCGGCATGCACTTCATGAATCCCGTTCCGGTGATGACGCTGGTCGAGGTCATCCGGGGGATGGCGACGTCGGATGATACGTATCAACGCGTCGAGGACCTCGCTAAGCGCATGGGGAAGACGGCGATCGAGGTCAACGACTATCCCGGGTTCATTTCGAACCGCGTGCTGATGCCGATGATCAACGAGGCCATTTTCGCGTTGTACGAGGGAGTGGCGACGCCTGCGGCGATCGATGGCGTGATGAAGCTGGGGATGAATCACCCGATGGGCCCTCTGACGCTGGCCGACTTCATCGGGCTCGACGTCTGCCTGGCAATTCTTCGCGTTCTGGAAGAAGGATTTGGCGATCCGAAATACCGTCCGTGCCCGCTGCTCGTCAAGATGGTCGACGCCGGATGGCTCGGAAAGAAAAGTGGCAGAGGGTTTTACGACTACAGGAAGGCCGCGGCAGGCGCGTCACATTCGGTTGTGACATAGTTGAGGCTCCCATCAAGGAGCACTCGAATGAAGCACGCCCGCCTCGGATTTGTGTGGCTGAGCCTGGTCGCTCTGCCTCTGTTCGCCGGTTTCGCTTCCAACGATCTGATCCTCCCCGCGGTGGGCCGGATCGAAGGCGCTGGTGGCGCTCAGTTCTACACGACGGTATGGATCACGAACCCGTCACCTTCGGCGAGCATCGACTATCAGATTCAGTTCCTTACGTCGGGCCAGCCCAACCTGTCGCCGCCGACGATCACTGACTCGCTGGTCCCGGGGGCGACGAAGGTGTACGACAACATCGCGGAGAATCTGTTCGGGATCAAAGGCCTTCTTGGGGCGGTGCGCATCCGCGCCGCCGGCGACATCGTCGCCTCGTCACGGATCTACAGCAAGAGCGCGGAACAAACTCTCGGCAACTCTCAAGGGCTGTTCTACTCGGCAATTCCCAGCCGTTTTGGCATTGCCAGCGGAGAGACGGCACTGCTTCAGGGAGTCCGTCAGGATTCCGACTTTCGCTACAACATCTTTCTCGTCGAAAGCAGTGGCAGCCCGGCCACAGTCCGTGTCGCCATCCACGACTCGAGCGGTGATCGTGGGAGCTCCTCGGTTGCTCTTCAACCGTTCGAGCAGCGGATCATCGGGGTCGCCAACGTCGTGTCCTCGCCAGTCGCGGACGGCACCGTCAACGCGAGCGTTGTCGACGGGTCCGGCCGGGTGATCATCGCCGGGTCGCAGGTCGCGAACGGCAGCACGGACGCAACAGGATTCGAGATGGCGTTTCGTTCCGACCTTCTCGGCACCGGAACGATCACAGGAGTCACTGCCGGGGAGGGTCTGGCCGGGGGAGGGACTTCGGGAAACGTGACCATCGGCATCGCTCCCGGTGCAGTCGTACGAAGCGTCAACGGCCATGCCGATAACGTACGTCTGATCGGCGGAGACAACGTTGTGATCGCCGACAGCGACGGCGCGCTGCGGATCTCATCCACTGCGCTGCGCGGCCCGGTCGGGGCGCAGGGACCTCCCGGGCCACAAGGTGCCAAGGGGCTCAACTGGCGCGGTGCCTGGAACAGCACGACCGCGTACGCCACCGATGACGCGGTGAGTTTTGCAGGCGCGTCGTTTCTGGCCATCGCCGCTGGAAGCAACCAGCAGCCCGATGTGTCGCTGGCTGCGTGGGCGTTGCTCGCCGACCGCGCGAATTTCACCGGAGCTGCGGCGGGTGGCGATTTGAGCGGAACGTTTCCGAACCCGACGATTGCGAGCGTGGGCGGCGTGAGCGCGGCCTCGATCGTCAGCGCTGCGAGCGCAACAGCCGCGGCGGCCGCAACGAATACCGCGAACAGCCTCGTGCAACGCGATGCAGCGGGAAACTTCGCCGCCGGAACGATCACCGCGAATCTGAACGGTCACGCCACCTCGGCGACGAACTTTTCGGGATCGCTCGCCGGCGACGTCACAGGGACACAGAACGCGACGAGCGTTGCCACTGTCGGAGGCCAGAGCGCCGCCAGCATCGCTGCGGGCGCCGCGCTCAGCGCAGGTGCAACGAGCGCGAATGTCCCGAACACGCTCGTGCGCCGCGACGGGTCCGGGAACTTCAGCGCCAACGTCATCACCGCGAGTCTCACCGGAAACGCCACGACCGCGACGAACTTCTCGGGCTCGCTCGCCGGTGATGTCACCGGAACGCAGTCGTCCACCGTCGTCGGCAGCGTCGGCGGCCAGTCCGCGGCGAGCGTCGCGGCCGCGGTCGGAGGAATCAACGCCGCCACGAGCACCAACGTCGCCAATGCGATCGTGCGCCGCGACGGGTCCGGGAACTTCTCGGCGGGAACGATCACGGGAACATTGCTCGGCAACGCGTCGACCGCAACATCATCCTCGAGCTTTTCCGGACCGCTCGCCGGAGACGTCACCGGCACCCAGGCAGCGACCGTCGTGGCTCGCGTCGGCGGTCAACTCGCCAGCGTGATCGCCGCGGGAGCGTTGGCAGCAAACGGCGCGACAAGCAACAACACGGCGAATACTCTTGTCCGCCGCGATGCCTTCGGAGGTTTCTCCGCCGGATCGATCACGATTACGGATCTGAGCTCCGGCGGCAGTCTGCTGTTCAACACGAGCGGGTCGTCTCTTCGTGCCGCGGGTTCGGCGAACTCGCTCGCCGCGCTCGGTCGCGGAATCAGAATCATCTCCGGACACACAGACATCACCGGCACGGTCTATGGCGATAACACGGGCGACTTCTCTGTCTCCCATCCGTCGACCGGCCACTTCGTCATCACACTGAACCCGTCGCTGAGCGGATGGCTCGCGACCTACGTCGAGCCGGGCGCGCTCGAAGTCGGTACGCTGTCATCAAACTCAACCGTAAACGTCTCGATGAGGTTCCCCGGCGGCGGTGCGTTTGTCGACCAGGGCTTCAGTTTCGTCATCGTGGGGTTTCAGTGACATGCGAAGTTCCCCCGGGGGGCAGTGACATACTTCGCCGCCGCTCCGTGTTATAAGCGCAAATCGCCCATGCTCTGTCAGACCTGCAGTGCCTACAACGAAGACGACCGCGAGTATTGCTATCGCTGTCAGAACAAGCTGCTCGTTCTCTCGGGCCTGACTTCGTTCGAGGAAGACGAGGTCGAGGATTACGAGGACGAGGGAGATCTCTCGCTCGACGAGCATCTGCTCGAGCGCGTGTCGGCGATCGAAGAAATCGTCAAGCGGTCGGCGGAGACGATCCGCACGCTCGTCGACGCCATCCAGAAGCACGAGCGCGCGATCTTCATCAATCAGACCGGCCTGCTCTCCGTCAAAGAAATCCTGGAAAAGAAAAACCTCCTCTCCAGCGACGAAGTCGTCGAGCTGTGGGAATCGAAGATGGGCGAGCAGATGCTCGCTCTGGAAAAGAAGCAGCGCTTCACCGAGCGCAAGGACCGCATCATGTCGCTGTTCCGCGGCGACAAACGCGATCGCTTCCTGCAGCTCCTGGCCGATGCCGAATCGGCAATCGATGCTTTCGATCCCGATCGCGGCATGAAGGCGCTCGAAGAAGCCTTCAAACTCGACCGCGACAACTACGAGCTCTCGTTCTTCCTCGGCGAGATGCTGTTCAACGACGGCAATCTCGACCGCGCCAAGGCGTATCTCGAGCGCACGCTGGAGGTGCAGCCGGATCATTTCGATGCTGCCGTGTTCTACGGCGTGCTGCTTCACGAGCGCCAGGACCTGAAGGGCGCCGAGCGCTGGCTGCGGCGCGCCATCCAGATCTCCCAGGAGTCGTTCCTTCCCTACTTCTCGCTCGGCGCGATCTACGCGCGCAAGGGAAAACTCCTGCGCGCGCAGAAGTTCCTCGAGAAGGCCATTCAGCTCGAGGCCATCCCGCAGGCGTTCTTCCTGCTCGGCACAATCTTCTACGAGAAGGGGCAGTTGGAGCGCGCCATCCGTTCGTTCCAGGGCGCGCTGAAGCTCGACCCCGACTACGAAGAAGCGATCTACCATCTCGGCCTCTGCTATCTCGACCGCAACTGGAACCGCAAGGCCATCGAGTGCTTCCAGGAAGCGCTGGAGCTGAATCCGAACAAGATGGAGTACCAGCAGGCGGTCAAGATTTACGAAGGAATCTCCGGCCACGTTCCGCTGGAAGGTCCGGCGGCGACGGAATTCGGCGAAGCGGAGACGCTGGTCAACCAGGGCAACTACAACGAGGCCCTCGATCACTATCGCCGCGCGTCGCAGGAAGATCCCGAGAACGTCAACATCCTGATGCCGTACGCCCTGCTCTGCTCGCACCTCGACATGAACAGCGAGGCCATTGCCGTGGCGCGGCGCATCCTCAAGCAGAAGCCGACGGAAGTCGTCGCCGCTGCGGCCTACACCACGCTCGTCGAAGCGCTGCGTGCCGAGGGGAATTTCAAGGAAGCGAATCGGGCCCTCGAAGACATGCTGCGCGACTACAACTCGAATTACGCGAAATCGATCGCCTACTACGAGAAGGCGTACAACCTCGCGGAGATGGAAGAGAACCTCGACGAGGCGCTGGAGAGCGCGCAGCTCGCGCTCCGCTACTCGCCGAAGGAGTTGCGGCAGTTTCCGCTGGCGGCTCTCGGCTGGGTCTACTTCAAGAAGCGCGATTTCCAGAGCGCCGTCGACTTCCTGACAAAGTCCGCCGATGTCGGCCCGACCTCGACGAATCTCATGCACCTCGGCATGGCACTTCTCGAGAGCGGCGACAAGGATCGCGCCCGGGCCATCTTCCGCCGAGCGAAGACGTTCAAGGCCAAGGGCGCAGGCCTCGAGGAAAAGATCCTCGAACAGGTGCGATCGACGACGAAGCTCATCGATCGCCTGCACCAGCGCCGCCGTCGCGCCACCAAGACCTAGATCCGCGTCACTGACGCCCCGAAAGACTAGCTTCTGCACGTGCTCGCGCGACGCTTGGCGCTGTCGTGTGCGGTGCTGGTCGCTCTTCGCCTCTCGGCCGGTCAACCCCTGCGTCCCGAGGTTCCCCTCGGATCGCTCGTGACGGAGCCGCCGCCGCGGAGGCGGTGACGGTTGCCGTTCATGACGATGGACTGCTCATGACATGGAGCGGTCTGAACACATTCGCCCGGCGGTTCGCGGCGAACGGACAGGCAACCAGCCCGGCGATCACACTGGTTCCCGCGATCGACATCATGTCATCGCTCACCTTTCCACTCGAATCTGCGTGGAATGGGCGTCACCTCGTGGTCGTGTGGATGCAGCCGGCGTTCGCATTCACACCGGCCTGTGTCGTCGCACGCCGCTTCACATCCGACGGTGCTCCTGCCGCCCCGCAGAAGAACCTGGGCTGTGACAATGTCCCCCCCGGTCTATGACTACGGCTCCGACGTCGTCAGTTCCGCGGAAGTTCAGCTTGCGTGGGATGGAAGCAGCTGGTGGTGCTTGCCGCGGAAAGGCGACAAGTCTTCGGCTGCCTACCGGCTGGACGAGAACCTAGATGGATCCTCCGACCGACATCTCGCCATGGGGACGCCAGGCGCTCACTGGCGCCGGCGTTCCGTTTCCGAACCGCCTCGTGGTCGCTTATCCGCGGCTCCTCGAATCATCCACGAGTCTCCGCCTCTTTCTTCAGACCATCTTTCTCGAGCCGCGCACCCGAGCTGTCCGTCATCCCTGACGGCGATCAGATGCGTGTCAACTTGGCGTACTTGGCGATGAACTTCTTCGATCCGGCGCGATCGAAATAGACCGTCAGCTTGGCGTCCGGCCCCGAGCCTTCCATCGTCAGGATCACTCCCTCGCCGAATTGTTCGTGACGCACGCGCACGCCGCGCTTGAGCTCGGCACGTGGTGCCTCGGACTTCACGGCACGAATCGCAGACGGGTCGAAAGAGACCGGCGCATCCTTGAAGAACGACATGACCGAGTTCGCCGACGCCGCACCCCGTTGAGGCCTGAGGCCTGGGGCTTGAGGCCTGATCGGCTGCTCGCGCCATCGCGGTGCCGGCTGCCGGAATCCGAGGCGAACCTCCTCCTTCACCGCCTCTGGAATCTCCGCGAGAAAGGGCGAAGGGTTCTGCTCGCGAAACTTCCCGTGCATCCGCCGCTCGAGCGAGTAGAGGCAGTACAGCTGCTCGCGGGCGCGGGTCATGCCGACGTAACAGAGGCGCCGCTCCTCCTCGACGTCCTCGTTCTGCTCGAGAGACTGCGAGTGCGGCAGGATTCCCTCTTCCATCCCGGCGAGGAACACGACCCTGAACTCGAGGCCCTTCGCGGCGTGCAGGGTCATCAGGGTCACGCCTTTCTGCGACTCGTAGCGGTCGAGATCGGACATCAGGGTCAGCGAGTCAAGGTAGTCGGCCAGCGTCGCCGATGGATTGCCCTCGGTGAATTCGCGTGCGGAGTTGAGCAACTCCTCGATGTTCTGCAGACGCGTCTCGTCCTGGATGTCCCGCGACTCGGCGAGCATGCGCCGGTACCCGGTGCGCAGAAGAACGTAGTCGTAGAGATCGGGAATCGGATTCGTCGACGCGCGCTGCAGGTCGTGAATGATCTCGCGAAATTCGAGCACGGACTTTCTTGCGCGAGGTGTGAGAAAGGCCAGGTCGCCCTCGATCACGCTCCAGAGCGACGCGTTCTGCTCGTTCGCTTTCTCGGTCAGCGCCGCGACCGTCGTGTCGCCGATTCCGCGGGACGGGACGTTGATCACCCGCTCGATCAACGGCGTATCGTGCGGTCGGATCGCCAGCCGCAAGTACGAGAGCACGTCCTTGATCTCCGCGCGCTCGTAGAACTTCACGCCGCCGACCACGGAATACGGCATGTTCGCGCGCAGAAGCTCTTCTTCAAACTGCCGCGACTGCGCGTTCATGCGGAAGAGCACCGCGAAATCGGAGAGCTTCAGTTGGCCACGCATCGAGTTGATCTTCTCGATGACGAACTGCGCCTCCTCGCGGTCGTTGCTCGCGGTCACGATGCGCACCGGGTCGCCGCTGCCGGAGTCAGTGAAGAGCGTTTTGCCCTTGCGGGCCACGTTTTGCGACACCACTCCTGTGGCGGCATCGAGGATGTTGCCGGTGGAGCGGTAGTTCTGCTCCAGCTTGACGATCTTCGCGCCCGGAAAGTCCTGCTCGAAATTCAGGATGTTGTTGATGTCCGCGCCGCGGAAGCGGTAGATCGACTGGTCCTCGTCTCCGACGGCAACGATGTTGCCTTCTTTACCAGCTAGTAATTTGATGAGTACATACTGTGCTCGATTTGTATCTTGATATTCGTCGATCAGCAGGTGTTGAAAGCGCTCGTGCAGCTCGTTGCGCACGTCCTCGTGTTTTTCCAGCAGCTCGACGTACTTGCCGATGAGGTCGTCGAAATCCATCGCGTCGTACTCGCGAAGCCGTTTCTGATACAAGCGGTAGATCTCCGCGACCCGCGCTCCGAAGAAGTCGAGATTCGTCTTCTCATACTCCACCGGGCCGATCAGCTCGTTCTTCGCATTGGAGATCCGGGTCAGAACCGCGCGCGGCGGGAACGCCTCGTCGTTGACGTTCAGCTCGCGCATCGACCGGCGGATCAACGTCAGCTGGTCGGCCGTGTCATAGATCGCAAACGATTTCGTGTATCCGAGGCGGTCGGCGTAGCGGCGAAGCATGCGCAGCGAGGTGGAGTGAAATGTGCCGATCCACGGCCGTGCGCCGATGCTCGGAACGAGGCGCTCGACGCGGCTGAGCATCTCGTTGGCGGCCTTGTTCGTAAACGTAACCGCAAGGATTCGAGTCGGATGGACGCTGTGCTCACTGATGAGCCAGGCCAGCCGGTAGGTGATCACCCGAGTCTTGCCCGACCCGGCGCCGGCCAGGACCAGGAGGGGACCGCCGGCATGGGTGACCGCTTCGAGCTGCTGTTTGTTGAGTCCGGAGAGGTCGATCATTCGCGCTAGATGCTTGTATCAGCAACAACTAACCGCAACAAGGAACTATTGATTCACCCCCTCCTGTTGTAGGCTTAGCTGCACTTCGGAGGCTTCATGTTCGGTCTGGGTGTCCCTGAACTGATTCTGATTCTCGTCATCGTCATCGTCATCTTCGGCGCGGGCAAGCTCCCCCAGCTCGGCCGCGGTCTCGGCGAAGGCATTTCCAACTTCCGCGAGGGCCTCAGCAAAGGCAAGAACGAGGCGAACAAGACGGTCGACGATAAGAATCGGTCTTCTCTCAACTCATAGCGGAGTCGATGCCCCCCAAGACCGAGCAACCGGAGTCGTCGGGTTCCGTCTACCAGACGGACGTCGCCCAGACTCCGCTGCCCGAGATCCTCGTCACCATCCATCGCCACAAGGCGCCCGGTTCGCTGGAGTGCCGCCGCGGCGGCGAGACGAAAGAGATCTTCCTCGAGCACGGCCACATCACCTTCGCCACATCGAATCAGGTCCGTGACTCGCTCGGCGACAAGCTCCTTCGCGAGGGGAAAATCACCCGCGAGCAGTACGACGAGAGCGTGCGGCGGCTCGTCAACACCGGAAAGCGCCAGGGCACGATCCTCACGGAGATGAACGTCATCGACACCGACACGCTCGCCAACGCGCTGCGCGAGCAGATCCTCGAGCTGGTGTGGTCGGTCCTGGCGTGGGACGGCGGCCAGGTTGTCTTTCGACCGGGCCGGCACAAGCAGCAGGAGTTCATCAAAACGGACATCGCCATCCCGCAGGCATTGCTTCAGGGTGTCCGCCGGATGCCCGACGCGAAGGGGCTCGTGGCACGCCTCGGCACGAAGTCGACGGTTTTGCAGAGAAGCGAGAAAGCTCTGGAAGAGTTGCTGCTCGACGACGATGAACGGCGGCTGCTCGATTCCGTCGACGGCAAACGCACGCTTTACGATCTGATCAACACTCCTCCGCTGCAGGCGGGAATGAACGCGCGGATTCTGTATGCCTTCATGGCGCTGCAGCTGATCGCGGCGCGCTCGCCCGAACGCATCAAAGTGCGCATGAAGACGGACGGAGACACATACTCGACCTGATGAATCGGCGGTGGCTGGTCACGGGTGGCGGCGGGATGGTCGCGACCGATCTCTGCGAAGAGCTCGACGCGCGCGGCGAGGACGTCGTCAGCATGGCGAAGGCGGATCTCGACATCGCGCAGCGCGATGCGGTGCACGGCGTCGTCCGCGACGTCCGCCCTTCGATCATCGTCAACTGCGCCGCGTACACCAACGTCGACGCCGCCGAAGAGAACGAAGCGCTGTCCAACGCGATCAACGGTTCGGCGGTCGAATTCCTCGCCGACGCGGCGAACGAAACGGGTGCGCTGCTGATTCAGCTCTCCACCGATTTCGTGTTCGATGGAACCAAGCGCTCGCCGTATGAAGTGAACGACAAGCCGGCGCCGCTGTCGGCATACGGGCGATCGAAACTGATCGGCGAGCTCGCGGCAGAGGAGGCGAAGAAACATCTCGTCCTGCGATCGGCGTGGTTGTTCGGCGTGCATGGCCACAACTTCGTCGAGGCCATTCGCAATCAGGTGAAGAAGGGGACCGATCCGCTGCGGGTGGTGAACGATCAGCGGGGCCGGCCCACCTACGCGCCGCATCTCGCGCACGCGATCATCCGCCTGGCGCTGAACGACGGCGCGCGCGGCATCGTTCACTACGCGGATGATGACGAATGCACGTGGTACGACTTCGCCCGCGCCATCGTCGAAGGCCTCGGCGCCACGACGACCGTGGTCCCCGTCAGCACGGCCGAGTTCCCCCGTCCGGCCGCGCGTCCTGCGTATTCGGTTTTGTCTTCAGAACGTTACGAGCGGCTCACCGGAGTACGTCCCGAGTCGTGGCGTGACGGTCTTCACGAGTATCTGGCCCTGCGGCCGGTAAACTAGCGCCATGCGCACCGTGGCGCTGCTGCTCGCAGTTGCGCTCTCGATCGGACCGGCCGAAGCAGCGAGCCGTCGCCGCATCGTGGGACGCGGCGGATCCGATTCGCCGTTTGGCGTCGTCATCAACAACAGCGCCGTGGCGGCGTCACAGAGCGTTCGCGCGCTCGATCTCGCGCACAACGCCGGTATCCAGTGGGCGCACATCGAGTTCACCTGGTCGCGCATTCAGCCGTCTGCCGGGCAGGCCGACTACAGCGCGTACACCCAGATCGTCGCGCGCGCGGCTGACAGCGGCATTCGCCTCGTCGGCCGCCTTGGCTATGCGACGCCGTGGAACACGACCGCGCCCGCGAGCGTCACGAACGCCACGCAGCGCGAGCACTATCCGCCCGCCGACTACGACGCCTGGTCGCGCTACATCTTCACGACCGTCACGCTGTTCAAGAGCTCGATCCACCACTGGGAGATCTGGAACGAGCCCGATCTCGGCCCGACGACTCCGGACGGGCCGTGCAGCGGATTCTGGTGCGGTACGGCGGCACAGTACGCGCGACTTCTTTCTGTCGCATCCGATGCCGTGAAGCGCGCCGATCCCAATGCGGTCGTCCTTTTCGGAGGCCTCGCGCTGACGTCTTCGGCGGATCCGAACTTCGTGTTCAACGTGCTCACCGATCCCGACAACCCGGGCGGCGACTCCTTCGACGTCATGGCAATCCATGTGACGGGCTCGCGGACTGATGCCATCCGTCAGATGAATTTCACGAAATCGCAGCTCGCATTCGGAGGAGCCGGCCTGCGCCCGATCTGGGTCACTGCCGTCGGTTATCCGAGTGATCCGGCGGCGCAGAAGATCGCTCCGTACTTCGATGGCGAGGCCGGCCAGGCCGCCTACGCGCGTGAGATCCCGACGTATCTCGTGAGCCTCGGCGCGCGAAAAGTGTTCTGGTTGCAGCTGTTCGACTCCGGCTCAGACCAGTTCGCGAGCTACGGGCTTCTGACGTCTCTGCTGGCGACAAAGAAGGCGTACGACGCCTACTCGGACACGATCAGGGCGTACCACCCATAGCGGCGACCATCAGATACTCGACGTTCCCCTCAGCGCCTTTGACCGGACTCTCGATCACTCCCTGGACTTCGAATCCGTTCTCGCGCGCGAACGCCACGATGCCGTCGACCGCCGCGCGGCGCTTTTCCTCGTTGCGCACGATTCCGCCCTTGCCGACATCGGCCTTGCCGACCTCGAACTGCGGCTTGATCAGCGCGACGAGCGTTCCGCGCAGGAACGTCGCCACGGCCGGCAGGATCAGCTTCAGCGAGATGAACGAAACGTCGATCGACACGAAGTCGATGCGTTCATCAAAATCGACCGCGCTCAGGAAACGGGCATTCACCTTCTCGCGATTCTCAACGCGTGCGTCGTTGCGCAGCGACTGATCGAGTTGCCCGTAGCCGACGTCGATCGCGTAAACCTTCCGTGCTCCATTCTTCAGCAGGACGTCGGTGAAGCCACCGGTGGACGCGCCGATGTCCGCGCACGTCTTTCCGGCGACGTCGATCCCGAACTCACGCAGCGCATGGGCGAGTTTCATCCCACCGCGCCCGACCCACGGATGCTCCAGCTCGACGACGCGCAGCTCGTCATCGGCGGCGACCTGTGCTCCAGGCTTGTCGACGTACTGCTCGTTGACCATGACGCGCCGCGCCATGATCAGCGCCTGCGCCTTGGATCGTGATTCGACCAGACCGCGCTCGGCGAGCGCGGCATCGAGCCGTTGCTTCATGGGGTCAGAGCTTCGTTTCGCCCGTTTTTCTATCGGGAGTAGAAAGTCGGGCGAAACGAAGCTCTGACCCCATTACGCGCGGCCGTTGCCGACGGCGATCGGCAGCACTTCCGCCTGACGAATCCCGGCCACGAACTCCCGCACGCGCCGGGCGATGCCGTCGGCGTGCAGGTCGTATTGCGCTCGGAGCACATCCTGCGCACCGTGGTGCACGTACTCGTCGGGAATGCCGATGCGGTGGAACTTCACGCCCTCGATCCCGAGCTGCTGGACGCGCTCCATCAGCGCCGATCCGAATCCGCCGGCAAGCGAGCCTTCCTCGACCGTGATGACGCTCGCGCCCGGTTTGCAGAAGCGCCTGATCAACTCGTCGTCGAGCGGTTTGATGAAGCGCGCGTTGATGACCGCGACCTTGATGCCATGAGAAGCGAGTGACTCGGACGCATGCACGGCCTGCCAGACCTCATTGCCGATGGCGAAGATCGCGGCGTCCGAGCCCTCACGCATGACTTCACCCTTGCCGACCGGAAGCGACTTCAGCTCCGGATCGATCGCCACGCCGATCCCGTTGCCGCGCGGATAGCGCAGCGACGTCGGATGCCCCGTCTCGAACGCTGTCTTCAGCATGTGCCGCAGCTCGTTCTCGTCTTTGGGCGCCATACAGATCATGTTCGGGAAAAGGCGGAGGTAGGCCATGTCGTAGATGCCGTGGTGCGTCGGCCCGTCCTGGCCCGCGATTCCGGCGCGGTCGAGCGCAAACACAACGGGCAGATCCATGATCGCAACGTCGTGGAAGACCTGATCGAACGCCCGCTGCAGGAACGTCGAGTAGATCGCGGCGATCGGTTTCATGCCCTGCGTCGCCATTCCGCCGCTGAACGTCACCGCGTGCTCCTCGGCGATTCCGACATCGAACACGCGCTCGGGAAAGACCTTGGCAACCTTGTCGAGGCCGGTGCCCTCCGGCATCGCCGCGGTGAGCGCGACGATCTTCGGATCCTGCCTCAACAGCTCGGTGAGCGCGTCGGCGAATACGGCGGTGTACGACGGCGGGGCCGGCTTGTCGGACTTCTTCACCACGCCGGATTCGATGTCGAATGGCGTCACGCCATGCGACCAGATCGGTTTGTCCTCGGCCGGTGTGTAGCCCTTTCCCTTCTTCGTGATGACGTGGATCAGGATGGGACCGTCGTAGTTCTTGTTCTCTTCGAAGATGTCGATCAGCGCCTCGAGGTCGTGTCCGTCATACGGTCCGAGGTACTTGAAGCCCAGCTCCTCGAAGAGGGTGCCGGGAACGATCATGTGCTTGAACAGCTGCTCCATGTCGGACGCGAGACCGTGCAGTTTTCCGCCGATCAGCGGAATGCGGTCCATCACGCCCTTGGCCAGCTCCTTGGCCTGGTTGTAGCGCTGGCCCTTGATGATCGAGTTCAGGTAGCCCGACATGGCCCCGACGTTCGTCGAGATCGACATGTCGTTGTCGTTGAGCACGATCATCAGCTTGCGTTTGAGGTGTCCCGCCTGATTGAGACCCTCGAGCGCCAGTCCGCCCGACAGCGCACCGTCGCCGATGACCGCGACGACGTTGTAGTCCTCGTTGCGGAAGTCGCGCGCCACGGCAATCCCGAGCGCCGCCGAGATCGAGGTCGATGCATGCCCGGCGTTGAAGACGTCGTACTCCGATTCCTCGCGCTTGCAGAAGCCGGAAATCCCGTCGTGCTGGCGGATCGTGTGGAATCGCTCGCGCCGGCCGGTGATCAGCTTGTGCGGATAGCTCTGATGGCCTGTGTCGAAGACGATCTGGTCGCGGGGCGTGTTGAAGACGTAGTGCAGCGCGAGCGTCAGCTCGACGATGCCGAGGTTTCCGCCGAAGTGGCCGCCAACACGCGAGACGACGTCGATGATCGTCTCCCGGATCTCCGCGGCAACCTGCGGCAACTGCTTGCGATCGAGCTTGCGGAGGTCGAAAGGCGTATGGATGTTGTCGAGGATTCGGGTCATATCTAGGAGCGGCGTTCGCAGATAAAACGTGCGATCTCCGCGAGATAGTTCACAGGACCGGCGATCATATCAGCGTTCTCCCGAGCGGTGGCGAGCAGAGCGGCGATCTCGGCACGCGCCGCCGCCGCCCCGACCAGCGCCGGGTAGGTCAGCTTTCCCTGTGCCAGATCCTTCCCCGCCGTCTTGCCGAGGGCTTCCGATGACTCCTCCTGATCGAGCAGATCGTCGACGATCTGGAACGCCAGCCCGAGCGCGCTGCCGTAATGCGCGAGGCGGACGAGCTTCTCCTCGGACGCGCCTCCAAGGATTCCGCCGAGCAGGACCGATGCCGTGATCAGCTTGCCGGTCTTGTTGCGGTGAATGAAACGAAGGTGATCAAGTGTGGAGGCCGGTCTCTCGGCCGGCCGGCCGGTCGAGGAACCGCCCTCCACACCACTGGCCTCCAGATCCGCCACCTGCCCGCCGATCATCCCCGTCGAGTCGGCCGCCTGCGCCACCGTCGCGATCGCGCGCAGCTGCCGGTCGGCCGCGACGCCGGCAATCGGCCGCGACAGCCACGAGAACGCTTCGGTCAGCAGGGCATCGCCGGTCAGAATCCCCATCGCCTCGCCGAACACCACGTGCGTCGTCTTGCGGCCGCGCCGCAGATCGTCATCGTCCAGTGCCGGAAGGTCGTCGTGAACGAGCGAATAGGTGTGAATCAGCTCCAGCGCCGCGAACGCCACCAGGAGCGGCTCGAGCGGCGCGGCAAGCGCCTCCGCCGCGGCGATGGCGAGGATCGGGCGGATGCGCTTGCCCCCGCCCAGCACGGCGTACCGCATCGCTTCGTGGATGACGGGAGGCTCGGTGGCGGCAGAGGGAAGGTTCTGATCGATGGCGCGGTCGACGAGGGCGCGCCGGTCGCGCAGGTACTCACCGATCGTCATCGTCTTCGGATTCATCATCCGCTGCTTCGCCCATCTCGAACGGCTCAGTCCGTGGCTGCCCTTTCGCGTCGGCCAGGATCAGCTCGATCTTCTTCTCCACCTCTTCGAGGCGCTGATGACAGAAGCGGGAAAGGCTGATGCCCTGCTCGAAGAGCCGGAGGGACTCGTCGAGCGGCAGCTCCTCGCTTTCCAGGCGCTGGACGATGGCCTCCAGGTCCTTGAAAGCTTTCTCAAATTCGTTTCCTCGCCGGACCGCCACGGCGACCTTATAGCACGCTATATTTGCCCCGCGCATGAGAGTCCTTGTTGCCCTGTTCGCGGCGTTTTCCGCCCTGGCTGCCTACGCGCAGTCCAGCGATTACATCGAAGTCACCGCGACGAAGATTGAAGAAACCGTGCTGCAGGTTCCGGGCAGCGTCACCGTCATCAGCCGCGAAGATCTGGATCGAACGGGCGCGCGCGATCTGCGGAGCGCGCTGGCACTCGCCGGCGGTGTGTCGATCGCGCCGGGAGGCGACGGCGGTCCCGCGGGGAGCATTCCCGAGATCTGGGGGCTTCGTGAGGCCGACGCCTTTCTGCTGATCGTCGACGGAGTGCCTTCGGGTGGCGCGTTCATGCCGCAGACCGAGGCGATCGACATCGACGACGTGGAGCGGATCGAAATTGTCCGCGGCTCTGCTCCCGTCGTGTACGGCGCGACGGCGTTCTCCGGAGTCATTCACATCATTCACCGGCGCGATGCGCAGCGCGACGCCGAAGTGCATGCCGGAAGCTACGGCAGTGCCGGCATCTCGGCCAACGCCAGCGGACTCACCGCCGATATCGATCGCGAACGGTTCCGCGCCGATCGCACGGGATTCGATCGCGGACGGTTCGGCTGGCACGGCCAGAAGCAGACCGGGAGCGGTCTCTGGCGCTTCGATGCTGACGCGCTGCGGCTGCAGCAGGATCCGGCCAGCCCCCATCCGCGGGAGGGCGCGTCTCTCAGCTCGCGCTTTGCGATCGACACGAATGTGAACCCGCTCGACGCGCACATTGACGAGACCCGCTTTCACGGCTCCGCGTCGTATGACCGCCCGCTGTTCGGCGGAACGTGGACGACCACTCTGGCGCTGACACATTCGAGCATCGACACGCTGCGCGGCTTCATCGAGGACCTCGACGCACGGAGCGGAACAGGCTTCGATCAGTCGCGCCGGATCCTCGATGCGTATCTCGATTCACATCTGGTCCGTGCACCCTCAGCCGCCTTCCGCATCCTCGCCGGCATCGATTACCTCGGCGGCAATGCAACCGCGGAGAGCTCGACATTCGATTACTCGTTCGAACGCCTCGACGTCGTCGACCCCGTGGAGTCAGGAATCGATCTGCACGATCGCCGGAATTTCCTCTCCGCCTACGCGCAGTCGGAATGGACGCCGGCGCCGGCATGGCGCATCGACACCGGATTGCGACTCAACCATACGCGCGAGCGGAAAGGAGCGAGCTCCGAGACGAATACACGTCCCAGCGGACTCGCCGGCGTGAGCCGCATGCTCGCGAACGACACGTGGCTGTTTGCCGACTACCGGAACACGTTCAAGCCGGCGGTGGTCGACTTCGGACCCGATGATGAGGACGCCATTCTCCGTCCCGAGACGTCCGCCAGTTACGAAATCGGCATCAAGCGGCAGAACCGGCGCCTGTTCTGGCAGGCGACTGCGTTCACGATGAACATGAACAATCTCGTCGTGGCCCAGGAAGTCGGCGGCCAGCCTTCACTTGCAAATGGCGGCAAGCAGCGTTTTCGCGGCGCCGAGGTCGAGGCGAATGTGAAACTGAGCCCGCGGCTTCGTGTGAACGGCTCCTACAGCCATCACGATGCTCGATTTCGCGATTACGTCCAGGACTTCGACGGCGTGCCGACGCAACTCCGCGGCAGGCGGTTCGAGATGTCGCCGCGCGACCTCGCCACTGCCGGCGCAACGTTCGGAGACGGACGCATCACGGCGTCGCTGATGGCGGGCTACACCGGCTGGCGATTCCTGAACAAGCGAAACACGGCGCTGGCGGGCGGATTCACCACGGTGGAGGCCGGATTCGGCATGCGAACGAAATGGGCGGACCTGCGCATCGACGGGCGCAACCTGACGAACCGGCGCGATCCGATCGCGGAGAGCGAGCTCGGAGACGCGCAGTACTACCTCATGCCGGCTCGTTCGTTCCGGGTGTCTCTGCGCCGCTCGTTCTGATCTCCGGCCAGACGCTCTCGATGCCGAGGGTCTTCGCGTCGACCGTGCACGCGAGCGCTCCCTTCTTGAGCTGTACCTCGACGTGTTCGCCGACATGGACCCCCGCGGAATCGAGAATCGGCCTGCGGCGGTTCTTCACGCGCGAGAACGCGATCGCGTAACCGCGCGAAAGGACCGAGAGAGGCGATACGGCATTGAGGTGCGCCACGATCGATTGCAGCCGGCTGCGCTGCGCCTCGACCGTTTGAGGGAAGCGCGCCAGCGTCCTGTCGCCGGCTTCGAGACGTCTTCGCAGCACGCGGGCGCGCGTGTCGAGCATCCGGTAGAGGGCGACGCGCCTTCGTTCCAGCAGATTCCGGCTGATGGCGATGCGCGATTCGATTCTGTGGCGCATGCGCCGCACGGAGTTGTCCACCTGGTCGCAGATCTCGCTCTTGGCTCGCACCACGATCTCCGCGGCGGCCGATGGCGTGGGCGCGCGTAGATCGGCGACGAGATCGGCGATCGTGAAGTCCGTCTCGTGACCGACTCCGGAGATCGTCGGGATCGTACACTCCGCGATCGCGCGCGCGACCGGTTCCTCGTTGAACGGCCACAGATCTTCGAGCGAGCCTCCGCCGCGGCAGATCAGCAGCACGTCGTGCATGTCCCAGCGCGACAGATGGCGGATGGCCGTTGCGATCTCCCGCGCGGCTCCGGTTCCCTGGACGCGCACCGGATAGATCTGCAGTGACAGTCCATCGAAGCGGCGCCCGAGCACGTTCAAGATGTCGCGGATCGCCGCGCCCTGCGGGCTCGTGACCACGGCGATGCGCTGGGGCAGCATCGGAATCGGCTTCTTCCGCGCCGCATCGAACAACCCCTCATCGGCCAGCCGCTTCTTCAACTGCTCGAATGCGAGCTGCAGCGCGCCGAGTCCAGCCGGCTCCGCCGCCACCGCGTTCAACTGAAACTCGCCTTTCTGCTCGTAGATCGTCAGCCGCCCGCGCACGATCAGCTGCAGACCGTTCTCGATCCGGAAGCGGAGAAACCGCGCGTTCGTCGCGAACAATACGATGCGAATTTGTGAGCGATGATCTTTTAACGAAAAATACTGATGTCCTGGACCGGACTTCGAGTAATTGGTCACCTCGCCCTCGATCGCCACATCGTTGTAGCGATAGAGATCGAGATTGACGCGACGGATGAGCTCGGATGGCGATAAGACGTTCTCGGCCATAAAGCTCACTTTACGCGAGACGGCAAGCTCATTGCTGGGACCGAATGCGCGAGCCGGCGCGAGCCGGCCGAAAAAAGGAGCGAGCATGAAATTCTTGCGAACGAGCACCGTGGCCGCGGGGCTCCTGGCGTTCATCCTGGCGGGCGGCTGCGCCCACCACAACAGCGTGGCCAACACGTCATCGACGAGCGACACGGGAACGATCACGACCGATCACGCGGCACAGGCGGGCGTCATCCCGGGACCCGCAAAAGTCGACAACTCCGGCAACGTCTACACGAGCAGCGCGGCGCCCGGCAGCGGCAACGCGAGCACGGTCGGCACGAACACGAACGTGAACAACATTCCCACCAAGCCGTCCAGCACCGTGAGTGTGGCCGAGTCGACGATCACGCAGCCGACGGCGACCACCGAAGTGACGACGACCACCGTCACCACTACGCCGCTGGTCCCCGAAACGAGCGGCAGCATGAGCAGCTCCACCACGACCGAGGAGCAGACCACCACTCCGACAACGACCACGAAGACGACCACCAAGCGTCATCGCCGGGTCTCGAAGGACTAGCCAACCGTCATCCTGAGCCGGCGAAGCGCGACGAAGGATCTCAGGATGCGAAAACGCCTCCCATTTCGAGATCCTTCGCCGTCTTCGCGGCTCAGGATGACGTGAACAACGACTTGCGCAGCGATTCCGCAACCGTCATGCCGGCACGCTTCGTCCGTTCCTGGTCAGCAGGGCAATGATTGCACCGGCCGCGAGCGCAGCGATCGTCGGCGATCGTCTTGGCCGCCCTCGTTGCCGTGGCCATCTGCACCTGGATGTTCACGTCATCCTGAGTCGGCGAAGCGCGACGAAGGATCTCAGGATGCGAAAACGCGTGCCATTTCGAGATCCTTCGCCGTCTTCGCGGCTCAGGATGACGTGAACGACGACTTGCGCAAGGATTCCCCAGTGGCCACTGCCCCTGGATGTTCACGTCATCCTGAGTCGGCGAAGCGCGACGAAG